>NZ_QWLD01000045.1 GCF_003600155.1 Nesterenkonia muleiensis | reverse complement strand
CCCTTCGCACACCGCTGATCAGGGCGATGCGCATCAGCCGCTCCACCCGGTCTCAGCCCCACTTCAATGCCTCGGCACACCCAGAAGCATCGATCCTTCCGCCGTCAGACAGCCTGGTGCTGGGATATCGAAGTCCCCCAGCCAGACCCCACCGGGGAGGCTCACCGGCAGATCATCGTCGATGGCACCTACTTCAACAGGTGGTGCGTGCTCATCGCTCACAACGGCACCCACGTCATCGGCTGGCAGTGGTGCAACCGGGAATCCAAAGCAGCCTGGGCAGCTTTGTTCAAACGCTTCCCCGCCCCGGATGTGGTGGTCACCGACGGCGGGACCGGACTACGTGCCGCACTGGATCAGCAGTGGCCACGAACCCGGATCCAGCGCTGCTACTTCCACATCCGTGCCGCAGCGGTTCGGCACACCACCCTGAACCCACGGCTTGAGGCAGGCAAAGAGATTCTGGGCCTGACCAGGGACCTGATGAAGGTTCAGGACCTCGATGCGGCAGCAGCGTGGATGGGCGCTTATGCCTGCTGGGAAGCCCGCTGGGAGAGGTTCCTGAAACAGCGCACCTACGCGAAGAGAGGCGTGGAACGGCCCTCCTGGGTCAAGCAGAACCAGAACTGGTGGGTACACCCATATCCGGCTGCGCAGAGCCCAGGGCCTCTACCGGCAGCTAATCCGGGATAAGTCCCTGTTCACCTTCCTCGACGAGCACTACCTCGAAGACCAGCAGCGCACCGTGGAGCGGGCCACCTCACGGTTAGAAGGCGGACCCAACAACGCGATCAAACACCTGCTGCGCCATCACCGAGGCATGCCCGAACACCACGCACGCAAAGCCGTGGACTGGCTGCTCAACAGCCTCACCGAACACCCCCATGACCCATGGGACCTGGTCCAGCGACAGCAACGGGAAGCAGCAAAGCAAACCCAGCCAAAGCCGATAGAGGAAGCCCCAAGCGGACCTGAGACCTACGGCACCTCAGCTATAGCCCAGGAAGGGCTCTGGGCCAGGAAAGGCTGGGAAGGACGGAGATGACACGCCCGAGCCATACACACATTCTGGCCAATAACCCAATAACCCCCTATATCACTCTCAAAACAGGGCAAAGAAACACCCTTGCATCCCTTGTGTTTACTGGGATGCAAGGGTGTTTCGCAGTTAGTGCGCCCATAGGGATTCGAACCCCAGACCTTCGGTTCCGTAGACCGACGCTCTATCCAGCTGAGCTATAGGCGCATCATCCTCAAATATCACTGTAGCGTGACTTGGACCTTGACGACTATACACGCGGCCACCGAGGTCGGACAAATCAACCGTCCGCGACTCCCGGCTCAGCGGAAGCGACCGCCCCGACTCCCTCGTCCACCGCCGAAACTGCCGCCGCGAGACCCGCGGGAGCCACCGCCGAACCCACCGCGGGAACGCCCTCCGCCGCTGAATCCGCCTCCAGCGCGGCCACCTCCCCCGAAGCTGCCGCGGGATCCGCCTCCAGAGAGCCCTCCGCCCCAGCCTCCGCGGTGCCTGCTGCGGGTGTTGCCACCACCGCCGCCCAGCAGTCCGCCAATGATCATGCCCGCAGCCATACCGCCCATGCCAGATCCTGATCTGCGACGCCCTTGTGGATACGGTGCGGGTCCCCAGCCCATGTTTGCGCGCTGAGACGCCGAGTAGTCCGCCCCTGCCTGATTGTGCGCCTGGTCGGCGAGCTGCTCGGCACGGGTCAGCAGATTCGCAGCTTCCTGCGGCTCCGCATGGTGCGCCAGTTCCAGCAGGCGTTCCGCCTCCGCGATAGTGGTCCGCGCTCCCTGCTGCACTGCCCCGCGATGGCTGGAGATGTAGTGCTGAACCATCGTGATCCGCTGCTGCACCCGCTGCAGCCGCTGAGCGTTGCGCTGCTCAGCCCGCCGCCGGTTCTCCTGCTCTTGGCGCGCTGTGCTCAGCGCATCGTCCAAGGCCGTCTCCGCATCTTCCAGCCGCTGCAGAGCACCCACCGGGTCGCCACGCTCCTCCCGCGCCGCACGGCCAGCGGTCAGAGCCTCCTGAGCCTGAGCCCGGTGTGAGGCCACCTGCTGGTCATCGGCGGCCAGCCGGTCTGCTTCTGCGATGTCCTCGGCCAGCGAGTCGATGGCCGCGTCCAGCTTGTCGAAAGACTCCGCAAGCAGACTCCCGGCATCGTTGACGTCCTGCAGCAGGGTGGAGGCCTGCCCGATTGCCTCCTCCGCAATCTGGAGATGGGTCACCGCGGTTTGCACGTCATTGTCCTGAAGCCGGGCGCGCCCCTCGGCCACAGACTCCCGGGCTTCCACCAGCAGCTCCTCGGCCATCTCAGGGTTCTCCGTCACCGACTCCACGGCCGCCTCAGAGTACCGGCCCTGCAGGGCCTTCACCCGAGCCCGCGCAGAGTCCAGTCCGCTCTCGACCTCCCCGGCCCGCTGATCCAGCTCGTTGAGCAGCTCTGGGGCACGTGCCTGGAGATCACGCAGCTTCTCAAAATGCTCAGCCTGGGCGGCGAGTGCCTCCTCCACCTCATCAGCAAGTTCTAGAATCTCCGCATGCGCCTTCCGCTGGGCATCCTCCTCAATCTGCTCGGCCTGGTCCATCTCGCGGCGCAGCGCGAACGCGGAGCGGGCAGACTGCTTGGCCTGCCCCAGCGCCTCCTGGAACCGGTCGGTCTCCTGCAGGCCGAACTGTGCCCGGGCGAACCCAAGCTCCTCCTCCGAACTGCGGATAGCATTGTCGATCTCCAGCAGAGCCTGCCCCGATCTGGCTGAGAGCTCGGCGGTCGGCAGGCGCAGCGGATGCCCCTCCGGCAGCTTCCTAGTCTGGTTTTGACCGCCGCGACGGCGCCACAGCAGCGCCCCGAGCCCGATCAGCGCAATGAGCACGACGACGCCGATCATCACCCCAACACCGCCCCCAGAATCGCTGGTCAGTTCCTCCACGCCGTCGGCATAGGCGATGGAGGCTTCGGCCCAGTCCTCACCACTGAGGTGGGGAACGACGTCGTCGACGACCATGTCGTAGAGATCGTCCTCGGTGAACTCGGCACCGTCGGCAATAGTCACCCCGAAGTCACCCTCGACCGCGACCACCAGACCCGGGTTATGGGTGCCCAAGCTCGAAGCCTCACCGACCTGATCAGCGAAGTCCTCTGCCACCATGCCGCCGAAGTCGTCGTAGAAGGCGACGAAGACGGTGTAGCCGGTGTCCTCGGCGATCTGGTCGAAGTGCTCCTGTACCTCAGCGATCTCGGCGTCGCTGAGCACTCCGGCGTTGTCGGTGACCTGATCATCTAAGCGCATACTCCGATCCTAAGGGCAAGCACAGAGCTGGGGCAGGCGCGGCTGTCAGGCCTCGGCGCTGATGAACTCGGTCAGGGCGGCGTCGCGCCCGTCCAGCTCGGCCCAGGGTTTGTCCACGGAGAAGACTCCCAGCCCCGCCGGCGGCCAGTGGGACGCCATGGCGAGCGCGGCCTGCTCGGATGAGTCTGGACTGGTCAGATCCATGCTGAGGTCCTGTACACCCGGCATATGGGCGATGACCAGCAGTGTCTGCACCGCCTCCGGGGTCTCGTTGATCGCCGAGCACAGCCGAGCCGAGGACCCCAGGTACAGCCGGTCGTCCAGATACGGGGTCACCGCCTTGTCGCCGAGTTCATGGCCGATCCAGAGGCAGGTCTGCCGGGTGCGCATCGCCGAGGAGACCAGAGTGGACTCTGGCCAGTGCTCAGACTCCAGCAGCCAGCGGCCCATATGGCGTGCCTGCTGCTGCCCGTAGTCGGTGAGCGTGCGGGAATGGTCGTCACCGGTGAAGCTGTGGCCCGCCTCGGCGTGCCGGAGGATGAGCAGTCTCTTCATTCTCCGAGCCTAGCCGCGAGGAGCTCTCGCTCGGCATTTACCACAGAAACATGTTGCAAATACAGATAAACACAGATAAAGTCACTTATATCCACATGTGTGGTGGATCACAAAAAAGAGAGGACATTGCCGTGCCACTGCTCGCCCTCGAACGGAGGAGCCGCATCCTGGAGCTGCTCAGCCAGACCAGCACAGTGACGGTGGAGCGCCTCGCGGCCGAATTCGGCGTCACCCGGGAGACGGTCCGCCGCGACCTCGACTCCCTGGAGACCCAAGGAGCCCTGCACCGGGTCCACGGCGGTGCGACGGCAGCAGGAGCAGCGCCCCGGACCGAGACTCCGCTGCACGACCGGCACAGCACTCATTCAGCCCAGAAGCGCCGGATCGCGCAGGCGGCCCTGCAGTTTCTGCCTCCATCCCCGGGAGGCTCCATGATCATCGACGCCGGCTCCACCACAGAGGCCTTCGCGGACATGGTGGCTCTGGAGACTGCCGCCGGCGCCGCAGAGAGGAGCCGCCATCTGCTGACCAACGCTCTGCCGGTGGCAGCCAAGCTCAGTGATGTCGAAGCTCTTGACATGGAGGTGATCGGCGGACGGGTCCGCGGCATCACCGGGGCTGCGGTCGGGCCGACCACAGTGGAGACGCTCAGCCGCCGCAGCGCCGATGTCGCCTTCATCGGCACCAACGGCGTGGACGGGCCATTCGGCCTCAGCACTCCGGACTCAGCCGAGGCAGCGGTCAAGACCGCCCTGATTCGAGCAGCCCGACGCACCATCCTGCTGGCAGACGCCTCCAAATTCGAACGCACCTCACTGGTGCAGTTCGCCCGACTCGAGGAGATCGCCATTCTCATCACCGACGCCGCACCACCGGTCCGGCTGGCCGAGGCGCTCGACGCCGCCGAGGTCTCTGTCATTGTTGCGGAGGCCCCGTGATCATCACCGTCACCCCGAACCCCAGCCTGGACAGCACCGTCGAGCTTCCCTCGCCTCTGCTGCCTGGACAGGTGCACCGGGCAGTCACCGGTCACACCGACCCGGGAGGAAAAGGCGTCAACATCTCCCGGGCTCTGACCGCCGCCAAGCTGCCGACCGTGGCGGTGATCCCCAGCGAGGCCGATGACCCGCTGCTGCTGAGCCTCAACTCCTTCGCCGTGCCCTACCAGACAGTGCCCCTGGGGGCTGCGGTGCGGACCAATATCACTATCACCGATCCAACAGGGGTGACCACCAAAATCAATGAGCCCGGGCCTGAACTGGACGCTGACCGGCAGCAAGCGCTGATCACAGCTGCCGCCTCAGTTCCAGACACTACGTGGGCGGCACTCGCGGGGTCGCTTCCGCCGGGCACCGATCCTCAGCTCTACACCCGGCTGATCAGCGCACTGCGGTCTTCCCATCCACAGGCCAAGATCGCGGTGGACTCCTCCGGCCAGGCACTGGCCAGCACCGCAGCCGCCGAACCAGACCTGATCAAGCCGAACGCCGACGAGCTGCTAGAGCTGCACACCTTGCTCACCGGCCGTCGGACTGACACGACTCCGGGACAGCTGGAGCAGAACCGGTCCGCCGTCGTCGAACTGGTACGTGCTGTTCAGCCATACGGCGTCCGCACCGCTCTAGTGACTCTGGGAGCCCATGGCGCGGTGCTGGTGCCAGCTGAGCCCAAGGCCGATGTGCTGATGGGCTTCGGGCCGCCAATCGTTGCCCGCAGCACCGTGGGGGCCGGCGACGCCGCCCTTGCCGGCTATATCTCCGCAGCAGACCAGGGTGCCTCTCCCGCTGAACGGCTGCGGCACGCCATGGCCCACGGCCGCGCAGCAGCCTCCCTGCCAGGATCCCAGATGCCCTCACCTGAGGACCTCGAACCACACACCGTCACGGTCGAGCCCCTGACCTGTCAATCCCCAGAAGAAAGTGAAGACCAATGAGCATCATCACCGAAGACCTGGTGAGCTTGGAGTCGATCTCGGCCAGCAGCCCCCACAAGGTCATCACCGCGCTCGCCGAACTCATCGCCACCGCTGGGCGCGCAGGCCACGCCGCTTCGCTGGCCTCGGACGCATGGGCCCGTGAGCAGACGTCCGCCACCGGGATGGCCAGCGGCATCGCCATCCCGCACTGCAAGACCTCAGCCGTTGAACAGGCCACCGTGGCCTTCGCGCGGCTGCAGGAACCGGTCGACTTCGGTGCCCCCGACGGCCCGGCAGACCTGATCTTCTTCATCGCGGCCCCGGCCGGGGCCAGCGAGGAGCACCTGACGATCCTCTCCGCTCTGGCCAGCTCGCTGATCGACGAGAGCTTCCTGGCCGAACTACGGGAAGCCTCCGATGCGCAAGAGATCGTGGCACTCATCGAGAACTCGGTCAGTCCTGATCAGCCACAAAAGACCCCTGATGAGACGCCTTCAGCCACCTCCGGCGAGCCTGCCTCGGCCCGCCGCAGGCTGGTGGCGGTCACCGCCTGCCCCACTGGCATTGCGCACACCTATATGGCCGCCGACGCGCTCAAGCGTGCGGCCGAGTCACTCAACGTCGATCTGCAGGTCGAGACCCAGGGCTCATCCGGGGCCGCACCGCTACCGCCAGAGGCAGTCCAGCAGGCTGAGGCCGTCATCTTCGCCGCTGACGTCGATGTGCGGGACAAGCACCGCTTCGCCGGCAAACCGGTAGTGGCCGGACGCGTCAAACGCGGCATCAACGAACCCGGGACGATGATCACCCAGGCGCTGAGCGCAGCTGATGATCCGCAGGCTGAGAGAGTGGCCGCCGGCACCTCCGGCGAGGAGACCGCTGCCGAGGACTCCGGCGAGAGCTTCGGCCGGAAGACCCAGCGGGTGCTGATGACCGGTGTCAGCTACATGATCCCCTTCGTCGCCGCAGGCGGACTGCTCATGGCACTAGGCTTCCTGCTGGGCGGCTACAACATCACCGACGTCGCAGGCGACGTGGTCATCGACAACACTTTGTGGAACCTCCCGACTGAAGCTGACCTGCCCGATGACTTCGTCGGCTGGGGCCCCTTGGGCGCCTACCTCGGCTCGGTCTTTTTTGCCATCGGTGATACGGCGATGAGCTTCTTGGTCCCCGCGCTGGCTGGCTATATCGCCTACGGTATGGCCGACCGCCCCGGGATCGCGCCTGGCTTCATCGCCGGCGCTGTCGCCGAGCCGCTGATGGAGGCCGGGTTCATCGGCGGCATCATCGGTGGCCTGCTCGCCGGTGCGGTCGCCAGCTGGTTCCGCACATTCGAGGTCCCCCGGTGGCTGGCCGGGCTGATGCCCGTGGTCATCATTCCGCTGGTGGCCACTATTGTTGCTGCAGGTCTGATGTTGATGCTGTTGGGCGGTCCGATCGCCTCACTGACCAGCGGGCTGGAGAACTGGCTGAGCGGAATGACCGGAGCAGCAGCAGTGGTCCTGGGCCTGATCCTGGGCCTGATGATGTGCGTGGACCTGGGTGGGCCGATCAACAAGGTGGCCTACGCCTTCGCCGTCGCCGGCCTCTCCGGGGCAGTGGCCGCGGGGGAACAGGCTCCCCTGGTGATCATGGCCACTGTCATGGCCGCCGGCATGGTTCCCCCACTGGGAATGGCGCTGGCCACCTTCGTCGACCGCCGGCTCTTCAGCCGCGCCGAACAGGAGAACGGCAAGACCGCAGTGCTGCTGGGGGCTGCGTTCATCTCCGAAGGCGCGATCCCCTTCGCCGCCGCAGACCCGCTGCGGGTGCTGCCCTCGGCGATGCTGGGCGGCATGGCAACCGGTGCGCTGACCATGGCGTTCAGCGTGACCTCCTATGCCCCGCACGGAGGGGTCTTCGTCTTCTTCGCCATCGACAATTTCCTGCTGTTCATCCTCTCCGTGCTCATCGGCACCGCAGTGACGGCGCTGAGCGTCATCGCGCTCAAACGCTGGGCACGGAAAACTCCCGTTGCCGAGTCAACGGCTGATCAGCAATCAACCGCACCGGAGACTGCCACTGTCTGACCCGTCCCCAGCTGATGACTGAAGGCCGGGAGGGGATTACTCTGGGTCCCCGGGCGGTCCCCGTCGCCTAGATGATCAGATGCTGTACTCGGGGGCGGCCCAGACGGTGACCTCCGGGTGTTCGTAGAACCGGTATCCCTGGCCGCGCACTGTGCGCACCGTGTTGGCCAGCCGGCCCAGCTTGGACCGCAGACGCCGGATGTGGACATCGATCGTACGCTCATTGGGCATCTGCTCCACGTCCACATGCCGCCAGAGCCGCTGCAGCAGCTCATCCCTGCCCACAGTGCGTGAAGAGTTGTCCACCAGGTAGTTCAGCAGCTCGAACTCCTTATAGGTGAGGTTGAGGCCATCGCCGTCAAGCCGGACCTCGCGCCGAGCCAGATCGATCAGCACCCCGGAGGCTGCTTGCGCCGGTGACGTGGGCTGTACAGCCGAGTGCTCCGGCTGGCCCTTGGCAGAGACCGTCGGGTCGCCCAGTGCCTGGCGGACCACCTCAAGGTCAGTGCCCTCCGCGGTGGAGGCAGCCATAGCCATCGCGATATGTACCTGGGACTGGGGAGCAATATGTTCCACGTAGTCACGAAGCTCCGTGGCGATCCGGTGCAGTGAGGTGCCCTCGGCCTTGGCGGTATCCTCGTCGAGCCCCACATAGATGACGAAGCCACGGGTGACGACGTCGGGATGGACCATCTGTGCGGTGGCTCCGTTGGATGCCAGCACCGGCACCGGCGCGGTGCGCAGGTCGCTGCCCCCAGGTGCGCCATTGCGCAGCTTGCGAGAGAGCTCCGCACGCCGGGCAGCATTACGCACGGAAACGTGAACGTACCCTGGATTTTGGGTCTGACTGAGCGGTGCGGACATATTAATCGTGACTCTTCCTGGCGGACGGCCGGGCACTTTGCCCTCTCAGCATCCCCGTAATATTTCCCAAATGCAAGTAACATAAGCGGGAAACTTCCACATGCTGAGACAGGACAGGTGCCCTGTCATGTGGGTCACATACTATTCTGCGAGCCCGTAGAGCCGGTCGCCGGCATCCCCCAGACCAGGGACGATATACGCCTTCTCATTGAGCCTCTCATCGATGGCGGCCACGATCAGCTCGATGTCCAAGTCACCGACCTCCTCCTCCAGCCGCTTGATGCCTTCCGGTGCGGCCAGCAGACAGATGCAGGTGACCTTCGCCGCTCCGGCACGCTGCAAAAAGCGGATGGCCTCGGCCAGTGTGCCTCCGGTGGCCAGCATCGGATCCAGCACGAACACCTGCCGTCCGGTGAGGTCATCCGGCAGACGCTCAGCGTAAGTGACGACGTTGAGGGTCTCCTCATCGCGCGCCATGCCCAGGAAGCCGACCTCAGCGGTGGGGATCATAGCCGTCATCCCGTCCAGCATGCCCAGTCCGGCGCGCAGGATCGGCACCACCAGGGGCTTGGAGCCGGCAAGCCTGGTGCCGGTCATCTGCGCCACCGGAGTCTGGATCTCGACATCCTCAGTGGGCAGTGAGCTCGAGGCCTCATAGGCCAACAGTGAGACAAGCTCCCGGGTCAGGTCACGGAAAACATTGGAGGTGGTCTCCACCCGGCGCAGCTGGGTGAGCTTATGATCGATCAGCGGGTGGGAGACGGCATGTGTGCGCATGAGAACAAGTTAGCAGTCACCACGTGGCAGTAGTGTGTCTTCAGATGAGCTTTTCCCCCAGAGAACCGCAGACCCAGCACCGGCTGATGAGCAGGTGCCTGGAGCTGGCTGCCTTGGCTCCTGCCTCCGGAGACGTCCCGGTGGGCGGCGTCCTCGTCAGCGCTGACGGGGTGGTGCTGGGTGAAGGTTTCAATACCAGGGAGCGCGATGCCGACCCCTCCGGCCATGCCGAGATCAATGCGCTGCGTGCCGCAGCCGCAGCGATGGGCACCTGGCGGCTGGACGGCTGCTCGCTGGTGGTCACCCTCGAGCCGTGCAGCATGTGCGCCGGGGCCATCAGCCAATCCAGGATCTCCACGGTGATCTTCGGTGCATGGGACAAGAAGGCCGGCGCAGCCGGCAGCGTGTTCGACGTGCTGCGTGAGCCCCGGCTGAACCACTGGGTGGAGATTCAGCCGGGAGTCCGCAGGCAGGAGTGCAGCGCCCTGCTTCGAGAGTTCTTCGCCGAACAGCGGGGTTGAGCGCTTCAAGCGTGCAGCCCCGCGTAAGCTGAGCGAGACCAGCCCCTGAGGCGCCCGGGTCCCGTGCGAACCCACAGCGTTTGCGTGGGCCGCGTCAGGAACCTCAGACGGGCACTGTCTGCCGGGAGAACCAGGGCTGTATGCTCGTGTGCATCGGCAGTCAACGGCTCAGCTGTGGGGTCTAGGAGCGGAGAAGCAATATGGAAAACTTCGGCGACGGGATCATTCTCCCGATCATCGGCTTGGTGCTGGTCATTGCGATCGCGGTGGGAGCGATCGTCTCCCGGTACAAGATCGCCCAGCCGAATGAGGCGATCATCATCACCGGCTCGGGATCCTCCCGGCGCAGCGACGACGGTCTGCCGGCGGCGCAGAAGATCGTCCAGGGCGGGGGAACGTTCGTCATCCCGTTCATCCAACGGGCGCACCGGATGTCATTGGAGTCGCGGAAGATCACGGTCTCCGCCTCGGCGATGTCCAAGACCAATATCGAGATGAACCTGACCGCGATCGCCATTGTGAAGGTCGGCGGATCCGATACCTCGGTGCGCGCGGCCGCACAGCGTTTCCTGAGCAAGCAGGATGAGATAGTTCCGTTCACCACCGAGGTGCTGGAGGGTTCTCTGCGTTCGATCATCGGCACCATGACCGTCGATGAGATCATCCGGGACCGTTCGGCCTTCGCCACCCAGGTGGCCCATGAGGCTGCCTCCTCGCTGGAGGGCCAGGGCCTGGAGCTGGATACCTTCACCATCCAGCGCATCGCCGACGAGGGCGACTACCTGCAGAACCTGGGACGGCCCGAAGCCGCCGACGCACGCCGCCAGGCCGAGGTGTCCGAGGCCAGAGCCGAGCGGGAGTCCGAGTCAGCACGCATCGCCGCCCGGCAGGCGATTCTGGACAACCAGCGCGAATATGATCTGCGCGAGGCCACCATTCGCGAGGAGACCGACCAGGCCCAGGCCCGCGCCGCGGCCGCCGGTCCGCGGGCTGAGGCCCAGGCCCAGCGCGATGTGGTGGAGCAGCAGCGCGAAACCGCGCAGCGCCGTGCCGAACTGCGCGAGCAGGAACTGATCGCAGAGGTCCATAAGAAGGCCGACGCCGACCGCTACGCCACCGAGCAGAACGCCGAGGCCCGCAAAGCTGAGGAGATTGCCAGTGCACAGGCTGAGGCGGAGCGGGTCCGGCTGGCCGCCCAGGCCGATCTGGAGCGCCGTGAGGCAGAGGCCAAGGCGGTGCGCATCGAGGGTGAGTCCGAGGCGGCCGCCATTCGCGCCCGCGGTGAGGCTGAGGCTGAGGCGATGAACAAGAAGGCCGACGCCTACGCCCGCTACGGCGAGGCCGCCATCCTGGACCAGATCGTTGCGGTACTGCCCGAGGTGGTCCGCGAGGCTGCCAGGCCCATGGAAAGCATCGACCAGCTGACTGTGATCGACTCCTCCGGTGCCTCCAAGGTGGTGAAGACCGGGCTGGACAACGCCACCCAGGGCATGGAGCTGCTGAAGTCGCTGACCAATGTAGACCTGGCAGAGCTGATCGGCCGGTTCGGCGGGGAGATTTCCGGTGCTTCCGCTGGCCAGAGCGCAGAGGGCGTGGGCTCGGGTACCGAAACTGAGCAGAACAGCGCAGACGAGGGCGCATGACCTGGTTCATTCTGATCGCCCTGGGGTTCTCCGTCATCCTTGTGCTGGCGGTGGTCTTCGACGGCGTTCTGGATGCTGTCAACCTGGACTTCGGCGGCGACGGGATTTTGTCGGCGACCACCATCGCCGCGGCGGTGGCCGGATTCGGCTACGGAGGCTGGATCGCTACCGCAGGCTTCGACGCCTCGATGGGTGTGGCCGTGACAGTGGGTATTGCGGTTGCTGTGGTGATCGCTGTGATCGCGGCCAAGTCGGTGCGGCTGATCCGGCGCGCCGAAACCCCAGGCAATGACCCCGAGGACAAGGTCGGCCAGCAGGGCACTGCCATCACCGGTGCGGCAGCCGGTGACCCGTTCGAGTTCTCTCTGGTACACCGGGGCCAGCCGCGCAAACTGAGTGCGGTGGCCGAGGATGACGTCTCTCCCGGGGATGCCCTGACCGTCGAGGCCGTCCTCTCCCCCAGCCGGGTCAAAGTCACCAAATCCTGAAGACACACGGACCTCGCTGCCGCATCACCAACCTGGCCTGCAGCCCTCCTGTTCGCTTTTGAGACTCGGACCCCATCTCCCGTATAGTGAATGGGCGCCGCCGGAAGGCGGCGAGTTGAGGAAGCGTGTCCGAGCGGCCGAAGGTGCAGCACTCGAAATGCTGTGTAGGGTAACCCCCTACCGAGGGTTCAAATCCCTCCGCTTCCGCCAAATGCTCCACCTCAGAGCCCCCACCGAAAGCAATCGCGGTGGAGGCTCTGAGGTGGAGTCTCTGGACCGCCCCGATGACAGCCCTAGTGGGTCTTGTCCCACCATCGCAGGGCACACAGACGAAGCTCTCCCCCGCACCTACCGCCCGAAGAGGCGGGCGAAGAACCCTGACCTCAGTTCTTTCTGGTGACCTTCGCATCGCTGCGATGTAGGGACTCCGCGCATGACCTGGTCGACGTGCTTGCCGCACCCGGACCATGTCGTCTTTCCGCACTCACGGCACGTCACCGCAGAACACATGATGCCTCCTCCAACACCCTAGTGAGATGGCGACACCCACCAGAAGCAAATATACCCATGGGGGTATAATCAGTCCAATGGGCGAAGACCACACGGATTCAACGCGGCAGCGGCAGGACGGTCAGTGCGAACATGGCCACGAGTGAGAGCAGCAGCGGTATAGCGATCATGAGCGGGTAGGC
Source organism: Nesterenkonia muleiensis (assembly GCF_003600155.1). Taxonomy (GTDB): domain Bacteria; phylum Actinomycetota; class Actinomycetes; order Actinomycetales; family Micrococcaceae; genus Nesterenkonia; species Nesterenkonia muleiensis. The sequence goes on along the minus strand of NZ_QWLD01000045.1, from coordinate 5,136 downwards.
CAGGGCCGGGTTGACCGCCGGGGCGGTCACCGCGCCGCCGATACGCTTCACGGCGATCTCAATCGTGAACAAGATGACAGTAGCTGCGGCGGAGACCATGCAGAAGGGACAGATCTCACCGATTGGACCTAGCTGCAGGTAGACGAAGTAGGCAGAGAACGCGACACCAGCCCCGGTCACCGGCAGCAGGATTTTCTCCAAGAGGGGGCTCTTGGTGTAGAGCCACATCGCGGCCATCACCATCATGCCGATGTAGTAGACCGCGCCAATGGTGGCCAACGGGATCGGGCCGACGTATGCCCACGGACTGTGCATCACCGCGATAGCCCCGGTCAGAGGAGTGCCTTCCGGCAGCGGCAGCACCCAGAAGTGCACGGCGGTCAGGATGGAGCTGGCGAACCAGCCGAGTGCCGCCACGCCGAAAAACATCCAGATCAGCATATTCGCCGTCGGCTTGGTGGTTTCCAGCGATGGTGTTGGTCGGGTCAGGGCCTGGATTGTCACGGGATCTCCTCAATGTGCGCTTACTGCATAAATACCCCTATGGGTATTATCTTACACAGAGCGACAATATACCCCATGGGGTATATTCGTCAAGTCTCACCCCTCCCGAGAACACAGCTCTGCGGGAGCATGAGCCTCCGTGATCGCTCCAGCGCCCGCTGCGGACCAGACGAGGCACCGCGGGGGCGCGAAGGCCATCACGCCCTAAGCTGACACAGCGCATGATTCGGGATCGGGGTGGGTTCTTCACGAGGCTGCACCAGCTGATGAAGACTTCTGTAGGCTCGTTCTTCATGAGCATCACTGTTCTCGCGGTCGGCAAGAAGCATGAACCATGGGTGGCCGAGGGCATCGACCGCTACAGCAGGCGGCTGCGCAAGCCCTATGACCTCACCTGGAAGCTGCTCCAGCACTCCGCCAAGGATCACGATGCCGCCCGGGACGAGGAATCTGCCAGGATTCTCCAGTCGCTCACACCCCGCCAGCACGTCATCCTGCTGGATGAGCGCGGCACCAATATCTCCTCACCCACGCTGGCATCCCACCTGCAGCAGCGGTTCGACGCCAGCCGCGGCGTCGTCGTGATCATCGGCGGCGCCTACGGGGTGAACGCCGAGCTGCAATCACGGGCCGACTTCACCTGGAGCCTGAGCAAGCTGGTCTTCCCACATCAGCTGGTGCGCCTGATCCTGGCCGAACAGGTCTACCGCGCCCAGGAGATCAGCTCCGGGAAGCCCTATCACCATGTCTGAGACCCGGATGCTCCGAGCGAAGACTGGCACCGGCTCGGAGTCGTCCCAGGACAGTGAGCGCTCCGCGGAGCAGCCGGTGGTGGGCGTGCTGGGCGCCGGACGGGCCGGAACCGCCTTCGCGCGGGTGATGCTACGTGCCGGGATTGAGGTGGACATCTGCTCCACCCGGCCCCCGAAGGCCCTGCGGCACCATCTGAAGATCTACGCCCCGGGAGCGAACCCGGTGCGGCCCGAGGAGGTCGCCGTGCGCACCCGGAGCCGGGGCCCCGGCGTGGTGATCCTCGCTGTTCCCCAGGAGGAGCTGGATGAGGTCGAGCCGGACTGGGTCAGCGGCCCGGAGGCCCTCCGGACTCGGCCGATCACACCAGTGCTGGTGGATGCCACCAACACCTGGCATGATGAACTCCTTCCGGGGTGGCTGCAAGCTGCGGTGGACGAGCAGCTTCCCAGCTCCATGGCGATCGCAGGCCGCTTCAGCGGTGCGCATACGGTCAAGGCCCTCAACCACATCTCCCACCACGATCTGGAGGAGGCGGCGAACCCGGAGCGTGCGCTGAAGCAGCGCCGGGCCGTGGCCCTGGCCGGTGACGACAACGGCGCCGTGGGCCGGGTCATGGGACTGCTGGTGCGGATGGGATTCGATCCGGTCTCCCTAGGCGGGCTGGCCGCCGGGAAGATCATGGAGCCGGACGGGCCGCTGTTCAACCGGTCGCTGCGCCGGGAGGACATCCTCCACTACGTGCGGTAAAAAGGGCTACGCGGTGACCGAATGCTGGAAAGTCTCCGCCTCAAGGCAGAACCGAGAGGTGTGGCGGAGAGATTCTGGCACTCAGGGGACTGATGCGCTTGGCCGGGCGGCGCTTGCCAGGTCGGCAGCTGGTTCTAGAGTGGAGTGGTGAGCTCACTGGACCGATTCTCCGACGCGGCGCGGACATGGTTCGCCGCCTCCTTCGGGGCGCCCACCCCCGCCCAGGAGGGTGCCTGGGAGGCTGTCTCACAGGGGAAGCACGCCCTGGTGGTGGCACCGACCGGGTCGGGCAAGACGCTCTCGGCGTTCCTCTGGGCCATCGATCAGCTCAGTGCCAACCGCGGAGAGACCCCGTGGGCCTCCCGGCCGCGTGCAGAGGCAGCGGCCTTCACCCCTGAAGCCGAAGGGAATGACGCCGCAGCCGGTCACAGCGCCGGAACCAAGGTTCTCTACATCTCTCCGCTAAAAGCCCTGGGAGTGGACATCGAGCGCAATCTGCGCAGCCCGCTGGTGGGCATCGGACACACCGCCCGGCGGCTGGGCACCACCCCAAACGACATCTCGGTAGGAGTGCGCACCGGTGACACCAGCTCCAAGGAGCGCCGCGACTTGGTGCGGAACCCGCCAGAGATCCTGATCACCACCCCTGAGTCGCTCTACCTGATGCTCACCTCCCAGGCGCGGCGGACCCTGGCCACAGTCCAGACGGTGATCGTGGATGAGATCCATGCCCTGGCCGGAACCAAGCGCGGAGCCCACCTGGCGGTCTCCCTGGAGAGGCTCGACCAACTGCTGCAGGCCCCTGCCCAGCGGGTCGGGCTTTCCGCCACAGTGGAGCCCCGGGATGAGGTCGCCCGCTTCCTGGGCGGTCGCCGGCCGGTAGAGGTCATCGCCCCGCCCTCTGAGAAGCGGTGGGACATCACGCTCTCCGTGCCGGTGCAGGACATGGTCTCCCCCAGCGTCGAGACCAGCGAAGGTGACCAACCGCTCCAGCCCTCCATCTGGCCGCACGTGGAGTCTAGGGTGGTCGACCTCATCGGCCAGAACCGCTCCACCATCGCCTTCGTCAACTCGCGCCGGCTGGCTGAGAAGCTCACCGGCAGGATCAACGAGATCGCCGCCGGACGGGAGCTCACGGAAAACACCGGGAACCCACCTGCGGGACAGCACCAGGAGGAAGAGCCTCCTGCCCTTGCCAGGGCGCATCACGGCTCGGTGTCCAAGGAGCAGCGCAAGCAGATCGAGGACGATCTCAAGTCCGGCCGGCTGCGTTGCGTGGTCGCCACCAGCTCCTTAGAACTCGGCATCGACATGGGCGCGGTGGACCTGGTCATTCAGGTCGAAGCTCCGCACGCCGTCTCAGCCGGGCTGCAGCGCCTGGGCCGCGCCGGCCACCAGGTGGGAGAAGTCTCGGTGGGGTGGTTCTTCCCCAAGCACCGCGGCGATCTGCTCAGCTGCGCCGTCGTCGTCGAACGTATGCTCTCCGGGCAGATCGAGGCGCTGAAGATCCCGCACAACCCGCTGGACATCTTGGCCCAGCAGACCATCGCGGCCGCTGCGATGGAATCCCTGGACGTGGAGGACTGGTTCGAGACCCTGCGCGCAGCCGCGCCCTTCACCACACTGCCACGGTCAGCATTCGAGTCCACCCTGGACCTGCTGGCAGGCAAGTACCCCTCAGACCGTTTCGCCGATCTGCGCCCGCGCATCGTCTGGGACCGCGATGCCGGCACCATCACCGGCCGGCCCGGAGCCCAGCGGTTGGCTGTCACCTCCGGGGGGACCATCCCTGACCGCGGACTGTTCGGGGTCTACTTGGTCGGCTCTGAGCTGGAGCGGGCCGGCGGAGACTCCCGCACCGGGGGACGTCGGGTCGGTGAGCTGGATGAGGAGATGGTCTATGAGTCCCGGGTCGGCGATGTCTTCGCGCTGGGGGCCACCAGTTGGCGGATCGAGGAGATCACCTTCGACAGAGTGCTGGTCTCGCCTGCGTTCGGGCAGCCAGCCAGCCTGCCGTTCTGGCGCGGGGACGGGATCGGCCGGCCCGCTGAGCTGGGTGAGGCGCTGGGGGCATTCACCCGCGAGATCCACAGCGGAGACCAGAAACAGGTCAGTCAACGGCTCAACGGCCTGGGACTGGACACCTGGGCGCAGGAGAATCTTCTCCGCTATCTGACCGACCAGTACGACGCCGCCGGAGCCGTCCCCTCCGACCGCACCCTGATCGTCGAACAGACCACGGACGAGCTGGGCGACTGGCGGATCATCCTGCACTCGCCCTACGGGATGCGGGTCCACGCCCCCTGGGCGCTGGCAGTCGGCGAGCGCCTGCACGAACGCTACGGGCTCGACGGCGCGGCCTTCGCCAGCGACGACGGCATCGTGCTGCGAGTGCCGATGATGGACGATGAGCCACCGGGTGCCGAGCTGTTCCTCTTTGAGCCCGATGAGCTTGAGGAGCTGGTGATCCGCCGGGTCTCCTCCTCCGCACTGTTCGCCGGACGTTTCCGCGAGGCCGCCGCCCGTGCCCTTCTGCTTCCGCGCACCAGACCCGGACAGCGCACCCCGCTGTGGCAGCAGCGCCAGCGCGCCTCCCAGCTGCTGGAGGTCGCGCACCAGTACCCGGAGTTCCCCATCATCATGGAGACGATGCGGGAGGTGCTGCAGGATGTCTACGACCTTCCCGCCCTGGAGTCTTTGACCCGCAGGATCGCCCAGCGCAAGGTGCGGGTGATGGAGGTCGCGACCCATGTCTCCTCCCCGTTCGCCCAGTCGATGGTGTTCGGCTATATCGCCCAGTATCTCTACGAGGGAGATTCCCCGCTGGCTGAACGCCGTGCCGCCGCGCTCAGCGTGGACCCGAACCTGCTCAATGAGCTGCTCGGAAGGGTGGAGCTGCGGGAGTTTCTGGATGCCGAGGTCATCGCCCAGGCCGAAGCATACGCCCAGCGGCTCTCCCCCGAACGGCGGCTGCCTACCTCCGAGGGCCGGGGTCCAGAAAGCGTAGCGGACCTGCTGCGCCTGCTGGGACCGCTGAGCGCCGATGAGCTGGCCTTGCGGCTGAGCAGTGCTGGTCCCGGCGGCGGGGGAACCCCGCTCGCCTCTCGGCCGGGTGCAGAGGCACCGGCCTTC
>NZ_QWLD01000029.1 GCF_003600155.1 Nesterenkonia muleiensis | reverse complement strand
AACCCGCCAGTACGTTGCAGCTGATGCCTTCGGCAGCAAGTGACTGCGAGAAAGCAGCAGTCAATCCAACAGCCTCCAGCGAAGAATGTACCGTCAGAGTGATCCAAGCAGCCACGAAATCATAGGTCACGCCGTAGGCATCTGCGTCCTCGCGAGGTAAGACCGCTGTGAGCCCCTCCTCCTCCCAGATCAGTGCCGCAGCACGCTCCCGAACAGGATTATCGGCTGCCACCTTCGCATACACATACTCATCGGGCCGGACGATGGCGTCCATCGAGCGAAGCATGGCAGCCAGGTCGGTCGAACCAGCACTCATCGCCTACCCCTTATCTCTGCATCACCCGCCACGCAGCAACAGAGTCATTCAGGCCCCACCCAGTGATATCACGAGCACAGCATGTTGGACAGACAGCAGGGTGGTTATGAATTCTCGCGCTGACATCGTACCGAGCAAGATGCCACTCCTCCTACTCTTCCACGGAGTACTCTATGACCTGTAGCAGTCCTCGCCTTTAGGACTGTTAGATACGCCATGTGGTATTCGCCACAATTCCACCTAGATTTTCCCTCCCCGATTTGGCCTCTGACCTGGGACTTCGCAGGAAGACAAACTTCACTTACCTCCTAGGATCTTGCATGCCCGAGACACCCAACTACCCGCCTGGGGCGTTCATTCGCCTAGGTGGCGGCACATGTTGCCTCAGAATGAAAGCGTGTATCGAGATGCAGCGAAGGGTTCTCAACCCTGCGCGTTGAACCTCGTACCGTCAGAGGCCTTCGCGTCTGCTCATGCAAGGTAGGCGACTCGCTGCACGCAGCAGATCCGGATGATGGCGAGTCGGCCGCAGCGGCGGACAATCCGTGTCGAAGTGCAGCGGGATGGCAGGCCTGGTCATGGCGCACTTACACGGTCAGGATCTGGCTGCGGAACTGCCGCGGACACCACTAGCGGAGTCCTTTCGTTAGAGGTTGTGGGCCAGTGTGTCGCTCAGCGGTGAGGTTCGTCGGAGTCCATCGAGTTCCCAACGTCTGGGTTGCCGGCCACGGCGCAGCTGGAACAGGGACAGAGTGAGCATGAGGGCCCACCAGTCGATGAGGAGCATCCGCCACTCCTGATCGTTGAGTGGCACTTGCTGGTCGTAGGCGAGGAGTACATCATCGTGGCGGCACCGCCAGACGTGAATCGCCTCAGTGATCCGACGGTCAATCGTGGCAAGCTCGAAGTCGAGAACACCGGAGAGGTTCCCATCCGCCCACAGAATGTTGTGCCTGGCAAGGTCACCGTGGACCAGGGTGCGGCGAGAGGCCTCCCAGTCCACCCGCTGGGCTCCCGCCAGAACCTGGTCCAGTCGTGTCAGCAACCACTCTCGATCCTGCACGTTCTCACACTGGGCCAGGTATCGAGCGGCTTCTGCATCGTTCAACACAGCAAGATGATCAAGGCGATGAGGTTGTGGACCGAGATCTTCGGCGATGCCGTCGATCCGCTGCCACTGGGCAATCAGGTCCGCATGCTGAGAGGGGGTCATGACGGCTGGCGCGCCGGGCAACCAACTCTCAAGCGTCCACCAGGCTCCATCCGACCTGAGCGGCTCTCCGATCGCGGCGGCTACCGGCCACCCAGCTCGACGCACACGGGTGCGTACCTCGACCTGCCAGTCGATGGCCTGGCGCAACCGTTCCGGACCCAACTCCAAGACATCTGAGTACCGCCGAAGCACCAGGGGATCCCCTCCTCGCACCACCAGCCAGTTCGCGCTAGCCCGACCACCCAACGGACGCTCCAAGGCGACGCCGAACTCCTGCGCCACAGCATCGACACTGGCCACCTCCGGAGACTCGTCACCAACCATGGGTGACATCCTCACACGCTCAGCCTAGTACCGCATATCCAGCCAGTAACGACAGCGCTGACGATGCGATCTGCTCGATCCTGGGTGATGTCATCGCGGATGAGCCAGCTACAGCTACTCCTCGATGAGGGGATCTTCTTCGTCAGTTGTCGTATCAAGGCGTTCGAGCCACTCAGCGGGAACCAGACCGACCTGACCCTGGCTCTGATCGCGCCAGTCCTTGACCACAGAGGACGTGAACCATTCCTCAGCGAAGTCGGCATGGTCGACGGCGATGATCTGGAACTTGCCGTTGTTGTCGTCGACGAAGTCATACATCTTCTTGTACAGGTCGCGCACCGCTTGGTCGTCGGCGTCAGCGGTTCCCGCTTCTGTCTGACGTTCACGTTGGGACGGATAATGGCCTTGGGACGGCTGGTCCAGGACCAGGAACCGGGGAACGGGTCGGTCGTGCCGGATGAACGATTCGTGAAGGGCCATGTGGCTGGTGACGTGGTAACCGATCCAGTTCTCGGCGCTGCCGATGCGGTGCAGCGGCACAGGATCATCATCGACTTCGGCCACCACGGTGAGTTCGGCAAGGTCGATGCGTACGTTCTTGTCGCTGTGCTCGAGACCGAGATCCTGGGCGTGCTTAGTGAGGTCGCGTCCGACGCGGTTGAGCCGGGTGGTGAGGCGTTCGCGAGCGGAGTCGTCGGACAAGGACCGCTGGAGTTCGTCGATTGTTCCTTCGGCCACCGCGATCCGTTCACGAATCCGGGCAGCGTTGCTCTCGTCCGCCTCGGGGGCGCGGGCCACGAGTGCGTCGATGCGACCGCGGGTGAAATCTTGCCTACGGCTGGAGTCCCGGCCTACCGCTGACTGCGCTGAGAGCGTTGCGTCGACCGCCTGTCGGAGTTGGCGGACGCGTCGCTGCGCTTCCATGATTTGCTGGTTGATGCTCTCAAGCGCGGCACTTTTCGCCGGCGATGCTCCTCGGATGCCGACCAGTTGCGACTTGAGCTTCTCTAAGGAAGCACGCATCTGACCGCTTGTCGGGTCGGCGGTTTCCTGACCGCACACGGGGCAGCCGGGAACCTGGACGCTGGTCTCCTCATCTCCACTTTCGGCGGCCACGGACGCGGGCGAGAGGAGGTCGAGGCTGGTCAGCCTCCCGACCTGGACTTTCAGCGCGTCTTGGTAGTCGGAGCTACCTTCGGACTCGTCGAGGAGGAGTGCACGCTGTGCGAGCAGCTGGCCGAGCTCGTCCTCGGCGCGTTCGAGATCGTTGCGAGCACGCCGCTCGGCGTCCTGGGACTGCGTAGATGCGGTGTCCGGCGGCACGACGGAGACGTCGCGACTGGCGCGATGCAAGAGTGAGACCAGTTCGTTGCGATTCGTCGGCCGGGTGGATTCAAGCGGGTCCGCCAGACCGACGTCGACTGCTTCGGAGTGAAGCGCAAGAAGTTCGGCCTCGATTCCTTCGGCGTTTTCAATCACGTCGCGCAAGTCACGTTCAAGTCGTTGCAGGCGTCGTTGTTCCTGCCGCAATATCGCCTTCTGCAGTGCCTGGTCGGGCGGGACTGCGCCCAAGAAGTACGGGATGGTGTCTCGCAACGCCTCGTCGACTCCACGCTCTCCGGAGCGGTGGAAGATCTTGGTCGACGACGAGATCTCGTCCTGGCTCTGGATGCACAAAAAAGCCGCGTGACCTAGATGGGTGCGGAGCGGGTCGCGGAGAGACCCGAGAGGCGGTTCGATCCTGCTCTCATCGATGCCGATGCGCTGACCGAGTTCGAGTCGCATGGTCTTGGTGTTCATGTTCGGCTCGAACGGGAACTGCGGAGCCTGGAGCGTGGCGTCCCCCATGGTCAGGAGCGCCTCAACGTTCTTCTGCTGTCCCTGCGGTAGCGGTCGTCCGACGAACGCGCGGCCACCGTCGTCAAATTGCCACATCGCGCCTACCCAGCTGAGCGCCTTCTCCACGTTGCCAGCCGAGGTGGGAATGTCGGAACGCCCCAAGCAGTAATCGATGATCTTGACCAAGACCGACTTACCCTTGCGCGAAACGCCCGTAACGATGTTCAGGCGCCCAGGATTGAAGTCGATGAATTCGACCTCACCGTGGGTTGAGTATAGGTAGACCGACGCAAGTTGCATATAGCCTACGTTGCCATGTTTTGCGTCACTGGGGTGGGAAAAACCGGGATGACACTCCGTGACCCTCTGGGCCGAATCGCCGTCTAAGGCTGCACGCGGAGTGAGGCGAAGATAGCGGCGGCGCTGCCGGCGCGGCCAAACACTCGACCGATCATGCCGGAGGCTCGGTAGATCATAGCGAGGTCACCGTCGACCTTCCGTACGTTGATCTGGGCGCTGGCCAGGCTGCGCAGGGCGTCGCCGTCGAGGAGTTCCATGGTGCCTTCGCGAAGCCCGAACCGCAGGCCTTCCCGCACGTAGGGGGTCATCTGTCGGGCTCGTACGGGCAGGCCTTCGACCAGTACGGCGTTGTCGCCGACCCACTTGGCCAGGCTTGTTGCCTTCGTGCGCGGGAGCCCTTCTCGGGTCGGCCGGTGGAGCACTAAGGGGGTGACGAGGTATGCGAGAGGCCAGGACATTGCGAAGCCAGCGGTCTCTTCGTACTGATTCGCTGCGGTCGCGACAGCGGCGGAGATCAGAGCCGGATTGAACATGGCTGCCGGAACTGGGGATCGCACAGGCCACGCCGGAAGCTCCGGGTCGGTGGCAACGGCGCTGGCGTCAGTTGTCATGCTGTTGTCATCGATCCCATCAGGAGTTCTTCAACCTTGGTCTTGAAGTTCGGGTGCCACCCCAGGTCGCTGCCCTGAGCCATCATGTGGTGCTTCCCGCGGTAGTAGAAGTCCTGGTCGACATGGTCACGAATACGGATGGGCTGTTTAGTGAGAACGTCTTGCAAAAGCTTGCGGCCAGCTTCGGCCTCATCGTGCTCGGAGGCGCTGGCGGGCAACCCAGAGAGCATCAGGCCGAACAGGACGTCCCAGGCTTCGCGGAGCTTCCGTTCGTAGCGTTGGATGTCGTCGCCGCGAAGGAAGTCTCGCTCGAGCCACTTCACCTCGCTGTGCGTTGCGCGGTAGTAGTCGACAATTGCGCGACGAACAACGCGATCGTGCGTCCTCACAAAGCTGAGCTGATGGACGAACACTTCGCGGCCGAGTCCGGACAGGATTTCGTCATCGTCCGCCACGTCGAACTCCGGGAACTCCGGTAACCCTTGGTCGCTGAACGCTACGGTCAGCTGGATGAGTTTGGAGGTGAGGTCGGCGGAGTTCACCGACTGCCGAAGTGTGTCATCCTGGGGGAAGTAGCGGAAGGTTAGCATCTCGACCACTCGACCCCGCCACCAACCCCACAGCTGTTCGAGAAACAGGTCGTGCTTACTCTGTTCGGCAGGGAGATGGGTCCAGATCCTCTCCTTTACGGCCGCCGCAACATCCGCCACCGTAGGTTCAGCGTCGACGACGGTTATCCGAGAGACAAAAGTGTTCTGGGCCGCGGTTCCAAGCTTGCTAAACGCGTCGAAAGCGGCAAGCATCGCAACATCCTTAGTCTTGCTCTGGTCAATCGCTGTTCGCAACTTACTTGCCGCGGCGGCGGCATCGCGGGTATCGAGATCCTTGAGCAGGTATGCAGCGGAGCCCTCCTGTGCGGTTCCTGTGGACACCAACTTTAGCGCCGGACCGTCAGAGTTGTCCGCTTGCCCGTCATCGAGCCACGCCTTGATCGTCTTCCACATCTCCCGCGACATGTCACCGAGCCCGCCCTTGCCGTGGATGGCGTGCTTGATCTGGAGCTTCTCTTCGGCGGTGCCCTCCCGGTCCCAAGCGACGTCATCGTGGAGCTCGAGTGAGACCGAGCGGCCTGGGCCACCGTCCTTGAGCAGGGCATACAGGCAGTAGTCTGCCTGGTACTGGTAGCCCAAGGCGGACCCTGTGGCCGAGTGAGTACCAGTCATGCGTCCCTCCTCGTCCGGTGATTGGTCACACCCTGCACGATAGCCACTTGTCGCGAGTTTGTTGAGCTCTGGGGCGTACTGCGCGTCGTACCTCGTCCAACGATACCCGTGCAGTCTCCTGGATGTGGGTGGATGTCCGCCGGCCGTCGCCTCTGAGCCGAGGGCTCGACACCCGCGGAAGCAGTCTCAAGCCAGCCGCACCGACCTGAAGACTTGGCCTGACCACCGGATCACCTCCTAACCTGGCGCAGAGCAGAGGGACACGTGTAGCCATCATCACCGGCGGAGCGCACCCGGCCCCCGCCATGAACCCCGAGGAGCTGTTCCGTGACCTCGCAGGCATGGACAATGTCCATAGGCGAGACACGCTGTGAGTGCTTGAAGTGGCTGGTCTGGGACTGGCTGGCGAGGAGGGTAATAGAGCTGTCTCAGACTTTCTCGAAGTCGCTTCAACTGGCTTTACCGAAGGCTTGTTCGAGGTGCTCAGCCGTGACGGGGTCCACGGTCTCATCGGGTTGGATGTAGTGCTGCCTCGTGATTCGCGGGTCGGTGTGTCCCAGTAGCTCGGAGGCAAGCACCGCATCCTGGGCGTCGTTGATGACAGTGGCGACAGTCCGGCGGAAGCGATGCGGGGTAACGTTCTCGATGCCCGTTTGGTCCATCACCTGTCGCAGGAGTCGGCGGATGTTGTTCGTCGTATGCGGCGTCCTCGCCCGGGTGCTGAACAATAGCGCCTCAGGGTCAGTATCACCACTACGGTGCAGGCGTGAGCGAATCGCCTCAAGTGCGAACGAGGGCAGGGCCACCCGCCGGACCGAACGGTCAGTTTTGGGGTGGTCTTGCCGGTGGGTCGGTTCGCCTTTGCGGCTGATGATGGTCCCTGCGATCCGCACCATCGGCACCGGGTGATCTAGGTGGAGGTCCTGGAGGCGGATAGCCAGGACCTCACCGATACGGGCGGAAGTACCCAGCATGACCTCGATGATCTGCCCCAGCTGCCCATCCGGTCTCGGACCCGCCAAGACCTTCCGTGATTCCCAAGCAGTGATCGCAGCACGGATGTCGTGTATCTCGCTGATGGTGAGCGCTTCGGGGATGGTCTTCTTCCGGTGCAACCGCGAGACGTGGTCCATAGGATTACGCGGCAAGATCTCATGCCGCACCGCCCGCCCCAGGACCAGGCGGAGGACAACGCGGGCATGGGCAGCTCGGCTATAGCTGCGTTGAGCCAGTTGCTTGAGGAAGTAGTCACAGCGAGCGACCCCGATCTCCCGCAGAGTGAGGTCTTTGAACGCCGGAAAGACCAGGGTGTGCATGTCCCGCTCGTAGAGGTTTCTCGTGGTCCGTGAGAGGCGATCTTCGTTCTCCATGTCCTCTAGCCAGTAGGCGACCAGCTCGGGGAATGGGCTATCGGCGTTCAGCCGGTTGAAGCCGGGCTGGTAGTAAGAGCGTTCGGCGAGTTTCTGTTTCAGCTTCCGTTCCGCAGTGGAGCGTGAGACTCCGGTGGCCTCGACGAGCCTGTTGCGGCCGTCCCAGTCCCGAAACCGGGCACGAGCGACATGGTTACCGTTGGGTTGCTCGCGGCAGGCGATGGTACCGAAGGTGCCGATGGGCGTGCGGGGCCTACCCACTCGCGGTCTCCCCCGCTGTGGGAAAGCTGGCGGCCCCAGGGGAAGATTCACGCATGGTGTCCATCCAGGCATGGATATCGGTGACACCGAACATGATGCGCTTACCGAAACGATACGCGCGGGGACCTTTCCCGTTGGTACGCCAGTCATAGATAGTCGAGACCGGGACACCGAGGTAGTCAGCGAGTTCATTGATGTTCAGTAGTGGCTCCAGGCCCTGCGAGCTGGAATGTGGTTCTTTGATCATCCCTCCAGTCTCGTATCCCAGGACTGGAAGAAGGCCGTCAGGCGGGCCTTCGAAGGCATAGCGCCACGCTTATGGCCGCTGTGGATGCCCTGACCCCGGGCGAGCTCGCCCCTTCAGCGCTCACACGTAACCTTGGGTGATGGCAGCCAGATCTTCGCCACCGAAGCGCTGGGGATCTAGCGATGCTCGCTAACTCTCCGCACAAGGGCACCGGACTCGGCCGATAGGGATTGGCGGTCCCCGTCCGCTGTCTGTCCCTCGAACGAGGCGTTGCCCGATTCCCGGCCGCCAACCTCACGGCGGAGCCACACGCCACCACGATCCATGAGCGGGTAGAGAGAGAAATCAACGCCCCTAAGTTGCCCCGCGTGACCAAACGGGAGCTGAATGCCTAGATCAATTCAATCCCCGTCCTCACCCTGGATTAAGAGAGCAGGTTAATCTACCGGCGGACTGACGGAACCAAACCCGGTACTGTTCATTTCGCCTTCGATCGACAGACACCAACACACGATCAGCCAGGAAAAACTTAGTTCCCTTACGCGTGACGTGAAATCGTCCCAGACACCGTCTGGGACGCCCGTCTTCAAACGACCCACGCCAACGCCTTGACTTAACGCTCAGACAACCGTGAGTAGCGGCGGACCATAGCCGCCCCTATTCCAAGAGACTTGACCCAAATCGCTAAGGATCGACGACCGCAACTTGTACCGCAACCGATGCCCCTTGCTGCTCCCTTCCAGTGCCGCAGGTTACTCAATCGACAGACACTACCCTTAATCTGCGTACAGGAGATCTGCACGCAGCTCAACTACTGCTCACTGGAGGCCAAATGGCACATTTAGGGTTAGATCTCATCAAAGCATCTGAAATCCTGACCTCTGAGAAATATGGAGACTGGTACCGCGACCCTTGGGGATGGCCAGAATGCCAGCCGGACTTTGCAAGGACGCTGCACGCGGAAGACCTCGGTGTTAAGAAAGCTGATAAAAAGTTCGTGTTTGAAGCTGTTCCCAGTTTCCACCTATTTAGCGTCCCGAAGTCATTCCTTGGTGTCCGGCCGGCCGTAATCCAGGATCCGCGTACTCGCCTGGCATATACAGCGGCCGCCATTCGACTGGCCTCGAAACTCCACGCTTCCCTTCCCGAGTGGGTCTACGGCTGGAGATTCCGTGACGGTATCTACTCCCACAAGGGGTCAGAGGAGTGGCTCGATTACAAAACGAGTCAGTCCCAAATAAGTTCCACAGAATATGCAGCACAGACTGATATAACTTCATTCTTTTCATCGATCGATACCGACTCGTTACTCCGGCGGATCACCGAAGTAACACAAGATCATGGCGTCACGACACATATTATCTCCAAGGTCTTGAGTGAGCATGGAAAATTCCCAGGTCGCTCTGGGCTTCCGCAGAGAAGTACTGCTTCAGCCCTACTAGCCCAGTTCGCGCTCAACGGCGTTGACGATCTCATCGCGGCCCGGCTCGGAGACGGACGAATCACCTCAGCTCGAAGATGGATGGACGATATCAGCTTTGAGGGGCCCGAACACGAACTGTATGACTTGCTGTTGAAGCTTCAGGAACATGGCCGGAAATCCGGCCTAGAGCTGAACACCTCCAAGACCTTCCTAACGTCGGGCAGAGCTAGCGCAGAAAAATTGCGGATTGAGGCGCAGGGGCTCATCCAGCTGCCCATGACGACGGTAACTATCGAAACTGATTACGGAGAGCACGAAGCAACTTACATAGATGCGAGCATGCTTGAGAAAGCAGAGGACGAGATTCTTCGCGACCCAGCGGGTGCAGACCGGTCGGAAATCGGCATGGTCATCAAGAGTCTCCTTTACTATGAGCACTTCGACCGGGTTCAGGATTGGATGGTTGCTGCGACACGTCTACCTCATGCTGCTGACAGAATAGGCAGGTACCTCGCAACGGCAAACCGAAATTTTAGAGGCCGGCTTGACCTATCACAATGGTTCGACAAGCTATATAGCTCTCCGTGGAATTACCCGGCCTGGGCAAACGCTCAACTCGCTCTTGCAGTCAGTTCGGACGATCTAAACTCAACGATCCGTAATCATCTCGAGTCCTGGCTTAGTGAATCCCAAAACCTTCAGATGGTTGCTGTTGCGGTTCAAAGACTGGCAACCACCGAACCGGCAAGATTTCGCACGCTTTCAGCAGAGAGAATCGAGAGCGAGCATGACACATTGCTGGTCCGCCTCCTGGCTCTGGGACAACTCACGGCAGGAAGTTCTCAGAGTGATGTTCAAAGTTCGCTGCTCCGTAACCCTAACAATGGCATCATTCTCAAATATCTAGAGTACTCAGGTTGGGAACTTCCCTCCGTTTCTGGAGACTTCGACGCCACAGGTCGCTAGGACGTGTCTCGCACCCGTGTAGCCAAGGGATAACTACGCAGAGTACCGAAGTGGCCCAGTAAATGACCGCGAGCTCTGGAGCTGACGCTGCAGCACGCTTAATCGCAGGGCAGACCGTGTTCGACGACCTACCGCCACCAGATTCGGCGCGAAGGAACCCACAAACCACTACCGTGACTGATCTCGCTTTTGTGTCGCGATCCGAACCTCGGCCACAAAACACATGTTGGACAGCACCCAAAAACCGTCAGTGAAGACCTTGCTGGCGTCGCGTTCCACAGCCTCCCATACGCTGTCGAGATAACGTCAACCCTGCGTCCAACTCCACCTATCGCGCACCGATGAGCTTGTTTCCCGCACTGTGATCGACGCCTTCGCCCGTGGGGCGGAAGCGGTAGCGCGTCCGCACTGCCTGCGTGGCCGAGAACAGCTCCCGCCTCTGGCCGACATGAATGAATTGCCCGCCCCGAAGTCATCGGCATGAACACCCGCCGGCAGTGAAGTACACGAGGCCTCACTTGGGAAACACCCACCTGACCTAGGTGTGGATGCAGCGCTTTGCTACTCCTTGTCCCCGCGGATTGTCTCTCTGTGCCGCTTCCAAGGCGTATAACTCAACTCAGCCATCATGGAACACGCCGTCGGTTCAAACACGTCTCCTAGACTCACGCGGAATTGCGCTTAGTCAATAATTAGTACATGGAAACTTCCGCTGCGCGACATGCATCCAGACCTTGAGGGTCAAAGTTTGAGTAACACGTTTGAGCTTACAGAGTGGCTTGGAATCGAGCCCAAAGACGTCGGAGTGCTGTCCGGAATCTTGCGCACCACCGAAGACGATCATGAGTTGGTGTGGGCGTCGATTATCTTTGCGCCCAGCGACGTTGCTGATGCTGAATGGCCGCTACAAGGCATTCACCCTACGCACCAGGCGGCCAAAGGTCTGGCAGCGCGGTCTCCTTGGCTAGCGGTACGAGTAACCCTGACTCAGGCAGATGCCCATAGCTGGCTTAATGACACCTTGTTGGGGCATTCGCCTGACCTTGGCTCATTACCAGCGTTGCACCCAACCTACTCGCGTGCGGATACGCCCATGCTCCTTTGCCCCAAGGCTGATACGCCTCGCTCTTCGGTGATCGCGCGCGTTGGTAGGCCCGTCGATGGGTTCTGGTTTCCAGCCAACGGTGAACCCTTAGCCATGTCTAACGGGGATGCGTCTGCGCTTGCCAGCATCTCTGGGATGCGCATGACACCAGGACTCACCGGAGAACGAACACACGACCGAGGATTACTGGTTTCGAAGCTACGCAGAGACGCATGGCTGGTAGATGTAGTGGGAGGCAAGAACCTAGAGACGTTCAAAGTATCCGTGATGGCTGACCAAAACCGTGTCTCATTCAGCGATCTCGAGTTGGAACTTGAAGAACAAATCAACGGAGAGGTCAGTGATATTCGACGTCTGCGTCTCCGGGACATCAGATTGCCTGACGTGTCTGAGAACGAATGGATCACAGCATCCTTACCGACCCTGGGCTCCAACGTCGATCGCCGCGTTCGCCTCTGGCACAGTGATGGCCGACTACTTGATCAAACCTCCATGTTTCATATCGCAGAGCAGATCAGTGCTCAAATCAGTCTCATGGGCACAAATCATCGCCTCAATGTGAGCGTCGGAGAGAAGCCAGAAGTTCAGCTACCAGCGCGACTGGAGCGTGCCAGGAACGTAGGGCAACAGCTCACGGAACTCCTCCAGGACGCTATGACAGGAAGAATCGTCTCTACCCGGAACGAATCAGAGTCACGTATTCAACAAGAGCTACGTAATGCACGGGATGAACTTCTAGTCTTAGACCCCTACTTCGGAAGCCACCCTGAGGATTGGAACCTTCTCAGCGCCGTAACAATCCCCGTTAGAGTCCTATCGGGACGAAGCGCCAAAGGCCCTCCTCTAAATGTCTCTGCCAAAAAGTGGAGCATAGGAACGCCCCCGTTTCACGACCGGTTCTACCTCTGGACCAACGGTGGCATCAGTGTTGGAACTTCACCAAGTGGCTTCGGAAAACGGATCTTTCGCATCGACAAGCTCGATGCCGCTGAGTCTCTTTACTTAAGTCAACGCTTCGAAACTTGGTGGCAAGACACTAAAGCAATTGATCTCTAACTTTCGCTACTCGGCAACGTTGGTCGGGACGGTCCATGTCGGCTCGACCTGCAATAATGCAAACAATCACATAGGAAGGCTTCGGGAGCATGCGGCTGAGCAGAATCGAGTTTGGGGGTTACAAAAGGCTGTTAGATACAGGATGTAACGTCGACGCTGACCTCATTGCGTTAGTCGGTCCGAACGAAGCCGGCAAAACGACCGTGCTAGAAGCACTGTCCTGGCTCACCGAAGGCGGGAATCTGGGGACCCGCAAAGTAAACCGAACAATCGAAGCTGATCTTTCCGGTCCGGCGGTCACTGCGGTGTTTGTCCTCGAGGATTCCGATACTGAAGCATTATCTGCGGTGGACACCACCGTTAAGCCAAAGATGCTTCGCTACTCGAGGTATCGGGATGGCAACACTGAGATTAAGTTCGAACCGCCATTGACTCGAAAGACTGCTCCAGCGGACACAGTTTTAGAGCTGACAAAGGATCCTGAACTGCAAGGCCGGCTAGAAGGCCGGCTTGAGACGGAAGATCTCCAAAAGGTAGCTGATCTGGCCGGCTCACGGCGCGAGTGGAACGAGCAGGCTGGAAAAGACGTGCAGGCCCTAATTCGGTGGCTGGAACTGCCAATTACCGAAACACCGGAGGATGGTAAAGACACCGAAACGGTCGAGCAGCCTACTCCCGAGGCAGACATGATCGCTGCTCAACAGCTTAAAGATTGGCAGCAGCAGATGAGCGAGCCTGAGCCTGCGGCTGTTGCTGGTGTCGCTATCGCAGCTCGCATTCCTAAGTTCTTGTTGTTCTCTGAGCAGGACCGAACACTAAGATTCGAATATAGCCTGTCTCGACGCTCTACCAAGCAGAATGGGAAACAAACACACACTCCGTCCGAGGACGTGCTGAAACCTGACGGAGGGCTAGTCAATTTACTCAAGCTCGGCAATACGAACATCCGTGAGTTCTATGCCCTTGTCCATGACGGAGTGCCTGAACGTACATCCGGGCAGGTCCGAAAAGTCAATAGAGCCCTTAAGGAGGCGATCTCTCCGCACTGGGGACAGCGCAATCTTGAGGTCCGAGTTGATGTAAGCGACACCACGCTTCGCGTTTTCATCGATGACGGAGAAGACACTGCCCGGTTCACCGATCGCAGCGACGGGCTACGAATCTTCGTAGCACTCATCTCATTCCTCGCTCAGCACTCAAGTGATCCGTCACCAATTCTGCTGATTGATGAGGCCGACACTCACCTGCACTACAACGCGCAAGCCGACCTCATCAACTTCCTTCTTGAACTTCCCTCACGCACCATTTACAGCACTCATTCGCCCGGATGCCTTCCCCTAGATTTGGGTACAGGAATTCGCGTGGTCAAGCCCCACCCCGATCGAGCGACCAGCGTGCTGAGCAACAGCTTCTGGGAGAACGATCAGCCCGGCTTAACCCCACTATTGTTTGCAATGGGCGCGGGCGCTGCGGCATTCACTGCGCTCAGAGCTGCCGTATTCACCGAGGGGGCATCCGACATGATGCTCCTACCCACCTTGATCCGTAGAGCAACAAACCAGCACACTCTCGGCTACCAAGTTGTGCCTGGCCTCGCGAACATTCATCCTGACCAGCTTGACCGAACCGACTATGCAGCCGTAAGAGTCGCCTATCTCCTCGACGGGGACGACGGCGGTGACGAGCACCAAGCAGCCCTTGAGAGGGCACATGTACCAAGGGATCGGATTAGGCGGCTCCCTGCGGGCCTGGCCACCGAGGACCTCATCGAACCCGATTTCTACTTGCACACAGTCAATGCCGTCCTCACCGACTCACAGCGCGTCGAACAAGTCACCCGGGAAGATGTGCAGGCTGATCTCGAAAACGGTGTAACTATCGCGAAGTCGGTCGAAAACGCTCTCGGCGGGCACCGCAGAACACCGAGCAAGGTCGCAGTTGCAGGGCGTCTCTTGCGCCACGATGGCCCTATCCCGATGACCGACCAAGCACGTGAGTGCCTAAAGGCCCACCACGCGACTTTCCTGGAACTGCTCAGCATCGAGGGCTAACACTCACAACGAACAGGACTTGCCCTTGAGCACAGCCTTCTGCCTGGTCCACGAAAACTCCCCAAGCTCAAATATCAAGTGCCGCTTCACATTGTTCGACCCGAATGGTGAGCATCACCTCCACCACAGCTCACTTCACCGATGACCCACTCAAAGTCGTGTGAATCGAATCAGTAGTACAGAAGCATCACACCGGAAATGGTGCACTTTCCATTGCTAGACTCTTCCACCAAATTAGCCCTGAGCTGGTCTATTCGCTGAAACTTCAGAGTCGATGTTCATACCGAACCGTCCTAGAGACAGGGCAACATTTGACAAGAACACTTCGCTCTGTGCGTTCCACTGCTCTGTGATGGCCTCATCGATCTCAGCTTGGGGAGCGCCCTGATTGACCTTACTTCGCGAGCTCACGGCACTTCTCGTAATGCCATCGCGTGTGCAAAGCCCACCCTAAGGGTGCCAGTTGCTTCACGATAGGCCTAGCCATTGCATGCAGGACTTGAGCTTGATCCATTACTTTGCGCCCCTAGGGGTTAGCAGATGCTGACGTTCTTCGTGGTTGGTTATCCCTTAGGTGGGTGGAGATCGTTGCCGTAGGAGTTCTTCTCTCCGATTGTGCCGTCTTTTTTCTTGATGACGTATTCGGCCTTGCGTTTCCGAGACATTTCTCGACCGGTACTCTGGGCTTCAGCCTTGTTACTTGACGTGTTGCTCGCACGTTCGTTGCCCCCGACCTTGTTCTTCCATTGGCCGTTCTCGTAGTAGGTCTCTACCGTTCCTTTTTTCGCCATCGTGCTGCCTCTGGCTTGGATAGTACTTCAACACAGTCAGTCACAGGTAAGGATCCCTACCCTTACGCTCTTACTCCATGTCGATGCACTGTGTGTATCGTACCTTCGAGCTGCCGAACCATGCCGTGGTCCCAAGAGACCAGTCGCGCACTCGCAGTCCAAACGATACGCCCATCCATTGACGCAAAAGGCTGGACACGTCGCAGGCCACGTTCGAGAAAGCCTTCATCGAAGGGAAACGTCATCAGCACCAAGGACGCGACGACCCCCATGATGCTCATGCCGAGAATCTCGGAGATGGCTTGTCTGGCAGGGCGGGAGGTAAACCGGTCTTCGTCGTCATGTGCAGATGCTGGTTGACTCATATTCTTTACCCTACGAACAACCACAGCGGTATAAGCACATGTTTACTCTGGATAAAGACGCTAGCGGGGTGACGATAGTGGTTCAGGCTGCGATCTATCTGCGGATTTCGCAGGATCGTACTGGTTTGCGGGCCGGGGTTCAGCGGCAGGAAGCTGACTGTCTAGCTCTTGCTGCCCGCCTGGGTGTCGAGGATGCCCCGGTGTTTGTGGATAACGATATCTCCGCCTTCGATGGCAGAGACCGGCCCGGGTACCAGGCGCTGATCAACGCGGTACGTCGTGGGGTGACCCATATCGTGGTGTGGCATGTTGACCGGCTCTACCGCCGACCCCGAGAGCTTGAAGATCTACTGGATCTGGTGGAGCAGTACCCTGTGCGGATCGAGGCTGTCCGTGGTGGTGGATTCGATTTGAACACCACTGAGGGCCGGCTGATGGCCCGGCAGCTGGTCGCGATCGCTGCCTATGAATCCGGGCATAAATCTGATCGGGTCAAACGCGCTAACCGACGACTGGCCCAGCAGGGCCGCTGGCATGGGCCCGCCCGCTACGGATACGGGCCCGGAGGGGTGCTGATTCCCGAACAAGCCGCAGTGATCCGTCAGATGGCTGACCGGTTCCTGGCTGGGGAATCGTTACGTTCGATCGCCATGTGGCTGAATCACTCGAAGATCCCACCCTTAGGCACTAAGAACGGCACCTCCGGGCTGTGGTACCCGTATACGGTGCGCAGTGTGCTGGCCTCAGCTCGGATCTCCGGACAGCGCGCCTACTCCCCCGATACCCACACCGACCCAGCTGGCGGGCGGGAGATCCTAGGCCCCGGTGAGTGGGATCCGATCATCACCCCAGGGGAGACCGCCCGGATCCGGGAGATCCTCGCCGATCCGGGGCGACGGCGCACCCAGCCGGCTCGACCGAGCCTGCTCGGTGGGATCGCTCGCTGCGGTAAATGCGGGGCTGGGTTGACCATCGCCGGGCACAGCCGAACCACTGGCCGCACCCTGAGGCTGCGCTATACCTGTCAGAGGGATCCTTCCCGCCCGCAGCGGGGCGGGCTGAGCATTGATGCAACGCATCTGGAGGACTACGTCACCGGTCGTGTGCTGCACCGTCTGGCCCACCCCCGGGCCTCCTCGGACACCGCATCACCCAGCGCCCTGCTAGCACAGGTGACTATGATCAACGAGCGGATCCACCAACTCGATCAGGACCGCAGAGCACGCCTCATCGCCACCAGCGAGTACCGGGCTGGGCTGGGCGCCGCAGAAGAGGCTCTAGCAGAGACCAGCCGGCAGTTAGTCGCGACTGGCGGGGCCATTGCCTTACACGCCGCACCCATCGGGGACCCCGTGGCGTTGCAGAGCTGGTGGCAAGCCCTAGATACCACCGACCGGCGTGCTGTGATCACCACACTGATCAGCACCCTCAGAATCAGCCCAGGAAAACCGGGTCGCAGCTTCGATCCATCCCGTATCCGCATCACCTACCGCCGATAACCTAGCGCCCACCTCAGCGCCCCAACCTGGGTGGAGCATGAGCGTGGGCGCTGCAAATCACGGAGTGCCCCATCCCAGTCACGACAGCTCTGATCTATCTTCGGATCTCTGCCAACCGCACCAGTGACCACGCCTCCATTGAGCAGCAACGAGCTGACTGCACCACCCTGGCCGCCCAGCTGGGATACACCGAGGTGATCGAGTTCGTCGATGAAGCCGTCTCGGCCTACCACCACCGGACCCGACCCCAGTACCAGCGTCTGCTGGACCATGTAGAACACGCACCGGCAGCGACCATCATCATCTGGCATATGGACCGCCTCTACCGGCAACCACGAGAACTCGAAGAACTCCTCGACCTCCTCGATGCCCGTCCAGTCCGGGTCGAATCAGTCCAAGGCGGGCTCTTCGATCTCAACCGGCACGAAGGACGCCTCTTCGCCCGTCAGCTGGTCGCATTCGCGAACTACGAATCTGCTCACAAAGGAGCCCGCGTCGCCCGCGCCCACCAACAACGAGCCCACCGCGGGCTCCTCCACGGCGGAACCCACTACGGATACCACCAAAACGGATCCCTGCACCCCGACCAGAGCAAGATCCTGCGCCGCATCATCGATCACTACCTGACCGGTCTCGCGCCCACCGTGATCGCCCGCGAACTCACCGCAACCGGGATCCCTGCACCAGCAGACGGTCCGAAATGGAACGCGACAACGATCACCGCGATCCTCACCAGCCGCCGAGTACATCTCCGAGCCGGAGAACACCACGGCACATGGGAACCGATCATCACCGAAGAAGAATCAGCGCTGATCCGCGCTCTGCAGATCGCACCACGGCGTGATCCCGCCCGATCCTCCACCACACTGCTCGGTGGCATGGCCTACTGCAGTACCTGCGACAACCGTCTGGTCAGCGGCGTGACCCACCGCGGCCAACGCATCTACCGATGCAGAACACACCCCACCTCCTGCGGTCAAGTCACAGCCGACATGACCCAAACCGACCAAGCAATCATCACCCACCTCACAGCACTGCATCCTCTCCGTACAGAACGCCCGCCGTTGCGTCCTCCAGCCTCGATCCTCACCACACTGACAGCCGCGACATCAGCACTACACGAGACGGCACGGCAATACGGTGCCGCAACCATCACCCGAGAAACCTTCCTCACCCATCGGCTACGCCTGATCTCGATCATCGAGGCATCCGACATCGAGCTCCACCGACACCTCCAACACCGGATCCTCCAGCACTACCCCGACGCCCCAGCAACAATGACATCACTGTCCATCAGCCGCCAACGCACCATCATCAACGCCCTCGCCAGCAAAATCACCATCGACCCACGGCGACCCGGCAACGACATCAAATCACGCCTCCAAATACACACCCGCACCTGACCAACCATGAAGAACAGCCATAACCGCCACCATGCGACCTCCACACCACGCTTCGGTCAGCGTCGTTAGACCCAACCAGTAGATCGTTGCATTCAGTGGACCCACCTAGATGGTCTGTATGACATTGAGTGCCCATTTCGGTCGCACGCCAGAGAATTCCGCAGCCCTGAGTAACGGCTCAGCAGCTAGTCTGAGGTGGTGACTAATGAACAGCCGGATGGCGACGAGGGGACCGTTACGGTTCGTGTGGTCGCTGCAGTCGTGTTCGACGATGAGAAAGTTCTTGCGTGCCGCAGGAAGCCAGACAAGGCGGCAGGAGGGCTATGGGAGTTTCCCGGAGGAAAGATCGAATCAGGAGAAAGCCCTCAAGAGGCGCTCGTTCGAGAGATCCGTGAGGAACTCGGCACAACGGTCCTAGTCGACAGCGAACTAAGTACCGATACCACAGTCGTTGACGGTTTGGCGATACAACTGGCGTGTTTTCGCACTTCACTGGCGGGCCCAAAACCTGAACAGAGTTTGGACCACGACCAACTTCTGTGGATTCCTTTAAGCGACCTCGGGCGACTCGAATGGGCCAGGCCCGACCTGCCGGCAGTCAGACGATTGGTCGATTCGGTACGAAGTTGATTACTTGCAGGGTAGTTTCTCGAAGCCTTCCTCAGTTCGTACGACCAAGATGATGTTATGCGTCTGCAAGAGGTCGACAAGATCTTCTTCGGGCTCCCCCGGCAACAACACGACAGGTTCACACCTCAGGCCTAGCCTGCTGGCTACATGGACGTAATCGAGGACTTGACCGATTGCAGTCCGTACATGACCTCGGGAGACAGATTTCTTCGCCTCGACAATCCACTCGCGGTCTTGAACCCAAAAGTCAGGTTCGAGAACTGTGTTCCCACTCGGCAATCGGAGCCGACTTGGCGGGGTGCCCTGATGTGTAAGCCAGTCAGCGAAAGCAGAATGTAGTTTGAACTCAAGACGTGACATCTTGCGATCAGCTACAGGTAGGTTTTCGTCTCGGGTGATAACGACGTCGGAATAATCAGGTCGACTCCAGGACTGAACCTGCGGTGCGGCGGCAGCTCGACCATCCTGCGTAAGCTTTTCTCCTCCATACTCAGGAAGTAAATCCAGCCGCGCAGTCACCGGAACAAGATTAAAAATCAGTCCCTGACGTGAGTCACCATCAATATCCGGAATCATCTCGACCTCGTATGGAAGGTCATCGGTAGTAAAAGCCCCTACATACGTAACGTTCACGCCATTGGTGCGCAACAGACGGATGGTCTTGCCCTTAGAGGCCGACTCATTGATAGCCCGGTTACCTCTTTCAAGTTTCTGATCTCCGCGTTGGCCTTCGCCGGTATAGGCGTAAGAACCATCTTCTCGGAGACCCTCAAACTTGTCATAACCGTATCGTGCCCCCGAACTTGGGTCTGTGAAGATCAAGAGATCTGGGATCGCCCTTGGAGTAGAGATCCCTCCCTGCTGTTGGCCGCCATAGCGTTCATGGATCGCGCGACGTCGCACAGTGTCTCCAGGTTCAAGTGCCCACTCAAGGCTGCGGCGCTCTGAACTGTCCTCAAAATAATCCCGAACGGTCTTGGCCTGGCTTTCGTCCAGTTCCCACCTCGAGGTTTCTTCGGGAAGTCGACCGTAGTGTTTCCGCAGCACGTCACGGACCTGTTTCTGAGTTACGCCAAGTTCGAGAGCGATCTGAGCGGGAGTAAAGGCGACCATACTTCAACACTACGCATCGGTGGGTGCAGTCGCCAAGACAGATCACACGCAAGGCACCGGCCAAACCGCAGCTCAGAGAGCCGGTGTGGGGCAAGGAGACTCCTTGGAGAACAGCTCCCGAAAGAATCACTCCCACTGAGTGGCCTTCAAGAAAACTCGTCCCGGCAGAATCTCGCCTCGAATTGCCTCAGGCCACTCATAGCTAGTAGAGCAACGCCCATCCGTACGCGCCTAAGTCCGCACGGGCGAAACTTATCTAAGCTGAGCTTGACCCTGCCCAAATTGGGGTGTCAAACGCGACATGTGGTATTTCCTGCTCCCGTGGCTCCGCTGACCAGAACATTGAGACCGCTGGCCACGCAGCCGGAAAGAAAGTCGGCGGCCTCAAGAGTGAGTGAGCCCATCCTGACCAGATCATCCAACGAGTTGGCCCTGGCAATGAACTTCCGGATGTTCACCGCCCAATGCCTGCGGGTGATGTCCGGAATAACCACGTGCAGACGTGATCCGTCAGGCAGGGCGGCATCAACGAACGGGGTGGAGTAGTCCAGGCGACGGCCTGAGGACTTCAGCATCCGCTCCACCAAGTCCCTGACCCTGGTCTCAGTCAGGGACACAGACGTCAGTTCAGTCCGCCCTGAACGACTCACGAAGACCTGGTCAGGCCGGTTCCACCACACCTCCTCGATGCCCGGGTCCTCCAGCAGCGGTTGGAGCTCACCGAACCCGGCCACCGAGTGGAAGATCCTGGTGGCAGCCTCGGAGGGCTTTCCCAGCAACGGCAGGGAAGCGATCAGCGAACGCTTGTCATAATCGGCCACAGCCTCATCGACCAAGCGCCTGATGCCGGTGGGATCCTCAGCAGGATCTATCCCACGCACACGGATGGTCTCGCGGACTTCATCCTCAACAATGGTCACAGCGTCCACGACTCTCGCCTTCCACCAAGAATCGGTCAGGTCATCACAGTGCAACACTGCTGAACGGCGGCAGTGTCCACCACATTAGCTTTCCGCAGCAGAAAGCGGAAGGCCTCAGGCAGAATCCCGGGCTCTGGCTCAACCCAGCGCTGTAGTATCAGTGACATGCATCACGCTGCACCAAAGATCGTGCCGTTGCTCCTGACCCTGGTCCTCATGGCTTCCTGCGGCTCCGGCCCGGAGCCGGACACAGCATCCACTGGTGATGAAACACCTGGTGCCCAGACCAGCGGAGACCCAGATCCTCCACCGGAGACTTCGCCGATCGAGGCCGCGGCCCTGTCCGACACCCACCTGGATCGCATCGCGGCAGCACTGCCGAGCTCCGAGGAGCTCCCCGACGGATTCGCCGTCACTCGTCTCTGCCCGTCAACGACCGCCTGCGGTCCCTGGCCCGGCGAAGGCGCCGACCTGATCAGCATCGTGGGCGGCCCGGAGGGTGAGTGGGAGGAGGACTGGCTCCCCCCGAGCATCAGCATGACCATCGCCCGGTACGAGGAGCCTGACCAGGCGGAGCAGCGCACTCAAGAGATCGCCGCTACTTACGAGCCCTATGACGGTGACTTCGACATCGCACCGGATCAGGAGGAAGGCTCCTGGACTCCTGGCGAGGAAGGCACTGGGGAAGTCAGCGCGTTCGTGCTGGACGGCGACTGGTCTCAGATCACCGGACACTTCATGGAAACTCAGATGCGCTACCTCGCCCCCGACGGGGAGGAGACCCAGCTGCGTGAGACAGCAAGAACGGTCTCCGTCCATGAAAGCACCGTGCTGCAGTGCCAGGCTGACCTGCTGGCCGGGGACTCTGCTCTAGAAGTCTGTCAGGACCTGATCACTGACTATATGCAGCGGCTGGCCGAACTTCCAGCACACGTTGAGACCCCCTTCATCACCCCTACACACCTGACAGAGGCCCTGCCGGGTCGGGACGACTTCGATGAGGAGACCCACTACGTCAGCCAGATCTGCCCGGGCGATGACTCCTGTGAGCGTTCGGATCTGGAGGATGTGGCACGCATGACCGTCTACCTTCCGCTGCCCGAGGGTGTGGAGCACGCCACCGGCAGGTCGATCACGAGTGAATCCGGCCGCAGCCTGACCGAGTTCGTCGCAGAGGGGACGGATCTGCGCCAGCGGATGAGTATCCGGGCGCATCTGGACTGGACCGCAGAGGAGGCCGCAACCACGGTGTCGCAGCACGAGGCCTCCTACGACGTCGGCCAGGTCGACTCCTCACCCGAAGCCATGGAAACCACCGAGGAGGACCCGGACGGCAGTTACCACTACGGACTCTCCGGGCAGCAGAGCGTTGAGCCATTCACCCATGATGAGTGGTCTGGGTTCAGCCGGGTCTTCCAGGGCACATGGGAGGACATCCACAGCAACGTTGACCCTGAACAGATCGATGTCACCATCGAGGTGCACCGGGATCGGGCCCGCATCGAGGCTGACGCCTCATTGACGCCGGAGGGAAGGTCCGCCGAAGAGGCCGCCGCCCAGATTCAGGGGATGCTCACCGACTACCTGGACGCCCTCGACAGCGAGCTGAACGTCGAAGAGCCCTAAGAGGGCGAGTTATCCACAGAAATAGCAAACGGCTTCAAACTCGATCATCATGAGCATAAAGTCGATAACTGTTACCTAGCACAGCACAACAGGTCAAGGGGTATCGGCCATGAGCTTTACCGTGACAGTGGTCCACACACCTGATGCGCTCAACTCAGAGCACTGGGAGCAGCTGCGCAGTAGAGCCCCCGGAGCCTATGACCATGAGCTGCGGCTGGTCCTCGATGATCCCGGTGATGGATTGGACGGACCAAGGCTGGATGAGCTGCTGCATCGTTTCCTGGGGACCCCGGGGGTGCGGCTGAGCACCGCCGGGGTGACACTGAGCAGCCTCCAGGCCGGATCAGCGCTAATCCATTCCGCGATGGTCGTCCTGATCTCATCAGCAGACCAGGCCCTGACCCGTCTGGGCGCCTCCCAGCTGCGGCTGTGCCTGGACTCTGGGCCTGATGCCGGCAGGCTCATTCCGCTGCGCCGGGGCAGCACACAGATCGGCCGCGGTCAGGTGGCCGTCTCAGCAGCGGATCCGACCATATCTCGCAGAGAGGCCGTCCTGGAAGTCGGCACCGGCTCAGTACTGCTGCACCAGCGCAAACCGGCCCACCGTCCACCACGCTCACTGACCACAGAGGACCAGTTCCGGCTGGGCTCCACACAATGCCGGCTCAGCGTGGAAACGCCTCTGCCTGCACCCGAGCAGTCCTGGCCGCCGCCGGATGAGCCGGTGAGGGCCAAGCCCCCAGAGAGCAGAAACAAGATGATGCTGGCCTTCGCGCTGGTCCCGCTGGTGGCCGGAATCGTCCTGGTCACCATTACTGGCATGTGGTTCTTCCTGCTCTTCAGCGGTGCCAGCGCCCTGATCGCCTCGGCCATCTTCTGGGACGGCCGCCGGCAGCGCAAAAAGTACCGGCAGCATGTTCGGCAGGCAGCGCAGCGCTGGAGCCGGCGCACGCATACAGCCCTGTGCTCACCCGGCGACCTGATTCTGCAGCTGCGTGGCCACAGCACTGAGACGGTCTACGCCGGGGCCAGTGCCGCAGCGGCTCCGGCCGTTCGGCTGGGCACCGGTACCGTCATCACCCAGCTGGAGTTCGGGACCGGCACCGATCAGGAGCACGACGACGCCGCGGCTCAGGCCGCTGTCGGCATCACCTTGGAAGCCGGGAAGCAGACTGGAATCACTGGCCCGCTGCGCGAGGTCAGGCGGCTGCTGCGCTGGGTACTGGTCCAACTGGTCATGAACCCTGCCCGGCCGCAGACCGTCCTGCTGGGCAGTCAGAGCATTCCCGAGCTGCGGGATCTGGCACGGGTCTCCGCGCTGAGCCCCAAGGATGTGAACGCCCTGTTGGCACACCAGAACCATCACACCACACGGCCTGGAGTCCTCGTGGTGAGCGAACCGGACCAGCACGGCTGTGCGCAGCGGGCACTGTCTGCCGGTTGGCATGTGGTGAGCGTGGGCCCGGAGCTGGCGGCCCACGGCTGGCTGATCGATCTGCAAGAGCGCCGGGTCGAACGCCTCAGCGAGCTCAGCACACCGGAGATCCGCACTGAGGATCTCCGGTTCGAGGGGCTGTCGCATCAGACACTGCGCGAACATCTTCGGCTGGCCCTGCCTCACGGGGTCACTGCAACCGTGGAGGGGGAGGTTCCCCCGGCGTGCACGCACCGGCTTCCCGAGCAGATGTTCACCGACTCAGCGGCCCAGAACCTGGTCGCAGTGCTCGGCCGCAATGCCTCCGGAGTGCAGAACCTCGACCTGATCGAGGACGGTCCGCATGTGCTGATCGCCGGCACCAGCGGCTCCGGGAAGTCCGAACTGCTGAAGACACTGCTGATCTCGCTCTGCGCCCGTTACGGTCCCCAGGAACTGGGGCTGGTGCTGATCGACTTCAAGGGCGGATCGGCCTTCCACCGGCTCAGCCGGCTTGAGCACACTCTGGGTCTGGTGACTGATCTTTCCCAGTCTGCAGCTGAACGGACTCTGGAGGGGCTGCGCAGTGAGCTGTTCCGCCGCGAGCAGCTGTTCCTGGCATCCGGGGCCGGGGACTATGCCGAGTATCGGCAGCTGAACCCCCAACGGCCGCTGGCCCGCATTCTGGTGGTCATCGATGAGTTCAGAATCTTCTCCCACGAACTGCCCGATCAGCTCGATGAGCTGATGCGGCTGGCCACGCTGGGCCGGTCGCTGGGGCTGCACCTGGTGTTGTCCACCCAACGCCCGCAGGGAGTGGTGACAGCCGATATTCGCGCCAACATCGGCTCCAGCATCTGCCTGCGGGTCCGCAGCGAGGAAGAGTCCCGCGATGTCATCGGCAGCACACTGGCTGCGACCATTGAGCGCTCTGCTCCGGGAAGGGCCGCACTTCGGCTACCGGGTGAGGCGCCGCGGCTGTTTCAGACGGCCCAGCTCAGCGGCTGCCACGGGGTGGAGCTGCGGCCCGAGGCCAGGCCCCCAGAGGCTGCCGCGCCAACGGGTTTCAGCGAAGCCGTCGAGACTGTGCGGCAGGGGGCTTGCGCCCCGGAGCACCGGCGCCGGCACACGCCGCTGCTGCCGAGCCTCCCGGCGAAGCTGGCGCCGGAGGACCGGCTCCATCCGAAGGACGGCCCCGCAGCCCCGGTCCTGCTGGGGCGGCTGGACGATCCCTCCTCGCAGAGCCAAGAAGACCTGGTGCTGGACCTGAAAAACCGTCCGCAGTCGGTGCTGCTTCTGGGGGAGACCGGCTCAGGAATCTCTGATGCTGCGGCAGCGACCGCCTCGCAGGCCCTCGCGTCAGAGGCTGCTGCCGATGTGTATCTGTTCGACGGGGACCGCTCGATGGCCGCTTTGGCGGACCACCCCCGGGTGGGCAGTTGGCTCACCGAGGAGGACCTGCGCGAAGTCGAGCACCTCCTGCGTCTCTTATGCGAGG
The DNA here is from genome assembly GCF_003600155.1 of Nesterenkonia muleiensis. GTDB lineage: Bacteria > Actinomycetota > Actinomycetes > Actinomycetales > Micrococcaceae > Nesterenkonia > Nesterenkonia muleiensis. The sequence continues at coordinate 66,841 of NZ_QWLD01000029.1, read as the reverse complement.
AGATGGCCGCCCGCCGGGTCACCGGCCTGAGCACCAGAGGCGGTGCCCGACCCCGGCCGTTGCTGGTGGTGGTGACTGGTTTTTCCCAGTGGCACGCGGCGTCGTACTCGTCCCTGCAGTCCTTGGAGCATCTCGTGGGCACCTTGGCCGCAGAAGGTCCGCAGGCCGGTATCTCCGTCATGATCTGCGGCGGACGTGAGCTGGCCACCGGGAAGCTCGCAGCCAAGGTGCCGACCCGGATCTACCTGCCGCTGGGCACCTCGGAGGAGATGCGCTACCTCTGGCCGAAACTGCGCAGCACCGACCCAGTTCCGGGACGCGGGGTGTTGCTGGACCCCACGAGACCTGCGCCGGGGACATCTGTCCAGCTGGTCACTGCTGAGGCCCACGCTGAGCAGCCCGAAGCTGGGCAGCTTAACGGCACTGGGCCTCGGCAGGGCGCTGCGGACGCACCGCAGATCCTGGTCCGCCCCCTGCCAGAGAGAGTCCCCCACCACCAGCTTCCGGTCTCCCCCGCCGTTGAGGGCCCAGTGGTGGGACTCCGGCAGTTCACCTGGGAGCCGGCCAGCCTGCCGCTGGGAAAGGTGAACCTCATCCTGGGCTCCCGGGGCTCCGGCAAGTCCAGCTGTCTGCGGCTGCTGCAGCAGCAGATGGACCGAAGCGCACTGCTGAGTCCCGGAGATCGCCTCCCCCAGACTGCGCCACAGATACTGCTGGTCGACGACGCCGCCGGATGCAGCGCCGAACAGCACAGCTACGTCCAGCAGGCCGTCACTGCCGGAGTGCCTGTGGTCGCTACGGCTGCGCCCTCGCCGTCAGTGTTCAGTCAACTTCCCTGGGCGCACCCAGCGCGCACCGAGGGCTCCAACGTGGTCCTCTCCCCAACCACCCGCAGCCAGGCAGATGCCTTCGCGGCGATCATCCCGGTGCTGCCCCGACCGATCCCCGGCCGGGCGGTGCACCTGCGGTCAGAAGGGCCACTATTCGTCCAATGGGCGCTGCCGGCGGCACCTGGTACTGCGGCAGACAGGGACGACTGATGAGAGTTTCCTCATTATCAGGAGGCTCCCAGGTTCTCTCCTGCATTCGGTGAGAGACGGTGCGTAACAATGGACGCTATGAGCACTGAATCATCATCACCAGTCCACCGTTCAGCCCTGAGCATCCTCTCCGTGAGTGCGGCAGCCGCCTTGGCGCTGGCAGCCTGCGCCCCCGATGAGGACCTTCCCGACGACGAGCCCGACCAGGTGGAGGACTCCCCCGCCCCGGAGCCCGAGGAGGAGACCGACGACGCCACTGAGTCTGACGAGGATGAGCAGACTGAGGAAGAGACAACCGACGACCAGGCACCGGAGGCCAGCGGTGACCATCCGGTCTACCGGGCCATTGAGACCGTGCTGGCCGAGTACTCCGGCGGGGTCATCACCGAGTTCGAGGACAACACCAACGACGGCGGTTACATTGAGGTCTTCGTCTATGACGGTTCCACCGAATGGGAGCTGGAGGTCGACGTGGAGACCTTCGAGATCATCGACACCGAGGATGACGGCATCGACGCCGACGATGAGGAAAAGGCCCTTGCTGTCGAGATAGAGATCGCTGAGGCCCTGCAGACCGCTGAGGCTGAATCCGGCGCAGAGCCTCAGGAGGGTGAGCTCGACACCGAGGACGGCACCGTGGTCTGGCAGTTCGAGATGACCAATGACACGGAGGTCTATGTGGACGTGGCCACCGGGGAGGTCGTCAGAACCAGCTGATGGAATGCTGGGAACCTGCTGATTCCTAGGCGTCTCGATAGTATGTGAAGGTGACCACAGAGCAGACCCGAGACCGCGATCTGACCGGATTCTCTCCGAAGGCCCGAGCCTGGCGTGCTTTTCTGGAGACCTCCGCCCTGATCACTGACCGCATGGAGAAAAGGCTCCATGCGGTCACCGGGCTGAAGCTGGCTGAGTACAATCTGCTTCTGCTGCTCGCCGAGGCCGAGGACAACCGGCTGCGGATGGGTGAGTTGGCCGAGCGGATGGTGTTCTCCCCCTCTCGGCTGTCCTACCAGGTCAAGGCCCTCGCCAAGCGGGGGCTGCTATCCCGCTGCATCGACGAGAATGACAAGCGTGGGATGACCGCTCAGCTGACCGAGGAGGGGAAGAAGGTCTTCTCCGCGGCCTCACGAGTCCATGCCCAGCACATCAAGCAGCTTTTCCACCCTGCTCTGGACGACGCCCAGGCCCTCCAGCTGCAGGCCATCTGCGAACAGATCCACCACACCGTCGACCAGGCCGAAGAACCGTGCTAGTCCCGCCAGCAGGTATTGCTACCCTTCGGTCCTCAGTGCTTGGACGATCTGTATGGAGTCAGCCCGCTGACGCAGCAGGCTGATCTCCTCTGCCGCCGCCTGGACTGCGGCCAGCCCCAGCCGGACCCCCACCTCGTCCGTGCCGGGCTCCATCACCACGCCGATGCTCAGCTCGGGTCCGGTTCCGCCGCCGAGGACTCTGCTTCCGTCCCTGGTCTCAGAGAGGATTCCCGGCCCCGGGCTCAGCTGCAGTGCGCTCACTCCTGGGCAGTGCTGCGGGATATCCGCCAGCGCCTGGGCCAGCTGGTGGTCCTGGTAGCTTGGTGTCCAGCTGCTCCCCTGTGCCAGTGCCTCCACCGCGGGCCGCCGAATGACGAAGGTCAAGTGAGCTTCTTCAGGCGTGAAGGCCGCGGCCTCTGCCCGCGGCCGAGAGGCGCGCGGGGTCTCCCCGCCGCCGGAACTAGGAGGGTCAAGCACGACCAGTTCAGCGACTTCGGCCAGGGCTGCGAGCATGACCCGCTCAGCCTCTGCCGCCACCGGCCTGGCCTCAGGGTGCCAGTCCGTCAGTGCCTGGACCGAGGTGAAGGCCGGCATGGCCCTCCGCCCGTCGGAGGCGGTCAGGGTCACCAATGAGATCTCTGCCTCTTTGTCACCGTGCTCAGCATCTGAGTGGCCGGTGGCCAGCACCGGGGCGAACAGGCGCTGACCGGCCAGGGCGTTGACGAAGCCGGGCTCGTCGGTGTCCCCGGCGAGCAGGCGCCGTCGTGCTTCACTGATCACTGGGGTGGTGAAGCCGTCATCCCCGTCGAAGGTATGCAGCGGGTTGCCCTCGCCGCTGAGGTCACGCCCGGCCCACGGAATCCCAGCCGAATCCGCCGGCAGCAGGTTGGCAATATGCGCCGGGAGCTCTCGACTCATCTGGACTCAGCGGCCACCTTCAGCGCCTCAGACAGGGTGAACTTGCCGGCGTAGAGCGCCTTGCCCATGATGGCCCCTTCCACTCCGGAGGAGACCATCGCGGCCAGTGCGGCGATGTCCTCCAGGCTGGAGATCCCTCCGGAGGCGACCACCGGCTTATTGGTCTTGGCCGCCACCTGGGCCAGCAGTTCGGTGTTGGGTCCGCGCAGGGTGCCGTCCTTGGTCACATCGGTGACCACATAGCGCGGGCAGCCGGCCTCCTCGAGCCGGGCCAGCACCTCCCAGAGGTTCCCGCCCTCCTGGGTCCAGCCGCGAGCAGCGAGGGTCTCCCCCCGGACGTCAAGGCCCACAGCGATGGCGTCTCCGTGCCGCTGAATAGCTCTGGCGGTCCATTCGGGATCCTCCAGGGCGGCAGTGCCCAGGTTGACCCTGGTGGCGCCCATCTCCAGTGCGCGGTCCAGGGACTCGTCGTCGCGGATTCCGCCGGAGAGCTCGATCTTGATGCCGATCTGCTCCACCACCCGCTGGAGGATCTCGCGGTTGTGGCCACGGCCGAAGGCGGCGTCGAGGTCGACCAGGTGGATCCACTCCGCGCCCTGCTCCTGCCAGGTCTGGGCAGCCTCCAGCGGGTCGCCGTAGCCAGTCTCAGAGCCGGCTTCGCCCTGGACCAGCCGGACGGCCTGCCCATCGGCGACGTCGACGGCGGGCAGCAGCTCGAGCGCGGCGGTGGTGCCTGCGGGCACAGAGGTCTCAGTCATGGTGGTCTCTCCAGGTGGGGTCTACAGTGAGGTGATCCAGTTATGCAGCAGTTGCATCCCGGCGTCGCCAGATTTTTCGGGGTGGAACTGGGTGGCCGAGAGCGGCCCGTTCTCCACAGCGGCGATGAAATCACTGCCGTGGTGTGACCAGGTGACCTTCGGCGGGTGCATGGCCTCGATGCTCTGGTCGAAGTCCCAGGACTGCACCGCGTAGGAGTGGACGAAGTAGAACCGCTCCTCCTCAATGCCGCGGAACAGGGTGCTGCCCTCTGGTGGGCGGACGGTGTTCCACCCCATATGGGGCACGACGACGTGCTCAGGCAGTGCGGTGACCTCGCCCGGCCATTGCCCCATACCGTCGGCGACGATGCCGTGCTCCACACCGTGCTCGAAGAGGATCTGGTGGCCCACACAGATTCCGAGCACCGGACGGGATCCAGCGATCCTACGGCCGATCCAGCGGGGGGCGTCAATGGCCTGCAGGGCATCCATCACTGCGGCGAAGGCGCCCACACCGGGCACCACCACTCCCTCGGCGTTGAGAATGGTGCCGGTGTCCTGGGTCAGCTCCACATCGGCTCCGGCCCGCTGCAGGGCGCGAACCGCCGAGTGCACGTTGCCGGAGCCGTAGTCCAGAACGGCCACAGTGGGACGGTGGTTCACAGGGCGCCCTTGGTGGAGGGGATCTCGTTGGTGCGCGGATCTGGCTCCACAGCCTCGCGCAGTGCCCTGGCGAAGGCTTTGAACTGTGCTTCGACAATGTGGTGCGGGTCCCGACCGGAGTGCACGCGCATATGCAGGCAGATGGCCGAGTGATACGTGATGGCCTCGAATACGTGCCGGGTCATCGATCCGGTGAAGTGTCCGCCGATCAGATGGTACTGCTGACCCTCGGGCTCGCCGCTGTGAACCAGGTAGGGGCGCCCGGAGACATCCACCGTGGCCTCTGCCAGGGCCTCGTCAAGCGGGACTGACGCGTGGCCGAACCGCCTGATTCCGCGCTTGTCGCCCAAGGCGGCCCTGAGCACCTCACCGATGACGATCGCCGTGTCCTCCACCGTGTGATGGACATCGATGTGGGTGTCCCCCTCTGCTTCGACGGTGAAGTCGATCAGCGAGTGCTTGGCCAGCGCGGTGAGCATATGGTCGTAGAACGGCACGGTGGTGGAGATGGTGGACTCCCCGGTGCCGTCCAGGTCAAGACGCACCTTGACCCGGGACTCGCTGGTGGTGCGCTCCATCTGTGCGGCCCGCGAGGGTGTGCCGCGGCCGGTGACGAGTTCTGCTGCCATAGGAGGCCATCCTATCTGTTCAGGTAGCGGCGCAAGGAGTTCAGGAAGTCCGTGGTTTCGCCCTCAGTGCCGGCAGTCACCCGCAGATGGCCGGCGATGGCGACCTCCCGGATGAGGATGCCGTCCTCCAGCAGGTGCTGCCAGGCTTCATGGGCGTTGTCCACTCCGCCGAAGAGCACGAAGTTGGCATCTGAGGGGTAGGGGCTGAGCCCCATGTCAGTCAGCTCTGTGACCAGGCGGTCCCGCTGAGCTTTGATCTGCTCCACATTGGCCATCAGAGTCTCGGCATGGTCCAGGGCCGCGCAGGCCGCAGCCTGGGTGACCGCCGAGAGGTGATAGGGCAGCCGGACCAGGCGCAGCGCATCGGTGACCGCCGGGGCTGCCGCGAGGTACCCCAGCCTGCCCCCGGCCAGGGCGAAGGCCTTGGACATGGTGCGGGTGACCACCAGGCGGGGCCGGCCGCTGAGCATGGTCAGCGCCGAGGCCGTTCCTGGCTGCCGGAACTCGCCGTAAGCCTCATCGACGATGACCATCGTCTCGGACTCCAGCGCAGCCTGGTAGGCGGCCTCGACCACATCGAGGGTCAACGCAGTGCCGGTGGGGTTGTTCGGCGAGCAGAGGATCACCACATGGGGCCGGTGCTCACGAATCTGGGCGGCGACGTCCTCGGGGTCCTGAATGAAGTCCGGACCACGGGTGCCTGCGATGTAGTGGCTGTAGACGCCTCTGGCGTAGAGCGGATACATCGAATAGGTGGGCGGGAAGGCCATCACCGAGCGGCCGGGACCGGCGAAGGCCTGCAGAATGTGCTGCATGACCTCGTTGGAGCCGTTGCCGGCCCAGATCTGTTCGGACGTTATCGCGGCTGCGGACTCTTTGCTGAGGTAGTCGGCCAGCTTCTGCCGCAGAGCGGTGAACTCACGGTCGGGGTAGCGGTTGAGCGTCTCGGCAACAGAGCGCACCTCTTTGGCGATGGCGTCCACCACGTCTGCGGGGACATCATAGGTGGTCTCATTGACATTGAGCATTGATCTGACGCTCAGCTGGGGCGCACCGTAGGGCTCCTGGCCCCGCAGTTCCTCCCGCAGCGGCAGGTCAGCAAGTCGCGTATCGTTCACCAGTCCATAGTAGTCGGCACTGATCAGTCCGCGGGCACGAAGAGCACCTGACCGTGCTCCAGCTGCGCGGAGTCAAGATCGTTGAGCTCAGCAATCTGGGTGATCAGCTGCTGGATATCGGCATCAGACTCCGCCGCAGAGGCGATCGACCAGAGAGTGTCGCCCTCGGTCACGGTGACCTGCTCGGCCTCCACACCCGATGCCGCTCCGGTGCTGGCCAGCGCCTGGTTGAACAGGGCGGCAGCGGCAAAGACCGCAGCGGCAAGCAGCGCGACTGCCGCCAGCACGGCCGGAAGGCCCAGCAGCAGAAGCCGGCCTCGGCGGGTGAGCCTCAGGCCGGGGGCGTTCAGCCCGGTGTTCGTGGCCGCAGTGTTCGCAGTGGCAGTCATGGGGAAGTCCTCCTAATTCGAACCTGTGTTCTATTTATAGCATATAGTTTCGAACTCAGGTTGCGACACTCACCGATATCTATGGAATCTATGTACGGTTTCGAGTATCCTGAGTATTGAGTTCGAAGTGACATTCGACGGTTGTCGGGGTCACTGACCATCACAGCAGGAGGGTCGGACATGGCTCCGATCCGGTGACCAAAGGATGAGGAGCGCCACGGTGGAGAGAACACAGACGGGCACAGATGACACGGAGGGTCCTCCGCGCCGGCTCACAGAACGTCAGCGGCGGATTGTGGAGATGATTCAGACCTCCTTGTCTGAACGAAGCTACCCGCCGTCGATGCGGGAGATCGGTGACGCCGTCGGCCTGGCCTCGCTGTCCTCGGTGACCCACCAGCTCTCCCGGCTGCAGGATCTGGGATACCTGCGCCGCGTCCCTGGGAAGCCGCGCGCCATGGAGGTCATACGCGACTCCTCCGGCCAGCTTCTGACCGAGGAGCTTTCCACCGGTGAGACCCTCGATGCCTCGAGTGACTCCACTGTGGTGAACCTGGACGCCTACCGCGCTGAGACAGACTCCCGCACCGCCGATGTGCCGGTGGTGGGCCGCATCGCTGCCGGCGGGCCGATCCTGGCCGAGCAGCAGGTGGAGGATGTGATGCCGCTGCCGCGTCAGCTCACCGGCGAAGGTGAGCTCTTTATGCTCCAAGTCCGGGGGGATTCCATGATGGATGCCGGAATCTTCGAGGACGACTGGGTGGTGGTGCGCCGTCAGCAGGACGCTGACAACGGCGATATTGTGGCCGCGCTGCTGGAGGATGAGGCCACGGTCAAAGTGCTCAAGCGCCGCGACGGGCACCAGTGGCTGCTGCCGCAGAACCGCATGTATGAGCCCATCCTCGGCGATGAGGCCTCCATTATGGGCAAGGTCGTGACGGTGCTGCGGAGCCTCTGAGCCGTCTCAGCCATCGCGCAGGCGCTGCAGCGCCTGCCGTGCGACATCACCTTTGGCGGTGGCCCAGAACTCCGGCATGGACCGCTTCAGGAACGCTCCGTAGCGTGCGGTGGCGAACCGGGAGTCCAGGATGGCCAGGACACCCTTGTCCTCAGTGCTGCGGATCAGCCTCCCGGCACCCTGGCTGAGCCGAATCGCCGCGTGGGTGGCCGCAACCTGCATGAAGCCGTTCCCTCCGGCCCTGGCGACCTCCTGGCTGCGGGCGTTGTTCAGCGGATCATCCGGCCGTGGGAACGGAATCCGGTCAATGGTCACCAATCGGCAGGCTCTGCCCGGAACATCCACGCCTTGCCACAGGCTCATCGTTCCGAACAGGCAGGTCTCCTCATTCTCAGCGAACTCCCGCACCAGGGCCGACGTCGTGGCGTCCCCCTGGCAGAGAATCGGCACCTCAAGCCGTCCGCGCAGATCCTCGGCGGCCTGCTCGGCAGCTCTCCGGGAGGAGAACAGGGCCAGGGTGGCACCGCCGGAGGCTTCGATGAGTTCAGCCAGCTCGTCCCGCTGCGCATCTTGAGTCTTCAGTGAGGGCGCGGGCAGGTGCTTGGCCACATAGAGCATCCCCTGGCGCTGATAGTCGAAAGGACTGCCCACGTCTGCGCCCTCCCAGTCCGGGGCGTCCTGACCCAGCAACCCCAGTGACCCGGCGACCGGCTCGAAACTGTCGCCGATGGTCAGCGTCGCCGAGGTCAGCACCGCCGTGCGGGTGCCGAAGAGCCCCTCGCGCAGCCGTGAGGCCACAGTGGTGGGGGCGACATAGAGCATCGGCGGCTCAGTCAGATCCGCCGGACGGTATCCCTGTCCCGGCGTGAAGGTGCCCGGTCTGGTCACCCAGATCACATCGGCGGTCTCGCTGCTGGAAAGCATCCGCTCGGCCACATCGTGGACCGCCTGCAACCGGGCACGAGCCGTGGTGCGCCCGGGATCTGCCTCCGCCTCGCCGGAGGGCTTGGAGTCCGACAGCGCGGTTCTGGCCGCGCTGAGCGCTGTTTCGATGGCACGGGACTGCTGCTCGTTCAGCCCGCTGCCGTTCCTGAATCCGGTCAGCAGCCCATCTTCGACTCCGCTGAATGCCGCCTCCACGGCAGTGCCCGCGGCGTGGAGCCCCTCCACGCTGATCGCGGTGTGCTTCCTGGCGGAGCTCGCCGCGGCCTGGATCATCTGGGCAGAGAGCTGCGCAGTCACCGCTGAGGTGACTCGTTCGGCGAGCTCATGGGCTTCGTCGATGATCACTGCATCATGCTCGGGAAGCACCTCAAGGCCTTCGAAGGCGTCGATGGCGAGCATCGCATGGTTGGTGATCACCAGATCCGCCTCGGCTGCGTCCTTGCGCGCCAGCTCGGAGAAGCACTCCTCGAACATCGAGCATCTCCGGCCCAGGCAGTCCACCGCATTGACCGAGACCTGCCGCCAGGCTTTATCGGTGACTCCCACCGGGAGGTCATCACGGTCGCCGCTGCTGGTGGTCTCAGCCCATTCGCGCAGCATCACCACCTCTTTGCCGAGCTTGGAGGTGGGCTCAAAGGTGGTCACTCCGCCGGTGGGCTCCACGGCGGCGGCGAAGAGGGCCTCTTGATCCTCGTCGTCCTCCGGGAAGCCTCCGGCCAGCTTCTGCTTGCACAGATAGTTCGCCCGGCCTTTGACCAGGGCGACCTCTGCCGGGCGCGGCAGCTTGCTCTGGACGCTCTGCAGCAGTCGGGGAAGGTCCCGGCCCATGATCTGGGCCTGCAGGGCGAGAGTCGCCGTGGAGATCACCACCGGCTTATTGGCCGTCACCGCATAGTGCAGGGCGGGGATGAGATAGGCCAGGGACTTGCCGGTGCCGGTGCCGGCCTGGACCAGCAGGTGCTTTTCACCGCTCAGGGAGTCCGCCACCCGCCGGACCATCTCCACCTGGCCACTGCGCCGGCTGCCTCCGAGGGAGGCCACCGCGGTGTCCAGGAGCTGCTCAGCAGCCTGCCGGTGCGTGGTGGTACTCCCTTGGGTCACAAATCACGACTCTACCTGGAACTCAGCAAGGACCGGGGCAAGTGCGGGCCGGACTTTGACCGAGAGCCTGGTGCCCTCCTCCTGGTAGCTGGTGGTCAATATCTCCGCATCTTCGGCGTGCAGCCGTGAGACCACCTCGCCGTGCTCATAGGGCACCAGCAGCTCCAATCGCATAGTGGGACGCGGGATCGAGGCGCTGATCTGTTCCTTCAGCTCCGCGATCCCCTCCCCTGTGCGCGCGGAGACCACCGCCACATGGGGTTCGCGGCGCTTGATCCGGTCGATCACGTGAGCGGACGCGGCGTCGGCCTTGTTGAGCACAATGATCTCGTCGACCTGATGGGCCTCCACCTCGGCGAGGACTGCGCGCACCGCGGCGATCTGGCTCTCCGGCTCCGGGTGGGAGCCGTCCACCACATGCAGGATCAGATCAGCGTCGGCCACCTCCTCCAGTGTGGAGCGGAAGGCCTCCACCAGCTGGGTGGGCAGCTGCCGGACGAACCCGACGGTGTCTGAGAGCGTGTATCCGATGCCGTCCGGTGTCACGGCCTTCCGCGTGGTGGGGTCCAACGTGGCGAACAGGGCGTTCTCCACCAGCACGCCGGCATCAGTGAGCCGGTTGAGCAGGCTCGATTTGCCGGCATTGGTGTAGCCGGCGATGGCCACCGAAGGCACCGCATGGCGTTTGCGGTTGGCGCGCTTGGCCTCCCGGGCCGGCTTCATCGCGGCGATTTCTCTGCGCAGCTTGGCCATCCGCCGGTTGATGCGGCGGCGGTCCAGTTCGATTTTGGTCTCACCGGGTCCGCGGGACCCGATGCCCGCCCCGTCGGCGCCGACACGTCCGCCGGCCTGGCGGGAGAGCGACTCGCCCCAGCCGCGCAGGCGCGGCAGCATGTATTCCATCTGGGCCAGCTCCACCTGCGCCTTGCCCTCTCTGGACTTGGCGTGCTGAGCGAAGATGTCCAGGATCAGGCCGGTGCGGTCGATCACCTTGACCTTGACGATGTCCTCCAACCCACGCCGCTGGGAGGGCGCGAGCTCAGAGTCCACGATCACGGTGTCGGCCCCGAGTTCGGCCACCGCATCTTTGATCTCGACAGCCTTGCCGGAACCGAAGAAGGTGCCGGGGTCCGGGGTGGCGCGGCGCTGGATGAATCCGTCCAGCACCGTGGAGCCTGCGGTCTCGGCCAGGGCGGCAAGCTCGCGCAGCGAGTACTCGGCCTCGGCCACCGAGCCTCCGCTCCACAGTCCAGCCAGTACCACCCGCTCCAGGCGCAGCTGGCGGTATTCGACCTCGGTGACGTCCTCCAGCTCCGTGGAGAGGCCCTCCACCCGGCGCAGACTGCGGCGCTCGAACAGGTCGTACTGGTCGCCGTCGTGCTCGGTGTGGGACTCGGTGACAGCCAGTTCGCGGGCACGGCCGCCGAGGATGCTGGTGTGCTCTTGCGCGCTGGCCTCAGCCTCATCGGCTGCGAGGATGCGCGCGATCGTCTCATCGATGGTGGAGGAGGATTCGTGGGTTCTCTTCTGTTCAGTCATATGTTCCTTGCCCGCGCCGGCATGGTGGTCACTGCGACGTCGCACCGTGTCCGACGATGCCTGGATGCGGGACTTGTGTAGATGCTGGATTCATACATGCTCGACCGCCGACGCCGCTGAGGCGTGGGGGAGCTCATATATACGGCTCAGACCGCTGGAGATGGCGGTGCGTACTGTGTCAGGCGAATCCACATGGGTACTAGTCTAGCAACTGATGAACTCTTCGCACTATTTTGATGCTGCTGAGGGCCCGTTCGAGCGCCGCCGGGTCACTGTCCAACTGGCCGGGCGCGAGGTCCAGGTCAGCACTGCCGGCGGGATCTTCTCCCCCGACGCGGTGGACAAGGGCACCGAGGTGCTGCTGCGGGAGGTCCCGGAGCCGGCTGCCTCGGGGCACCTGCTGGACATCGGCTGCGGCTGGGGGCCGATGGCGCTGACCATGGCGATGCTCTCCCCGCAGGCCAAGGTCTGGGCAGTGGATGTCAGTGAGCGCGCCCGCATCCTCTGTGCGGAGAACGCAGAAGAGTTGGGCCTGGAGAATGTGCGGGTCTGCGCCCCGGAGGAGGTGCCCTCCGGCCATCTGTTTGCGACGATCTGGTCCAATCCGCCGATCCGCATCGGCAAACCCGCCCTGCACCAGCTGCTCCAGCTGTGGCTGCCTCGGCTCGATGCCGGGGGTGAGGCGCACCTGGTGGTCCAGAAGAACCTGGGGGCTGATTCGCTGCTGACCTGGCTGAAGTCGATGCTGGCGGCGGTCGGCGACGACTTCGCCGCTGAACGCACCGCCAGTTCCAAGGGCTTCCGCATCCTCCGGATCAGCCGCGGTCAGAGCGGATGAGCCTCGAGGCGCTGGAGGAAGCGGTCATCTTCTCCGAGTGGAGGGCCCTGCGGCATACCTCCTCCCGGTCGTTGCACCGGACTGCCCAGTTGATGCGGCAGCTGGGCTACCACCCGGATCAGCAGGAGCATGTGACCCTCGGGATCGTGGGATCCAAGGGCAAGGGTACGGCCAGCGCCTATGCCTCGGCGGCCCTGGCCGGACTCGGCCACCGGGTGGGAACGGTGATGAGCCCCGGTGTGCTCTCGAACGCTGACCGGATCCGGATCGACGGCGCGGTGGTCGATGAGCAGGTGCGGCGCCGCGTGCTGCTGCAGATCCAAGAGGCGAAGGACCAGCTGCCCACACCGACGGCTGAGACCGGCTACCTGGCGCCCACCGGCCTGTTTCTGCTGACGGGGTTTCTCCTGTTCGCCGAGGCGGGGGTGGGCGCCGTCGTGGCCGAGGCCGGGATCGGCGGAGCCTCAGATGACCTGTCCCATTGGCCGCTGGAGGTGGTGGCGGTTACCCGGATCTTCGGTGAGCACCTGGACATCCTGGGGCCGAGCGTCACCGATGTGGCCCGCGATAAGTCCGCGGTGATCACCAGTGGAACCCAGCTGGTGGTCTCCTACCCGCAGCGCCCTGAGGTGGCGGAGATCATTGAGCGGCGGTGCGCGCAGATGTCCAGCCGGCTGATCCTGGCAGGGCACGACGGCGCCCACCCCGGCGACCTCTGTGCACGCCTCACCGCGCATCTGCCGAAGGGTTTCCCGCGGCTCAACGCCGCCCTGGGCGTCACTGCGGCATTGGGGATCCCCGCTCCGATTGCACCTGGTGACTCCAACGCTCAAGCTCCGGTGGCCTCGCCTATTCGCCGTCTGCCATGCAACTCCGGTCAAAAGTGGCGAATCCGTGGGGTGGAAGGCGGAGAAAGTACCCTTTCATCACACGTATTCGCCAGGTTAGCCGGTGTAGTGCAGTCGGTGCAGTATCCGGGCCGGATGTCAGTGCATGAGGTGGCTGACAGCAGCAGACCTCGTTGTGTGGTGGACTCAGCAGTGTCGCGGGATGGCCTGCGGGCGGCGCTGGAGTTCGCCGGGACTGCAGTGGATTCCCTGGAGCAGGTGCTGGTGTGCCTGTCCCCGGGCAAAGATCTGGCCGGGTTCATCGCCGGACTTGAGCAGTTCGCCGGCCAGAAGGTGTTTGTGGAGATGCCGGGGGCCTATATCGGAACGCCAGAACGATCCGCCTGGCCCGTCGGCCCCGGTTGGGAGTGGATCACCCTGGCGGATCTCGGCGAACAGGGTGTGCATCAGGCGCCGGGATCGGCTCAGCTGCTGGAGCTGCTCGCCCGAGGCGAGTCGCTGGCCGTAGGGACCGTCCTGTTCACCTCCCTGGTGCTGCGGACCCTGGGGACCAGCGCCAAGAGGCTGTTCACCCCTCCAGGATGAGCTCGCCCGAATAGGTCAGCACCGCAGGGCCGGAGAGCTCCACATCCTCGGCGTTGTCGGTCCGGGCGGTGAAGCGGACGGTGACCTCCCCGCCGGGAACGCTGACCTGCCAGGTGTCGACCGCATCAGCTCCGGCCCAGACCCGTACAGCAGCCGCGGCTGCGCAGGTTCCAGTGCCGCAGGAAAGGGTCTCGCCGACTCCGCGTTCATGGACCCGCATGCTCACCCGGCCCACGCCTTCTGCGACCAGCGGGTCGGCTGGCACCACGAATTCCACATTGGTCCCGTTCGGCGGCACCGGCTCCACCTTGGGCGCATTATTCAGGTCCAGACCCTCCAGCGCGGAATGGTCCGGCAGGGCTACCACCGTATGAGGGTTTCCCATGGAGATGCTCAGCGCGGGGCGGGGGTCGGTCAGCCCTGTGGCCTGGACCAGCGAGTCGGAGGCAGACTCGGCGGCCATCTCTGGGTCGATGAAGGACCAGACACCCATCCCGACGGCGTAGCCCTCCCGGACCTTCCGCACTGTGCGCAGCCCGGCCCGGGTCAGCACCGGGAGGCTGTCCCCTTCATGCAGCTCAACAAGTCTTTCAGCGATGAGGAAATGGGCGAAGGCCCGGACGCCGTTGCCGCACATCTCTGCCTTTGTGCCATCGCCGTTGCGGTAATCCATGAACCACAGCGGGGCCTCCTGAGTGCTGGTCAGTCCGGTCTCAGAGAGCACCGCGGCGCCGTCGTCGCTCTGATGCGCAGCAACAGCCAGAATCAGGCCATCGGCGCCGATGCCGAAATGCCGGTCGCACAGCCGGGCTACTTCCGCTGAGCTGAGCTCCAGGGCTGCTCCGGGGTCGGAGATCATCACGAAGTCGTTGCCAGTGGCCTGGGCTTTGGTGAAGCGCATGTGGATATTCAATCAGACAGAGCTGGTCCCGCCGCTGTCTTTGTCCTCACCGGGTCGCTGAGCACGCCGTCGCGCATGGTCACCACCACGTCGGTCAACGGGACAAAGTCTGTGTCATGGGTCACCATCAGTGTGGCCAGCCCCATCTCATCGGTGAGTCTGCGCAGCAGGCGCACTATCGATTCGGACCGGTCATGGTCGAGCGCTGCGGTGGGCTCATCCACCAGCAGAACTGAGGGAGACCCCATCAGTGCCCGGGCGATATTGACCCGCTGCCGCTGTCCGCCGGAAAGCTGATGGGGTCGGCGCTGCCCAGCGTTTGACAGTCCTACCACCTCCAAGGCTTCGCGGGCACGCGAGACGGCATCCCTGCGTGAGACGCCCCGAAAGTCCTCAACCATCACCAGCTGCTCCTCCGCAGTCAATGAAGCCAGCAGATTCGGCTGCTGGAAGATCATGCCGATCTTCTCCCTGCGGATGTGGTCACGGCGGCGCCGGCGAAGGTCAGTGACCTCTTCACCGTCAATACGCACCGACCCGCGGGTAGGGGAAATCAAGGTGGCAGCGACCGCCAGCAGGCTGGACTTGCCAGACCCGGAGGGGCCGACCAGAGAGTGCATCTCGCCGGGGCCGATGGACAGGCTGACCGAGTCCAAGGCGGTCAGCACACCGTCTGAGCCGTCGGGATATTCCAGCGTGACCCCCTTCACCGACAGGACAGGTTCATTCAACGAACGGGGGCTGGCCGATGGCTTCGAGGTGATGGTCATGAAAAGGCTCCTTGTGATCGTAAAGGTGTCGATAACGGGCTTGCTTGACGGTGCGCAGAGGTTCAGCTGCCGCCAAGAGCGAGCAGAGAGTCGACTGTGCTCACCCGACGGACCGCGACTGCAGCCCCGGCGAGCCCGATGATGACGACCCCCACCGCGGGAAGCGCAGTGGTCGAGGCAGAGGTGACGAAAGGAACAGCCTGGGAGGCGAGCACTCCACCGGCCCAGCCGGCCAACCCTCCGGCGCCTGAGCCGGCCAGCAACACCACGAGCGCCTGACCCAGCGCGTCACCGACCACGTACCTGTTCGAAGCGCCCAGTGCCTTCAACACGGCGATGTCGCGGGTCCGCTGCACCGTCCATACCGTGAAGAAGGCAACGATCACCAATGCTGAGACCGCGTAGAGCAATGCTTGGATCATGGTCAGCGCCCCGTTTTCGGATGAGTAGGAGGACAGTGCGCTGAAGCTGCTCCCCGGGCTCATGCTCACGGTGCCGGCCTCGGCGTCGGCGCGGCTCCGTAGCTCCTCCGCATCGGCTGACTGCTCGTGAGAGGCACTGATGACGGTTCCGACCACATCGGTGTCCACCACGTGAGCCAAGCGCTGCCAGTCCTTCAGGCTGGTCCACAGCACTGGTGTGTGGCTGTACCAGTGATTCTCGATAAGTCCTGCGATGGTCAGCTCCACGCCTCCGATGAGCAGGGTGTCCCCGGCACCGGCTGCCAGCTCATCAGAAATCTCCTCACTGACCAGGGTTTCACCGCTCTTCAGCTCTGCGGCGGGCACTAGATCTCCGCCCAGCTCCACACCGAAGACGGCGGCGGAGGTCGCCGACGAAGAACCCGCCTGGGGCTCTACACGTGTTTGGGTAATGCCCAGCGGTTCTGCTGAAGCGACGCCGTGGGTCTGCTGCCAGGATTCCAGCTGCTGATGGGTCACTTGTGATTCCGTGAAGGATGCCTCTTGCTGATCGTCAGCGCTGAAGGCCAATGTGTCTGTCTCCAGGGATGCGATGGCTGAAGTGCTCTGGTTGGCCAAACCGGCAGTCAGCCCGGAGAGCATCACCAGCAGAAGGCTGATCAGCGCCACCACACTGCCCATCAGGGTGAAGCGTCCAGTGGCGAATCGAATATCTCGTAGGGCCAAAAACATGGGCTATCACGTCACTTCCTCACAGTGGTCAGCGGTACATCTCCACTGTCGGCCAGACCGTTCCCGAAGACATCGCCCCTCTGGTGGCATCTGGGCCGCTCAGCGGATGACCCCGGAATCAACTGATCGGTTGATCCCACGCCGCGGGTGAATCAGTAAGCTGGCTGGATGCCCTCTGAACCCGCGATGCCACCAGTTCTTACTGGTGAGCAGGTGCTCCGTGGCCTGCGCTGGGCTCTGCCGACCAGCGTGGTCGCGTTGCTGCTTATCGGCATCGCTCGGACTGTGGCATCGCAGCCGTCCGCATCACATCTGGCGGTGGTGATGACCGTCGCGCTGCTATTCATCGGGGTCTATGCTCTGGGCCTCCGCCTGGAAAGGCGCCGACCGGCTGTGTGGCTAGCGGCTGTGACCGCGTTGTGGGCAGTCTTGCTGGTCCTTGAGCTCACCTTCACCTGGTTGGCGTTTCCGCTGTTCTTTCTCCATATGCACCTACTGCGCATCCGCCATGCTCTGCTGAGCGTGGCGGTGCTGACCGGGGCAGTCGTACTGGCCCAATGGTTCTCGCTCGGAAGAGCCGAGCTGCCGGCGCTGCTGGGCCCGGTGCTGGGGGCAGGCTTCGCAGTGGTGGTCGCCCTGGCCTATCAAGGGCTTTATGCGGAGAACCGCGCCCAGCAGGCGGCGCTGGAGGAGCTGAGGAAGACACGCGAGCAGTTGTCTGTCTCCCAGCGGCGGGCCGGAGCGTTGGCCGAGCGGGAGCACATGGCCCGGGACATCCATGACACCTTGGCTCAGGGGTTCTCCAGTGTTGTGCTGCTTGCCCGGTCGGCGACAGCGAGTCTGACCAGCGCGGATTACAGGACTTCGGCGAAGCAGATCGACGTCATACGGTCCACCGCATCGGAGAATCTGGAGGAGGCCCGTCGCTTTGTCCGTGCGCTGCAGTCGGGACGCGAGGACGGTCAGCCGCTTGCCGACAGCCTGCGGCGGGCTTGCCATATGGTGGAGACTGACGCGGCGGCGCGCGGAGAAGCTCTGCGTTGCCGGCTGGTGATCAGCGGGAGCCCGGTATCCCTGGCTGTGCCTCATGGTGTGGCGCTGCTGCGGACGGCCCAGGCCAGCCTGTCCAACGTGGTCCAGCATGCTGAGGCCACCACCGCAGTCATTACCGTGAGCTATACAGAAGATCAGGTCATGCTGGATATTGTCGATGACGGCATAGGATTCGACAGGACAGCCGAGTCCGTCGCGTCCCCTCGCGCAGACGGCACCGGGTTCGGGCTTCGCTCCGCACGAGAGCGCCTTGAGGCCCTGGGAGGAGAGTTCCATGTCGAATCCGCCCACGGAGAAGGGACGGCCGTGTCCATCCGACTGCCGCTGAACGGGAATGCTGGTGAGTGACCACACAGAGCCTTCACCACTGGGCGTGCTTCTCGTGGATGATCACCCGGTAGTCCGTGCAGGTCTTGGTGCCATGCTCACTGAGTCAGGAGAGATTGCCGTCCTTGCAGAAGCACCCGACGGCGAAAGTGCCATAGAGACAGTCGAGAGGATCTTCCGGGCAGGAGGGCGGATTGACCTGGTGCTCATGGATCTCCAGCTGGGTGAGGGAATCGACGGCGTGAGGGCTATTCGTCGGATTAAGGAGATCCTCCCGGGGCTCCCGGTGCTGGTGCTGACCACTTATGACACCGAGGCCGACATTCTGGCTGCGGTAGAGGCAGGAGCCAGCGGGTATATGCTCAAGGACGCCCCTCCCGAACAGATCTATCAGGCTGTCCATGAGGCAGCAGCCGGTCAGACGGCGCTGGCGCCGAAAGTGGCCGCACGGCTGATGGGCAGAGTCCGGGAGCCCGTCCTCTCCTTGAGCGCCCGGGAGATTCAGCTGCTGGAGGTGTTGTCCACCGGACAGTCGAATCGGGAGATGGCCCGCTCGCTGTTCATCAGCGAAGCGACGGTTAAAACCCATCTGGTGCATATCTATCAGAAGCTTGGCGTCGACAATCGGGTGGCGGCAGTGTCCGAAGCCCGCCGGCGGCATCTCATTCGGCACTGATCCTCTATCCCCGTACTGCCTCCAGAGCCTGGTCGATAAGCTGCTCACATGCTGTGTCCAGCCAGGTGATTCGCGCATCGGCGCGGAACCAGGTTTCCTGACGGCGGGCGAATTTCCGGGTGGCGATGATGGTCTCCTCCACGGCCTGCTCTTCGGTGAGCACCCCGTCGATGACGCGTAGGAACTGCTGGTAGCCGATGGCGGCTGAGGCGGTGCGGCCCTTCCTCAGCCCCGCAGCGTCGAGTCTGCGGACCTCCTCGAGCAGTCCTGTGCTGTGCATCTGGTGGACACGGTCGGCGATCCGCTCGTGAAGCAGGCTGCGCTCGATTTTCATGCCCAGTTGGAGGACCGGCTCCAGGCTGGGCAGGTGATTGCGCTGGGGCAAGAAGGAGGTGAAGGTCCGCCCGGTCAGCCGGACCACTTCCAGCGCCCGGACCAGGCGGCGCGCGTCCTTGATGACCGCGGCGGACTCCGGGTCGGCCTCGCGCAGCTGCTCGCGCAGTACTGCGGTGCCCTCTGACTCGAGTTCTGCTTCGATCTGGGCGCGCAGGCCGGGATCGGTGGGCGGGAATTCGATGACGTCGGTGGCCGCCCGGAGGTAGAGCCCGGAGCCGCCCACCAGAATGGGAGTCTTGCCGCGTTCGCGGATGGCCGCGATGGTCTGCCGCGCCAGAGCCTGGTACTGAACCACTGAGGCCTCCTCGGTGACCTCAAGGATGTCGAAGAGGTGGTGGGGAACACCCTGGGTTTCATCAGCGGTGATCTTGGCGGTGCCGATGTCCATGCCGCGGTAGAGCTGCATGGAGTCGCCGTTGATCACCTCGCCGTCCAGGCGCTGGGCGAGCTCCACGCTGAGCCCGGTTTTTCCTGAGGCTGTGGCTCCTACCAGGACGACGAGCGGCTTCACGTGGCCGCGCGCAGGGTGGGCATGCCCAGGGAGACTGCCGCAGGCTTGCCGACGGTGACCTGGGTGGTGCCGACCCCGCAGGAGTCGGCCTGCCAGCGGTCCCAGGCATCACCGGCCCGGGAGCGGCGGAGGCGGAAGTCCTCTGCGGCGGGGTCGGAGAGCAGGTGAAAGCTGCCGGAGGCGGTGATGGGCACTGTCACGAAGTCTCCGGGGCGCGGGGTTTCCGCTCCAGCCGGGACGCTGAAGTGGACCAGGCGGTTGTCGGGGGCGCGTCCGGAGAGGCGGCCGGTCTGCTGGTTCTTGGCCCCGGTGTCTGCGGTGACCAGCAGTTCCTGGGTGGTGCCGATCAATGCGGCGTTCTCCTCGGCGGTGATGCGGTCCTGCAGCTGGATCAGCCGCTCGAACCGGGCCTGTACGACGTCTTTGGGCACCTGGTGGTCCATCTCCGCGGCGGGAGTGCCGGGCCGCTTCGAGTACTGGAAGGTGAATGCGCTGGCAAACCGGGAGGCCTCGACCACTTCCATGGTGTCCTCGAAGTCTTCCTCGGTCTCTCCGGGGAAGCCGACGATGATGTCGGTGGTCACCGCCGCATGCGGCATCCGCTCACGGACCTTGTGCAGGATGCCGAGGAACTTTTTGCCGCGGTAGGACCGGCGCATGGATTTCAGGATCCGGTCGGAGCCGGACTGCAGCGGCATGTGCAGCTGCGGCATCACGTTGGGGGTCTCCGCCATGGCGTCGATGACATCATCGGTGAAGCTGGCCGGATGCGGGGAGGTGAAGCGCACCCGTTCCAGGCCAGCAATCTCGCCGCAGGCACGCAGCAGTTTGGCGAAGGCCTGGCGGTCACCGAATTCCACCCCATAGGTGTTGACGTTCTGACCCAGGAGGGTGACCTCGACGGCACCGTCGTCCACCAGGGCCTGCACCTCAGCGAGGATCTCCCCTGGACGGCGGTCCCGTTCCTTACCGCGCAGCGAGGGCACAATGCAGAAGGTGCAGGTGTTGTTGCAGCCCACGGAGATCGAGACCCAGCCGGAGTGCACTGATTCGCGTTTGGTGGGCAGGGTGGAGGGGAAGGTCTCCAGGGCCTCGAGGATCTCGATGCTGGCCTCTTGGTTGTGCCGGGATCGCTCCAGCAGGGTCGGCAGCGAGCCGATGTTGTGGGTGCCGAAGACCACGTCGACCCAGGGCGCGCGTTCCAGGACGGTGTGCTGGTCCTTCTGCGCCAGGCAACCGCCCACTGCGATCTGCATCCCGTGCGCTTCCTTGACCGGCTTGAGCTGGCCGAGATTGCCGTAGAGCCTGTTGTCAGCGTTCTCTCGGACCGCGCAGGTGTTGAAGACCACCAGGTCCGGTGTGCCGTCCTCTGGTGCCCTGGCGTACCCGGCATCCTCCAGCAGCCCTGAGATGCGTTCGGAGTCGTGTACGTTCATCTGGCAGCCGAAGGTGCGCACTTCATAGGTGCGCTCGGCGGCATGTGTCTCAGTGCGGTCCAGGAGTGCTTCAATCATGTCAGCTCAGCGAAGGGTCGGGTGTAGAAAGGCGTACCGGGCCATTCTACCGGGGTTAATACGCGGCCCGGCTCTCCAGGGCCTCACGGACCAGTTGGAGGGCAGCTCCTGGGGCATGGCCGCGGCGGCCCAGCATTCCGACCAGTCGCCGGGTGATCTTCTCGCGTTCCTTGCGGTCTTCCACCCCGTTGCCCACTGGAATGGTCACTCCCCGCAGCCTGGCCTCGATGAGCGCCCGGGCCGCGGCGTTCTCATCCTCAACGCTCAGCTGCTCCAGAGCTGATTCGATGTGGGCGGCGGAGACGCCTTTGTCCTGGAGCTCGCGCCGCAGAGCCGCGGCCCCGAGTCCTTTGAGCTCATGGCGGGTGCGTACCCAGGTGCGGGCGAACTCGGCGTCGTCGATGAGCTGGACCTCCTCCATCCGGTCCAGAACGGAAGTGATCACCTGCTCATTGAACTCCCGCTCACGCAGCGCCTGGGCCAGTTGGTGCCGGGACTTGGCAGACCCGGTCAGCTTGCGCAGCACCGCCGCCCGGGCTTTGGCGTAGTCGTCCTCACCGCCGGAGTCACTGCCGGCCGATGGGGCCGAGGAGCCGTCAAAGAGATCCGAGTTCAGCTCCCCGGCTTCGTACTTCTGCAGTGTCTGCCGGAGTGCTTCAACCTTGGGGTCCGTCATGGTCATCACACCGCGTGAAGAGCAGGTTCCCCGCCGTCGTCCTCAGACTTGATGATGCCGAGCTTCTGTTTGATCCGCAGCTCGATCTCATCAGCCAGGTCCGGGTTGTCCTTGAGGAACTGGCGGGCCTTTTCCTTGCCCTGGCCCAGCTGATCACCGTCATAGGTGAACCAGGCCCCGGACTTCTTGACCAACCCGTTCTCCACGCCGACATCGATCAGGCCGCCTTCACGGGAGATGCCTTCGCCGTAGAGGATGTCGAACTCGGCCTGCTTGAAGGGCGGGGCCATTTTGTTCTTCACGATCTTGGCGCGAGTGCGGTTGCCCACGGCGTTGACCCCCTCCTTGAGGGTCTCGATGCGGCGCACGTCCACGCGGACCGAGGCGTAGAATTTCAAGGCTTTGCCGCCGGAGGTCGTCTCCGGGGAGCCGAAGAACACCCCGATTTTCTCACGCAGCTGGTTGATGAAGATCGCGGTGGTGTTCGTCTGGGCCAGGCGGCCGGCGATCTTACGCAGCGCCTGAGACATCAGCCGGGCCTGCAGGCCCACATGGGAGTCGCCCATCTCGCCTTCGATCTCAGCACGCGGGACCAGGGCCGCCACCGAGTCGATGACCACAATGTCCAGGGAGCCGGAGGAGACCAGCATGTCCATGATCTCCAGGGCCTGCTCACCGGTGTCTGGCTGGGAGACCAGCAGCGAGTCGGTGTCCACACCGAGTTTGCCCGCATAGCTGGGGTCCAGAGCGTGCTCTGCATCGATGAACGCAGCAATGCCGCCGTTCTTCTGCACATTGGCGACCGCATGCAGCGCCACAGTGGTCTTACCGGAGGACTCCGGCCCGTAGATCTCCACCACGCGCCCGCGGGGGAAGCCGCCGATGCCCAGGGCTGCGTCCATGGCGATCGATGAGGTGGGGATGGCCTCGACGGGGGCTCGGGTATCATCGCCGAGCCGCATCACCGAGCCCTTTCCGTACTGCTTGTCGATCTGGGCCAGTGCCGCCTCTAGCGCCTTCTGCCGATCCGGGCTGGTAGCCATGGTTCACCTCACGGAGATAGTTGTTCGTTGACATACCCGAGACTAAATGCAGCCCCGGACATGCCCTCGGTCGGTCCGCCGATCTGTGGAGAGCCCCGCGCGCCGTCTCCCACTGATCTCGTCTGGGGAAAACACTACGCGGTATCGAACACAGATTCGAGCAACACGCCGGTGAGCCGCGCCCTGAGCGATCTAATCCCTATCCGGCATGGTCGGTATGGTCGATGATCTCAGTGACGATCTGATCCCAGAGCGGCTCGGGCGGATATTGGTGCCCCATACCTGGCAGCGGGACCAGGCGCGCTCCGGGGATGGTCTTGGCCAAAGCTTCGCCGTGCGCCAGGGAGAACAGCGGATCATCGGTGCCGTGCAGGATCAATGCGGGAAGACGGAGCTGATCCAGCTGACCGCCTATCGAGGGCCCTTCTTCGGCGATCCAGTGGTTGGTCTGCATGGCGGCCATATCCACAGTGCGGTCGAAGGACCGGGCAGCGGTGCGGCGCATCCGTTCTGCGTCGAAGGGGATGGTGCCGGCGAAGGGTCTCTCCCCCTCGACGATGGCCTCGATGGCAGTCTCACGATCGGCCCAGTCCGCCTCCGGGCCGCCTGCAGAGGAGTATTCGGCAAGCCGCGGCTCCATGGAGGGCAGCTGCGTCCCATCTGCGGCAGTCCCGCTGATGGGGCTGGTTGCCATCAGGATCAGGCTGGTCACACGTCCTGGATGCTCTAGGGCCATACGCTGAGCGATGGCTCCGCCCATGGAGATGCCGACCACGTGAGCTGCTTCAACATCGAACCCGTCGAGAACTGCCAAGGAATCGCCGACCAGATCGGCACCCGTGTAACCAGGCTCGCCTGCCGGATAACTGGTTGAGCACCCGGTATCGCGGAGGTCGTAGCGGATCACGTACCGGCCTGCTCCAGCCAGCCGGGTGCAGAACTCAGCGTCCCAGAAGTCCATGGAGGTCGACGCTCCGCAGATCAGCAGCACCGCAGGGTTCTCTGATTCCCCAAAAGCCTCTGCGTATATCTGTGCATCACCGGAGAGCACCCACCGCGCCACCACGCTGCGTTCAGCGTGCATAGTTCACCGCTCCCCGGCCAGCTCGGGACTCATAGTGCTGACGCTACCAAGGTGGCGCCGAATTGCAACCCATCTCTTGACACGTGACTAAATAGTCACCTATTCTCAGGGTGTGACGGACGAGGACCTCATCTTCAAAGCACTTGCCGACCGCACGCGCAGGCTCATGCTGGATGCCCTGCACGAGAAGAGCGGACGGTCGCTGAGCGACTTGGAGAGAGTCGTCGCCGGGCATGCTGAGATGTCCAGGTTCGGCGTCGCCAAGCATCTGAAGGTCTTGGCGGCTGCCGATCTAGTCATCATGCGCAAAAAGGGCCGGGAGAAGCTGCACTATCTCAATCCGGTGCCCATCCGCCTGATCCACGACCGGTGGATCGACAAATACTCTGAGGCGCACGTCGTCTCACTCACTCACCTCAAGAACATATCGGAGAAACCCCATGACTGACCTGAGCACACAGGTTCACGGCATCTACATCGATGCACCGGCAGAGAAAGTCTGGGAGGCACTGACCTCCTCGGAGTACACCAATCGCTACGGCTACGGCGGTGATATCGAGATCGACCTGCGCCCCGGCGGGCAGATGCGGCACCTCACCACCGACCAGATGAAGACCATGGGAATGGGCGACGTCGCGGTGCTGGGCACTGTAGTGGAGGCCGAGCCGCCGAACAAGCTGGTCCTGGACTGGTCCGCCGCCTGGCACGACGAGCCACCCAGCCGCCTGACCTACGAAATCACCCAGGGACCATCGGGCCTCACCAGGGTCACACTGACCCACGAGCTGCCCGAGTCGCCGAAGACCGCCCAGGATGTGGCGGGCAACGGCAAGATCGAAGAAGGCGGCGGCGGATGGCCGTGGGAGCTGGCCAGCCTGAAGACGCTGCTGGAGACGGGGAAACCCATGACGACGGCGGGCGCCTGAGCCCGCAACGGTCACCTAACCCCTGGGCGGTGTGTCCTTGGGCGGAATATCTCTGCCCAGCCAGCGTGACTCCGGAACGTCCTGCTGCTGGCAGAGCGCCTCCCACACCTCGCGGGTGGCGATGCCGGAGGACAGAGCTTCCTTGGTGGTGAGCTGGTACTTGGTGATCACCAGCTGGTCAGCCAGCACATGGGCGTAGGCCTTGCCGAACTCATCCTCCATCAGGGCCCAGAAGCGGGACTCACGCACCGCTCTATGCCACCTTGGGCTGCTCGGCCGGTCCAGGGGCACTGCCGGGGCTGCCGGCGTCGTCGTACTCCGCATACGTCTGGTTCATCTTGGCGAGCAAACCGGAGAGCCCTATGATCTCCTCCTCGGTCCAGGGCTCGAGCATATGGAGGTAGCGCTCAGAGCGCTGGGCCTGGGCGGCCTCGAGCCGGGACTTGCCCTGCTCGGTCAGCGAGATCACCAGGGCACGCCCATCGGCGGGGTCGGCTCGCTTGGTGATGAAACCGCGCTCGGCCAGAGTGGTCAGCTGGCGGGACAGAGTGGGCTTGCCGACCCCCAAATGCTTGGAGATGTGGGTCATCCGCTGGGCGCCTTCGCGCTGCAGGGTGAAGAGGATGGAGTAGGCGGCCGGCTCGATCTCCGGATCGATGGTCTTGGCCAGCTGGATGGCGTTGTGCCGCCGGCGCAGGAAGAGGCGGTGCAACTCCTGCTGGAGCTCCTTGACGTGCGCGCGGCGATCCTCTGAAACCATGCGTGCAAGTCTAGCGGGAACGCAGCAGCGCGCCTCTTTCAGACGTGAAGGTCAGCAAGGGCCGGCCGAGAGCTGAGTGGGGCCTCCCCGCCAGCGGGACTAGCACCGTCGAACTCGCGCTGCAACTCGGTGGGCACCGTATCCGGCACCTGGAAGCCCTCGGCGGCGGCGATCCGCTCGGCGACCTGGAACAGCATGGCTGCCAGGGGCACGTTCAGCGCGGTGCAGATGCTGGCCAGCAGCTCTGAGGAGGCCTCTTTCTGACCGCGCTCCACCTCGGAGAGGTAGCCCAGGCTCACCCGGGCATCGTGACTGACATCACGCAGCGTGCGGCCCTCGGACTGCCGGATGTTACGTAGAACGTCGCCGATCTCCTGGCGCAGGACCACACCCTTGAGCTCGCCGGGCTCCTCGGGCATACCCTGAGAGTCAGTGTCCTTCCAACGGGTGACACCATTGACGGTGACTGGCTGTCGCACCATGAGAATCTCCCTCTAGCGTGTACTGCTTTCGACTAGGTCCAACCCTGCGTGCCGCTGTTTTGTTCCCCCAACTGTAGCGGGAAACCCTGAGCGGCGCCTTATGCCTCCGGCAGCCCGGCCGGCTCCGTGTGAAGGAGGTCACTGAGCAGCTTGAGCGCGCCCTCCACGCTGGCGCGGCGGATCGCTGCCCGGTCACCCTCGAGATCCAACAGCCGGTAACCGGCCAGATGCCCCTGGGCCGAGCCGAGATCGTGGGCACCGCAGTCCTCAGGCAGGCAGAAACCGAACCGTTCGACGACGCCGGCCGCCGCCGAGATGCCCAGATACACCGTACCCACCGGTTTGCCCTGGTGCGGCTCCGGACCAGCGACCCCGGTGGTGGAGATCCCGATCTCAGTGCCGCAGGCCTGCGCCGCGCCGAAGGCCATCTGAGCGGCAACGCCCCCGTCGACCGCCCCCCGGGTCTCCAGCAGCCCTGGATCCACCTTCAGGACATTCTCCTTGACCTGGTTGGAGTAGGCCACTACTCCCCCGAGCAGGGCGACCGACGCCCCGGGCACATCAGCGATCCGCGACGACAGCGCCCCGGCGCTCAGCGATTCTGCGGTGGCGATGGTCATTCCGCGGTGCCCCAGGCGCTGCAGGATCTCCACCGGGTCAGTGGCCCGCTCAGCCCGGCGAGCCACCCGCTGGGCATCACCTGCTGCGCTCATAAGGTGTTCCTCCTCACCGCCCGGCGGATGCGCGCCGCCTGGATGAGGTAGTCGATGCCGGTGATCACGGTGACCACCAGCGCGGCGATCATGATCCAGAAGGCCACATCCGCCAGCCAGCCCGCAATCACCACCAGGGGCAGCAGCATCAGCTGGAGTCCGGCAGTCTGCAGGACGGTCTTGAGCTTGCCTCCGCGGGAGGCCGGCATCACCTGGACGCGCAGCATGGCCATCCTCAGGGCGGTGATGCCGAGTTCGCGGACCAGGATCACGATGGTCACCCACCACGGCAGCTCGCCCAGCAGCGAGAGCATCACCAGAGCCGCACCGATGAGCAGCTTGTCGGCGATGGGGTCGGCGATCTTGCCGAAGTCGGTGATGAGATTGCGTTTGCGCGCCAGATCGCCGTCGACAGCATCGGTGACCATGGCCACGGCGAAGACTCCCGCGGCGGCCCAGCGCCATCCCCCGTTGCCGGCCTCCAGCGGCTGCAGCGCACCGGACCCGGAGGCTGATGCATCGATCACCAGCAGCGCGATGAACACCGGCACCAGCACGATGCGCACCAGTGTGAGCACATTGGCGATGTTCAGCAGCGGGGCCTGCGGGTTCGCTTTCATCAGGGTCTGACTCTACCCAATCCTGACGTGCCGTAGGGTTTTCGAGATGTCGTGGGGCGATAGCCGTACGAGAACTCGAAAGCGGCACGACAAGCGGCCCATCAGCGTCCGGTGAGCCCCCAGGCGTCCTCGGAGCCGGTGGAGCTGTCCGCGCCGTCGTGATAGTCGACCACCTCGGTGAGATCGCGGGTGCGCTCGGCCAGATCCCGGGCGATCAGATCGGCGGCCCAGTCGTTCTCCGCCGGAGGGGACGACGACGCCGCATCAGCCTGGGACTGCTCCTCATCGCCGAGGTCAGCATCAGGGGACGCCACGGTCTCCCCACCGTCGGGACCAATGTCGACCGCCTGCGCCGGCTCCACCTCAGCGGCGTCGTCGTAGGGGCGTGGGGCATCGTCGCTGCTTTCGCCGTTGATGGCGGCCAGCACCTCGCCCAGCTGCTCCGGGGCGACCAGCACATCACGGGCCTTGGAGCCCTCAGAGGGTCCCACCACACCGCGGGACTCCATGAGGTCCATGATGCGTCCGGCCTTGGCGAACCCCATCTTCAGCTTGCGCTGAAGCATGGAGGTGGAACCGAACTGGGTGGTGACCACCAGTTCGGTGGCCGCCAGCAGCAGCTCTAAGTCCTCGCCGATGTCCTCGTCGATCTGGCGTTTCTTGGGCTCCAGCGCCTTCACCGCGTCCTCACGGTACTGGGCCTTCAGCTGCGACTTCACGTGCGCGACCACGGCCTCGACCTCGGACTCGTTGACCCAGGCCCCCTGCACGCGCATCGGCTTGGACTTGCCCATCGGCAGGAACAGAGCGTCGCCCTGACCCAGCAGCTTCTCGGCTCCGACCTGGTCCAGCACCACGCGGGAGTCGGTGGCCGAGCTGGTGGCAAACGCCATCCGGGAGGGCACATTGGCCTTGATCAGGCCGGTGACCACATTCACACTCGGCCGCTGGGTGGCCAGCACCAGGTGGATGCCGGCCGCACGCGCCAGCTGGGTGATCCGCACAATGGAGTCCTCGACGTCGCGCGGGGCGACCATCATCAGATCGGCCAGCTCGTCGACGATCACCAACAGGTAGGGGTAGGGCCGCAGCACCCGTTGCGAGTCCGGCGGCAGAGTGATCTTCCCTGCGCGGACCGCGGCGTTGAACTCATCGATCTTCTTGTAGCCGAAGTGAGCGAGATCGTCGTAGCGGTTGTCCATCTCCTTGCAGACCCATTCCAAGGCCTCGGCGGCCTTCTTGGCATCGGTGATGATGGGTGTCACCAGGTGCGGGATGCCCTCGTAGGCGGTCAGCTCCACGCGCTTCGGGTCCACCATGACCATGCGGACCTCATCGGGAGTGGCGCGCATGAGGATGGAGGTGATCATCGAGTTGATGAACGCCGATTTGCCCGCCCCGGTGGCACCGGCCACCAGCAGGTGCGGCATCTTGGCCAGCGGTGCCATCACATAGCCGCCCTCGACGTCCTTGCCCACTCCCATGGCCAGCGGGTGCTCGACCTTGCGGGAGGCGTTGGAGCGCAGCACATCACCCAGGGCCACGACTTCCTTGTCCCGGTTGGGGATCTCGATGCCGATGGCCGACTTGCCGGGGATGGGGCTGAGGATGCGCACCTCGTTGGAGGCCACCGCGTAGGCGATGTTCTTCTCCAGGTTGGTGACCTTTTCCACCTTGGTGCCCGGAGCCAGCTCAATCTCGTAGCGGGTCACGGTGGGCCCCCGGGAGAAGCCGGTGACCTCTGCGTCGACCTTGAACTGCTCGAAAGTGCGGTCCAAGGCGGCGACGATCTCAGCATTGGCCTCAGAGCTCTGCTTGGGCGGCGGCCCGGCCGGCAGCAGCTGCTGGGCGGGCAGGGTGTAGGTGACGTCTCCGGAGAGCTCCAGCTGCTCACTGCGCACCGGGAGGTCTTTGGCGGGGGCAGGGGCTTCCGGGACAGATGTGGGTTTGGGGGTGGAGGCGGGCTTGGCAGCAGTCTCCGCCGAGGACACGCCTGCGGCGCGTTTGGCCGCGGCGATCTCCTGCTCCTGCTTGGTGGGCCGCTTCTGGCCTGGTTTCAGCGCAGACGTCTCATCGGCTGGCTCCACCTCCACCGGAGAGTCATAGGCGCCGCCAGCAGCCACATCGAAGACCTGGGTGGGGGCCGTCTCAGCCGGGGTGGCGTCGTGATCATCTCCGGCTGCGGAATCGGACAGGCGGGCGAAGAAGCTGGGCCGCCCGGACTTGTCGCGGTCCTTCTTGCCGCGCCCCGATGCCCCGGTGCGCGGGCGCGGAGCTTTGGGGGCACCGTCGTCGTAGTAGTCGGCATCCCCCTGCTGGGACGCGCCGCCGGAGGGCGCCTCGGCAGCGGACGGGCGCTCGCCGGGTTGGCCGATGATGTAGTCCCGGGCGACGGCGAGGCGGTCGGGGATGCGCCGGACCGGGGTGTCGGTGAGCACCAGCATGCCGATGAGAAGCACCGCGGAGAGGACGGCCCACACCGGGTACTGGGTCACCAGCGAGGCCATCGGGACTACCACCAGGTAGCCCAGGACGCCGCCGGAGTCGATCATCTGGTCGAAGCCGCCGGCCTCGCTCTGCTCGAAGATCTGGTTGATGGTCGGCATGCCCGCGGCCAGGTGTGCCAGGCCCGCGGAGGTGGCCAGCACGATGGTCAGGCCGATGGCGACGCGGCCGTTTGCCTCATGCTGCTGCGGGGTGCGGAAGTAGCGGATGGCGGTGACCAGCAGGACCAGCGGCAGGATCACCGTGGCCCAGCCGAAAGTGCCGGCGGTGACCCGGTGGACCACCTCGGATACCCAGTGGTCCCAGTTGCGGGCACCCCACCAGTCCACCACAGCGGTCAGTGCGGCCAACAGGAAGAACACCAGGCCGGCACCGTCACGGCGGTCATCGGGGTGGATCTTCACTTGCGTGCCGATGCTGCGGGCCGCACCGCCCACCGGTGTAGCCAGGGCAAGCCAGACCCCGCGGGCAGCGGTGAACAGCAGATTGCCGCGCTCCTCCTGCTGCTGGGGAGCCTTCTTCTTCGACGTCGTCGCGCGGGATGAGGCGGAAGAGGACTTCTTCTTTCCGGCCGACCGCGAGGGGGAAGTACGTGTCGCCATAGTCCCAACCTAGCCGCCGGCGCGCCGGAACACCCGCATTTACGCGCGGGGAGGAGAGGAAGGGGGTCGCCGAATCTGTAGATATCCCCTTTGCCGCGACGTCGGCGGGGGCGGTAACCTCCCGGTCCCGTGCGTCGCCCGCCTCGTCCGCCGCCCCGACCCCAGACACCGCAGGTGATGAACGTGTGCGCAGGTTATATCCCGCGCAGGTGTTCATCACGCGCGCACTTTGTGAGACAGAGGGCGGGCGCCGGCCTCAGGTCTCGACCACCAGAGGGACGATCATCGGCTTCCGGCGCAGCTTCCGGCTGACCCAGGAGCCGATGGTGCGGCGCACGATCTGCTGGAGCTGATGGGTGGTGTGCTCCTTGTTCTCCTGGATGGCCTCGGTGAGAGCCTTGGCGATCTTGGGCTTGATGCTCTTGAAGACCTCATCCTCCTCAGCCACACCGCGGGCGTGGATGTCCGGCCCGGAGATGATGGTGCCGGTCTGCCGGTTGACCACGGTGATCACCGAGATGAAGCCCTCCTCACCCAGAGTCCGCCGGTCCTTGAGCTCGGAGTCGGTGATCTCGCCCACCGAGGAGCCGTCCACGTAGACGTAGCCGGCCTCGATCTGGCCGACCTCGCGGGCCAGTCCGTCGCGGAGATCGACCACGGAACCGTCCTCGCACAGCAGCACGTTGCGCGGATCCACCCCGGTGGCCTCGGCCAGTTTGCCGTTGGCGATCAGGTGCCGGTGCTCACCGTGGACCGGCATGGCGTTGCCGGGCTTGAGGATGTTGTAGGAATAGAGCAGTTCGCCGGCGGAGGCGTGTCCGGAGACATGCACTTTGGCGTTGTCCTTGTGGATGACATCGGCGCCCAGCTTCATCAGCCCGTTGATCACCCGGTAGACCGAGTTCTCGTTGCCGGGAATCAACGACGACGCCAGGATGATCGTGTCGCCCTGACCCACCTGTACCTGGTGGTCGCCATTGGCCATCCGGGACAGCGCGGCCATCGGCTCGCCCTGAGAGCCGGTGGACATCAGCACCACCTTGTAGTCGGGCAGCTGGTCAACCTTCTTCAGGTCGATGAGGATGCCCTCAGGGATCTCCAGGTAGCCCAGCTGTTTGGCGATGGACATGTTCCGCACCATCGACCGGCCCACAAAGGCGACCCGGCGCCCGTGGGCGGCCGCGGCGTCGAGCACCTGCTGGACTCGGTGGATGTGGCTGGCGAAGCTGGCCACAATCACCCGCCGCTCGGCCTTGGAGATCACCTGGTCGATGGTGGGGCCGATCTCCTTCTCCGGGGTGGTGAACCCGGGGATATGCGCGTTGGTGGAATCCGAGAGGTAGAGGTCCACACCCTCCTCGCCGAGCCGGGCGAAGTGCCGCAGGTCGGTGATGCGCCCGTCCAGCGGCAGCTGGTCCATCTTGAAGTCGCCGGTGTGCAGCACGGTCCCGGCCTCGGTGCGCAGGAAGACCGCCAGTGAGTCGGGGATGGAGTGGTTGACGGCCACGAACTCGCACTCGAACGGTCCCAGCCGCTCCACATCGCCCTCGCGGACGGTGAGGGTATAGGCGTTGAGCCGGTGCTCGACCAGCTTGGCCTCCACCAGGGCCAAAGTCAGCTTGGACCCGATGATCGGGATGTCCTCCTTCTGCCGTAGCAGATAGGGCACTGCCCCGATGTGGTCCTCGTGGCCGTGGGTCAGCACCACGCCGACGACGTCGTCGAGCCGGTTCTCGATATAGCTGAAGTCGGGCAGGATCAGGTCGACGCCGGGTTGCTCCTCCTCAGGGAAGAGCACGCCGCAGTCGACGATCAGCAGTTTGCCGCCGATCTCGAAGACGGTCATATTCCGCCCGATCTCGCCGAGCCCGCCCAGCGGGACGATCCGCAGGGTGCCGTCGGTCAGCTTGGGCGGGGTGTGCAGTTTTTCAGGTGTCACGCTGTGACAGGTTCCTTTCTAGAGCTTCCAGCCTGCCTCTCGCAGGTCGGCGAGGACGAGCTCCTGCTCGGCCTCATTGGCCTGCACCAGGGGCAGGCGAACGTCTGTATTGATGGGGAATCCCATCCAGCTGAGCACCAGCTTGGAGGCCACCGCACCCTGCACGCGGGTCATGACGGCGCGGATGACCGGGCCCAGCTCGCCGTGAGCGATGCGTGCCTCTTTGAGGTCATAGTTCAGCACCGCGTCCACCATACGCCGGAAAGTCGGCGCGGCCACATGGGAGGTGACGGAGACGACGCCGGCAGCCCCCATGGCCATCCAGGCCAGGACATTCTGGTCGTCGCCGGAGTAGACCTCCAGGTCGGTCTTGGTCAGCACCTCGGTGGTGGCGGTGATGTCGTTCTTGGCATCCTTGAGGCTCATGATCCGCGGATGCTCGGCCAGCCGCAGGACGGTCTCCGTGGCCACCGGGATGCCGGTGCGTCCGGGGATGTCGTAGATCATCAGCGGCAGGTCTGCGGCATCGGCCACAGCCCGGTAATGCGCCAGCACGCCGTCCTGGGAGGGCTTGTTGTAGTAGGGGGTGACCACCAGCTGGCCGTCGGCCCCGGCGCGCTCGGCGCGGGCGGCCATCTCCAGGTCATGGCTGGTGTGGTTGGTGGAGGTCCCGGCGATGATCTTGGCGCGGTCGCCCACCGCTGATTTGGCCGCGCGCACCAGGTCGGCCTTCTCATAGTCCTCCAGGGTGGAGGTCTCGCCAGTGGTGCCGGAGACCACCAGGGAATCGTTGCCCTCGTCCACCAGCTTGGCCGCGAGCGCCTCGAAGGCTTTGAAGTCGACCCGGTCATCCTTGGTGAACGGGGTGACCATCGCGGTGGCGAGGTGGCCAAAATGGGGATCGGTCTGGTCAGGGTGCTTGACCTCGCCTTCAGCCAGGTAGGGGTCGAAGTCGTGACCGGTGGATGTGGGGTCTGCCTGCGCCGCGTCGTCGCCTGCGCGGGCCCTGTCAGGCACCATCTCTGAACTCATAGGCAGTAGCCTACCTGTGTGAGCCTACGCCCCCCTGCATTCTGGACCCGCTTCAGGCGTGAAGGCCGGCACAGGCCGGCCGAGAGGCGAGCGCGACAGGTGCGCGCCGCCGGAACCAACACGGTTCGCGGCGGACGCCTGTGGGGTGTCGACGCTGCCCGGGGCCTGGCCCTGCTGGGCATGATGACTGTGCATGTGCTGCCCACCACCGATCCGGGCACCGGTGAAGCCACCTGGGCCGGCATGCTGTTCTCCGGGCGTTCGGCGGCACTGTTCGCAGTGCTCGCCGGGGTGGGCCTGGCCCTGCTGACAGGTGGCAGCAGCACTGAGGCACGAGCGCAGCGACGTGCCGACTTGAGGCGCGAAGGCCGGCGCAAGCCGTCCGAGAGGCGAGCGGTACCTGCGCCCGCCGCCGGGACCAGCACTGTTGCTGTCCGGGCTGCGGTGATCATCGGCATCGGACTCGTAGTCTCCATGCTGGGTGCCGGTGTGGCGGTCATCCTGGTGCACTATGGGGTGCTGTTCCTGCTGGCCCTGCCGTTTCTGCGGCTGGGTGCCAGGGCTCTGTTTGGGCTGGCGGCCGCATGGGTGGCCGCAGCACCGCTGCTGTACTGGTGGGTGCAGAACCTGCTGCGGCCCAGCGCCGCTGAACCGCCGGAACGGCTGTGGCACTCGCCGATGATCTTCGACCTGGCGAATCCCGGGCTGCTGACCCTGGACCTGTTCGTCACCGGCTACTACCCGCTGATCCTGTGGCCTGCCTATCTCTTCGCGGGGATGGCGATGGGCCGGCTGGACCTGACACGCACCGCAACGGCGCTTCGGGTCTTCGGGGTCGGGCTCATCGGCGCGGTGCTCACCTACTGGATCGGGTGGTTCACCATTCAGCGTTCGGGCGTGGCCGAGCGGATGCGGCCCTATGCCGATTCTGAGGGCGCGCTGGCGGGAGCACTGGAGACCGGGGACCATCTCCTGCCGCTGGTGACCGATCCGTTGTGGTTCCTGATCCCGATGGCGCACCAGGGCAGTCATCTGGACCTGCTGCACACCATCAGCTGCGCAGCTGCCGTGCTGGGGCTCTGCCTGCTCAGCGCTCAGCTGCTGAACAGGCTGCGGCTGCAGTGGGTGCTCGCGCCCCTGGCCGGGGCCGGTGCGATGCCGCTGAGCCTGTACGTAGGGCACCTGATCGTCCTGGGCCCGTTCTGGCGGATGGAGGACGCCCCCCTGGCGTCGGTGGCGGAGGAGACCATGATCTTCTGGCTGGTGGTGGCCGCTCTGGCCGCCGGAACGGTGAAGGTGCTGCTGCGCCGTCGTGGTCCGCTGGAGGCTCTGACGCACATGCTCAGCACCGGCACCTCCTGAGAGGCCACATCAGGCGTGAAGGCCGCGGCAACCCGGCCACGAGCATGCCGGACTCCGCCCGCGGAACCAGCTGCAGGCGTGAAGGCCGCGGCAACCCGGCCGAGAGCGTGGCGGGGTTTCCCCGCCCGCAGAACCAACACAGCACAGTAGGCTGGTGGCCATGGCTGAAGAGATCAGAGTGGCGGTGCTGGGCGCCGGAGGGCGGATGGGTTCAGAGGCGGTCAAAGCGGTGGAGGCCGCCGGGGACATGGACCTGGTGGCGGCCCTGGGCCGTGGAGACTCCTTGGCGCGCCTGACGGAGTCCGGTGCCACCCACGTAGTGGATCTGACGGTGCCGGAGGCCACGGAGGTCAATGTGCACTTCGCCGTGGAGCGCGGGATCCATGCGGTGGTCGGTGCCACCGGGTGGAACGGCCAGCGCTTGGCGGCACTGGAGCAGAAGCTGACAGAGCACGACGATGCCACAGGTGTGCTGATCGCCCCGAATTTCGCACTGGGCTCGGTGCTCGCTTCCGCCTTCGCCGCGCAGGCGGCGAAGTACTTCGAGTCGGCCGAGATCATCGAGCTCCACCACCCGGAGAAAATGGATGCCCCCTCCGGGACGGCGGTGCGCACCGCTGAGCTGATGGCCGCCGCCCGGGGTGAGGCCGGCACCGGGCCCTCCCCCGATGCCACGCAGACACAGCTCGAGGGTGCCCGGGGGGCCGAGGTGGCCGGCATCCGGGTGCACTCGGTGCGGCTGCGCGGTCTGGTGGCCCATCAGGAGGTGCTGCTGGGCTCAGTCGGTGAGCAGCTGACCTTCCGGCACGACTCCTTCGACCGCGCCAGCTTCATGCCCGGAGTGCTGCTGGGGCTGCGCACAGTCGGCTCCCGCCCTGGGCTGACCCATGGGCTGGACGGCTACCTGGACCTGTGACTGCAACCCGCTGTGCGCCATACTGTGGCCCCTGGTCACCACGACTCAGCACTTTTCTGCCCCAGAATTATGGTCGTGAGAGGCCAACGACCGCGAAGGGATCATCATGAAGGACAAGGTGTGGACCTGGGTGATGATCGTTCTGGTGACGATCATCATGACCGGTGCGGCAACCTCGGCCATCCGGTTCCTGAGGGTCGACGACGCCGTCGCCCGTTCGCTGGGACTCGGCGCCCTGGTGCTGGTGGCCGTGGGGGTCTGGTTTTTGTGGAAGTCGATCAGCTTCGGTGTGCGTACTGAGCGGCTGGGCCGGATCCTGTCCCAGGAGGGTGGACTCCCTGAGGATACGGTGCAGCGCTCACCTGCTGGGCGGCCGAACCGCGAGCAGGCCGATGAGCAGTTCGCCCGCTTCAAGGCCGAGGCCGAGGCCACGCCTGAGGACTGGCGGGTGTGGTACCGGCTGGCCTATGCCTACGACGTCGCCGGCGACCGGCCCCGCGCCCGGCGCACCATGAAGCAGGCCATCGATCTGCACCGCGCAAACTGACTGAGCCCACAGGTTCCCCTCAGCCAATTCTGCGTTGAAGGATCGCCCTGCGTTGAGTGGCCGATTCTGCCCATAATTCGGCCGAGTTTAGGGGGAATTAGCGGCGCATTCGGCCAATCGATGGGGAGAGGGCGGCCAGGGGATCGCCCATCCGCGGGAGGCTCACCCCCAGTGGGCGTCGCGGATATCGGCCACCTGGTCGCAGAGGTGCGGCAGCAGCTCGACCAGCACTTCCATACCTTCGCGCACCGCTTTGGGCGAGCCGGGCAGGTTGACGATCACCGTGGAGTCCTTCACTCCGGCCACCCCGCGGCTGATCGCGGCCAGCGGCGTGAGCTTCCGGCCGTGGGCACGAATGGCCTCCATCACGCCGGGGATCTCCTTGTCCAGCATAGGTTTGGTGTATTCGGGGGTGAGGTCGTCCGGGGTGAGCCCGGTGCCGCCGGAGGTGATGATCACCGCAGGCTCAACCTGCACGATCAGCTCAGACAGTGCGGCCAGCACGCCTTCGCCGTCGGGGATAATGACCGGCGGACGAGTGACAAAGCCGATGGTCCCGGCGAACTCGGCGATGACCGGCGCCGATTTGTCCTCCCGTTCACCGGTGGCTGCCCGCGTGGAGACAATCACCGGCGCGACCACTCGAGCGTGGGGATCATAGTCAGTCATGGCGTTCACTCGCTTCCCATCTCACTGCTTCGCATTGAGCCGGGGCCCGACTCGCTCTCTTAGAGCCTACGCTGTGAGCTCCAAACGCTCGACTGATTGTCCGGTGACCTCGGCGATCAGCTCGAAATCTCTGTCATCGTGGAGCACAGTGTGTCCTAGGATCTCCCCTGCTGCCGCTAGCAAAAGGTCGTGGGGGCCGGGCGCGCGGTGCCAGCCATGATCGGCAAGCTGGGTCTGCACCTCATCCGCCCGATTCTCAATCCTCGGAGTCAGATACTCCACCGGCAATAGGGACAACGGCGGGATCATGAACAGTCGCCGCCGTTCTTTTCCGCTCTGGGCAAGGGTGCCGATCTCCAGCCGGGTAGGCGAGAGAATGAACACCAATCCCCTATCGATTCGTTCTTTCCATAAATCTGGCCGATATGCCTGCCCACGGTGCAGCCGATTGAACGCAGAGGTATCAATGATCCATGTAGGGCCCTTTACCACCGACCATCTCCTCGATCTCCTCGTGACTGAAGTCATCGGTCAGTTCCCGCAGATCATCCCAGCTCCAACGGGGAGCCACCCGGTGCTCTGCGTACACCACATCAGCACGAAGTTCCCTCAGCAACCTTCGCTTCACGTATTCGTTTCGCGACAGGCCAAGCTTTTCAGCCTCGGACGTGAACTCTTCGATTGCTTCCTTGGACAGTCCTCTGATCAGAATGTCGGGCACGGCAACCACCTCCACACCTATGATATCGCGATATCACTCAGGTTCTAGGGCGCAACGATGGTGGTGGCCAGCGGGCCGGTCAGCAGCCTGGAGGCCACCCGCTGCACATCGGCGGCGGTGACGGAATCCACTTCGGCCAGGGTCTCGGAGATGTCGACGAACTCCCCGCGCACCAGCTCGGCGGTGCCCAGCCTGTTCATCCGGGAGGAGGTCTCCTCCATGCCGAGCACCGTGCCTCCGCGCAGCTGACCTTTGGCGCGGGCGAGCTCCTCGGCGCTGACCGGCTCGGCGGCCATGCGCTGTAACTGCTCCTCCAGCACACCGATGACCTTGTCCACCTTGGAGGGCAGACAGCCGGCATAGAGTCCGTAGTAGCCGGCATCGGTGTAGCCGGCGGAGAAGGAGAAGGTCGAATAGGCCAGGCCACGCCTCTCCCGCACCTCCTGGAACAGCCGGGAAGACATCCCACCGCCGAGGATGGCGTGCAGCAGGCTCAGCGCGTACCGGTCCGGGTCGGAGGCGGCCAGGCCGCGCCCGCCCAGAATCACCTGGGCCTGCTCCACCGGTTTGCTGATCTGCTCCACGCCAGAACGCACCGGAATCTGCTGCTGGCGCGCAGAGCGCAGCGCAGCGGGCGACGACGCCGCGGAGACGTCCCAGCGGGAGCCATCCAGCGCCTGGGCAACCAGGCGACAGACGGCGTCGTGCTCCAGTCCCCCGGCGGCGGTGATGACCAGTTCCTCCGGGCGGTACCAGCGGTGGTAGTGGTCCACCACGTCGTCGCGGGTTGCCGCACTGATCTCCTCCGGGGTCCCGCCGATGGGCCGGCCCAGCGGATGGCCGTCCAGCACCTGCTCGGCGAAACGCTCCTGGACCACATCGGCGGGGTCGTCCTCAGCCATGGCCAGCTCCTCCAGGATCACCCCGCGCTCGACCTCCAGCTCCGCCGGGTCGATCACCGCGGAGGTGACCATATCGGTGAGCACCTCCACGGCCATCGGAAGATCGGCATCCAGCACCCGTGCGTAGTAGCAGGTGGACTCCTTGCCGGTGAGCGCGTTGGAATCGCCCCCGACGGCGTCGAAGGCCGCTGCGATGTCCAGGGCCGAGCGTTTGGCGGTGCCTTTGAACAGCAGATGCTCCAGAAAGTGGGTGGAGCCGTGCTGGTGGTCGGCCTCATGCCTGGAGCCCACAGCGATCCAGTAGCCGATGGTCGCTGAGCGGACGCCGGGCATCTGCTCGGTGAGCACTCGAACGCCACAGGGAAGCACGCTGCGGGTGACGGTGGTGCCGGTGTCGCTGTTGAGCACGCCGGCTGTGTCGGGACCGATGGAGACTCGCATACCGGAAAACGCTACCTGAGTTTCGGGCCTCGGGGCCTCTCTGATCTCAGCCAGGTTCTCAGGGGTGTGCGTTAGGGTAGCGATGGTATTGCATGCGCTGATTCACAAGGGAAGGATCTGGGGGACCTGGAAAAGCGAATCCTGACCACTCCATTGGGCGTGCTGGTCATCTGTGCTCGGGGCATCTACGCATTGATGAAGCAGCTGCCGGTGCAGCGCAAGGTCGTGCTGATCACCCGCGAGCCCAAACAGATCACTGTGGACTTCACCCTGCTGAAGGAGGCGATCCGCCGTAAGCATCCGGATCACCGGATCGTGGTGATCAAGCATAAGAAGCTCTCGGCCACCTATATCCCCAAGGCGTTCCGTGAGATGTACCACTTGGCCACATGTGCTGGCTGCCTGGTGGACGGTTACATCATCCCGGTGAGCATCCTCAATCACCGCAAGGAGCTGCGGATCGGTCAGATCTGGCACGCGCTGGGGGCCATCAAGAAGTTCGGGCATCTGGCCTCGGGCACCCGTGAGGGCCCGAATCCGCGGGTGGCGGCGACCATGCGCATGCACCAGAACTACACTTTCGTCTGCGCCTCCGGACAGGTCCCGGCCTCGATCTATACCGCAGCCTTCGGGATCCCCGCTGATGGAGTGCAGCCGCTGGGGATGCCACGGGTCGACTATCTGCTGGATGAGCAGACCATGACTGCCCGGCGGAAACGGATTCTTACCAGGTACCCCCGGCTGCGGCAGACAGTGGAAGCCGGTGGCAGAACAGTGCTCTACATCCCGACCTTCAGGCGTGGCAAGCACATCCCCTACACTCAGGTGGCCTCCGCCTTTGCTGACGACGACGCCGCCAATACCCTGGTACTTCTCCCCCACCCGATCGACAAGTCACCGCTGCCGGAGGGCGGGCCGACCATCCTCGGCACCGACTTCGGCGTACTGGACTGGCTCTCGGTGGCCGATGCGGTGATCACCGACTACTCGGCGGTGACCTACGAGGCAACCCTGCGGAACATTCCGCTGGTGTTCTGGCCCTATGACATAGAGGACTACACCGAGGCCCGAGGCTTGGCCCTGGACTATGCCTCAGAAGTTCCCGGGCCGATCGTAGACTCGGCTGCGCAGGCGGTGGATGTTGCCCTGTCGATCCCCGAGCCTGACTACCGGAGGTTCCGCTCCAAGCATCTGAACTATGTGACCGGACCTCACGGAGCACTGCCTGGGGAGCCACCCGCCTGCGCCGACCGGATCGTCGAAGCACTGGAGCTGCACTGAGCACTCCCGCCGGCGGGGAAACCCCGTCACGCTCTCAACCGCGTTGCCGCGGCCATCACACCTAAAGCACTCCCGCGGGCGGGGAGACCCCGCTCGCCTCTCGGCCAGCTGACGCTGGCCATCACGCCTAAAGGGCCGGCACG
The DNA here is from genome assembly GCF_003600155.1 of Nesterenkonia muleiensis. Taxonomy (GTDB): domain Bacteria; phylum Actinomycetota; class Actinomycetes; order Actinomycetales; family Micrococcaceae; genus Nesterenkonia; species Nesterenkonia muleiensis. The sequence continues at coordinate 26,590 of NZ_QWLD01000029.1, read as the reverse complement.
GCTTCGCTTGCCGGCGCTCCCTCCGCCGGCGGGACCACACGCCGCTCAGTAACTGTAGTTCCCGGTGTTCGACATTTCGAAGCCGAAGAGTTCGATGCTGTTGTAGCAGGTGACCCGGTCGCTCAGCTCGGTGCACACAAGGAAGCCGTCGGTGGCGCTGTCGTCCTCGGCCAGCGTCTCCCGATCCCCGGGCTCCAGGTGCGCATCGCAGTCGAGATCCACGCCGTCGACTGTCATGCGGTAGGTGGCCCCCTCATCGCACTGCTCCGGGTTGGTGTCATAGACCGTGCAGGTGAGCCCGTCGTTGAACTCGCACTCCACATTGCCGCCCTGGGCAGAGAAGCCGCTCATGGCCTCGGCCCCGCGCAGGCTCACCGACCGGTCAGCCCAGTCGGTGCCTACTGCGGTCAGTGCTTCGCCCATACCGTCCTCCGGCGCCTGGGAACCACTGCGTGCCGATTCGAAGACGCCTGCGGCATGCGTGGAGGAACATTCTGACTGAAGGGATTCGAAGGTGGATTCCAGCAGGGATGAGTCTTCTTCCCCGGGGAAGCCCTCCTGCGGCCCTGCTGCGGCGAGGAGAGAGGCGACGACACCGGCGTCCTCCTCGGTGTCACAGCTCGAATTCTCACTCAGCTCTGTCACAGCGGCCCGGGCCTCGACGATGGCTTCCTCGTCAACCTGTGGCTGCTCGTCCTCCGGCTCCTCCTCGTCGGTCTCTTCGTCTTCCTCCGGCGGGGTGGCGGTCGGCTCCGGATCAGTCGGTGGCCCGACGGTAGGGGCCTCGTCGTCGTCACCGCCCAGCAGTATGATCAGCAGGCCGATGAGCACGCCGACGGCACCGAGAACGACCGCAGACAGGGCAAGCACAGGAAGCCACCGGCGCTTCTGCTCAGGCGCGGGGGCGAGTGCGGGTGCCGGGGCGACATCGGCGGGCAGCAGGGTGCGCCGGTCCTCCGGGCCGGCTGGCTCGGCGCCGGGCACCGGGTGCGGGCCTGGCTCCTCATGGACAGCTGATGCGGCTCCTGCGTACTCATCTTCATGCCGGCTCGGCGGCGCGCCGGCGCTCTCTAACTCCTCGCTCTCAAGCTCATCGGTTTCACGCTCATCAGCCTCAAGCTTGCCGGTGTCAATCCCGTCAGTCCCAGGCTCATCCGGCACCAGGGCCGGAGCGTGCTCCTCCGGCTGAATCGGGGCGAAACTGGAGGTGTCCCACAGACCAGCGATCGGGTTCTCCGGCTCGGGCGCCGGATGCACGGAGACTCCGCCAGCTGCCTCACGCTCTGCGATGGCGGCATCGATCTCCGGGTTCCCCAAAGCACCGAGAGCATCCACCAGCTCCTGGTAGGTGCCGGGGTTGGCCGCGACAGCCGGACGCAGCTGGGGGTGGTTCTCTGCGATCCAGTGGAGAACGTCCCAGTCAGTCTGCGGATTGGAGGCCAGCGCCTCGAGATCGTGATTCTCGGTCATCGTCATCCAGGTTACGTTAAGCCGGGTACCTGGCGGGAATCCGCGCTTTCCAGGAGCTCATGCCAGCCCCGCCGCCGGAGCCGCTTCAGTTCTGCGCGGCGTAGTCGCTGAACCGTCCTTCGCGCATGGCCTCGCCTGCTTCTTCGAACGCCTCGAAGTCGGCGACGATGATCGATTCCGAGCCGGCAGTGCCCACGCCCTGGTTCGGCAGGGTGAACATGTCGATTCCGCCGCCGCGCACATCACGCAGTGACCATGCCAGGTCCGCCATGTAGCCGGCCTCGGCCAGCTGGGAGTCCACAGCCATATGCGGTGCGAAGTCTGAGACCATCCCGTGCACCCGCGCCGGGTTGGTCAGTGTGGAGGGAGTCAGCACCTGGTTCAGCACACCGCGCATGAAGGCCTGCTGGTTGGCCACCCGGGTGTAGTCGCCGTCGCTGAAGGCTCGGCGCTCGCGCACAAAGCTCATCGCCATCGTGGAGTCCATGTGCTGGGTTCCGGCATTGAACTGGTATCCGTCCCGGGAGGTGAAGGATGTGGGAACGTCGACGGAGACACCGTCCATAGTCTCCACCAGGCTCTGGAAGCCGGTCATATCCACTGTGGCCACGTGGTCGATCGGCACTCCGACCAGATTCTCCACCGTCTGCACGGCTAAGGCTGACCCCTCGCCCAGGGAGAGCGAGGCGTTGATCTTGGCCTCGCCGTGGCCGGGGATCGGCACCCAGGTATCCCGCATGATCGACATCAGCTGGATGGAGTCGCGCTCATGCGGAATGTGCATCCACATCATGGTGTCGGCTCGCCCGGAGTTGGGCAGCCAGGGCACGTTCTCCGACTCCCCGGAGCCGCCGCCGGAGTCCGAGCCAATGAGCAGAACGTTGAGCTGCTCGTCCTCGACCTCTTCACCGGACTCCTCATCTTCGCGGGTAGAACGCTCCGGCCGGTCCTCCGCCTCCGGGAAGGTGTTCTGCTCGTCGATGACGTTGACGGCTTCCTCGTATGCTCCGCTCAACGAGTTCAAATAGAGGGCCGCGGCGGCAGCAGCGCCCAGCAGAAGCACCACGGCACCGCACAGCACGCCGATGGCAACGTTCCTCCCCCGCTTGCTCCTGGGTGTGGTCTCAACATCTTCAGCCTGGTCGAATAAGTCCTGCGTCACAGGCTACAGGGTACGGGACGCGGCCCTGCCACCGGAAAACCGGGTACCACCCAGCCTCTACCCACGCTTGAAACATTCCCTTTTCCTGCGGGTTGGTATTATGCCGAAATAGTTGCCAGAAGAAATCAATGCCGTGACCGTGCGGCGTCAGTACGCTCGAAGGGATGGTTAGAAACACCGATGAAACGGGTTCTCACCTACGGCACCTTCGATCTGCTTCACTGGGGACACATCCGCCTGCTCAAGCGCGCCAGATCCTTGGGAGACTATCTGATCGTGGCCGCCAGCACGGATGACTTCGCAGTGGAGCATAAAGGTGGTCGCGCCCCCTACCACCAGTTCGAGACGCGCTGCGACATGCTCAAAGCCGTCCGGTTTGTTGATCTGGTGATCGGGGAGTCCACCTGGGAGCAGAAGGTCGATGACATTAGGCGCTACCACGTGGACACGGTGGTGATGGGCGGAAATTGGGAAGGCTCCCCACGATTCGAATACCTCAGGGACTACTGTGAGCTGATCTATCTGCCCCGCACCGAGGGAGTGTCCACTTCCCAGATTCGGCGTGACCTGCTGGCGGACGCGGTCGCCCTTCCCGGGCACGGGGGCCACGAGCCCGCCCCAGTGACCACCCGGTTGACCGCCCTACCCCGAACCGCTTAGGTCTCTCAGCGCCCGGCGGCCGACTGTCCAATCATGAAGCGGATTCTGACCTATGGCACATTCGATCTGCTCCACTGGGGGCATATCCGGCTGCTGAAACGTGCCAAGGCGCTAGGTGACTATCTGGTCGTCGGGCTCTCCACCGATGAGTTCAACGAGGCCAAGCCGGGCAAGCAGCCCAGCTACCACCCCTATGAGGTGCGCAAGATGATGCTCGAGTCTCTCCGGTATGTGGACCTGGTGATTCCGGAGGCCACCTGGGAGCAGAAGAGCGACGATGTGACTGAGCATGGTATCGACGTGGTGGTCATGGGCTCGGACTGGAAGAACTCCCCCCGGTTCGAGTATCTGCGCCCGGCCTGCGAGGTGGTTTACCTGGACCGCACTGAAGGCACCTCCACCTCAGACATCAGGCGCGACCTGCTGTTCGAGGCCATCGAGTACAGGCGCCAGGACCAGCAGCAGGCTCAGTTCGGACAGAGGGGTTCCCAGCACGATGACGCAGCCCCTCCCCCGCCGTCGACCGCCCGGCTGCGCGCCCTCGGCACCGACCCTGAGACCGCGCTCCCTCCCCCGCCGGACCGAGACTGATTCAGCCCAACCGAGCGGCGTGGAGCACCTCAGGTGAGAGGTTGTACATGCGCAGCTTTGCGTAGTCGCGGATCTGCTCATCGGTGAGGCTGCGGATGATCTCCGTCTCGGCCTCCGGGCCGCCGTCTATTTGCGCGCCGCCCTTGGGCAGAGAGGAACTCAGCGGGCCTCCGTGCAGCGGGACATCGACCACCGAGATCGCCGCGGCGGTCAGGGAGATCACATTCGACCGCTCGATGAGTCCCAGCCCTTCCAGCAGGGCTTTCGTGGAGGTGCCGTGGGAGACGATGACCGCGGTCCGCAGCGAGTAGTCGGTGTCCACCGACAAGGTCGGCTCGGCATCGGCCATGCTGCGGATGATCTCGCTGAAGGTGCTCACCATACGCTCGGTCACCGCCTCAGAGGCCTCGCCGTCGGGGGGTGTGGCCTCACCCTTCTTCCACGCTGTGTACTGCTCGGCGTGGTCGGACTTCGCAGCGGCGGTCTTCATTCCTTCCCAGGCACCTAGGCTCTGCTCGATGAGCCCCGGCTTCTCCACCGGATGGAACCCCAGCCCGAACTCCGCGAAGGTCGCATGAGTGCGCTTCAAGGGTGAGACGTAGCCGCGCACCGGGTGCTGCCCACGCACATAGAGTCCTGCTCCGCGGGCCTGTTCAATGCCTGAGGCCGCCAGCTCCACCTCAGACTGCCCCTGCAGCCGGTGGGTCTTGTTCCATTCGGTCTCCCCATGGCGGACCAATACGACGCGAATCAATGCTTCTCCTCTGATGTGGCGACTGCGAGCGCAGACCAGCCTATCGCTGAACGGCACCCTGCCCGAGCGGGCCGGCCTCCAGACGGCGGAGATACTGCTCAACACTGAGGCCCAATACCTCGGCGGCAGTGCCGTGGGCAGTGATCAGCCCTGACCGGCTCAGCTGCCTGGTCCAACGGAACTCGTAGGCCACATCGTGCATGGCCACCACATCATTGGTCTGGTTGTTCGGGCCGAAGGCAGAGTAGCTGGCCCGGTACCCCTCAGCCGCCAGGGACTGTCCGGCGTAGAAGTCGGCATTGAACACCGCGATCTCCGCCGGATGAAACTGCAGCAGGTCGTAGATGATCCGTTGGACGCCCTGGGCGGCACCGCGGAAGTACAGTCCGTGTTCGAACCGTGCGGCTCGCAGCCATTCGGGCCACTGCTCGAGCAGCGGCGCTTCCACGAAGAAAGGCCGGGTCACCGCTAGCTGGATCGTTCCGGATTCTGCCGTCTCGGAGACCTCCTGGTAGTCCCTCAGCAGATCACGCCCGGCGTAGTAGGCGATGTCGGTCCGGCTGCCGGCATGCTCCTTCTCTCCTGCCGGAGTGTGCCGGGTGCGCACGACGACGTCATAGGACTCGATCAGCTCCCCCAGTCCATCACCGCCGGCAGGCCCGACCACCGCAACTCGCCTGCCCGTCACCAGGCCGCTCATCAGATCATCCCCTGGGAGTTGGACCTGGGCACGGCGCTCGATGGCATGGGTACGGAGCGGTTCAGCGTCCCCGGCCATCAGCGCCGCGTCCGCGGCCAGCTTCTCAGCCTGGATCCGGGTTCTGGCATCGGTGAGGTCCACCGGGGGTTCAAGCGCTGTTGCTTCCAACCGGTGGTCCTCCTCCAGGTACGCATAGGCGCCGAGCAGGTGCTTAAGCCAGATTCCCGATTCCAGAGGAATCCCGACCAGCTCCCGCACCCGGTTGTGTGCCATGGCTTCGCGCAGGCGGGTTCCCGCGGAGAACTGGCCCAGGAAATGCAACCGTGCGGCGATGGCCTCCAGGAGCAGCTGATGCAGCAGCGGGAGTCGGTGTTGGTGCTCCTGGAGCTGACTGAGAGCCCGGTCTACGGCGTCGTCCCTTGGCGTTTGCTCAAAGATCCCGCCGATGGCCTGCCAAAGCTCCGTTCCCCTACGCAGCCGCCCGCGTCGGGGAATGAGCAGCTGCACCACATTCCAGATGCGAGGCCAGTCGAAGTGCGTTCGTGACCCGATGGTCAGCACGCCCTCGACGGCGCGCAGATCCTTGGGGTTGGCCCGGACTGCTCGTTCGTAGTACTCAGCGGCTGCGGCCAAATCCGAGACATAGGGCCTGCGGTGCGCGGAGGCGGCGGCCAGAAGATTCCCCGCAGAGGGCGAGCGCTCTGCCCTAGCTGAGAGTTCGGCGGCATCAGATGGAGGCTCAGGTGTTCCGCGGACCAATCCCGCCACCGAGTCATAGACGATGCCCTCTTCGGTCTCCTCCGCAGGCAAGGTTCGCCGCAGCAGACCGGCAGCGATGCCCCGGTAACTTCCGGTCACCTCCTGGTCCGCAGGCTCTAATCGGTTTGCTGTGGCACTGATCAATCTGGCCGCAATGGGGGCCCTCCCCACCCGCCGAGCCGTGCGGGTAAACACCGCAGCCGCTGCGATTTTCCACCGCAGTCCATGCAGACTCACTGCCATCGGATCACCATCGCTTGATCACCGCTCCTGGGCCCGCAGTGCTGGGGACTCTTCGAGCTTCTGCAGGTACTGCGCCTCGTTCAGAGCCAGCACCTCGCCTGCCACACCGTGACCCTGCAGCACACCAGTGGCCGCGATGGCTTTGGTGAGCCGGTGTTCGAACACCAGATCATGGGCGAGGATGATCTCGTTGACGATGGAGTAGGGGCCCAGGCCGGAATCCTTAGCCTCGCGGTAGCCGGCGCCGAAAGCCGTCTGGCCGGTGAAGAAGTCGATGTTGAACAGGCCGATCTCAGCCGGCTCGAACTGCAGCACGTCGTAGAGGATACGTCCGATTCCCATGGGCGGGCCGTGGAAGCCGAGCGAGTAGTCGTGCCGGTAGAACCGCAGCCAGGCGGGGCTCTCATGGCTGAAGCTGCTCATGCTCAGCCCCCGGCCTACGACCATTTGCAGTTCCCCGCGCTCGACTGCCGTGGTTGCCACTGGGATGAACTCCGTCAGGTCCCTCCCGGAAAAGTAACTGATATCAGTTCGGCTGCCGAGCCGGGCGATGTGGTCATCGGTGAATTCGGTCATCAGCCGAGGACGGATGATCACATCGTAGTCATCGATCGCTGCCCCAAGCCGGTCACCGGTGTCGGCAGGTCCCACCAGTGCCACGCGTTTGCCGCCCACCAGGGACCGGAACTTCTCCTCACCTGGCAGAGGGAGTTCCTCAGCGCGAGCGCGAGCATAGTCGACCAACGGAGTCGTACGGCCCCGGAGGAGATGGACGTCTGCGGCCATCTTCTCCAGGCGATGCCGCTCGGCTGCGCTGCTGGGTTCCCAGGGCATGGGGTCGATGAGCTGCTGCGCCTGCTGATAGCGCTCCAGATAGATGAGCGCTGAGAGCAGCTTCTGCCGGTGCCTGCTGTGACCAGCACTGGATGTTCCGAGCCAGGCGATGGTGCGTTCGGCCAACTGCCGCCGCAGGGCGAATCCCGCTTTCATCCGTTGGGCGAAGTGCAGGCGGTAAATGATCAGGCTGGTGGTGGGCCAGGACAGCCGCTGGCCCTTGACCAGCGTGATGTTCAGCTGAACGAGACTGGCGCTGACCTGAGCGTCAGTCGTATCAGCGGCGAACATGGGTCGCAGGAGGGACATCAGCCGCATACGTGCTCTCCGTCCGCGCCGTTTGCGAGCGGATTCGAAGAGTTCGGCGTTGCGCCAGAGCCGTGCCCAGTCTTGGTCTGCCCGGCAGCCCATCAGAAGCAGCCCGCGGAATGCCGTGGGACTCGAAGGCCGCAGCTCCAGAGCCTTTTCGTAGGCGTCGAGTGATTTGTCAAGGTCGGCCACATGGGGTTTCCGGTAGGCGGCAGCCAGATCGGTACACCACTGCGCCTTCGGCTCCAGTTGCACAGCTTGGCTCATCAGATCCAGCCCGGTCTGGCAGTCACCACGGGCGAACTCCAGCTTCCCCCGCTCATGGATCACATAGGCGTTGCTTGGGGCCAGTTCCTGCGCTGTGGCGAGTGCTTCGCGCGCGGCCTCAGTCTCGGAGACGGGGCCGTGACCGAGCCCGGCCACCGGATCATGGGAGACCGCACCCCAGGAAGCCCGCTGCAGCGAACGGGCCAGCGCCACCCACCGCAGGGGGTTCTCAGGCTCCAGGGCCACAGCATGTCTGCGCAGGGTGAGGGCTGCCTCATACTCGCGCAGCTTCATATAGCGCAGCGCCAGACGCTCCAGGGCGGCGGCGTCGTCGATACCCTGGATGTCCAGCTGATCGAGCAGCTTCATGGCACCGGCGCGGTTGGCTTCGAACAGTACCGTGGCAGCACGTTCCTGGAAACCGCCGATCGGGGTTCCCTTATGGCTTACGCTCGCCTCAATGCGCGGAGTCACCAGCCGCCCTGAGTTGACCACTCCTCGCGCGATCGCTATATCCGCTCCGGGGATTCTTCTAAGACCACGCACAGCATTCCGGGCAGCCTCAGCTCCCATCACCAATGGTTTAAGCATCGATGAGCAAGTCTAACCATTACGTCCTAGTAGGGCGGGAGGCTGGCCCAGTCGAGCTCTGCCCTGCGTACACTCTCCACTGTCCCGCTCTCTGCGGTCTCCTCTGCAGCACACCGGTAGAGGGTTTCACGCAGCTCGCGGATGTCTGAGTCGAAGAGTGAGATCCCGTGCTTGACCGCGGTGGAGGTCCAGGCCATCGCATAGCGGCAGTGGAACCCCTGGTGCTCCGGCATCCAGTTCCGGGGTGCCTGGGAGCCCTTGTCTTGCTGGCTCTCTGCCGTCACCGCCAGCAGGTTGGTGGGGTCATTGTAGAACTGCTTCCGCTCGTCCTCGCTCCGGTGCTGCATCTCGATCCAGGCATGCTCAACCGGCAGCAGATGGTCCAGCACTGTGTCGGGCGCGCTGTATTCGGCGTGGTCACCGGTGTAGGGGTCGTAGAAGTCCCCATCACGCACGCCAGTCTCAGCAGAGTTCCATTCCACCTCGGTCAGGTCCCGAGCGAGCACGCGGTGCCGCGTGTTGACCCCCTCATCGGCCGCCCAAAAGCCGAAGTAGTCCCGGCGTTGACCGGCGAGCGGACTCCCGTGGAAGAAGCTGTCATCATCTTCGGCTTGTTCGTCGAGCTCAGCGCGCAGGTCGTCGCCCTGCTCCCCTGCGCAGTATGAGTTCTCCGGAGAGATGATACGGGCATAGACAGTCTCTGCCCCAGTGCGCGGGTGACGAACTGTGTGGGTCTGGAGGTCACATTCCTCACGCTCCTCACGCTCCACGCTGCGGATCCTCGCGAGGTTCTCAAGATTCCAGAGGGCGTCGGTGTAATCACGTGATGTGTAATGCTCCCGTGGGCCGCCCCCAGGCTCTTCCTCCGCCTCCTGCGGCGAGGACTCCGGGGGAAGTGTCTGCCAGTCAAGGTCTGAGCTGCGCTGTTCCGGAAGGGCGTCGGCACCGTCGAGCTCCTCCTCCAAGCAGTCCCACAGCAGCTCGCGCAGGTGATCAACGTCGCGCTGGAACAGAGAGATCCGGTGCTTATTGGCGATATGTGTCCAGGTCATTCCATAGGCGCAATGGGCATCCTCGTTGTCCGGCATCCACTCAGACGGCGTCTGCCCGCTCTTCTCGCGGTTGGTCTCGCCGATGGTGCTGGTGAGGTTCATGTGGTCGTTGTAGTAGGCCACCCGGTCATCACGGCTGCGGTGCTGCATCTCCGGCCAGGTATGGCCTACCGGGATCATGTGTTCCCCGTGGGTCTCAGTCTCGCCGATGTTCACGTACTGCCCTGAGTAGTGGTCCCAGTAGGTGCCGGAGATGCTGAAGGTGCTGCTCCCGAGGTCACGGGCGTGAATCTCGGTGCGGGAGTTGACTCCGTTTCCGTTCACATCAGCCCAGGTGCCGAAGTAAGGCACCCGCTGGGTCACATTCTCGTAGGGGCGCCCATGGTAGAAGTTCTCATCAGAGTCCTCGAGTTCGTCAAACTCCTCGCGTAGCGCGTCACCTTCGGAGCCTGAGCACCACCAGTTGTCCTCATCGGCGATGTGGACATAGGAGCGGTCGGGCTCCGCCCCTAAAGGATGCATGACCTCATAGGTGAGCACATCGCAGTCCTCGTTGTTTTCGCGCTCGTGGCTGCGCACATAGGTGCTGGTCTCCAGGTTCCAGATGGCGTCTGCGTAGTCCCGGGCACTGTAGGCCTGGAAGGGATTAGGCACTTCGGACGGGTTAGAGTAGGTCGAGGCCGGAGATGCGGTGATGACGCCGAGCAGCGGGGCCGCGGCGGAGGCAGATAGTAGTGGAGACAGAGCACGACGCCGCGATACACCCCTCACGCGCTCCCCGTTAGGACTGGACTCGGCTGGCCTAGAGTTCACAGCGTAGGGCTTGAGCAGCAAGCTCCTATGACCATCGCCACAGAGCAGAGCGGCACTTCTGGGCCACATTGAGCCTTTTCCGCTAGATGCGTGTCTCCCATATGTGAGGCACGCCCTAGAAGGCGAAGAGTTACCTAAGTTCGAGAAGCCGCTCGACCTGACCCGTAAATTGCCTGGTCCTGGCCTCTACGAGGGCGTAGGGGGCCGCAGAAGGATCCCCATGCTCGCTGAGCGCACGCTCTGTCATTCTCACGACCTGACCATAGGCCTGGGTGTCTTCCTGGTCGGCGGGGATCTCGTGGTAAAAGCGTGAGAGGTCGAACATGTCGAAGAGAACTCTCTTCTTGAAGTCGCCGATGGTCCCCACCTGCCGGGTACTCTGTCGGCCGATCCCCACAACAGGGGTTCTGGACTGCATTGCATTGACCCCCACATGGTAGGTGTCGGTCACAACGAGCGAGGCACTGTCGATCCGGATCTTCAGCGCTTTGAAGGTTCCCTCCCATTTGCTGCGCGGCAGGGGGATCCAGTTCTTGAGCTCAACTCCTCTTAGACCAGTCGCTTCCTCTACCCTTCTGACAAGCGTTTCCCCATTGGCAAGCTTGGACCGGCGGAAAAAGTATGCGAATGTCCCGTCTCCTCCATTCGTCTTCCGGTGCCGAGGTTCTTGAAGGAATGCGCAGTCAAGACCCTGCTGGACTTGGTTGAGCGCACTAAACTCGACCATCCGCGATAGGTTCTGGAAGGAGAACGGGTCGCGCACAACGAGGGCCTCCAGAGTCTTCTCTAGGCGTCTGAACACCGGCCCGAAATCTGTCACCTTCTCAGTGAAGTCGTGCTGAAAATTCTGCCCGATGGCGTAGAGCTTCTGCTCGACGTATCGCGGCGTGAAGAGTTCCTTCCAAGTAGCGATGGCTTCACGTTTGCTTGTCTCAATCCCCCAACGGCGGCTCCGGTTCGGGAAGGACTTATAACCATAGAACGGGTTATTAAGAAAGTCCCCCCAATAGACCACGTGGGAGTAGGAATCCAGATCTTCCCACCGCTGGAAGGGTACATGATTGTACATACGGCCTTCGGCCTGCTGAGCGGAGAACAGGGTATAGTCGGCACCGCGAGCCGAGAGAAAATCCTCAGCTGCGCGGTCCACGCTGCACATACCGCTGTTGCCCTCATGCGCAGCACAAATGATCGCATAACGTTTGGACATTTCCCGCCTACCTCTTCCGAACCTTATCTGATACGTCAAAGAACTCTCTAGGCCGATGCCCCATGCTAGGAAATTCCACAGGGTCGACGTACACCTTGGGGGGTTCAGGTTCTGTATCAACGAAGAGAGCCAGCGAAGCCTTCCCATCACCCCAACGGAGCAGCTTGCGGAGGTCTTCAAGCGAACCTTCGAAGATGATCTCATAGACGAGGCGAACGTAGCCTCGCAGACTCCGCCTGATCTCTTCCTGGTGCTCGATGAGCCCTTCGCGCAGAATGCCGAAAGCGACCTCCGCCTTCCGGCGGTCCCGCGTCCTAGCAAGAGCGGAAATATGACGCATGATTCTCGCCCCAAACTGCATGCGGAAGGTCTTCGCCATCAGCCCAGGAACATTGCTCTCCCGAGCGACGCGAAGCGACTCGCCGGTCTGCACCAGACGACTGTTGATGTTGTGGGGGCGCAGGATATGGGCACCTGCGCTGACCGAATGAGGGTTCCGCTTGTAGGTGTACACGAAGTCCGAAACCAGGGAAATCTTTGGATCCTGCGCCACGGTCTGAAGCCAGTGGTGATAATCCTCGTAGGTGATACCCTCGAAGAAGCGAATACCTTGCTCCAACAGGAAAGAGCGACGAAACAGCTTGCCATGAGGTGCGTTGCGACTCAGGAGCTTATACTTCTCGTAATCCGCACCTCTGACGAGCGCCGTCTCCTTTTGGCCAGGGTACTTAGCGCCTGCGGTCCCATCACCACGGATGATGTAAGTGTTGCCCAGCGCCACGTCTGACCCATCACGCTCAATAACCCGGCTCAAGACCTCAACAAAGTCCGAGCTGATCTCATCATCAGCGTCGACAAAGGTCACAAACTCACCAACTGCCAGGTCGAAACCTACGTTACGTGCACTCGATGCCCCGCCGTTATTCTGCAGGATCAGCTTGATCCGGGCGTCCTCGGCGGCTGCATTCGCGACAACTCCCGCCGAACCGTCCTCAGATCCATCATCAACGCAGATCACTTCAAGATCTCCAAGGGTTTGCTGCGTGATGCTGGCGAGACATGCACCGATGTATTGCTCTGCGTTGTACACGGGAATCACGATCGACACGCGGGGCCACTCGCCCCCGTCGTCACACCAAGCGGACTCAGGGCGTCTCATAGTCACAAAAAATCCTCACACTCAGAAGCTTACGTTCTACTAACCACTGTCGAGCCCGCCACCACCATGTTGGCCAAAGATAACCCCGCGGACCCTCACGAAGCACAGCCCTAAGGAATCATCTGACACGGTCTTCACTGTGCGAATTTATTCTTCCAAGAGACGTCACACTGCTTGGTCTACGCCTCATGCGAAGAGCGGTTCACAGCCTTATCGTTAATTCAGCTCCGCAATGAATACATAATCCGCATGAACCACTGTCAAACGACCTAAATTAAATCATTAGATCAGAACTCTAGATGCTTGCTGATCCGCTCCTGCACTTTCTTCCGGTGCTGGCTCCGTTCCGTCTCCATCCAAATAGCGAGCTGAAGGCGCTCCAAAGGAGTGCTCGCCCTTTGGTTCGTGAAGTCCTCGAAGCCCTCGACGCGACTGGCCGCCGACAACCAGATGTCACGAAGATAAGGCATCAGCTTCATGCGAGTTACGTAGCGATAAAGCAAACGCGGCTCAAGCGGCTGCCACGGCTTTGGCTTGCCGAGGAAGTGAATCACTTCCATAGCTGAGACTTCTAACCGTGCATTCCACTCCCGAGCAAAGGAATTCATAGCATGGGGAAGATCAACGAAATCCGAGCCGAACCTATCGCACACATAGGCGAGTGCGACCTGCTCGATGGTCTTCGTCGCCGGCGCTTGGGTCATGATCTCGTCATAGATCGCCATAACCTCCGCAAAGAATCCCTCTTCAGAAACCTCTGCAATGGCTCGGTTGTCAAACAGAGCCACCCCCGCGTTAAGTTGCCTCACTGGCCGCTCCGGGTCGATTCGGTCCCAGCCTGTGCCTAACGAGGCCCGATCATTCACAACGGCGACTGAGCGAGCCGCCGCGGTCCGAAACGAGACCTTCATTCTGGAGTTGATGAGCCTGTCGAGCTCCGAAAAAGTCTGAACAGGAAGAGCATCATAGTCAAGCTTTAAGGAGTGCCCGTAACCCATAGAGCCCAAGTACTCCGGTACGGCCCAGTTCAGCATGACCTCTAAAGGCCAGTCACGATCAATCATCGCGCTGGACTTTGCAATGAGATCATAGGAAGAGACATCTCGCGCATCCAAGAACTTGATGCCTGCCTTCTCCATAAGATCAGCCTCATAGCCAATGGCAAGTGATCCGTCAAAGACTATAAACTTATCAAATCTTTCAGGATTATGATTTTCAAGCTCTTTAAGGGCGACTAAGGCAGGAAAGAATATCCTGTTATCTCCTGCGACGTAGGCGGCTATTCTCTTGTCATCGTTAACGTTCAACTCAATACTCCGGCTTTCTCAACATCGTGAAGGTAATCCAACGGATCACGGCTTAGAACTTTCTTGCTACGTCCATGCGCTGTCACTCGACCCGTCCTGAGCATAGCCTGTGTGAACTTGAAATCAGTCAAGAGATCATGTACGACAACGAGGTCGTTCATGAAAGAACCAGGTCCAAAGCTGCGCTTCTCGCGATATCCCTCAGCGAACTCTCCCGCACCTGTGTAGAAGTCTGAGTTGAAGATGGCGATCTCTTTAGGTCGGAACTGCAGAAGGTCATAGATCATCCGCTGGATACCAAGCGGCGACCCATGAAACGACAGCGACCAATCATGGCGGCAGAAGCGGAGCCACGAAATCTCACGCTGATGATGAGCATGAAAGCTGAAGGAACGTGTATTGACGATCTGCACTCCGGAAGTTGCTAGTAACGTCTCGACGTCGTCGATGAGCTTGTTCATGTCCTGGCCCGAGTAATAGGCGATATCTGTGCGGCTGCCCATAGACCTCGGGTGAGCCGCGACGAACTCTGGGTTGAAGTTCGGCCGCACCACGACGTCATAGCCGTCGATCATCTCCCCAAGCTCCTCGTTGGTAGCTGCCGGACCCACAAGTGCAATCCGTTGGCCCTTGACAAGGTTGACCATCTTCCGCTCGCCGGGAAGGTAGAACCCCTTGCGAGCATCCACCGAGTAGTTGAAATACGGATCGGGATTCCCGAGCATAAGCTCCGCATCTGCGTGGAGCTTCCTCACCGCAGCCCGTCGCGCATGGTCGCCCTGCGCCCAATACTCGCTGTCTTCTGACAGCCTGCTCGCAGTCTCTGCATCGTCAAGATAGATATACGCCTGCATCAGCTGGCGAAGGCCGCTGATGTTCTTGACACCAGACCGGCGAAGGCTATTGATCTTGTTGCGCGCGAGTCGCTGTCTGAGTGCAAAGCCTGCGGCGAGATGTCCAAGGAACTGAAGTCGGAGCACAACAAGTGCCAAGGTCTGAGGATGCAGATGGAGTCCCTCGTCGACAAAACCCCCAAGTCGCTCCAAGAAAGAGACGACGTCGCCCTTGTCGAATAGGTCACCCTCGTCGAAGAGAAGATCCACATACGCAGCGACCTCCGGCACACGATAGGGAGATTTCTTTCGGGAGGTCTCCAGCCCCTTGATATTGCGCCATACACGAGACCATTCCATGGGTCCTCGCACACCTGCATGCACCACGCCAGACTGTGCAGACGAATTCTTGGGATTGAGTCTGTATATCTGCTCATAGGTGTCCAGTGCCTCGGAGAACTTCGCAACATCGGGACGCCGGTACACCTGAGCCAGTGTCATAAGCCACGATTCCTCCGGATCCTTCAAGGCGGCTAACTCCAGAAGTGGCAGTCCCGCGTTGACCTCTCCTTTTTCCACCAGACGTCTCCCCAGCTCATAGGAGATCAGGGCGCTGCCCGGAGATAACGTGTTAGCCGTCTGCAGGAGCGAGACAATCTCTTCACCATGGGGCGTAGTCTTCCCACGGCTCAAACCAGTGAGCGGCTCATGAACAACACCTTCTTCGACGTCCTTGCCGAGACACAGCGCAAGCGCCACATACCGGTGAGCTTCCTGCTGCTCGAGCTCCACCGCCCAGCGGCGCAGACAAATGAGGTCACTGACAGATGCGGACTTGACGGTCCTCGAAGCCACACGCTCCATTAGTCCAGCAGAGGCGAGTCCTTCCTCGGCCGTCGCGAGGGCAAACACGACTTCCCCACCCGGCACATGCTCCAGGATAGCCTGCGCCAGACGGCTCGCCCTCGTCTGAGCACGTCTCTTCCGTCCCGTGATCAGCGTTTCGAACCTTGAAACGAAGTCGCTGCTGCCAATCGCAGCACGGCGCATCAGAATTTTCCTGCCCCTGGCGGTCTTGTAGGTCGCCCTGATAGCAGCAGGCGAAGTCATCGCTGCCAAATCCTTTACTGACTTACCTACCACCTGTACCACCTGGCGTATGCCCCTTCGCTATTGTCGCACTGATACCTCAGAAAGCTGCACATACACGCCTTCGATTGGAAATCCTTACTATATGAGAAACTTCACTGTAATCCAGCAGGCCCGCACTGTACCTCAGAGCAACTCGATTCCGCGACGCTGTTTCGCCAGAACGATGTCCTCCAGAAGGAGGAACTGATGCTCCCAGTCGATGTCCATTGCCACATCTTGGTCCATCTCGAAGATTCGCGGGTTGATTCCGACCCGGTCACCGACCTCACGCATCCGGGCGAACGGCATCAAATAGGCGGCGTGGTTGATCTCGAAAAGCGGATCGATGTCCTGGCTACGTGGCCAGCGTTCCGCGGTGGAATCGTAGTTGAAGGGCGTGGCATTGGCATCCCAGAGGAAGGTGTGGACGCGGGTGGCGGTCACAAGGGAATCATGTCCAGCCGCCTCAGCCTCCCGCCAGGCGTCGATCAATTCGGCGAAGACCTTCGCGGTCACCAGCGGGTGGGTCACATGCGTCATAAGCATGGTGCCCTCTTCCTCCAGTTCCGCTGCATACTGGATGAATTTGGACATCGGCGTCGAGGAGCCAGCCAGATGATCGGGCCGGTCATCGATCCGGACCGGTTTGGCCGTGATCTCTCGAAACTCATTGACGATCTTCGCAACCTGAGGGTCGTTCGTAGACACGATGATATCGTCAACTTCATCCACGAGTTCCAGCTGCTTCAGTTTGAGCTCGATAAGTCCGCCCCGGAAGCCAGCGAATGATCTGGTGTTCTTGTTCTTCACCCGTTCACTGCCCGCCCGACAGGGAACCACGGCAGTAATCTTGGACGAGGACCTTACCAACTCAGCTGTCGGCGCACTGTCCTGAATCGTTCCCCCCGACGCAGCGAGGTGCTTGTACTGGTCAAACAGCTTGTCGTCACGCATCTGCTGGACCATGTCGATAAGGTTCTCAGCCGTATCCACAGAGAAAGAGTCATGCTCCACCACGCCGATCTGCACCGTGTGGCCGTTCTCGAGGAAACGCAAGTGGTCATGGCCCTCGATCGCTTCTAGCGGCGTCTTGTCCAAGGACATGTACTCGGCGAGGGCACCCTTTCGGAAGGAGATCAGGTGGTAGGCCTTGAGGAACTTGGTGACTCCGGAACGCGAGGGCGAAGGGATATCCTCCCGGGAGAAGTACATGGCTTCCCCCTCGCGGTTAGCAACCACCTTAAAGTCCGAGGGCGAGTTCACCGTGGAGGACTCCGAAGCCAGCAGCGCAGTCGGTGCCTCCGAATTCAACAAGGTCTCCACTGAGGACTGAATATGGTCCGAGTTGAGTGCTGGCTCGTCCCCATTAATCAGACAGATGACGTCATAGTCCATGCCCTCCGAGGCTTCAGCTATTCGCTCAATACCGGTGGTGTGCCCTGAAGAGGTCATGATTGCTTTCCCCTCGTAAGACTCCACCAGAGACTTGATCTCCTCAGAGTCGGTGGCAACGTAGACCTCGTCCACGATCGGAGACATCTGCACTCGCTGCAGGACGTGGATCACCATGGGCAGACCGCAGATGTCCGCCAACGCCTTACGTTGTAGCCTCGTGGACCCAAGTCGGCTGGGCACCATCGCGATGACCTTGTGGCCTCGGAACGCCATCGGTTCTTCTCCTTCATCAATGCGGGTGATCCAGACTGCAGTGCCTCTCGGCGCCATCTGCGGTGACTACCGCAACACCCCGGCTTCTTCAATGGCGTGGACGTATTCATCGGGCGACTGAGCCAACACCTCGGCGGCCCTGCCCTGTGCCGTCACAATCCCGGTAGCCATCAGCGCCTTCATGAACTTAAACTCCGACTTCACGTCGTGGGAGACCACAATGTCGTTGATGTGCGAGTACGGCCCGAAGGCGTCACCCTGGCGCCAGCCTGCGGTGAACATCGAGCTTCCCGTGTAAAGGTCCGAGTTGAACACGCAGATTTCTTCGGGCTCGAACTGCAACAGATCGTAAGCCATGCGTTGGATACCCAGTGAACCGCCATGGAAGCACAGGGAGAAGTCTTGGCGGTAAAACCGCAGCCATGGCAATTGACGGTGGGCGTGGGCAGAATAGCTGAAAGGCCTCGCGTTGACCACCTTGACTTCGCCCCTTTCCACCGCTGCGGAGATCCCCTCGAATAGCGAGGTGAGGTCCTGTCCGGAGTAGTAGGTGATGTCCGTACGGCTGCCCTGAGCATGCTTGTTCTCTTCGATGAATTCTGGCTGGTAGCGAGGACGGACGACAACGTCGTATTCGTCGATGATGTGTCCGAGTCGATCACCGGTCTCGGCTGGCCCTACCAAAGCGACCCGATTGCCTCTGATCAGCTTTTCCATCCGGTAATCAGCGGTCAGCGGTGTGCGTGTGCGGGCTTCCTTGGAGTACTTGATGTATGGAGCAGCGTCGCCGACCCACAGTCGGGCATCAGCATGCAACTTCTGGATCTGCAGACTTTCGATTCTGTCCTTAGAAGGCCAGAACTTGACGTCCGCAAGGCTCGCTGCGGTCTCGGCCTCATCCAGGTAGACGTAGACCTTCATAAGGTTCCGCAGTGCAGTGGGAGAATCGATTGGTTTCTTACGAAGCGTGCGAAGACGCTCTTGGGCAACGCCTGTGCGCAACGCAAAACCGGCAGCGAAGTGACGTGCGAACTGCAGCCGAGTAATCACCAGCCCAAGAACCGCAGGATGCAGCCGTCGGTCACGATGGGACTCCGCCTCCAACGCCTGGATCAGAAGAGCCACATGCTCCTGGCTGGGATGATCAGCACCCCAGAAAAGCTTGTCCAATTGATATTGAATTACCGGGATGTCATAGGGAGTATCCCTCTTCTTATTGGTTTCTAACCTGCGTACACTTCGCCATATTCTAGGCCAATCCATGGAGCCGCGAGTTCCGGAATTAATGATTCCTGAGATCGCTTTCATATTCTTAGGATCGTCTTCAAAAACCCGCTCGTAATAGATCATCGCCTGTTCGAATTTGGCGATGTCGGGACGGCGGTAAATCTCCGCCAGCTCGAGGTACCACTCCTGGTCAGGACGTTTCAGGATCGCTATCTCCAACAAGGGCAAGGCTTGGCCCACCTCACCAGTGGCAATCAGAGCAGTACCGTACTCGTGCAACACATAGGGATTTCCCGGAGCAAGTTCGAAGCTACGTCTGAGCGCCTGAAGCACTTCTTCGCTTATAGGAGTTGTAGGGCCCTGAGCCAGACCTAGAATCCAATCATGGACCACCCCCTGCGCCGGAATCTCTAGAAGGCCCTGGGCCAACGCCAAATGACGGTGAGCGGTTTCGGGATCGAGCTCCACCGCACGGCGCCGCAGTCGGAGTGCAGTGACATAGTCACCTTCTAACGCAAGCCTGGCCGCGATCCTCTCTAAGAAATTGGGGTGGGCCGCACTATCTTCGTCAGCCAAATCCGCCAGTTCCACCTCAGAGCCCGGGTAGCTCTGCATGATAATCAACGGTAGACGTCGGGTTCGAGGGCGTTCCCTACCAGTCATCTGGACTTCTGCCCAGGGCATGAAGTCCGCGCTGGCCTGAGAAGCCCACTTGGCCAGTTTAACTTCTCCTCCCGGCATCCGGGCTACGGCATTAGCCGATACTGCGGCACCTTTGCGCTCAACCCTCCGCAGGGCGCGTACCGATTTAGCGACGATTCCCTGCGTCAGACCGCTGCTCGCATTCCCCCGTGTCATATCTAAAGCAGTCCTCAGTACTTGTGGTGCTCGGATGCGGTAATCTTCTTCTCCGTGGAGCCCACATGCACCTGTGCTTTGCGAACGTTTTCCACGTATTCCTTGAATGCTTCTGTCGCGAGGTCTACGGCCACGGCATCAAAGTGCGCCCACTCGGTGTTGCCGAGCTTCACGTGCTTCTCCACCATACCCGCACCTGCAGCGACGGCCAGTGCGGAGGCCATCCAGCCGAAGTCGTGGGATGAGTAGCCAGGCACAATCCGAGGACCCGGCTTGGCGGCTTGCTCCTCAGCTAACTGTGCGTAACGACGAACCACGCCAATATTGGTGTGCTCATCCGGGGTGGGATAGGCAGAGTTGCAGTGCAGCAGGTAGAGGGTGTCTTGGTTGGTGAAGGTATCCAACAGCCACTCCTCATAGTCCTTATCCGTCATTCCTGTGGAGATCACCAAGGAACCGGCATAGTTCTGTGCAACGTACTCCAGGTAGTCCTTCTTCCGGGAGATTGTCGAGGGGAGCTTGACCAGAGGAATGTCCAGTTCCTCAGCCATCCATTCGAAGGAGGGCTTGTCCAGCACAGAGGCAAACCATTTGATACCCAGATCCTTGGTGAGCTCATCTAAGAACTTGAAACCGTCCTTATCAAGCTCCAGCTGGTGACGGTAATCACCGAAGGTTGTGCCGAACGGGGACTTATAAGGGGCTGCCAGCTGCTCCGCAGTGTAGAAGTGCTCCACATCGCGCTTCTGAACCTTCACCCAGTCCGCACCTGCGGCGTGAGCCGCGCGAACCAGCTGCTCTAGACGATCAAGGTCGCCGAAGTGATTGGTGGTGATCTCCGCGGTGATCTCCACCGGGGGGACCTCCACCTCATGGTCAGGCTCCGTCAGAGCTGTCTGCTCCTTGACCGAAACCTGAAACTTCTCATTAAGAGCTTCTGCGGTGAGATTGGAGAACTCGTGGGTGCCCACATGATGAACTTCAAGATTGGAGTCCTCCAGGACATAGAGGGCATTGCGCAGGATGTACTGCTGGAGCTCGATCCCTGCCTTACGGTGAGAAGTTAACTGAGGGGTGAACTGCGTGTTAGCGGCGCGAGCGTTACCTTCTGCCGGGGTGAAGTCGAAGCCCACCATATAGACCGTCTGGGTCTTGCCCTTGTGGTCTGCAACTTTGCGGGCGACTTCTAGCCCTGTGAGGAACATCGCCTCTTCGATGACTATCTCGTCACGGTTCTGGAACCTACTGAGCATGATGTCTTCCTGGTCATTGCTCAGTGATTTGTATGGAAGGTTGACGACGGTGTGGCCCGGAGCCTCAAAGTCTATGGAGGTGATGTAGGCCTTGGAGCGCAGTCCATCATCCTTCAGCGAATCGGCCACCCAGTCCTCGTGGAAGATTGTCACGTCAGTTGCCTGGATGCGCTCGGCGTCATTGATGCCGATCACCAGACTGTGTTCGAACACGCGATGGGAAACAGAATCCGCAGACGGACCCTTGCCCAGAATGATGATCGTGTCGGACGTATAGTCCGCGGCAATCGAAGCCGTCAGATCTGCGATAGGTGCCGTCGTCGTACTGTTCATGAACTAAAAACCTCACAGTAATGTTTTGGGCCCGGTGGTAACGCCCCTCAAGGATTGTACACACGCGAGCGGTACGCTATTGGGTATGTCCCATCCCGCGCCGACTGCCCCCACGTTAGCCGGATTTCCTGACGTTTACTCCGCCGAAACGCTCTACATCAAGGGGCGAATCGAATCCGCGAATGCCGGGCGCAATACCTGGAACGAAGACGAGGTCTTTTCTCCCGGAAAGCTACTGTGGCGCTCAACACGCGGATTCAAAGTAGCGCCAAAGCGAATCAACAACACCAACATCCTGTTCTATCAATCCGGGAGACTAGTGGGCAGCTTCGACCGCGCAGTGACTTCACTAGTCAGCCATCAAGCTCGGAGAGCCTGCGCTTCTCGTTACACCCTGAGGAGCTACCTAAAAGCCTCAGACCTCCCTGTCCCCGAAAGCAAGGTTTTTTCGGTCGAGCAAGTGCAGAACGCTTTGGCATACCTAAGGCAGCTTGACGCCCCCGTGATGGTTCGCCCCATAGCAGGCAGAGCCCAACCTGGGTTCAGCGCCGGAATCTCCACAGACAATCAGTTGGCTCATGCCTGGGAAGATGCAGCGGCAACGTGTTCCTCACTGCCAGCGACACAGCGTCAGGTACTCGTGGAACAGCACAAGCCAGGGCTGGACCTACGACTGTACGTAGTGGGGGAGGAAGTACCTGCAGCTGTGGTGCGACTGCCCTTCTACGCCGTAGGCGACGGCCAGTCCACCCTGCTCGAACTCCACGAGAATCTCATGGACGAACTGGAGGCAGATGCCTACCTCACACCGCCATCAGCCGAGCAGACACAGAGCCTTCTTGCCCGATGGGATATCTCCGCCTCACATGTGCCGGGAGTCGGCGAAATAGTGCCACTGTCAGAAACCACCAGCGCTGCACCAGGTAGCGCCATCACCGTAGATGTCGCACAGCTCGTGGCACCGGAGCTTAAGCAGTTGGCCGTTGACGCAATGTGGGCCTTCCCCGGACTGAGCGCTGCCGGTGTGGATCTGCGTGTACACGATGTCTCGGAGCCAGAAGACTCGGTCATTACCGGGGTTGACCCTGCAGCTGACTTCAGCGAATTCCGCTACCCGACATATGGAAAGTATCGCCGCGTCAGCTTGGACATCATCAGACATATGGTGCTGAAGGCAGGGCAGTAGAGCGTGCAAGGGCTCAGCCGGAGGAGCGCAGGGCCTCCAAGCGGTGGGCGAACTCCCTCAGGTCTTTGCCATGTGTGTGCTTAATTGCGGTCGCTGCGGGCCCATGCGAAAAAACCTACGCCAGCAGCGCTCGCGGCACCGAAGTACCAGAACCACGCCCCGGAGTCCAGGCGAGCATCCGGCGGGAATGCCATAACCAGGCAGTGCGGTGAGTGATGTGCCGGCCGAGATCCCGCACCACGTCCACGGTGGTGCTGCAGGGTCCGCTCCGGCCCCGATGGCGACCCGTTGGGTCTGCCGTGGAAGAACTCTGGGAAGTCTCTTCAGTAATGCGAGTGCACATGAACCAGATCCTTGCCCCGAGGCGCCGCCCTCAAAACCCTCGGGGGGCAGGACCACCGCTGAACTGTGGATCCGCCAGAAGCTCCTGCACCTGTGCCGGTGCCTTGTCACGCTTGTCCTCCTCCTCCAACAGATGTGATTCGCCGGGTCCGGTGCCGCCGGAACTGGCATGGCGGTGCTGTTCCCGGCGGATGACCGGATTACCCGGACCGAGGTCCAGCTCGGCAAGCAGCGCCCGGTAAGCTTCCAGCTGGTTCCGGTCCGTCTGCTTTCTGGCCGCGGCCAGGTAGAGCAGAGTCGGACTGAAGTAGCCCTCCACCACTAGCCTGTGTTGCACCTCCAGTGCCGTGCCACCGCTACGGGCCGGTCAGGTATGTGGCCCGACACTGAGGACGTTCTTGACCGGAAACTCCTCAGACCCCCTGAATTATGCCGTGGCCCGGATCGACACCCAGGTGCACTGCGAATGGTGCGTGGATGATCACCGAAGCACCCCAGAGAACAGCGCTGCGCCGAGGATGAGTCCAGCCCCACCGGAGTCAAACACCACATGTATGAGCCACACTGTCCCGGCGAAAACCACCAGCCCAATCACCATGCCGTACCAGCGGAGAACGTGGTTGGGCCTCTGCAGAATCACCATCGCCGAAGACCACCGTATGACAGCATCCTGAACAGGTGCATACACCTCGCTGGTCAGCTCAGACTCGCCGGCAGTGTCAACCGCTGTGAGCTGCCGGTACTTCTGCCAAGGGTCCACTTTGTGAAATCTTCAGCCTCAATGTCTCGATCTGCGGCGTCGGTGGTTTAGGGTAAACGGCAGGTCTAAAGAAAGTACTGACCACTGCGACGGCGTGGAGCACCGACGACCTCGGCACCCACGGCAGCGCACAGCCGGAGCCTGATGTCCACCCAATGGTGCGTGGGCGCTCCCGTGCAACCCACGATGCACTGTGCGGACCTGAACAGTTACTTTCTCAAGGAGTCATCTACCCATGCCTGATCACCACTCGACCGCGCCCATTACCGACGAAGAGGTCTTCGCCGCCCATGAAGGCGGAAAACTCACCGTTGAGACCACCAAACCACTGGATTCGAAGCGGGCGCTGTCCATCGCCTACACACCCGGGGTGGCCCAAGTCTCCCGGGCGATCCACCACGACCTGGCCAAGCACGCCACCCACACCTGGGCCTCCCGGCTGGTCGTGGTGCTCTCCGACGGCACCGCCGTACTGGGACTGGGCAATATCGGCGCAGCCGCGTCCCTCCCCGTGATGGAGGGGAAGTCAGCCCTGTTCCGTGAATTCGGCGGCCTGAACTCGATCCCGCTGGTCATCGACACCACCGATGTTGATGAGATCGTCGAAACCATGGTGCGTCTGCGGCCCAGCTTCGGAGCGGTCAACCTCGAAGATGTGGTGGCCCCGCGCTGCTTCGAGCTGGAACAGAAGCTGATCGAAGCCCTGGACTGCCCGGTGATGCATGATGATCAGCACGGCACCGCGGTGGTGGTGCTGGCCGCGCTGACCAATGCAGCCCGGCTGACCGGCCGCAGCTTCGCCGACACTCGTGTAGTGATCGCCGGTGCCGGTGCTGCAGGCATCGCAGTCACAGACATTCTGCTTGAGGCCGGAGTCGAGGACATCATCCTCACTGATTCCCAAGGCACCATTCACCGCGACCGCGACGACCTCAACGAGGTCAAGGCCCGGGTGGCGAAGACCACCAACCGGAACAACATCATCGGCGGAATCACCGAGGCTCTCGACGGCGCAGATGTCTTCATCGGAGTCTCCTCCTCGAAAGTGCCCGAGGAGGCGGTTGCCAACATGGCGGAGAACGCCATCATCTTCGCCTTATCCAACCCGGATCCGGAGATCACTCCCGACGTCGCGGCCCGCCACGCCGCCGTGGTCGCCACAGGGCGCTCGGACTTCCCGAACCAGATCAACAATGTGCTGGCCTTCCCCGGGATCTTCCGCGGCGCCCTGGACTCCGGTGCGCGGCGGATCACCCCGTCCATGAAGGTCGCCGCCGCCACGGCGATCGCCGATGTGGTCGGTGAGGATCTTCGTGCTGACTACATCGTGCCCTCACCACTGGATGATCGCGTGGCCGCCGGAGTCGCTCAAGCGGTGATGAACGCCGCCGGCGAAGACGGTGCCACAGGCTAAGGGCACGGCGGCTTCTCCTGCGGCGTGATCATCGGCTCTGCGACGCATACAGGGCCCGATACTGGCATGTACGGTAATAGCACCAACTTCCCGGATCCCGAGGACCATCCATGACAGTCTCATCCACGCCGCAGAACTCCGTGACTCTACGTTTTCTTGCAGCACCCACTGATGCCGGCGCTTCAGGCTCCGTGGATGCGGGAACGGTGCTGAACTGGGTCGACAAGGCCGCATACGCGGCGGCCGTGGGGTGGGCGAAGAGCTACTGCGTGACAGCCTATGTGGGCAATATTCACTTCGCCGACCCCGTCGAAGTCGGTGAGATGGTCGAAGTGACGGCAACGATCGTCTACACCGGCAGCTCATCGATGCACATTCGCACCACGGTGACCTCCAGTAACCCGCAGGGCGGTCAGCCCCATGCCTCAACATCCTGCCTGGTGATCTTTGTGGCAGTCGATGCCCAAGGCAAACCCACACCAGTGCCCCCCTGGACTCCGCAGACCGAGTGGGAGCACCGTGAGTACGACCACGCCGAAGCCAGGATAGAGGTTCGCAAAGAGATCGTCCGGGCCATGAACGGGCAGGAGTACACCGATGAGGGTACTGCCGAGCGCATCATGCTGAGGTTCCTTGCCGCCCCCACAGACGTCAACTGGGGCGGCAAGGTCCATGGTGGAGTGGTGATGGAGTGGATCGATCAGGCTGCCACGGTGTGCGCCTCGCGCTATTGCGGTATGGACACAGTGGCAGTCTTCTCAGGAGGAATCCGGTTCTACCGGCCTCTGCGGATCGGAGACCTCGTCGAAGTCGAAGCCCGTCTGGTGTACACCGGCACCAAGGGTATGCACATCGCTGTTCACGTGCGGTCAGCAGACCCCAAGACCTCAGAGTTTCATTTCACCACGTACGGGCTCACCGTCATGGTCGCCCGCGATGACACCGGCACCTCAGTCCCTATACCCGCCTGGGACCCGGTCAGTGCTGAGGACAAAAGGCTTCATGCTCACGCCCGCGACCTGCTGGAGATCCGCGGCAAGGCACCCGGTAATCGTCTGCCCAATCACTTGCTGGACCCCACGTGCTGAAGGTGTGCACCTCCGCCCTCTGACGAAGTGAAGCGCCATCGACCAGGCATCCCTGCTGCGAGTCAGACCTCTTTGATCAGCTCGCCCTACAGTGAGTCGATGAGACCGCGCATGAGCTGAGAAGAAGTAGTGCCGCGCTCCCGGGCGACATTGCCGAGCTTGGCCCGGCTGGTGCGCGTCCAAACGCACAGTGAAAGGCCTGGCATCGGCTCCGACACTGACCGGACGCCGAGGGACGGCCGGGCCAAGGTGTCTGCCTGTGTAGCTCTGCTCGGACTCAGCCTCAGCGGCCCAGCGCTCGATGTCCTCGTCGGTGAACGCGGCACCGTTCACCGCCTTATACCTGCTCATCTGGACTATCTCCCTAGACCGACTTCGTTTGAGAACTTTGTTGGGGGCGATCATCGCGTGGAGCACCAGCCACCCATCCGGCTCATCCCTCAACCGCAACGAACTCCGAGAGCCGGCCATGCCTATCGATGCCAACACCGACCGACTGGATTGGGTCGGTATCCTTTGCACCGGATCGTATAGCCGATTCGAACGCCGCCTGCACATCATTAAGTGTCGCGCTCATCACGGCACCTTCCCCGCCGAACTCACACCCGGCGTGTCA
>NZ_QWLD01000040.1 GCF_003600155.1 Nesterenkonia muleiensis | reverse complement strand
AGGATATCGAGGCCTTCGTCCGTGGCCTGCACACCGTGATCGGCTTCTTCGGAGTGAGGTCCTGATGTCTGCGATGCAGATGCTCTACCAGCAGGTGATCCTCGACCATGCCAAGCAGCGCTCCGGTCAGGGTGAGCTCCCTGCTGCTGACGGGGAATCGTTTCAAGTCAACCCCACCTGCGGTGACGAGTGCCGGGTTCAGGTTCGGGTGGCCGGGGGCACGATCATCGACGTGGGCTGGACCGGAAGGGGCTGCTCCATCTCCCAGGCTTCACTTTCCCTGATGCACCAGATGGTGGACGGGACTGCGGTGGCAGAGGCCGAAGAACTGGGGGAGACCTTCCGGGAGCTGATCCGCAACCGGGGGCAGGAACTGACCCCTGACCGGATGGATCAGCTCGAAGACTTAGGAGCTTTCACCGGTGTCGGCCGGTATTCAGCACGGGTCAAATGCGCACTGCTGGGATGGATGGCACTACGTGATGCCCTCGCCCAGGCGCAGGCACGCTGAGCTGACGCTGGCCAGCAGAGACAGGCTCAGGCATAGTGGAGACCACCATAACGTTATGCCCGTAAGAATGATGACGGGAAGGAAGAACGAATGAGCGAGACAACAGCAACGCAGACACCCCTTGAGGACATCGAAGAGGCCCTCATGGAGGTTATCGACCCCGAGCTGGGCATCAACATCGTGGATCTTGGGCTGCTCTACGGCCTGCGCTACGAGGATGACGGTGCCCTGGTCATCGATATGACCCTCACCACTGCGGCCTGCCCGCTGACCGATGTGCTGGAGGAGCAGGTCGGCCAGAACATCGGGACCATGGTCGATGAGTGGCGGCTCAACTGGGTCTGGATGCCGCCGTGGGGTCCGGAGAAGATCACCGAGGACGGCAAGGAGCAGATGCGCGCCCTCGGCTTCAACATCTGAGTGAGTCCCGCTGGCGGGCGGAGCGAGCCCACCTTCAGGCATAGATCATGCGGCTGCATCGTTAGACTGTCCTGGTTGCCCACTGCCCGCCGCCGATTCGTCACAGGAGAAATTCACCGTTGATCAGCGTATCCAATCTCGAGCTGCGTGCCGGAGCACGTCTGCTGATGGATGGTGTGAGCTTCCGCATCGACTCCGGGGACAAGATCGGCCTGGTGGGGCGCAATGGTGCCGGAAAAACCACCATGACCAAGGTCCTGGCCGGAGCCGGGACCCCGGCCGCCGGGCACGTGGAGCGCCGCGGGTCCATCGGCTATCTGCCCCAGGACCCCAGGGTGGAGAACATGGAGCAGTCCGCCCGGGACCGGATCCTCTCCGCTCGGGAGCTGGACGTGGTCTCCGCGAAGCTGCGGCAGGCCGAGCTGGACATGGCCTCCGACGACGGCGCCGCACGTGAGAAGGCCATGCGGCGCTATGACAATCTGCAGGCCCGCTTCGAGGCTGCCGGAGGGTATACCGCTGAGTCCGAGGCTGCGATCATCTGTAAGAACCTTGATCTGCCCGAAAGGATCCTCACCCAGCCGCTGCGAACGCTCTCCGGCGGTCAGCGCCGGCGCGTGGAATTGGCCCGGATCCTGTTCTCCGACGCCGACACACTTCTGCTCGATGAGCCGACAAACCACCTGGACGCTGACTCCATCGTCTGGCTCCGGGACTATCTGCAGCGGTTCCCCGGTGGGGTGCTGATCATCTCCCATGATGTGGATCTTATCGAGTCCACCGTCAACAAGGTGCTCTACCTTGATGCCATGCGGATGACAGTAGACGTCTACAACATGGGCTGGAAGAAGTACCTGGCCCAGCGCGAACAGGACGAGGCCCGGCGCAAGCGGGAGTTTGCCAACGCGGAGAAGAAGGCCACGGCGCTGCGGGCGCAGGCGGAGAAGATGCGGGCCAAGGCCACCAAAGCGGTGGCCGCGCAGTCCATGTTCAAGCGCGCCGACAGGATGATGGCCGGGCTGGAGGGTGAGCGTCAGGCTGACCGGGTGGCCAATATTCGGTTCCCCAAGCCTCAGTCCTGCGGCAAGACCCCGCTGATGGCCGAGGGCATGTCCAAGTCCTACGGCTCGCTGGAGATCTTCACCGGACTCGACCTGGCCATCGACCGCGGCTCGCGAGTGGTGGTGCTGGGCTACAACGGGGCGGGCAAGACTACGCTGCTGCGAATGCTGGCCGGTGCTGCAGAAGCGGATTCGGGCCGGATCATCCACGGCCACGGTCTGAAGCTGGGCTACTTCGCCCAGGAGCACGACACCCTGGACACCGATCAGTCGGTGCTGGAGAACATGAAGACCGCGGCTCCCTTCCTCACCGATACGGATCAGCGCAAGATCCTAGGCTCCTTCCTGTTCTCCGGGGACGACGTCGCCAAGCCCGCCGCGGTGCTCTCCGGCGGGGAGAAGACCCGGCTGGCCCTGGCCACCCTGGTGGCCTCCAGCGCCAATGTGCTGCTGCTGGACGAGCCGACCAACAACCTGGATCCTGCCTCCCGAGAGGAGATCCTGGCGGCGCTGCGCACCTATGAAGGCGCTGTGGTACTGGTTTCCCACGACCCCGGGGCCGTGGAGGCACTGGCCCCTGAACGTGTCGTGCTGCTGCCCGATGGCGTCGAGGACCTCTACTCCAAAGAGTACGAGGACCTGGTCACCTTAGCCTGAGGGAGCGCTCCAGACTTTCCTGTGCCGGACGTAGGTGCTGTGGCGGTCGCGGAGCTTCGTTCTTGGCAAGGAGCTGATTGATAGACCGTGACTAATATTACGTAATACAATAGATACGTAATACATGGCGCGGAGGTGCAGGATGCGGCTCAATAGTAAAGGGCAGGTGACTATCCCTGCCCCGCTGCGACAAAAGTTCGGCTTCGCTGAAGGCGACGAGGTCGATGTCGTGGAGGATCAGGGAACGCTGAAGATCGTCCATGGCTCAGAAAGTACCACCCGGGGGGCGCGCATGGTCCAGCGGCTTCGAGGCACGGCGTCGAGCAAGGACATCAACGGCATGTCCACGGACCAGCTTATGGAGCTTCTCAGAGGGGACTGACCAGTGGCGACCCTCGTCGACTCCAACGTTCTGATCGACATTGCCGTTGAGGATCCGCTTTGGCAGGACTGGTCGGAGCAGGCTCTGGCTGATGAAGCGGACCAGGGAGTACTTACTGGTGATCAACCAGATCGTGTACGCCGAAGTCTCGGTGGCGTACACGTCGATTGAGAAACTTGATGTGGCGTTCCCACGCGACGGCTATTCGGGGGAGACGCTCCCATGGCAAGCTGGTTTTCTCGCCGGGAAGGCATTCCTGAGCTACCGGAGGCGTGGCGGCACAAAGCCAGCACCGATGCCGGACTTCTACATCGGAGCGCATACCTTGGTAGCTGGTCACCGGCTCCTTACCCGTGATGCCAAGCGCTATCGAACGTACTTCCCCAGGCTCCAGCTGATCAGCCCATAGTCTGTCCCGGTCACGTCAGCGTGGGCCGGCAAGCCGCTGATCGACCCACGCGTCCTCGGCGTCCTCATCAGAATACTTGCCGGTCTGTCTGCGCCGCATCTGCTTGGCACGGCGTGCGCGCAGCTGCTTCTCCAGCCTCGCATCCGCTGAGCCGAGCTCATCTGCGGCCGCAGCGCCGGTGCCCTCAAGCTCGTCGAGTTCCTCGGCGTCCAGATTGCGGCGGTGCACGCGGGCCGCATACCCCCAGCCCACAAAGCTCAGCAGCCCGAAGGTCACCCATTGCATCGAATAGCTCAGATGGGGCCCCTCGTCCAAGCTCGGACGGGCCAGCTGGTGGGGCGTCTGTGCCGGCTCCGGCGACTCCTCAGCCATGAGTCCGTAGCCGCCCTGCACCAACGGATAGCTGGCCTGGGACTGATACTCCGACAGATCGATCGATGCCAGCTGCCCCTGCGGGGCATCACGGTCGATCTCCGGCTCGCCCGGTCTCATCCTCGCGGTCAGCTCCACCACTCCGGCAGGAGGCTCCGGGTTGAAGGCTGGAACCGACCCGTCGGTGCTGGAGGTCGGCAACCATCCCCGGGAGACCACGACGACGTCGCCGCTGGCTGAGTCGCGGAACGGCACCAGCTGCTCATAGCCGACCTGGCCGCCGTGGCCGCGGTTGCGGACCAGCAGTGAATCGTCGCTCAGATACTGACCGCGGAGCTCCACCACAGTCCACTCATCCTCGGCGGATCCCTCAGCGAAGATGTCCCGAGCCTCGGAGTAGGGGACCGGGTCCTGGTCATAATTGTCCACCACCCGGTTGATCTCCTCCAGTGCGGCCTCCCGCCGGTCCAGTTGCCACTGCCCCAGCAGGTAGCAGGCCACGCAGAAGATCACGCAGGCCCCCAGCCAGCCCAGCCAGACCGGGGAGAGCAGAAACCCGTAGCGCTGCTGTTTCACCGGTCCACCTCCGGTCCGGTGGTGGTGCTGCTGCCCTTGGGATGATTCATCGGTTCTGTGCTGCGCCAGAACAGCCGCGCCCGCAGAAAGCTCTCCAACCAGTCACGGTGCTCACTGCAGGCCAGCCAGATCTTGCGCCGCTGCGGACTGTGGATCTTCGGGTTGTTCCACATGATCTGCCACCAGGCTTCCGCCGGGCATCCCTTGCGGGAGCATGTGGGAGTCTCCGGTCCCGGCTGATCCGAGCCGAGTGCGCCCAGAAGGTCCATCAGCTCTGTGTCCCGTCCGGGGCGTCGTCGTCGCTCAGCTCTCCGGAGATCACAGCACCATCAGCGCTGTTGGGGGAGGGGGTGCCGTCGTGCTCCTCTTCCCACCACTGGCGCGGTTCCGCGGGAAGATCCTCTCCGCCGGTGCTCAGCCGGCGCGGCTGGGGGGCGAGCCCCTCATCCTCGCGGCGAGCCTGGTAGCGGTCGCCTCCGGCATTGGCGTCCACCACGGCCACATAGGGAAGAACGATGGCCGCGGCCACGAACACCGCTGCCCACCAGCTTTGCCAGACCACGCCGACCACGGCAGCGAGCACGAAGCACACCACACGGGTGGACATGGCCACGGTATAGCGGACCATCCGTGCGTGCTGCTCGGTGCTGTGCCGCAGCGGGGCGTCGGTGATGGAGTGGACCTGGCTGGTCATCCTGCCATTCTACGCCGCGTAGAACAGACTGTCAGGCGTGCTCCTGAGGGCTCCTGTCACCGCGGGAATCATCGTTCGTAGATGACGAATGTGAGCGCCTGGTTGTCCGTGAAGTAGGTAGGGGCCATGACCAGATGAGTCTCGGTCACTCCGATGATCCGTTGCCTTGTCATCCCACCGAGGTTCACCGGAGCAAATTCGATGTCTCCGGTGGCAGGGTCGGCCCGGGTGACGCCGCTGGCGGTGGGAATCAGATAGGAATCGTCCAAGGGAGTGGTGTTCGCCGCGTCGACGACGCCGACTGTCTCACCGGCGTTGAGATCGGTCAGCTGCGCATCGGAGATCTCCCACCGAGTTTCCCCGGTGCTGAGCTCCCAGGCTGTGGTGGAGCCGCGAAGGGCAGAGTCCGCCCAGATCACCAGATCATCGACCACCGTTCCCTGTCCCGGGGAGTTGGCCGGCTGCCGCTCGGTGGCCCAGAGTGACTCACCTGCCGGGTCAACGATCTCCAAGCCGTGGAGAACCTCCTCAGGCATGAAACCGACCTGACGGTGGTCCTCATCCTGGTCAGGCGATGCCGTTCGGGCCAGGAGGATTCCTGCCTCTCCAGCGTTCATGAGTGGGTAGGCGCTGCCTGAGACGGGATGCTCCCACAGCAGCTGACCGTCCTGAAGACTGTAAGCACGTGTGAGCAGAGGGTCATAGTCCACCGTGGCCACGTCAGCATCCAGATCCTGCTCTGTGTCCGGGGCGGTGGAGGCCGGATCTCGGTAGCCGGCCAGGGCGATCAGCTCATCGTCAACCACCGCCCAGTCACTGGTGTGCAGCAGCTCAGCCTCCTCGATGTCGGCTTCCCACAGCAGCTGACCGTCTGAGACGTCCAGGCGGCTCAGAGTGCCCGCATCCCCGTTGGTGAAAACGATGTCATCCCCGCCGGTGGCTGCGGTGGCTGAGACTACACTGTCCTCCCCGATGGCCTGACCGCTGCATCCCACCGTCTGGCCGGTCTGCGGGTCGATTCCGTAGACATCAGCGTGGTCCTCCGACCCTGAGAGATGAACGATCAGCGAATCGGTGATGAGCTGCGGGAACCGGTCAAAGGAGCTGTTGGTGTCGGTCACCGCCCACACC
The DNA here is from genome assembly GCF_003600155.1 of Nesterenkonia muleiensis. GTDB lineage: Bacteria > Actinomycetota > Actinomycetes > Actinomycetales > Micrococcaceae > Nesterenkonia > Nesterenkonia muleiensis. The sequence continues at coordinate 460,263 of NZ_QWLD01000040.1, read as the reverse complement.
GGTGCCGCAGTGTCGAGGGCATAGGCGATCAGGGTGGGGTCCTCGACCGCCCCGTCTGGGGTTCCCTCGGGGAAGTGAATGACGAGCAGGTCGCCGAGGACCGTAGCGGCCCAGGGTTCCTCGCCTGAGTCACGCATGGCTGTGATCAGATGAGCAGGCTCGGTCCCCAGGCTCTCACCAAGCTGCTCGAATGGTCTGCTGAACGCCTCGGGGTCATCTCCACGGGTTGGAAAGTCCGCCTCAGCCCATGCCGAGAAGAGATCCGGGAGGTCGCCGCTGAGCTGCTCGACAGTCCCCTCGCACTGATGGGCATCGCCGCTGTGGCCGCAGGCCGTGAGCACCAGGGCAGCGACAGCCACCAGGCTACTGACCGACGATACCGACAGTGTGTGTCCCATCACACCAGCATATGAGACACTCTGAAAGCTGACTGGACGCGATCACCATGAGCGCGTTCGCGTAGGGTGTATGTCGAGCAGAATTCGACCCGAGGAGCCGCATGAGCGAAAGATCAGTACTGGTCACCGGAGGAAACCGTGGAATCGGACGCGCGATCGCGGAGGCGTTCATCGCCAACGGCGACAAGGTCGCGGTCACCACCCGCAGCGGTGAGGCCCCCGAGGGCGCTCTGGGCGTGGCCGCGGATGTGACCGACTCAGCCTCCATCGATCAAGCGTTCACACAGGTGGAGGAAGCTCACGGCCCGGTGGAGGTGCTGGTGGCCAATGCGGGAATCACCCGTGACACTCTGCTGCTGCGGATGAGCGAGGATGACTTCTCCGAGGTCATCGACACCAATCTCACCGGTGCCTTCCGGGTGCTCAAGCGCGCCTCCAAGGGCATGCTGCGGCTGCGCAGGGGAAGGGTGGTGCTCATCGGATCCGTGGTCGGCCTCTACGGCTCTCCGGGGCAAATCAACTACTCCTCCTCTAAGTCTGCGCTGGTGGGCATGGCGCGCTCACTGACCCGGGAGCTCGGCGGCCGCGGCATCACCGCCAATGTGGTGGCACCGGGATTCGTGCGATCGGATATGACCGATGCGCTGGATGAGGACACTCAGAAGAAGTACCTGGAGAACATTCCTGCCGGCCGCTTCGCCGAGGTCGATGAGGTGGCCCGTGTGGTGCGCTGGCTGGCCGGGGACGACGCCGCCTACATCTCGGGTGCGGTGATTCCGGTCGACGGCGGCCTGGGTATGGGCCACTGACAGCACGGTGAGCGGCACGATTGACAGTTCCCAGACATGTGGACCTATGAGGTCTCCATGTGGTGGGTGATGCGGACATGGGGAGAAAGAAGATAACAGCATGAGCAAGGACCTTGCAGGAAAAGGCGCGATCATCACCGGATCTTCGCGAGGGATCGGTGCTGCCACCGCCCAGCTGATCGGAGAGCGGGGGGCTGGTGTGGTGGTCAACTACCGGGCCAAGGCGCCGCGGGCCAAGAAAGTGGTCACAGGCATCGAGGCTGCCGGGGGTCAGGCGGTCGCCGTTCAGGCTGACCTGACAGAGCCGGCCGGCGCTCAGGCGCTGGTAGATGCCGCAGTGGAGAACTTCGGCTCTGTGAACCTGCTGATCCTCAACGCCTCTGGTGGGATGGAGGCAGACCGCGGCGAGGACTATGCCCTCACGCTCAACCGCGACGCCCAGGTCACCATGGTCCAGACCGCCATCGAGGTGATGCCGCCCGGTTCGCAGATTGTCTTCGTCACCAGCCACCAGGCCCACTTCATCAATGAGGTCTCGACTATGGACGCCTATGAGCCGGTGGCCCGCTCCAAGCGCGCGGGCGAGGATGCACTGCGCGATCTGGTGCCGGCACTGGATGAGAAGGGGATCATCCTCACCGTGGTTTCCGGGGACATGATTGAAGGCACGATCACCGCCACGCTGCTCAACCGTGCAGAGCCCGGTGCCATCGAGGCCCGCCGTGAGGCTGCCGGCAAGCTGTACTCCGTAGAGGAGTTCGCCGAAGAGATCGCCAAGCTGGTCAACAAGCCGGGTCTGAAGCAGGCGCACACCGAGCTTGTCGGCGGCGCAGAGGACTTCCTGGCTCGCAGCTAGTTTTTTATCGCCCAGCATCGCCCACCGATCGAGGTAAGCGGAAGTCGCTGTAGAGGGCGAACATCACGATCGCGACCAGCCACAGGTGCCAGGCGCGGCGGGCCCCGTTTCTCGTGTGCTGCATGTCGACCTCAGACACGTTATCTCAGCAGCAGTAAGCCCGTCGGTACCGCCAACAGGGCTAATGAGGCACTGACCAACCCGGTGACGGCCGTTCTGCTCAGCGGGCGGGCGGGAACCAGCAGCCGCTGGAGTCGAGCACCGGTGATCTCGCTGCTTGCTCCTGCGCCCAAGGGTTTGGTGTCTTCGGGCGATCCGGCACCTGGAGCGCCAGCCTCCGATGAACTCAGTGCCAGCGAGCGCAGCAGGTCCTCGCGGGAGTGCTCTGCCATGGCCCCTTCGTCGGCGAGCATCTCGGTGAGCTCAAGCACCGCCTCCCGGCCGTACCGGGTGGTCGGCAGCCAGGGCAGAGCCCGGTACCAGGCTTCGAATGCCATGGTGAGCAGATGATGACGCTGCTTCAGATGGGTCTGTTCGTGGGCGATGACCGCAGCCAGCTCCGGCTCGCTGAGCGTGTTGAGCAGGCCCCGGGAGAGCACGGTGATCGAGCTGGCGTTGGTTCTGCCCGGCAGGCAGTAGGCCATCGGCGCGTCATGCTCGATGATCTGGGTCTCAGCGCCGTGGTCACCGTGGGGTGCCGGCGTGGAGAGCAGATCCACCAGCTGTCGGTGTCGGCGTCGGGCGCTGAGCACCCGAGCATAGGTTCGGGCCAGCGTCAGCAGCAGATGCCCGCCCAGCAGCAGTCCCAGGCAGAGGCAGAAGAGGTGCCACGGGTGGACCTGGAGTCCGGCCATCGCCGAGTAGTCCTCGTCCAGCGTCAGGCGCACCGCAGTGCTCAGAGCCTGGGGGACGTTGGAGCCGAAGGGAGAGAGCCCATAGACGATCGGGGCTCCCACCATCGACAGGCCGCCGGCCAAGGCGATGGCCTGCCACAGCAGCATGGTCGCCCATGGGGATCGAGTGCGGAACCTGGCAGTGTGCAGCAGTTTGGGCACTGGTATTGCCAAAATGACCGCCAGAGCGGCCAGCAGCAGCGCGAGGGGTTCCACCCAGACAGTCTATGCGGTACAGCCGCTGGGCTGTGAGATTCGGCTTAGCCGAGAATGCGACGCAGAGAAGCCGCCTCGGAGTCAGAGACTCCGCCGATGAAACGGGCGAGAACTGCTTCACGGTCAGGAGCTGTGCCCAGCACCTCGTTGAGCATCTCCACCGTGTGCTCCTCGCGGGTGGCCATAGCGGCATAGCGGTGTGGCCGACTGGACCGCTCCCGCTGGACCATACCCTTCTTCTCCAAACGAGCCAGCACGGTGAGCACTGTGGTCACGGCCAGGTCATCGTCCAGCTGCTCGCAGACCTCATTGGCGCTGAGCGGCTGTCCCGAGTCCCACAGCAGAGTCATGACTGAACGTTCAAGATCACCGAGTGAGGCCATGCTGATTGCTCCTTGAAGGCAGAAGTTCCTAGGAGTCCAGGATACTCCGAACTGACGTAATTTTCTACACGGCGTAGAAGATGCTGCTCTGGGTTGGGGCGAGTCAGTCACAGCAGCGCGGCCGCTGCTTGGGAGAGCGCCTCAGGGCTGGAGGAGACTGCGGCGAGCGGCGTCTCAAGAGGAACCCCGGACCCATCCCGCCGTGCCAGCTCCGCCGGCACGGTCCGGGCACCTCCGCGCTGATCTGCCGCCAGCGGTGGACCCAGCACTGCGGCACCCAGGGTGAGGTGGTCCTCACCGCTCAGGAACCTGTGGGCGCGGACGCCGCCGGTGGCCCGCCCCTTCGCCGGGAACTCGGCAAGGTCAGAGACTTTCACACTCTCCGAGCCCAGACCGGCAAGCGTCTCAGTGCCCGAGGCACAGGTGACCACCACTGCGGCGGCAGGAGTTTCGGCGGCCGAGGCGGGGATCACGCTGAAGCCGATGACCGAATCCTCGGCCCCCAGCTTCATGCCGGCGACACCGCCACCGCTGCGGCCCTGCGGGCGAACATTCGAGGCGGCAAAGCGCAGCAGCTGCGCCTCTTTGGTGACGAAGACCAGTTGGTCAGAGCCCGCAGCGGTCACCTCTGCGCCGATGATGGTGTCGTTGTCCTTGAGCGCCATCACCTCCCAGTGGTCACGGTGGAGCGGATAGTCCGGGTTGACGCGTTTGACACGTCCCTGTGCGGTGGCGAGGGCGATCACATGGTTCAGGGGTACAAAACCGACCAGCTGCTCCTTCTTCTCCAGCTGCAGGGCGCCGGTGAAGAAGTCTTTGACCTTGCCGCCCTGGTTGAGATTCACCGTTCCCGCGGCGATCTCCAGCACCGGCATCTCGATCACCGGCAGGTGGATCATTCGCCCGGTGCTGGTCACCGCGCCGATCTGCGCCCGGGCGGTGGTGGCTACCACTGAGCGCAGGGCATCATGCCTACGCCGCCTGGCCGGATGCAGCAGTGCGGAGCGGTCAGCGGTCCGGGCCAGCATCCCTGAGGTGGAGAGCACTGCCCAGCAGGGTGAGTCAGGGATCTCCAGTGAGCCTTCGGCGTCGTTCTTGCCCGCCGGCGGCGCAGCAGCAGCCGGTACCAGCGGGTCGGACTCGGCGTCGACCAGCTCAGTGCGCCGGTCATCTCCGTACCGTTGGGCGGCATCGGCGAGCTCATCGGCCACGGTCTGGCGAAGCAGCTGGTCGGAGTCCAGAATCGCCCCCAGCTGGGCGATCTCCTCCTCCAGCTTCTGCTTCTCCTGCTCGAGCTCCAACGTGGAGTAGCGGGTGAGCTGACGCAGCCGCAGCTCGAGAATATGCTCAGCCTGGGGCTGGGTAAGATCGAAGATGGTCATCAGCCGGGACCTGGCAGCGCCGGAGTCATCGGCGGCACGGATGATCTGGATGACCTCGTCGATGTCCAGAATGGCGATCAGCAGACCCTCGACCAGGTGCAGCCGGTCCTTCCGCTTTCCCAGTCTGTGTGTAGTACGCCGGCGGACCACCTCGATGCGGTGGCCGACGTAGACCTGCAGCAGCTCCAGCAGCCCCAGGGTGCGCGGCTGGCCCTCCACCAGGGCCACATTATTGATCCCGAAGCTGGTCTCCAGCGGAGTGTGCTTATACAGCTGGGCCAGCACCGCATGCGGGTCGAACCCGGCCTTGAGCTCAATGACCATCCGGGTGCCGTGTCTGCGATCTGTGAGGTCCAGCACATCGGCGACTCCGGCGAGCTTCTTGGCCTGGGCCGCCTCCTTGGTCTTGGCGATGACCGTCTCGGGCCCGATCATGTATGGCAGTTCAGTGATCACGATGCCGTTGCGCCGCGGGGAGACCTGTTCGATGCTGGCCCTGGCCCGGATTTTGAAGCTGCCGCGGCCGGTGCGGTAGGCTTCGCGCACTCCGTCCAGCCCGATGATCCGACCCCCGGAGGGCATGTCCGGGCCGGGGATATGCCGAAGGATCTCCTCCAGGGAAGCCCCTGGGTTGAGGATCAGGTGGCGTGCGCCGCTGACCACCTCGTACAGATTGTGCGGTGCCATATTGGTGGCCATGCCCACCGCGATGCCTGATGCGCCGTTGACCAGAAGGTTCGGGAACGCCGCGGGGAGCACTCCGGGCTGCATGAACTGATTGTCATAGTTGGGCTCGAAGTCCACCACGTCCTCGTTGAGGTCGGCGGTCATCGCCAGCGCGGCCGGGGCCATCCGCGCCTCGGTGTAACGCGGTGCGGCCGGACCGTCGTCCAGCGAGCCGAAGTTGCCGTGGCCGTCCACCAGGGGAAGCCGCAGGGCCCAGGACTGGGCCATGCGTACCAGAGCGTCGTAGATCGCGGCATCACCGTGCGGGTGCAACTTGCCCATCACCTCACCGACCACCCGGGCGGACTTCACGTGCCCCTTGTCCGGGCGCAGACCCATCTGCGCCATCATGTAGAGAATCCGCCGCTGTACGGGCTTGAGCCCATCGCGCGCATCGGGGAGAGCGCGCGAATAGATCACCGAATAGGCGTACTCCAGAAAGGAGGTCTCCATCTCCGAGGAGACGTCGATATCGGTGATGTTGTCAGTCGGTGTGTTGGGCACGGTAGCAGCGGAGCGGCGAGCCATGAGGGGTCGGGGCAGTCCTTAGTGTCGTGTGCGGGCAATTCTCTGGTTAGTCTTGATCCTATGGGTGAACAGCCGAAAGTCAGCGCATATCCGGCCCACTGGGAAGCAGATGTTGTGCTCCGGGACGGGGCGGCTGCCCATCTGCGGCCGGTGGGCCCGGGCGATGCGGAGCGCCTTCAGCGCATGCACGCCGCCCAGTCGGAGTCCTCGATCTACCTGCGCTACTTCACCTATAAGTCCGAGCTTACCGATAAGGAGCTTAAACGGTTCACCAATGTGGACCACATCAACCGGGTCTCTCTGGTGGTGCTGCTGGACGAGGAGGTCATCGGCGTCGGCGGCTACGACCGTATCGACCAGACCACAGAGGCGGAGGTCTCCTTCAACATCTCCGACCGCCACCAGGGCCGTGGTCTGGGCTCCATTCTGCTGGAGCACCTTGCCGCTGCGGGCCGGGAGCACGGCATCGAGCATTTCTCCGCGGAGGTGCTCCCGGAGAATAGGAAGATGCTCACCGTGTTCTCCGAGGCCGGTTATGAGGTGCAGCGGAAGTTCGAAGACGGCGTGGTGCTCCTGGAGTTCTCTATAGACCCCACTGAGCGTTCCCGGGCGGTGATGGAGGCTCGCGAGCACCGTGCGGAGTCACGCAGCGTCGGGGAGCTGCTGGCGCCCCAGCAGGTAGCGGTCATCGGCGCTTCCCGGGAGTACGGCTCAGTGGGCTACCACCTGCTGCAGAACCTCATCGAAGGACGGTTCACCGGTGGGGTGCACTCGGTCAACCCGGAGGCTTTCGAAGTCGGCGGAGCCCCGGCGTACTCCTCGCTGGCGCACATCAAACAGGACATCGACCTGGCCCTGGTCGCCGTACCCGCCGAGCACCTTCCACAGGTGGTGGCCGATTGCGGCCGTCACGGGGTCAAGGGGATGCTGGTGGTGACCAGCACCGGGACCGAGGAGCAGCGGGATCTGGTCCGGCTTGCCAGACGGTGGGGGATGCGCGTGATCGGCCCGGCCTCCGCAGGGCTGATCAACACCAGCCCGGACATCTCGCTGAACGCCTCACTGTCACCGACCATGCCGGTGCCCGGCGGAGTCGGGCTCTTCAGCCAGTCCGCTTCCATGGGCGCCTCGCTCTACGCCCAGGCCCACCGGCGCGAGCTTGGCCTCTCCGCGGTGATCTCCGCAGGCAACCGTGCTGATCTCTCCGGCAATGACGCCATGCAGTACTTCGAGGACGACGGCGCCACCCGAGCGGTAGGCATCTATTTGGAGTCCTTCGGCAACCCGCGCAAATTCTCCCGGATTGCCCGGCGGCTCTCACTGACCAAGCCCGTCGTCGTCGCCACCGGTGACCTGACCGGTCATCGGCATCCGCCGGGACACGAGGTGCGGCTCTCCCGGGCGCCGAAGGGCGCAGTAGATGCCATACTGACCAATTCCGGGGTCATTCAGGTGGGCAACCACGACTCCCTGATGGATGTCCTGGAAGTCCTCGCCACCCAGCCGATGCCGGTGGGCAAGAACCTGGGGGTCCTCACCAACTCACTGTCCATGGCGCGGCTGTTGGCAGATGCGGGGGAGGCCCATGGGCTGCGGCCCACCACCGTGGTCGGAGACCTTGAGCTCGACGGTACGCGTTGGTCGGCGGAGAAGAACCTCACCACTGCGCTGGCGCAGCTGTTCGAGGACGACGACGTCGATGCGGTCGCTGTGTGCCTGCAGCCGACGGTCACCGGTGACCATCACGACCACACCCGCGCGATCTCGATGACCGCCCAGCAGTACACCAAGCCGATGGTGATGTCACTGATCGGTGTGCTGGACCCCAACGTTCCGCTGAACTACATCGGCAACGCCGGGCCGGTGATCGAGACCTCTGCACTGCAGCAGGGGGTGCCGATCTTCTCCTCGCCGGCGCGGTCGATCTCTGCACTGGCCAAGATCACCCGTTATCAGTCCTGGCGTGCCCAGGGCGTGGGGGAGCCGTATATCCCGGCCGGGCTCGAAGGGTCCATGGTGGCCCGGGAGACTGATGCGCTGTTGACCGACTGGCTTGCCGATGTCACCGGCGCAGGACTGCAGCGGCTGACCCAGGACCAGACGCAGCAGCTGCTGAGCCGGTACGGGCTCGAGGTCCTGCCCTCCACGGCCTTCGACACCCCCGACTCCGCCGCGGAGGCCGCTGAGCGCCTGGGGTACCCGGTGGCGGTGAAGTCCACCAACGTGTACCTGCGTCACCGTCTGGACCTGGGCGGGGTGCAGCTGAACATCGATTCTGCGGATATGCTGCGGCGGGTCGTGACCGATATGCGCCGCCAGCTGGCCAAGTACGGAAACCCCGGCTTGGAGGTCCAGTCCATGGCTCCCACCGGCCAGGGCTGCATTGTGCGGGCCATCGAGGATCCGATGATGGGCCCGGTGCTCTCTTTCGGTATCTCCGGTGACGCGGTGGACTTGCTCGACGACTGGGCCCATGCGGTGCCTCCGCTGACTGATCAGGATCTTTCGCGGCTGATCAGTACTCCGAAGGCCTCGCAGAAGCTCTTCGGCTACCAGGGAGTGCCTCCGGTGGATTTCGACGCCTTGGGAGAGACCGTTCAGCGGGTGGCGATCCTCAAGGACAATCACCCGCAGGTGGCGAACCTTCAGCTCTCTCCGCTTCTGGTCTCACCTGAGGGTGTGAACATCCTCCACGCGACGGTGGACATCGCCAACCCCGAGCAGCGCACCGACTCCGCACGTAGAGCCATATCGCAGTACTAGGCCGATGGGGAGTGTCGGCTATCCCAGTCTTTAGCCCCAGGCGAAAGGAATCCATGAAATGCCGGGCCCAGGCGCAGGGCCTCAGTTCAGCACCCGGCCGGTGCGGCGGATGTGGCGGGCCAGCTTCAGCAGCCCTTCGTCGATGCTGACCTGCGGGCTCCAGCCCAGCACTTCTCGGGTATGCCGCTGGTCGAACCAATGGGCGGTGGAGAGCTGCTCGGCCAGGAACCGGGTCATGGGAGGCTCATCCTGATGCGGTCCGGTGACTGCCCAGAGCCTCTCCACCACGGCACCGGCGGCCTTGGCCACAGCCGGTGGTACCCGGAGTTTGGGAGGCTTCGCCCCGCCGGCGGCGGCGATGCCCATCAGCAGCTCACCGATGGGCCGCGGTTCACCATTGGTGACCACCAGACGCCGCTGTGCGGCAGGCAGTTCAGCGATCTGCGGAAGCCTGCGAAGCCCGGCGGCAAAGGCGTCGACGGCATTGTCGATGTAGAGCGTGTCCACCAGTGGGGCTCCACTGCCCAGCAGCGGGAGCCTTCCAGACCTGGCACGGTCGATGATCCGCTTGGTGAGCTGGCCGTCGCCGGGGCCCCACACCAGATGCGGCCGCATGATCAGCACATTGATGCCCACCGACGCCCGTGCCTCAGCGATCAGCTCGGCCTCAGCCTTGGTCTGAGCGTAGTGTCCTTCCGCGTGATCGGGATCGGGGGGACCGGCCGGTGCGCCGACAAGTGACTCCCCGGCATGGGCCACAGAGGGCGAGGACACATACAGCACATTCTCCACGCCCTCGGCCCAGGCGGCGTCGAAGATCCGCTCGGTGCCCTCGATATTGACCTGCTCGAACTCCTCGCGCCGCCCGGAGACAGAGACTTTGGCCGCCATATGGATGATGGCGTCCTGACCGCTGACGGCTTCCTCCACGGCCTGGGGATCGGTCAGCGAGCCGCGCACCTCGCGCACGGTGCTCAGCCCTGAGGCGCTGCGCTGGAGCGTGGTGACCTGATAGCCGAGTTCGGCCAGCCGGGAGGCCACACTGCGGCCCAGCAGCCCGGAGGCACCGGTGACCAGCACCTTGGCCGGGGGAAGAATCTCCGCCGAGGAAAGATCACTCATGGGGAGCTCACCCTCTCACCGGAAAGCACCGATTCGGCCCAGGCAGCCAGTCTGCTGCGGTCGATCTTGGAATTGTGCCGAATATCGGTGGGCAGCTTCTCCACCACCAGGACCGCCGACACGCCAGCAGCTGTGGAGGCCTCGCGCACCCGCCTGCCTACCTCCGGCAGCGCCAACGGTGAGGATCCCACCGACAGCTTCCTGCCTGCCACAGGCTCCAGTACGACGACGACGGCTTGGGTCCCCACCGGCCCGACCCCGACTGCCGCGGAGTGGGAGACTTCCGCCAAGGCGTCTACCGGGGTTTCCACCAAGCCAGGTCCGATCGGGCCCTCAGCAGTGCTGATCACGTGATGCAGGCGGCCCTGGATCCAGAGACGGCCGGCGTCGTCGAAGTGGCCGATATCACCTGTGCGGTGCCACAGCAGGCCCCGATGCGTATCGCGCCGCGAGGTGCGATCGGTGAGCCAGAGCCGGTCATAACGGTCTTTCAGGTGCGCTGCCGAGACCACGATCTCGCTGAGCCGGCCGGGAACGGCCGCTGGATCACTGAGCTGGTCGGCGGGGATCCCGAGCCCGTCGAGCGGGGCTGCAGCGAACTCCACCCCGTCCACCGGATGCCCCACGCACACCCCGGCCTGCCCGGTTGTCGCAGCCTGGTGAATCTGGTCCCGGGTGATGTCAGTCTGCAGCAGCCCTTCGGTCATGCCGTAAGGGGTGTGCAGCTCAGCCTGCGGAAACAGCTGCTGAACCTTGTCCAGCAGCTCCGGGTGAACCGGGGCGCCTGCTGAGAGCACCAGCTTGATCCCTTCCAGCGCCTCGGTCTGCGCATCGGAGAGCTCACCGGAGGTGGCCACCACATTGGTCAGCGCGGCCGGAGAGCCGAAGAACATGGTGGCCTTTCCCGCTGCGGCTGCCGCCGCCACTGCCTGTGCGGTGAGTGTGGCCGGTTTGGTCACGGTCATATCCGGTGTCACCGAGGTGGCTCCGATGGCAGGACCCAGCAGAGCGAACGGCGCGAATCCGGCAATCAACGAGGAACCGGGGGTGAGGCTGAAGGTGCGGCGCAGCAGTGCCACTAGCGCACCCAGCCGCCCATGGGTGTAGACCACGCCCTTGGCCGGGCCGGTCGATCCTGAGGTGAACAGCACTGCCGCATCAGCCTGCGCTGAGGGCATCGGCACCGTCTCCAGGGCGGTTGATCCGCCTCGGCGCAGCAGACGCTCCACCGAGGCCTCCACGCCGGCCAGGCGTGCTGCTCGTGGGGACAGTGCCTCCACGCTGATCCGGCGGCCGGGCCAGCCCAGTGCACTGGCCAGCGTCAGACCCGGGCGTTCACCGATCACCCATTCGGGCCAGGCGCTGCGCACAGCCCGGGTCATTCCCTTGATGCCCAGCCCGGCATCGGCGACCACCGCCACAGCTCCCAGCCGGAGGCAGGCGTAGAGGATTACGGTGAGCTGGTTGCCCGGCTGCACCAGCAGGCTCACCCGTTGCCCGGGCCGCATGCCTTGTGCGTAGAGTGCTGCGGCCAGAGCCTCGACTTGGGACTTCAGCTCCTCCCAGGTCATGGAGGCCGTTTCTTGGCCAGCCAGCTGGACTACGGCGGGGGAGTCCCGCCGCCAAGACAGTGCCATGTGGTCCAGCTGCTCGTGCAGTCCGAGGACGCCGTCGGCCGGCGGGGGAGACCACGGCGCGCTGCGGTGCTCTGGTCCAGCAGGTTGCCCGCCCAAGGTGTCAGCGAGCCAGGTGAAGAGGACCTCGGCCACGTCCCGGTCCTCGGCCACCAGGTGCCCTGCTCCTTCAAAGCGGTGCAGATCCGCATGGGGAAGCCGGTCAAGCAGATCCTGAAGATAGCGGTCCCGGAACACCGGGTCCTTGGGGCCCCAGATCAGCAGGGCGGGGGAGTCCCATTCCCGCAGCGCAGCCGAGGCCCTCTCCAGCGCCGGACGGGAAGGATGCTCTGCCAGCGCCGGAATATCGGCCACGAAGCCGCCGATGCCGCCGCGTCCTATCCGGGAGACATACGGGGCACGGTAGGCGGCCGCGACCTGCTCAGGGAGGTTATCCTCGGCCAGGGAAAGGGTCACGCGCAGAAAAGCATCAGTCAGCACTGTCGACGACGCCAGCACCCCCGGTGCCATGGCTGCGCGCAGCGCCTGTGGCACCGGCCTGTTCGCAGGATGGTCCACCGCGGTATTGAGCACAGCTGCGGCATCGACGATCTCACGGCGCCGGGCGGCCCATGCCAGGGAGATGATCCCACCCCAGTCGTGGCCCAGGGTCACCAGTGGTCTGCCGGTGTCGACGCCGAGCGCTTCGATGAGCCCGTCCACGTCGTCGAGCCGCTGCTCCAGGCGGCGGTAGCTGGTGGCCCCGGCTGCCGGCGGCTCAGGATGGGCCAACCGGTCGGAGAACCCCATGTCCAGCTGGTCGGCGGCGATCACCCGCCAGGCGCTTGTCGGTGTGGCGCGCTGGACCGAGGCTGCCAGCACGCCTCGCCACAGGTAGGCCCAGGTGGGATTGCCATGAAGGGCCAGGATGGTCCCCGTAGGGGTGATGCCGCGCGCCTGCAGCTGCGGGCCGGTGTCCAGCACATGAAAGGTGTGCGGCCCGTCGGAAGAACGCGCCTGCACCAGGTGCGACCACTGCGGATCAACCCCGGGCAGCGGGGTGTTGGTCAGCACGTCGAAGGGACGGCGCGCCGCATTGGCCGGGATCGGCCGCCACCAGCTCACCATTGCAGCTCCACCATTGCCGTGTTCAGCCCTGAACCGACACCCATGCAGAGAACCCTGGAACCGGAGATCAGGCTGGCGGCTTCACGGGCAAGGGTGATCGGCAAGGAAGCTGGCCCCACATTGCCCAGCTCCGGATAGGTCACCGGCACCTTCTTCTTGTCCAGCTTGGCGGCCTTGATGATGGACGAGGTGTGCAGCTGCGAGACCTGGTGGGTCACATAGGAATCCATCTGCTGCCAGTCGAAGTGCGCTTTGGCATCCTCCCAGGCATCCATGACCAGGTCGAGCCCGCCGTCCAGAAGTCCGCGGGCATCGGTGAACATGCCGCGGTGGTCGCCCACGCAGAGCTCATGGTGCTGGGTTGCGGCACGGGTGACCCCGCCGATGATCCGGTGGCCCTCCGGGTGCGCGTCGGCGGGTCCGATGACCGCGGCTGCGGCCCCGCAGCCCAGGGTCAGTGAGGCGAATTCACTCATAAAATCCTCGCGGGAGAGGCTCTGCTCCAGTGAGTTGATGCGCTCGACGGTGGCGTCCTGCACCTTGCGGGCGTCCTCGCCGTTGACGATCAGCACATAGCGGGCCTGACCTGCGTCGATGAGGCTGCTGGCCAGAGTCATGGCGTTGACGAATCCCAGGCAGGCATTGGTGATGTCAAAGTTCATCGCTGAGCTGGGCAGTCCCAGCTCATGATGCACCCCGACCGCCACCGAGGGCTCGAGGTGTTCCCGGGTCACCGAGGTGTTGATCATCATCGAGACCTCGGCCGGCTCGATTCCAGCCGCGCTCAGTGCCCTGCGCCCGGCCTCCACAGTCCCAGTGCGCACATCGCCGTCGGACCGCCAGTTCCGCCGGGACCGGACACCGGCAACCCGCTGGAGCAGCCCACTGGGCAGCCGCAGCCGCTTCAGAGCGTCGGAGAGCCGCCGGTCCAGATCCTTCGAGGTGAGGACATCAGGGGCTTCGACCTCAACCACAGAGAGCAGCGTGGCATTGCGGTGGTGGAATGTGGCATTTCCGTCGCCCTGGTTTTGCAGCACCGGTCCATTATCCAGAATCAGCAAGCCGCCCGCGAATCGGCCCGCAGTGTCTCGAAAATCTGCCGCCAGCACCGGGGATAACATGGTGAACTATGGGCACATCCACTCTCACCCTCAAAGAGGCCATCAACCGGGGCGGGTTCTACCCGACCCTGGTTCACCACACTGTGACTGATGCGCTGGACGGCCGGGAGGCAGAGCACCAGATCGTCCACGTGGACACGCACTTCGACTTCGAGGAAGTTCACCGGCACATCACCGTGCTGGTGCTGGCCGAAGACATCATGGTCGTTGCGCACCTGGACGACCACGATGCTGAGGAGGACAGCCCCATCCAGCATGAGGATTCGGCACCCTCCGCCTCCACCGAGGTCGTGGCCAGAATCTCCACCGAAGTCGTCCCGGTGGGCCGTATCCGTTCGCTGATTCTCTCCGAGGTGCACCGCAGTCCGGATAAGTTCAGAGCTGACCGGGGCCTGGCGGAGGTCTCCCTCAACATCAACTGGACCGGTGGCGCACGGTTCGACTCGATGCCCGCCGACTGCGGCAATCCTGAGTGCATGGCCGACCACGGTGATACCGGAACGGTGGTCCCGGAGGACATCACCCTGCGCATCGCTGCCACCGCTGAGGGCGACACCGCCGTGGATGAGGCCAGGAGTTTTGTCCGCGCACTGCGTCGAGCCACGATCAAGTATTTCCGCTGAGCCCCATGGGCCCGCTCCCGGCACCGCCGAACAGTCAGGCGCATCTGCAGCATGTGCTGACCTCAGCAGCATCAGCCCTGGGTCTGGAGGGCTTCACCAACCGGCTTCGGCTGCCTGAGGCAGAGATCGCCGTGGTCATTCTCGCCGATGGTCTGGGAGACAAGCAGCTGGCCGCTCATACCGGTCATGCGCGATTCCTCGCCTCAGCCTGGCGCAGCACCGCCGCAGCACAGGTGCTCGACAGCGGCGCCCCGACGACCACAGCATCCTCCCTGGCCAGCCTCGGCACAGGGCTCGCCGCCGGGCAGCACGGACTGGTGGGCTATGACGTTCTCTCCCCGGAGCTCAGCAGAGTGGTCAATATGCTCGGTCAGTGGGACAGCGACGTCGCCCCCAGGCAGTGGCAGCCTCATCGCACCGTGTTCGAGTCCGCAGAGCACGGCGGCGCGAAGGTGCTGACCTGCTCGCGTCCCAAGTTCCGCAGTTCCCCGCTGACCCAGGCTGTACTGCGCGGAGGGCAGTTCAGCGGAGCCGACACCATTGAACGGCGGTTCGACGCCGCCGCAGACTGGATCGGTGCACACCGGCCAGCAACCGGGACGCTGCACCGCGGACGACCGGCACCTGTGCTGGTGTACCTCTACGTCGATGAGCTGGATAAGACCGGGCACAGAACAGGGGTTGGGTCAGCCAGATGGCTCCAGATGCTTGAGACCCTCGACTCGGCTGCCCGGCGGCTGTGCCGGGGTCTCACCGAGTCCTACGGGAGTCTGGCCCGGGTTGTGCTGACTGCCGATCATGGCATGATCAACCTGGCTCAGGAGCAGCGAATCGACATCAGCGGCCGGCCGGACCTGCTGGCCGGCGTCGCGCACACTGGTGGAGAGCCCCGGTTCCTGCATCTGTACACCGAGGCTGCGGGCCAGGCGAAAGATGTCGCAGAGCGCTGGCACCAGGCTTATGGAGACCAGGCCTGGGTGCTGACTCGCGAAGAGGCGGTGGCTGAGGGCTGGTTCGGGACCGTGGAGGACCGGGTCCTGCCGCGGATCGGCGACGTACTGGTGGCAGCGCAGGCGGATATCGCCTTCTTCCACACCGAGCGCACCGGGAAGGACGTGCTGAAGATGGTCGGTCAGCACGGCTCACTGACCGAGGCTGAGCGCCGCGTACCCCTGCTGCAGCTAGCCTGACCGGCTCACTCTTTGCCGCCGAAGAGAATGTCATCCCAGCGCGGCATCGTCGGGCGGCGGGAGCCGCTTCGCTTCTTCGACTGCGGTGCCGGCTCCTGGGCGTCCTCGTCTGGTTCAGCTGAATCCTCACTGGACTCCTCGTAGCTGAACCCCCAAGCATCGGTCTGGCCCAGCGAGTCCGCCTCAGTCTCGTGCTCAGCCTCTTCCTCGGCCAGTTCCTCCCCTAACCCGGGAAGTGTGTCGGTAGTCTGCTCCTGGGCTGGACCAGGAGGCGGCTGCTCGTCGCGGGTCAGCAGGGTGGCAAGTTTGTCGTCGCCGGTCTCATCGGTCCCCAAACGCTGCCCCCTGCGGGCCCGCAGAATCTCCAGCAGATCCTCATGCCCGGATCCACTCTGTTCAGCCGGGGAGTCCGATTGCTCATCTACGTTGAAAGGTTCGTCCACCGCTGTCAGCCGCCGGCCAACGGTGCGGCTGGGCGCCGCCGGTAAGGAGCTCAAAGACTCAGCCCATTCGTTCTCCGCCTGCACCGAGCGTGCTCTGGAGTCGAAGGCCCACTCAGCAGGCGGCCGCTGCCCGATGCCGGCCGCATGGGTCGTGGAACTCGCGGCGTCGAAGTCACACGTCACCGCCCACAGCCCGTCCTCACGGCGCCAGGCGTCCCAGCTCAGGGAGTTGAGATCCACGCCGATGGTCCGCAGCCGGACCTTCACCATCGCCTCCAGAGTCGCCGGAGCATCGCCGAAGGCCAGGCGGTGCTGTTCGGCCGTCGAGGGTCTGGCCACCACGGTCTCCCGGGCACGCGCGGCGAAGAATGCCCGCTCATCGGCGACCGGCCCGGCATAGCGCAGCACATGGTCGCGGGTCAGACCGGAGTCGGCCACGACCTGTTCCACGGTGGCCCCGCTGCGAAGCCGTGCCTGAATATCGCGGGGAGAAAGCGGAGAGGCACTCTGGCTCTGCGCTGTCGAGGAGGTGGCACCGGCCACCGCTGAATGCAATGCTTGGTCCACAGGCAACGCGTACTCCGCACCGGATGAGTCGGAGAGCAGCAGCCGTGGAGCCGGTCCTTCAGCGTCGACCCCCACGATCCGCAGATCCTGCATCGGCAGTGTCCTCCGTGTGATCAGTCAGCAGTTGTCCTTTCCGGCAACTGTATCGCGGGGCACCGGCAGCGCGGAGGGCGCTCTCAACCCCTCCTAGAAGGATCAGTGCTGTAACCTATTGTCTCGGATTTGTCAGAAAGCACCTGATACGACACAATCTGTGCGACCTTGATTTCGTCTGCCCGGCCCGCACCGACCTGGGTGAAGACGCACGAAACCACCATTGGAGCACTGCCATGGCTACTGACTATGACGCCCCCCGGAAGAGTGACGATGACGTCAGCGAAGACTCCATTGAGGAGCTGAAGAACCGCTCGACCAACCGCCAGTCGGCTGTTGTCGACGAAGACGAGACGGAGGCCGCCGAAGGCTTCGAACTCCCCGGTGCCGATCTTTCCGACGAGGAGCTGCAGGTCCGGGTGCTCCCGGCCCAGTCCGACGAGTTCACCTGTACCTCCTGCTTCCTGGTCCGGCACCGTTCGCAGGCTGTGGAGGGACCCAGCGGACTGGTCTGCAAGGACTGCACAGACTAGTTCCGCCGGCGGGCAAAGCCCGCTCGGCTCTCGGCTGGCTTGCGCCAGCCTTCACGCCTGAAGGTTCCGCCGGCCGGGCAGACCCCGCTCGTGCCTCAAGCAGTGTGCAGACCACCTGCGGTGGGAAATCTGCGCCTGGCCTCAGTTCTCTGACATTGAGACTCCGCTGACACGCACCTGCTCCTGCGAGCCCAATGCGGCCAGGAGCCTCTCCGGGTGACGGGTAGAGATCAGCCAGTAAGGGGTGGCATCCCGCGGATCGGTGATCTCTGCGGTGAGCACTGGGCTGATCCAGCCCCTAACGCATTGATAGCTGCGAGCGTCGAAGCCCGGGCCCAGCTGCTCCCTGGCAGCGGCCCCGCGGTGGGCGACCACATGTCCGAGGTGCTCGCGCTCAATCTGAGCCCGGCCGGCCCTCAGCCACTGATCGGTGACTTCCACGCGCGGGGTGATCGCCATCAGCGCCACCACGGCGAGAACGGCGCCGACGATCAGCGCGATCACGCCGTAGGTGACCCCGATCGGGAAGAAGATCGTAGAGAACGAGCTGCCGATGATCACCACCGACAGCCAGATCCACCATGCCGGCCACAGTCTTTCGGCATACCGCACTGAATCATTCATGGTCTCTATGTTCGCACGTGAACCCGCCGTGGGGCTGGCCCGGTAGACTCGTCACCTGTGAACCGGATTCAGATTCCCCTCCAGCAGCTTGACCCGGAGCTGCCGCTGCCACGCTATGCCCATGACGACGACGCCGGGGCCGACCTGGTCACCGCAGAGGACTTCACACTCGCCCCTGGTGAGCGCCGGATGGTCCCCACAGGTACGGCCATCGCCATCCCTGAGGGCTGGGTCGGTCTGGTGCATCCACGCAGCGGTTTGGCCGCCAAGCACGGGGTGAGCATGGTCAATGCCCCGGGGACCGTGGACGCCGGGTATCGCGGGGAGCTTAAAGTCCTGCTGATCAACACCGATCTCGACGAACCGGTGAGCTTTCAGCGGGGGGACCGGATCGCCCAGATCATCTTCCAAGAAGTCGCCCAGGCCGTTTTCACGCCCGTTGCGGCACTGCCGGAAACCGTCCGCGGCGCTGGAGGGTTCGGCTCCAGCGGACTGACCACAAACGCCTGACTCACTACGCACAACAGCTTTAAGGAGTTGCATGCTCTTCGGCAAAAAGAAAAAGGAACAGGCTCAGAACCCCTCCACCATCAAGGAGGCCCTGGCCGCTGAGGTGGCCGGGGAATCCGACGAGGTCGAAATCACTGAGGCGGAGGTCTCCGAAGACGAGGGCGCAGTCGCCGATGATCAGGAGCCGGTGACCGAACCAGTGCCGGAGGAGGAGGCTGCCAGCACTCCTACACCGGCGGTGGGGCGCGGCCCAGGACCACGTGATGGGAAGGATGTGGAGTCCACCAAGGGCTACCTCGACTTCGGTGCGCTGCTGATCCCCGCCGCCAAGGGGCAGAAGATCCGTATGGACATCGACCAGAAGTCCAAGCGGGTGGTGTCCCTGACCATCACCATCGGGCAGGCCAGCATCCAGCTTCAGGCTTTTTCCGCTCCCAAATCTGGCGGCATCTGGGCCGACGTTCTCGAACAGATTCAGGAGTCGGTCACCAAGCAGAAAGGCCGGGTGCGGATTCTGGAGGGGCGCTTCGGCAAGGAGCTGCACGCCCGGGTGCCGACTGTCCTGAAGGACGGTCGGCAGGGCTGGCGGGCTGCCCGGTTCATCGGTTTCGAGGGCAACCGGTGGTTCCTGCGCGGCGTCGTCGGTGGTCGCGGAGCCATTGACCGGAAAGCCTCAGCAGGTGTGGAGGAGCTGTTCTCCCGCATCATTGTGGTCCGTGGGGACGATCCGCTGCCGCCGCGGGAACTGCTGAAGCTGAAGCCTCCGGCCGGTGCCAAGCGCGTTGTCGTGCCGAAGAACCAGACCAATGGAGTCCCCGACGCTGCCCAGCGAGGCGACTCAGACGACTCAAGCACCACTGGCTAGGGTCATGAGCTCAGCAGATCAATTCAGTCAGCAGCTTTCCGGGTCCGCAGCCAAGCGAATCTCCACCAAGGACGACGGATCCCTGGATGTCCTGGGCTCGGTGGGTGGCGTCCGGGGAATCGTGGAGGCGGCCCTTCCTGCCACAGTATTTCTTGCGACCTACCTGATCGCCGATGAGCTTGCTGTGGCCATTGGCGTGGCTGTTGCCATCGGAGCGCTCTTCACGGTGGTCCGGCTGGCCCAGCGCGGGCCGCTGGTGCAGTCCTTCTCAGGCCTGGCCGGTGTGCTGATCTGTGCGGGTTTCGCACATTTCTCCGGTGAGGCTCGCGGCTTCTACGTCCCGGGGTTCTTCGTCAATGCCGGCTATATCATCGCCCTGAGCGTGTCTGTGGCGGTGAAGTGGCCGGTGATGGGCATCCTCTTCGGCGTGATTCGCGGTCAGGGATTCGACTGGCGGCGTGACAGGATTCAGCGCCGTCGCTATGCGCTGGCCACCTGGATCATCACCGCGGTGCTGGCCTCCCGGCTCATCGTGCAGGTCCCGCTCTACTTCGCCGAGAATGAGACCGCTCTGGGGGTGACGCGCGTGGTGATGGGGGTCCCGCTCTACGCCTTCGCTCTCTGGCTGGGGTGGATGATCACCAGGGATCGTCAGCAGAGCACCTCGCCATGACTTCGGCCCACATGCTGACGCTGACGGTGGGACCGATGTCCCACGGCGGTCACTGTGTGGCGCGGCATGAAGGGCGAGTCATCTTCCTGCGGCATGCGATTCCGGGGGAAACGGTCCGCGCGGTGGTCACCGACGGCGGCAGCTCCTCGCGGTTCTGGCGGGCTGATGTGGTTGACGTCATCGACGCCTCCGACCACCGGCGCCGCCATCCCTGGAAGCAGGCTGATGCGCTGCGTGCCTACGATCACGAACAGATCCCGGTCGGCGGTGCCGACTACGGACACATCACCGATGCCCACCAGCGGCGGCTGAAGTCGCAGGTGTTCCGGGACACGATGCAGCGGATCGGCGGCATCGACGTTTCCACCTTGGACATTCCTGGCCAGGGACCCGACGGCGAGCTTCCGGTCGAGCAGCTTCCGGGGTCCGACGCCTCCGGCATGCATTGGCGCACCAGGGTCAGCTTCGGAGTCGCCGGCGGTTCGCTGGCGATGAAACCGAATCGGTCCCATGACCTCATCGCGCTGCGGTCTATGCCGCTGGCTGTCGAGGCAGTGGGTGCTTCCGGTATCTTCTCCTGGGACTTCAGCGGGGCAGAGACCGTCGATGTGGTCGCGCCCGCAGGCGAGGGGCCCATCACCCTGATGGTGCGGACAGCGGGTACAGAGAATGCCTCCGACCAGGCTCAGCTGCGGAAAAAGCTAGCTGACTACGCCGGATCCTCACCCGAGATAGGCGGTGTCATCATCGCCGCGACCACTGAGCGCAGGCGGCGGCGAGGCCGGCGGTACAGTCAGCTGCAGCCGACAACGGTGGACTATCAGGTAGTCACCGGGCAGCGCACGGTCCGCGAGCCCCTCCCGACTCCTGTGGCCGGACGGGACAGCGTGGCTCTTCCCGCTGAAGGCTTCTGGCAGATCCATCGCAGTGCGCCCCATGCGCTGGTGGACGCCGTCGACGTCATGGCATCACTGGAGCCGGGAGGCTCCGCCATTGACCTCTACGCCGGGGCCGGACTGTTCACCGCCTGGGCCGCGTCCCGGGTCGGTGCTGCCGGCCAGGTGCTCTCCGTGGAGGCAGCCGCCGGGACTTCTGCTGCGGCTCAGCGGCTCTTCGACGGCCTCGACGGTGTCGAGGTGGTCAACGCTCCGGCAGAGAAGGTCGCCTCCCGGCTGGAGGCCAGTGACGTCGTCCTGCTGGACCCGCCTCGTGCCGGTGCCGCAGAGCGTGTCCTGGCCGGGATCGGCGCTTCCGGCCCGCACAGGATCATCTATGTCTCCTGTGACCCCGCCTCTTTTGCCAGAGACGCCAGAGCGCTGGGGGAACTTGGCTGGGGGATTCAGGATCTGTCCCTACTGGACCTCTATCCGAATACCCATCACATGGAATCTGTCGCGCTGTTTGAACGCATATGAGCATGCGACCATCCGGTGAGTCTCACCTAAGCTGAGTGACTCAGCAGTATGAGTAGGATAGTTGGTGATGAGCGCGTACCCAAGCGCTGTGTCAGCCCGCCAACCAGACTAAGGAGTCTCAGCGTGAGCACAGTGGACAGTTTCGGATCACAAGGCGTTCTCAACGTCGATGGCGCCGACTACGAGATTTTCCGACTCAATGCGGTCGAGGGATACGACACCCTCCCGTACAGCCTCAAGGTCCTGCTGGAGAATCTCCTCCGCACCGAAGATGGCGAAAACGTCACCGCAGACCACATCAAGGCCCTCGGAGGCTGGGATGAGAACGCCCAGCCGAGCAAAGAGATTCAGTTCACCCCTGCTCGGGTGCTAATGCAGGACTTCACCGGGGTTCCCTGTGTAGTGGACCTCGCCACAATGCGTGAGGCAGTGGCCGAGCTGGGCGGAGATGCCGCCAAGATCAACCCGCTGGCACCAGCCGAGATGGTCATCGACCACTCGGTGCAGATCGACTCCTTCGGCAACTCCGATGCGATCGAGCGCAATATGGACATCGAGTACCAGCGCAACGGCGAGCGGTACCAGTTCCTGCGGTGGGGGCAGACCGCCTTTGATGATTTCAAGGTCGTTCCCCCGGGGATGGGCATCGTCCACCAGGTCAATATCGAGTCGTTGGCGCGGGTGGTGATGACCCGTGAGGTCGGTGGTGTGCTACGGGCTTACCCGGATACCTGTGTGGGCACTGATTCGCATACCACTATGGAAAATGGCCTGGGTGTGCTGGGCTGGGGTGTGGGCGGTATTGAGGCGGAGGCGGCAATGCTTGGCCAGCCGATCTCGATGCTGATCCCGCGTGTTGTCGGCTTCAAACTCTCTGGTGAGATCCCCGCCGGTGCTACCGCCACCGATGTGGTGCTGACCATCACTCAGATGCTGCGTGAGCACGGTGTGGTCGGCAAGTTCGTGGAGTTCTACGGTGAAGGCGTGGCAGAGGTGCCATTGGCCAACCGGGCGACCATCGGCAATATGTCCCCGGAGTTCGGCTCCACTGCGGCGATGTTCCCGATCGATGATGTCACCATTGAGTACCTGCGCCTGACCGGCCGCACTGAGGAGCAGCTTGCCCTGGTCGAGGCCTATGCCAAGGAGCAGGGCATGTGGCATGATCCCTCCCGGGAGCTGCGGTTCTCCGAGAACATTGAGCTGGACCTCTCCAGCGTGGTTCCCTCAATCGCCGGCCCGAAGCGGCCGCAGGACCGGATCGAGCTCACTGATGCCAAGGAGCAGTTCCGCAAGGACATCCACAACTACGTGGCCGAGGAGACTGCCGCGGTCAACGGCGCGGTCAACGGCAAGGCAGATGAGGCCTCCGCGGAGTCCTTCCCGAGTTCTGATGCCCCCGCCCACAGCGCTGCTGAGTCCCAGGATCCGGCTGATAAGCCGCGGACCATGGACCCGAATGCTGAGCCGGTGGTCGGTCGGCCCTCTAAGCCGGTGCCGGTGACGATGCCTGATGGTCGTGAGTTCAATCTGGACCACGGTGCGGTCTCGATCGCCTCGATCACCTCGTGCACCAACACCTCGAACCCGAATGTGATGCTGGCTGCTGGTGTGCTGGCCCGCAACGCGGTGGACAAGGGCCTGGTGCAGAAGCCCTGGGTGAAGACCTCGATCGCCCCGGGCTCGAAAGTGGTCACCGACTACTACGAGAAGTCCGGGCTCATTGAGTACCTGGAGAAGATCGGCTTCTTCGTGGTCGGCTACGGCTGCACCACCTGCATCGGCAACTCCGGGCCGTTGGAGGAGGAGATCTCCAAGACGGTCCTGGATCAGGATCTCGCGGTAACCTCGGTGCTCTCGGGGAATCGCAATTTCGAGGGCCGCATCAACCCGGATGTGAAGATGAACTATCTGGCCTCCCCACCGCTGGTGGTGGCCTACGCCTTGGCCGGGACCATGGACTTCGACTTCGAGAACGACCCGTTGGGCCAGGACTCGAAAGGTCATGATGTCTACCTTCGTGACATCTGGCCCGACCCGGTGGAGGTGGACAAGATCATCTCCGAGTCCATCGACACCAGCATGTTCACCTCCAAGTACGGCACCATCTTCGACGGCGACCACCGGTGGCAGTCTCTGGATACTCCCGAAGGGGCGACCTTCACCTGGGATGAGAGCTCCACCTATGTGCGCAAGGCCCCCTACTTTGAAGGGATGGATCTTGAGCCGGAGCCGGTCTCTGACATCGAGGGTGCCCGGGTGCTGCTGAAGCTGGGGGATTCGGTCACCACTGACCACATCTCCCCAGCGGGCTCCTTCAAGTCCGATACCCCGGCGGGCAAGTACCTGCTGGAAAACGGCGTGGAGCGTAAGGACTTCAACTCCTACGGCTCCCGCCGGGGCAACCACGAGGTGATGATCCGCGGCACCTTCGCCAATATCCGGATCAAGAACGAGCTGCTCGATGGCGTGGAGGGTGGGTTCACCCGCGACTTCACCAAGGATGGGGAGCAGGCCTACGTCTACGACGCCGCGGTGAACTACCAGCAGGCCGGCATCCCGCTGGTGGTGTTGGGCGGTAAGGAGTACGGCTCCGGCTCCTCACGGGACTGGGCGGCCAAAGGCACCAGTCTGCTGGGGGTTCGTGCAGTGATCACCGAGTCCTTCGAGCGCATCCACCGCTCCAACCTGATCGGCATGGGCGTGCTTCCCCTGCAGTTCCCCGAGGGCGAGTCGGCTCAGACTCTGGGCCTGACCGGCTTTGAGACCTTCAGCATCACCGGCATCACCGCTCTCAACGATGGCCAGATCCCTGAAACGGTGAAGGTCACCGCCACCGCCGAAGACGGCTCCACCACCGGGTTCGACGCCGTGGTCCGCATCGACACCCCCGGCGAGGCCAACTACTACCGCAACGGAGGCATCCTGCAATACGTCCTCCGCTCCCTGGTGAAGTAACCAGGATGAAGTAGTCAGCACAGCTGCTCAAGAGAAGTGGGCCGAGTCAAAGAGACCGGCCCACTTCTGCGTTTAACGAGAGACGTCGTCCATATCCCAGGCGCGGGTGGCCTGGACAGTCACTGCACGGGGGCCGGTGCGGCGGATGGTTCCCTCTGCCATGATCATCCTGGCAGTGAAGAGGATTTCACCGGTATTGGCCTGGCCCTCCTCGAAGAAGGAGAGGTCCACCAGGCCGGTACCATCGTCCAGCGAAATGAACACCACCCTTTTGCCGGAGACCATCGGTGGAGTCTGAGTGGCCACCCGGATGCCAGCCACCCTGACCAGCGCCCCACTGCGCTGCTGCAGCAGTTTTTCAGCATAAGTCAACCCCGCAGCATCCAGCTGCTCGCGGTAGAGGCTCATCACATGACCGGAGGAGTCAACTGTGGTCAGTGCCATCTCGGTGGAGATCACCTCGGTATCAGTGGGCCCGGGCAGTACGGCAGGAAGCTGACTGATCTCAGTGTCAGCCAGCGGCAGCGCGAGCTGCCCGTGCACCTGAGGGGGCGGTGGTTGTTTGGCGCGCAGTCGCCCGCTGCGTTCGATCCAGGCGTACAGATCATGACGGCGGTGACGGCCTGTGCCCTCGGGCAAGAAGGAGTCCAGCGCACCAACCTGGGCCAGTGCCTTCAGCGTAGAGCTGCGCGGTGTGGCCCGGTCCCGCACATCGGCCAGGGAGTCAAAAGGCTGCTCACGTTCGATCCGCCGGATCTCTGCAGCAGATATTTTTTTCAGAGTGGTCAGGGCCATACGGATCCCCCAAGCCGGTTGTCCCGCCTGAGGCGTCGTCGTCAACTCTTCCAGCCGGTAGTGACCGGTGGAGCGGTTGACGTCCATCGGCAGCACCGGGATACCCAGCCGGCGTGCCTCGGCCACCAGAAGACGCAGCGGGTACATTCCCGGATCATGCTCGAACAGACCGGCCATGAAAGCTGCAGGGTGGTGGGCCTTCAGCCACGCAGACTGATAGGTCGGCACCGCAAATGCCACCGCATGCGCTTTGCAGAAGCCGAAGGAGCCGAAGCTGACCAGCTGCCGCCAGATCTCATCGATCACCTCCTGGGAATAGCCGTGCTCGGCGGCTTCGGCACGGAAAAACCTCTCGATGCCGGCTATGCGGTCCCCTTCCGACAGACCCCGGCGAAGCCCATCGGCCTCATCGAGCCCGCAGCCGGTCATGGTGCAGAAGATCCGCAGCACCTGTTCGTGATAGATCACCACACCCAGGGTCTCCTCAAGGATGGGTGTGAGGCTGGGATGCAGGTACCGGACCGGTTCGAACTCATGCCGACGCTCCAAATAGGGGCGCACCATGCCCGCACCCATCGGGCCGGGGCGGAAGAGCGAGATGTCTACGATCAGGTCTTCAAAGGTCTGGGGCACCAGCTTGCCGACCAGCTCGCGTTGGCCGGGCGACTCGATCTGGAAGCACCCCAGGGTGTTGGTGGATCGGATGAGGTCGAAAGTGGGCTTGTCCTCATCGTCAATCGCATCTAAGTCAATACGCTGCCCGGTGGTGCGCTCGACCTCTTCGAGGCAGTGCGCGATGGCCGACTGCATCCGGACTCCGAGGATGTCCAGCTTGATGAATCCTGCAGGGTCCATGTCATCTTTGCCGAATTGGCTCATCGGCAGTCCGGTGACCCCGCTGGGCTGGACCGGGGTCAGGTTGAGCAGGTTCTTATCACCCAGGATCACTCCGCAGGGGTGGGTGGCGATGTGCCGGGGGAGCCGGTCGAGCCGTTCAGTGAGATCCACCAGCAGATCAAGCTGGGCGCGGCCGGAGAGGCGCTCAGCGTTGAGACGCTCCGCCAGCTGCTTGAGCTCAGGCTTGCTCTCCAGAGCCTGGCGAAATTCGCAGGCCGGGAAACGCCACATGATGTCAGCAAGCTGGTCGATTTCCTCGGCAGGCATCCCCAGCGCCATCCCGGCGTCGCGGAGCGCTCCGCGGATGCGGTAGGCATTCTGCATACTCATCAGAGTCACCCGCTGGGCACCGAAGCGTTCAAAGATCTTCCGGTAGATCTCGTGGCGGCGGGCTGACTCGACGTCAAGGTCGATATCCGGCAGAGTGGTCCGCTGCCGGGAGAGAAACCGCTCGAAGATCAGCCCATGGGCCAGCGGGTCGATGGGGCTGATCCCCAGTGCGTGCACCACCAGCGAGGACACCCCTGAACCACGGGCCGCGCAGCGTACGCCAAGCCCTGTGATCAGATCAGCGACTTCAGCGACAGTGAGGAAATACCCGGCGAAGCCCAGGTCAGCGATGATGGCCAGCTCATGTTCCAGCCGCCTGTGCACCTCAGGCTCCTCCAGCCTTTCGCCCAACCCCTGTTCACAGCGCAGGCGCAGCTCCGCCTCGGCCGAGCCCTGGACTCCGATCACGCTGGCCTCGGGGATCTTCGGTGATCCATAGCTCATATGCTGTGCCGGGTTCAGCCGGCATGCTGCGGCCAGTTCCGCGGTGGCGGTCAGGATCTGGGCAGCATTCGCTGAGGAGGTGCTGACCGCACTGATCTCCTCGGCGATACGCCTCATCTGATCAGGAGGTTTCAGCCACCCCTGGTCATTGGGCTGCAGCGGAGCCGAGTTCAGGTCGCTGAGCACTCGTACGGCGTCGAGCACATCCGCGGTGGCCGCCTGCTCCGCCGCGCACAGCCGTACGGCGTTGGTCAGCACTGAAGGTGTCCGGCAGGTCTCGGCCACCGAGAGCATCCGTGCGGCGTGAGCGGTGGACAGCCTCTCCCCGGGCGGGGCCAGATGGGTGACCAGCTCAACATACACCGCTTCTCCCAGTGCCTGCCGCCACTGTCTCAGTGCAGTGCGGGCAGCGCGGTAGCGGCGTGCCGCAGCGGCCAGACCGACGTCGGACTCAGGGCCCAGCAGGACAAACAGCCGGCAGGATGATGCCTGTGCGCCACGCACATACTGGGCGAGTGTCTCCCGGCTCAGCTGAGGATCGGGACTGGACCCGGTTGCCGAAGTGCCCCTATGGGCTGCCGACACTGCTCGGCAGAGCGCCGTGTAACCATCGGCGCTGCCGTGGGCCAGCACCGTGACCCGGCCATACCCGGCTACGGCGAGATCAGCGCCCAGGAGGGGAGTCACACCGTGCTCAGCGCAGGCGGCGACGTGCTGGATGGCTCCATAGAGCCCATCCCGGTCGGTCAACGCCAGTGCTTCTGCACCAGAGGCGGCGGCAGCCGCTGCAAGCTCGGCCGGAGTGGCAGTTCCGTAGTGGCTGGAGAAGCTGCTGGCCACATGCAGGTGGGTGAAGGTCACTCCACCTCCTCAGGCTCCGCCGGGACCTCATGAATGCGCAGCAGCCGCCAACGGTCAGCGGGAAGGCTTCGGCCCACATCCACAGTGCTGCGGGAGGCGGTCTGTGGATCCTGAATCTGAATCCGCCAGATCTCCTGGGCCACCAGTCCGGCTCGCCCACGTTCAGCGCGGGCCTCCTCTATCCACCAGCGGCGGCGGGCGAACCAGCGGACCGGTTCGGCCACGACGTCGTACCCCCGGTTCTGCCACCATAAGTGGACCGGGCAGCCGTGATCATCGGTGACCACCTCCACCGCTTCGGTCAGTCCTGCGGTCAAAGTCATCTCAGGCTCCTTGAATACATGGCGCGAACCTGATGGGAAGCTCACCCATCGTATTCGAACACAGTTTCGATATCAATACAGCCTAACTCTGGCTCCGGAGACGCTTCCAGCCGGCTGGGATCCGTTGGGGCAGTGTGCTCTGATGTTCAGCGAGTGTCCTGGAAAGTTCCAGCCCAATATGATCTGCTGAGAAGCACGCAAGGTTGAATGAGGTCTTTTGGAGGAATTGGTCGATATGCGTGTTGCCGTTGTTGGAGCCACTGGAAATATCGGAACCGCTCTGCTGAGAGAGCTGGCCTCCCGTGATGAGGTCAGCTCCGTGCTCGGGATCGCCCGTCGGGTGCCCGAGGCGGACGCCGAGCCTTATCGCCACGCTGACTGGGCCACTGCTGATGTGCAGTTCCCGGAGTCGGTCCAGACTCTGGCTGAGCATTTCGCCGGTGCAGACGCTGTCATCCACTTGGCCTGGCTCATCCAGCCCAATGACAAACGTGAGCTGCTGCGCAGAGTCAATGTCGATGGCACCAAGCATGTGCTCCAGGCCGCCGCTGAGGCCTCTGTGCCGCGAATCGCGGTGGCCTCCTCCGTAGGCGCCTATTCACCGGTGGACGACGACGCCGCCCGGGACGAGACCTGGGGGATCGACGGCATTGCCGGCTCCCACTACAGCCAGGACAAGTCCGCCCAGGAGCGGGTGATGGACGAATTCGAGGCGCTCCATCCGGAGATCAGCCTGGCCCGTCTGCGCCCGGGACTGATGTTCCAGTCCGATGCCGGCGCTGAGATCCAGCGCTACTTCGTCGGTTCACTGGCACCGGTGCAGTTGCTGGAAAAGATCCGCCCACCGGTGATTCCGGTGCCCCACGGACTCCGTCTTCAGGCGGTCCACTCCCTGGACGCCGCCGCTGCTTTCGCCGAGGCCGTTATTCGTGGTGCCCGCGGAGCTTTCAACATCGCCGCCGATGACCTGCTTACCGCAGAGGCAATCGCCCAGGTCGTCACTGGGCGTGACTCAGGCAAAACGTATGTGCCGGTTCCGTTCTCCCCGTTGAAGCCACTGGTCAAGGCTGCACACCGAGCGCATCTGCTGCCTATGGACGAAGGGTGGTTGGAGATGGCCCAGCATGCGCCGGTCATGGACACCACCCGGGCGAAGACAGAACTGGGATGGGAACCCCGTGTCACCGCTGCCGAGGCGCTGGAGGAGCTGATCAATGGCCTGAGCTCTGGCGCTGGGCGCAGCTCAGCACCTATGCGGCCACGCGGTGAACCCGGACACTGGTCCCACCGGCTGCCGGATGAGGACCACATGCTTGCCGATGATGTCGACTCCACGCTGTTGCGCGGATATATGGCTGACCACCTGGCTGGCGCCACCGCAGGCGTCGAGCGCATCTCCGCGATGGCTGAGGCGTTCGTGGACACTCCGGTCTACCCGCAGTTGGCCCAGGTGGCTGAGACCATCGGCTCAGAGCACCAGTGGCTCTCCGCACTCATGCAGCGCCAGGGGTTCCCGCGCCCGGCTGTGGCCGCTCCGCTGTTCTGGGTGGGGGAGAAGGTCGCCCGGCTGAAGCCCTACGCACGCCGGCCCTTGAAACGTTCCCCCTCAGCGCTGGTGCTGGAGGCAGAGCTCATGATCGCTGCGATCACCGCCAAACGCCAGGGGTGGGAGGTGCTCTCTGACTACGCAGAACAGCTGGGAGTACCCCGCGGAGTCTTTGATGAGCTCATCGACGCTGCCGATGAGCAGCGTGAGATCCTCCACGAGGTCCACACCTATGCCCGGCAGCGAGCATTCCGCACAGGCCAAGAGACCCTCACACCGCAGCTGTAGAGGAGTGAA
Source organism: Nesterenkonia muleiensis (assembly GCF_003600155.1). Classification (GTDB taxonomy): domain Bacteria; phylum Actinomycetota; class Actinomycetes; order Actinomycetales; family Micrococcaceae; genus Nesterenkonia; species Nesterenkonia muleiensis. The sequence goes on along the minus strand of NZ_QWLD01000040.1, from coordinate 430,338 downwards.
CGTGTCATACACCAACTGGTCCGGTTCGGTAAGTTTCACCCCTGGTGAGATAGCGAGGCCGAGGAACACCAGCCAGGTGGCCAGGCTGGTGAAAAAGGCTCGCGCCCGCGACAGTACTCTCCGCCCGGTAGGCTCCGGGCATTCCTCCATGCCGATTTTTGTCACTGACGGTACCGTGGTCTCCCTGGAGAGGATGTCCGGGCTGATGGCCGCCGATGCCGATGCCGGGTGGGCCAGAGTGCGGCCCGGCACGGGGCTGCGCGACCTGGGGGAGCAGTTGGCCCAGTATGGGCTCGCCATGGAGAATCTCGGCGACGTGGACTATCAGTCCATCGCCGGTGCGGTCTCCACCGGCACCCACGGATCGGGCATGACTCTGGGCAACCTTTCCTCCACAGTGATCGGCGGAACCCTGGTGAACGGACTGGGGGAGGAAGTGGCCTTCGGCGTCGATGCCAGTCAGGGAGAGCAGCATGATCTTCTTCGTGCCGCCCAGGTCTCGCTCGGCGCGCTGGGCATCTTTACCTCGCTGACCCTTCGGGTGGAGGAGGCCCACCACCTCCACAGGCAGAACTGGATCACCCATATCGACTGGGTGCTGGAGAACTATGCAGAGCTGGTGGAGTCCAACCGCAGTATGGACTTCTACTGGTATCCACGCAGTGACCTGGCTCAGATCCGTATGTTGAACAAGCCCGGGGAGGAACCCGTTCTCACCCCAGAAGGCCAGCCACACAGCCGTCTGAAGACAGAGACCGTTGGGCCGAACTACCAAATCATTCCCAATGACCGGCATCTGCCGTTCGAAGAGATGGAGTACATGCTCCCCTTCGACCAGGAGCTCACGGCCTTCCGACAGGTCCGTGAGCGGATCAAGGCCAAGCACCGCGCGCAGGTGGGCTGGCGGGTTCTGGTGCGCACTATCGCGCCGGATCAGGCCATGCTCTCCAACGCCCAGGGGCGGCCGACCATGACCATCGCACTGCTGCAGAACACTACGCTGCCGTATCAGGAGTATTTCGAGGACATCGAGCCGATCTACTGGGAGTTCGGCGGACGGCCCCACTGGGGCAAGAAGCACCGGCTGACAGCATACGAGCTTGCTAGGCTCTATCCCGACTGGGACGGCTTCCGGCGCATCCGCCGTCAGCTGGACCCCGATAGCATCTTCATGAACGACTACCTGCATGAGCTGCTGGGGGAGGAGAGCTGATGAGCATTTTTGGCAGGAACCACGACGGCTCCGGCCTGGGCCGCAGGACCTGGGTCTTCTCCGCCGGATTCGTTCCATCCGCGAGCACCGGACAGGAGCCGGATTTCACCAGCCGCAATACGCTGTGCCTGCTCAATACCTCAGGGCAAGGGGCATGCGCCAGACTGACGTTCTACTACGAAGACACTGACCCCGTGGGCCCCTATGAGGTGCTGGTAGAGCCACAGCGGGTCAAGCACCAGAGGATCAATGACCTGATCGACCCTCAGGCCCCTGCACTGGATAAGCCCTACGGACTGGTCGTCGAATCCGACGTGCCCGTAGTCGCCCAGCTGTACTACCTCGACTCCCGCAACGGCCAGCTCGCGGTCTCGCACCTGAATCCTGCTGGCGAATGACCAGGGAAACCCTGGAACGGCGCCAAGTATGGATCTATCTGCTGGCGCTGCTTCTGGGTCTGGCGGCCGGCAGCCTCTGGCCTGGAGCCGGGGAGAGCCTTGACGCGCTGGTCTGGCCCGCGCTGGCGCTGTTGCTCTATGCCACTTTTACTCAAGTGCGCATAAGAGCTGTTCCACAGGCATTCAAGGATGCCAGGCTTTTGCTCACAGCCCTGATCGGGAACTTCGCCGTCATGCCTGTGGTGGTATGGGGTCTGGTCCAGTTCGCCCCTGAGGACCAAGCGCTGCGGCTGGGCCTGCTGCTGGTTCTCCTGGTCCCGTGCACCGACTGGTTCATCACCTTCACCCAGCTAGGCAAGGGTGATGCCACCGGAGCAACGGTTCTGGCTCCGACGCTGTTGATTGTCCAATTCCTTCTGCTGCCCTTGTATCTCTGGCTCATGGCAGGGGAAGAATTGACCTCTGTCTTCACCCCCGCCGATATCTGGCCAGCTCTTGTGGTCGTGCTGCTGCCTCTGGGGCTGGCGGCGCTCAGTGAGCTTCTGCTCTCTCGAGGCCCTGGGTACCGGCAATTCACATCTGCCGTGAGCTGGTGGCCGGTCCCTCTGCTGGCGCTTGTTGTCTTCCTCGTGGCTGTCAGTCACGCAGGGCAGGCCTATGAGACGCTTCACCTGTTGCCTGTTGTCATAGCGGTTGCTGCCAGTTTTCTGGTCCTCAGCTTAATCATCGCCCGTGCATTGGCGGCAGTGGCCAGGCTCCCCATGGAGCAGGGACGAACTCTAGCCTTTACGCTCGGCACACGGAACTCCTTCATCGTGCTGCCCTTCGCGCTGTCCCTTCCGGCAGGGTGGGAGATCGCGGCCATCGTGATCGTGATGCAGTCCATGGTGGAACTGCTCGGGATGATCTGCTATCTCTGGTTCGTCCCGCGAGTGCTGTTTCCTGAGCCCAGAGCCGCTCAGTGATTGCGCAACAGGTCGATGAGTTCACTTTTGTTGAGGGCTGAGTATCCGGTGAGCTCCAGTTCCTTGGCACGGGTTTTGAGCTGATCGACAGTCCAGTCCTCGTACTGCGGAGATCCTCCGCCCTTCTTCCCCTGAGCCGACCTCCCTTCCTTGGCCGCAGCATTGGCGATCCGTGCCGCTTTCTCCTTGGAGTAGTCCTGCTCCTCACGGAGCTTCTCGTAGAGTTCTTCATCTTTCACACGTGACCGTGCCATTGCTGTGCTCCTTTTGAGGCCGTTGTGACTGCGTAGCAAGCATATTTTCCGCCGCCGGGACTAGCGCTTCAGGCGTGATGGCCGTGCTCTCGCGGCCGAGAGGCGAGCGGGGTCTCCCCGCCGCCGGGACCAGCTCAGAACGGTTTGCCGCCGGTGACCGGGAGGATGGCACCGGAGGTGTAGGAGGCCTCCTCAGAGGCGAGATACACATAGGCGCCTGCCAGTTCGGCAGGCTGGCCTGGGCGGTCCAGGGCGGTGTCGGCGCCGAACTGTTCGACCTTCTCCTCCGGGAAGTTCGTCGCAGGGATCAGCGGTGTCCAGATCGGCCCTGGTGCCACGGCATTGACCCTGATGCCCTTCGGCCCGAGCTCTTGAGCCAGAGCCTCGGTGAACGCCTTCTGGGCGGCTTTGGTCATCGCATAGTCCACCAGGGGAGGGGCGGGGGCTGTGGCCTGAATGGAGGTGGTAGTGATGATCGAGGCACCCTGTTTCAAATGCGGCACGGCTTCCCTGGTGATGATCACATGCGCCAGCAGATTGGTGTCGAAAACCCGCCTGACCTCCTCAGTGGGGATGCTGGCGATCCCGTCACGTTTGCGCTGGTAGGCGGCGTTGAGGATCAGTACGTCAATGCCGCCGAGGTCCTCGACGGTGCGTGCCACGACGTCCTTGGCGAAGGGTTCGTCACGGATATCACCGGCATAGACAGCCACATTCCGTCCAGCCTCGCGAACATAGTCTGTAGTGGTCGCCGCATCCTCGGCCTCCTCCGGGAGATGGACGAAGGCGATATCCGCGCCTTCACGGGCGTATGCGATGGCCACGGCTCTGCCAATGCCGGAGTCCCCTCCGGTGATCAGAGCCTTCTTGCCCTCCAGCCTTCCGTGACCGACGTAGGTCTCCTCCCCGTGGTCAGGCTCAGGAGTGGTCTCCCCGGTCAGACCAGGCTGATCCTGGACCTGATCCCCTGGGTATTGATCGTGCTTGTACTTGGTGCGTGGATCTGTCTGAGTCTCTTGTGTCATGCTTTTACTCCTGCGGGGTCAAGGACGACCTTGATGCAGCCGTCTTCCTTCTTCTGGAACATCTCATAGGCACCGGGTGCCTCGTCGAGCGGCAGTCGGTGGGTGACGAAGTCGTCAACGCCGAGCGGGTCGGAGGCATCCTCGACCAACGGTAAAATGTCCTCGACCCAGCGCTTCACGTTGGCCTGGCCCATGGTGACTTGGATCTGCTTGTCGAACAGGGTCAGCATCGGCAGGGGAGAGGCCTGGCCTCCGTAAACGCCGGAGAGGCTGAGAGTGCCGCCGCGGCGGACCAGGTCGATGCCGGTGTAGAGCGCCGCGAGACGGTCCATTCCGAGCTTGTCCATGACTGGCTGACCGAGCTTATCGGGCAGAAGCTGCACTGAGCGCTGGGCGAACCTGGCCAGGGCTGACTGATTGTCACCGTGGGCCTCCATGCCCACTGCGTCGATCACCGCATCGGGTCCGCGTCCCTGTGTAGCGTCTTTGATGGCGGCTACCGAATCATCGCCATGGTCGAAGACCAGCACGCCGTGCCGAGCAGCCATGGCACGCCGTTCCGGCACTGGGTCAATCGCATAGACCGTCATCCCCAGGTGCTTGGCGATCCGTGCGGAGAACTGCCCGATCGGTCCCAGCCCGAGAACCGCCACGGAATCACCGGGTGACCGGTTGGTGTAGGCCACCGCCTGCCATGCGGTTGGCAGTACGTCTGAGAGAAACAGGTACCGGTGGTCGGGAAGCTCATCAGCCACTGTGATCGGCCCGTAGTCGGCGTGCGGAACCCGAAGGTACTCAGCTTGTCCGCCAGGCACTGCGCCGTAGAGCGTTGAGTACCCGAACAGTGCGGCTCCGGATCCCTGATCGGTGACCTGGGTGGTTTCGCATTGGGTCTGCAATCCCTGATGGCAGAAGAAGCAGTCGCCGCAGGCGATCTGGAACGGCACCACCACACGGTCACCTTGGCTCAGATGTGTCTGGGGTCCGGCTTCGACCACTTGGCCCATTGACTCGTGCCCCACAATGTCGCCCGGGGTCATGAACGGCCCCATCACTTCGTAGAGATGCAGATCGGAGCCGCAGATGGCGGTGGAGGTAATCTCGATGATGGCGTCATTGGGTTGTTGGATGGTGGGGTCTGGGACGGTTTCCACGGATACCTTGCGCGGTCCCTGCCATGTCACTGCTTTCATGAGCGTCCTCCTGAACGGTGTATAGGTTGACGCATGAGTTTTCTTGTACCTCTTTTACCTACGGTACCGATGTGCAGCTGAGTTTCAGCTGGACATGACCCGGAGGTTGTATCCGAGTTTTGCGTTATGTTTCCGCAGGTCAGGAGGATATCTCGCAGCGCGAGGTCAGTGCGAGTCAGCTGGGAGCAGGAGCTTGGCGAGCAGGCGCCGGCCCAGCAGAAGAACAGTCAGGGATGCTGTGGCGACCAGGACGAAGGGGACTTCGACACCTCCATCGGTGAAGAAGTGCCGCATCATCATGCCCCAGGCAACGGTGAACAGCACCAGAAAAACACCAGAGGGCCAGAGCTGGTCCGGGGACCGCCAGGAGAAGGTGATCCACCAGCCCAGCACCACACCCAGGACAAAGGGCCAGGCAGTGGTCCAGATATCTGATGGCCCGAGCCCGGAGTCATGCGAGATGTTGCCCAGCACGGCGAACAGCACCACGAGCACAATGTCGGCAGCCAAACAGGCTGCCGATCGTTTCGGAGCCTTGGTGCGGTGAGAGATCTCGTGACTCATAGCCCCATTCCACCAGATCAGCGAGCGCCACGCTGGAGAACGCAGCAACTTTGAGCGCGACGACGCACTGATCTAACGCACTCTCATCACCACCGTTGTGCTGGGAGAGCTGTACCTCGGTGTTGAGATCGTCCAGAACTACGCCAGCAGCGTGGCAGAAATGCGCACTTCGGGCCGGAGCATCCCGGTCAACGATGCATATATCGCCGCGGCTTCCACCACGACCGGCGCAAAACTCTGCACACTATAATGTTCGCCATTTTGAGCATTATCCAGGGCTTGAGGTGATCAGCCCACTCTCATAGTCACTACCGCTGCAGGCACCCTTTGAGCCTTCAGAATGCTTGGCGGCGGTCAGGGGAGGTGGGCGGCAATCCACCTCGCGTAGACTTGAGCCGCACGACTGGCGCAGGGTGGACCACCACCGGGGAGTGCAAGGCAGAGCTGACATCGACCGCCTGGGTGTCCCTCGAATAATTCGAGAGGACGTTTATGGGCGCACAGGCTATCGATGGAGCAGCTGTCGCAGCAAAGCTGCAGGAACGAGTCTCAGAGGAGACGGCCCAGTTCTTCGATGAGCGTGGGCGTCGTCCCTGTCTGGCAACGGTACTTGTGGGCGAAGATCCTGCTTCCCATACCTATGTACGGATGAAACGTCGCCGTACCGCCAAGGTGGGCATGGAGTCACGACACATTGAGCTTCCAGCGGATACCACGACCACTGAGCTCCTGGCGACCATCGAAAAACTCTCGGCGGATCCGGGGATCGACGGAATTCTGCTGCAGCACCCGGTGCCACAACACATTGACGAGCGCGCAGCGTTCGAGGCGATCACGCCGAGTAAAGATGTCGACGGCGTCACGATGCGCAGTTTCGCTGCGATGGCTTTCGGCGAGCCTGGCTTCCACTCATGCACCCCTGGCGGAATTCTGCGGCTGCTGGACGCATACGAGGTAGAACTGGCCGGCAAGCACGCTGTCATTGTCGGCCGCAGCCCTATCCTGGGTAAACCAGTGGGTATGCTGCTGCTCAGCCGGGACGCCACCGTCACTTACTGTCACTCCCGCACAAGTGATCTGGCCGATCATGTGCGCAGAGCAGACGTGGTCGTGGCCGCCGCCGGATCTCCTGAGCTGGTTCGCGGGGAGTGGATCAAAGAAGGCGCAGTTGTCCTCGATGCAGGCTATAACCCTGGCAACGTCGGAGACGTCGACTACATCGGAGCTGCCGAGCGGGCCAGTCTGATCACCCCGGTGCCGGGCGGCGTCGGCCCGATGACGATTGCAGTGCTGCTTGAACAGACACTGGTTGCGGCCCGCCGGAGATAGCGGTTTTACCTTTGTGTAGGGGCAGGAGCAAGCCGTCTTCGGCCAGCGTCTCTATGAAATGCGCGTACAGTATTGTTGCAACAGGTGATCTTCTTCACAAAGGATCGATCTGGATGTCTGTTTGGAAAGGTAACTATGGCTAAAACTATCTTGACCGGCGTGGACAACAGCGAGACTGCCCTGAGGGCAGCAGAGCAGGCAGCAGCCCTGGCCTCGGCCTTTGGAGCCGAGCTGCATGTTTTGTCAGCTTTCAATATCAGCATGGGTGAAACGGTGAGAACCGTTCAGAGCGCAAGTGAGCCCTCGGGCAAGAGCGACGCCTACCGAGGCATCGTCGCCCAATACAGTCAGAACGCTGAGCGGACAGCGTCAACGGTGGTTGACGCTCTGCGCATCAATTTTCCGGATCTGGAGATTACTTCTAAGGTCCGTGAGGGGACGCCGGCTGCTGCGATCCTCGGCGAAGCCGGACAAATCGGAGCAGACATCATCGTGGTGGGCAACAAAAGGGTGCAAGGACCTGCCAGGTTTCTGGGGAGCATCGCGCGAACCGTTGCCAGTGAGGCAGAGTGCGACCTCTATATCGTGAATACTCACCATCCATCGGGGAGAACACAAAAGAACAAACCTGACATAATGTAGATTATCGGCTTTAGTGTGACCGAGCTCCTATGAACGGGCGCATGCGAGACTGATCGAATGCAGAGCCGCTTCACTATTGATGGACTTGCCAACGCCCGCGATCTCGGTGGACTAAACCGAGCAGACGGTTCGAGAACGCCGCCTGGCGTGTTCATCCGCGCCGAGACGCTCGACCGAGTGACTCCATCAGGATGGGAGCGCCTCTCGGCCTACGGGGTCCGCACCGTGATCGACCTGCGACGGCCGCACGAACGAACCGGTGAGATTCCAGATGACGTCCAGCACGTCAACGTAGACCTCGACGGCGACGACCAAGCGTTCTGGGCTCCCCTGGAGGCTGACGGCCGGTGGGGTACGCCGCTCTATTACCTGCCTCACCTTGATGAACTGCCACACCGCCTCACGGAGGTCTTGCGAGCAATCGCAGCCGCCGACGAGGGCGCCGTCCTCTTCCATTGTGGCGCAGGCTGGGATCGAACGGGCCTCGTGGCCGCTGTCCTGCTCCGCGCGCTGGATGTGACAGAAGACGCTGCGGTGGCCGACTACCTTGCGTCTTTCTCGAACGCGGAGGCCATGGCCACGCTTCACCAACGCTCCTTCGAGGCTGAGGAGCGGCGAGAGGTTCTCGCTCGTTTCGGCCATACCGCAGAGACGGCCTTCCGAGCCGCCTACCAGAACCTCGATCTGGATGAGTGGTTCGGCCGGACCGATATCGACCCCGCAACCCGCCTCGCTGTCACGACCTGGCGAGGATATGCCACTGCCAGTGCGTTGCGCTGAAAACGGTAGCCTGGAATGCGTGAATGCCTCTGCGTTTCTGATGACCGCCGTGCTGTTGCTGCTTGTCCTCATTGTTGTGGTGGCTGTGGTGAGGAGCATCAAACGTGTTCCCCATGGACGAGCTGCCGTCGTGGAGCGCCTGGGAAGGTTCCACCGAGTCGCCGACCGGCCGGGCACAATCCTGTTGCTGCCCCTTTTTGACCGCGTTGCGCACTGGGTGGATATGACCGAGCAGCAGATCGAGTATCCGCCAGCACCTGTGCCGACTAAAGACAAGCATGAGGTGGTCGTCTCCGGAACGGTCCGGCTACAGGTGGCGGACCCTCGTGCCGCCGTCTACGAGATTCTCGACTACCAGACCGCGGTCCAGCAGGTGACGCTGACGACCACGCATAACATCATCGGCGGAATGACCCGCCAGGATTCATTCTCCGCTCGTGGATCACTGTCCAGAGCCGTTGGTACAGAGCTCAACAAGCATGCGACCAGGTGGGGCCTGCGTGTCCTCGAGGTCCGCATTGAGGATATCTCCCCCACCTTATGAGTGCATGCAGTATGCGGCTCTCATGCTTTAAACTTCCCAGGGGTTAATCAGACGCAAGCCCAAGTCCGCGAAGTCCTTGGTGTTGCGCGTAGCGAGCTCGGCATCATAAGACATGGCAATAGCGGCGATCTGCGCATCGGCGGTCTCTATTGGCCGGCCTCCCGACCTTCGGGCGGCACGGATCTCACCGTAATATCGGCTGGCGCGATGGTCGAAGGAGAGAACGGCACCTCCAAAGTCATGCTCGATGATGGACTCGACCATCATCGAAGTCGCCTGGCGACGCCTGCCGTCGGGCATTTGGGCAACCCCGGCGCGCAGCTCAGCGGCCGTGATTGAGGTGATCGCGAGCTTTTGCCACATTTGCGCATCGAGCCAGACGATGACTGCTGCGGACGGATCTGGCCGAAATGTCTCCGAGACGATGTTCGTATCCAGGATGATCATGTCATCTCACCAAAGTCGACAGCGCGTGCTGGGCTGCCTTCTCTGGGTGGGACTTCAAACTCCGGAGAACCCGCTGCGAGAAAACGCTGATGAATCGTGGTGCCCAACCCGTATTTTGGCCTCTCCCCTGTCACTGAACGCTCAAGGATCTCCCGGGCCTCTGCCTCCATCGAGTGCCCCTTCTGTGCCGCGCGGACACGAATCCGCTCCTTGGCGTCGTCGTCAATTCCCCTGATCAGCATGTCCGCCATAAGATCACTCCTATTCCCCAACGATATCAATGATAGCGCATTGGCTTCACCGCGAAACGCCTCCGAACTGTAGTGTGAGTCCATGTTCTTGGAGAATCTGGTTTTCGATGCTGTGGATCCTCAGCGATTGGGTAAATTCTGGGAGGCTGTTGTCGGCGGCGAACGGCTCACTGATGACGACGGCATCTACGAGACACGGATGACTGTGGATGACGGCCCTGTGCTGGACCTGTGCTTCCAGCGTGTGCCCGAGCCGGCCTCGGAGCCGCTGCGTTTCCACCTCGATCTCCATGGAGGGGCACGCCAGGCCGAAGAGGTTGAGCGCCTGATCAGCTTAGGCGCCTCTCAGCTGGACATCGGCCAGGGCGATGTCCCCTGGGTTGTCCTGGCCGACCCGGAGGGCAATCCGTGCTGCGTGATGGAAGAGCGTGCCGTGTACACGGAGACCGGACCTATCGCGGCACTCCCCCTTGACTGCGCCGATCCGAACGTCTCGGCTGATTTCTGGGCCTGGCTCACCGGATGGGCAGAGGCACCGGGCATTGCGCCTCGGACACTTCGCCATCTCTCCGGACGGGGTCCGCTGCTTGAAATGTGTCCTGAAGTCCAGAGTAAGGGGCCAGGGAAGAACCGTCTTCACCTGGATGTTCGCCTGGAGCCCGGTGAGGATCCCGATGAGGTCGCGGCAGGAATAGCTGAGCGCGGGGGTCAGGAGCTGCATCCTGATTGGGGCGATATGCCATGGCGGACCTACGCCGATCCTTCGGGGAACGAATTCTGCATCCTCTCCGCACGAACAGCCACCTAGCTGGTCGCCTCGACGCAGTTACCAGGGCCGGATAGGGTTGAGAAGGACAGTTGGTGCAGGTCACCGCTGAGAAGGAGGTCAGCATGATTGAGTGGTTCGGTGAGAACCTCTGGGCCGCCTGGCTCGCTCTGACCTTTGTGCTGGCCGTGGTCGAGTCCTTTGTGCTGGACCTGATGTTCCTGATGCTCGCCGTCGGAGCTCTTGCCGCCATGACAGTGTCTCTGGCCGGCGGGGCGGCATGGATGCAGGTAGTGATCGGCTCAGTCACCGCCCTGCTGATGCTGGGCGCTGTACGGCCCATCGCGCTGAAGCACCTCAAGAAGGGTCCTGAGGATCAGTTGACCAATATTGACCGGATGCAGGGCATGGAGGCCCACACCATCGAGACCGTCACCGACTCTTCAGGGTTGGCAGAGGTAGACGGCGACACCTGGACCGCACGCGCAGCCGGTGATTACCAGATCGAACCCGGCGCAGCGGCGCTGGTGGAGTCGGTGGACGGGGCCACGGTGTACCTCAAGCCTTCTCCACGCATCGACTGGAACGATCCACAGGCGCGTGAAGCCTGACATGTACATCGCAATCGAACAGGACGGATAGCCGACATGCCTGAAATAGTCGTGATCGTGGTACTCCTGGCGTTGGTGGCCTTCGTGGTGGTGATGCTCGCCCAGAGCGTGCGCATCATCCCGCAGGCCCGCGCCGGCATCATTGAGCGCCTCGGCAAGTACCAGCGCACCCAAGGGCCCGGCCTGACCCTGCTGGTGCCTTTCATCGACCGGTTGCTGCCCAAGCTGGATATGCGCGAACAGGTCGTCTCCTTTCCGCCCCAGCCGGTCATCACCGAGGACAACCTGGTGGTCTCCATCGACACCGTCGTCTACTTCCAGATCACCGATCCCAAAGCCGCCACCTATGAGATCCAGAACTACATCGTCGCTGTCGAGCAGCTGACCACCACCACTCTGCGTAATGTGGTCGGCGGAATGAACCTTGAAGAGGCTCTGACCTCCCGGGACCAGATCAACTCCATGCTGCGCGGAGAGCTGGACAAGGTCACCGGACGTTGGGGCATCCGGGTGGCCCGGGTGGAGCTGAAGGCTATCGACCCGCCGCACAGCATCCAGGACTCCATGGAGCAGCAGATGCGCGCTGAGCGCAGTCGCCGTGCCGCGATCCTCACGGCCGAAGGCAATAAGCAGTCGGCGATCCTCAACGCCGAGGGCGAGCGGCAAGCCGCGATCCTGCAGGCTGAAGGTGAGGCCCAATCCAGGATTCTCTCCGCAAACGCCGAGGCCCAGGCCATCGAAACGGTGTTCAACGCCGTGCATGCCTCTGAGCCGAGCCCCGAACTGCTCTCTTACCAATACCTGCAGACCCTGCCGGAGATGGCCAAGTCCGAATCCAACACCATGTTCGTCATCCCCGGCGAATTCGGCGAAGCCCTCAAATCACTCTCTGGTGCTTTCGGCGGCGACGATGCCCGGGACGGCGGCCTGTCCTTCGAAGAGCGTGAGAAGGCGCTGGAAGCCCGTGCCGACCGGCTCAAGAGACGCCGGGAGGAAGAGGCACGCACCCAGGACATCAAGGGCAAACCCGGAATCTCCAGTGCGATCGCTGATCTGGCCGAATCAGCCCGCTCCACATCGGTCACCGATGAGAACTCGCACTACCTGAGCTCCAAAGAACTGGAGGAGGAGGCCCGTAAGGCGGAGCACGGAAACGCCTCCGCTGCCAGGTCGGCGCCCGGGCTCCACGAGGGCAGTGCCGAAACGCTCAAGCGAGTGGCCGAAACCGCTCCCCCGGAGGCCGACTCCCCTCTTGAGGGTGAGTCCGCGCCCACCGGCTGGGATGCGCCCTCCAACGCGGCGCAGGAGGCCATCAGCTCACCACCGGCTTGGAACGACAGTGGCGACGAGGATCCCCACTATGTCGAACCTGAGGAGCAGGATTCTGAGGGGCCGCGGAATAACTGAGCTGGCGGCATCGTTGCGCTACCGGAGAAGACTACGTTAAAGAGAGACTTTTAGTTAAGGAGCAGCGATGAGTGATCGCAGCCTGCGCGGTATGCGCCTGGGCGCACAGTCCATGGAGACTGAATCCGGTGTGGAGCCAGCCCCCCGGCAGAACGTTGAGTACGTCTGCGAAGACGGCGAGAAGATCACTGTCACCTTCGCAGCAGAGGCCGAGATCCCCGCGACGTGGACAGCCGTCTCCGGCAAGGTCGGGGTGCTCGCAGAGGGCGGAGCACCCGACGAAGAGCCGGAGAAACCGGTGCGTACCCACTGGGATATGCTTCTGGAACGGCGTGGTGAGGATGAGCTTGAGGACATCCTCAAAGACCGGCTGAAGATTCTGCGTGAAAAGCGCGGCGAGAAGGTCTAGACCAGACTCTCTCTGTGCTACCCGCTGAAGGCCCTGGCTCTTCTTGCCAGGGCCTTTGCGCGTGCGGTGAGGCCCCATTTGGTGACGTTAGCCACCGCTTCCACCACGATCCCGCCACTCATCTTCGACTCTCCCAGGGTGCGCTCCACAAAGGTGATCGGCACTTCTGTGATGGTCTTGCCCTGCCCGGCGACTCGGAAGGTCATATCCACCTGGAAGCCGTATCCGACAGATTCGATCGAACTGAGATCGATATCCTCCAAGGTGCTGCGGCGGAACACCCTGAACCCCGCAGTGATATCGCGGACCTTCAGTCCCAGCAGAGTCCGTGAGTAGAGGCTGCCGGCCCGGGAGATCAGCTCCCGGTGCAGCGGCCAGTTCACCACAGAGCCCCCAGAGACCCAGCGCGAGCCGATCACCAGGTCAGCTGTCTCAATGGCCGCCAACAGGTCCGGGAGCTGTTCAGGCTGATGGGAGCCATCGGCGTCGAGTTCCACAAAGGCGTCGTAGTCGCGTTCAAGACCCCAGGTGAAACCGGCGATATAAGCCCCGCCCAGACCGTCTTTCTTCGTCCGGTGGAGCACATGGATGTGATCATCAGCCGCGCTCATCTGTTCGGCCAGCTCACCGGTGCCGTCGGGGCTGTTGTCATCCACTATCAGCACATCAGTCTCGGGGACTGCGGCACGGAGCCGATCCACTGTGGTGGGCAGTGCCTCGATCTCGTTATAGGTGGGGATGATGGTCAGGGTCTTCATAGACTCCAATCTACCGCCCGCGGATGATGGTGCTGACCAGCCGCGGAAGTGTTTCTCCATCCAGATAGGGCAGCATTGGAGTACGTGCGCGGGTATCGGTGCTCCAGGCCGATACTGTCGAATTCGGCGTCTGCACCGCCACCGCCTCCACCTCCCATACCGCGTAGGTCGCCGCACTGCCCGGATTCAGCTGACCTGCGGAGACTGGAGCATCCGGCAGCGAACGGTAGGCGCCCCGGGTCTGGGCATTGAAGGCAGCCCGCGCCGAGACCGGGTCAGTGTGGTGATGAACATGGTGTGAGACCAACTCCCAGGGATTCTCCCCCTCCCCCGGTGCCGCGGAGGTCGGCACACCGACCGCCAGAGCTGTGGCCACATGGCCCGGCCCGGTCAGCAGCACGTGAACCCCAGTGTTGAGCAGCTGCTCCCACAAGCTTCTTTCCGCGGAGTCGAAGCCCACCAGGACCGTCGGCGTAGACGGTGAGGGTGTCTGCCTCAGCTCCCGCAGGTGCTTCTGCGATGTCACCACAGAATCGACGACGACGCCGGGTTCACAGCCGCGGCAGTCCAGCAGCAGCTGCCTGCCCGCTTCGGCAGACCAAGACCGCACGCCCAGCAGATTCGGCTGGATCTCAGTAAGGTCCAGCGCTACCGCCACCTCCCGCCCCTGAGCATCCAGCTCATCCAACAGGTCCAGCAGATCATTGACCGGAGCGATCGATGGCGCTCCCCCGTCTGCGGTCACACCCCGCAGCAGGACTGCCGGCCAGACATCCACCGGATGATCGGCGGCAACCTGCAGCACCTCGTAGAGATGCTGCACAGTGGAGGCCCTGGCCTCATCTGCGATGTCGGTGACCTCCAGCTCGGTGACCAGCCGAAGCGCCGAGTAGCCCAGCTGATGTGCCGCTGTATCGAGGATCTGAGCCACAGCACCGCCATCAAGCTCGGGCGCGGTGAGACTCACCATCCCCACAAAGGCCGGTGCCACCAGGGCCCGGTCCAGGTCATGGACGAAGAACCGCTCCTCGCGCAGCCGTTCAGCCGTCTCATCACTCCCCAACCAAGCCACCTGACCGTCCTCGACGACCATTGCCTCGGCGTAGGGCTCAGCGGTGGAGTGAATGGTGCCGTTGTACAGCAGGGCCGGCGGGTGGGTGGGCTGCTCAGAGGTCACTGGAGGCATCTGAATCGTAATCTTCCTCTGCGGACTGGTAGACGACTGATGAGTAGGAGACCACTCCCCTGGCGATGAGGTCCACAGCCTCCTGGCACCGGCTGGTGAACCGGGCGCTGGCAGTAGGCACCGCGGAGATCTGGTCGAGGGTGTCGATGCACTGCTTGGCCCAGCGCACAAAATCACCTGCTGCCAGCGGGGACTCCTCGAGCGCAGACTTCAGGCTCGTCCCGGTGGCCCAGGAGTACATCGGGAGGCTCAGGCCCAGCTCCGGAGCGTCAGTGGGCTCCAGGTGGTGACGCTTCTCCAGAGCCTCAAGCTCAGCGTGCACCTCAAGGGCCGAACGCACCGCGGCGGAGAGCTTCTTGGTGGGCATCTGCGGCATCGCTCCCTCGTCCTCACGCTTGGCCTGGTAGACCAGTAGCGTGGAGAAGGCGGCAAGCTCTTCGGCACCGAGCTGATCCAGCACTCCACGGTCCATGAGCAGCTCGGTGAACAGGTCCCGCTCACCGTAGATCCTGCGCAGCCGCTGGCCGCGGGCGGTGACCAGGAACTCCTCGGCGTTGAACTCTTCGTGCAGGGGTGCGCCAGTGGGGATCTTCTCCTCCTGGGCAGGCTGCAGATGCCCGAGTTCGAAGAGGACCCCACAGACCCGGTCGAAGGTCTTGGCGATGGACCCGGTCCGCCGGTCGATCTTCGCCTTGAGCTGGTCTGTCTCCCGGCGCAGCTTCCACCAACGCTCAGCCCACCGGGCGTGCTCCTCCCTGTCGGAACAGGAGTGGCAGGGGTGTTTGCGCAGCTGGGACTCAAGTTGCTCCACACTGGGATGCGAGCCGGCGTCGTCGTCGGTGAATCCGAATCCCGGCTGGGATGCGTTCTTCCGGGGCGGGGTGCGTTCTCGCAGAGCATTGCGCATGGCCGAGGCCAGGTCCCGCCTGATCTTGGGCACTTTGACCTGCGGTTTCCTCGGCAGGCGGATACTGGCGATGACCTCCGGCGGCTGTGCGAAATCTTCCACGGTCACATTGCGCAGCTTGCCGTCCTCAGTGATCACCCCGGGGCGCGGGTCATGTTCGGGCGCCGAGTGAACAACCAGGCAATCACCCAGACGACGGCGCCCACCGACCTCGATCACGTCCCCCGGCTCCAAAGCACTGAGCAGCCGGACGATCTCTGTCCTGCGCTGTCTGTTGCGGGCTTTGGCCTGGTCCTTCTGCTGCTCATTGAGCCGACGGCGCAGTTCGGCGTACTCGCCGAAGTCTCCCAGATGGCAGGCCATGGCGTCCTGGTACCCCTCCAGTGAGGACTCGCGTTTGGCCACATCGCGGGCCAGCCCGACCACTGCCCGGTCAGCCTGGAACTGGGCGAAGGAGGACTCCAGGATCGTGCGAGCCCGGCGGCGTCCGAACTGTGCGGTGAGGTTGACCGCCATGTTGTAGCTGGGTCGAAAACTCGAGTTCAGCGGATAGGTCCGTTTGGAGGCAAGACCCGCTACCTGACGCGGGTCCATCCCAGGCTGCCAGACCACTACGGCGTGACCCTCCACGTCGATCCCGCGGCGCCCCGCCCGCCCGGTGAGCTGCGTGTACTCACCGGGGGTGATGTCCTGGTGGCTCTCTCCGTTGAACTTGTCCAGCTTCTCCAGCACCACGGTTCGTGCCGGCATGTTGATCCCCAGGGCCAGGGTCTCAGTGGCGAACACCACCTTCAGCAGGCCTTCGGCGTAGAGGTTCTCCACCAGTTCCTTGAACGGGGGCAACATGCCTGCATGATGAGCGGCTATGCCGCTGATCAGAGCCTCACGGAAACTGTCGAAGCCCAGAACGGCAAGGTCCTCGGCCGGTAGTTCCCAGCCCATGGCCTCCACGCGAGAGGCGATCTCCTGAGCCTCCTGCTTCGTGGTCAGCTGGATGCCGTGGTGCAGACACTGCTCCACAGCGGCTTCGCAGCCTGCTCGGGAGAAGATGAAGTCGATGCAGGGCAGCAGGCCTTCCCGGTCCAGCGCTCTGATCGTCCGGGGGCGGCTCAGCCGTGGAGCACCCTTGGGAGTACCGGAGAGCCGGGAGACCTCTCCCCCGCCTCGTTGTGCTGAGCGGCTGAAGTCCCGGCGGTGGTCACGTCTGCCTCTGCCCCGGCCGCGGTGGCCCCCGGAGCGGCGTGAGGCAGGCGCCTGGGAATAGTGGGAGAGCCTCTGCAGCTCGGGGTTGACCAGTTGGGCTACGCCCTCGTTCCTCTCGGAGACGAACAGGTCGAGAAGCTGGTAGTCGACCAGCATGTGCTGCCACAGCGGCACCGGGCGGTGCTCGGAGACCACCACAGCAGTTTCACCACGAACGGTGTCCAGCCAGGCGCCGAACTCCTCGGCATTGGAGACTGTGGCTGAGAGCGCAGCCACCTGCACCGACTCCGGCAGATGGATGATGACTTCCTCCCACACCGCACCGCGGAAGCGATCAGCCAAATAGTGAACCTCGTCCATCACCACGAACCCCAGCTCCGCCAGCGTGCCGGAGTCCTGATAGAGCATGTTGCGCAACACCTCTGTGGTCATCACCACCACGGGAGCCTCGGAGTTGATGGAGGTGTCACCGGTGAGCAGGCCCACCCGATCTGAGCCGTATTGCTGGCGAAGCTCCTGGAACTTCTGGTTGCTCAGCGCTTTGATCGGAGTGGTGTAGAAGGTCTTCTTGCCCTGGACCAGTGCCAGGTGGACGGCGAACTCCCCCACAATCGTCTTGCCCGCTCCGGTCGGTGCTGCCACCAGAACCGCCCTACCGTCTTCGAGGTGGCGGCAGGATTCGCGCTGGAAGTCATCGAGGTCAAACGACTGATGGGCGGTGAAGACGCCGAGCTGGGTCTTTGCCTCAGCTGCGCGGCGCCGAGATTCAGCGTAGCGCTGGGCCGGTGAGGACATCGTTGGCTCGCTTCCCTCCTGGTGCTTCGCACGAGCCGGACACCCGGCTCGCTCACTGCTAACCCTACCGTGCGAGTAGAGTGTGGAGACGTGACCAAAGCCGCAGCTCAGCCCACCTTCCCCTTCAGGGACGTCGTGCTGGGGGCGCTCATCCCGGCGTTCATCTTCAGCACCGGAATCGGAGCGATGCTGCCGATCATCGCCCCCTACAGCGTGGAGCGCGGGGCGAGCCTGGCAATGGCCGGTGTGATCGCCGCCATGCTGCCGGTGGGCCAGATTCTGGCGGACCTTCCGGCCGGTCAGCTGGCCGCCAAGATCGGTGACCGTCCCGCCATGCTGGTGGCAGGTTCTGTGGCGGCCCTCGGCTTCCTCGCTGCTGCCCTGGCCCCCTCCGTGATCACCCTGGGTGCGGCTGTTCTGCTGGTCGGCGCATCCAACGCGGTCTTCCATCTGGCCCGGCATTCCTATCTCACTGAGGTGACACCGGCTTTTCATCGCGCCACGGTGCTCTCCACCCTCGGCGGGGTGCATCGGATCGGGCAGTTCGTCGGCCCCTTCCTGGGTGCAGCGGTGATCTACTTCTTCGACATGAGCACGGTGTTCTTCATCGCGGTGGTGACCGCCCTGGCGGCCACCGTCACTGTGTGGCTGGCACGCCCCACCAGGAAGAAGAAGGACGACGCCGCCGCAACTTCGGTCACTGAAGCACTCACCAAGCCGCGCTTCTGGACCGTCCTCAACGAGCAGCGCCGAATGCTGCTCACCCTGGGCACGGTAGGGATGCTGGTCGGCGCGATCCGGGGTGCCCGCCAGCAGGTCATCCCGCTGTGGGGCGAATACATCGAACTCGACCCCACCACCATCTCGCTGCTGTTCGGCCTGGCGGGCGGGATCGACATGCTGCTCTTCTACCCGGCGGGCAAGGTGATGGACAAGCTGGGCAGGCTCTGGGTCGGTGTCCCGGCGATGACCATGCTGGGGCTGGCGATGGCGTTGTTCCCCGTGACCTCCACAGCCACCGGGCTGGCCGTGGTGGCCATGCTGCTGGGCTTCGCCAACGGCTGCGGCTCAGGCATCATGATGACCATCGCCTCAGACATCTCTCCCCCGCAGGCCCGTCCGCAGTTCCTGGGCGCATGGCGGCTGCTGACCGATATCGGCCTGGGTTCAGGCCCGCTGATCCTTTCCGCTGGTGCCGCGCTGGGCTCACTGGCCGCTGGGGTGTGGGCGGCATCGTTCATCGGCCCGCTGGCCGCCGCCGGTATGCAGCGCTGGCTGCCCCGATACTCCGACCACGCCAACCGGAGCACCCGCCGCCGCGCCGGCCTCATCGATTAGGGCGAGCCGTCCACAGCCTGTGAAGGCGCTGCACTGGTGGACCGCACTACCAGCTCGAAGGGAAGCTCGACATCGCCGTTGCCTCGTCCCTCGACCCGGCCCAGAATATGCTCAGCGGCAGTCCGCCCTTGTCCCACAGGATGCTGGTCCACTGTGGTGAGACCGAACAGCTCACCCAGCTCATGACCGTCCACCCCCACCACCGAGACCTGATGCGGTACCTGGACGCCCAGATCTTTCGCCGCCAGCAGGGCACCGATCGCCATCTCATCGGAGGCAGCGACCAGGCCGGTCATCGCTGCGGCTGGCGAGCCGAACAGCTGTTTGGCCACTTGGTAGCCTCCGGCGATGGTGAAGTCGGCGGCCCGAGACAGCTGAACATGGGGTTCAACGCCGAAGTCCCGCAGAGCCTCGCTGAAGCCTTCTCGGCGCTGAGTAGGCACGTGGTAGTCCGCATCGAAGGCCTGATCGCCGCCGATGTATCCGATGTTCCGGTGCCCCAGTGAGAGCAGATGCTCAGCAGCCAGGCGGATCAGCCCCTGATCGTTGACAGACATGCTGGGCAGGTCCTGCAGCGCTCCACCGAGCACAATCACCGGAAGATCCAGCTGCTTCAGCTGCTCGGCCTCCCAGTCATCGAGCTCCAGAGCCAGCACAATGACCCCGTCCACACGGCGGCGCTGCAGAAAGGCTCGGAAGATCTCATGCCGCAGCTGAGGGTCGCTGGTGACGTTGTAGAGAGTGAGGTCGAAGCCGGCCCTGGTCAGTGTGTCCGATATTCCGGTCAGCACCGAGTTGAAGAACCACCGATGCAAATCGGGGGTCATCACCCCGATGCTGCGGCTGCGTCCTGAAGCCAGGCTCGATGCCGCAGAAGAGACCACGTAGCCCAGTTGCTCAGCGGCCTCCAGCACCCGATCCCGGGTGGCAGGCGAGACATGACCTCGGCCGCTGAGCGCGCGCGAGACGGTGGCAGAGGACACTCCTGCCGTGCGTGCGACCTCGTCCAGGCTGACCACAGAGCTCCCTCCTCTCAGTGAGAGTGATTCTGCCTCAACCATACTGTGGTGTCAGCGTGAATCTCCCTGCCGTCTAGCGGGCGGCTGGTCACCAGGACCTCCGCCCCAGACGGCAGATCCACCGGCTCACCGCTGATATTGGCAATCACGATAACCTCCCGATTCTGGAACGCCAGCACACCTTCGCCGTAGCCCTCGATCCATTCGATCTCACCTGTACCCAACCCCAGGTCGCGGCGCAGCCGCAGCAGCGCTCGGTACAGAGACAAGGTGGATCCTGGATCGGCCTGCTGCCGGTCACGGGCCAGTGATGCCCAGCGGGCGGGCTGAGGCAGCCAAGACTCTCCGGTGCGGTTGAACCCATAGGCAGGTTGATCAGCATCCCAGGGCAGCGGAACCCGGCACCCGTCGCGGCCGACCTTCTCGCCGTTGGTCCTGAACCAGGTGGGATCCTGCCGTGACTCCGCAGGCAGGTCGTGGACCTCATCGAGACCCAGCTCCTCGCCCTGATAGATATAGGCCGACCCGGGCAGGGCCAGCATCAGGGCTGTGGCGGCCTGGCCTCGGAGCACCGCGTCATCGTACTCGGGAATCCCGGGGAAGTCCGGGCCGATTCCGGTGCCCTGAGCAGGTTCGGAGGTCAGGGAGAGCCTGGTGGTGTGACGGATCACATCATGGTTGGACAGCACCCAGGTGCCAGGCGCGCCGACACCGCCGAAGGCACTCACCGATCGCTCGATGATCGAACGCAGCTCCGCTGCCTCCCACGGGGCAAGCAGGTACTCGAAGTTGAACGTCTGGTGCATCTCATCCGGCCGCACCCACAGGGCCATCGACTCCACCGAGGACGTCCACGCCTCACCGCAGAGTGCGCGGTCTCCGCTGTACTGATTGAGCAGCTTCCGCCAGTCCCGGTAGATCTCGTGCACACCGGGCTGTTCGAAGTAGGGAGCAGGGGTTTCCTCTCCCCCCATGGACGCCGCCTCTGGGTCCGGGGTGTAGTCGGCGAAGTCCTGGTCCTTGACCAGCCCATGGGCCACATCCACACGGAATCCGTCTACTCCTCGGTCCAGCCAGAACCGCAGAATGCGCCGAAACTCCTCCTTGACCTCCTCATTGGACCAGTCGAAGTCCGGCTGGCTGGAGTCGAACAGATGCAGATACCACTGACCGAGACTTCCGTCTGCCTCAGTGACTCGGGTCCAGGCCGGCCCCCCGAAGATCGACTGCCAGTTGTTCGGCGGCAGCTCTCCGTCCTCTCCCCGGCCATTACGGAAGATGTATCGCTTCCGCTCTGGGCTCTCCGGGCGCGCGGTGAGTGCCTGCTGAAACCAGATGTGCTGATCAGATGAGTGGTTCGGCACCAGGTCGACGATGATCCGGATCCCCCGAGCATGCGCTGCGGCAAGTAGGTCGTCGAAGTCGGCCAGGGTTCCGAAGAGCGGATCGACGTCACAGTAGTCCGCGACATCGTATCCGGCATCCTTCTGCGGCGAGGTCATGAAGGGACTGAGCCAGAGTGCATCAATGCCGAGGTCTTGCAGGTCGCCCATCCGGGCCGTGATCCCGGGAAGGTCGCCGATTCCATCACCATTGGCATCGGCGAATGAGCGTGGGTAGATCTGATAGATCACCGCACTGCGCCACCATTCCCGGCCGGCGTCCGCTGCGGGGGGGTGATGCGGATCATGATGTGGAGTCATAGTAGCACCCTACATGGAAGCGCTTGCATAAGCCATATCACAGCCGATGGTGCGGATAAATCGCAGTTTGACTGGAGGTAATGTGCCTTGCTTGCACCGCGAGCTACAGTTGCGTAGATCACATTATCTGGTCATACTGGAAGCGCTTGCACATCATCACTCGGGCCGCAAGCATTCCGACTCCACACAGAGAGGCACACCATGAGCACCAATGCCACAGGACTGAACCGCATCACCGCTGTGCTCGGCATCTCCGCACTGGCGCTGACCGCCTGCGGAGGCACTGGGGGCGAAGAAGCCGCTGAGACCGATGACACCGCCGAGAGCGCCGGCAACGGAGAGGACAGTGCTGAGCTTGAAGCCTCCGGTGAGCTGACGGTCTGGGTAGATGCTGACCGCGCCGATGTGCTCGCTGATGCAGCAGCTGACTTCGAGTCAGACACCGGGATCGCCGTCAACCTGGTGCAGCAGGACTTCGGTGAGATTCGTGATCAATTCGTCTCCCAGGTGCCCACCGGAGAAGGGCCGGACATCGCCGTCGGCGCCCACGACTGGCTGGGTGTGTTGGTGACCAATGGAGTGGCCGCACCGGTCGAGCTCGGCGACGCCCTGGGGGATTTCGAAGATGTGGCGGTCGAGGCGTGGTCCTACGACGGACAGGTCTACGGCGTGCCCTACTCGATCGAGAACATTGCCCTGCTGCGCAACGCCGACCTAGTCGACGAGGCTCCGGAGTCCTTCGACGAGATGATCCAGCTCGGTGAGGAATCCGGCGCCAGCTACCCGTTCGTGGTGGGCTTGGACCCGCAACAGGCAGACCCTTACCACCTCTACCCCTTCCAGATGTCTTTCGGCGCACCGGTCTTCGGCCAGAATGAGGACGGAAGCTACAACCCCGAGGAACTGCTCATCGGCAATGAGGGAGGAGCCGACTTCGCCCAGTGGTTGTCCGATCAGGGCGATGCGGGGGTGCTGAACACCAATATCGACGGCGATCTCGCCTCGGAGACCTTCGACGATGGCGACGCGGCCTTCCAGCTGACCGGTCCGTGGAATGTGCCCAGCGCACTGGAGGCCGGCATCAGTGTTGAAGTCGATGCCATCCCCAGCGCCGGTGACCAGGACGCACAGCCCTTCGCCGGGGTGCAGGGCTTCTTCCTCTCCGCGCAGAGCGAGAACACCCTGGCCGCGACGACTTTCTTGGTCGACTACATCGGCTCCGCCGAGGTCCAGACTGCTCTCTACGAGGTGGGCGGACGCGCTCCGGCATTATCGGAGTCCTTCGAATCCGCGCTCTCCGACGACGATATCGTGGCGGGCTTCGGCGAGGTGGGCGCTGAGGCCGTGCCCATGCCATCGGTCCCTGAGATGGGGGCTGTCTGGGACTTCTGGGGTGCGAGCCAAACTGCGATCATCAATGGTGAGGGTGATCCGGTGACGCTCTGGGAGCAGATGGCAGACGACATCGACGGAGCCATCGAGTAAGACATGACGGAGACGACCACCACCACCGGACCAAAGCCGGAGCAGTCCAAGAAGCTCACCCGCCGGCAGAAGCAGGCGGGCAGGATCATCGATGCCACCTCGATGGGATGGAAGCTGATCCTGTTCAAGATCGTCGTGCTGGGTCTTCTGTGCGCAACAGCGGTCTACGCATCCCTGGTGCTGTTCATGAACGAACGATGGCTTGTCGGCTCACTGGTGGTGGTCGGTGCCGCCGCACTGACCTGGATCTATCTGCAGCGAGGTGCGCTTCCGGCCAAATACCTGGCCCCAGGCCTGGTCTTTCTGCTGATTTTTCAGATCTTCGTGGTCCTCTACTCCGGATATGTGGCCTTCACCAACTACGGCACCGGTCACAACTCCACCAAGGAACATGCGGTGCACGCCATCATGCTCCAGACCCAGGACAGGGTGCCGGACTCTGCCACCTATCAGGTGTCGATCCTCGAAGAGTCAGGGGATCTGCTGAGCACCGATGAGCTCTACTTCGCTGTGACCAGCGCTGAGGGTGAGGTGTACATCGGTGCAGAGGAAGCTCCGCTGGAGCTCACCGATGAGGCCACAGTCGAGGACGGCAGGGTCGTGGCCGTCGAGGGCTACGAGATTCTGCCCTTCGCGGAACTGCTGAACCGGCAGCAGGAGATCACGAACCTGGTGGTCCCGATGAGTGAGGACCCGAATGCCGGATACCTGCGGACCCAGGACGGCCAGCGGGCATACGTCTACACCTCGAGGTACGAGTACAACGAGGCTCAGGGCACGATGACCAACTCGGAGACCGGAACGGTGTACGCCGACACCGGTGAGGGTGCCTTCATCAGTGAGGAGGGCGAAAAGCTCCTGCCTGGCTGGCGGATCCAAGTGGGGATGGACAACTTCATCCGAGCTGTCACCGAGGATTCCATCCGCGGTCCGCTGATCTATGTCACGATCTGGACCTTCGCGTTCGCTCTGCTTTCAGTGGTCACCACGTTCGTTCTGGGGCTCTTCCTGGCAGTGGTCTTCAACGACAAGCGCATGAAGTCCAGGAAGTACTACCGGCTGGTGATGATCCTGCCCTACGCCTTCCCGGGGTTCCTCTCGGCACTGGTCTGGGCCGGGATGATGAACCAAGAGTTCGGCTTCATCAACAATGTTCTCTTCGGTGGTGCGGCCATCCCCTGGCTCACTGATCCCTGGCTGGCGAAGATCAGCATCCTAATCGTGAACCTGTGGCTCGGCTTCCCGTACATGTTCCTGGTGTGCACCGGCGCCCTGCAGTCCATCCCCGAGGAACTGACAGAAGCCGCCCAGGTCGACGGTGCCAGACCCTTCCAAGCATTCCGCAGCATCAAACTGCCACTGCTGCTCACCGCTCTGGCACCTCTGCTGATCAGTGCCTTCGCCTTCAACTTCAACAACTTCAACCTGGTGTACATGCTCACGGGCGGCGGGCCCCGTGACGTCTCCGCCGGGGTCAACGTCGGTTCCACCGACATTCTGATCTCGATGGTCTACAAAGTGGCCTTCGTTGGATCACAGGCAGACTACGGCCTTGCCAGCGCCTTCTCGATCCTGATCTTCATCATCGTAGGAACCATCTCCGTGCTGGCCTTCCGCAAGACCAAAGCACTCGAGGAGCTGAACTGATATGGCCCTGGCAGCACAGGAGGCGAAGCTCAACCGCCGTCCGTTCACACGGTGGTGGCGGGAGACCGGCTGGCGGCATCTGGTGGGTCTGGGCGTCGTCGTCTTCGCCATGTTCCCGCTGGTCTACGTATTCTCCGCCTCCCTCAGTCCCGGCGGCACGCTGATCACCGCCAACAACCTGTTCAGCAACGTCAGCCTGGGCAGCTACATCGAGCTCTTCAACCGCCCCCAGCAGCCGTATGCTGCGTGGTTCGCCAACACCCTGTTCATCGGTCTCACGGCGTCGGCAGGTTCGGTCCTGCTCGGGGCACTGGCTGCGTATGCGTTCTCCAGGATGCGGTTCACCGGCCGCCGATTCGGTCTGATCACGCTGGTTCTGGTCCAGATGTTCCCCCAGCTGCTGGCCATGGTCGCCATCTTTTTGCTGATGCTCGGGATCGGTGAGATCTTCCCTGCCATCGGGCTGAACAGCCAGATCGGACTCATCATGGTCTACCTCGGCGGGGCCCTGGGCGTGAACACCTATCTGATGTACGGGTTCTTCAACACCGTCCCCACCTCGATCGATGAGGCAGCCCGCATCGACGGCGCCGGACATGCCCGGATCTTCTTCACCATCATCCTCCCGCTGGTCTCACCGATCCTGGCAGTCGTTGCCCTGCTCTCCCTGGTGGGCACGCTCAGCGAGTTCGTCATCGCCTCGGTGCTGCTCCGCGACCCCGAGCGGCAGACCCTCGCGGTGGGGCTCTACCAGTTCATCTCCCAGGAGACCTCACAGAACTGGTCGGTCTTCGCAGCGGGTGCGGTGCTGGCGGCCATCATCCCCGTGGCACTGTTCCTGCTGCTGCAGCGCTACATCGTCTCCGGTCTCGTCGCAGGGAGCGTCAAATGATTCCCCGTCCACTCCCCCACCACGACGGCTCACCGCTGCATGTGTCGACTCAGGCCCCTGGGCTCGGTGAGGCGGTCACGCTGCGTCTGCGAGTACCGGAAAGCTACCCCAGGCTCAAGCAGGTGACCGTCCGTTCCAATCCGGACCATGAACCGCATTGGGACACCGCACAGCACTGCGGAACCGCCGGCGGCTGGCACTGGTGGGAGGCCGAAGTCACCGTGGCCAATCCCCGGCACGGCTACCGCTGGCTGCTCATTCACGACGACGCGGCCGCATCACGCTCGGCACCGAGCGTGAAGTGGCTCAACCAGTCCGGAGCGCACCGAGGAGAGGTGCTCGACGCCGATGACTTCGCTCTGCTGGCCTACCCCGGTCCACCGGACTGGCTCAACCATTCGGTGATGTACCAGATCTTCCCGGACCGGTTCTCACGTTCAGCAGGCGCTGAAGCACGGAAGATCCCCCAGTGGGCTCAGCCCGCAGACTGGAGTGACCCGGTTGACCCGGTGATGCCGGCGCGGGTCTGTCAGTTCTACGGGGGTGATCTGGACGGAATCGCTGAGCGCCTCGACCATCTCGAGTCACTGGGTGTGGGGATCATCTATCTGACGCCCTTCTTCCCCGCCGCCTCGAACCATCGTTACGACGCCTCCAGCTTCGAGGCGGTGGACCCCCTGCTCGGTGGAGACGAAGCGCTGATTCGCCTGGTGGATGCTGCACATGCCCGAGGTATGAGAGTCATCGGTGATCTCACCACCAACCACTCCGGTGATCAGCACATCTGGTTCCAGCGGGCGCTGAAGGATCCCACTTCGCCGGAGCGCCGCTTCTACTACTTCGCCGATGGTCACAGCGGCTCCGACTATGAGTCCTGGTTGGGGACCGAGACCCTGCCCAAGTTCGACTGGACCTCCCCGGAACTGCGCAGAGCCTTCATCGAGGGCCCTGATTCGGTGGTCGCGAAATGGTTGAAGCCGCCCTACAACCTCGACGGTTGGCGGATTGACGTGGCGAATATGACCGGAAGGCTGCGCGAGGTGGACCTCAACGCGGAGGTGAGGCAGATCCTCCGCCGCACGATGGAACAGGTCAAACCTGACTCGATCCTGCTGGCCGAATCCACCAACGACGCCACCGGGGACCTCACCGGTGATTCCTGGCACGGGGCGATGACCTACCCCTCGTTCACCCGGCCGTTGTGGAGCTGGCTGGCAGAGCCCGACGGCGCCCCCTATCCGACAGCGGAGGGAGGGCAGCAGAGAGTTCCCTGGTTCTTCGGCCAACCGGTCGGCGGCATACCGCAGGGCACGGCACGGGATTTCGCCTGCGCGGTGGACCGGTTCAACGCTCCCGTCCCCTGGCGCATCCGACTGGGCAATATGCACCCCTTGGACACCCACGACACTGGCCGGTTCGCCACTCATGCCGGTCCGCAGACCATTGCTGTGGCAATCGGACTCCAGATGAGCCTGCCGGGGCTGCCCAGCGTCTTCGCAGGTGACGAGTTCGGCCTGACCGGCGCTGACGGCGAGCTCAGCCGGACTCCGATTCCCTGGGACAAAGCCCAGGATCAGGAATTCGCCAGCAGGATCCGCCTCTATCAAGAGCTGATCGGACTGCGCAGGCGCCACCCGGTGCTGACCGATGGCGGTATGCGCTGGCTCCACGCCGACGACCATGGCTTGGTCTTCGTCCGTGAGTCCGAAGCGGAGGCTCTGCTGGTTTTTGCCGCAGGTCCGGCTCAGACTCGGCACTACTCAGTGGAGCTCTCAGCAACGGTGTGTGCCGGCCTCAATGAGGCTCAGAAGCTCTGGGGTGAGGCAGTGCTGACCCATGATGGCTCAACAGTGAAGATCACGGCATCCGGTCCCAGCTTCTGCCTCTGGCGTCTGCCCGGAGTTGCGGTGCCTACCAGATAGGCGACACCTGAGCGGCTAGCATGATTTCCCGGAGTGCGAAAACCCCGCGACGAGAGGAATGGTGTGAGCCCCAGCGCCAAGCAGATCGACAAGGTCTTTCAGCAGGTCATCAGTCGAAATCCCGGAGAGCATGAGTTTCATCAGGCGGTCAGGGAGGTCTTCGATTCGCTGCCGACGGTGCTCTCGCGCCACCCCGAGTACGTTGAGGCCTCCATCCTGGAGCGTCTCTGCGAGCCGGAGCGGCAGATCATCTTCCGTATTCCCTGGACCGACGATGCCGGCACTGTGCACATCAGCCGCGGGTTCCGTGTCCAGTACAACTCAGCCCTGGGTCCGTACAAAGGGGGTCTGCGCTTTCATCCCAGCGTGCTGCTGGGCACGGTGAAGTTCCTCGGCTTCGAGCAGGTCTTCAAGAACGCACTGACCGGACTGCCCATCGGCGGTGGAAAGGGCGGCAGCGACTTCGATCCCAAGGACCGCAGTGATGCTGAGATCATGCGGTTCTGCCAGTCCTTCATGACCGAGGCGTACCGGCACCTGGGCGACCGGGTGGACGTTCCCGCCGGGGACATCGGGGTGGGCCGCCGCGAGATCGGGTATCTGTTCGGCCAGTACAAGCGCATCGCCAACCGCTATGAGTCCGGTGTGATCACTGGAAAGGGCGTGACCTGGGGCGGATCCCTGCTGCGGACCGAAGCCACCGGGTACGGCACCGTGTTCTTCGCCGAGCATATGCTCCGCGCGGCCGGAACGTCCTTCGACGGCACCACCGCATTGGTCTCGGGCTCCGGGAATGTGGCCATCTACGCCATTGAGAAGGTGCACGAGCTCGGCGGCACCGTGGTGGGTGCCTCTGACTCCTCCGGCAGCGTCTATGACCCAGACGGGATCGACCTGGATCTTCTGCGCGAGGTCAAAGAGGTCAGCCGCGCACGGATCAGCAGCTACGCCGAGCAGCGGCCGCAGGCCCAGTATCTTGAGGGCACACGAGTCTGGGCAGTAGCGCAGAAGAGCGCTGTGGACGTAGCCCTGCCCTGTGCCACCCAGAACGAGTTGGACGAGGACGACGCCGCGACCCTCATCTCCTCCGGGGTCACAGCAGTGGTGGAGGGTGCCAATATGCCCACCACCCCGGAGGCGATCCGCCGGCTGCGCGAGGCTGACGTGCTCTTCGGCCCAGGCAAAGCCGCCAACGCCGGTGGCGTGGCCACATCGGCACTGGAGATGCAGCAGAACGCCACCAGAGACTCCTGGTCAGCGGAGTACACCGAGCAGCGCCTTTCGGAGATTATGGAGAACGTGCATACCCGCTGCGCCTCAACCGCCGAGGAGTACGGCATTCCCGGGGACTATGTGGCCGGGGCCAACATCGCCGGTTTCACTCAGGTGGCTGACGCCATGCTCGCCCAGGGCGTCATCTGAGCAGGTGCGCTGCGCTCAGCCGGGCGAACCGTAGGTCACCGGCGTAAGGCTCTCCTGCTCCTCCTCGGTGAACAGCCGGGAGCGGACAATGAACCTGTTGCCGGTGGGGCCTTCGATGCTGAAGCCCGAGCCCCGGCCTGCGGTCACATCGATGGTGATGTGGGTATGGGACCAGTATTCGAACTGCGCCTTGGAGATCCACACCGGCACCGGTTCCGGAGTCCCCGGCTCCAGCTCCCCCAGCAGCACGTCCTGGGGTCCGGTCATAAAGGTGCCCTGGGTGTAGCACATGGGTGCTGAGCCGTCGCAGCATCCCCCAGATTGGTGGAACATCAGCGGCTGGCCGTGCTCGTCGCGGAGTTGACGCAGCAGGGCGGCAGCTTCATCTGTCACTGCGATGCGCTCAGCACCCATTGTTTGTCTCCCTTCTCTTCACATCACGTGAGCCGCAAGCGAAGCGATGCGGCGACTTCAGGCCCGATGGCCGCGGCAACGCCGCCGAGACTAACTCAGAAGAATCCGAGCTTATCCTCCGAGTAGCTGACCAGCAGATTCTTGGTCTGCTGATAGTGGGACAGCATCATCAGGTGGTTCTCCCGGCCGATGCCGGAGTTCTTGTACCCGCCGAATGCGGCGTGTGCTGGGTACTGGTGGTAGCAGTTGGTCCACACCCGGCCTGCCTGGATGTCCCTCCCGGCCTGGTAGGCCACATTCCCGTTCCGGGACCAGACGCCGGCACCGAGCCCATAGAGGGTGTCATTGGCGATGGAGATGGCGTCGTCGTAATCGGAGAACTCGGTCACCGAGACCACCGGGCCGAAGATCTCCTCCTGGAAGATCCGCATGGCGTTGTTGCCGCGGAAGATGGTCGGCTCCACGTAGTAGCCCTCTGCCAGGTCCCCCCCGAGGTCCACGCGGGATCCACCGGTGAGCACCTCGGCCCCCTCCTTCTGCCCGATGTCGAGGTAGCTGAGGATCTTCTCCAGCTGATCGTTGGAGGCCTGGGCGCCGACTTGGGTGTCGGTGTCCAGCGGATTGCCCTGTGTGACGGCCTTGGTGCGTTCCACCGCCGCCTCAAGGAAGCCGTCGATGATGCTGGACTGGATCAGTGCGCGGGAAGGGCAGGTGCAGACTTCGCCCTGGTTCAGCGCGAACATGGTGAAGCCTTCCAACGCTTTGTCGTAGAAGGCATCATCGGCCTGGGCGACGTCTTCGAAGAAGATGTTCGGCGACTTCCCGCCCAGTTCCAAAGTCACCGGAATCAGGTTCTGGCTGGCGTACTGCATGATCAGCCGTCCCGTGGTGGTCTCACCGGTGAAGGCGACCTTCCTGATCCTCGGGTTCGAGGCAAGGGGCGCGCCGGCCTCAGCACCGAAACCGTTGACCACGTTGACCACGCCGTCGGGAATCAGATCGCTGAGCAGTTCCATCAGCACCAGGATGGAGCTGGGAGTCTGCTCAGCGGGCTTGAGCACCACGGCATTTCCCGCGGCCAGGGCCGGGGCGAGTTTCCACACCGCCATCAGGATTGGGAAGTTCCACGGGATGATCTGGCCGACCACGCCCAGCGGCTCATGGTAGTGGTAGGCCACGGTAGTGGGGTCGATCTCACTGATACCACCCTCCTGGGCCCGGATCACGCCGGCGAAGTACCGGAAGTGGTCCACCGCCAGCGGAAGGTCGGCAGCCAGGGTCTCCCGCACCGGTTTGCCGTTCTCCCAGGTCTCAGCCACGGCCAGCAGCTCGAGGTTCTCTTCGATCCGGTCGGCGATTGTGTTCAGCAGCACTGCCCGTTCGGCCACCGTGGTCTTCCCCCAGGCAGGTGCCGCCTTGTGAGCGGCATCAAGGGCGAGCTCGATGTCCTCTGCAGTGGAGCGCGCCACCTCGGTGAACGTCTTGCCGTTCACCGGTGAGGGATTCTCGAAATACTGTCCCTTCACCGGGGCGACCCATTCGCCGCCGATGTAGTTCTCGTACCGGGGCTTGAAGCTGACAACGCTGCCTTCAGTGCCGGGCTGTGCGTAGACGGTCATGATGACTCCTTCATCTGTGAACCAAAGACTGTGACCTGCATCACGGTATCCATCATCCTATGTCCGCGCGGGTTGCAACAAGGTTGCACACCCCCGCGCCCCGATCTCGTCTAGACTGTGATAAGGCACACACTCTGAGAGCGGAAAGGAGTTGGGCATAAATGAAGGCAACCCCCGATGAACCGCAGACCTGGGCCGCGCTGAAGCCTGAGCTGCGTGATTCCTGGCAGCGCTCAGCTCAGTTCCTCCCTGATCCCGGTGCCGCGCTGGCACCTGTGGAGATGGCCGGAAACGACCTGCAGTCCTACCGAAGCACCCACCCGCTGTCCCTGGTCCTTCCCATCTTCCAGCGCCTGCTGATACAACCGGCCGCCGAGGCCGGGCTCATTGTGGCCATCGGTGACGCCGAGGGCCGCCTGCTCTGGGTGGACGGTGACCGCCACTCCATGCACCGGGCAGAATCATCGGCCTTCCAGGCCGGCGCCACATGGTCCGAAGAAGCCATCGGCACCTCAGCCCCCGGCCTCGCACTGGCCACCGGCCGCGGATCCCAGGTACGCCAGGAGGAGCATTTCGCCTATTCAGCACATCAGTTCTCCTGCTCGGCAGCACCTATCCGCAACCCCCACACCGGCCGCCTGCTCGGTGTGGTCGACCTCACGGGTGATGAGAAGGCGGTGGCAACCCATTCGCTTCCGCTGATCTATGCTGCGGTATCGGCGGCTGAGGCGGAGCTGAAGGTGCTTCCGGCGGACACCGGATTGCCGCAGCTGACCACCCTTGGCACCGTGCGGCCACAGCTGGGGGTGGCATCAGCCCGCGAGGCGCTGAGCCTGCGGC
This sequence comes from Nesterenkonia muleiensis, assembly GCF_003600155.1. Lineage (GTDB taxonomy): Bacteria > Actinomycetota > Actinomycetes > Actinomycetales > Micrococcaceae > Nesterenkonia > Nesterenkonia muleiensis. Next base: position 398,390 of record NZ_QWLD01000040.1, on the reverse strand, counting down.
ACGCCGAGATTCTGGTCCTGCTGGCCTGGCATGCCCACAACGGACAGAACGGACTCAGTGCCGGAGCCCTGGCCGAGTTCCTGTTCGGAGAACCTGGGCACGAGGTGGCGCTCCGGGCAGAGATCGTCCGGCTCAGGCGCGTGCTGCGCAACTCGCCTGCTGCCGCCGGATTGGACCTGCAGTCCAGACCCTACAGACTCTCATCAGCTATAGACCTGGATGCCCTGACGGTGCTCACAGCGGTCACCGCCGGGGACCGGGACACCGCACTGGATGTGTACGGCGGTGTTCTGCTGCCGGCCTCAGAATCACCGGGAATTCTGGAGCTGCGCAGTCAGCTCTCAGCGCTGGTGCGCGAATCGATCCTGGCCGATGGCACCGCTGAGCAGCTCTGCCGCTACCTCCAGCTTCCTGAAGCGGCGGCCGATGAACAGGCCGTCTACACCGCACTGCAGCTGCTGCCGGCAGAATCACCGCAAAGAGCCGCGCTCGTGGCACGCATGCAACGTTGACGCAACCTGAGCGTGACTAACATCACAAGTGACCATATTGAGCACTTGTGACAAAGGAGTTGCCATGTCCACCATGACAGCAGCAGTAGTTCAAGACTTCGGCAAGGAACTTGCCGTCACCGAGTATCCGCTGCCCGAGCCGGGGCCCGGCCAGGCCCTGGTGAAGCTGATCGCCTCGGGGGTGTGCCACACCGATCTGCACGCAGCAGAGGGTGACTGGCCGATCAAGCCCTCACCCCCTTTCGTTCCCGGTCACGAGGGAGTCGGCACCGTGGAGAAGGTCGGCAAGGGCGTCACCACCCTAGAGGTTGGTCAACTGGTGGGCAACGCCTGGCTGTGGAACGCCTGCGGAGTCTGTGAGCACTGCCGCACCGGATGGGAGACCCTGTGCGAGGAGCAGACCAACGGCGGATACTCCACAGACGGGTCCTTCGGGGAGTACATGCTGGTAGAGGCACGCTACGCCGCCGCCATTCCTGAGGGTTCTGATCCGCACGAGATTGCCCCGGTTCTGTGCGCCGGAGTCACCGTCTACAAGGGACTGAAGATGACCGGGGTGCGGCCCGGCCAGTGGGTGGTCATCTCCGGGATCGGCGGGCTGGGCCATATTGCCGTTCAGTACGCGGTGGCCATGGGCATGCGGGTCATTGCCGTCGACATCGCTGACGACAAGCTGGCGCTGGCCAAAAAGCACGGTGCCGAGATCGCGTTGAACGCCAACGGCGTGGATCCTGCCCATGAGATCCTAGAGCGGGTCGGTGGGGCCCACGGGGTGCTGGTCACTGCAGTGCACCCCAGTGCCTTCGGTCAGGCGATCAGTATGACCCGCCGCGGCGGCACGATCGTCTTCAACGGATTGCCCCCCGGAGACTTTCCCGCTCCGATCTTCGACATCGTGCTCAAGGGGCTCACGATTCGCGGGTCCATCGTCGGAACCCGCCAGGATATGGTCGAAGCCTTGGACTTCTACGCCCGTGGGCTGATCCACCCCACATACTCCAAGCGCCCGCTGGGTGACATCAACGCCGTGTTCGACGAGATGCACCACGGCAAAATCGATGGTCGGGTCGTCATCGACTACGGGGCATGACCTCAGGAGGTCATACCTGCTGCTGCCAGGCCATCTCCGTCTGCGCCCACTGAGCGCGTTGGGAGGTGCTGCCGAAGTCGGCGAGCAACTGGTTGGCGCGGTTGTCCAGCGAGGCCCGCCATCGGACCAGATGCTCGCCGGCCGAGGCAGGCAGCAGCGGCTGAGTGTAATGGCGCAACAGAGTGTCAACCTCCTCCCGGACTAACGCCTCTTCAACATCATGGACATCCGAGACGGTGCGCAAACCCTCAGCAAAGCGATACGGCTCAGAGCTGATGATCGGTCCCAGCCGCTTGCGAAGCCGGTGCATCTCTGAGCGAACTGTTCCTGGGCGCCCGTCGTCACCATAGAGCTCGGAGGCCAGCTCGGTGGAGGTGAACCCCCGGGCGCGGGAGCTCAGTACAGCCAGAATCTCTGCTGTACGCGGCGGCAGCTTCCGCCACGGCCCACCGCCTATTCGCACTGCTGGCTGAGCACCCAGCAGGCGCAGCCGCACCATCTCCGCTGGGTCCTGGACATCCGGGACGACGATTCTCAGCATTTCTTCAGCCAGCAACGCGGTCATCCGCACCATGCCGATGACATCCTGGCCCAGTTGGGCTCTTGGGCCGGAGACGTCCAGAACTCCCAGCAGATCTCCGCCGTTGGGGTGGTAGACCGGAGCCGCCATACAGGTCCAGTCGGCGTGCGAATACGCGAAGTGCCCCTCTCCCGAGACGTAGGCAGCCCCACTGAGCCGCAGTGCCTCAGAGATGGCATTGGTCCCCACGCTGGTCTCAGACCAGTCCGCGCCCTCGTCGAAACCGATGCGCTCTGCGGCCCCCAATGCTGCGGCGGTGCCGTGACGGGTGATGACGCTGCCCCGGGCATCGGTGAGGATCAGCACATGGTCGTGGCTGGTGGCGCGCACCAGTGCATCCCGGACGGGTGCGGCGACCGCGCTCAGTGGACTGCGGCGTCGTCGTTCCTCAATCTCTGATGCCGGACTGACGTGACGAGGTCCGGTGATCTCCCGGCTCAGCCCCGCCCTGCGGCACCGGTCCCAGGCGGCCGGATTCTCCGTGGCCTGCGCTGCAACGGTCATGCGACCCTCCTGCCCATAGCGTGGAGCTGCACGTGATCTTGATCACACCATACGCGCTGCACCGTGGTCTGAACAGTCACGGTGCCCGCCGGATCCTCAGCACTCACCACCGGAAGGAAGAACACCATGTCCACCGCAGATACCACCGCCCAGGAATGGCTCGCCAGCTTCAGCGCAGCGCTGGAGAACAACGACGCCGCAGAGGTCGCCGGCCTGTTCGAACCCGCTGGATTCTGGCGGGACTTCGTGGCTTTCACCTGGAACCTGCACACTGCAGAAGGAGCTGAGGCCATCCGGGAGCTGGTTGCACTCACCGCTCCGCACATCCAGCCACGCCACTGGCACCTCACTGAACCGGCGGAGCAGGACGAGGACGGCACTGTCACCGCATGGCTGGGCTTCGAGACTGCCACAGTCCGGGGCATCGGCTTGGTACGCATCAGGGACGGCAAGGCATGGACTCTGCTGACTGCTGCCGAAGAACTCCAGGGTTTCGAGGACGCGGTGGGGCCGCGCCGACCGCAGGGGGTACAGCACCACATCTACCGGGGGCGGAAGACCTGGTTGGAGCAACGGGCTGAGCAGCATGCGGCGATGGGTCGTAGCCAGCAGCCCTACGCGCTGATCGTCGGCGGCGGTCAGGGCGGGATCGGCCTCGCTGCCCGGCTGCACAATGTGGGGGTTCCAACCCTGGTGGTGGACCGGCATGAAGCCCCCGGCGATGCCTGGCGGAACCGCTACAAGTCCCTGCATCTGCACGACCCGGTCTGGTACGACCACCTCCCCTATCTGAACTTCCCCGACAACTGGCCGGTGTTTCCCGCCAAGGACAAGATCGCCGACTGGCTGAAGCACTACGTGGAGCTGATGGAGCTCAACTACTGGTCGCGCACCACCTGCACCGATGCCCAGTGGGACCAGACAGAGGGACACTGGCGGGTCCAGGTGGACCGCGACGGCGAAACGGTGACGCTGACCCCCACGCACCTGATCTTCGCACTTGGCGTCTCCGGATACCCGCGAACTCCACAATTGCCGGGCCAGGACAGCTTCTGCGGCGAGCAGCATCACTCTGCCGAGCATCGCGGCGGACCGCAATATCAGGGCAAACGCGCGGTGGTGATCGGTTCCAACAACTCCGCCCACGACATCTGTGCCTCACTCTGGGAGCAGGGAGCGGAAGTCACCATGGTGCAGCGCTCCTCCACGCATATTGTGCGCAGTGACTCTTTGATGGATGTGGTGCTGGGGCCACTGTACTCGGAGGAGGCAGTGGCTCGGGGAATCGATGCTCATCGGGCGGACCGCATCTTCGCCTCCTGGCCCTACCGGCTTCTCCCGGATGTCCAGCGCGAGGCGTTCAACGAGATTCGTGAGCGCGACGCCGGTTTCTACAGTGACCTGAAGAAGGCCGGGTTCGAACTGGACTTCGGTGAGGACGGCTCAGGGCTCTTCGTGAAGTACCTGCGCAGAGGGTCGGGATACTATATCGACGTGGGAGCCTCACAGCTGGTGATCGACGGCGAGATCAGCCTGGCCAGGGGGCAGGTCGACCGGCTCACGGAGAACTCCGTGATGCTGGAGGACGGCACTGAGCTGTCGGCCGACCTCGTGGTGTACGCCACCGGCTACGGGTCCATGAACCAGTGGCTGCGCGAGATCATCTCCCCAGAGGTAGCTGAGCAAGTGGGTAAGTGCTGGGGCTACGGTTCAGGCACCACGCGGGACCCCGGCCCATGGGAAGGGGAACTGCGCAACATGTGGAAGCCCACCAATGTGGCCAATCTCTGGTTCCACGGTGGAAATCTGCATCAGTCCAGGCACTATTCGAAGTACCTGGCCATTCAGATCAAGGCCAGGTACGAAGGAGCCGAGACCCCGGTGTATGGCCTGCAGCCCACATACCATCCGTACTGAAGCGAATTGATGTGAAGGAGACCAAACATGCGCGCAGCCCGCTACTACGACCGCAAGGACATTCGTATTGAGGAGATCGGACTGATAGATCCGCGTGCCTGAATGACCTCCTACACCGTCCTCACCGCCGGCGCTGAGGTCGTCGCCGAGCTTGAGCGGAAGAAGTCACGGTTCCTCACCGTGATGCGCCGTGCCGAGACTGCCGATGATGCCCATCAGTTGGTCGGTGAGCTGCGCAAGGAACACCACACCGCTCGCCACCACTGCTCGGCGTGGGTCCTCGGCCATGACCGCAGAATCCAGCGGGCCAACGACGACGGCGAGCCCTCAGGAACTGCCGGCGCCCCGCTGCTGGAAGCACTCACCAAAGCGGGGATGCCCACTGGTCCCCGAGACTTCAGCGACGTCGTGGTGGTGGTGGTCCGCTGGTTCGGCGGTACGCTTCTGGGCGCCGGCGGGTTGGTGAGCGCCTATTCGGACTCAGTGGTCGGCGTTGTCGGGCTGGCTCGTGCTCAGGGCGTCTTCCGCACCCGTCAGCGCATGCGCCGGTTCACCCTCGCCGCCCCGGTCGCTGTGGCCGGACGCTGGGAGAATGAGCTGCGCACCGCGGAGGTCACGGTCCTTGGCATCGATTACACCTTTGCACCGGACAGTGCCCTGCTCAGTCTGGCAGTGCCGGATCGAACCGACGACGTCGCCCGACTGACCACCTACGCGGCGACGATGAGTTCGGGAACCGCCTCTCTCACCCCGGACGGCGTCGACTGGGTCGATGCATGATTCTCAGTACGCGTCAGGGGTGTGTGCAGTGCCGCCGGCACCACCTGATGGAATCTGTGGGCTGTGGAGTCATCAGCCATGTCTGATCCGCGGTGACCGAGCGAAGAAGCGCTGACCTGTTCTGGCCCAACCCCACACCAGCGCTATCATGACCAACGCTCCCAGAACTGCCATCAGCGGGGCAAGCTCCCACGGGAGCACCACAGCGGCCAGCACTCCAGTCATGGCGAGAATGATGCCGTCACCAAGCCACACCAGAATCTTCACCGCGGAGAGATCCATTCCGCCAGGGATGACAGTAGGTGCCAGAAACTCCACCGGGACGTCCCGGTTGCGCATCGACTGGAAGAACCGAGCGGCCAGAACCACTGCTGCCAGCGACAACGACCATCCCACAGACTTCCATCCGACTCCTTCAGGACCAGAGAGCACGACGACGGCCACAGCACCTAAGACGGACAGAACGGCCGTACCCAGCACAGGCCACAGTAGGCGGCGGGCAAAGGCCGCAGAGGCCGACCACCCGAAGAGCGCGGCGGCGTCGAACTCGTTCTTCATCTGCCGCCAACCCTCCGTCAGACTTCCAGTGCCGAAGAACAGCAGAAGCGCTCCGAGTAGGCCCCCAGGGACAGAGACCAGGAGACGACTGTCTGCGAAACTCGCACTGATGGCCGGTGAGATCGCAGCCAGCAGGGCAGCACCGGAGGGGACCAGCACCACTGCCGATAGGGTGGAGACCGGGGACCGAACGGCGCCCACAAGATCCTGACGGAGTCCGCTCAGCAGTGCCGGGCCGGTTGTGACAGCCCTCCGGTGCAGGCGGTGACTCGGCCGGGCCCTGAAAAGCTCCACGGCGTCGTTGATGTTTCCCGTCGAGCTGAAGAGTCTCGCATCGGAGAAGCGGCGGCTCTGCCTCAGGACACGAGCCGCCGGCAGCCGCCCCAGAGCTGAGGGCTCTGCGACCAGAAGCACAAGTCCCGCCGCTGCCGTGAGCGCCAAGGCAGCGGCCAGCCAGGAAGATTCCCCCGTCCACAGCGCCGCAGCCCATCCGAACGGTGATGCAGCGAAACCTGCCGGAACAAGGAGCCCAAGGGCTCCGAAAAACAGGATGACAGCGCTGACAACCACCAACCACCCGGTCCCCAGCCGCTGACCCAAGAACGCCAGCAGTCCCAGGTGCAGTCCTCCCAGAAGGGCCGCCAGCACCAGCAGCCAGAACCTCTCCCAGCCCCAGACCCCGGCATGGGTCAAGGCGAAGAGGCCGACCGCGGCCACAGCGCACACCACCAGCGCGGCACCGGTGACAGCCGAAATGGTCGGGCGGACCAGGACGCGTCTCCTGCTGATCCCTGTGGCCAACAGGGTATGTGCCAGAAATGGCGTGAGAAACGCCGGCCCCTGCAGTCGGCCGCCCCACAGCGCACCGAGGCCGAGCAGTGCGAGCCCGGCGGTCGCGAAGGGAAGGGAGCCGCCCGAGGTGATGCCGAAGGCGAAGCCCTCATCCAGAAAATCACCGATCACGTAGGCCAGCGGGACAATGTAGAAGCCGGTGACAAAAGCGATGAGATACAGCGAGAACCAGCGGTCACCGGCCGTCGGGGCGCCCTCCCTGCCCAGGTAGACGCTGCGTGCCACCTTGAGCCGCTGAGACTCTGCATTCATTCCGGCTCCGAGGGTCGCTCCAAGTGAATGGTCTGTTCCGCGCGTTCGACGATCTCTGCCCGATGGGTCGCGGTGATGACCAGTGCCCCGGACTGTACCCGGCTCTCCAGGAGTCCCAGCAGCACCTGCACCCGGTCAGTGTCCAGATGCCGTTCAGGCTCATCGAGCAGCAGAAAGCCGAACGGGCGGCTGAGCGTCAGCGCTACGGCGAACAGCTGCAGCTGACCGGCCGAGAGCTCATAGGGGAACCTCTCCCCCAGTTCAGGGATGGTCAGTTGGTTGAGCAGATCTTCAGCGGCGCGGAAAGCGGTGCCCTCATCGGATCCCCAGGAGACCTGCACCAAGGCCAGCTGCTCCAGAAGAGTCATATCGCGGGCCATCGGAGGGGTGTCGATGAGTGAGGCAACTGAGGCGCGGAATGCCGGGGCGAACTCGTAAGGGGCTTCACCGTCTATGAGGCATTCGCCTGCGCTGGGCAGCTGACGCCCAGCAAGGGTCTTCAGCAGAGTGGTCTTACCGGTGCCGTTTGAACCGGTGAGTGCGATCAGCCCAGGGGCTGTGGCGGTGAAGGTGGTCTCTGGCAGGAGCAGAGAACCGTTCAGGGAAACAGCGAGCCTGCGGCACTCGACGGTGCTGGTCATCAGCCCATCAGCGGACTGCCGATGAAGGGGTCCAGGCACAGTCCGATGAACAGCAGGGTGAGGTAGAGGATCGACAGGTGAAAGAGCTTCATGGCCCGCCGGTCGGTCAGGGATTCATTCTGCGCCCTCCGGTACAGCACGTGCGATTCGTAGATGAACCACGCGCCTGCCACAGCGGCGAACCCCGTGTAGGTGATGCCGGCCCAGCCCAGCGGTATCAGCAGCAGTGAGCAGGCCACCGTGGCCCAGGCGTAGAGCACCACCTGCACCGAGACTGTCTTCGCGGTCGCGACAGCCCCCAGCATGGGCACATCGGCGTTCTGGTAGTCGGTGCGGTACTTCATGGACAACGGCCAGTAGTGCGGAGGCGTCCACAAGAAGATGATGAAGAACAGCACCAATGCCGGCCACTCGACCGTTTCACGCACCGCAGCCCAGCCGATCAGCACCGGGAAGCAGCCGGCAAGCCCTCCCCAGATGATGTTCTGCTCAGTGCGGCGCTTGAGAATCACCGTGTAGATGACCACGTAGAAGAACATGGCCAGCGCACCGAGCCCGGCCGCCAACGGATTGGCGCCGAACCAGAGGATGGCCAATGCGGCCGCACCCAGCACAGAGGCGAAGACCAAGGCCTCCCGCGGAGTCAGCTCCCCGGTGACCAGCGGGCGCTTCTTGGTGCGGTTCATCAGCCGGTCCATGTCCCGGTCGATAATGCAGTTGAAGGCCCCGGCGGAGCCGGCGGCGAAGGCACCACCGATCAGCGTGGCGAGACTGACCCAGATATTGGGGAACCCACCCTGGGCGAAGACCATAGTGGGATACGTCGAGACCAGCAGCAGTTCGATGACTCGCGGTTTGGTCAATGACAGATAGGCCGCAGCTTTGCGTTTGACACCGAGCCGGTCCCCCTCCTGTGTCGTCACCGATGCGTCAGCGTCAACGGAGGAGTGGGTGCTCAGATCAGTCACCATGTCAGTCTACCTTGTTCTACGGCTCGTAGAAGTTAGTTACGCGTCGATCTTTTCCCGGTTCAGGGCGGCCGCGCCTTCAATGATGAACTCCTTGCGCGGAGCCACCACCGAACCCATCAGCAGATCGAAGACCCGTTCGGCCGCCTCGGCGTCCTCCACCCGGATCCTGCGCAGGGAACGGTGTGCTGGATCCATCGTGGTCTCCGAGAGCTGGTCGGCATCCATCTCTCCCAGACCTTTATAGCGTTGGATCGGCTCCTTATACCGCAGTCCGTCCTTCTCCAGGTCAGCCAGCAGCTTGACCAGCTCGGCCTCCGAATAGGTGTAACGAACGTCATTGGGCTTCTTGCCCGAGTGAACGACCTCCACCCGGTGCAGAGGCGGAACCGCGGCAAAGACCCTGCCGGCCTCGATCATCGGGCGCATATACCGGAAGAACAGGGTCAGCAGCAGTGTGCGGATATGGGCGCCGTCCACGTCCGCATCGGTCATCAGCACCACTTTGCCGTACCGTGCAGCCTCCAGGTCGAAGCTGCGCCCGGAGCCGGCACCGATCACCTGCAGCAATGCGGCACATTCGGTGTTGGAGAGCATGTCCGAGACCGAGGCCTTCTGCACGTTGAGAATCTTTCCCCTGATCGGAAGCAGCGCCTGGAAATCAGAGGAGCGGGCCAGTTTGGCGGTGCCGAGAGCGGAGTCGCCCTCCACGATGAACAGCTCAGAGGACTCCACGTCCTTGTTCCGGCACTCCACCAGCTTGGCGGGCATCGTGGAGTTCTCCAGGGCGTTCTTCCGGCGCTGGGTCTCCTTGTGCTGCCGGGCAGAGATCCGTGATTTCATCTCCGCCACCACCTTTTCCAGCACCGCGGCGGCCTCCTGCTTCTCACCTCGCTTGGTCGAGCTCAGGCGTTGCTCCAACTGCTCGGAAACCACCTTGTTGACGATCTGTTTGGCCGCTGGGGTGCCGAGCACCTCTTTGGTCTGACCTTCGAACTGCGGTTCGGCAATCCGGACTGTGACCACCGCGGTCAGTCCGGCCAGCACATCGTCCTTCTCGAGCTTGTCCTTGCCGGCCTTCAGCCGGCGGGCATTGGCCTCGACCACCTTGCGGAAGATCTTCACCATCGCCTGCTCGAATCCGGTCAGATGGGTGCCCCCCTTCGGGGTGGCGATGATGTTGACGAAGGACTTCACTGTGGTGTCATATCCGACTCCCCAGCGCAGCGCGATATCGACCTCGCAGTCACGCTCCACATCGGTCATCTCACCGTTGACTGAAATCCGTTCGCTGAATCCCCCGTGACCTTGTATACGCCAAACATCAGTCACCGGGGAGTCCGTGGAGAGATGGTCGACGAATTCGCCGATGCCCCCGTCGTACTGAAAGACCTGCTCCTGGGGTTCGGCACCCCGCTGGTCGTGGATGCTGATGCGCAGTCCCGGGACCAAGAAAGCGGTCTGTCTGGCTCGGTTGACCAGCTCATCCTCTAAGAATGATGAGCCCGGGGTGAAGATCTCACGGTCCGCCCAGTAGCGCACTGTGGTGCCGGTGACCCCACGCTTGGCCCTGCCCACCGCCTCCAATGGAGAGCCTTCCTCAGCGGGGGTGAAGGTGTCCGTCGGCTTGTCCCCGGAGAACGTCCCCGGCTCTCCGCGCCGGAAGCTCATCTGGTGGACCTTTCCGCCGCGGGTGACCTGGGCATCCAGCCGGGCGGAGAGAGCGTTCACCACAGAAGCGCCCACACCGTGCAATCCGCCGACCGCGTTGTAGGAGCCGCCGCCGAACTTCCCACCGGCGTGCAGCTTGGTGAACACGACCTCCAGGCCGGAGAGCCCGGTGCGCGGCTCCACGTCCACTGGGATGCCGCGGCCGTCATCAGAGACCTCCACCGAATCGTCGGAGTGCAGCGTGATGGTGATACTGGAGGCATAGCCGGCCAGCGCCTCATCGACGGAGTTGTCGATGATCTCCCACAGGCAGTGCATCAGGCCGCGCGAATCCGTGGAGCCGATATACATGCCAGGGCGCTTCCGCACGGCTTCAAGTCCCTCGAGGACCGAAAGGTGGCGGGCGCTGTACTCGTCACGCTGGGCCAAAAGATGCCTCCGAACAATTGATGGTCAAGACTGCTCAACAGGTTACTGCGAGGATTCGCCGGTGGCGAAAGGCGCGCCTGTGAAGTCGAAATCGCGAATGGATCAGCGGCTGGCGTGGTTGTATTGGGAGATCAACACGCAACGCTGAGGAGGCGAGAGCATGACAGCAACTACCGGCACCATAGAGGCCCCGACCACGCTGACTGCCCTGGACCGCTGCGACCGCTGCGGGGCTCAGGCCTACATTCGCGCCGTGCTCACCTCCGGTGGAGCACTTCTGTTCTGCAACCACCATGGACGAGATGTGGAGCCTAAACTCCGCCCGATGACTGCTGAGTGGGTCGACGAGTCGGACCGGATCTCCTAGGCACCCACGACGACGGCGCCCCCGCCGGCGATCCTGCCAAGGTTTCGTCAGCGGGGGCGTCTTTGTGTCCATACAGTATTGAGTTTTCCGGGCTTATTCAGCCGGTGAGAATTGTCGGGTGCCAACCGACCTGCTCACCACGACCATGGGGTCCTCAGTCGAGGTAGTCGCGCAGCACCTGAGAGCGGCTCGGGTGGCGCAGCTTCGACATGGTCTTGGACTCGATCTGCCTTATACGCTCACGAGTCACCCCATAGACCTTTCCGATTTCGTCTAAAGTCTTCGGCTGTCCGTCGGTGAGGCCGAACCTCATGGCCACGACACCGGCTTCACGCTCGGCCAGGGTGTCCAGCACCGAGTGCAGCTGTTCCTGCAGCAGGGTGAAGCTCACCGCGTCAGAGGGAACCACGGCCTCGGAGTCCTCGATGAGGTCTCCGAACTCGGAGTCGCCGTCCTCACCCAGCGGGGTGTGCAGCGAAATGGGCTCCCGGCCGTACTTCTGGACCTCGACGACCTTCTCCGGGGTCATGTCCAGCTCGGCGGCCAGCTCCTCGGGAGTGGGCTCGCGGCCCAAGTCCTGGAGCATCTGGCGCTGCACCCGGGCCAGCTTGTTGATGACTTCGACCATGTGCACCGGGATACGGATAGTGCGGGCCTGATCAGCCATGGCGCGGGTGATCGCCTGGCGGATCCACCAGGTGGCGTAGGTGGAGAACTTGAATCCCTTGGTGTAGTCGAACTTCTCCACCGCACGGATCAGACCCAGGTTTCCCTCCTGGATCAGGTCCAGGAACAGCATGCCACGGCCGGTGTAGCGCTTGGCCAGTGAAACCACCAGGCGCAGGTTGGCCTCCAGCAGGTGATTCTTCGCCTTCTTGCCATCGGCCACCACCAGCTCAAGGTCACGCTTGAGCCGCTTGTCCTTGGTGGTTCCGCTCTTTAGCTTGTGTTCGGCGAACAGACCTGCCTCGATGCGCAGTGCCAGGTCGACCTCCTGCTCGGCGTTCAGCAGAGCGACCTTTCCGATCTGCTTGAGGTAATCCTTGACCGGATCCGCCGTGGCCCCTGCGGAGACCACCTGAACGGCGGGGGCGTCATCGTCATCGGCATTGGAGATGACGAATCCCCTCCCGGAGGCAGACTCATCCTCTTGGTTGTCGCCGGACTTGGGCTCCAGGATCTCTTCGGCGTCCTCACCCCGGTCCTCGGCCTGAGCGACTGCGGACTCCAGCGCCTCGGTGGGTGAGGGTGAGTCCTCACTGTCCTCGGCCAGGATCTCGTCGACCGCGTCCGGTGCTTTCTTCCGGCCGCCGGCCTTCTTCGCGGCGGGCTTGGCCGCGCTCTTCTTGGCATCAGGTGCGGATGATGTGGACTTCTTCGGGCTCGATGAGGATGACTGCGGGCTTCCGCCTGCTTTCGAAGCCGTCTTCTTGGCCGATGTCCTGGTGGACGACGGTCGAGTGGGCTTCTTGGCGGCGGACTTTTCAGCGTCCTCAGCGGCGGCAGTCTCTGTGGTGGACTTCGACGCAGTAGTGGGCACGATGACCTTCCGTCTCGTTTACTCAGGTGCAGGCGCTCAACACGCCTATGACCCTGTCAAGTCCCGGTTCGGAGCAAAATCCTCCCGGCTTGCAGGGTCTTACGGCTGGTCCAACACTGTGATCTCCTGGTCCATTCCCGGATCCGCAAGAAAAAAATCTACCTGTTGCCGGACCACCAGGAATAGCTGGACTGCTTGACCTGGGCCCAGGGACAGACCCCGAGCCTGTTGATGCACTGGAGCACTGTCCGGGCCAGTGGAGGGTCACTCTGGGAGTCCCACCTTTCGGGGTCCAGCTCCCGGGCCATCTCAGCAATGGCCGTCGCATTGCTTCCACGGCCGCGGATCCATTCGGTCCAGGCCTTCAGGCCCAGTATCTGCTCAAGCTGGCAACCCTCTGCGAAGGGGACCAGCTGATGAAGAAGACTGTCCAGGGCATCCACCCGCTCCCACCGCGGTGGCACCTCAGAGGTTCCCCAGACAGTGTGACCCAGCTCCGCAGCATTCCCATCGCTGAGCAGCCTGCGGGCCGCCGTCGTCTCGATTCCTGATGTTGTCAGCGCCATCAGCAGTCCAGTGTGCGCCGGGCTGTCAAGGGTGCCCAACAACGCCGACATGCGCGCCGGTGAGGATTGGATCCATCCACAGTCGGCCCGACCCGCACCTCCGGCCTCCCGAATGCCGCGGCAGAGTGCAGCGTCCCAGATGGTCAGCACCGCTTCGGGCAGCTCGGGGGCCGGTGCGGAATGGCGCCTGACTCTGCCGATCTGCTCCTCAGTGATCAGCGGGCTGACGGAGAGGAAGGCCTCCACACACTCCTCGGGGCTGAAGGCTCGCGTTCTAGCCAACGCCGGAACCCGCCGCTGCGCCCCGGCCAAAGTGCTCTGGACATCCTGTCCCGGGTACGGGCAGCAGTCGGCGTCGCAGCAGTCATAGTCTCGGATGCTGCCTTCACCGCAGTGCCACACCTTAATCAGCCGGGCCTCTGCTTGGGTCAGAAGACCCTCGGCGAGGGCAGAGAGCAGCACATCGTGTCTGTCCGGAGCATCTGGGTCGGGCGCTTGGGTGTCGAAGATCACGGCAAGCACAGCTTCCGGAACCGGTGAGGCGTCGGGCCCGGCGATCCACGAAGCGCAGCGCTCTCCGGTCCAGTGCGGCTTGTCCAGTGCCGGAGACAGGTCCACACGCAGATGTCCGCCTGTGGTGCCGTTCATCAGCCCGATCAGGACCAGCGAGTCCTCCGGAACATAGCCGAAGGTGTGTTGGACCAGTGCCAGCACATCACCAGGTTCTTCGATGCTCAATGGGTCAGCGGCGTTCAGCGCCGGTTCCGGATTCTGGGGTGTGGGTGTTGAAGTCATATCCCCAGCCTCTGCCGTGGAGCGTGTCATCCAAGAGAGAAACCAGTGTTCTGTGGATTGCCCGGCGTGGCGGGACGACACCGATTGTGCCTGGGGAAAACCCTAATCCTCTGGCTGGCTGCGCAGAAACTCCTCAACCGCAGCGCCGAGCTCCTCAGCGTCGGGGACTGATTCGCCTTCCCTGAGCAGGAGGGAGCGCTGTGCCGGAGATGCGTGCTGATCAAAATTGGACTCGAGCTGTTTGACCAGCTGAGCGATCTCCGGGGCCTGTTCCACCTGCCGGGAGACGTCTGCCTCCACAGTGCGGGCAGCCTCACGCAGTTCGTCGCTGGGCAGCATCATCTCGCAGGCCGCCCCGGCGTACTCCAGAGCGGCCACTGCGACCTGGGGATACCGGCCCCCTGCCAGGTAGTGCGGGACGTGCAAGGTGTAGCCGACGACGTCGCGGCCGGCTTCGTCTGCCCGGAGCTCCAGCATCTGCGAGAGCCCAGCCTCGATCTGGGCGCTTGGTGCCCAGGTGGAGATGCCGTCGATCAGATCCTTGCGGTTGCCGTGTGCAGTGACACCCACAGGACGGGTATGCGGGGTGGGCAGACCCAGCGAGTCCACCGTCACCAAGAGCTTGACATCGAGCTCCTCGATGAGCTGCAGCACGGTTCGCGAGACACGCTCCCACTGGAAGTCCGGCTCATCTCCGGTCAGCAGCAGGAAGGGGCGGTCCATGGCGTCACGAACCTCGAAGAGGTCAAGCTTGGGACCCCGGTAGTCGGAGAACCGATTCTCGGTGAAGGTCACCTGGGGACGCCGTGACCGGTAGTCGAAGAGCTCATCGATGTCGAAGCTGGCCACCTGCCTGTGGGGAAGGCTGCCGAGCAGCGAATCTGCCAGCTGCTCGGAGAGTGATCCTGCATCGGTGTGCCCGGCCACTGAGACCAGCATGGGCATACGGGGACCGCCGCTGCTGCCGCCTTCGGCAGTCAGAGGACTCACCACCACCTCGGTGCCTGAGGCCTCCTCGGCCGATTCCCACTCGGAGTCCTCAGGGTGAATATGCAGCAGGTCGAACCTGGACGGATCGTGCATAGCCTCTGGTGCCTCCTTCGTTGTGCGGCGCGTGATGGGCACATCAGTGAACCGACATGCTCACCACGTAACAGTCTTCTCTATGATCGCATTCCCGCACGCAATGACAACCTGGTGGAGGTATGTGGATAGGATCGGAGATGTGATGAGTGATTTTTCCCCCACAGTGACCGCCGTATCCTCCGCAGTTCAGAAGGTCGACGCCGACGCCCTGGTGCTCGGTGTGGCCAAGGGCCCCGACGGCCCGGTGCTGCTGCCCAATCCGCTGGCCGAGAAAGCTGCCAAGGGGGTGTCGGACTCGCTGAGCGCTTTGGGCGCCACCGGGGCTGCGGACCAGCTGCTGCGGCTGCCAGGCGTTGAAGGCTTCAAGACCGAGACCCTGGTGCTGGTCGGCGTCGGAAAGCTCACCGGTGAGCCCGACGGCGGGGTCTCCCTCGAGTCGCTGCGCCGCGCGGCCGGCTCCGCTGTCCGGCAGCTCTCCTCCGCGAAGTCCGTGGCGCTGGCGCTGCCCGCCGCCACTGTGGAACAGGTCGCCGCCGTCGCCGAGGGTGCTGCCCTGGGCGCCTACAACTTCCCGCACTTCAAGAGCTCCCAGAAGGCGAGGTCCAAGACCCCGGTCGCCGAAATCACCGTCCTGACCGAGCTGAAGGACAAGAACACCGCACCTGCTGTTGCCCGGGCTTCCGCTGTGGGTGCCGCAGTGCGCGCCGTTCGTGACCTGGTCAATACCCCGCCGAGCCACCTCTACCCCGAATCCTTCGCCGAAGAGGTCAAGACTCAGGCCAAGGGCACCAAGCTGAAAGTCAAGGTGTGGGACCATAAGGACCTGGAGAAAGAGGGCTTCGGCGGACTGCTGGGCGTGGGCAACGGCTCATCCCGCAAGCCCCGTCTGGTGCGCCTGGAGCACTCCCCGGCCAAGCCGGCCGCTCATATTGCCCTGGTGGGCAAGGGGATCACCTTCGACACCGGCGGTCTCTCCCTGAAGCCCTCCAATGCGATGACCACCATGAAACTGGACATGGCAGGTGCGGCGACTGTCGCGGCAGTGGTCGCAGCCGCAGCCGAGCTTGATCTCCCCGTCAAGGTCACCGGCTGGCTATGTCTGGCTGAGAACATGCCCTCCTCCACCGCGCAGCGCCCGGAGGACGTCATCACCATCTACGGCGGCAAGACCGTCGAGGTGCTCAACACCGACGCCGAGGGACGCCTGGTGCTGGCCGACGGCATCGTCGCCGCCGGCGAGGAGAACCCGGATGCGATCATCGACGTCGCCACCCTCACCGGAGCCCAGATGATCGCTCTGGGGCTGCGCACGGTGGGAGTGATGGGTCATGAGAATCTCCGCGAGGACATTGTGGGCGCCTCCGAGAACGCCGGGGAGAACCACTGGGCCATGCCGATTCCGGAGGAGGCCATCACAGGGTTCGAATCCACTGTGGCTGACCTCAGCAACCTTGGCGCCCGTGAGGGCGGCATGCTCAACGCTGCGGCTTTCCTGCGTGAGTTCGTCCCGGACCGCGCTGATGCTGACCAGACTGCCCTGGACCCTGAGGAGAAACGTATCCCCTGGGCACATATCGACATCGCTGGCCCGGCCTTCAACGAGAAGGGCGCCTACGGCTACGTCCACAAGGGCGGGACCGGGGTGACCGTTCGCACTCTGATCAGCTATCTCGAGGGTCTGACCCGCTGATAGTCTGACAGGCAAGCACACAAGTGAAAACGACTCACCACAAAGGAGCCTGACTCGTGGCCGATGAATTTGACGTACTGGTCCTCGGTGGCGGCAGCGCCGGTTATGCCGCAGCTCTGCGCAGCGTCCAGCATGGCTTCTCCGTCGCGCTGGTGGAGAAGGGAAAACTCGGCGGAACCTGTCTGCACACCGGGTGCATCCCCACCAAGGCGTACCTGCATGCGGCCGAACTCGCCGATGAGGCCAAGGAGTCTGAGAAGTACGGCGTCAATGTCGACTTCAACGGTGTGGACATGGCCAAGGTCAAGGAGTACAAGGACGGCATCGTCGCCGGCAAGTACAAGGGACTCACCGGTCTGCTGAAAATGCGCAAGGTCCAGGTCATCGAAGGCGAGGGCAAGCTGGTCTCGCAGAACGAGGTCGAGGTCGCCGGCACCACCTACAGGGCCAAGAACATCGTGCTGGCCACCGGTTCGACCTCCAAGACCTTCGGCCTGCCGCTCTCGGAGAAGATCATCACCTCCACCGAAGCCCTGGAGCTGGACTACACGCCGAAATCCGCCATCGTCCTCGGCGGCGGTGTGATCGGTTCCGAGTTCGCCTCCGCCTGGAACTCATACGGCGTCGACGTCACCATCATCGAGGGGCTGCCCCACCTGGTGCCCAATGAGGACCCGTCGATCATCAAGGTGCTGGAGCGCTCCTTCAAGAAGCGCGGCATCACCTCCAACCTCGGCACGTTCTTCAAGGAGGTCGAAGAGACCGCCGACGGCGTGAAGGTCACCCTGGAGGACGGCAAGACCTTCGAGGCTGAGATCTGCCTGGTGGCCGTGGGGCGCGGCCCGGTCACCGAAGGGTTCGGCTTCGAGGAGCAGGGCATCACCTTAGACCGCGGCTTCGTCATCACCGATGAGCGCTTGCACACCGGTGTGGGCAATATCTACGCTGTGGGCGACATCGTCCCCGGCCTGCAGCTGGCTCACCGCGGGTACCAGCAGGGCATCTTCGTGGCCGAGGAGATCGCCGGCAACAGCCCGATGATCGTCGAAGACATCAATATCCCCAAGGTCACCTTCTCTGAACCGGAGATCATGTCTGTGGGCTACACCCAGCCCAAGGCCGAGGAGCAGTTCGGCAAGGATCAGATCGAGATCACCGAGTACAATCTGGCCGGCAACGGGAAGTCCTCCATCCTGGGTACCGGCGGCATCATCAAGATGGTCGGCGTCAAGGGCGGTCCCATCGTCGGCGTTCACGGAATCGGCAGCCGGATCGGCGAGCAGATCGGTGAGGCCCAGCTCATCGTGAACTGGGAAGCGTACCCGGAGGACGTCGCCACCCTCGTTCACGCCCACCCCACCCAGAACGAAGCTCTCGGAGAGGCCGCGATGGCCCTCTTCGGCCACCCCCTCCACGGCTGAGAAGCACCCACAAGAATTCACGACTAGGAGCCGGACCAATGTCTGAGACCGTCAACCTTCCCGCACTCGGTGAGTCTGTCACCGAAGGCACTGTCACCCGCTGGCTCGTCGAGGTCGGAGAGGAGGTCGAGGTCGACCAGCCCATCGTGGAAGTCTCCACCGACAAGGTCGACACCGAGGTTCCCTCACCCATCGCCGGGACTATCGAGGAGCTGCTGGTCTCCGAGGACGAGACCGTCGAGGTGGATGCGCCACTGGTGAAGATCGGCGACGGCTCCGGCGGTGGTGCCGACGATTCCTCGCAGGGGGATGAGGACGAATCCGCTGAGGACGACGGCGCCGCTGCCGAGGAAGAGGCCGCCGCCGAGGCTGAACAGCCCGAAGAGACCCAGGCAGCCGCTGAGGAGGAGGCACCGACTCCGGCCGCCGGTGAGTCCGGCGGTGCTGAGGCAACGCCCGAGGAGGACAGCCCCACCCCAGAGACCGGTGGGGACTCCGAGGAGGTGACCCTGCCTGCTCTGGGCGAGTCGGTGACTGAGGGCACGGTGACCCGCTGGCTGGTGGAGGTCGGCGACGAGGTCGAAGTCGACCAGCCATTGCTGGAGGTCTCCACCGACAAAGTGGACACCGAGGTCCCCTCCCCCATCGCCGGCACCGTCCAAGAGCTGAAAGTCTCCGAGGACGAGACGGTGGAGGTCGGCGCGGTGCTGGCCCTCATCGGTTCCGGCTCAGCGCCTGCGGCGGAGTCTGAAGAGCCCACTCCCGAGGCGGAGGATGCCTCTGACGAACAGCCTGCTCCGGCCGAGGAGCCGGAACAGAAGGATGAGCCGGAGCAGAAAGAAGAACCTCCCCGGGATGAGACTCCCCAGGAGCCCCCGAAGAAGGACAAACAGGACAATGGCGAGGGCTCAGCCGAGGGCTATGTCACTCCCCTGGTGCGTCGTCTGGCCAAGCAGGAGGGCGTCGACCTCTCCAGTGTCAAGGGCACCGGCGTGGGCGGCCGCATCCGCAAACAGGACGTGATCGAGGCCGCCGAAGCCAAGAAGTCGGAGAAGCCGGCTGAGACTCCAGCCGCACCAGCACCCGAGGTTGAGGTCGACACCACCAAGCGCGGCACCTCGGAGAAGGCCCCCCGTATCCGCCAGGTCATCGCCCAGCGCATGAACGAGTCTCTGGACATCTCCGCTCAGCTGACCCAGGTGCACGAGGTGGACCTGACACGCATCGTGAACCTTCGGCAGAAGGCCAAGCAAGCCTTCAAGGAGCAGAACGGCGCGAACCTCACCTACTTGGCGTTCATCGCCGTGGCGGTCACTGAGGCGCTCAAGCAGCATCCGGTGCTCAATGCCCAGTACGACCAGGAGAGCCAGCAGATCACCTACCACGACGCCGAGCACCTGAGCCTCGCGGTGGATACGGAGAAGGGGCTGATGGTTCCGGTGATCGCAGACGCTGGTGACCTTTCGCTGGCGGGAGTCGCCAAGAAGATCGCTGATGTGGCCAAGCGGACCCGGGAGAACAAGATCGGCCCCGAGGAGCTCTCCGGGGGCACCTTCACCATCACCAACCTGGGGTCCTTCGGCGCACTGTTCGACACCCCGATCATCAACCAGCCGCAGGTGGCCATTCTGGGCCCGGGCACGATCGTGAAGCGCCCGGCGGTGATCACCGATGCCGAGGGCAACGACAGCATCGGCATCCGGCACATGATGTACCTTTCGCTGACCTACGATCACCGGATTGTGGACGGTGCCGACGCCGGCCGTTTCCTGCAGACGCTGAAGAAGCGCCTCGAGGAGGGCAACTTCGAGGCTCAGCTGGGCCTGTAAGCTCCGCGGAGCCTTGCCAGAAGCCCGGTCCACCAACGCTGTGGACCGGGCTTCCGCGTCGCCGGCAGACATGTGGGCACCTCAGCGAGAGCCTCGTCGTCCACATGCCGGAGCAGGTTCAGCGGTTCGGGCTCCGCAGCGCAGTAGAGCTCCGAGGCGAACTCCCCCGCCAGGGGCCGCTCCCCGGCGTGCGGACTCAGCGCTGACTCCAGCAGCTCAACCAGTTGGTCCGGAATATCGGGTCTCAACGACTGCAGCGGAACTCTCAACGAGACCTCCTCGGGCTCTCTTCCGGTCAAGCATCGCCAGGTCACCGCGGCAAGCGCGGCCACGTCCTGCTGCGAGCTTCCATGGGCAGAGTCCATGCCCAGCAGCACAGCATCTCCCAGATCGGCCAGAGCGGGCCTTCCCTCCGGAGTGAGCAGGACATTGGCGGCGGTGACATCGCCGTGGGCGGCACCGCAGGCATGGACATGGGCCAACGCTTGGGCCACCGGGGTCAGTGCGGTCACGGTCTCACCCACGCTGAGCGTGCCGGTGGCACGCAGCAGCTGAGCCAATGAGCCAGCAGTGTAGGGCTCCAGAAGCAGGGCCGCGGTGCCTTCCGGGGTCCGGAGCACGCCCCAGGGCCGGACCACATGTTCATGAGCCAGTGGCAGCATAGCCTCAAGCTCCTCCCGGGCAGCCCGCAGCGCAGGGGTGCTGCGCACGGCACCCAGTGGGAGCTTCAGTGCCAGTGTGGAGGGCGGAGCGGAGCCGGCCCAGCTGATGGTGTGCTCTGCCGCAGGAGTTCTGCGCACCAGCCAGACAGCGCTGCGTCCGCCGACTCCCAACAGGCGCAGCGGTTCCAATCCGGGGACTCTGGGAGTAGATGCCATAACCTCAGCATGCCCCGAATTCGAAAACACTGCAGAAGTTTTCCACAACCTGTAGGGCGGGCGTAGGGTAGAGCCATGTCCGTTCTGCACACCCGTTACCTGGGCTTCGATCCGGAATTGGTCGACTATTTACAGGCATGGGAGTATCAGCGCCAGCTGCACGAACAAATTCTGGACGGGCGAGCCGAGTCCACGCTGCTGATGCTGGAGCATGCTGACGTGTACACCGCCGGCAGAAGAACAGAGCCACAGGACCGGCCCAAAGACGGCACCGATGTGGTGGACGTCGACCGCGGCGGTAAACTCACCTGGCACGGACGGGGCCAGCTGGTGGGCTACCCAATCCTGCACCTTCGGGACCGCAGCCTGGTCAAGGACTACGTCTGTACGTTGGAGAACGTCATCATCACCGTGCTGGCCGCCGACTACGGCATCCATGGCCAGCGGGTGGAGGGGCGTTCCGGGGTGTGGCTCACCGGCGGTCCAGTGGACAAGAAGATCGCCGCCATCGGGATCCGGATCCACCGCTCGGTGACCATGCACGGGTTCGCACTGAACTGTTCCAATGATCTCGCCCCGTTCGGAAATATCATTCCCTGCGGTATCAGCGGGGTAGGAACCACCTCCATCAGCGCCGAGCTTGGCAGGGTGATCACTCCTGAACAGGTGGGCGGGCGGATTGCCGAGGAATTGCAGGCCGCACTGCCGCGTTACCTCAACAGCACAGTGCCAGCGCCGACAGAAGAGGTCTCACAGTGAGCGGATGCGCTCCCACCGCAGCAGGAACTGGAACTATCGCCCCGGAAGGCCGCAGGATGCTCAGGGTCGAGGCGAAGAACGCCGCAGTCCCTGTCGAACGGAAACCCGAGTGGATGCGCACCAAGGTCAAAATCGGGCCTGAGTTCACGGAGATGAAGAAGCGGGTCGGGGGCAAAGGCCTGCACACCGTGTGCGAGGAGGCGGGGTGCCCCAATATCTTCGAATGCTGGGAGGACCGCGAAGCGACGTTTCTGATCGGTGGCTCCGCCTGCACCCGGCGCTGCGACTTCTGCGAGATCGACACCGGGCGCCCCGCCCCGGTGGACGCGGCAGAGCCGCTGCAGGTCGCCGAATCGGTCCGTGAGATGCAGCTGCGCTACGCCACCGTCACCGGTGTCGCACGTGACGATCTGCCCGATGAGGGCGTCTGGCTCTACGCCGAGACCATCCGCAAGATCCATGAGCTCAACCCCGGCACCGGTGTGGAGATCCTCATCCCGGACTTCTCCGGCAAGGAAGAGAACATCGCCGGGATCTGCGAGTCCAAGCCTGAGGTCTTCGCCCACAACGTCGAGACCGTGCCGCGCATCTTCCGCCGGATCCGCCCGGCATTCCGCTACGAGCGTTCCCTGGACGTGCTCACTCAGGGCCGCGACCACGGAATGATCACCAAGTCGAATCTGATCCTGGGCATGGGCGAGACCCGTGAGGAGATCACCGAGGCACTGCAGGACCTGCACGACGCCGGCTGCGACCTGATCACCATCACCCAGTACCTGCGCCCCACCCCCCGCCACCTCCCGGTGGACCGCTGGGTGAAGCCCCAGGAGTTCATGGAGATCTCACAGGAGGCCGAGGAGATCGGATTCCTCGGAGTGATGTCCGGACCGTTGGTGCGCTCCTCCTACCGGGCAGGTTCCCTGTGGGCCAAGGCCATGCAGCGCAAAGGGTGGCCGATTCCGGAGGAGCTGTCCCATATTGAACCCTCCGGCCAGACCAAACAGGAAGCCGCAACGCTGGTGGCCGCTGGGTTCTGAGCTGGTTCCGCCGGCGGGCAGAACCCGCTCGGCTCTCGGCCAGCTCACGCTGGCCATCACACCTGAAGCTGGTTCCGCGGCCGGGCGGAGCCCGTCACGCTCTCGGCCGCGTTGCCGCGGCCATCACACCTGAAGCCCCCGCATCGCTACGCCTGCGGCTCACCGGGTAGAATGTGTCCCATCATGGCAGATTCCACGTTGACGAAGCAGCAGGCCAAGGCCGAGCTGAAGAAGCTGCGCCAGCAGCAGAAGGCTCAGAAGCAGCAGGCCAAGGCCAATAAGAAGGCGAAGAAGGCCGCGGGCGAAGGGATCTTCTCCCGCCTCAAACAGGTCTTCAGCATGACCCGCACCTACGACCCGAACATCCCGTGGTGGATGCTGCTGGCCGCTGTGCTGACCTTCGCGGTCGTCTTCATCCTCACCCAGTTCCTCTTCCACTGGATCATCGCCCTGCTGATGGGCCTGCCCTTCGCACTGCTGGCAGCCATGATCGTGATGAACCGCCGTGCGGAGAAGGCCGCCTTCGCCCGCATCGAGGGGCGTCCCGGCGCTGCAGCTGCCGCGCTGAACACACTGCGCCGCGGCTGGGTGGTCTCCGAGGAGCCCATTCAGATGGACGGCAAGACCCAGGACGCAGTGTTCCGCGCCATCGGCAAACCAGGGGTCGTGCTGGTCACCGAGGGGCCCCCTGGCCGGGCGCACAAACTGGTCGGCAAGGCCCAGAAGCGCCTGCGCCCGGTGCTGCGAGATGAGGTGCCCATTCACGTCGTCCAGACCGGCAACGGCAAGGACCAGGTCCCGCTGGCCAAACTGACCAAGCACATCAAGAAGCTGAACAAATCGCTCAATAAGCATGAGGTTCACGAGGTCGAACGCAGGCTCTCCACTCTGCCGATCAGCCGTCCGCCCATCCCCAAGGGCGTCGACCCATGGCGGGCGCGGCCGGACCGGAAAGCGCTTCGTGGTTAAAAAGCCTTGCGGTTGATCTGGTAGGCTAGGAAGCTGTCTGGCAGGCAGAAGCGTATCTTCTTGCCGTAGTCACCGAGCAACCGGCAGCTCGGACTCTCCATGGGATTCCTCCGGAGGCCAGGTCCTGTCATGCCACTGCCGTGACAGCGAATAAACACCTGCCGAAAGCAGAAAGAAGTATTCATGCCTAAGACCCCTTTGCGTGCGCGCCGCACCGTCAAGGCCTCGCGTGCCCTGGGCATTGCGCTGACCCCCAAAGCCCAGAAGTACCTGGACCGCCGTCCCTACGGTCCCGGCCAGCATGGGCGTACCCGCCGCCGCACCGATTCCGACTACGCCGTTCGTCTGCGCGAGAAGCAGAAGCTGCGCGCCCAGTACGGCATCCGTGAGGCTCAGCTGACCCGCTACTACGAGGAAGCCAAGCGGATGAGCGAGGGCCTCACCGGTGAGAACCTCATTGAGCTTCTGGAGTCCCGCCTGGACGCCCTGGTGCTGCGTGCCGGCTTTGCCCGCACCATCGCCCAGGCCCGCCAGTTCGTGGTGCACCGGCACATCCTGGTCAACGGCAAACGTGTCGATCGCCCCTCCTTCCGGGTCAAGCCCGGCCAGATGATCCACGTGCACGAGCGCAGCGAGTCCTTCGAGCCCTTCCAGATCGCCGCGGCCGGTGCCCACCAGGAGGTTTTGCCGGATGTTCCCGGTTACCTGAGCGTCGACCTTGAGAAGCTGCAGGCCACCCTGGTCCGCAAGCCCGAGCGCGCAGAGGTGCCGATCACCTGCGAAGAGCAGCTCGTGGTCGAGTACTACGCGCGCTGATCCTCGGATCAGCCGCTGATGCCCGCTGTATCCCACTGGGGTACGGCGGGCATTGTGCTTTCCCCGTAAGATTGACCGGTCGGTATTCAGAACTGCAGGAGAGAACACCCACAATGAAGTCTCAGGACATCACCCGCACCTGGTATGACTACTTCACGGCCAAGGGCCACACCAAGGTGCCGTCCGCCTCGCTGGTCTCCCCTGAGCCCTCCCTGCTGTTCACTATCGCGGGCATGGTTCCCTTCATCCCCTACTTCACCGGAGTGGAGACCCCGCCCTACCCACGCGCAGTCTCGGTCCAGAAGTGCATCCGCACCGAGGACATCGAGGAGGTCGGCAAAACCGCGCGACACGGAACCTTCTTCCAGATGTGCGGCAACTTCAGCTTCGGTGACTATTTCAAGGAGACGGCCATCCCGATGGCCTGGGAGCTGCTGACCACTCCCGCAGAGGGAGATCCGAAGACCGGGCTACGCGGGTACGGACTGGACCCGGAGCGGCTCTGGGTGACGGTGTATGAGCACGACGACGAGGCTCACCACATCTGGAAAGACGTCGTGGGGGTGCCCGAGAAGCGTATTCAGCGGTTCGGACCCGAGGACAACTACTGGACCACCGGGCAGCCAGGACCGGGGGGGCCCTGCTCTGAGATCTACTACGATCGCGGCCCCGCCTACGGTGATGAGGGTGGTCCGGCTGCCGATGAGCACCGCTACGTCGAGATCTGGAACCTGGTCTTCATGCAGTACCGCCTCTCCGCTGTTCACTCGAAGTCGGACTTCGAGGTGGCCGGCCCGCTGGAGAACAAGAACATCGACACCGGCCTCGGCCTGGAACGCCTGGCGATGATCCTGCAGGGCGTGGAGAACATGTACGAGACCGACCAGGTTCGCCCTGTGCTGGACTGCGCGGCGGAACTGGCCGGAGTCACCTACACCTCCACCGAGGACCCTGCTGACCCGCACCACACCACTGATGTGCGCCTGCGGATGATCGCCGACCACACCCGCAGCGCCCTGATGCTGATCACCGACGGTGTGCGGCCCGGCAATGAGGGCGGCGGCTATATCCTGCGCCGGCTGATCCGCAGAGTGATCCTGGGGATGCGTCTGCTGCGCTCTGGACAAGCCAGCGTGGAGAAGCCGGTCTTCGGCGATCTGATCACTGTGTCCAAAGACGCCATGACGGGCGTCTACCCGGAGGTCGAAGAGCGTTTTGAGACCATCCACGCCGCTGCGGTGAAGGAGGAACAGGCCTTCCTGCGCACCATCACCGCCGGCACCTCTCGCCTGGAAGGCGCGGTCGCCGCTGCCCGCTCTTCCGGCACTCCCCTGGCCGGCGACGACGCTTTCGCACTGCACGATACCTACGGCTTCCCCATCGACCTGACCTTGGAGCTGGCCGAGGAGGCCGGAGTCAGCGTGGACCAGGAGACCTTCCGCCAGCTGATGGCCGCCCAGCGCGAACGCGCTCAGGCCGATGCACGGGCCAAGAAGTCCGGCCATGCCGACACCGAGCTCTACCGGCAGCTGCTGGGTGATTCGCCCACCCACTTCACCGGATACACCGAGCACACCACGGAATCCCGCATCCGCGGCATCCTCGCCGACGGTCAGGCCCGCACCAGCGCACAGGCCGGCGAGGAGATCGAGGTCATCCTGGACGCCACCCCCTTCTACGCCGAGGCCGGCGGCCAGGCCGCTGATACCGGCCGAATCACCGGAGACGGATTCGTCATCGAGGTCAAGGACGTCCAGTCCCCGGTCACCGGTCTCTCCGTGCACAAGGCAAAAGTGGTGGAGGGTGAGGTGGCACTGGGCGCTGAGGTGCTCGGAGCCATCGATCTCCGGCGCAGGCTCGATGCCCAGAAGGCGCATTCGGCCACCCACATCATCCACGCCGCCCTGCACGATGTGCTGGGCCCTGAGGCGGTGCAGGCAGGTTCCTTCAACAAAGAGGGCTATCTGCGCTTCGACTTCACCCACGACGACGCCCTCTCCCCCGGTGCCCGCCAGGAGCTGGAGGAGATCTCCAACCTGGCTGTCCGGGACAACTACACCGTGCAGACCAAAACCATGTCCCTGGATGAGGCCCAGGCGCTGGGAGCCATGATGCTGTTCGGCGAGAAGTACGGCAATCAGGTCCGGGTGGTGGAGATGAACGGTCCCTGGTCCCGGGAGCTCTGCGGCGGCACCCATGTGGAGAAAACCGCAGAGATCGGCACGGTGGCTCTGCTCTCCGAAGCGTCTGTGGGCTCGGGCAACCGCCGCGTCGAAGCCCTGGTGGGACTCGACGCCTTTAAGCACTTCGCGGCCGAA
The DNA here is from genome assembly GCF_003600155.1 of Nesterenkonia muleiensis. Lineage (GTDB taxonomy): Bacteria > Actinomycetota > Actinomycetes > Actinomycetales > Micrococcaceae > Nesterenkonia > Nesterenkonia muleiensis. The sequence continues at coordinate 371,565 of NZ_QWLD01000040.1, read as the reverse complement.
CGCACCCTGGTCAACCAGCTCACCGACATGCTCAAGGTGCCCAGTGATCAGGTTCCGGACAGGGTGGCCGCCACCCTACAAAAGCTCAAGGAGACGGAACGTACTCTGGAACGGCTCAGGGCGGAGCAGCTGCGCTCCCAGGCCGGCAGACTGCTGGATCAGACCGTCGATGCCGGCGGAGTCGCTGTGCTGACTCACCACGCGGGCCAAGCGGCAGGCGATGACCTTCGCCAACTGGTGATGGACCTGCGCGGACGCTTGGAGGACCGGGCGGCTGTGGTCGCGGCGGCCGGAGAGTCCAAGGGCCGCCCCGTGGTAGTGATCGGAACGACTGAGGCAGCCCGTGCTGAAGGTATCGCTGCCGGCGACCTGGTCAAACGTGCCTGTTCAGTCCTCGGCGGTGGCGGGGGCGGAAAGCCCGACCTCGCCCAGGGCGGTGGACAGGATCCTGCCAAGGCGGCAGAAGCCTTGGACGCTGTCGTCTCAGCAGTCCAGAACCGGTGAGCAGGTCAGAGTGAGCGCCGCACCTCGGGCCGGTGTCCGGCTGGCCGTCGACGTCGGTGAGGCCCGGGTGGGGCTTGCCGTCTCAGACCCTGATGCGCTGGTGGCCACACCGCTGATGACGCTGCGCAGGGACCACAACAAGGCATCAGACCTGCGCATGCTGACCAGGATTGCCGCAGACCGGGCTGCCGCTGTGATCTACGTGGGCCTTCCGCTGTCCCTGGCCGGACATGAGACGGCCTCCACCCAGAAAGCCCGGGACTATGCCTCGGCACTGGTCCAGCAGCTGGCCGGCTCAGGGGTGGGCGTCGAGGTGCGGCTGATCGATGAACGGCTCTCCACCGTCTCTGCGGCGGGGAAGATGCGGGCCTCAGGTGTTCAGGCCCGTGACCAGCGTGAGGCCATCGACCAGGCCGCTGCGGTGGAGATTCTCAGCCATGCCTTGGAGATGCGCTCTTCGCTGGGCACCGAACCGGGAACAGCGGTTTTCCACAGGTAGCGGCGGGGTCTTGTTCCTGGATGACGGCGGCTCCATGCTGGAGAGATGGAACCAACAGGCATGTACCGCGCCGGATACCCCTTCACCTCTGTGGAGCTGCAGTCGATGGTCCACCACGGCGCACTCCGGCACATGATGGCCGATGTCTACGTGGAGGCGCAGTTGACGCAGACCGCCGAGCTTCGGGCTGCCGCCGCCTACGCCCTGCTCAACAGCACGCTGCGCCGGCGCGGAGTACTCTGCGGGGAAACCGCAGCCTGGGTGCATCTGGGGACAGCACCGCCTGACCGCGTCACCGTCATCGCCCAGGGAACGGCCCTTCGCCAGATCGCCTCTGCCGGCCGGTGGCAGCTGCATCAGATCACTGTGGACGATGAGCACGTTGAAGACGTTGGCACGATGCGTACCACCACCGCACTGCGCACGGCAGCGGACCTCTTCTGCGGGTTCGGCGTACGGGGATTCCGGCAGGCTCTGGACCGGATCACCGCAGTGTCACCGGGATGGAGCCGCACCGAAGAGATGCTGCAGCACTGGCCGACGGTCAAACTGCCGTTGCGCGGCCGCGATGAGGACATCTCTGCCATCGGCGCCGAGGACCAGCAGTTCATCCAGCGGCGCTGGCACCTGATCGCCCAGCTGAGCAGGAGATTCCGGCTCGATGCCGACGAGCTGGCCGATACGGTGCTGGGCACCCTCTCCCGGACCAGCTGGGACGCTCGCCGTCGGGACCGAGTGCGCCAGCTGCTGGATCAGTGCGTCTCCCGGCGCTTGCCCACTGTGCGGTAGACGTCGTACACCCCGTCGATCCTGCGCACCGAGTTCAGCACGTGGTTCAGATACCGGGGATCTCCCATCTCGAAGCTGAACCGGGAGATCGCGACTCGGTCCCGGGAGGTCTGGACGGTGGCCGAGAGGATGTTCACCTGTGATTCGGCCAGCGTGCGGGTGACGTCGGAGAGCAGTGATTTGCGGTCCAGTGCCTCGACCTGGATCTCGACCAGGAAGACCGAGGACTTGGTGGGCGCCCATCCCACCTCGACGAGCCTGCCCGGCTGCTCGCGCAGCTGCTGGACATTGCGGCAGTCCACCCGGTGCACCGAGACGCCTTGGCCACGGGTGACAAAGCCCTCGATCTCGTCCGGCGGGACGGGTGTGCAGCACCGGGCTAGTTTGGCCAGCACGTTCCCCGCCCCTTTGACGATCACCCCGGCATCGGAGTACTCCGCTGGCCGGGTGCTCGGTGAGGTGATCGGGGTGGTGTCGTGCTCCTCGGATTCCTCCTCCTCGGTGTCGAAGAGGGCGTTGAGATGCTCGATGACGTTCTGAGTGGAGACGTGCTCCTCACCGACTCCCGCATAGAGTCCGGCGATATCGGTGTAGTGCAGCTGCTCGGCGACAGTGAGCAGCACATCCGGGTTCATCACCTTCTGCAGCGGCAGGCTCGACTTGCGGATCGCTTTGGTGAGCATGTCCTTGCCGCGCTCGATCGATTCCTCGCGGCGCTCCTTGGAGAACCAGTGCCGGATCTTATTGCGTGCTCGTGCCGATTTCACGAACATCATCCAGTCATTGGACGGACCTGCGCCTTCGGCCTTGGAGGTGAAGATCTCCACCCAGTCGCCGTGGTTGAGCTCAGAGCTCAGCGGCACCAGCTTGCCGTTGACCCGGGCACCGATGGTCTTATGGCCCACATCGGTGTGGATCGCATAGGCGAAGTCCACCGGGGTCGCTCCGGCCGGAAGCGAGATGACCTCTCCTTTGGGGGTGTAGACGAACACCTCCCGGGTGTTGATCTCATAGCGCAGCGACTCCAAGAACTCATCCGGATCGGTGGTCTCGGACTGCCAGTCGACCAGGGATCTCAGCCAGCCGACGTCCTCGGCGGCCTGGGATTGCTGAGTCGCTCCGCGCGCGGACTGCAGTTCGGCGTCGTCGTTCTGCGGTGCTTCCTGCGCTGCGCGCCGATGCTGCTTGTACTTCCAGTGGGCGGCCACACCGTACTCCGCCCGGCGGTGCATCTCATGGGTGCGGATCTGCACTTCCACCGGTTTGCCCGCCGGCCCCAGCACAGTGGTGTGCAGCGACTGGTACATGTTGAACTTGGGCATGGCGATGTAGTCCTTGAACCTGCCCGGAAGCGGAGTCCACCGTGCGTGCAGTGCCCCCAGCGCCGCATAGCAGTCGCGCACCGAGTCCACCAGCACCCGCACACCCATCAGGTCGTGAATATCGTCGAACTCTTTGCCGCGGACGATCATCTTCTGATAGATCGAATAGTAGTGCTTGGGCCGGCCGGTGATCGTGGCCGCGATGCTGGCCTCATTGAGATCGTCGGCGATGATCCCTCTCACCTCAGACAGGAACTTCTCACGCTGCGGAGTCCGGTCCCCGACCAGCCGGACGATCTCCTCGTAGACCTTGGGATACAGAGCGGCGAAGGAGAGGTCCTCCAGCTCCCATTTGAGGGTGTTCATCCCCAGCCGGTGGGCCAGCGGGGAGAAGATCTCCAGAGTCTCCTTGGCCTTCTTCGCGCTCTTCTCCGGCGCCACGTAGCGCCAGGTGCGGGCATTGTGCAGGCGGTCGGCCAGCTTGATCATCAGCACCCGGATGTCCTTGGCCATGGCCAAGACCATCTTCCGCACGGTCTCCGCCTGTGCGGCGTCGCCGAACTTCAGCTTGTCCAGCTTAGTGACCCCGTCCACCAACAGGCTGATCTCCTCACCGAATTCGGCGGTGAGCTCCTCCAGGCTGTAGTCGGTGTCCTCCACGGTGTCATGCAGCAGCGCGGCAGCCAGGGTCGACCCGTGTAAGCCCAGCTCGGCCAGAATAGTCGCCACTGCCACCGGGTGGGTGATATACGGTTCGCCAGACTTACGCCGCTGCCCCTGATGATGGTGCTCCGCGACGTCGAAGGCCCGCCTGATCAGCGGGAGGTCTTCTTCGAAGCGGTTGGCCCGAATGGCACGCAGCAGGGGCTCCAACAGGGGCGACTCTTCCGGCTCCAGTGACCCCACAGCCCGTGACCGGCGCGCAGGCGGCGTCCCATTGGCCGTGGCGGCCGTGCTGAGATCCTGTGCGCCGCTGTTGTTCACGATCGTTGTGCCTGCTCCCTCATGACCGGGTAACTGAAATGTGGGGAACAGTCTAACGCTGATCTTCGCCCGAAGATTCCGGCGTGTCTCCGCTGAGCACCACGTCCCAGTCGAGGATCTCCACCTCCTGCTCCTCATCCTCCTCCTCAGGTTCGGGCAGCGGAGGAAAGGCCACTGGCCTGCCGTGAGCATCCAGCGGCGTACCAGAGGCGGTGACCTGTGCAATGCCTGCTTCCTGGAGGCGGTCGGGCCGCAGCTGCAGAACATCCTCGGTGTGCTCCCTGATGTCAGCATCACCGCGGCGCATCCGGGCATAGAGCGGTGCCTGCACAAAGATCGTGGCGATAGTGCCAACGATGATCCCGGTGAACAGGGCCAGAGCGATGTCGCGCAGGGTTCCTGCTCCCAGTAGCCAGGCCCCGATGAACAAGATCGAACCGACCGGGAGGATGCCCACCACCGAGGTGTTGATCGAGCGGACGAGCGTCTGGTTGATGGCCAGGTTCACCCGTTCGGTGAATGTCTGATCCCTCTGCTCATGCAGTGGGGTGAGATTCTCTCTGATCTTGTCGAAGACCACCATCGTGTCGTACAAAGCGTAGGAGAGGATGGTGAGGAACCCGATGATGGCGCTGGGCGTGACTTCGAATCCGGTGGCCGAGTAGATGCCGACAGTCACCACCACCACGAAAGCGAGGCCGGCCAGGGCCGCCGCAGACATTTTCCAGGTGCGGAAGTACAGCGCCATGTACAGGGCCACCAGCACCAGGAACACCGCCAGGCCGATCAGCATCTGCTGGGAGACGTGTTCGCCCCACACCGGGCCGATGAAGGTGGATGAGACCTGGTCCGCACCCACGCCGTAGCCTTCCTGCAGGCCGCGTCCGACCTCCAGGGTCTCCTCCTCGTCCAGCTGCTCAGTCTGGACCCGGATGGTGGTCTCGGCGATATGGGTGACCGTGGCCTCCTGCCCGGAGATGTCCTGGACCACGTCCTCGCCGATGCTGATGTCGGTGTTCTCCGTCTGCGAGACGGTGAACTCGCTGCCGCCGGTGAATTCGATGCCGAAGTTGAATCCGCCGCGCAGGAACGGGAGAGCGATGGCGGCCACCACCAGGACTGCGGCGATCAGGAACCACAGGTTGGAGCGCTGCACGAAGGGATAGGAGCGCTCACCGGTGTAGAGCTGGTTGCCTGCTTTGGCGAATCCTGCTGCCATCAGCGGTCCCCTCCTTCTTGGGTCGGCGAGGGTGACGAGGCCGCCGTCACCGACTCCTGCGCTGATTGCTCATCTTCATCGCCCTCGGCTGATCTGCGGCGCTGCTCACGGGCTTTGCGGCGCTCGGCGATAGTCATCTTCGCCCATTCCTCCTCCGGGATGTCCGGAACGTCCTGAGCCCTGCTGACTGCTGCGGGCTCGGGCCCCGGCTGCGCTGCCGCGGCAACCCCGGGATCTGGGTGCATGATGTGCCGCCGGGCAAACCGGCCGGCGCCCTTGTAGAGCACATCGACGCCCAGTTCCTTGGCGCTGAGACCGGAGAACGTTCTTCCGGAGGCGAAGAACCTGCGCCGGGCCAGCACCTGCATCAGCGGGTGGGTGAAGAGGAAGACCAGGATCACATCGATCAGCGCGGTGAGCCCCAGGGTGAAGGCGAAGCCGCGGACATTGCCCACTGCCACCATGTAGAGCACCACCGCGGCGATGATGTTGACCGCCTTGGAGGCAAGGATGGTGCGCCGGGCGCGCTGCCAGCCGGCCTCCACCGCACCTGCCAGCGACCGTCCTTCGCGCAGTTCATCCTTGACGCGTTCGAAGTAGACCACGAAGGAGTCCGCGGTCAGACCGATTGAGAGGATCAGCCCGGCGATGCCGGCCAGGGAAAGCCGGTAGCCGTCCGTCCACCCCAGCAGCGAGATCGCCCACCAGGTGATCAGCGCATTGACCACCAGCGAGGGGATGGTGACCATAAGCGCCAGTGAACGGTACTGGAAGACGGCATAGCCGGCGGTCAGGATCAGTCCGATGATGCCGGCCAGCAGTCCCATCCTCAGCTGGTCTGCGCCGAGAGTGGCGGAGATCTGCTGCTCAGACTCGATCTGGAAGGAGATCGGCAGTGAGCCGTAGCGCAGCTGCTCCGCGAGGTTGCGGGCCTCATCGTCGGTGTAGTCGCCGGTAATGCGAGGGTTGCCGTCGGTGATCGGCGCCAGCATATTGGGGGCCACGATCACCTGGCCGTCCAGCACGATGCCGAACCGGTTCTGCGGGCTGCCCTGCTCATATCCGTAGAGCCGGGTGGAGGACTCCCGGAACAGCTCGGTGCCGGTGGAGTCGAACTGGATCCTGGTCTCGTAGGCACCAGTGGGAGTCCCGTCCTGCCGGGTCTCGGTGCCCCAGCTGGCATCATCGATGTAGTCACCGTCAACATCCACCGGGCCCAGCAGCAGCACATCACCGGTCTCCGGATTGCAGGTGATCAGCGGTGCCTCAGGGTCCTGGGCCTCACGCTCCTCCAAGGCCAGTTCGCGGGTGCACTGGTAGTTGTGAAAATCCGCTGCCAGTTCGGGTGTGATCCAGTTCAGGTCCGAATTGTGCTCGGGCTCCCCGGCCGGTTCGTCGAAGTCCTCGGGGAGGGCCTCCTCGTCCTCGTCGAACTCCTCATCCTCCTGCATCGCTTCTATCTGCTCTTCGATGAGCTCCCGGTCCTCATCAGTGAGATCGGGATCCTCGGCCAGATCTTGCATCATGATCTGCTCGGCGTAGGCGGCGTCCTGCCTCACCTCCAGCACCGGCCGGAACTCCATGGCCGCGCTGGCCTGGATCAGCTGCCGGGTCTCCTCGTCCGGTACACCGGGCAGACCGACGACGACGTTCTCCGCCCCTTGGACGGCGATCTCTGCCTCGGCCACACCGGTGCCGTCCACGCGCTGGCGGATGATCTCCACGGCTTGATTGAGCTGATCGTCGTCGATCTGCTCATCTGTCTCCACCTGTGGAGACAGCACCATCTGGGTGCCGCCCTCCAGGTCGAGGGCGAGCAGCGGCGCCCACTGGGCCTGGCCCTGCTGCACGCCGTAGGCGAGTCCTCCGCCCATGCCGATGAGCAGAAGGAACAGGACGATGAGTGCGGCCCGGGCCCTCCGTACGGGTGTGGATGCGGCCATAGAAGGTGCTTAGCGTGAATCGGTGTCGTCAGCTGCGGTGGGGTCGGCGTCCGGCTGGTCGGTATCCAACTGATCGACGTCCGGCTCCTGCTCCACAGGCTCAATGATCTGTTGGACAGCCTGCAGCAGGAAGTCAGCACGGTCTCCGTTGGAGAATTCCAGGGTGAGACGCTGCCGTTCATCGTCGCGGTGGACCACACGGCCGACGATACCGCCGGCGGTGACCACTTCGGCGCCGAGAACTGCACCTTCGTTGGCTTTGCGGACGTCTTCGCGCATTTTGCGGCTGCGGCGCCAGGTGGCAAAGATGAACAGCGCCAGCAGGCCGAACATCAGGATCATGAAGATGGGGGTACCTTCGCCACCGGCAGCGTCACCGCCGGCGAGGACGGTGAGGGCTGGATGAGGGGTAAGAAGCGCAGTATCAATCACAACCGGATAGCCTAACAGCTCAAGCTGAACCTTCACTCATCCCAGAGTGCAGGTGAGTCCTGTCGATCCGGGGCCGGAGGGGTGAGGCCCAGATGCCTCCAAGCGGACTCTGTGGCGATGCGCCCCCGTGGGGTGCGGGCCAGCAGGCCCTCGCGCACCAGATAGGGCTCGGCCACCGTTTCCACCGTCTCGGTCTCCTCCCCCACCAGGATTGCCAATGTGGACAGACCTACCGGCCCACCGCCGAATTTGGTGCACAGCGCCTCCAGCACAGAGCGGTCCAACCGGTCCAGGCCCAGGGCGTCGACCTCGTAGGTGTCCAGCGCCTTCGAGGCGGCGGCTTTGTCCACCTGATCCACGCCGTGCACCAGTGCCCAGTCGCGGACCCTGCGCAGCAGCCGGTTGGCGATGCGCGGTGTGCCTCTGGAGCGGGAGGATATCTCCACGAACCCCTCAGCAGTGACTTTGATGTCCAGCATCCCGGCTGAGCGGCGCAGGACTCTCTGCAGCTCCTCCGCGCTGTAGTACTCCAGATGCCCGGTGAAGCCGAAGCGGTCGCGCAGCGGCCCTGGGAGCAGCCCGGCCCGGGTGGTGGCCCCGACCAGGGTGAACGGCGGCAGCTCCAGGGGGATGGAGGTGGCGCCGGCGCCCTTTCCGACGATGATGTCCACCCGGAAGTCCTCCATGGCCATGTACAGCATCTCTTCGGCCGGCCGGGACATCCGGTGGATCTCGTCGATGAACAGCACTTCGCCCTCGGTCAGCGAGGAGAGGATCGCGGCCAGATCACCGGCGTGCTGGATTGCGGGCCCAGAGGTGATCCGCAGTGCGGCATTCATCTCCGCAGCGATGATCATCGACAAGGTGGTCTTGCCCAGTCCGGGAGGCCCGGAGAGCAGGACGTGGTCGGCCGCAGCCTGGCGCATGCGGGAGGACTGCAGCACCAGGGAGAGCTGGGCGCGCACCGTGGACTGGCCGACGAAGTCCTCCAGCGCCTTGGGCCGCAGTGCGGCCTCCAGGGCCTTCTCCTCGGCGGCCGGGGCGGTGTTGACCAGCTCACGGCCGTCCGGTTCGAGGGGGTCTGTGGTCATCAGGCGGCGCCTGCCTTCGCCGTCCCCATCGAACGCAGCACAGCGCGCAGAACAGTGGCGGTGTCAGCCTCTGTCAGGTCCGGATCGGTGGCCAAGGCGTCACCGAGGGCCTTGCCCGCATCCTTCTCGGTCCAGCCCAGCGAGGTGAGCGCGGCACGGACCTCAGCTTTGGTGGTCTCGGCCGAGGAGGGCGTCGTCGCACTCTTCGGTCCCGGCTCCTCCGGGTCGATGACCAGTTTTCCGGCGAGCTCCAGCAGGATGCGCTGGGCGGTCTTCTTACCGATCCCCGGAACTTTGGTGAAGGCCGCGGTATCGGAGTCGCGGATGGCCAGGCGCACCGCATCCGGAGTGTGCACGCTGAGTACGGCCAGCGCCAGGCGCGGGCCGACTCCGGAGATCCCCAGCAGCGTGGTGAAGATCTCGCGCTCATCGGTCTCGGCGAAGCCAAAGAGCAGCGGGGCCTCATCTTGCCTGGGCACGAAGCTGGTGTGCAGAAAGGCCGGCTGCCCGGTCCGCAGCGCCCCAAGGGTCTTCGGGGTGGCCTGGACGGTGAGCCCGAAGCCGGAGACCTCGACCACAGCCTCGCTGAGTCCCAGGTGCAGCACCTCGCCGCGGATGCTGGAGATCATCGGATACCTTTCCTGTGCTAGTTTCCCGCTGTTAGTACATATCTTCGATCAGCATAGTCGCCCGCGCGGAGTCCAGAGCCCACCGGAGGCAGCGTGTCTGGACCCATCCATTCCTCGTGGGGTTTTCAGCGAAAGCCCCACGACCTACCGCCTCGGGGCCCTGGGCCCAGCCCGCCGCGCGGCCTCCTGCCAGGCCCGCTGCGCCGGGGTGAGGCCCCCGGCCTGGGCTTCAGCGGCCTTCTGCAGGGCGGTGCGGGCGCCCTGATGAGTCTGGGTGGAGGCGGTCATGCTGAACTTGGCACCCACCCCGGAGCGCCAGCCGTGACAGATCGCCACCGCATAGGCATCGGTGGCGTCCACCGGTGTGGGAAGTCCAGGGAGGTCCAGAATGCGCTGAACCATGCGGGCCACCGCATCCTTGCCCGCCCTCCCGTCGTCGGTCACCGCAGCCTTGACCTCCGAGGGGGTGTGCCAGGCCACCGGGATTCCGCGGGCGGCCGCGGCGGCGATCACCACGCCCGAGGCCTGTGCGGTGGCGATGGCTGTGGGCGCATTGGAGGAGGAGAACACCCGCTCGATGGCCAGCACGTCCGGGGCGAAGCGGTCCAGCAGGTGCTCAGCCGCCCGCTGGATCGCCAGGATCCGCTCCGCCAGATCCTCTCCGCTGCTGGTGCCCTTGACCTCCACATGGAGCGAGCTTCCGCTGCGATTGGGCTGCATCTCCACCACGGCGAAGCCGCAGCGGGTCAGACCGGGATCGACCCCCATGATGCGCTGAGCCACCTGTGAGGTGCCAGCGGTGGAGGCCACGCGGCGCACAGCGATCTTTGTACTCCTAACCCTCTGCCTCGAGAGCGGCCAGGGTATCGGCGCTCAAGTCAGCATTGGTGTGGATGTTCTGCACATCGTCCAGGTCGTCCAAGGCGTCGTGGAGCCGCAGGAACTTCTTGGCGTCGTCGAGCTCCAAGTCGATCTTCATATCGGAGACGAAGGCGACCTCATCGGAGTCATAGGCGATCCCGGCTTCCTCCAGCCCCTGGAGCACCTCCTGCAGATCACTGGGCTCGGAGTGCACCTCAAAGCTCTCCTCGCGCTCCACGACCTCCTCCACCCCAGCCTCCAGGACCGCTCCGAGCACATCGTCCTCGGTCACACCTCCGGTCGTGGGTACAGTCACCACGCCCTTGCGCTGGAACATATAGGCCACCGAGCCGGGATCGGCCACAGTGCCTCCGGAACGGGTCACCGCGGTGCGCACCTCAGCGGCAGCCCGGTTGCGGTTGTCGGTCAGGCATTCCACCAGCAGGGCGGAGCCGGCCGGACCACGGACCTCGTAGGTGATCTCCTCGTACTCGACGGTGTCACCGGTCAGGCCACCACCACGCTTGATCGCCCGGTCGATATTGTCATTGGGCACCGACTCCTTCTTCGCCTTCTGCACGGCCAGGGCCAGAGCGGGGTTGCCGTCGGGGTCCGGCCCGCCATTGCGCGCTGCCACCTCAATCTGCTTGATGTAGCGCGCGTTGATCTTAGCCTTCTTGGCGTCCACAGCGGCTTTGCGGTGCTTGGTATTGGCCCATTTGGAGTGACCGGCCATAGCTCTCCTTATGCATTTGGTTGCAATAGGCAACGGTTAGGTAGTCTGTCTCCAGACTACTCGCAACTAAGGAGATGCCTTGGCAGATTCCCCGCTCGTGGACACACCATGGACACGGACCCTGGATTACGACTATCCGGAGATGACAACAGTCGACGACGACGCCTGGGCACCTGCCCGCCAGCAGGCCTTGGCAGCCCAACGCACCCGAGTGGAAGAGATCGCTGCCAGTACCGAACCCGCAACAGTGCACAATGTGCTGCACCCCTTGGCCCTCTCCGGGGCCGAGCTGGACCGGTTGCAGCGAGCCTTCGGTGTGGTGGCCGCGGCTGACGGCACCGACCAGCGCCAGGCGGTCCGGGCTGAGGCGGCACCGGAGATCGCCGCACACACTGACTGGCTGAGGCTGCACCCAGGCCTGTTCTCCCGCCTGGGCCAGCTTAAGGACCGCATCGCCTCCGGCCAGGTCCGAGCCAGCGATGAGCAGCAGTGGTTTCTGCAGCAGCTGATCCTCACAGCTGAGGTGGCCGGCGCCGGGCTGGATCAGCGCCGGCAGGAACGGCTGAAGGAGATCAACCGGCAGCTGGCCGCCGAGGAGTCCGCGTACTCGCAGCTGCAGGTGCGTGAAGCTAAGGAGTCCGCTGTGCTCTTCGGATCCTCCCTTGAGCTTGCCGGGCTGAGCGAGACCCGGATCGCTTCCGCCCGGGCCGCGGCGGAGCAGGCAGGACATCCTGAAGGCTATCTGCTGACGCTGACCATGCCGGCCCAGCAGGCGGTGCTCGGCTCATTGACCGACCGCGAGACCAGGCGCAGACTTCACACTGCCTCGGTGGAGCGCGGCACGCTGACCGGTGATGATGGCCGCACCACCCGGCAGATCGGGGCGGGGATCGCTGTGCTTCGTGCGCAGAAGGCTCAGCTGCTGGGGCATGAGAACTATCTGGAATCGGTGCTTCCGCTGCGCACCGCTCCCAGCAGGGACGCCATTGAGTCGATGCTGCGCCAGATTGCGGCCGGGGCGGCGGTGCGGGCCCGGGATGAGTCTGAGCGGATCGCCGAGCATCTGGGCTTTGCACCCGAATCCTGGGACCTGACCTTTGGAATCGAGCAGGTTCGCAGGACGCTCAGCGAGGATTCGGGAGGCTCTGATATCTCCTTGGACGAGGCACTGCACCGACTCTTCGATGCCGCCCGACGGGTCTATGGGATCACCGTGGTGGAGCGCGGCGACCTGCCCGGCTATGTCCCGGGGGCTCGCAGCTTCGAGGTGTTCGACGGCGAGCCGGGTCAGCGGCCCCGAGAATCAGGTGCCGGTCTGGGACTGTTCCTGCTGGATCTCTACACCCGCCCCACCAAATCAGGCGGGGCGTGGATGAACGGGTTCTCGGTGCCGTCGTCGTTGGTGGGATCCAAGGCGGTGGTCACCAACAACCTGAATGTGACAGCTCCTGCCGAAGGCGAAGCGGCGGTGCTGACCGAGCGCGAGCAGCGCACCCTGTTCCACGAGTTCGGCCATGCCCTGCACGCCCTGCTGGCCGAGGCCGAGTTTCCCCAGCTTTCCGGCACTGCGGTGCCGCGCGACAATGTCGAGTTCCCCTCCCAGGTCAACGAGGTCTTCCAGGAGCTGTACCAGGAACCCACTCCTCCGGGTGCTGCGCCGTCAGAGAATCAGCTCTGGGGCAAGGGGGCCTCTACGGTGGAGCATGTGGCGGCGGTGGTCATCGATCTGGCCTGGCATACGCTGACCCCCGACCAAGCTCAGGAGGCCGCCTCGGACCCGCAGGCCTTCGAGCAGCAGGTGCTGACCGACTGGGGGCTCGACCTTCCGCTGGTTCCGCCGCGGTATCACGGCGGGTTCTTCAAGCACATCTTCGCCAGCGCCGGCTACGCCGCCGGGTATTACTCCTACCTATGGGCCGAGGTGCTGGCCGAGGACGCTGGCGAGTGGTTCCGGGAGGTTCTCACCGACGACGGCGCCCTGGCTGCCCGGGGTGCCCAGTTCCGCACTGAGCTGCTGGCCCGCGGCAATACGCGCGATCCGCTGGAGTCCTTCCGCGACGCTCTCGGTCACGACCCGGACCCGAAGCATCTGCTGCGTTCACTGGGCCTTGAGTGAGGGATGGGGCTGGGCGGACGGCGTCTTGACACCAGCTGTGCATCAGGTGCACAGAGACTCACAGTTAGGCGTTTTCCCTTTTTGTGCGCCAGGCGTGGCCAGTAGCCTGCGTTAACAGGTCAGGAGGTGCACAATGAATCAGCCAGGTGTATGGATATGGGGAGCTATAGCCGTGGGATCCCCGTGGATCGTCCTGTTGGTGGTGCAAGGTTCCCATATGTGGGCTCTGCTCGGTGTGATGTCCTTTATCGCTCTGTTCCACACAGTTCGGGGGGTCTTGAGGCCATCCTTGAAACAGTGGCGGCCCGCTAAGACCGGGCAGGCAGTGTCGGGCATGAGCGCCAGCCTGCTGATGGCGGCACCTTTTGCCTTGGTGGTCGGCTTCTATGAGGGTTCAGAGGTCACAGTCCTCCTCGGGGCACTGCTGCTTTCGACTGGAGCCACGGCAAGAGCATGCGTCTTGCCACTCCAAGCGAAAGAACGAGAACTGCAAGCCGCGGAACAGGTTGCCGAACCAGTCTGATTCCTCCTCAATGGACGTTTCGTGCCCTGCCGGACATGTATGAGGTAGAAGGCAGCTCTCATACCCGCAAGGAGCACAGCATGGCACCCTCGCCCATTCCCGAACGCCAGCCAGCCGAGTCACCCGCCCCGTTGGACGAACGTCTGGTTCGTTCTGCCTCACCTGGCACACCGGTTACACCGAGACTTCAGGAGGAGCTGAGCAGGCTTTCCACCCGAACCCGGAATGAGGTTGCCGGACGGCGTCGTACTGGTCGGTTCCGTGTATCACGCGGTGCGGCGGTCGGACTTGCTGCTTTGGTCTTTCTCGGCGGCGGTGCTGCTGCGGTGGCTGTGGTGGAGATTCGCAGCTACTGGGCGGCAATCGATGCCGAGCCCCACGCGCACTACAGCTTCGAACTGCCCAGTGGTGCCGAGTGCGAGTTCGAGCTCCGAATGATGAGTCTGGGTCCGCCGGGGGTTGAAAATGTCGGGGACTTCTCCATGACCGATGAGCAGGAGGAATTCGCCCGGGAGATGTACTCCGATGCCCAGGAGAGGGTCGATGACTTTGTCACTACTGATGAATTCCAGGAGGAGGTTGCTCACCAGGCAGAAGTCTCAGGTCATGAAGAGTTGAGCGAAGACGCCATCTATTTCCATGCCGTTGTCTCTATGCTCGATCACCAGCTGCATGACGATTACCGAGACGCCATGCAGGAGATCCGCGTGGGCGGGGCCGCCATGGGCCACTCCTGCCCCGGGGCAGACTTCGAGGGCAGTGGACTCGACGTATACGGCGATATGGATGCCCATGAGGCCGAACATGAGGATTCGGGCGGATGAGCGCCTCTCAGGACTCCTCTTTGGAAGCGGTGCTGAAGGCTAACTCGGTGGACCTGCTGCACTACTTCGAGCGCCGGACTGACCGTGATGCGGCGGCGGACCTCCTGGCGGAGACCATGCTGATCGCCTGGCAGCGGGAGCCAGACTCTCCCGAAGGAGGCCAGGCGGCTCGGATGTGGTTGTTCGGCATCGCCCGCAATGTGCTGAAGAACTCCAAGCGGGGGCAGCGCCGTCGGCATCGCCTGACCAGCAAGCTGAAGGTGATGCTGCGCCCTGACGACTCATCACAGGCAGCTGACGACGGCGCTGAAGTCCGCGACGCAGTCCGCAGACTGGAGCCTGAACTTGGGGAGCTGGTCAGGCTGGTGCACTGGGACGGGTTCAGCATCGCCGATGCCGGACAGATCCTGGACCTACCGTCCTCGACTGCACGGGGGCGCTATCAACGGGCCAAGGATCTGCTCCGTGGGGCTCTCCAGGAGGACAGCTCACCCGAGCAGCAACACTGCCCGGCCACACTCCCCCAGGTGAGCCGCAGCGTCTTTCCCACTTCCGAAGCATGACGGCGCTTTCTGCCCTGGAAGGGCGGGGTACTACTGAGAGCAGCGGCATGCTGAAGTATTTCGAGAACCGATGTTTACGGATCAGCGGGTCTGAGGACGGTATCCCGATCAGTCTTTGCCCAGTCTCGTCACCATCTCACCAGCTGGTTCTTCTCCGCGTACTGGACTCGGTCACGCAGTGACGCGATGTCGTCGCCTGGCAGTACCGGAACCCTGGTTTGAACGAGGATGGGCCCTTCGTCATAGTTTTCGGTCACCAGATGGATTGTCGCTCCGCTTTCTGCGGGTTGATCACGCAGTACAGCTGCATGAACCCTGTCACCGTACATACCGGTCGATCCGTATGCTGGCAGTAAAGCAGGGTGGGTATTGATCATCCGACCGGCGTAGGCATTCAGCACTCGCGGACCGACTTTCTTCAGATAGCCTGCCAGCACTACTACATCGATCTCTGCTTCTTGAAGTGCAGCAAGCATTGCCGTATCACGGTCGCCCTCCTCTGGATGAGTCACAGAACTCAGATGAAGACTCGGAACGCCGAACCGGTCAGTGCTACCCGTTTCGCCGCGTTCATCAATGAACAATATCCAGTAAGGCATAGTCACTTTGTATCAATCACTCACTATTACATACTGGAACGATGAGTCCATCCGAGACAGGAAGCGCCAGGGAGACGTTCGATGCTCTGTTGTCGGCCACTAACACACATGACTTCGACAACGTGACGGATCTGCTCCACGAAGGCGTCAGCTACTTCTTCAACGATGCGACGCTGACCGGTCACAAGTTAGTTCGCAGGTACTTTGAAGATACCTGGGAGGCAATCCAGGACGAGGAGTATTGGGCTGAGGAGCCCCAATGGCTGGTCGAGAACACCAACACAGCTGTAGTGGTCTACAGATATCGCTGGAAGGGCATCATCGACGGAAAACCGTCTCAGGGGTCCGGCCGGGCCACCAACGTCTTTGTACGCAATGAAGACGGAAAATGGCAGATGGCCCACGAACATCTCAGCGGAGAACCCTAGTCTCATTGGCTCCAAGTTGAGCGTCTGTGGCCCAATTGCCCATTGTGAGGCACCAGTACCGCATCGAATGGCGCTCCCTGGCTATTAGTCCAGCATGGGGCCATGGGAATGCCTTGATGCCAGCGAAGTCGGACTTCTCGGCTAGGGCGTCGCTGGGCTGTCCTCACGATGCATGAACCAGTCGCAGCGGCTCCAGCCCCGAACAGAGGGTATTCGGTGCTTTGATGATGTGGTCGACCCGGTTTTGGCTGATCCCCCACCTTCGATGTGCCTGATCGGCCGAGTTATCAGCCTATAGCGAGCCCCTATGCGATCATCCTGTGGTGTCGATCGAGGTTGTGCCTTACTCAAATGACTGGCCCGCGCAGTTTGCCGATGTGGCCAGAGAGTTGAACCGCGTGCTCGCAGACGTTCCTCTGGTGTCAATCGAGCATGTCGGTTCAACGGCGGTGCCGGGTCTCGCGGCTAAGCCCATTCTCGACATCGACATCGTCGTGAAGCGCCAGTACCTCCCTGCCGCCATCTCGGCTCTGATTCAGGGTGGTTATGTCCACCAAGGCGACCTCGGCGTAGTGGATCGCGAGGCGATGGACGCCATTTTCACTCTGAACACGCGTCGCTGAGGCACGATTTTCTTAGTTTCTGGGGTGAGTGAATCGCCCGTTCAAACTGCTCTTAATTCGAACAAATGTTCCTAAATTGCTTGATCCGCGTCATATTCGAAGATATAATCGAACTATGACCACCGTCCACAGCACCAACGAGCACGCGTCGACCGGGCGACTGCGCTCTGCCGGATCCAGCACCGGCTCTAGGTCGCGCGCTGAGTCTGGTGGTGTTGCCGATATCGCCTGTGGGGCAGATTCTGCAGCGGCTCAGACCACCGCTGAGGCTGAGCGCACCGGTGCCCCTCCCGTGCTGCGGGAACCGCGCACCACCCGGGTGTGGGAGATGGAACGGGAATTGCGTCGGGCCAAGTCCGCGCAACTGGGGTGGATGCTGGGTTTCCATGATGACAACGTGGCTCAGGCCCGGGTTCCTTATGTGGAGGACTATGAGTCTGCTCGTGCCCGTGAGGCCTCCGCAGAGGTGCTGCGCGGGCTGGGGCGGCAGGTGGTCTTCGCTGAGCAGGAGGCCGGGCGGGCAGCGATCATGTTCATCGCCGAGGCGGTAGGCCGCTCCGAATATGTAGTCACCACCGAATACCTCACCGCGGCCCGCGCTAAGCGGCAGCTGCCCCGGGTGTGGGAAGCCTTTCAGCAGGGTCGTATCTGTGACTTCCGGCTGCGGAAGATCACCACCACCGCTGAGAAACTCACCACCGAGTCTGCGGTGGCTGACCTGGATCAGCAGGCACCGGGCTACGCTGAGTCCCACCGGGTCGGGGAGCTGAACAACTGGCTCAAAGAGTTCGAACACACCGCAGAACCCGCACAGGCCTCCCAGCGTTTCACCCAAGCCGCCCGCACCCGCCGGGTCACTGTGACCGACATCGAGGACGGGATGAGCGTCCTCACCGCCATCATCCCCACCCTGACCGCCCACGCTATCCAGCGCCGGCTCGATGCCACCACCCGCTCAGCCACCCACCCGGTGCCGCATAACCCGCTGATCGCTGAGCACACCATGGAACTCCAACAACAAGAAGGCTTCGCCCGGCTGATCCCCCACACCAAAGGGTCGAAGAAGAGTCCCGTTAACGATTTCACTGAGGACCTGCCCGTTGAGCGACCAGCTGAGCTACCAGCTGAGTTCCAGAACAACCCATGCATCACACCTGGATACAGCCTCGGCGACGGGCCCTGGGGCACCAATGCTGCCCCCACCCTGCACATCACCGATGGGACACACCCAGCAGAGGGCACCCAAGACCACCCACCCCAAAACCAGGGCAGAGACCAGCACCACCGCCAGGGTGAAGGTCTCCCATCCCAAGGCCCGAAACAAAACCAGCACCAGGGTCAGCACCGGGACCAGGGTTCTGCTCAGGGAGCCCACTGGGGTTCTGCCCGTTTCAGCATCAACGAGCTGCCCACCACCAGGGAGAACGGGGACCCCCGCATCCTGGACCAGAGGGCCGCGGACGTCTTCTGTGCATGGATGCTGAACACCCAGACCCCAGAGGGCATCGAGATCGACGCCCAGATCGGCATCATCGTCCACGAAGAAGCTTTCACTGGACGATCTCAGCAACCCGGCATCACCCGGGACCGGAAAGTCCCCATCCCCGCACGGAATCTCCACGACCTGCTCGAACACCAGATCAACCGACTCGAATGGTACCAACTACTCCACGGTGCCGAGGATGACCTGCTGGCCATCCGGTCCTCTGGCCGCTACCCACCACCACGACTCCGAACTGCCCTGTGGTTCCGAGACCGCACCTGCCAGACCCAGGGGTGTACTGTGCCTGCAGAACGCTGCGACACCGACCACATCACCCCCTACGACACCGGCGGGCCCACCACCGCAGAGAACCTCCAACTACTCTGCCGACGCCACCACCGGTTGAAATCCTGGAACTACCCCCTCCGCGCAGACCTACTCCACACAGACATCACCCACGCCGCATAGCAAGGATCCCTATGCCCGAGAAGATTGACTTGAAGAAGACCCTCGATTCCTATCGAGCGAAACGTGACGAGTTTCGGGTTCTGAATCTTCCAGAATCGCGGTACCTCATGATCGACGGACATGGCGATCCGAACACCTCATCGGCCTACGCTGATGCACTCAAGACCCTTTACCCGGTGGCCTATAAGCTCAAGTTCGCCAGCAAACGTACCCTGGGGCGCGACTATGTGGTCCCGCCCCTGGAAGGCCTGTGGTGGGCCGAGAACATGGACTCCTACACTTCGGCCCGGGACAAATCCCAGTGGAACTGGACCATGATGCTGATGACGCCGGGCTGGATAGACCAGCAGATGGTTCATACTGCGATCGAAGAAGTCAGCGCGAAGGATTCCCCTCTCCGTCTGGCCGATATTCGCTGGGAGTCGCTGTCCGAGGGTCGCTGCGTCCAAACCCTCCATATAGGCCCATACGACGACGAGGCTGCCGTCCTGGCTCACCTCCACCACGAGTTCATACCGAAGAACGGCCTGCGCACGGTCGGCAAGCACCACGAGATCTATCTCAGCGATCCACGGCGGACGGCGCCAGAGAAACTGCGCACCATCCTCCGCCAGCCTGTCAGTTCCGGGTAGCCTGCCGAACCACTGTGATGATGCGTTGAACAACCGTGATCAACGACCCTGTGGCGAGCAGAGCCAGCACGACCAGCAGGACGCTCTGCGGCATGCCCAGCCCCACGAAACCGGTGAACACCAAGGTGAGCACCATACGCTCGGGACGCTCAGCGATACCGGTATTGGCATCAAAGCCCTCTGACTCTGCACGGGCCCGCACATAGGAGACCAACAGACCGAGGATCATGCACACTGCCGCGCTCACACCGATCCAGTAGTCATCCCCCGGACCGAAGAACCAGAGCATCAAACCCAGGAACACCGCACAGTCCTGGACTCGGTCAGAGATCGAATCCAGGAACCCGCCGAGCACGCTGCGCTGATCCGCCAACCGGGCCATCAGTCCATCAATCAGATCGCTGAAGACGAACAGCGTGATCACCACGGTCCCCCAGAACAGCTGACCCAGCGGGTAGAACACCAGCGCCCCGAGGCTGACCCCGAGGGTCCCGAGCACTGTGACCGCATTGGGCGTCAGTCCAATGCGCAGTAGGAACCTAGCAATCGGGGTGAAAACGGCAGAGAAGAACCGGCGGGCATGCTTGAGCATCAGTCCGCCTCACCCCAAGCCTGAGAGACCTGCTTTCGGACCTCCCCCAAAGTGACTGACAGTGACTTGGTTCCGGCAATGATCGGCAGGAAGTTCGTGTCCCCGCCCCACCGCGGAATCACATGCTGGTGCAGATGCGCAGCAATTCCGGCCCCACCCACCTTGCCCTGATTGATGCCCAGGTTGAATCCGGAGGGTTTGGCCACCTCACGCAGCACCGCCATCCCCCGCTGGGTCAGGGCCATGAACTCATGAGCCTCCGCAGAGGTCAGATCAGTCAGATCCGGCACATGCCGATAGGGACAGACCAGCAGATGCCCTGGGTTATAGGGGTACAGATTCAGCAGCACAAAACAGCTTTCGCCCCTGGCCACGATGAGCGAATCCTCATCACTGCGGTGTGCGGCTACGCAGAACGGGCAGTCGCCCTCACCGGTGACCTGGTCCTGGCCCTTGGCCTGGTACGCCTGCCGGTGCGGAGTCCACAAGCGCTGGAACGCATCAGGAACCCCGGGCAGCACAAAGTCATCGCTGTCCCAGGTCGGCTCGGACATCAGGACTCGCGGTCCTTAATGGCCCTGACGATTCGCTCCACAGCCTCATTGACCGGGACCTGGTTGTCCTGACTGCCGTCCCGGAAACGGAAGGACACCGAGCCAGCCTCAGCATCCTCGCCACCGACGATCAGCACAAACGGGATCTTGTCCTTGGACGCGGTGCGGATCTTCTTGGGGAACCGGTCGCTGCCGTCGTCCAGCTCCGCCCGCACACCGCGAGCTTTGAGCTTATCGATGACCTCACCGAGGTAGTCGTTGAACGGCTCAGCCACCGGAACACCACGCACCTGAACCGGAGCCAGCCAGGCCGGGAATGCCCCGGCGTAGTGCTCAGTGAGCACACCCAGGAACCGTTCGATGGAACCGAACTTGGCAGAGTGGATCATCACCGGCTCCTGGCGGCTGCCGTCGGCGGCGGTGTACTCCAGACCGAAGCGCGCCGGCTGGTTGAAGTCGAGCTGAACGGTAGACATCTGCCAAGTCCGGCCGATGGCGTCGCGGGCCTGGACGGAAATCTTGGGGCCGTAGTAGGCCGCTCCGCCGGGGTCGGGCACTAGCTCCAGACCGGTCTGACGGGCAACATCCTCCAGAACGGAGGTGGCGTCCTCCCACTGCTCGCGGGTGCCGATGAACTTATCCGATTCCTCATCGCGCGTGGACAACTCCAGGTAAAAATCGTGCAGGCCGAAGTCCCTCAGCAGTGAGAGCACGAAGTTCAGCAGATGCGCGATCTCCGCTGGAGCCTGCTCCTTGGCCACGTAGGAGTGCGAGTCATCCTGGGTCATGCCACGAACACGGGTCAGGCCGTGCACCACCCCGGACTTCTCATAGCGGTAGACCGAGCCGAACTCGAAGAGCCGTAGCGGAAGCTCCCGGTAGGAACGTCCGCGTGACCGGTAGATGAGATTGTGCATGGGGCAGTTCATCGCCTTGAGACGGTATTCTTGACCCTGCTTGGTGATGTTGCCGCCGTCGTCGCGCTCCTCGTCCACCACCAACGGGGGAAACATGTCCTCGGCGTAGTAGGGCAGATGGCCAGAGGTGTGGAAGAGCCCGTCCTTGGAGATGTGCGGAGTGCCGACATACTCGAAGCCCTCCTCAATGTGGCGGCGCCGGACGTAGTCCTCCATCTCGCGCTTCACCACGCCGCCCTTGGGATGGAAGACAGGCAGACCCGAACCCAATTCGTCCGGGAAGCTGAAAAGGTCCAGCTCGGCGCCGAGTTTGCGATGGTCACGGCGCTCCGCCTCCGCCAGCCGGTCCTTATAGGCCTTGAGATCATCCTTTGTGGGCCAGGCTGTCCCGTAAAGCCGCTGCAGCTGCGGATTGGTCTCCTTGCCACGCCAATAGGCACCGGCTGCGCGCATCACCGAATAGGCATTGGCAATCAGCTTGGTCGTAGGAAGGTGCGGCCCGCGGCAGAGATCTGACCAGACCCGCTCACCCTTGCGGTCCACATTGTGGTAGATGGTGATCTCGCTCCCGCCGACTTCTACGGAGGCACCTTCAGCCGCGCTGTCACCGGTGCCCAACAGCTCCAGCTTGTACGGTTCATCGGCCATCTGCCGCTTGGCCTCCTCCAGGTCCACCACCTCACGCTCGAAGGTCTGGGCCTGGTTGATGATCTTTTGCATCGACTTCTCGATCTTCTTCAGATCCTCAGGGGTGAAAGGGTTCTCCACATCGAAATCGAAGTAGAAGCCATCTGTGATGTAGGGCCCAATGCCCAGCTTGGACCCGGGAAACAGCTGCTGGACGGCCTGCGCCATGACATGGGCGCAGGAGTGCCGCAGCACGTTGAGCCCGTCCTCATCGGCGATGTCCACCGGCTGCACCTGAGCACCGTCGGGAAGCTGGCGGGAAAGGTCCCAGAGCTCGCCGTCCACGCGCATCACCACAGTGGTCGCGGAGTCTTCGAAGACCGTTGTGCCTGTTGTGCCCGCCTCAAGGGTGGTCGGTGCGCCGTTGAGGGTGATGCTGATCTGCTCGGACACGAGTCTTCGGATCTCCTGAGTCGGGGAAAATGCTGACCCCCGTGATTCTACGCGCGATTGAGCCGAGAGAAGACCGGAGCCTGCTCCGAGTCTTCCGAGGCGATTGAGCAGCGTGAGCCACGCGACGCGCGATTGAGCCAAGGAAAGACCGGAGCGGCTAGTGAGTCTGGCATCCTGGACACCAGTACAGGCGCCGACCCTGAAGCTCCCTCATGCGGATCGTCTCTCCGCACTTCAAGCACGGGGTGCCCTGGTGCTTGTATACCCAGTGACG
The DNA here is from genome assembly GCF_003600155.1 of Nesterenkonia muleiensis. GTDB lineage: Bacteria > Actinomycetota > Actinomycetes > Actinomycetales > Micrococcaceae > Nesterenkonia > Nesterenkonia muleiensis. Next base: position 348,880 of record NZ_QWLD01000040.1, on the reverse strand, counting down.
GCGCACCGCCGAGCGCACATCAGCCCCGCGCAGCCCCAAATGCGGGTCATCGGCGCGCAGGGTGCGAATGGTGCCCTCACTGACTCCATCGCGCAGCTGCCCGGTGATGGTGGCCCACAGCGAGGAGACCTGAGACCCGGAGAGTTCCTGGGAGGGCGTATCGGGGCTGAGGCCCTCGGTAAACAACGACTCTGCCCGGTATATGTTTCCCACCCCGGCGATCACCGCCTGGTCCATCAGCGCGGCGGCGATGCTGATGCGCCGGCGGCGCAGATTGTCCTGAAACTGGCCCAGCAAAGCCTCATCGAGGGACCCTTCGGGCTGCCGCAACGGATCCGGTCCCAGCCTGGCGATGACCGCCTCATACTGCATGGGGTTGAGCACCGCACACCGCGAGGGTCCACGGAGGTCGGCCCAGCCGTGGGGTACATGGATCCGGGCACGCGCAGTGGCCCGCGGCGGTTCCGGCAGGATCCATCCGGTGTCGTCGTACTCGGGAGTGTGCTGTGTGCCGACAGTGCGCGGGGCACCCAGGGACGCCGCACCGGCGAAGCTCTCGTCCCCGCGAAAGCTGAACGCCCCGTAGAGTCCCAGGTGCACCTGCCAGATATCGGCGCCCAGGTGCACGAAGAGCTGCTTGCCCCAGGCCTCGGCACGCTCAGGGACCCGCCCGTGAAGTCTGGCCGCACCGGCGTCGAACCGCCCCTGCGGGGAGCTGACCCGCCAGCTGCGGCCCACGAAGAGCCGCTGAACCTGGGATGCCAGCCGGTGGAGAGTATGACCTTCGGGCATTCAGTCCAGGATCTCGCCGGTGGTCTCGTAATGGGCGATCTTCCCGATGCGCCGGCTGTGCCGCTCCTCGCCGGACCACTCGGCGCTCAGAAACGCCTCCACAATCTCAGTGGCCTCCCCAAGGCTGTGCTGCCGTCCGCCCAGACCCACCACATTGGCGTTGTTGTGCTCCCGGGCCAGCCGGGCGGTGTCCAGATTCCAGGCCAGGGCCGCACGAATGCCGGCGACCTTATTGGCCGCGATCTGCTCACCGTTGCCGGAGCCGCCCAGCACAATGCCGAGAGACTGCTGACCGGCGGCGAACTCCTCAGCCACCGCCTCAGCCGCACGCAGGCAGAATCCGGGGTAGTCGTCCTGGGCGTCGTACTCTTCGGGACCGTGGTCGACCACCTCATACCCCTTGGCGCTGAGATGGGTGACCAGATGAGCCGAGAGCTCCATCCCGGCATGGTCGGTGGCGATGTGGACGCGCATAGACAACCTCTCTCACACTTCAGGAACAAGCGGTGACCATCCTATGCTGAACGAACTATGACCAACGAGCAGCACGACGACCCAGCCCGCCAACAGCCCACGCTGCCGGAGTTCTCCCGCCGGCTGGGCGCCCCGATCGCGACCGTCCGGCCTGCGGGGAAGCCGCCCTCGCAGGTCACCGGCCGGCCCAGTGGGGAGGCCCATGAGCCTCCGCCACAGCGGCAGAGTTCTGCCGACCTCGGCGTACTGCCCGGACCTGATGGTCAGCCCGTTGTTCCGGAGGAGGACCCCGGCTCGGTGGACCCCCACAGCTTCTACGCACAAGTGGGCGGGCGCCCGACCTTCGAGAAGATCGTGGAGGTCTTCTACGGCCAGGTGGCCGAGGATCCAGAATTCCGGGCCATGTACCCCGAGGAGGATCTCGGCCCGGCCAAGGAGCGGCTGCTGATGTTCCTGGAGCAGTACTGGGGCGGCCCACGCACCTATCAGGCACAGCGCGGGCACCCTCGGCTGCGCATGCGGCATATGCCCTTCCGGGTCGATGCGCAGGCCCGAGACACCTGGCTGAGGTACATGCGCACTGCCGTGGAGGCCGCCCAGCTCTCGCCGATGCACGAGGCCGAGCTCTGGGGCTATCTAGAACGTGCCGCGCACTCCATGGTCAACAGCTGACGGTAGGATGGACTGTCGGATCGTACGCGGTCCATGCCCGAGTAGCTCAGGGGATAGAGCAGCGGCCTTCTAATCCGCCGGTCGGGGGTTCGAATCCCTCCTCGGGCGCAGTGCTGGTCCAGGCAGCGGGGAGACCCGTCGCCCCCATGCCAGCATGGCGCGAAAAACGCCGCCTCAGCTGTCTCATCACGTCCAGAAAGTGCTCTATGACCACCCACCCGGAGACCGGCGCAGCAGCGCGGATCGACCGGGTAGTGATGCTCAGCCTGCACACCTCCCCCTTGGCGCAGGCCGGCACCGGGGATGCCGGGGGGCTGAACGTCTATGTCAACGCGCTCTCCCATGCTCTGGCGGCCGGCGGCACCTCAGTGGACATCGTCACCACCGATCTCGACGAGATCCACGACGCCTCCGGCACCCCTGAGGGGACCACCGGGGACTATGTACGCACCCTCCACCCGGGGCTGCGGGTGCACGTGCTGCGAGTCTGCCAGCGATGCCGTGAGGACAAGTCACGGCTCATCGAGTGCCTGGAGGACCTGGCCGAGCGAGCGGTGAACAGCATTCGCCAAGCCGACCCTGCCCCGGCACAGGTGGTGCATTCCCACTACTGGATCTCCGGGCTGGCCGGACTCACGGTCGCGGCAGACCTGGGCGCCCAGCTGGTGCACACCATGCACACCATCGGTGCGGTGAAGCTCGAGCGCGACCCCGCTTCCGCTGAGGACCCGCGACGCCACCACGCCGAGCAGCAGATCGTGACCACGGCCGCCGTCCTCACCGCGAACACCGGGCGCGAGGCCGCAGACCTGCAGCGGATCTTCAGCATCCCGGAAGAGCGCATCGCCATGGTCCATCCCGGCACCGACCTGGACACGTTCTACCCCCCGGTGGAGGCCGATCCCCGCTGGGACCCACCGCAGCGCCGGGTGCTGCGGCTGACCTTCGCCGGCCGGCTGCAGCCGCATAAGGGCCCGCAGGTGGCGCTGGCCGCTGTGGGCCGGCTGTGCAGGCTGATGCCGGAGGTGGCCGTGCAGCTGACCGTGGCCGGCAGGCAGTCAGGATCCGACGGCGTCGATATCCCGGCCCTTGCCGCCGAAGAGGGAATCTCCGAGGTCGTCGTGCTGAAGAGACCGTTGCCGCACCGGGAGCTGGCGGAGCTGTTCCGGGCATCGGACGCGGTGCTGGTGCCCTCCTACAGTGAGTCCTTCGGGCTGGTCGCTTTGGAGGCGAAGGCCTGCGGCACACCGGTGCTGGCGCACAATGTGGGCGGCCTGGCGGAGCTGGTGGACCACGGGGCCACCGGAGTACTGGTGGACAGCCTGGACCCGGAGCAGTGGGCCCGTGCTCTGCAGCAGCTGATTCTCCACTGGGAGCAGTGGAAGATCTACAGCGCAGCAGCTGCTCAGCTGGCCCGGCGGTATTCCTGGGACGCCACGGCTGCGCAGGCGCTGGAGGCCTATCGGCAGGCTCGGCGGTCTACGGATCAACGCATGTAGCGTGAGCGCCAAGCAGTCTTGTACTTCTGGTTGAGCTCCCTCTGCGTACCGCCGGCAGCCACCGCCCGCTTCTGCACCCTCTCCCGCAACAGAGACTTCAGGCCCTGCGGAGGGCGGATCATGCCCTCCTGCGCCACGGTGGCCACCAGTTCGCCGCTGCGGGTGTAGATGGAGCCGGTGCCCAGACCCCGCGAGCTCTGCGCCGAGGGGCTCTCCTTGATATAGAGCAGCCACTGGTCAGCACGTGCCTGACGGTGCCACCACATGGCGTGATCCAGGGAGGCGATCTTCATCCCCGGCTTGGCCCAGTAATAGCCGTGCTGCCGCAGAACCGGCTCCAGCAGTGTGTAGTCGGAGGCGTAGAGGATCGCCGCCCGGTGCACATTGGGATCATCAGGTAGAGGGGCCTTGGTCTTCATCCACACCGCCGATGTGGGCCGCCTCTCTCGGTCTGCCTCCAGGTAGAGGGGCCTATCGATGTGCCGCAGCTCGAAGGGCCGGCCACGGCCCCATTCGCGCATGATCGGATGGTCCACATGACCCAGCAGCTCCTCCGGCGCCGGGAGCTCCTCGGGAGCCGGAATCGAGGAGGGCATGGGATCCTGATGGGCCAGACCTCCTGATGGTTTCTGGAAACTGGCGATCATCGACAGAATCGGTGTGCCGTCTTGATGGGCCTGGGACCTCCGCGCGGAGAATGAGCCGCCGTCGCGCAGCCGCTCAACCCGTACCTCGATGGGCTTGGTGGCGTCCCCGGGCCGCAGAAAATACCCGTGCACCGAATGCACAGCACGCTCCGGAGCCACCGTGCGCATGGCTGCGGTGGTCGCCTGAGCCAGCACCTGCCCGCCGAAAACACGCCAGAACGCCTGCTCGAACACCGGTGCCAGGAACCGGTCCTCAGAACCGCCGTCGTCCGGGAGCGCTTCCAGGTCCAGCATCCCGACCAGACGGGCGACCGCCTCATCAGGGGTGGGGGTCCGGTACTGGCCTTCGGTCATCGAGGGCTCCTTCTGGGGTGAACTGCATGACACAATGAATATCCTATGACCCAGTACCTGCACTTTGCCGAAGCGGCAACCCTTCAGGACCTTCGCACCTACATCCGACGCGGTCAACGCGTCAATGAACACGGCATCCGGCTTCAGGCCGCCGGGATGGTGCTGGCCGCCTGGCTGCCGGTGATGACACCCTCCACACTGACCTCCCGCATCCCCGCGGTGCTGGGGCTGCGCACCATGGCGCTGGCCGAGCCCTCTGAAGCCGATGCCACCGTGGAGCTGGCCTCCATCACCGAAAGGCTGGCCCGGATGAACCCGGCCGAGGTGCATCTGCCGCTGCCACCCAGCCGGATCAATGTGCCGTGGGCTGCGGTGACTCCCCCGCGCACCGGCTGGGAGCTGGCAGGCGATGTGCCGGACTCGGTGCTGCGCGAAGCTGCTGAGACAGGCATCGCAGAGGTGGCCGAAGCAGTCCCTCAGTCTGCGGGCGCCCATGTGGTGGAGCAGGTGCGTGAACGGGTGTGGAGCCGGCCCATGGATCACAATGTGCCGGCCGGTGCGGCCTTCGGTGCGCTGTCCCTGGGGTTTCTGGCACAGCACGACGACGCCGTCACTAATGTGCACATCCACGGCAACTGGGTGCGGCTGAGCTCTGTGGGCGGATTCATCCTCACCAGGGCTCTCTAGCTGGGCTCGGAGACACTTCTGCTTTACGGTGGCCTGCATTCTGTCGGTCGGGCCAGTCCCAGAGTTTTCCCCAGGGCCGCGCGGCTGATGAAAACACGCCGGGCTCTTCACAGGTTCCCGAACAGGTGGTGCACCCCGCTGCGCGGGCCGGCAGACTCTTCTGTATGAGCTGCGGACTCCGACCACGGCCGGTCTGCAGCCCCCTAATCTGAGTCCGGCCGTGGAACAAGGAGCAATGGCCATCATGACTGAATCCATCACCGTGCGCGGCTTTGCAGGCACCACCCCAGAACTGAAGATCGCAGGATCTGGAACCCAGGTCACCACCTTCCGGCTGGCCTCCACCCCGCGCTGGCGCAACAGCACTACCGGAGAATGGGCCTCCGGTGAGACCAACTGGTACACCGTGGCAGCCTTCGGACCCTTCGCCGAGAACGTCGCGCAGTCCATCAGCAAGGGCGACGCCGTGGTGGTCCTCGGCCGTCCGAAGATCCGCCACTGGGAGAACTCGGAGAAAGCGACCTCGGGAACAGAGGTGGAAATCAGTGCCCAATCAGTGGGTCATGACCTCAAATTCGGACTCAGCCGGTTCGCCAAGGTCAACCGTCACGAGGCAGAATCCGGGGAGCAGGCCTCCGCCGAGCAGACTGAGGAGGCCTCCGACGACGGTACCGCACCTGTGCCGGACCATCCCGCCACCGCATCCGTTGGCGGAGGATGGGACGGTGATCCTGCGCTGCAAAACGCCCCGTGATCAGTCGCGGGTCAGCCTGCGGTGGGTCACCCGGCTGGGCCGAGCGGCGTCGGGGCCCAGCCGCTCCACCTTGTTCTTCTCGTAGGATTCGAAGTTACCCTCGAACCAGTACCAGGTGGCCGGGTTCTCCTCGGTGCCCTCCCACGCAAGGATATGGGTCACCACGCGGTCCAGGAACCACCGGTCGTGGGAGATGACCACGGCGCAGCCTGGGAACTCCAGCAGGGCGTTCTCCAGTGATCCCAGGGTCTCGACGTCGAGGTCGTTGGTGGGCTCATCGAGCAGCAGCAGGTTGCCCCCCTGCTTGAGCGTCAGGGCCAGGTTGAGCCGGTTGCGCTCACCGCCGGAGAGCACGCCGGCCTTCTTCTGCTGGTCAGGCCCTTTGAATCCGAAAGCGGAGACATAGGCGCGGGATGACATCTCCACAGCACCGACCTTGATGAAGTCCAGCCCGTCGGAGACGACCTCCCAGAGGCTCTTCTCCGGATCGATCCCGGCCCGGGACTGATCGACGTAGGAGATCTGCACTGAATCCCCGATGGTCAGCTGGCCGCCGTCAAGCTGTTCGAGCCCGACGATGGACTTGAACAGCGTGGTCTTCCCCACACCGTTGGGCCCGATCACCCCGACAATGCCGTTGCGCGGCAGGGAGAAGGAGAGACCGTCGATCAGTGTGCGCTCTCCGAAGCTCTTCTGCAGGTTCTCGGCCTCGATCACCTGGGTGCCCAGCCGCGGCCCGGGCGGGATCTGGATCTCATCCAGGTCGAGCTTCTTGGTGCGTTCAGCCTCAGCCGCCATCTCCTCGTAGCGGGCCAGACGGGCCTTGGACTTGGCCTGACGACCCTTGGTGTTGGAGCGGACCCATTCGAGCTCGTCGGCCAGGCGCTTGGCCAGCTTGGCGTCCTTCTTGCCCTGGATCTCCAGCCTGGAGCGCTTCTTCTCCAGATAGGTCGAGTAGTTGCCCTCATAGGGGTAGAGCCGGCCGCGGTCGACCTCGCAGATCCATTCGGCCACATGGTCCAGGAAGTAGCGGTCGTGGGTCACCGCCAACACCGCGCCCTCGTAGGAGGCCAGGTGCTGTTCGAGCCAGAGCACAGATTCGGCGTCGAGGTGGTTGGTGGGCTCATCCAGCAGCAGCAGGTCGGGCTTGGACAGCAGCAGCTTGCACAACGCCACCCGGCGGCGCTCACCGCCGGAGAGATGGGTGACCGGTTCTTCACCGGGCGGGCAGCGCAGCGCATCCATGGCCTGTTCCAGCTGAGAGTCGATGTCCCAGGCGTTGGCGGCGTCGATCTCCTCCTGAAGCGTGCCCATCTCCTCCATGAGCGCCTCGAAGTCCGCCTCCGGGTTGGCCATCTCGTCACTGATCTCGTTGTAGCGCACCACTTTGGAGTAGATCTCCCCCACACCCTCCTGGACATTGCCCAGGACGGTCTTCTCCTCGTTCAGCGGCGGCTCCTGCTGGAGAATGCCTACGGAATATCCGGGGCTGAGCCGGGCTTCCCCGTTGGAGGGTTCGTCGAGTCCCGCCATGATCTTCAGGATCGTGGACTTACCTGCCCCGTTGGGACCGACCACGCCGATCTTCGCACCCGGGTAGAAGGACATTGTCACGTCATCCAGGATGACCTTGTCGCCCACCTTCTTGCGGGCCTTGACCATTGTGTAGATAAATTCAGCCATGATTCTCCACACTATCGCAGCGCAGGTCAGCGCACGTGCACCCGGCAGGCGAAGCCCGACCCTGGGGCGTCAGGGCCGAGCAGAGACCGATGACAGGCGACCGGACACGCGCGCAGCGCCGGGGCTGACATAGAGCCAGCTGGTCCAGGGGCGCGCCCAGACCATCAGCACCGTCAGCGCCAGCGAAACCACCGTCATCAGCAGCACGTAGACTCCGCTGGTGACCTCGATGTGAGCAAAGACACGGTCACGCAGCAGAATGATGATCGGGAAGTGGACCACATAGACCACCACCGAGGAGCGTCCGCACCACTCCACGAAACGCACCGCGAGGCCGCGGGGCAGTCTGGGAGCCAGCCACAGGATGACCGCGATTCCCAGCACGGAGATACCTGCGGCGGCGAGGGAACCCACACGCAGACTGCGGTCGGCGACTCCCATATTCGCCAACACGGCAGTGAGCACCAGCAGCGGCAGCACCAGCAGCCACGGCACATTAACCCACCGCTGAACATGGGGGAAGGCCCACGCGCCGAGGAAGAAGAAAGCTCCATACCAGAAGGTGCTGCCGATCAGTCCGCCGTGCACTGCGGCGGTGGAGACATAGGTGCCGATCATGGCGGCGAACACCAGCAGATAACCCCAGTGGTGTCCAGCGGGGAACCGGGTGATCAGCGGCTTGAACGACAGAGCGGCCGTGTAGCACAGCAGCAGGCTCATCAGGAACCACAGGTAGTCCCCGGTGAGCACATACCCGATGATGTTCTCCGGGACACCGAGCCCACCGCGCACAAAGGCCCCGTAGAGGAACATCCACACCACCAGCGGCCAGGCGATGGCAGCGATCTTTCCCCAGATATAGATCGGCAGCGGCTTGGCCAAGGAGCGGTGCAGCAGCATCCCGGACATGAACATCAGCAGCGGCATCCGGAACGGAGTCAGATGGCGGTTGACCTCGGACCACCATTCCACACTGGCTCCGGCGATGTTGTGGGTGTTAGCGTGCAGCACAACAACCAGCAGCACGGAGAGCCCGCGCAGGAAGTCCATCCACTGCATCCGGGGGGCTTGGGATTTCACGGAGGACAAGACTACTCCAGATGCTCAGTGCACACCGCACCGTTGGACGTGTCACGGTGCAGAACCCACAGTCCGTCATCGTCAGCGCTGATGGTCTCAAAACCCAGCCGCTCGGCCCGGTCAAAGGCTTGCTCCGGGCTCAGCGGATCCGAACCGCCCAGCTCCTGAGCCTCGGCATCGATGATCATCCAGTCCACTCGGACCTCGTCGAGTGTGCCGGCCAGCCCCACATGGGCTCGGTGAGTCAGATGCGGCGCAGCGGTGTCAGCAGCCTCCACGCAGGCTCCGTCCGGGATCAGATCAACAGCCCGCTGGTGAGCTTCGGCACGTTCTGGCAGCTGCCAGTTCTGCCCCGTGTAGGTCCAGTGCAGCGGGAAGATCTGGTGCTCACGCTCGGCAGCGAGCTGAAAGACGACCCCGCCCAGCACGGAGAGCAGGATCATGCCTGCCGGGAGGATCACGGCGGGGCGGTACTCTGCGCGGCCGCGGCTTCTGCGACCGCGCATCCGGCGCAGAGTGTCGAAGGCCGCCAGCAGCAGGATCAGCCCCAGGGCTGCGTCGTAGTGGTAGACCAACCCCCAGACGGTCAGCCGGTCGTTGAGCAGCCGGGAGAGCAGCATCGGCAGGCCGATCAGCGTATAGGGCGAGAGCAGCGGCAACAGCCACAGAGGCAGCAGGTGTGCGCTCAGCAGCGCGATCTTCAGCGGATGGTCCACCAGCAGCGGCAGTGCGCTCCACGGCTGGGTCAGCAGGAAGACCGCTGCGGCCGAGGCCGTGGGCCCCAACGCCGTGTAGTCCCAGTAGCTGAATTCTCCGTCAGGTGCGAAATGCGGGATGATCACAGCGACAGCCAGCCAGAGCCCCGCCGCCCCAGCGGCTGCCAGGACTGCGGCTGGAGCCCAGTACCGCTTGACCAGCAGCACAGCGGCGATGGCCACGCATGTAGCGCCCATATCCTCCCGCACCAGCAGCAGCACTGAGGACAGCACCACCGCAGTCCACGGGCGCTCACGCTCAATACACCAGATGACCCAGCCGATGATCGGCACCGCAAAGGCGATCTCGTGGAAGTCCCAGTTGATGAACGCCTGAAACGGCCACCAGACCAGCAGCGCCACAGCCGCCAGCAGCCCGACCCGATGGCTGAACCAGCCGCGCACCACCAGGTACACCGGAACAGCTGCCGAGACCAGCAGCATGACCAAGGCGATGTTGAGCATCCGGGGGTCATCCCAGATCCAGTACAACGGAGCCAGCACCGCGATGACCGGGTGGAAGTGATCACCGAGCAGGTGGAAGTCCTCTCCCTTGATCGGTGAGAGGGGAGCCTGGAACTCCGAGTAGGCGCGTACCGCCTGGTCGAAGATCCCCAGATCGTAGCCGCGGGCTTCAAAGTTCCGGAACCGGAGGAACGAATGGGCCAGGTAGAGCGCTGCGGCTGCAGACATGACCACTGCCAGCACCAGCCAGTGCCTGGCAGGGACACCATTCGTGGCAGCGCGCTTCACCGCCGCACCTCCTGCTCCGCATCGGTGGCCGGCAGTGCCCCGGTGTGCAGCTGTTCGGCCGTCTGGGGCGCCGTCGTCGTCTGTGTGCCTCCGCTGGGAGTCGAGGTCAGTCTGATCCGGTCGAAGGTGTGCAGCATGTAGGTCCGGCCCAGCCCGGGCAGACGCAGGTAGATGGGCGCGGCGAACCACCCGCCGGCCCAGACCCAGCGCGAGGAGGGCAGCAGCGCGATGAGGGTCATGCACAGCACCGAGGTCACCAGTGACAGCTGCAGCATCTGCTCATCCAGATCCAGGAACTCCCAGACCGAGAGCTGGTCCTGGGCGCCGTAGCAGAGGAAGAACGCGACGGTGAACACCACCCATTTGGTCTGCCAGTCATTGCGGATGCCGTTGATGGCGAACAGTGGAAGCAGCCAGAGCAGGTACCAGGGGTGGATGATCGGGGAGAGCACCACCAGCGCGGTGAAGGCCAGGGTCATCCGGGACATGATCTGCCTGTCACGCCCGAAGAACATCAATACCAGCACGATCAGCACGCTGGCGAGCCGGCCGATCACTCGCAGGGTGTCCAGCGTCCAGCTGGCGTCCTGGCCCAGTGCGTGGAGAGTGTTGGTGAGCGCATCGTCGGCGATCCCCAACGGTGACCAGAAGGACTTCCCGGTGTCTCCGGTGCCGGCGAGCACCATTAGCCAGCGCAGCCCGTAGCCGTTGATCCATCCCACCACCAACAGAATGGCCCCGGCGATGCTCGCGGTGGCGAACCAGGCGGCGAACCGCCAGATCCAGGGGTTAAGCTGCGGACGCGCGGCGATCAGATGCGCGGCCCAGAGCAGCCCGATGAAGGGCAGCAGGACCAAGGAGATGATCTTCATGCCCACCGAGACGGTGACCAGCACCGCGGCCAGCACACCGCGGGACCAGTGCCGGTCCGCGGTGGCTGCGGCGTAGATCCCGGCCAGTGCGAAGCCCATCATCAGCGCGTCGTTGTGAGCACTGGAGATGAAGCTGATGATGAACAGCGGATTGGCGCAGGCCAGCCATTGGGCCCTGCCGCCGTGCACCCCGTAGTGCCGGGCCAGTTTGGGCACGTAGATCATGATCAGCACCACGCCTGCCACACACGCCAGCCGGAACAGGAAGACCGCTGCCTCGACATGGTTGTTGGTCACCCACATCACCGCAGCCTCGATCCAGAGGAACATCGGCCCATAGGGGGTTTCGGATTGAGCCCACATGGGGTCGGTGCCGAAGTGGAACCAGTTGTCCAGCTGGGAGACCCCCTCCTGGTAGGGGTCCCTGCCCGCCAGGACCAACCGGCCCTGGTTGAGATAGGCGTAGACGTCCCGGGAGAAGATCGGCAGGCAGAACACGTGGGGCACTGACCAGACCGCAGTGGCGATATTGACGATCCGCAGACTGCCGGGCCGCCACGCCTTCCGGTCTGCTTCGCGCAGGGCCCGGCCCAGCAGCAGCCAGGCGTGGAACATCACCCAGCAGCCCAGGGTCAGTGCCACTGTGGTGAGGCTGACGCCCCAGGGTTCGGTCCGCAGCGGAATGATCCAGGACCACCGGTTGATGTCGGCGGCATTGGCCAGCCAGCCGACTCCGAAGGAGCCGAAGAGCACCAGAGATGAGCCGAGGAACCCCTGGATGAGGGCACGCCGGACTCCCGGCGACCTCAGGTGGAGCTTCTCAGCGTCGCTCTCAGCGGTGGCGAGACTGGGCACCACTTGAAACTACCACCGCGGGAGTCAGATCCGCGGATACTTCATCGGCTCGGACTGGGCAATGTGCTCCAGTACCCGCACCACCTGGGCCGAGTACCCGTATTCGTTGTCATACCAGACGTAGAGGATGGCCTGCCTGCCGTTGACGATGGTCGCGAGTCCGTCGACCACTCCGGCCGCTGTGGAGCCGACGAAATCGGTGGAGACCACCTCCGCAGAGTCGATGTAGTCCACCTGGGAGTGCAGCGATCCTTCCAGGGACTCGCGCCGCAGGAAGGTGTTGAGCGCCTCCTTGGTGGTCTCGCGCTCCAGCTCCAGGTTCAGGATTGCCATGGAGACATCCGGGGTGGGGACACGGATCGCATTCCCGGAGAGCTTTCCAGCCAGCTCCGGAAGCGCCTTGGCCACCGCCTTGGCCGCACCGGTTTCGGTCAACACCATGTTCAGGGCTGCCGAGCGCCCGCGCCGCTCGCCCTTGTGGAAGTTGTCGATGAGATTCTGATCATTGGTGTAGGAGTGCACAGTCTCCACATGCCCATGGTCGATCCCGTACTCGTCCTGCATCAGCTTGGCCACCGGTGTGATGGCGTTGGTGGTGCAGCTGGCTGCTGAGAGCAGCTTGTCCTCGGCGGTGATCCCGGTGTGGTTGACCCCGTAGACGATATTCTTAATGTCGCCCTTGCCCGGGGCGGTCAGCAGCACCCGGGAAGTGCCCGTGGAGCTCAGGTGCTTGCCCAAACCTTCTTCATCGCGCCACATGCCGGTGTTGTCCACCACCACCGCGTCTTCGATGCCGTGGGCGGTGTAGTCGACCTCCTCCGGTCCGCTGGCGTAAATGACTTTGATGTAAGTGCCGTTGGCGATGATCGCGCTGTTCTGCTGGTCCACCCGGATGGAGCCGGCGAAAGGTCCGTGCACGGAGTCCCGGCGCAGCAGGGATGCGCGCTTGGCCAGATCCTTGTGCCGGTCACTGTCCTTGGACCCGGCTGGTCGCACCACAATCGCCCGCAGCCTCAGCCCGGTGGCCGAGGAGGCATGGCCGACCATGATGCGTGCCAGCAGACGACCGATGCGCCCGAAGCCGTAAAGCACCACGTCCTGCGGCTCGGCGCGCCCCTGGCCCTTCTTCCCGACGACGTCGGCAAGCTCTTCACGCAGGAATGCCTCAACGTCAGTGCTTCCGGAGGCTTTGAAACGGCTGTTGAGCCGGGCGATGTCAATGCTGGCCGCCCCCAGGTCCAAGGTGTTCAGCGCCTGGACCAGCGGCAGGGTCTCCGAGATGGGCAGCTCCACCTCATCGATCTGACGGGCGAAGCGGTGGGCCTTGAGGATGTCGATGGCCGACTGATTGACCAGCTGGCGGCCGTAGATCCCGGTGACGACGTTGTTCTCCCGGTACAGCTGGCCGACCAGAGGAATCATCGCCTCGGCCTGGGCTTCACGGTCGATCCATTCATTGAGGTGCTTGCTCACTGCGGACATGGAATGCTGAGGTCCTTATCTCTTCAGACGACGTTGTCTGCGGATGGGCTGCACCCACCCCCAGCAGCCTTCAATCGCCTCGCAAGAGAAATGCGGACATTCCTCTTCACTCGGCTCAATCGGCCTACTTGACATACCTACTCTATCCAAGCTGACGGGACGGGCCGGCCGGTAAGCCGGGTTCTGTCGCGGACCATCATCCATCTGGGTGACGCGTTGCCGCATCACCTCAAGCGGTCAACCCGGATGCTTGGGCGGGCAGCCCTCCAACGCACCCTGCTCGACCTTGCTCCGGATGGGGTTTACCAAGCCGCCTCAGTCACCTGAGGCGCTGGTGGGCTCTTACCCCACCGTTTCACCCTTACCCTTAGCGGGCGGTCTGTTTTCTGTGGCACTGGCCTGCGGGTCTCCCCGAGTGGGCGTTACCCACCATCCTGCCCTGCGGAGCCCGGACTTTCCTCGACACTGCGGTGCCGCGATGGTCTGGCCGACCCGTCCCTATCACGAGAATACCGCTGCACCGCCATCGCTCCTAGTCCGCCGTCTCACCGCCGGTCACGCCCGGCATGTCGCACCAGCGCGCTGCGGGACGGCAGCCTCTGGCGAGGCCGGTTCGACCAGGTCCAGCTGGTGCGGTGTCCGGCCTGTGGCCGGGCGCACCTGGACTCGCCAGCGCCCAGCGGCGAGTCCAGCGACGTCCTCAACCGTCTCCGGCGCAGTCGCACAGCGCAGCAGCATTCCGGCCAGCTCCCCGCGGGCGTGCTTGGCGAAGTGCGTAATGACCTTCCGCTGCCCGTCCTTCTCTGTGAAGCTGTTGACCTGCAGCATCTGCTCCGCCGGTCCGGAATAGGCCCGCTGATAGGCCCCGGATCTGCAGTCAACCACCAGCTGATCACCCACCAGATCATCCATCGGATCCTTGAGCTGCTTCTTCCAGAAGCTCCCCAAGTTCCCCACTATGGGCAGCTTCACGTCCATGGAACACCTGTAGGCGGGGATGACGTCGGTCAAGCCGGTGACTCCGAACCCACCGGAGAACACCAGTACCTGCTCTGCGGCCCGGTGAAGCTCTGCCTCCGACAACGATGACGCCCCGAGCGCCTCATAGAGGACACCGGTGTAGATGCGGTAGGCCGGGGCCGCCGGCTCGTGGAAGAGCCGAGTATTGGCGGCCACCTCAGAGAGAGCCTTGGGACCGACCTTCAGGGTGGTCTGGGCCAGGTCGGTGCCGCTGAGAACCGCCAGTGCCTCGATGACCTCCGTCCTCGCAGCGGTCAACTGCGGAAATCTCAGCGCAGCAAGATTCAGGCGCGCACCGTCATCGTCGGCAGGAGCTGTTTTGCCCTCCGAGGGCGGCAAGAGAATAAGCACCCCAGTAGCCTACCCAGAAGGAGCGGACACCCCCGTCAGGCTTGGGGTTGGATGGCACTGGCGGCGGGGTCCCATCGAACACCTGCTGCCGAGGCGTCCATGGCCTCGTTGCTGAGCCGGTCGGCGTCGCCGTTCTCCGCCCGTGGGATCCAGGTGTAGGTCACCTGCATCGGCGGGAGGATCTGACTGGCCTGGACCGCCAGGCGCTTCATGTCCTGGTGCTTGATCTTCCACCGCCCGCTCATCTGCTCCACCACCAGCTTGGAGTCCAATCTCACCTCGACGAACGCGGAAGGGTCGATCCCGCGGGCCAGTCTGAGTCCTTCGATGAGCCCGGTGTACTCGGCCACGTTGTTGCTGGCCTGGCCCAGCGGAACCGCCGCTGCGGCCAGAATGCGGCCCTCTGGGTCGCGGACCAGCGCCCCGGCCCCAGCGATGCCGGGATTGCCGCGGCTGCCGCCGTCGGCCTCTACGATCAGATCAGTCATCGCAGCAACTCTATACGCATAAGATTCACTGCCCAGGCATGATGACAAAGTCCCAGGGTTTCGTTCAATTTTGATGCCGGAGATTACGGGCCTCCGACGACGAAAAAGTCCCAAGGGTCGGTGTTGATCCCTGAGACCGCGATCTCCACGTCATAGCCGCGGTCAGCCAGTGCTCGGTCCAGGGTCTGGGCAGCAGCCGGCAGCCAGAGCCATTCGCTGGCGAAGTGTGAAACATCGATCAAATACGGCCGCCGGCCACGCACTGCCTCACGTGCCTCGGAAGCCGGATGGTGGCGCAGGTCGGCGGTGATGTATACATCGGCCTCCGCCTCACGGGCCGCCGACAGCAGGGAGTCTCCGGCACCTCCGCACAGCGCCACCCGTTGGACGAACCCGTCCCGGTCCCCGGCAACCCGCACTCCCCCGGCCACTGCGGGAAGGATGCCGAACACGGTGGCGGCGAACTCGCCCAGGGTGGTCCCCCGCGGCAGGGTGCCGATCCGCCCGAGTCCTTCTTCTGCCAGACCCTCAGCGGCCGGATGCAGCGGCTCAGCATCCTGGAGCCCAAGAATCTCGCTGAGCACATCGTTGACCCCGCCCACTGCCGAGTCACCGTTGGTATGGGCAGTCAGCAGAGCGCAGCCGGATTCGATGAGCCGGTGCACCACCTCGCCCTTGAAGGTGCCTGCCTCCACTGTGGTGACCCCGCGCAGCAGCAGCGGGTGATGGGTGATCAGCAGGTCGGCTCCGGCCGCGCATGCCTCCTCTACCACCTCCGAGACCGGGTCCACCGCGAAGTGGATGGTGCCCACTGCCGAGTCCCGCCGGCCCACCACGGGGCCGACGGCGTCCCAGGGTTCAGCCAGCGCGGCCGGCCACAGGTCCTCGACCACGTCGAGCACCTCTTGCAGAGTTGGAGTCTGTGCCATATCTCTATTTCTACCCTGCCCGGTTCCTCAGCTCCAGGAATGAACCGCAGACCAGCTCAGTTTGCACCGGTATGACTGATCGGACAGTAGTCCTGGCAGCCGGGTGCTTTTGGTGCTTGGACTCCATCGCCCGCAAGCTCAAAGGCGTCTCCAAGGTGCGCTCGGTGTACACCGGTGGCACCGGACCTGCCTACTATGAAGCGGTCTGCTCGGGCACCACCGGCCACGCAGAAGGAGTGGAGATCACCTTCGACCCGGAACGGCTGCCGCCCGAGGTGCTGTATCAGATCTTCTTCACCACCCACGATCCCACCTCGCTGAACCGGCAGGGCTACGACGTCGGCACCCAGTACCGCTCGGCGATGTTCTACACCTCCGAAGCAGAGAAGACGGAGTTCTCCGAGGCGATCGATGCTGCCCAGCAGCACTTCAGCAAGCCGATCGTCACCACGCTGGAACCCCTGGGCACAGTGTTCGAAGCCGAGCCGGTGCACCAGGACTTCCACACTCGGCGCCCGGAGGTCGGTTATTGTCAGTTCATCATCGATCCTAAGATCGCCAGACTGCGCGCCGGGTGGCGCCACTGGCTGCGGGAAGAAGTTTCGGCCTAGATAGGCTTAATCCGCTGAGGACACCGTCTGCCCACCGAAAGGACAGCACCCATGCCCCTGCTCAACAACATCAGTGAAGCCATCGGCAACACTCCCCTGGTCAAGCTGAACACGCTCGACGCCGGCCTGCCCGGCAATGTGGCTGTGAAGCTAGAGTTCTACTCACCGGCCTCCTCGGTGAAGGACCGGATCGGTGCAGCCATCATCGACGCCGCCGAAGAGGCCGGTGTGCTCAAGCCCGGCGGGACCGTGGTGGAGGGCACCTCCGGCAACACCGGCATCGCCCTGGCCATGGTCGGCGCGGCCCGCGGCTACCGGGTGGTGCTGACCATGCCGGAGACCATGTCCACGGAGCGCCGGGTGATGCTGCGCGCCTACGGGGCCGAGATCGTGCTCACCTCCGGTTCAGACGGCATGCGCGGGGCGGTGGAGAAGGCCAAGCAGATCGTCGAGGAGACAGACAACGCCATCTGGGCTCGGCAGTTCGCCAATGAGGCCAATCCGAAGATCCACTACACCACCACAGGTGAAGAGATCTGGCGTGATACCGAAGGCACCGTCGCCGCGCTGGTCTCCGGGATCGGCACCGGCGGCACGATCACAGGGGCCGGCGGGAAGCTGCGTGAGTACAACCCCGACTTACACATTGTGGCGGTCGAGCCGGAAGACTCTCCCATCCTCTCCGGTGGGTCCCCTGGACCGCATAAGATCCAGGGCATCGGGCCCAACTTCGTGCCGGAGGTGCTGAACACCGAGATCTACAACGAGGTCATCACCGCCAACCTCGAGAACGCGATCTCCACCGCCCGCAAGCTCGGCACCGAGGAAGGCATCCTCGGCGGCATCTCCACCGGTGCCAACCTGGCAGCCGCCCTGGAGGTCGCCTCCCGTGAGGAGTTCCGCGACAAACTCATTGTCACCTTCGCCTGCGACTTCGGTGAGCGGTACATCTCCACCTTGCTGTATGAGGACATCCGTGGCTGAGAACCGAGCACGACGCCGCCTCTGACCTTCGAAAGGACACGACCCCTTGGGCTTCATCTCACGTCTGCGGGAAGACCTCACCACGGCCCGCGAGCATGACCCCGCCGCTCGCTCCAATGCCGAGATCGTGCTCGCCTATTCTGGTCTCCACGCTGTGTGGGCGCACCGGGTGGCGCACCGGATGTGGCGGCGCAAGCCGCTGAAGACGCCTGCCCGGGTGCTCTCCCAGGTCACCCGTGGCCTGACGGGGATCGAGATACACCCGGGGGCCACTATCGGCCGCCGCTTCTTCATCGACCACGGCATGGGTGTGGTCATCGGAGAAACCGCCCAGATCGGCGATGACTGCATGCTCTACCAGGGGGTGACCCTGGGAGGCACCTCCCTGGAGCAGACCAAACGGCACCCCACTCTCGGCGACGGGGTCACCGTAGGTGCCGGTGCGAAGGTTCTGGGACCAGTGGAGATCGGCGAGCAGTCGGCGGTCGGGGCCAACGCGGTGGTCGTGAAATCCGCCCCTGCGCATTCGGTGCTGATCGGGGTGCCCGCCAAGGACCGCAAACGCCGCGAGGAGGAGCACCAGCCGCTGGTGGACCCAGCAGCCTACGCCTTGGACCCCGCGCTGTTTATCTGAGTTTGTCCCGGCGGCGGGCTTCAGGCCTCGGTCTCGGTGCGGTCCCCGGACCAGCGGGTGTGGAAGGTGCCGGGCTTGTCCACCCGCTGGTAGGTGTGGGCCCCGAAGTAGTCGCGCAGCCCCTGGGTCAGCGCTGCCGGCAGCCGGTCCCGGCGCAGTGAGTCGTAGTAGGCCAGCGATGAGCTGAACACCGGTGCCGGAACCCCATAGGTGGCAGCGGCGGCCACCACTCGGCGCCAGGCCGGCAGGCATTCGCTGATCGCCTCGGTGAACTCCTCGGCCAGCAGCAGGTTGGCCGGCCGTTCTCCTTCGGCATCGTAGGCCTTCATGATGGTGTCGAGCAGATCTGCCCGGATGATGCAGCCTGCACGCCACAGCGAGGCGATGGTGCGCATGTCCAGCTCCCAGCCGTACTCGGCGGCGGCGGCGGTGAGCATGTCGAATCCCTGGGCGTAGGAGACCAGCTTAGAGGCGTAGAGCGCCTTGCGGATGTCCTCGACGAAGTCCTGACGAGCGTCCCCGGAGCCGTAGAGCTCCTCAGCGGTGACGGCCTGGTTGATCCCCGCCGGGAACACCTCATTGGTGGCAGCACGCAGGTCAAGCTGGGAGGAGATCGAACGGGCGAAGACCGACTCCGCGATCGTGCTGATAGGGGAACCCACCTCGAGTCCGGAGATCGCCGTCCAGCGGCCGGTGCCCTTCTGACCTGCGGCGTCGACGATCACATCGACCAGCGGATGACCGGTGAGCTCGTCCTCCTGCTCAAGCACCTCAGAGGTGATCTCAATCAGGTAGGAGGCCAAGTCCGTGGTGTTCCACTCACGGAAAACCTTGGCCTGCCGGCCCGGCTCCAGACCCGCCAGGGAGCGCATGAGGTCATAGGATTCTCCGATGACCTGCATGTCGGCGTACTCGATGCCGTTGTGCACCATCTTCACGAAGTGCCCAGCCCCATCGGTGCCCACCCACGCGCAGCACGGTTCACCGTGATAGTCGGCGGCGATCTTCTCCAGCATCGGACCCAGGGTCTGGTAGGACTCCTTAGACCCGCCGGGCATGATCGAGGGCCCGTTGAGCGCCCCCTCCTCGCCGCCGGAGACTCCTACGCCCACAAAGTGCAGGCCCTTCTCACGCAGGTCCGCCTCACGGCGCCGGGTCTCCTCGTAGAATGAGTTGCCGGCGTCAATGACGATGTCCCCTTCGTCCAGCAGCGGCATCAGCTCCTCGATCACCGCATCCACCGGAGACCCGGCCTTGACCATGATCAGCACCCGGCGCGGAGGCTCCAAGGACTCGACCAGCTGCGCCAGCGTCTCGGTGCGCACGAACTCCCCTTCCGAGGAGTAAGAACTGATCAGTGCGTCGGTCCGGGCAGCCGTGCGATTGTGCAGGGCTACGGTGTATCCGTTCCTGGCCAGATTGCGGGCAAGGTTCGCGCCCATCACGGCCAGTCCGGTTACTCCAATATCAGCGCCCACTGCCATCTCCTAAGTTGAGGTCCAAATACCGCGCCAATCCTATCCTGCTGAGCTCCCGCAGGAGCGGGTCTCCCCACCGCCGGGGCGGCTCAGTCACCCACAGCGTTGCGACCGCGCTGGACGATCAGCGGATCCGGCTCGCCGATCACCTCGTGGTCCTTGCCCTCATATTCGAACTGGGAGAGGAAATAGCGCATGGCGTTGAGCCGAGCCCGCTTCTTGTCATTGGACTTGATGGTGATCCAGGGAGCGTGGTCGGTGTCAGTGCGCCGGAACATCTCTTCCTTGGCCTCGGTATAGGCCTCCCACCTGTCCAGGGACTCCAAGTCCATCGGGGAGAGCTTCCACTGCCTAACAGGGTCGATCTGCCGGATGGCGAACCGGGTGCGCTGCTCTTTCTGGGTGACGGAGAACCAGAACTTGGTCAAGTGGATGCCGGCATCGATGAGCATCTGTTCGAAGACCGGGGCCTGCCCCATGAAGGTCTCGTAGTCGTCATCGGAGCAGAAACCCATCACCCGCTCCACTCCGGCGCGGTTGTACCAGGACCTGTCGAAGAGCACCATTTCACCGGCAGTGGGCAGATGGTAGGCATAACGCTGGAAGTACCACTGGCCCTGCTCCCGGTCGGAGGGCTTCGACAGTGCCACCACCCGGGCTGTCCGGGGGTTGAGGTGCTCGGTGAAGCGCTTGATGGTTCCGCCCTTGCCAGCGGCGTCGCGTCCTTCGAAGACGACCACATGCTTGAGCCCGAAGTCCTCGGCCCAGTACTGGAACTTCAGCAGCTCCACCTGCAGGTGATACTTCTCGATCTCATAGAGATCGCGGCCCATCCTGGTGTCATAGGGGTAGTTCTCCTGCCAGGTCTCGACAGCATTGCCCTGGGGGTCGATCAGATCGGGGTCCGGGGTGTGGCCGTCCTGGACGGTGTAGCCGCCCTCGCGCAGCTGATCGATGAACTCGCGAAGGTTCTGCCGGGGCTTATTGGCCTCGAGTCCCTCCCATAAGTCTTGTTTGACCATTGCCACATACCCTTTCTGCCTCTGGCGCCGTCGCTGTCATGAAAGCACCAATCTCTGAACTCACGATGAACTGGAGACTACGTAGGATACAGGGCTCCTCCTACTTCCCCATCCACCACAGCCGGCTGAGGTAGTGTTGCCCCACACAGACACCGTCGCATGGTTCGGGGCGCAGTACGGCCACACCCTAAGTGCCCTCGAACCGACTACCAGCCGGACAGCCAGAAAGGGCCACATGTCTGCCCAGCCGCACTGGCCAGGGGACGCCAGCACAGTGGAGCAATGGCTGGAGTCCCTTGTGCACCAGGAAGTCGGGGACTATCTGGGGGCGTCCGAACGGACTCGGATCGAAGTCACACTCCACGGTGACGATCTCGCCCTGCTCCGCATCGACGGGAGCAACCTCACTGTCCATATGAACCCAGAGATCTCTGCGCCCCTCGAGGATAGTGCACATACGCAGGAGAGCTCCGAGGAACCTCAGCTGGTGGCTAGCCGGACCGGCACTATTCAGGATCTGATTCTGCAGGCACAGCCAATCTATCTTGACGAGGTGCCCCTGCGGGCCCATCTGCGCATGCATAACATCCCCATCGTCTGGGATCTCTACACCCTGCCTCTCCAGCCTGCGAAACCAACCTCAGGCCGCGAAATCCGCCTCAATGAGGAGGCAGACCCGTCACGAATGCGCGGTTCAGCCGACATCTCAGTCAAGACCTCTGACCTCGAATCGGTCATCCAGGCGATGCTCACGCCGGCGGTCGCGGATCTCGGCGCCACACTCCGCCGTATGGAGGTCACCGTCGAGCAGGTGGATCCTCAGCTGGTGAGCCTCTCAGCCGTGATCCGGTTCCGACGGTCATTTCTCCGCGCCACTGTGCGAATACACGCATGTGTGAGGATCAGCCCCGAAGGGTTGATCGCCGTGGAGGATCTGCGGGTGAAGAGCCGAAATCCGCTGGTGGCCCTCATGCTGCTCTTCGCTCGCAACAGCATCAGGAAGATTCAGGAGGAGTCGCTGGATCTCAACGAAGAGCTCGGCCTGGGCTCCGAGGGGCTACCGCGTGTATCAGACCTGCGGGTGCGGGTCGACGAGAACATCACACTCACCGCGCGTCTGCTGTGACCCCCACAGTTCGCCGCAGGCCGGCGGAGACGCACCGGCTCACAGCGCAGTCTCACCCATCTGCCCGGCGCGCGCCAGTGCGGTCAGTCTCGACACCGCCCGGTAGTACTTCTTCATGTACCCGCCGGAGAGCATCTCCTCGGTGAACAGCTGGTCGAAGGGAACTCCGGAGGCGATGATCTTCACGTTCTGGTCGTAGAGCCGGTCGGCCAGCACCACGAACCGCAGCCCCAGCGACTGTCCCTCGATGGTCTCCACGTCTTTGAGGACCAGCACATCGGTTCCGGCGATCAGCTGCCGGTATCTGCTGGGATGGACTGCAGTGAGGTGATCGCACAGCGGACCGAACTCATCGACCGCCCGGGACTGCTCCGGGTACTGCTCGGCGGCGAAAGCCTCCAGTTCCCCGGTGCTCAGCGGTGCCGGAGCCTCCGGGAGCCCGCGGTGCCGGTAGTCCTCGCCGTCGACCCTGATCACCCGGAACTGGCTGCTGAGCACCTGGATCTCACGTTTGAAGTCACTGGCGGCGAAACGCCCCTCACCCAGGGAGCCGGGCAAGGTGTTGGAGGTGGCGGCCAGCTTCACCCCGGCATCAGCAAGTTCTCGCAGCAGCCGCGACATCAACGTGGTGTCCCCGGCGTCGTCGAGCTCGAATTCGTCGATGCAGACCAGCTTGTAGTCGCTGAGGACTTCCACGGTCCTGCGGAAGCTCAGCGCACCGACCAGGTTGGTGTACTCCACGAAGGTGCCGAAGGCCAGCTTCTCCTCCGGCACTCCACGCTGGCCCGCGGCGTGGTACAGCGAGGCCAGCAGGTGGGTCTTGCCCACGCCGAAACCGCCGTCCAAGTAGATCCCGGCCGGTCCGGAGGGCTTGGACTTCGCACCGAACAGCTTGCCCAGGAACGACGACGACGCCTGGTTCCCCACTGTGCCGGAGAACTCCCGCAGCGCTGACACCGCCTCAGCCTGCGAGGGATGCCCCGGGTCGGGGATGTAGGTGTCGAAGGACACCTCGGCGAACCGGAAGGATGGCCTGAGGCCTGCCAGGAGATCGTCGACGGTAACTTGGGGCGTACGTTCAGCAAGCGATTCAGGGGCGGTTGACATACCCTCCACTCTACTTCGCTGTCTGCCTCAGCTCCCTGCGCAGGATCTTTCCGGTCCGGGAGGTCGGAATCTGATCGATGAACTCGACCTGACGGATTTTCTTGTAGGGGGCCACCCGGGAAGCCACATACTCGATCACCTCCTCGGCGTTGAGTCCAGGCTTTGTGCCGTCCGCGCCGGCCCGGAGGACCACAAAAGCCTTGGGCACCTCTTCCCCGTCCTGGGTGGGCACGCCGATCACCGCGGCGTCGGCGATCTCCTGGTGCTCCCGCAGCAGAGCCTCCAGCTCAGCCGGGGCCACCTGATAGCCCTTGTACTTGATCAGCTCCTTGAGACGGTCGACCACGGAGAACCAGCCCCCGGCGTTGTAGGTGGCGATGTCCCCGGTACGGCACCATCGGCCCTCCACGATGGTCGCCTCAGTGGCCTGTTCATTGTTGAGGTAGCCCTTCATGACCATGGGGCCCCGGACCCAGAGCTCACCAGCCTCGGACTCTCCCTCCGCGGGGATCTGGATGTCCTCCCCGCTGGCTGGATCGACCAGCCTGCACTCCACATTGGCCACTGCTGGTCCCACCGAACCGCGAGGATAGTGCCTCTGACCGTAGGGCACCAGGTGGGAGACCGGTGAGAGCTCGGTCATGCCGTAACCCTGCCCCAGATCGCATCCCAGCCGGTTGATCACCTCTTGTGTGATGGTCTCGTCCAGAGGTGCGGCGCCGCAGAGCATCGACCGCAGTGTCTTGGTGCTGTACTGGTCGACCACTGGGTGTTTGGCCAGGGCCACCGCGATAGGCGGTGCGATGAAGGAGACTTCGATCCTGCGCTCCTGGATGATGCGCAGGAACTCCTCGAGGTCGAATTTGGCCATGGTCACCAGCTGGGCACGCTTGAGCAGCGCGAAGTGCATGAGCACAGTGAGCCCGTAGATATGGAACATCGGCAGCACTGCCTGGACCGGCACCCCCGCATTCACCGGCAGAAGGTCCTGGATCTGGCAGGTGTTGGCCACCAGGTTGCGATGAGTGAGCATCACGGCCTTGGGCGTGCCCGTGGTCCCGGAGGAGAAGGGAAGGACCGCGGTGTGCTCAGCCGGGTCGAACTCCACCTCCGGGGCGGGGCGGCCCTCCCCCAGCAGTGTGTCCAGAGACGGGTGGGTGCCGTCGTCGTCGATCACCACGATCTGCTCGCTGTCCAGCCCGGCCTGCTCGGCTCCGACCACCGCATTCTGGGCCAGTGCGGAGACAGTGATCATCAGGGTGGCCCCGGAGAGGCTCAGCTGTTTGGCGACCTCCCCGGGGGTGTACAGGGAGTTCACCGTGGTGGCGGTGGCTCCGCTGCGAAGGATTCCGTGGAAGGCCACCACGAATTCTGGGGTGTTCGGGGACTGCAGGGCCACCACGTCGCCGACGCCGATGCCGCGGGCGGCCAGCGCGCCGGCCAGCAAGTCCACCTGCGTCTTGAGCTGGCCGTAGGTGACCTCGCGGCCGGTCTCGCCCTGGATGAGGGCGATGCGTTCGGCATCCTGGTCGCTCAGACTGCCGAAGAGCAGCTGGTAGATGCTCTCCTGAGGGATATCGATCTGCGGATGGGGACTCTGAATAACACTCACGGGACCTCCTAGCGTGTCATGGATATATCAGTGACGCAGCTAACACCGACTACTCTACCCACGGGTAGGTTGGTGACGTCTAGGGTGGAAGGATGAGTGATACCACCGATCTGCCAGGACCGCTGGCCGAGATTGTCGAGGACTTCCACGCAGTCAGTGAGCGGGAGCGCCTCGAGCTGCTGCTGGAACTCTCCCGTGAGCTTGCGGACCTCCCTGAGAAGTATGGGGAGAACTATGCCGGGTCCATGGAGCAGGTGGTCGAATGCCAGACTCCGCTGTTTCTGGCCGTTGAGCACGACGACGCCGGGCGGGTTCAGCTGATCTTCGCGGCACCGGCCGAGGCGCCCACCACCCGGGGGTTTGCCTCGATCCTGCAGCAGGGGCTCTCCGGACTCTCTGCCAAAGAGATTCTGCAGGTGCCTGATGACCTGCATCAGCGGCTGGGCCTGGCCAAGGCGATCACGCCGCTGCGGCTGCGCGGAATGGCCGCCATGCTGGGCAGAATCAAGCACAACATCCGTGAGCACGCGTGGTGAGCGCACTGCCCGAATGGTTGAGTACCCGGCCTGTGGCGCACCGAGGCCTGCACAGTGTGCCGGCCGGTGCTGATGCTCCCGGCGGCGGGATCCCGGAGAACACGCTGGCGGCCTTCGACGCGGCTGTCGAGGCCGGCTTCCCGATTGAACTGGATGTGCAGTTGAGCGCTGATGATCAGGCGGTGGTGTTCCACGACCGCGATCTTCTCCGGCTCTGCGGCAGCCCGGAGCCGGTGCGCACCCTAAGAGTCGATCAGCTGCGCGAGCACCGGGTCGCCGGAACTGACCAGCACCCGCCGTCGCTGGCCGAAACGTTGGAGTTCATCGCCGGCCGGGTGCCGGTGCTGGTGGAGATCAAGACCGGTCCGCAGCGGAACCTGCGTGCCAGCGCCACGGCCGCCGCACTGGGGGATTACAGCGGTGAGCTGGCGGTGCAGTCCTTTGACCCGTTCATCGTCGCCTGGTTCCGCAGGAATTCGCCCCTGACTCTGCGCGGACAACTTTCCGGCAGCCTCGCCGATGCCGGAGGACTCAATCCGCTCTCCAGGGCCGTGATGCGAAACCTGGGGTTCAACGCCGTGTCACGGCCGCACTTTGTGGGCTACGAATTCGAGTTCCTCTCGGAGGTGCGTGCCAGGCTGATCACTCGCAGGTGGCCGCTTCTGGTGTGGACTATTACCTCACAGGCGGATATGGACCGGGTCCATCAGCTAGGCGGCAACGTCATCTTCGAAGGGTTCAGTCCGGCGTCCCGGGAAGAGGCTGGGCGAACAGCTCGGTAACCCACTGCGCCACACGGGAGTCCCAGCGTTCGGGGTCGTAGTTCCTCTCCTTGATGTGACCGGCCCGGTGGAAGGGCACAAAGGTCACCAGGCTGTTGCGCTCTGCCAGCTCCCGGCTGGGCTGGTAGGGCACCACCTCGTCGTCGATGCTGTGCAGGATCAGACTTCGGGTGTGCAGCTGGTCGGCACGGGCAATCCAGTTCAGCGCCTTCAGGTCCACCGGGGAGGCGAGCCCGGTGGCTCTGCGTCCGGCCTCATTGGAGAGCAGCCACTGGCTGAGCCGGCCCACCGGCTCAGGCACCCTGCGGGAGCGGAACTGATGGCTGAGCACATCCACCCAGTCGATCACCGGCCCGGTGAGCACCATGCCGCGGATGCGCGGGGTCAGTGGGGAGCGGTCCGCGGTCTGCAGGGCCACTGCCGCGCCCATCGACCAGCCGAAGAGCAGAACATCTTCCGCGCCATGGTCCAGGGCGTATTGGACAGCGACCTCCACATCCTCCCACTCGGTGACGCCGAGTCCGTAGAGACCGTCCGGGCCGGACGGGGCCTCTCCGTCGTTCCGGTAGGAGACCAGCAGTGAATCGATGCCCAGCTGCTGGGCCACCGGGAGTGCTTTGAGTGCTTCGACCCGGGTGCCGGTGCGGCCGTGGACCATGACCGCCCACACTCTTTTCTCCGCCAGCGGTCCCTCGGGGTTGCTGTGCGGCACGTACCAAGCCGGAGCTTCTCCCACGGGCAGGTGCAGAGAAACGTCGTCGTAGTCGAATCCTGCCTCAGCGGGGTTGCGGTGCAGCACCGAGCCGATGGAGCCTGACCGGGCTTGGCGAAGATCCCCACCGCTGACGCCGAGCACCCGGCGGGTCACGGTGCCGTGCTTCGGCTCCAGCGAGGTGATCTCTCCGATCCGGGCCACTGAGGTGCCGCGGTCAAAGTGCAGTCCGTAGGTGCCTTCGACCACAGTGTCGGCGCTCACCGGCAGGATCACCTGCAGCCCCTCGGAGTCCTCGATCACCGCCAGGATCTCAAGGTTCTCCGCGGCCTCGTGCACCGGAGTGACCACCAGCCGGGCGAAGTAGGCCGATGCGCTGGACATGATTCCCGCCAGGGCGGTCCCCACTGCCAGCCCGGTGCCCGCCCCCAGCAGGATCGAGCGCACCCAGGGGGTGGGCTTCGGCTGCTCTGTGCGCTTCAGCTCAAGGTCCATAGTCCTCCCACCGTCTCTGACCTGCTCCTTACTGTACGCCGGAGGCGTGAGGGGACTCTACACTGGATGCTATGGAAAATGATCCCTTCCGGAAGAAGCTCAGCGACGTCGAGTTCCATGTGCTGCGCGAAGGCGGCACCGAGCGCCCGTATACCGGCGAGTACTGGGACAATAAGGAGCCTGGCACCTACTACTGCCGGGCCTGCGGGGCCAAGCTGTTCGAGTCGGAGACCAAGTTCGATTCCCGCTGCGGGTGGCCGAGCTTCTACCAGCCGGCGGGCGGGTCGAATGTGACGTATCTGAAGGACGACTCGCTGGGAGCAACCCGGATCGAGGTCCGGTGCGGCTCGTGCGAGTCCCATCTGGGCCATGTGTTCGAAGGCGAAGGATTCAGCACTCCTACTGACCTGCGGTACTGCATCAACTCGCTGTCCATGTCCTTTGAGCCTGAGGCCTGATGAGCAAGCAGCGCGCCACGAACACCGGAGGGCTGGACGCCTCCTTCGCCTCGGACAACGTCGCCGGGGTCAGTCCGGAGATCCTGGCCGCCCTGGGCCGGGACAACGACGCCGCGGCACTGCCCTACGGCGATGACCCCCTCTCCGCTGAGCTGACCGACTGGGCCAAGGATGAGTTCGGCTCCCAGGCGGAGATCTACCCGGTCTTCAACGGCACCGGCGCCAATGTGGTCTCCCTGCAGGCGATGCTTCCGCGCTGGGGTGCCGCGATCTGCGCCGCCGGAGCGCATGTCAACAACGACGAAGGTGCCGCACCGGAGCGGGTGGGAGCGGTCAAGCTTCTGCCCCGCGCTGTGACCGATGGCACACTGACCCCTGCTGACATCGAGGCCGAGCTGGGCGCTGTGGGATTCGTGCACGCCGCCCAACCCCTGGCCGTGACGCTGACCCAGTCCACTGAGGTCGGCACACTCTACAGCGTCGAAGAGATCACCGCGCTGGCAGAGGCCGCCCACCGGCACGGCATCGGTGTGCATATCGACGGCGCCCGGCTCTCCAATGCCGCCGCCGCACTGGGCACCGGACTCGGAGAGCTGACTGCCGGTGCCGGCGTCGACGTCGTCTCACTGGGCGGGACCAAGAACGGGGCTCTGGCCGCAGAGGCGGTGGTGGTGATCAATCCGCAACGAGTGACCGGCACCGCGTTCATCCGCAAGTATTCCATGCAGCTGGCCAGCAAGCAGCGGTTCATCGCCGCTCAGCTTCTGGAGCTCTTCAGCACTGGGCTGTGGCGGAAGAACGCTGCTGGGGCCAATGCGCAGGCCGCGGCCCTTGGTGCCGGGCTCTCAGCTCTTGAGGGAGTGCGGCTGAGCGCAGAGCCGGTGGTCAACGCGGTGTTTCCCGAAGTTCCGCAGGAGGTCGCCGCGCGGATTCAGTCCCGGTATCTTGTTCATACCTGGGACACCGCGCCCTCGGGGAACCCGGTGCTGCGCCTGATGTGCTCCTGGCAGACCACCGGTGAGCAGGTTCAGGCTTTGCTGGACTGTGCACGTGGACGATGAGGAGCACCTGAGACATCAAAACCCCTGCTCTTGGCCGCCTGCGCGGCGCGCCTGACCAGGCTGAGCCACAGCCTTTCCTAGGCTGAGGCTGTGAGCGTATTCGGCCCTCTCGCCGGCAGCCCCGCCCGGCCGGCCCCGAGCATCGGTGATCTGCCTGCGCCCTTTCGCCGCGCCATCGATGAGCTGCGCAGCGCCCAGACCCGCCAGGAGGCTGTGGTCGAAGAGGTCCCGGCTCCGTCTAAGCTGGCTCCCTATGCGGTGGCCCTTCGGGCAGAGATCGCTGACCATTCGGCGACCGGTCGGTTCATCCTGCTGCACGACCCTGAGGGACAGGACTCCTGGGGCGGAACCTTCCGGGTGGTGATCTACATCCGTGCCGAGCTCGAGCCGGAGATAGGGAATGACCCGCTGCTGGCCTCTGTGGCCTGGACCTGGCTGAGCGACTCGCTGGCCCAACACGGGGTGCAGCACTCCCATGCAGGGGGCACCGCCACCCGCATCCTCTCGGAGTCCTTCGGCTCGCTGGAGAGCCGGCTGGCCAGCAACGATGTGGAGCTGCGGGCCTCCTGGACCCCTGAGGGCAGCAGCTTCGGAGCACATCTGGAGGCCTGGGCAGATATGGTCTGCTCCTTCGCCGGGCTGCCCCCGCTGCCCGAGGGTGTGGTCGCGCTACCCCATCTCCGCAGGAGCTGACGGTGGACACTGAGAACGGTCAATCTGACCAGGCCCAACTGCCGCTGATCACCGAACCCGCAGACGGAGTGCCGGCGGTGATCGAGACTGAGCGTGGGCTGGTGCGTGCTGCGGCTGCGCTGGCGGCAGGCAACGGGCCGGTGGCCGTCGACGCCGAGCGGGCCTCCGGCTTCCGGTACGGACAGCGAGCCTTCCTGGTGCAGCTCAAGCGGGAGGGCTCAGGGATCTGGCTGATCGACCCGGAGCCTTTCAACAGTCTGGCCCCCGTGCAGGAGGCCCTGGAGGGCACAGAGTGGATCCTGCACGCCGCCAGCCAGGACCTGCCCTGCCTGGCTGAGCTGGGCATGCATCCCCATCAGCTGTTCGACACTGAGCTTGCCGCCCGGATGGCCGGTCTGCCACGGGTGGGTCTGGGCGCGGTGGTCGAACAGCTGTTGGAGGTACGGCTGGCCAAGGAGCACTCCGCGGCTGACTGGTCCCGGCGGCCCCTGCCTGCGGACTGGCTGCGCTATGCCGCTCTGGACGTGGATCTGCTGGTCCCTCTGCGTCAAGAGCTCTCGGCCCTGCTTCATGAGCAGGGCAAGGCCGCATGGGCGCAGGAGGAGTTCGACCACCTGCGCAGCTTTGCCCCTGTCACGGTCCCGGAATCGGACAAATGGCGCAAGACCTCCAAGCTGAGCACACTGAAGTCGCCGCGGAAACTGGCGGTGCTGCGTGAGCTGTGGACTGCCCGGGAATCCCTGGCGCAGAAACGTGATCTGGCCCCCAGCCGCCTGCTGCCCGACGCCGCCCTGGTGGCCGCAGCCGGTGCCATGCCTCGCACCGTCCCGCAACTGCTGGCTGTCTCGGGCTTCCACGGCCGCGCCGCCAAGCGTGAGGCGCCCCGGTGGCTGCGGGCCGTGCAGGCCGGAGTACACACCGAGGATCTGCCGGTGATCCACCGCTCCACCGGTGCCCCTCCCCCGCCGCGGACGTGGAAGGACCGCAACCCGCTGGCCTTCCGTCAGTTCCGCACTGCACGGGACCGGCTGGCCCGGCAGGCTGAGCAGCTGCAGGTGATGCCGGAGACGCTTTTGGCTCCGGCGGTGCTCAAGCAGCTGTGCTGGACCCCGCCGGATGTCATTGACCTGGACGCGGTCTCGGCAGCCCTGGCCCGGCATGGTGCGCGGCCCTGGCAGATCGAGCAGTCCGCTGCGGTGATCACCGTGGCCATGCTCGAACCCCAGGAGCCGGAAGCCCTCTGAAAGGGAGGACCCATGTCGCAGTTTTTTGACACTTCTCAACATTCCCTGGATTTCGCCTCAACACACCCCTACCGTTGAGACTGTCAGAGCACACAGCAACAGACAGGATCTGCCCAATGCGCCAGCTCCTGATGCCCCTCGCATTGCCACCTGTCCTGTGGTTAGCCGCATGCAGCTCCGAACCGGAGGTCGATGAGTTCGGCTGGGA
Organism: Nesterenkonia muleiensis; assembly: GCF_003600155.1. Taxonomy (GTDB): domain Bacteria; phylum Actinomycetota; class Actinomycetes; order Actinomycetales; family Micrococcaceae; genus Nesterenkonia; species Nesterenkonia muleiensis. The sequence continues at coordinate 317,970 of NZ_QWLD01000040.1, read as the reverse complement.
GAGCACAGACTTCGATGAACTCGTAGAGATTGAATTGCAGATCAGGCAAGATCTTGAGTGGTACCAGGCCTCCCCAGAGATCACCCCGATCCGGTTCTATACAGCGGATGAACAACCCGATGCCATGAGCACCTGCATGGAAGAGAGGGGCTGGGAGGGCATCAGAGAGGTGACTGATGTTCTACAAGTGCCCTCTGATCAGCTCAGAGCTGCAGAAGAGGATGTCTGGGAATGCATGTCACTGCACCCCAAGGATCCACGCACTATCGCTGATTTCTTTCCTGCACCTGAGGAATTTCATGGTGCCCATTACGAGGCTGAAGAGGAGGTGCGCCAATGCGTCCGGGAGAATGGGTGGGATGTGCCCGATGCACCCTCGTTCGAGGTGTTCGTCCAAGCGCAGGAAGATACGGCGCTGGCAGCAGAGCTGAGACACCCCCACTTTGAAATCCTGGAGAACTATGGTTCAGGTGAGTTTGATGCAGCTCAACAAACCTGCCCATATCCTGATACTGAACAATTTCTCCCTGAAGTACCTGATCCCTGACACCGCACTCTCATCTACTACCGGGTGCACACCTGTATTACCGGCGGGTAGGATGTGATGCAGAACGCATCTGACCCGCCGATCACAGGAGGCTCCCGTTGTCCGCCGACTTCTCTCGCTACCGCCATCTGACCGAGAACTTCCCGCATGAGACTCTGACCCACTCCCGTGTGGAAGATGTCCAGCTCCCCGACGGCGTAGGCATCTTGGCCCTGATCCGACTGGACAATGGCCACCAGAAACGGCCCAGCACACTCGGTCCCGGCTCGCTGGTGGAGTTCGGCGAGGCGATTGCCTCACAGTACGCGCGTGCTGAGTCCGGGGAAATCGCCGCGCTAGGGGTGATTGGCAAGCCCGGGACATTCGTGGCCGGCGCCGATATCGTCTCTGCCCAGCAGCTCACCGATCCCCAGCATGGTGTGGCGCTGGCCGAACTCGGCCACGATGCCTTCAATCTTCTGGAGGATTTCCCGGCCCCCACCTTCGCCTTCATCAACGGCACCGCACTAGGCGGGGGGCTGGAGGTCGCCCTTCCTGCCGATTACCGCACCGTCTCCGACGCCACCAAAGCAGTTGGCCTGCCGGAGGCCTTTCTCGGACTGGTTCCCGGCTGGGGTGGCATCTACCGGCTGCCTCGGCTGATCGGACCGGAGGCGGCGGCCCAGGTGATCTTCGTCAACGCGATGAACAACAACAAGACGCTCAAAGGCCATCAGGTCTTCGAGACCGGAATTGCCGATGCCCTCTTCGAGGAGGCCAGCTTCGAGCAGGACTCACTGGTCTGGGCGGCGAGTATTCTTACCGACGACGCCGCGCAGGCTCAGGCTCAGCAGCATCGCGACCGGGATGTCAGCGCTGAGGCCTGGAACCGTGCGATGCAGACAGCGGAGAAGACGGTCGCCGCCAAGACCGGCGACACCGCACCGGGACCGCTGCATGCGCTGAACATCTTCAGGCAGGTGCCGCAGAACTCCCGCGAAGAGGACCGCAAGCTGGAGGTCGAAGCGCTGGGCGAACTGCTGGTCAGCACAGAGTTCAAGAACGTGGTTTACGGATTCATGGAACTGGTGCAGAAGCGGGCGAAGAAGCCTGCCGGAGTGCCGGAGGCGAGCCCGCGCGCGCTGAACCGGATCGGCGTCGTCGGCGCTGGCCTGATGGCCTCCCAGCTGGCGCTCGTCTTCGCCCAGCAGCTGCGGGTTCCGGTGGTTATCAGTGATATCAACCAGCAGCGGGTGAACAAGGGCCTGGACTATATCGCCGCCCAGAATGCCAAGCAGGTGCAGAAGGGCCGGCTGTCCCAGGAGCAGGCTGATGCGCTCACCGCACTGGTCAGCGGCTCTACGGACAAGTCGGTCTACGCCGATGCCGATTTCGTGATCGAAGCGGTGTTCGAGGAGATCGGGGTGAAGAAGCAGGTCTTCGCCGAGCTGGAGCAGATCGTCTCACCGGAGACCATTCTGGCCACCAACACCTCCTCGCTCTCGGTGACCGAGATGGCCGCCGACCTGCAGCATCCGGAGCGGGTAATCGGCTTTCACTTCTTCAACCCGGTCCAGGTGATGCCGCTGGTGGAGATCGCCCGGACTGCGAAGACCACTGATGAGTCGATCGCCACAGCGTTTGATCTTGCTGCCAAACTGGGAAAGACCCCGGTGCTGACCAAGGACACCACTGCCTTCGTGGTCAACCGGGTACTGCTGCGGCTGATGGCCGAGGTGCAGAAGGCCTTTGATGAAGGCACCGATGCTGCTACCGCTGATCAGGCACTGAAGCCCCTGGGCCTGCCGATGACGCCCTTCGACCTGCTGGCGATGGTGGGAATTCCGGTGGCCCAGCATGTCACCGAGTCACTGAACACCAGCTTCGGAGACAGGTTCTATGTGTCGAAGAACCTCCAGGCGCTGATCGACAACGGTGTCGCCGAAGTCTGGAGCACCGATGAGTCCGGCACCAAGCACATCAAGGACTCCACCCTGGGGCTGATGGAGTTCGGCAGCTCTTCCAAGACCTCCGAGGAAGTGCTGAACACAGTGCTGGAAGCCCTGGCCGAGGAGATCGGGCTGATGCTGGAGGATGAAGTGGTGGCCTCGGCCAAGGACATTGACCTGTGCATGATCCTGGGTGCGGGCTGGCCGTTTCACCGCGGCGGCATCACCCCGTACCTGGACCAGCAAGGTGTCAGCCAGCGAGTCAACGGCAAGCCGTTCCACAGCTGACCGGCGCTCAGGCGAGGTGCTGAGGATGGATCATTTAATTTGGGCTGAAATGCTGCGCGAATCCGCTACCCGCATCTTGCACTTCGACCCAATAATGCATAGGGATACTCCATGTATGGGTCATTTCAATGAGCGAATAACCCATCCACTGGCCATACGAGAAACCGTTGGCACAAGCCTGAACAGTTGCTGATCGCTCATGACACACCGCGGTATTCGGTTCCACCTCGGCATTAGCGGCGCTGAAAGACGAAACTCCAAGCAATTCAACGAAAAATAAAGAAAATATAATACGACATTTATTAAGCATTACAAAACTTTTGCGATCAGATTTTAAAGCGTAATTTTTTTTTGGGAACACTCGAACACTATCAATTTACCTACACTTACCCGCACATGTCTGTCGCAAATTCTGGAGAGTATTTGAACCTATGGGGTGCGGAGAACGTTGACGGGGTCTCTTGTGGCGGCGTAGACGGCGGGGATCACTGCTGAAACCGAGGCGACTAGAATCGCGAGTACCACGGTGCCGGTGGTGAAGTCCCAGGGCGGCAGGGCGTCGAAAGCCCCAGCGATCCCCAGCCCCGCGGCGATTCCCAGAGTCGCGCCCAGTGTCGCGGGCAGGGCGGTGCGCAGCACCACGAGCCCCACGATCACCTCGCGGGAGGCGCCAAGAGCGCGACGCCGCCCTAGATCCTTGCGCCGGACCAGCACATCGGCAAGAACCACAATCGCCACCAAAAAGGCACCACCAGCCAGGACTCCCAGGAGCAGAGTGCGGCCGAAGGTGGTGAAGTCCCCAGCCAGTTCATCCTGCAGCTGGGCCATGGAAAGCGGTGACTGAACACTCAGATGATCAGAGGCAGGCGGGTCCAGGATCCCCAGCACCGCTGACTGAGCAGCTGCTGCCTGATTCCCATCGTGGAGCACCACATGCAATGTTGTCACCGCCGCTACATCCTCATCCAGCGGATAGACAACTCCGACACCGTAATCACCAAAAGGTTCTCTGGGGGTGAAAGTGCCCACCACCGCCCAGTCATCCAGCCCGTTGGTAGATGACGGCTGAACCCAGCCAGCGGGTTCATCCAGATTCAGCCGCTCCATCCCCTCTTCGGAGACCAACGCCTCCCCCTGTTCGGGCCAGCGCCCAGAATCCAGCACCACAGCATCTTCCAGATCGCCGTAGACACCCCAGGCCGGAACCCGATGAGCGCCGTCACCGACCGCGCCATTGAGCACATCGATCGCAGTCACCGCACCCAACGCCCGCTCAGTACTGGAAAGCCCTGCCGCCTGAGAGATAGTCGCGGGATTAATCAACTCATGAGACCCACTACTGGGCTCGGTCACAGTCAGCACCCGCGCTCCGGCAGAGTCCAGCCGCTGATGCAGTTGCTGCTCTGCGGCGGCGGTACGTCCAACCGTGGCCAGCGCAGCAGTGCACATCACCAGCACCAGCAGCACAATCAACGCGCTGGGCACTTTGGTGACCCAAGCGGTCTTGACCGCCTCACCCAGCAGATTCGCCGGCCTCACGGTGACATCCTCACAGCGGGAGCACCTCATCGGCGACATCAATCACGAACGGATCATGAGTCGCGATCACCACCGTGCGCCCACCACCCCCAGATTCTGTGCCGCCGGACCCAGCAGCCTCAGACAAAGCAGCCAACACCCCTTCAGCATTGGCCTGGTCCAAGTTCCCGGTAGGCTCATCAGCCAGCACCACCACCGGATCGGTGACCAGAGACCGGCAGACCGCCACCCGCTGCGCCTGGCCTCCGGAGATCTCACCGGGCCGGTGATCAGCCCGATGCCCCACACCCATCCGGTCCAACAGCCCACGCCCTTTATCCTGGGCAACATTCTGCCTCCACCCAGCATATAGCGCTGGTTCAATTACCGAATCCAGAATCGTGCGGGTGGAATCCAAAGCAGAATCCTGGAAGACGAACCCGATCGACTCAGCACGGATGCGGGAGCGTTCGGCATCAACTGCAGCCGACACGTTCTCGCCAGCTAGGGTCACGGTTCCGTGTATCGGGCTCAGTATCAACCCCAGCACATACAACAAAGTCGACTTACCACACCCCGATGCCCCAGTCACAGCGGTGACCCTACCCGGTTCAAAAACATAAGAGAGCCCGCCGAACAGCTCCTCTTCCCCACGACGGTAGCGGAACATCATATCCTCAAGCGCCAGCACCACTCAGCCCTCATTGCTCTCGTCTGCACTGTCCTCAGGACCGTCTGGGACATCACCTAGCTTCTCATGCCCGGGATCGCCCTCATCATCTTCGCTAGGTTCACTACTGTCACCAGAGTCTTCCCCCGGTTCACCATGCTCAGCGGAGTCAGGGGCTGCAGGATCAGATTCAGGCCCTTGTTCTAGCTGACCAGTTCCGGTGCCAGAGTCGCTGAAGACCCGCACCTCCGTGCCCTCATCGACGCCCTCAATGATCGCCACACCCTGCCCAGAGCCCAGGACCTCCACCTGCACCTCACCGTCACGGGTCTCCACATAAGTATCACCGTCCCCGGCTGTGCGCACAGCAGCCGCCGGAATCGCCGGACCCTCCACCGGAGGACTCACTACCACACTGGAGCGCAGAGACAACTGCGCATCAGCCGGCAGCTCATCACAGTGCTCACCACAAACCTCACCACCATCAGGGCCAGTAAGCTGGTATTCCACTCCCCCACCGGCGGCCGGATCACCCTCAGACACCGACTCGATGACCGCCTCCCAGGTGTAGTCATCGAAAGCGATCTCAACGGTAGCGTCCATCGGCACCTGCTGCGCCTGAGAATCCATCAACACCAACACAAAACTACGCTCCCCCGTAGGTGCCAGCACAGACTCCTCACCACCAGAAAGCTCAGCCCCAACCCGGATACTCTCCCCTAGCTGGATCACCACAGGAGTCTGCGGCACAGCCACCACCTCGCCCAAAGGCACAGTGCCCGTCCGCTGAGCCCCAAGATCCTCCTGCCAATCCCCCACAGCGGCCGCAGTGACCTGATCAAACTCACCGTGAGCTTCACCCTCTTGGAGGTAGCCGGTCTCAATCAAGAACTCTTGAACCGCAGTAACATCCTCACCCGAGTTTCCCTGCTCAAGGTCGCGCCAGAACGGCGCATCAGATTCGATCACGCGCACCGCAGCACTGCCAACCCGGTAGACCAACTCGCCATTGTCCAGCTGACCATCCTGAACCTCACGGACAATGCCAGGAAACCTATTACTCCCCACCTGCTCAGAAGGCTGACGAACAGTAGTGGAGAGATTCAACGACCGACCCACCGACTCATGAGACGCAGCAGCCCAGACCTCCTGCTCACCAGGAGTCCCCTCATCCTCCACCCCAGCATCACCCAGCGTCACTGCAGCGGCCCACCACCCAACCACCGCAGCCAGAATGACAGCACAGAGCACACCAATGACAGAAACGGTCCGACGTTGGTGACGGGATGTTCGACCGCTCATAGACGTTGCTCCGTCGGTCTCTCGGCGAATGGCGAGGGAATGATGCCTTCCTTGACTGCCTGGATATACATATCGATTTTGGTATGGGTTCCCAGTTTCTTGTTCAGACGCGTGATGTAGGTATTGACTGTGCTCAGCTGAATGACAAGCTCATCGGCTATCGCCTGATTCGTCAGCCCCCGACATACCCCCTGAAGAACGCTAAGCTCACGCCCACTGAGGCGCGGAGTCGACACCAGACGCTGAAGAAGTCTCTTCACCTCCCCTTGAGAGCTTCTCTGATTGACCTGCAGCAGCTCTGCGATATCTGGGGCAAAGAGCAGGTCTCCCTGGTGCACTAGCCGGATCGCATGGAGGACGTCGTGGGCCGCGGCTCGCTTGGTCATATACCCCCGAGCACCTGCTTGGAGGGCGCGCAGAACGTCCTGGTCAGTCTCCAGAGCGGAGAACACGAGGACTCGAACCGTTGAAGAGCGGGTAATATCGTAGGTCGCGCTGATTCCGTCTTTGACCGGGAGGTTCAGATCCATCAGGACCACGTCCGGCTCAAGTTCCAAAGCCAGGCTGATCGTTTCCTGTCCATCGGCAGCCTCACCGACGCACTCGATGTCAGCAGAAGTCTCCACATACTGGCGCAAAGTCTCACGGATCAGTGGGTGATCATCCACAATAACGGCGCGAATCATGCTCTGTCCTTCTTCTCTGCTCGTTATTACCCTAAACGCGGGCCAACCGTCTTTGAGAAAGATGCGCCGAAACTGTCAAAGATTGACGACACCACATGAGGTCAGGCCATGATTAAAATGAAAGACAACTCTGAGGGGAGACACATCATGGTGTTGGAATTCGCATTCGACGTTCTTGGACTTGCCGGTCTCACTACTGGAGGTCTACAGGCATTTCTGCTTGACCCTCTGATCGAACCCTATTGGTGGCGGCAAGTATTGTGTGACGCAGGCCTCACACAGTACTGCCTGTAGTCTGCTGATGTGGACAGAATCCGCCAAGAACTACAGTCTGACAAGCCAAGCCCCGTCCTACGGTGGATACTATTTTCCTTCGGAGTAGGGTGGGCGATATTCACTGTAGTGACCCAGCCAATCCTCAGCGATGAGCCCCTGAGCCTGCAGTTTTATGTGGGTACTTCACTATGGCTCCTAACAGTCGGGGCCCTATGGATCGGAGCGGGGTGGGCTGCATTGGCGGGGCTCCTTGCCGCTGCTGGCGTGAGGCTCTTCCTCGGCTATGTCTCCATCGATCAGGAACTTTTCGTCCTCATCATGGTGGGCGTCTTGGCCACCTATGGCAGACCGGCCGTCAGACAGGTCTACGCTTTAGTTGCACTTGCATGGCTCGTCTCTCAGTTCGCAGGCCTGGAAAATGTTCAAGTACAGGTTCTTGGCGCGATGGTGGTAACCGGTCTCACAGTGCTCGCTTATGCCATCGGACGCCTGGTGCGTAGCCTCAGCAGGGATCGGGACCGGTCACGATCAGAACTCACGCAAGCGGAAAGCTCCCTGGCGGAACAACGCTCATCTCTGGCTCGCGAACTTCATGACAACGCAGTGAGTGACCTCACCGTCATCGTCATGAAGGCCCAGCGGCTGCAGCTGGACCAGCGTGACCCACAAGTAGTGACAGAGCTGGATTCGGTCCTTGACAGAGCCACTCTGACTATTGACCGGATTGGCCGAATGGTGACACTGCTGCGGGACAATAAGCCGATACCTGAAACCGATGACCTGGTGCTTCCCTCGATCCCGGAGAGTCTGCAGCACTTCGAAGATGAGCTCAGCAATTCAGGGATTCCCACCACGGTGGAATCGACCACCGGCGCGACCACTCTGGGGCCTTCGGCGCAAGTGGCGTTTTACCACATTCTCAAGGAGGCAGTGACCAACGTCATCAAATACGGAGCACGCTCAGCAGATGGTCAGCCCGCCTGTCACATTCGTTTCGCGGTGGAAGGTGACCGGGCAGAGCTCTGTGTTCTGAACCAGATCAATCAAGAGCGGCAGCGAAACAGTCCCGCCCTCGGCATCGGGCTGGAAGTCCTGAGAGAGCGCGCTGAAGCCTACGGAGCTGAAGTATCAGTCGGCCCAGACGGATCCGATCACTGGCGTCTGCATGTCACCAATATGCGCACCACCTGATGCGACGGAGCCTCAGGCGACATCGCGCTCGAATCGCGTGAAGTGCCCAGAGGCCAGGGCCATGAGCACAAGGCAGAGACCAAAGAATCCGGCGGCGACGGCAAAGGGCGTCTGGTAGCCGAACCAGGTGGCCAGAAGCCCTCCCAGACCGGCTCCGATCGCGAGACCACCAATTCCGATCAGTCGGCTGACCGATCCCACACGTCCCATCATGGCCGCTGGAGTGACCTTCTGCCTGATGGACACCGCCATGATGTTCCACACCACAGCATGACCGATATACGTGGCGAGAAGGAAGCCGACGACCCAGGCGTTCTCAACGACTGCGATGGCGGCGAAGGATCCAGCTCCTACGATCAGTGCAGCCGTGATCGTCCAGCGATAGCCGATCCGCCGTCGCACCGGAGCAGCCACCAGGCTGCCCAACACCCCACCCACAGCGGACGCCGACAGCAGCAGACCGTAACCTGTGGGCCCCAGCCCGAGCACATCGCCTGCATAGAGAACCAAGTACGAGAACGGGATCATATAGCCGATGCTCGCCAGACCTCCGATCAGGATGAGCGTCCGCACGATGGCATTCGACCAAGCCCAGGCAATTCCTTCCCTGACCTGCTGCACAAACGACGGGCGCGAACCAGGGTCGCAGTGTGCGGGAACAGTGTAGGTGCCGCGCAGACTGAAGAAGGCCAGCGCCGCCAGGACGAATGCACACACGTTCAGCAACGATGGGACGAACGCCGCCAGCGCGAAGAGGAAACCTCCCAGAGGAGGCCCCAGAAACTCGTCTACGACTACCTGGGTTCCAGTGATCTGCGAATTCGCGCGGTCGAGCTGCGAGGAGTGCACAGCCTGCGGGAGGACCGCCACTGCGGTGCTGTCTGAGAGCGTTTCGACCACCCCCATGACGGCGTACACCACGTAGAGGGCGATGAGGGTTGCGGTCTCAGTGAGAACAAGCGCGGTTAGTCCAGCGAAGAGCGCGCTGCGGGAGAAATTCGCCCAGTAGAGCAGCTTGCGGCGATCGAATCGATCAACGACGACGCCGATGCCCAGGACCGAGAGCAGCCGCGGCACCGTGTACGCGACCGACAGCGCCGCAATCTTGAGCGGTTCGTCCGTCATCGTGGCCGCCAGCAGCGGCAGCGCCACGAAAGTCACCCCGTCAGCAAGGTTCGAGGCCGCACTGCCCGTCCAGATCTTTCGGTAGTCGTTCACCTGGACACACTATCTCCCGGTCTCAACTGCAGTGCGGCCCAGCCTTAGCCGGACAGTCTTAAGACCCAAGCTGTGTCAGGAGCGCTCCATTGAATGCTGCTTATAAGCAGCATTGCCGCTCTCTACCGACCGCGGAAGACCGGGATCTCTCCGGTGGGCAGGTCCTCGCCGGGCAGTCGACGGGCGAAGGGCACCTTGGTGCCCAGCACCTGGGCCACGGTGTCCTGGGCGATCTGCGTGGAGGTCAGACCCACCCGCTCCAGCACCTGGCTGCGGGTGCCATGACCGAGGAACTCCACCGGAAGTCCGACCTCGTTCAGCGCAGTGTCCACGCCGGCCTCACGCATGACCTGCCGAATCCGGGAGCCCACGCCACCGGCCTTCACACCATCCTCGATGCACACCACAATCCGGTGCCTGGCTGCCAGGGCGGTGACCGACTCCGGAACCGGCAGCACCCACCGGGGGTCCACCACTGTGGCGGTGATGCCCTGATCCTCCAGACGGCGGGCCACATCCAGGGACAGCTCCCCCATCGCTCCGACCGAGACCACCATCACGTCATTGGTGTAGGAGCCGTCGCTGTCTTTCTCGCTGCTGGTGTAGAGCAGATCCACACCGTCGGCCAGCCGCTCCACGGCGTCGAGCTCATCGTTGACCGATCCTTTGGAGAACCGCACCACTGTGGGGGCGTCCTCTACGGTGACCGCCTCACGCAGTTCCTCGCGCAGCCGGGTGGAGTCCCGCGGCGCGGCAATACGCAGCCCCGGCACCATCTGCAGCAGTGAAAGGTCCCACATACCGTGGTGGCTGGGACCGTCAGGACCGGTCACTCCAGCACGGTCGAGCACGAAGGTCACTCCCGCCTTGTGCAGGGCCACATCCATCAGCACCTGGTCGAAGGCCCGGTTGAGGAAGGTGGCGTAGAGGGCGACGACCGGATGCAGCCCACCGTAAGCCAGCCCAGCGGCCGAGGCTACCGCATGCTGCTCGGCGATCCCCACGTCCACCACACGTTCAGGGTGATTCGCGGCCATAGTGCGCAATCCCACCGGGATCATCATGGCGCCGGTGAGCGCCACGATGTCTTCGCGCTCATCGGCGATCGCCGCGATCTCCTCCTCGAACACCGAGGTCCAGGAGCGGGAGGACCCGCGGGAGACAGGGTCGCCGGTCTCCGGGTCGATCACTCCTACTGCGTGGAACTGATCGGTCTCGTCGGCGCGGGCGGGCGCGTAGCCGCGGCCCTTCTCGGTGATGGCATGGACGATCACCGGGCCCTCGTAGTTGCGCGCATCGCCCAGCGCCTCCTCCAAAGCCTGCAGGTCATGGCCGTCCACCGGCCCGATGTACTTCATCCCCAGGTCCTCGAACAGCCCCTGAGGAGCCCAAAAATCCTTGGCACCCTTCTTGGCCGCGTGCAGGCTGCGGTAGACCATCTGACTCATGCTTCCACCGCTGACAAGCTTGTTCTTGGTCCCGTCCATCACCGATTCGTAGAACGGATGGGTGCGGACTTTGTCCAGGACCCCACGGCGGAGCTTGGAGAGCTGATTGGCGATGCCGCCCACAGTCGGCGCATAGGAACGGCCGTTGTCATTGACCACGATCACCGCTCGGCGGTCCTTGTCTGCGGCAATGTTGTTCAGCGCCTCCCAGGCCATTCCGCCGGTCAGCGCGCCGTCGCCGATGATGGGCACCACGTAGCGGTCGCCCTCACCCTTCAGCGCACGGGCCCGGGAGATTCCGTCGGCCCAGGCCAGGGAGCTGGAGGCGTGCGAGGACTCCACGATGTCGTGAACCGACTCCGAACGATCCGGATAGCCGGCAAGACCGCCCTGCTGGCGCAGTGTGGAGAAGTCCTGACGCCCAGTGAGCAGCTTGTGCACATAGGACTGGTGGCCGGTGTCGAAGATGACCGAGTCCCGCGGAGAGTCGAAGACCCGGTGAACAGCCAGGGTGAGTTCGACGACGCCGAGGTTGGGACCTAAGTGCCCGCCGGTGGCGGAGACATGGCTGATGAGGAACTGCCGGATCTCTTCGGCCAGACGGCCCAGCTGTTCCTCGCTGAGCTTGGACAGATCCTGCGGTGAGCTGATCGTAGGCAGAATGCTCATTGGTATATTCTACCGAGCAGCCGGGTTCCGTTGTACCAAAGCACGCTGCGCAGCCAGTCCTCGCCCAGCTCCAGGTCCACCAGTGCCCGCAGCTGTTCGGCGTACAGATAGGGGATGTTCGGGAAGTCCGAGCCGAGGATGATCTTCTCCCGCAGCCCGGCCAGCCGGACCAGATAGTCCTGCGGAGCCGGCGCGACGGCTTCGGTGAAGCCGGTGAAGTTCATGGTGGTGTCCAGATAGACGTTCTCGAAAGTCTCAGCGAGATCGGCGAACTCGTGATACTCCGGCATTCCCATATGCGCGATGACCAGTGTCAGCCGCGGATACCGGTCCAGCACCTCCCGGACCAGTTGGACTCCGGTGTATCTGCCGGGTCGGGGCGCTGAGCCAGCGTGGATCACCACCGGCGTCTGGGCCTCCTGCAGCTGTGCCCAGACCGGGTCAAGCAGTATGTCGGTAGGCGCATATCCGCCCACCTGCACATGGGCCTTGAACAGCTGTGCGCCGCGGTCCAGGGCATGGCCCACATAGGCACCGGCCTCCGGTTCGGGGAAGAATGTACCGCAGTGGATCACATCGGGCTGAGCCTGGGCGAAGGCGGCATTCCACTCGTTGAGCCACCCCGCCATGGCCGCCTTATGCGGATAGGTCAAGGCGGGGATGCGCTTGAGCCCTATACTGCGCAAATGGTCTAACCTCTGATCCTGGTCCCATTTATAGCGGACCGGCCAGGCGGTGCCGTAGTGTTCCTCCGCCCGGTCGAAGTAGTCCCAGACCTTGGCCAGCATTCTCTCCGGGAGGAAGTGGACGTGGATATCCGCCAGCCCCGGGATGCCCAGAGCACTGGTCAGCCCAGCGACGTCGCTGTCCTGCGCAGGTGCCTGAAGGCTCACGGCAGGACGAGCTCCCCGGTGAAGTGCCGCCTCCGCTTCCGCGGGTTCCAACCGACAAAGCGCTGAGTCTTCTCATCGATGTGCTCGGCGGCGAAGGCCACCTTGCCGGGCAGTGCGATCGGAGCTTCGAAAGTGATGCTCCAACGGTGGCCGGCAGTCTCCGGCTCGCGGCCCTCCAGCATCCGGGCCGCAGAGTACATGCCGTGCACGATCGCCTGCTTCTGTCCCAGCAACTTGGCCGTCAGCCCGGTCAGGTGGATGGGGTTGTAGTCACCGGAGACCGCGGCGTACTGCCGTCCGGCGTCGGCGCCCAGGGTCCACAGCCCGGTCTTTTGCGGTGGGACGAACTCCTCGCGCTGGGGGGAAGCGGCCTCATCCTCGCTGAACAGGTAGGTGCCCATGCCCAGGTAGGTGGAGATGCTGGAGTACAGAAGCTGGTCCGCCCCCGCGGTGTCCACCGCCGCATCACCGGGATAGACCTCGATCACCAGCTCGGTCTGGGTGCCCCGCCGGTGCGGGGCGAGGTTCTGCGCTCGGGCCAGCATCTGCAGCGGTGTGCCCACCGCGATGGGCTTGTGGTGGTGAACCTCGTTGGACAGGTGCACCATTCCCAGCAGCGGCAGCGGGAAGTCATCCTGGGACATCAGGGCCATCTGCACCGGGAAGCCGGCTATGTGGATGAGCGTGGACGGGAGCGAGCTGCGGTAGACCCCGTCGAAGGCCTCTCCGGCGAAGAGTGTGCGGTACTGCTCTGCCTGGTCCTCGGTGATGCCCGGATGTGCAGCCACCACCGGTGCCTTCGGCAGGGCCTTGAGGGTTCCGTTGGCAGACAGTTTTGACCTGGCTGCCTCCAGTGCTGCGCGCCGATAGAGGCTGCCGAGGTCAGGCAGCTCGATGGGTGTGGCCGGTGTCATGGCTGGATCACGCTCCTATCAGGTTCTGTCCGCAGACCCGCAGGGTCAGACCGGAGGTTCCGGCTGCCGCCGGCGAGGCCAGATAGGCGATGGTCTCTGCCACGTCCTCCGGCAGACCGCCCTGGTTCAGTGAGTTCAGCCGGCGAGCCACCTCACGGGTGGCAAACGGGATCTTCGCGGTCATCTCAGTTTCGATGAAACCAGGGGCGACGGCGTTGATGGTCCCGTGCCGGGCCTGCAGCTGGGCCGAGGAGGCCGAGACCATGCCGATGACTCCGGATTTGGAGGCGGCGTAGTTGGTCTGACCGCGGTTGCCGGCGATGCCGGAGGTGGAGGCCAGAGAGACGATGCGCGGTCCCACGGTGTCCTCTGCCCGGTTGAACAGTTCGGAGTTCAGGAAGGTCCGGTTCATCCTCAGCTGGGATTCGACGTTCACCGCGATCACCGAGTCCCAGCGGGAGGGGTCCATATTGGCCAGCAGCTTGTCCCGGGTGATGCCGGCATTGTGCACCACGATGTCCAGCCGGCCGTAGTGCTGCTGAGCATGGGTCAGGATGCGCTCGGCGGCATCGTCGGCGGTGATGTCCAGCTGCAGTGCGGTGCCGGAGACGTCATTGGCCACTGCGGCCAGCTGCTCCCCGGCATCCGGGATATCCACCGCTATGACCTGGGCACCGTCGCGGTGCAGGGTGCCGGCGATGGCCGCCCCGATGCCGCGTGCGGCTCCGGTGACCACTGCCACCTGCCCCGCCAGGGGCAGGGCCCAGTCTTCGGGCAGAATGCCGTTGACCGAGTCCACTGTGATGAACTGGCCTGAAACGAACGCCGAGCGGCCCGAGAGCAGAAAGCGCAGGGCCGCCGCCACCGAGGGTGCGCTCGGGTCCAGGTCCTCCTGCAGCACCAGTCCGTTGGCGGTGCCTCCTGCGCGCAGCTCATGCGCCAGGGACCGGGTGATGCCCTCGACTCCCTTGCGCGCGGCCCGGGCTGCCGGATCCTCGGTCTGGTCGGGACTGCGGAAGAGGGTGATGACCCGGCCGGAGGGTCTGAGCTGCTTGAGCAGCCCACCCAGAGCCAGCACGGTCTGGCTCAGCTCAGCCGGGCTGTGGGCTGAGTCAAAGACAGCGATCACCGCGGCGATCTTCTCCCTGGGCCCGACATGGCGCCGGACATCAAGCTCCCACCCCAGCAGACGGTCGGCCAGGGCGTCAGTGACGCCGCTGGAGCCCAGCAGCACCACCGGTCCCTCGATCACCGGGGCCTGAGGCCTGTAACGGCGCAGCCTGGCCGGCTGGGGAAGGCCCAGGGCCTTGGTGATCTTCTTACCGAAGCCGGTGTTGACGAAGTCTGTGTAGGAGTCCTTGGCCATTGAGCGGCTCACCGTCCTTCGATGATCGCAGTGATTCCCTGGCCTCCGGCCGCGCAGACCGAGATGAAGCCCAGCTTTCCAGGCTTGCCGTGCAGCAGCTTGGCCAGTGCGGCGATGATCCGGCCGCCGG
Source organism: Nesterenkonia muleiensis (assembly GCF_003600155.1). GTDB lineage: Bacteria > Actinomycetota > Actinomycetes > Actinomycetales > Micrococcaceae > Nesterenkonia > Nesterenkonia muleiensis. The sequence continues at coordinate 302,926 of NZ_QWLD01000040.1, read as the reverse complement.
TGGCCGCGAAGGGATGGCCTGCGGCCAGGGATGAGCCGGTGACATTGAGCCGGCTGCGGTCGATGCTGCCCAGTGGGGCATCCAGCCCCAGCTTGTTCTTGCAGAACTCCTCGGATTCCCAGGCCTTCATCTGGGCCAGCACTGTGGAGGCGAAGGCCTCGTGGATCTCGAAGTATTCGAAGTCCTGGAAGGTGAGCCCATTGCGCTTGAGCATCCGGGCTGCGGCGTAGGCAGGAGCCATCAGCAGGCCCTCGGCGCCGTCGACGAAGTCCACCGCGCCCTGCTCGTAGTCCACGAAGTTCGCCAGCTTGGGCAGATCATGGGAATCGGCCCACTCCTCGGATCCCAGCAGCACCGCAGAGGCGCCGTCGGTCAACGGCGTGGAGTTCGCCGCGGTCATGGTGGCGGCATCGCCCAGATCGCGGCCAAAGACCGGTGAGAGCTTGGCCAGCTTCTCGATGCTGGAATCGGCCCGCATGTTGTTGTCCCGGCTCAGGCCCTTGAACGGGGTGACCAGATCATCGAAGAAGCCCTCGTCATAGGCGGCCGCGAGGTTCTGGTGGGAGGCCACTGCCAGCTCGTCCTGCTCCTGGCGGCTGATCTCCCACTGGTGGGCTGTGACGGCCATGTGCTCACCCATGGACAGCCCGGTGCGCGGCTCACCGGTGTCTGGTGCCTGGGGGGCCAGGTGTCCGGGACGGATCTTGGCCAGCGCCTTCAGCCGCTGCCCCATGGTCTTGGCACGGTTGGCTTCCATGAGGATTGAGCGCAGTTCGTCGGTGACCACGATGGGAGCATCGGAGATCGAATCCACGCCGCCGCCGATGGCAGAGTCGATCTGGCCCAGCTTGATCTTATTGGCCAGCGACCCGATGGCCTCGGTCCCGGTGGCGCAGGCCATCTGCACGTCATAGGCCGGAGTCTTGGGGTCCAGAGGGGTGCCGAGCACCGATTCGCGCACCAGATTGAAGTTCTTGGAATGCTTCATCACCGCCCCGCCGGCCACTGCGCCCAGCTGCTGGCCCTGCAGACCGAAGCGCGCCACCAGCCCGTTGAGCGCCGAGGTCAGCATGTCCTGGTTCGACGCCTTGGCGTAGGCACCGTGGGCACGGGCGAAGGGGATTCGGTTGCCGCCGATGATGACGGCGTCGCGCACTGTTTCTGCCATGGTCTGCTCCTGGAAGGGCTGGGCGTTATTACTCATCAGTATCTTAGCCTACCTGTGCTGGCCGTCACTTTCATCCCCGCGGGTAAGGAATGCGCGGACTGGCCAAGTTACTCGCCAGTATCTTAGACTAGTTGTGTTGATCATCACCTTCAGCCTAGCGACTTCAGGAGTTCACCATGGGCACCCACGACGACCTCAGCACCGGAGCCATCGAAACGGCCGCGGTGGACACGGCACACCTGGAAGAGGTGCTGCTGGGCCGCTGGGCGGAGACCCGGCGGACGGCCCGGGAGGTGCTGAAGGATCCGCAGTTCCACAAGACCGAGAACCTCACCAAGGAGGACCACCGCGAACGCACCCTCAAACAGGCCCATGCCTTAGTAGAGGCCGGCGCTGTCCACCGCGCCTTTCCCGAGGAGTTCGGCGGCGACGCCGCCCACGGCGCCAATATTGCCGCATTCGAAGAGCTGGTCACCGCCGACCCCTCGCTGCAGATCAAATCCGGCGTGCAGTGGGGGCTCTTCGGCGCAGCGGTGATGCACCTGGGCTCCGCAGAGCACCAGAAGCGCTGGCTGCCAGGGATCATGGACCTCTCGGTCCCTGGCGCCTACGCGATGACCGAGATCGGCCACGGCTCCGATGTGGCCTCCCTGGGTACCACCGCCACCTATGATCCGCAGGCCCAGGAGTTCGTGATCAATACGCCCTTCGAGGCTGCCACCAAGCGTTATCTGGGCAATGCCGCCTTACACGCCACTGCAGCAGTGGTCTTCGCCCAGCTGATCACCCAAGGCGTCAACCACGGGGTGCACTGCTTCTACCTGGAGATCCGTGACGAGCAGGGGAACGCCCTTCCCGGAATCACCATCGGCGATGACGGGCACAAAGGCGGGCTCAACGGTGTGGACAACGGCCGGCTGCACTTCCACCAGGTGCGCATACCGCGCCACCACCTGCTGAACCGCTACGGCGATGTAGCCGCCGACGGCACCTACACCTCCTCGATCGAATCCCCCGGCCGACGGTTCTTCACCATGCTCGGCACCCTGGTTCAGGGGCGAGTCTCCCTCACCGGCGCCGCAGTGGCCGCCGCCAAGCTCGGACTGATCGGCGCAGTCACCTACGGCAATCAGCGCCGTCAGTTCAACGCCACCTCCTCCACGGAGGAGGAGGTCCTGATGGACTACCAGCTGCACCAGCGCCGGCTGCTCCCCCGGCTGGCCAAGACCCTGGCTGCCGGCTTTGCCCATGAGAAGCTGCTGGCCAAGCTCGACGACGTCTTCTCCGGCACCGATGACTCCGATGAGAACCGTCAGGAGCTGGAGACTCTGGCCGCCGCGGTGAAGCCGGTGGCCACCTGGCACGCCCTGGACACGCTCCAGGAGGCCCGCGAGGCTTGCGGCGGAGCCGGGTTCATCTCGGAGAACCGTTTCGCATCGCTGTACGCAGACCTGGACGTGTACGTCACCTTCGAAGGCGACAACAATGTGCTGCTGCAACTGGTGGCCAAGCGGCTGCTGGCTGACTACGCCGCCGAGTTCAAGAATGCCGACGTCGGTGCGTTGGCCAGCTATGTGGCCAACCAGGCCGGGGACACGGTCATGCACCGGTTCGGGCTGCGGCGGGCGCTGCAGGGAGTCAGCGACACCGGTGACGAGCGGCGCAGCGCGAACTGGTTCAAGCAGACCGAGGTGCAGCGTGATCTGCTGGCCTCACGGGTCAGGCAGATGGTGGTCGACGTCGCCGGTGAGCTGCGCAGTGTGGGCAAGCTGCCCGCTGAGAAGCAGGCCACAGTGTTCAATGACCACCAGTACCAGATCATCAACACCGCCAAGGCCCACGCCGATCTGCTGCTCTGGGAGGCATTCACCGACGCTCTGGAGACCATCAAGAATGCAGGCACCCGCGAGGTGATCACCTGGCTGCGCGATCTCTACGCTCTGACCACTATTGAGGAGAGCCTGGACTGGTATCTGGTCAACGGCCGGATCTCCACCCAGCGGGCGCGCACCCTGACTCCCTACATCAACCGGCTGGTGGCCCGGCTGCGCCCGCACGCTCAGGACATTGTGGATGCCTTCGGCTATGAGCCGGAGCATGTGCGCATGGAGGTGGCCTCCGGCGCGGAGCAAGCCCGTCAGGATGAGGCGATCGCCCACTACCGGAAGCTGCGCGCCTCCTCCGAGGCACCCGTGGAGGAGAAGACCCTGCTTGACCGCAAGCGCGCCGAGCAGAGGAAGGCCAAGAGGCAGTAGTCTCCTTCAAAAGTTGTGTCAACAAACCGCCGGAACTGCAGCCTTGTCGACAGGAGTTCCGGCAGTTTCTTGACGTGATTCCTAGGCGGTGGCGGCTTGGGCGCGGAGGCTGCGCAGCAGCTGATCCTCTTCTTCGATGAGGATCCGGCGCAGTGCTCCCGGGGCTTCGGCGTTCTCCTCCAGCCAGCGCCGCGTGCGCTGGGCCACCGGATGCTGATCCGGATGCTGCCCAGCGCCCAAGTCCTGTGACCCGGGGAAGAGTCCGCGGACCACCCGGGTGGCCTGACCCTGGGTCATACCCTCCCAGACTTCGGTGAGCGCTTCGAAGTAGTCCTCGGTCCACCTTACGGTCAGTCCCTGCGGGTCGGCAGTGAAACCCTCCACCGTGGCGGTCAGGTGATCGTTGGAGAGCTCGGCTCCCTCAGCATCGACACCCGTCAGAGCCTGCCGGAGAGCCTGCTTCTTGACCTGCGGATCAGGCCGTGCCGCCGCGGCGAGCCGGTGGGCGATCTCACCCCGGGCGGTGGTGCGGCTCTGAAGCTCGGCATCGAGCTCGGCCTCACCGACCCGTCCGTATGCGGCCAGGGCCTGCAAGAACAGCCAGCGCAGCTGCTCGTCGGTCTCGGTCTCCAGCATCTGAACCAGGAAATCCAGCTGGCTGCCGTGCCGGCGGGAGAGCGTGGCCAGCGTGCGGGTGGCGGCAAGGACAGCGTCGTCGCTCTTGTCATCATCGCTCACGAACTCCGCCAGTCCCGCGGCGAAGACGGTCTCCAGCTGCTCCCGCTGCGCTGCGGGGGTGTAGAGCTCACAGGCCTGGTTGGCCTGCCGCAGCAATGACTGGACCACTGCGGACTCGGGGATGCTCAGGCCCAGCTGCAGCACCGCGTGGACAAACCTGGCAGCGGAGAGCTCACCGTCGCGCACCATGGACCAGACGGCAGCCCACACCGTGGCCCGGGCCAGCGGATCGCCCACCGGGTGGCTCAGCACCGCTTCCACCGACCCTGCGTCCAGCACCAGCTTGGCGTAAGTCAGGTCCTCATCATTGGGCAGGATCAGCCGCGGTATTCCCGGTTCAGGCAGCTGCAGCCCCGGCACCGGGGTGAGCCCGCCCACGGCGTCGGCAGGAAGTTCAACCGGCACCGACTGGACCCGGGTCAGGGCGCCGGTGCCATCCAGGGTGAAGAGGCCGACCCGGATCACATGCGGCCGGGCGATCGGCTCCCCGGTGGCCGGGTCGGTGCCGGACTGCTGGACCTGCAGCCCGCCGGTGTCATCGATGGGAGCGCTAAGCACCGGGATGCCGGAGGTCTGCAGCCACGCCTGGGACCAGGCCCGCATGTCCTTGCCGGTCACCTCCTCCAGCACACTGAGGAAGTCCGCAAGCCTGGCATTGCGATAAGCGAAGCGCTTGAAGTAGCGGCGCGCCGACTCCCGGAAAGCATCCGCCCCGGCATAGGCAGCCAGCTGCTTGAGCACGCTGGCCCCCTTGGCGTAGGTGATGCCGTCGAAGTTCTGATCAGCTGCCTCCAGGTCCGCAATATCCGCCACAATCGGGTGCGTGGTGGGCAGCTGGTCCTGCACATAGGCCCAGCCTTTCCGCGAGTTGGCGAAGGCGATCCATCCGGTGGTGAAGTCGGTGGCGGCGTCGACCGCATAGGAGCCCATGAAGTCTGCGAAGGACTCTTTGAGCCAGAGATCGTCCCACCACTCCATGGTCACCAGGTCGCCGAACCACATATGGGCCATCTCATGCAGGATGGTGTTGGCCCGGGTCTCATGCTGGGACTCAGTGGCCGCAGTGTCGAACACATAGGATTCGGTGAAGGTCACCAAACCGGGGTTCTCCATGGCACCGAGGTTGTACTCCGGGACGAAGATCTGGTCATACTTCCCGTTTCCCCCTGAACCTCGGCCCCAGGGGTAGGGGTAGTCGAACTCCTGGTGGAAGAAGTCCAGACCTTGCTTGGTGATCTTGAGAATCTCCCCAGCATCCAAGTGTTCGGCCAGGGAGGCCCGGCAGAGCACCGCCAGGTCGATCTCGAAGGGCTCCCCTTCATGACCCGAGCCTCGCCAGCTGTCGGTGACCACGTGGTAGGGACCGGCCGCCAGCGCGGTGATGTAGGAGCTGATGATCTCGGTCTCGGCGAAGCTGACCCGCACCAGTCCGTCCCCGGCCAGCTCGCGAGAGACCTCCCGGCCGTTCGACCTCAGCTGCCAGTCCTCGGGCCCGGTGATGGAGAACCGGAACCGGGCTTTGAGGTCAGGCTGGTCGAAGACCGGGAAGACCCGACGGCAGTCAGCCGGCTCGTACTGGGTGTAGAGGTAGACCTGCCCGTCACTGGGATCGGCGAACCGGTGCAGGCCCTCGCCGGAGCGGGAGAATCTGGAGACCGAATCGATCTCCACCACATTGGTTCCCTCCACCAGGTCAGGAAGCCGTATTCCGGCACGGCCGGCGGCCGCCGCAGCATCGCAGTCCCTGCCGTTGATGCGCAGCGACTGCACCGAAACACCTATGTAATCCAGGAATGGCACACTTCCGTCAGCGCCTGCAGCGGCGGCAGAGCGGCCCGGGCTGAAAGTCAGCTCCACACGGGTGCTGACCGGGTAGCTGGTGGCCCCGTCATCGGCGGCGGCAGAGAGGTCCACGTGGACGGTGTAGGAGGAGACGCTGATGTTCGAGGAGCGAAACACTGCCTGGTCCCGGCTGAGATTCTCAGTTTCTGACATAGTGGTATTCAAACAGACCCGGACAGAACAGTAGGAACATGAAGGATCTCTTCGCTGAGTACCCGAAGGCCATGGAACGCTCCACCGCCTTCGACGAGATGTTCTCCCCCGACGGCACGCTGCGGCCCGACTACTCCGGAGTCAACGATGTGCTGCAGTCGTTGACCAGCCCCGACGTCTCCGCCCGGGCCGAGACGATGGCACGGACGTTTCTGGACCGCGGTGTGACCTTCGACTTCGCCGGGGAGGAACGGGCCTGGCCGCTGGACATCGTGCCGCGGATCATTCCCGGTCAGGAGTGGAACAGCATCTCGGCCGGGGTGGCCCAGCGGGTCACTGCCCTGGAGATGTTCCTCAACGACGTCTACGACCGGATGGAGATCGTCCGCGACGGCGTCGTGCCGCGCTCACTGATCACCTCCAGCGCGCATTTCCACCGTGAGGTGCACGGCTTCAAGACCCCCGGCGGAGTCCGGGTGCATATCTCCGGGATCGATCTGGTGAGGGACGACACCGGCACCTTCCGGGTACTGGAGGACAATGTCCGGGTGCCCTCCGGAGTCTCCTATGTGCTGGAGAACCGCCGGGCGATCGCCAAAGGGCTGCCTGAAGCCTTCTCCGGGGCGGCCATCCGGCCGGTGGAGGAGTATCCCCGACGGCTTCTCTCGGCTCTGCGCCGCACAGCTCCTGAGGGCGTCGATGACCCCACTGTGGTGGTGCTGACTCCCGGGGTGTACAACTCCGCCTACTTCGAGCACACTCTGCTGGCCGGGATGATGGGGGTGGAGCTGGTGGAGGGCCGAGACCTGGTCTGCCGCGGCAACCGGGTGTATATGCGCACCACCGAGGGCGAGCAGCGGGTGGATGTCATCTACAAGCGCCTCGACGACGATTTCCTGGACCCCCTGCAGTTCCGAGCCGACTCCATGCTCGGGATCCCAGGAATCGTCAACGCCGCCCGGGCAGGCAATGTCACCATCGCCAACGCAGTGGGCAACGGTGTGGCCGACGACAAGCTGGTCTACACCTATGTGCCGGACATCATCCGCTACTACCTGGGCGAGGATCCCATCATCGAAAATGTGGACACCTACCGCCTGGAAGAGGCCGAGGCCCGGGAAGAGGTGATGGACCGGCTGGAGGAGCTGGTGGTCAAGCCGGTGGACGGCTCCGGGGGCAAGGGACTGGTCATCGGCCCTGCCGCCACGCCCGGAGAGCTGGAGGCTCTGCGCAAGAAGGTGATGGCCGACCCGCGCGGCTGGATCGCCCAGCCGGTGCTGCAGCTCTCCACAGTCCCCACACTGGCCGAGGACACCTTCGGCCCGAGGCATGTGGACCTGCGTCCGTTCGCGATCAACGACGGTGAGGACGTCTGGGTGCTGCCCGGGGGCCTGACCCGCGTGGCACTCACCGAGGGTTCCCTGGTGGTCAACTCCTCCCAGGGAGGCGGCTCCAAGGACACCTGGGTGGTCGACCAGGACGGCGCCGCAGGCACGGCGGTCTCCACTGCTGTGCCCTGGAGCACCCGACGCCGCAGCCAGTCGTCTCAACGGGTCTGGCCCTCGGCGTTCCACACCGATGCGAATCCGGCAGACGCCTTCGACGAGCAGCAGCAGCAGCAGAACCAAGCTGGTTCCGACGGTGCGCACATGCAGCGCTCGCCTCGCGGCCGGCTCACGCCGACCATCGCACCTGAAGCCGCGGCGGCCCCGCAGGAAGGAGGCGTCTGATGCTGAGCCGGATTGCTGAGTCGCTGTTCTGGATCGGCAGGTACGTGGAGCGCGCCGACGGCACAGCCCGCATCCTGGATGTCCACCTTGAGCGGCTCAACCAGCTCCCGCTGCCCGAGCAGCGCACGGTCTCGGCCAACCTGCTGGCGGTCATGGGCGTGGAGCCCAGCGAGGACTCGCCCACTGGACTGCAGCATCTGGTCACCCGGATGGCCTTCGACCTCCAGCAGCCCAACTCGATCGCCGGCTCGCTCTCCGCGGCCCGGGAGAACGCCAGGCGCGCCCGGGAGACGGTGTCCGCACCGGTGTGGGAATCGCTCAACGCCACCTGGAACGGGCTCACCAGCCACCGACAGGATGTGGTGGGCACCTACCGCTTCTGCACCTGGGTGATCGAACGCACCGCCACCGTGCAGGGCATGGCCGACTCCACGATGAGCCGAGACGACACCTGGCAGTTCCTGGCCCTGGGCCGTGCGCTGGAGCGTGCAGATATGACTGCGCGCATGCTCGCCACCGGAGATGAGGAGGCCTTCCGGCTCTCCTGGGCCAATATGCTGCGCTGCGCCGGGGCCTATGAGTCTTTCCTGCGCAGCCGCCGGGCGGCGTTCGGCGACGCCTACGCCGTGGAGTTCCTGCTGCTGGATCAGCTCTTCCCGCGATCAGTGGTCTCGGCCCTGCGCCAGGTGGAGCAGTCACTGATCGCCCTGGACCCCGAATACAGCCGCACCGGCAAGATGGACAGCGCCAGGCGCCTGGTGGGTCAGGCGCGCACGTTCCTGGAGTACCACCACTCTGAGGATCTGATCGGTGAGTTGGCTGAGCACCTGGAGCGGGTGCAGGCAGCGTGTGCCGGGGCCTCTGATGCCATCACGACCAAGTACTTCGCGCAGGCGTCCGAGCATGCGTGGACGGGAGAGCACATATGACGCGGTTGCACGTGGTTCACACCACCGACTACCAGTACGGAGCACCGGTGTCGGTCTCCTACAACGAGGCGCGGATGACCCCGCAGACCGATGCCGCCCAGGTGGTGCTGGAGACGGATCTGAAGATCTCGCCCTACGCCACCACACTCTCGCACTACCGGGACTACTGGGGAACCAAAGTGCACACCTTCGACCTGCACTCCTGGCACGAGACCCTGACGGTCACGGCACAGGCCTTGGTGGAGGTCCACCGCGCTGAGAAGCAGCATGCCCCGGAGGACCTGCTGGACTGGGATCAGCTCGCGCTTGCTGAGAACCTCGAGGAGTTCAGCGACTATCTGCCCCAGTCCAAGCTCTCTGTACCGGGTCAGGAGCTCACTGATGCCGCTGCGGAGATCTCCGCCGGGAACACCCCGAACCAGACGGCCCTGGCCCTCTTCGCCTGGCTGCGCGAGCAGATGGAGTACCAGCCTGGCACCACTGGAGTGCACTACAACGCCGAGGCGTCCTTCGCCGAACGCAAAGGCGTCTGCCAGGACCTCTCCCATGTGGCCATCGGAGCGCTGCGCACCTTGGGAATTCCCGCCCGCTATGTCTCCGGGTACATCCATCCGGACCCGGAGACTGCCATCGGCACCGAGGTAGCGGGACAGTCCCATGCCTGGCTGGAATGGTGGGACGGCCGCTGGCACTCCTGGGACCCCACCAATCATCAGCCCGCCGGTGATCATCACATTCTGGTGACCCGCGGCAGGGACTACGCCGATGTGACCCCGTTCAAGGGGATCCTCTCCGGCGGCACCCCGGAGACCGTCCTGAACGTGGATGTCAGGCTGACGCGCCAGGCCTGAGGGTCTCCCGCTCCCGCTTCTCACGCCGCCTGTCGTTGAGCAGGCAGAGCCCTATCGCCACCGCGAAGAGCAGGGTCAGCGGAATCATGATGAAGAACATGGTGACCGCCTCACCTCCGGGGGCCGCCAGAGCGGACATCACCGCGATCAGCATCACCACCCCGCGCCAGGAGTTGAGGATCTGGCGGCCACTGATGATCCCCATCATGTTGATGCCCACCAGAATCACCGGGATCACCATAGCGATCCCGCAGGCTAAGAACAGATGGAGCACAAAAGTGAAGTAGATGCTGGGGTCGATGACGTTGGCAGTGCCCTCAGGGTTGAGTTGGAAGAAGAACTCGATGGCCCGCGGCAGCAGTGTATAGGCCATCGCGATCCCGGCCAGGAACAGCGGAACGCTGACGGCGATGAAGGCGATCGCGTACCGCTTTTCCTTCTTCTTCAGCCCCGGCATGATGAAGGCCCAGATCTGGTAGAGCCAGACCGGAGAGGATATCACCAGGCCCACGAACAGTGAGAGCCGGATCAGCATGTCCAGTGGCTGCCCCACCGCGTTGAATGCGATCGCCGTCAGTCTGGTCTCGTCACCTGATCCGAACTCCAGCACCGGTTCGGCCAAGGAGGCGAAGAGCCAGTCGTAGAGGAAGAACCCGGCCACTGCCCCCAGCACGATCCCGGCACCGGAGACCAGCAGCCTGCGTCGCAGTTCGCGAAGATGCTCCCGCAGCGGCATCCGCCCCTCGGCATCGCGCTTGGCGCGTTTGGACCCGGGCACCTCAGGAGTGGTCGCGGCGTCCGCGACTCTTGTGCACATCGGCCGTAGGGTCGATGACCTTGCCCTCTACGGCAGAAGGCTCGGCGGAGGCGTCGTCGCCGGCCTCCTGATCTTCCTCCTGCGTAGTCCTGACCTCGGACCTGAAGATCCTCGCAGACTCCCCCATCGAACGAGCAAGCTTAGGCAGGCGGGTGGCGCCGAAGAGCAGCAGGACAATGAGCAGCAGAATCAGCCACTGCCAGCCGGAAATGTTCATGAACAGGTTCCTTTCCTCTTCCGGTCAAGTCTAATGGACTCCCCTGGATGCTTCACGACGGCGCCAGCGCATCTTCGGCACGGCGTCGTACTTCCTCACGAAGCTCCGCAGGACGGATGACCTCGATGTCTCCCCCTGCCTCCAGGCACACCCGCACGGCGGCCTCCTGAGTGGCGAAATGCGTGGAGATGGTCCGCGTCCCGGTCTGTTTGTCGGTGTGCTGCTTGACCGGGCTGTACATGACGGCCTGGGCGGCGGCACAGGGTGCGAATCGCAGCACCACCGGCACTGACTCAGCGGTCACCGGCACCTGGGGCCGGGGACTCTGGCTGAGATCAAGGGCAGCGGCCTCGGCACCCTGGGCCGCCTGCGGCAGCGCGGTCATGCGCAGGATCCGGCTGAGGCGGAAGAACCGCTCCCCCTCGGCGTGACGGCACCAGGCACGCAGATAGGTATGCGGGCCGTCGTAGACGATCTGGACCGGCTCGATGGTCCTGCTGCTATACCGCCCGGACGCATCGGCATACTCCAGATCCAACGCATATCCCGCGTCCATGGCCTCGCCGGCAGTCTGCAGAAGGGGCCCGTCGGCAGAGGCGCGGGACAAGGACATGGACATAGCCGCCTGCGCGATGGACCTCGGCACAATACCTAGAATCTTCTGCTGAAGGTTCTCCGCAGCCCGGGCAATATGCTCATCAGCCGCAGGGCAGACCTCGATGAGAGCTTTCAGCGCGATCATCAGGCTCAGCGCCCCGGGTTTGGTCAGCGAGACCGGCTTGTCCAGGACTCCGCTGCCGGGGTGCAGCACAATCGGCTCATCGGCGGTGAGGTACTCGGAGACGAACTGCTCATCGTTCAGCGGAGGGAAGGGCTGTACATCGAGGGTGTCTGGGAACCCGTGGGTGTTGACCAGGCTGATGCTGAGCAGATCACGCAGCAGCTGCTCCTCAGTGATCGCATACTTCACCAGCAACTGGCTGGGTCGGACTCCCCCGCCGGCCAGCAGCAGGGCTATCATATTGACCACACGTTCGGTTTTGGCCGCCGCGTCATCCTTCCGCAGCCCGCCGGGTGGATCTGTGAGCTTGGGCAGCGTCTGCGGAGCCGGTCCCTGGTGCGCACGCAGGGCGCCGCAGAGCAGCTCCCGCTCCGCGAACTGTCGCTCAGTCGGCTCCAGGACCGCAGACACATCCAGCTGCGCGTAGAGCCTCTCAGAAGCAATCTGTCCCACCACCTCAGCCTCCGCCTCGGTCAGTGTGGCCGCCGGCAGCGCCGTGATCGAACCAGTCACCCGGTCCAGGCGGAAAAGCCGCTGCTGGTCCCGGTCCAGGTCATGGGCGATGAGATACCAGTGGCCCTGGGCGCCAGTGGCCAGCGGAACCACACGCCTGGTCTCAGCCCCGGACCGGCCTCTTCCGGTGTAGCGGAAGGTCACCGGGATGCGAGTGCCGATGGTGGCGACGTCGATCAGATGGGAGAGCTCCGCCTCCGAGCCGATGGATGCCTGCAGGGCTCGGGGGGCCAGGGGGGAGACGACATCCTGGTAGTCGGGGTTGATGGCCCACAGTGCGTGCTGCAGTCCGGCGATGTGGTGATGGGCGAACAGCAGCTGGGCGCGGTGGAGGGCCATATGCTCGTCAGCGGTGAGCTGAAGGTCCGGCAGTCCGTACTGGCGCCTGTCGATCCGGTACCGGTAGTCGTCCTCAGAGCTGGGTTCGCTCAGTGCGATGCCGCAGCTGCGCAGGTGCGCTTTGTCATGGCCGAAGAGCTTCTCCAGAGCCGCGTCGGCCCGTTTCCGCTGAACCCCGGTGAGCCGGTCCCGCTCATCGCGACGGGCACGGTAGAGCTCAACCTTGTCGAAGATCTGCTCCCGGCTCAGCCCACCTGGATGGTTCAGCAGGGCGTTGGCCATGGAGAGTGCCCGCACCACACCGTCCTCAGCCGCTGCAGTCTGCCGCGGCTGCTGATCGGTATCCCCCTCGTGATGCTGCATAGGCCTCAGCGATCAGTCGGTCTTGTTGACCTTCACCAAGTCCACCACGAAGATGAGGGTCTCATGGGGCCCGATGGCGCCACCGGCCCCGGCTTCGCCGTAGGCCAGATGCGGGGGAATCTCCAGACGCCGGCGGGCACCTTCCTTCATGCCGATCAGCCCTTGGTCCCAGCCCTGGATGACCTGGCCGATGCCTGCGGTGAAGTCCAGCGGCGCTCCGCGGTTCCAGGAGGCGTCGAACTCCTCGCCGGTGGACCAGGAGACACCGACATAGTGGCAGGAGATGGCGTCACCGGGGGCCACCTCCGGTCCGGACCCGGGGATGATCTCCTCGATCACCAGTTCCTCCGGCGGAGTCTCTCCCGGAAAGTCGACCTCTGGGCGGCCGCGGTCGTAGCTTCGCTGTCCGAAAGACATGTCATTCATCCTCGTCGTCGGTGTCATCGTCGCTGTCCGGGTCTTCCTCGGAGTCAGCCTCATCCTCAGCGCCGTCTTCCGCGCCCTGGAACATCTCACGCAGCTCGTCCGGGGAGATGCCCATCATCAGAAACTGGGCAATCTCATCCTCGCCGACGCCGAGCTCCTCGGCCAGTTCGGCGACCTCTTCCTCGTCAACCTCGGGCATCTCACCCATCTCAGGCTGCTGGGCCTCCTGCTGGGCGGCCTGGAGCTCCTCCATGGTTTCGCTGTCGATGGTGCGCAGGATGTCGATGGCGAAGATCAGGGTGCCGCCCGGACCACCAGTCTCAGTGGTGCCGTCGTCGTTGACCGCTTCACCGTAGGCCTGGTCTTCGGGAATGACCAGCAGGAGGCGGTCGCCCACGTTGTGGCCGGGGATGCCCTCCAGCCAGCCTTCGATCACACCACCGGTGAGCGAGAAGTCGAAGGGTGCCCCGGGCTCGCCATCTTCGCCCCAGGACTGGTCGAAAATCTCCCCGTCCTCCCAGCGCCAACCGCGGTACTGGGCGATGACGTGATCATCGTCGGCCACTTCAGCGCCGTCACCGGCGATCAGCACCTCACTGGTGAGCTCGCTGGGCGGCTCTGCCTCGGCGTCGTACTCACCGAGCTCGGGCGCAGTGCCAGTTTCGGAGTCGACCTGGGGCAGATCCCCGGACTGCTCCTGCTCCTGCCCATCGGCATAAATCAGGTACTGGTCGAGTATCTCGACATTCCAGAGGATCGGCTCGGTCATTCCGATGTCTTCATCTGCGACCATGTACAGCAGCACATCTGATCCGACAGTGGCCCCTTCGCCTGAGACAGCCTCGCCCACGAAACGGTCTAGGTCATTGTCTGATTGCAGCAACAGTGGTACTGGCAGTGTTTGAGGGAGCATCTCATCGTAGCTGTGCTGCTGCACTGCTCCGTCATCGGGGTTCACCGCAGTCATGTGATAGTCAACCAGCATGTCGGAGCCGACCTGCTCGCCCTCGCCCTGGGTCACCACGTAGGAGGAGTTCTCATCGGCCTCGATCGGGTCGTAGATGACGACCTCGGGGGCTTCTCCCTCTGAGCTGTGGTTGACCTCGACCCCGGAGAGCGCTCCGGAATCGCCGAGGCCTTCGTCGCCGTTGCAGGCGGTGAGCAGAAGGACGGCGGTGGCGGACAGGGCCAGCGGGGCTTTGGCAGCGCGGTGAATGTGCATCGAGGGAACTCTACTCGTTTGTTTCAGACTTTGTCAGATCAGCGGAGGCTCCGGCGGTGCGGCCTCACCGGTGAATGCGTACTTTTCAGTCAGCGCCACAGTGACGCCCCTCTGGCTCCGCTCATCACCGCTGAGCTCACGCAGCTGGGCTCCCCGGTCGCCGAGTCTGTCCAGCAGCGCCTCCACGCGCTCATCCTGGGCGGCGAAAGGGTCTTTGACCATCACCGCCTCCAACGGCCGGTCGATCAGCTTGTGATGGACCCAGTCCACCGTGCACTCAGCGCCATAGGCCCGGGCGGTGGAGAGGAACTCGCCCCGGACTGCTGCCCGGGTCGGCGGCGGGGAGGTCATGGCCCGGGTGATGCGCTCCTCAGAGAGGACGTCGGTGGCCAGGCCACGTGTGAGCAGCAGATGGAAGAGCCCGCGCTGCGGATTGACATCGTGGTAGGACATGTCGATCTGTGCGAGCCGGGGGTGGCTGAGCTCCAGGCCGTGACGCGCAGCGACCTGCTGAACCAGCCGCTTCTTGATGGCCCAGTCGATGTCCTGGTCGATGAGGCCGTGGTTGCCGGTCTCCACCGCCTCCAGCGTGCGCGCCCAGAGCTCCAGGATGGTCTCCACATGCCGGTGGTGGGAGCCTTGCTCGGTGACGAACCTGGTGACCCTCTCCAGCAGTCCCCGTTGGATCTGCGCGGCAGTCAGCTCCTGGCCGCTGCGCAGGCGCACGGTGGTCCGGCCGGTGATGTCGTGGCTGATCGCGCGGATCGCCGCGATCGGGTTCTCCAGTTCGTAGTCGCCGATCGGCACCCCGGCCTCGATCATCCGCAGCACCAGATCTGTGGCGCCGTAGCGCAGCAGCGAGGTGGTGGAGGACATGTTGGAGTCCCCCACAATGACATGCAGCCTGCGGTGGGCGGCGGCGTCGGCGTGGGGCTCGTCCCGGGTGTTGATGATCGGCCGCGACCTGGTGGTGGCGCTGGAGATGCCCTCCCACATGTGGTCAGCACGCTGGGAGAACGCGAAGTGCGCCTCGTTCTCCTGGTCAGCCGGCACGACGCGGCCGGCTCCGGCGATGATCTGCCGGGTGACCAGGAACGGAAGCAGAATTCCGGAGAGCCGCCGGAAGTGGGTGGTCCGCGGTATCAGATAGTTCTCGTGGCTGCCGTAGGAGTTGCCCGCTGAGTCCACATTGTTCTTCAGCACATAGACCTGGCCGTTGAATCCGTCGTCCCGGATTCGCTCCTCGGTCCACTGCGCCAGGTCATGCATGATCCGCTCACCGGCACGGTCTGAGGCGATCAGGTCGATCAGGTCATCGCATTCGGCGGTGGCGTACTCCGGGTGGGAGCCGACGTCCAGGTAGAGCCGTGAGCCGTTGGGGATGAAGATGTTGGAGCTGCGTCCGAACTCCACCACCGGACGGAACAGGTAGCGGGCCAGTTCATCAGGGGGCAGGCCACGGCCGGTCTCCGGGTGATGAATGAGGCCGAATTCGGTTTCGACGCCGTAGACGCGTCGGTCCACGCCCTACTGGCCGCCCTTCTGGACGAAGCCCTTGACGAACTCCTCGGCATTGGCCTCCAGCACGGTGTCGATCTCGTCCAGGAGACTGTCGAGCTCCTCAACGCGCTCGGAGGCCTGCGGGTTTCCCTTCACCTGGCCGGAATCCGCAGACTCCGGCGTCTGATCCCCGCCGGGGCGGTGCGGCTGCTTCTGCGGCTGTGCTGACATGGAGACCATCCTACCGCTGGCCCAGCATGTACTGCAGGCCCTCCACCAGCTCGGCAGTATCTGCGGCGCTCTCCAGAACCGGCTCGGCCTTGACCCGGGTGGCAGCATAGGGATCGGGCAGGTGCAGCCTGACCGGTGGAGAGACTTCATCGGGACGCAGCAGCACCTGATCCCACGAGGCACCCACCACTGCCTGAGCATGCTGTGTGACCAACTGGCCGCGCAGCCAGGCCCGGGTCTCCTCCGGAGGATGCTCGGCGGCCCAGGCGACCTGCTCATCGGTGAACAGCCGGCGCATCCGCCCGGCCCTGGCCAGCTTGTAGTACAGGCCCTTCTCCGGCCGCAGATCGTGGTACTGCAGGTCGATCATGCCCAGCGTCGGCGAGTCCCAATCCAAGCTGTCCCGGCGGCGGTAGGACTCCAGCAGCTGGAGCTTGGAGACCCAGTCCACCCGGTCGGCGGCCAGGCTGAGGTCCTCAGCGAGGTCGTTCAGCAGCTGGTGCCACGCCTCGATCACCTCAGCGGTCTCAGTGTCCGGGGCCGCATGGGGGAGCCCGGGGGCGTGGACGGTGCGGGCATGGGCGGTCGCCGCCTGCAGGTACTGCTGCTGGATCTCCAGGGCGGTCATGGGACCACGGTCTGTGGAGACTCTCTGGGTCAGGGTGGGATCGTGGGAGATGGCCTTCAGGGCCTGCACCGGGTCGGTGAGCCTGATCTGCGGAGCCGAGCCGGATTCGATCAGGTCCAGCACCAGGGCCGTGGTGCCGACTCGCAGCCAGGCGGAGTATTCGCTCATATTGGCGTCACCGATGATCACATGCAGCCGGCGCCAGGTGTCGAAGTGCGCATGCGGCTCGTCCCTGGTGTTGATGATGGGCCGGCGCACCGTGGTCTCCAGCCCGACCTGCTCCTCGAAGAAGTCCGCCCGCTGGGAGATCTGGAACCCGCTGCTCTGGCCCCGCTGCCCGATGCCGACCCGCCCGGCGCCGCAGAGCACCTGCCGGGTGACGAAGAAGGGCAGCAGCCCCGCGACAAGATCGTCGAACGGAACCGATCGCGGCACCAGATAGTTCTCATGGGCACCGTAGGAGACGGATTTGTTGTCGGTGTTGTTCTTGTACAGCAGCAGCTCCGGCGCCCCCGGCTCCCGGGACAGCCGCTGCGCGGCCGCACGGGCGACGACGTCGCCGGCGACGTCGTAGAGCACGGCACGTTTGGCACCCAGGGTCTCTGGCGCCGAATACTCCGGATGAGCGTGGTCGACGTAGAACCTCGCCCCGTTGCCTAGCACCAGATTCATCAGCAGCTGAGGCTGTCCGGCCTGGAGCTCGAAGAAGTCCCCGCGCCAATGCGCAGAGCCAGGCGGGTTGAAGCCGCTTTCTGCGGTGTCTGCCGGGCTGGGATCGCCGCCGGAGACATTGCCCAGGGCATCCACCAGCGCCTCCGGGGTATCGGTGAGCTGGCTGGGATGCGCTGAGGATCGCGGCAGCACCCACCCCCGGGCGTCCACCAGCGGGGACTCGGACTGATAGTCCCATTCGGTGCCGGCCACCGCTCCCCCGGTTTCGGTGACATGGGCGGCATAGGCGTTGACCAGCTCGATCGACAGTGCCACGTGGCTGGCCCGCGGGTTGGCAGGGGCATGGATCCCGTACTCGGTCTCCATGCCGATCAGACGGCGTACACTCACCCTGCGATCCCCAGTCCGGCCACCATGGCCCGCTGCTCGGCGAGCTCCTGCTCGATCGCCTGCTCCAGATGTGCGGAGGTGATGCCCTTGACCTCCTCGTCTGCAGAGCTTGCCAGGTAGTCCTTGATCGCAAGCTTCTTGGCGCGGTCGACAATGTTGCTCAGCACCGCTCCGGACATGAACCCGGCGTGCTCGGGGTAGAGCTGAGAGATCGTCGACTCGATCAGTGCGGTGCGGGCGGCGTCGCGCCCTCCGTGCTCTTCGACCAGGGCAGAGCGCAGCGGCACCGCATCGCTCAGATGAATGCCGAGAATGTCGCGCGCCCCGGCCGCGGTGGGCCGCTGAACCCGGATCTTCACATCAAGCCGTCCCGGCCGCAGGATGGCCGGGTCGATCATGTCTTCGCGGTTGGAGGCGCCGATGACGATCACATTGTCCAATGACTCCACACCGTCGATCTCCGCCAGCAGCTGCGGCACGATGGTGGTCTCCACATCGGAGGAGACTCCGGTGCCGCGGGTGCGGAACAGCGCTTCCATCTCGTCGAAGAACACCACCACCGGCGAGCCGGCTGAGGCACGCTCCCGGGCCCGGGAGAAGATCACCCGGATATGGCGCTCGGTCTCACCCACATACTTGTTCAGCAACTCCGGTCCTTTGATGTTCAAGAAGTACGCGACTGCCTCATCGCCGTTGGTCAACGAAGTGGCCACCGCCTTGGCGATCATGGTCTTCCCGCAGCCCGGCGGGCCGTAGAGCAGAATGCCCTTAGGCGCCCGCAGCCCGTGCTCACGGAAGAGGTCAGCGTGAAGGACGGGGAGCTCCACCGCATCGCGGATCTGCTCAATCTGCTCTGCCAGACCGCCGATGTCCTGGTAGGAGACATCCGGAGTCTCCTCCAGCACCACATCTTCGACCTCGGAGAGCGGCACCACCTCAGTGGCCGTTCCGATGCGCAGGTCGACCACCACAGCGTCCCCGACCCGTACCGGCTTCTCACCCTCTGCCTGCACCTCAGCCGAGGGTGAGAGCTTGACCACCCTCTCGTCCTCTCCGCGGGCGATGATGACCAACCTGCCGTCGGGAAGGATCTCCTTGACCCGGGCGATCTCACCGGTGCCCTCAGGGTCTAACACGGCGATGATGGTGTAGTTCTCATTGAGCATCACCTGGCTGCCGGGGGTGACCTCCTCCGGGACGATCAGCGGGGAGACCGAGACGCGCAGCTTCCGGCCGGAGTGCAGCACATCGCAGCCGGGCCCGGTGGCCGCCTCGATCTCACGGCCCTCTGTCCGGTCCCGCTGCTGGTGGTAGCCGACCACCGTGGCAAAGGTGAAAGGCGGCTGCCCGTCGGCCTCCAAGGCCAGTTTGAGCTGATCGATCTGGCCCTTGGTCGCCTCCAGCAGGCCCTTCATCCGATCATTGTTCCGTCCGGCCGACTGAAGCTGACGCTCCAGATCCCGCTGCCTGCTGCGCAGATTGTCGATCTGCCGATGCGCCTGTTCCAGCCGGCTGCTCAACTGCTCGGTTTGGGCCTCAGTCTGACTCATCTGTGGACACCTCCTTGGCTGCCTCGGCGTGCCGGACCGCATTGGCGGCGGCTTTGCGCGCCTTCTTCTTCGATACCACGCGAGTCTTGAGACTCTCCTGATCCCAAGTGGCTTCGACGTCGTCGTCGTTCTCCCACGCCGTGCCGGCCCAGGCCCGTTTGTCCTCGGCAGAGGGCTCAGAGACCTTCTCCCGCTTCTTCAGCGCCAATGGCAGCTGCCCCTCGGCCAGACGCCTGGCGGAGAGCAAGAACCCGGTGTGGGCGACCATCCGGTGGTCCGGACGCACCGCCAAACCGTCCAAGTGCCAGGTACGCATCATGGTTTCGTGGGCCTCCGGCTCGGTGAAACCGCCACTGCCGCGGATGGCCTCGGTCAGCCGGGAGAGCTGGGTCACGGTGGCCACGTAGCTGACCCATACGCCGCCGGGGGCCAAGACCGTGCGTACGGTGTTCAGGCACTCCCAGGGGGCCAGCATGTCCAGCACCACCCGGTCCACGCCGCCGGGGGCTTCGATGTCCAGGGGTTTGTCAGCGGCATCGCCGATGAGGATCTGCCAGCCCGGGTGCGGCTCGCCGAAAAACGCCTCCACATTGCTCTGGGCGATCTCGGCGAACTCCTCACGCAGTTCGTAGGAGTTCAGCGTTCCTGACTCGCCCACTGCCCGCAACAGGGAGATGCTCAGCGCCCCTGAGCCGACTCCGGCCTCCAGCACGTGGGCCCCGGGGAAGATGTCTGCGACCTGCACCATCTGGGCAGAGTCCTTGGGGTAGACCACAGTGGCCCCGCGCGGCATGGAGAGCACATAGTCGTTCAGCAGCGGGCGCAGCACCTGGTACCGGTAGCCCGCGCTGTTCTCCACCACGATTCCCTCGGACTGACCGATCAGCAGGCCATGGTGGAGCACACCCTGGTGGGTGTGCCATTCGCCTCCCTCAGTGAGCGTGATGGTGGACTTCCGGCCCTTGTAGTCGGTGAGCTGGACCCGCTGCCCGGCCTGCAGCGCACCGGTGCGCATATGCTTGCCGACCGGCCGTGCGACCACCGAGTGCCCGCCCCTCATGCGACCGCCGGGGCAGGGTCTCGGAGGAGAAGCTGCTGCAGGTCGGTGACTCGGGCACCGTCGAGGGTGTCCAACAGATGCCACTGACCGGTTTCAGGCAGCGGGGTGTAGTGCGGCACAGCCAGGGTCACCAGGCCTGAGGCCGCTGCGGCGGCAGTCCCCGGCACTGAATCTTCAATGGCGATGCAGCGCTGGCGCTGAAGCTGCGCTCCAGTGCGGCCCTGGTGGTCCGCTGCCATGGTGTCAAAGGCCAGGTGATAGGCCTCAGGGTCAGGTTTTCCGGCTGAGACCATATCTCCGGTGACGGTGAACTCCAGCTGTCCGGCTGGCAGCGCATCTGCCACCGCCCGGGCCAGCGGGGTGAAGCTCATGGTCACCAGCGCATTGCGGACCTGCTCAGCATGCAGCTCCTCCAGCAGCTCACGGGCCCCTGGGCGCCAGGGCATCCGCTCAGCACATTTGGCGACCACCTGACCGGTCAGGTGGTCGATGATCTCACGGACTCCCATCTGCACCCCGGACTGCTGGAGCACGGTGGCGGAGAAGGGCAGGGCTTGACCCACCAGCAGATGCGCCTTCTCATCGTTCCAGGACCCCCCATGGGCCCTGACCAGCTGGTACTCAGATTCCATCCAGTAGGGCTCGGTGTCCACGAGAGTGCCGTCCATGTCCCAGAAAACGGCTTGCAGTTCTGACATATCCACCATCGTACGCTTCCACCAGCGGTGGCTTGCTACTACTGTGAGAAATGTGAGTGAGGACAACCAGAACCCCGACTCGGCAGATCCGGACGCCCCCGCGGCCAGAGTGGACCGGGCAGAGCTGCTTGCTGCTCACCTGCGCAGAATCGCCGAGACCAATGGCGAGGACAGCGGCAGGCCCACGGTGATGGTGCTTGCCTTCGAAGGGTGGAACGACGCCGGCGGGGCGGCCTCCGCTGCTGTGCGCACCCTGTCTCAGGCCTTCGGCGCGGAGCTGGTGGAGAAGCTCACAGATGAGGAGTTCTACGATTTCCAGTTCTCCCGTCCCAGAGTGTTGCGCAACCCCAGCGGACGGGAGATCATCTGGCCCTCCACCACCATCCTGCGTGCCGCACCGGAGGCCGGGGAGTTCGACCTGCTCCTCGTCCACGGTGTGGAGCCCAGTTTCCGGTGGCGCGGCTACACTGCCGATCTGCTGACACTGGCGGCGGAGCATCATGTGGCCGCGGTGGTTCTGGTGGGTGCGCTGCTGGCCGATGTCCCGCATACCAGGCCTATACCGGCGTCGTTCTCCTCAGAGGACGATCAGCTCCGGGAGCTGCTGGACATCGAGGAGCCCACCTATGAGGGGCCGGTGGGGATCGTGGGGGTTCTGGCCCATACTGCCTACCAGGCCGGCATTCCCGCCGTCTCGCTGTGGGCGGCGGTGCCGCACTATGTGGGCCAGGCGCCCTCCCCCAAGGCGCAGCTGGCGCTGGTGCGCAAGCTCGAAGAGCTGCTTGATCTGCCGCTGGACCCTCAGGAGGCCGAGGAGATCGCTGAGGACGCCGCTGCCTGGGAGCGGGGGGTCGACGATCTTGCCGATGAGGACAACGAGATCGCTGAATACGTCAAGCGGCTGGAGGAGGCCACGGACACTACGAACCTTCCGGAGGCGTCGGGGGACGCCATCGCCGAGGAGTTCGAACGCTACCTGCGTCGGCGCAAACCGCCTGAGCGTTAGGATGTTGCGGCCGGCTTCCTCAGCCGGAGAGGTCGATCCCCAGCAGCGCCTGCACCACATGGTGAACCCGCGTCCTGCTGGTTCCTGCGGCAAGATGTCCGCTGGCCCAGAGGTCGAGGCTGGTCAAGGCGGCCGGTGCGTTGAGATCATTGGCGAGGGCGCTGATCAGGGCGTACTGCAGGTCATCAGCCCCGGCGTCATCGTCCTGACGGTCCTCGGCCTGCTGCCATGCGGCTTTCCAACGGAGGAGGCGCTGCTCGGACTCCCGGAGTTTCTGCCCGGTATAGGGCCAGTCCTGACGCCAGTGGTGGGTGAGGATCAGTGTCCGGATCGCCTGCGGGTCCACTCCGTCGGAGCGCAGCTGGGACACCAGCACCAGGTTTCCGCGCGATTTGGACATCTTCTCCCCGTCGAGCCCGACCATGCCGGTGTGCATATAGCGCTCAGCCAGGGCCACGCCGTCGGCCGCGGTGGCATGCGCGGCGGAGAACTCGTGGTGCGGGAAGCGCAGGTCCGAGCCGCCGCCCTGGACGGTGAACGGCGCGGGCAGGTGCCGCCTGGCGATCACTGAGCATTCGATGTGCCAACCGGGCCGGCCCTGTCCCAGCCTGCCGCCGGGCCATTGGGGCTCCCCCTGGCGTGCCGAGCGCCAGAGCAGCGGGTCGAGAGGGTCTCGTTTGCCGGCCCGCTGAGGATCGCCGCCGCGTTCGGGAAAGAGCTGCTCCATAGTCTGCCGGTCATAGTTGCCCACACTGCCCAAACGCCAGTCAGTGCGCTGTTCGGCGGCGGCGATGTCGAAGTAGTAGTCGTCACCGGCGGCGTCATCGGCAGCAACCGGATAGGCGATCTCCAGGTGGTGGAGACGTTCGACGTCTTCGACCACTGCCGGGATCATCTCCACCGCACCCAGGTAGTGAGTTGGTGGGATGACGCTGAGCGCGGTCATATCCTCCCGGAACAGCTCAGTCTGGGACTCCGCCAGGTCCTGCCAGTCCGCTCCTGTGCTCTGCGCCCGTTCCAGGAGCGGGTCGTCGATGTCGGTGACATTCTGCACATACTGCACGTCCACGCCGCAGGCCAGCCAGTAACGCACCAAGAGGTCGAAGTGGACGTAGGTGTTGGCATGGCCCAAGTGGGTGGCGTCGTAGGGTGTGATGCCACAGACATAGAGGGAGGCCACACCGTTGCGGGAGACGGTGCTGACGGTGCTTGAGGCCGGCGTGTCGTAAAGCTCAAGGGTCTCGGCGACGTGCGGCAGGCCGGGCACAGCAGGGGCACTCCACGATTTCACGCATTGATCCTCTCACGGGCGGATAGGTCCAACTCACAGACAACCCGCAGACGCCCCGGATCATTCCGTCGGTTCAGCCGTCCTCAAGATCATCATCGAGGTCATCGTCCTCGTCGAGCTCATCGACATCGTCTGACTCCTCGTCGTAGAGGTCCAGCGGGGTCACCTCTCCAGTGGCGGCGAAGAGCGCGTCCTCATAGGCCTCGAAGGCGTCTGCGACTCGGTAGAACGTGGTCTCCACAGCCGGATCGTCCTCGCCACGGCGGTTGACCGCGGTGGAAAGATGCTCCTCCAGTGCATTGGTGAGCGCGCTGAGTGCGATGCGAGGATCGATGTTCATAGGCACACAGTATCAACGCCGCCAGTCCGCGCGGTAGACCCAATGTGCACCGAGGCTTGACCGTGTGCTTTAGAGTGGTCGCAATGTCAGATAAGACTCCGGCCACCGTGCCGACCCGGTACCTTACTGAGGGCGACGACGGCCGCGGCTGGGAATACCTGGTGATCACCTGCCAGCCGCGGGAGTCGTTGGCGGAGGCACGGCGTCAGGTGATCGACCATGCGGAGTACGGCCGCTGGGAGCTCCGCCGCTCGGCGATCTACACCGGCGGCGTGCGCAAGTATTGGCTGCGGAGGCGCCGCATCCGTGTTAAGCGGACCTTCTAGGATCCCCCGCCGTGCAATTTGCACAGTGAGATTCCCACCAACGTTGACGTGGAGACGGATTCTGGGAAACAGGCTGTGCATCTGGAACAGCAACCTGCAGGTGCACAGTGAATTTCCCCACGCCGAGGCTCGTAAATCCCTACTGCTCCAGCAGAAAGCGGTGCAGAGTGCGGACGCCGAACTTCAGGGACTCGACCGGCACCCGCTCGTCGACCCCGTGGAACATGCCGGTGAAGTCGAGGTCGGCCGGCAGCTGCAGCGGGGCGAACCCGTAGCCGGTGATGCCGAGTGTGGCCAGATGCTTATTGTCAGTGCCGCCGCCCAGCATGTATGGCACGACGACGGCCTCTGGGTCTTCGTCTTTCAGCGCCTGGACCATCTGCTCCACCAGGGCACCGGAGAACGGCACCTCCAGCGCCGGGCCCTGGTTCATCAGTTCGAAGGTGACCTTCTCCCCCGCCAGCTCGCGCAGGGTCGCAGCAACCTTTTCATCCTGCTCAGGCAACGTGCGGGCATCAACCAGCGCCTCAGCCTGGCCCGGCACCACATTGTGCTTATAGCCGGCTCGCAGCAAAGAGGGGTTGGAGGTGTTGCGCAGAGTCGCGGCGATGAACTTCCCCGCTGAGCCGGAGGCCTCGATCAGCGCCGAAGGGTCCTCCGGGTCGAAGGGGATCCCGGTGACCTCTGCCAGCTGCTCAAAGAGCGCGCGGGTGGTCTTGGTGTACTCGATGGGCCATTCGTGAGCGCCGATCGCCGCCACCGCCTCGGCCAGGTGGACCACCGGGTTGTCCCTATGGATGGCTGAGCCGTGGCCCGCAGTGCCGTGGGCGGTCATCTTGGTCCAGTGGATGCCCTTCTCGGCGGTTTGGATCAGGTAGGTGCGAGTCCCTGCGATGTCCGCGGAGAATCCACCCACCTCACTGATCGCCTCAGTGGCGCCGTCGAAGAGTTCCGGGTGGGTCTGGGTCAGCCAACGGGCACCGTAGGTGCCGTTGTCCTCCTCGTCGGCGAAGAAAGCGAAGATGATGTCGCGCTTGGGCTGATGGCCGTCCTGAGCCATCTGCAGCATGGAGGCCAGGATCATCGCGTCCATGTCCTTCATGTCCACTGCCCCGCGGCCCCAGATCAGCCCGTCGATGAGCTCGGCCGCGAAGGGGTCCACCTGCCAGTCCTCAGCCTGGGCGGGGACCACGTCCAGGTGTCCGTGCACCACCAGCGCGCCGGCATCGGGGTCGCTGCCCTTCATCCGGGCCACCACATTGGTCCGGCCGGGGGTTTTCTCATAGAACTCGGGTGACAGTCCGGCCCGGCGCATGATCTCAGCACAGTACTCGGCGGCGTCGCGCTCCCCGTTGGAGGTGCCCTCACCCCAGTTGGAGGTGTCGATGCGGATCAGGTCACGGCAGAATTCGACGACGTTGTTCTCCATAGCCACCACCCTATCGGCACCGGGCCCAGAAGCCTGGGCGCTCGCTGGCACCGTATGCCAGAACGCTGCCGAACCCACCGGGCAGCAGTCTGCATCGCCTCAGAGGACCTGGATCACCCTCGCTTCTGAGCAGGAACCATCACCGACCTGCGCCCTCGGTCTGAGCCCTCTCCGGCTCGGCGGCGGATTCTGTCATCGCCGAGAATCGCTGCCCGATCAATATGTAGGGTGAAGATTATGCACAACACAACCTGGACGCCCGGACTTTCGATCCTCGGTGCCGCCCTGCTGGTCTCCTCCTGTGCTGCGGATACGGCGGCGACTGACGATGTGACAGCCACACCTGAGCAGGATGAGGAGATTGTCACTTCCGGCGAGGTTGACGGGACGCTGGAAGACGATGTCCACAGCGACGACATATACGCTCCGCCTCTACCGCCTGGCAGTGAAGCACCGCCCATTTATGACTATGAGGACGTGCCTGTCCCTGACACGCCGTTTGAGCATGCGCCCATCGAACAGGCATTCGCGGACGCCCTGGACGACGGCGCAGAGCCTGACGATGCCGGACTCATCGAGTTCGATGAGCCGATCAGGGAGCTGACCGTCAAAGGCCAGACATTCACCGTTGACGGCGTGATCGACCCCAGCAGCGCCACGCCGCTGTATGAAGACCAGCTCACGCAGGACGGAGCAGGTCCGATCACCGAAGAGCTGACCGGCATTCCCTGGCCTGATAGGCGAAGCGACATCCTCGACGCGAACGCTTCAGCCACGTCATGCGAGGGAAACGAACAGTACATCTGGCTTTCCTACGACACCGCAGAGACTCCCACCTGCTTTGAGGAGTCCGGTGGTGTGACCGATCCGTATTTCCGAACGATCAGCGCGGTATGCCACAGCTCGGAATCGCAACGGGCGAGCACTTTGTACATGGGACTGGGCGGTGAGTACTCGTTCAACACGCCGTGGGGACACGGCACAGGATGGGATATGACCTACCAGGGACCCCAGACGTCGGGAGCCAACAGCTGCTACGCCTTCACTGTCCCGGTGCGGGGTGCTGACACCACCCTCAGCAACGTCTCTGGCTGAGGTTCGCAGCACAAACCGTCTTGACGATAAATGAAGGTGGAGGCATGCGCAACACTATCTGGACGCCTGTCCTCTCAGCCCTCGGAGTCGCCCTGCTGGTCTCATCCTGCGCCGGGGACGCCTCTGCCTCCGACCGACGATGGGCCAGCGCCGAGCACCAGCGCCTGCGAGGAGTCAGAAGCGGCTGACCTCGAGGCTGACCGATTGGGGACCGCTGACTGAGGACCCCTAGCCGACGGTCTGGAAGTGACCGAAAGCGTTGCGGCCCGAACCAATATTCTGGTCCCGCCTGGCTACATCGTCGAATCCGAGGAACACCTTGCCGAGATGTGTCCGGAGACGGCAGCGGGGTGGACTGGAGAGGCAAACGCCGAATCCAACCTTTACGCTGTACCCCATCCTGATCGGGCGCTCCGGCCCTGCCAGCAGATCGTAGATGTGGAGGGCAACGTTGGCGTCCACTATCTCGATGGTGAAGACGGTGCGGGTATCGAAGTCCATCACCTCCACTGCGAAGACCCCGATGAACTCGCTGAGAAAGCCTCGTACAACGGCGGAAGCCAGCCGGTTAGGTGGCCCCAGGACTGGGGCGGCACCGGCGCGATGCCTGACCCCTACTGCCACCCGGACTATCTGAGATCGGTGAGCGGGAGCACCTGGTCAATCACGACGACGCGGCCAGGTCTGACTCAACCTGTGCTCGGAGCGGGACTTGAACCTGCACCTCCGAAAGTGTGAAGGCTAGCACCTCAATCTGCCACTGATCAGGGTTTTCGACCTTTCTCTCTTGATGTCATGCGGTTCTCTCGACGCACTCACCGATCTGCTGCGGTCTCATAGAACCTCGTTCGACGCCGTTTGTGACACCGTTCGACGATTTGGCATCTACATGCTGGCGGGGGGAACTATGGCCCGGTGCTCCACAGGGGTCGAGTAGACGACGCTGGTGGAGACCGCTCCGAGGGTTGCCAGTTTCGCGTTCGTCTTCTCCAGATCGGCCATAGAGGCGGCATGAACTTTGAGGATGAAACAGTCCTCTCCGGTCACATGATGCGCCTCGGTGAGCTGGGGTAGGTTCTCCATCAGGTCATAGAACGGTTTGTAGTGCCCTGATGGGTAACGCAGGCGCACTATGGCCAGGATCGGGAAGCCCATCACCTCAGGGTCCACTACTGCGCGGAATCCCCGAATGACTCCGCTTTCAGTCAGTCGGCGCACACGTTCCGCAGTGGAGCTGGCAGATAGGTTGATGCGACGAGCAAGCTCTGCGGTGCTGATGCGCCCATCTTCTTGCAGCTCGAAGAGGATGCGGGAATCTGTCTCATCCAGGGCGGGGTGCGTATTAGACGGCATAACGTGGATACTAACGGCGATTCCATGGTGCGAGAGATCAATTTCCGTGTATCGCTTGTTCATCGCCCGCAGCGTGAGTCATAGCGTTAAAGCATGATGACTGCTGAAGAGTTTTTCCTGACATCCCTGGCCTTCAAGACTGACCCCTCTGACCTGAGCGAAGCACGAATGAAGGGAGAGGCCCCCGTCGTCGTCGATGTGCGCAACCAGGCGTCCTGGGATCAAGGGCATATCCCAAATGCTCTGCACATCCCCCGGGCTGACCTGGCTGATCGTATTGCCCAGCACGTCCCGGATAAGAGCAGCGAGATTGTTCTCTACTGCTGGGGACCAGGCTGCAACGGCAGCACCAAAGCTGCGCTGGACCTCGCCAGGATGGGCTACACGAATTTGAAGGAACTCCTGGGCGGCTACGAATACTGGGCCAAGGAAGGCCTTGCCATCGAAACAGCCCGGGGCCGCACTCGCCGCCCCGTAGACGACCTCACTGCGCCAGTCTGACCTGTACTCTTACTGGTCGTGGAACAGTCCGGCCACTGTCACGCGGAGTCCCTGTGCCAGTTTTCAGAGCACGTCAAGGGTGGGGTTCTGACGGCGCGCTCGACGCCGCTCATGTAGGTACGGACCGGGTCCTACATGGTGCGCGAACGCTTCTTGCGACCACCCTTCACGGGTGCGAAGCCCACGTACGCGCTGACCACACGCACCACGTTGGTCAGGAATAGTCTCAGGCACATGACAAAGGTCTCGGTATCGTGACTCCGGACCTATTGGACTAACAAGCACGCCAGGACTGCGCGTGGTGACTGTGCTGACAGAACCACTGACTTGATGTTCTGAGGCCTGCCTCACTGGTAAACTCGGTGTGGTGAGTAATGCCAAACAGACAGTCATTTCCAGCACTGGCATTGCGGCCAAACACTGGGCACCTCTGATGATCTTCTGCGTTGCGGCGTGTTTGCCAGGCATCCTGTTCACGATTGGTGAGAGGACAGCCTTCCTCGTCGTGTTGGGGATCTCCGTGCCGACGCTGCTCCTGGTAGCTGCTGTCTGCCGTATGCGTGTAGTTATCACCACTGATGCCGAAGCCCTGCATGCCCGTTGCATGGGAATCTTTCAGCGGCATTTCCGCTGGGAGGAGATTACTTCCATTGAGCCTGGCCCGGATACCGGCTTCAGCGCCGGTATGGGGCTGCGCATGCTTCCCGGCGGCGTCACTGGATTACTAGTTGGCGGGCCGAGTGTGCGGCTGCGCTGCAGCGGGCAGGAGCACCTGCTCAGCACCAGCAATCCCGAGCACGTCATCGCCGAGATTCAGTCTCGCATGACCGCCGTCCGTACCTGAGAGAACACATATCTCGACGCCTAACAGGTTGCAGCACCCGCCGCCCGGGCGGCGACCTCACCGCGCACGCCTCCTGACGCTGGCAGGACCCTCAACGTCTTCGAGCATCTTGACGCGGGGTCCGCTCACCTGGTCCTCTTGGACTGAAAGCACAGCCTAACCAGCCCCTATGTAAGGTGAAGATATGCGTCACACCACCTGGACCTCTGCACTCTCGATCCTAGGCGTGGCTCTACTGGTCGCCTCCTGTGCCGCGGATACCCCAAACTCGGACAATGAGTCAGCCTCGATCCCGAGCGTTGAGCCAGAGTCGAGTCTCGACACTGTTGAAGTGTCGGAAGACTCCGGCGCTGAGGTTGTTGTAGAACACCTTCAGTGCGATGACCCGGAGGCCCTGGAGGCCAAGGCCGAGCACAACGCTGACCGTGATCAACCGGTCGGGTGGCCCCTGGAGGAACGACAGGCAGGAAAACTCCCTGACCCGCTGTGCCATCCGGACTATCTGGAGATTGGTGAGTGGGTCCACTTTGAGGAGCACTACGCCTGCTGTGAGGGCATCGAGACATCCAACATCGTCCACGATGGAACGCGCTCCCAGGACTCGATCAACGAAGGACTCTGGGAGCAGTCAATGGCGCGGTTCCAGTGGAGTGAAGAGGCCAACCGAAATCGCTGAGACCATCTTCGGCACTACCTCTGACTGAAGTTCCCGCCACAGCACTACGACACGGTAAGTATGGTGAAGATATGCCCAACAAAACCTGCACGCCCGTACTCTCAGCCCTCGGAGTCGCCCTGTTGGTCTCATCCTGCGCCGGGGATGCCTCTGCCGCTGACGATGAGCCAACGCCGAGCACCAGCGCGGCAAGTGAGGTCACGGAAGCCGCTGAGATGACCGAGGAGCAGGAGGAACCTGAGTCTGAATCTGAGTACGTTCTGATAGAGCCGGACCCAGTGTACGAGGACGCGGTGGACTGGGACCCAGAGATTGCGACGGAGAACGACGGCACGTGGTATGAGCCGGAAGGCGGCATGGTCTACACCCGGATCGACGGCGAGGTCACGATGACTCCGATCGAGGAGATCGAGGACTTCGACCCCGCTGACTACACGGTGATGCGCGGCGAGGGCGTCTCTCACCTCGAATGCACCAACAGCGCGGCGCTGGCCGACAAGGACCAGCACAATGCCGGACGTGATCAGCCGGTCGGCTGGCCCCAGGAGTGGGACGGTTCCGGGGCGATGCCTGACCCGCTCTGTCACCCGGATTACCTCGAAATCGGTGAGTGGGAGCACCTAGAGGCACACTCTGCCTGCTGGGAGGGCGACGAGACCGCTACCCTCTGGCGGACTTTCCAGACCGACGACGAGGTGAACACGTTCCTGTGGGAACAGTCCCAGGCCCGCGCCGACTGGGAACCCAACCCACCGGGGGGAACCTGTGCCGAGCAGTGGGCAGAGCACGACGGCGGTGACCCCGAAGACTACGCGGAGTACGGCAACGCTGACGAAGGCTAAGCGAAGGCCAGTTGTGCACCGGATTTGTGCACCATCCCTGATCCGGGACAAAGCAAGGCCCCTGTCTGTAGCTAGTGAGACAGGGGCCTTGCCGTACATTTGGCCTTGTCAGAGCGGGGTACCACCCGATTCTGGCCTGTGCGCGGAGCGGGACTTGAACCCGCACCTCCGATAAGTTGGAGACTAGCACCTCAAGCTAGCGCGTCTACCTATTCCGCCACCCGCGCAGGGTGCCTGCTTCAACGTGAAGCCAAGAGAGCTTAGCACGTCGGCAGGCGGAGCCGGAAACTCTTACTTCTTGCCGCCGAAACCAGCGAAGCGCTTGTTGAACTTGTCCACACGGCCGGCGGAGTCCATGATGCGCTGCTTGCCGGTGTAGAACGGATGCGAGGCGGCGGAGATCTCGACGTCGATCACCGGGTAGGTGTTGCCGTCCTCCCACTCCATCGTCTTCTCGGAGGTGGCAGTGGTGCGGGTCAGCACCTTCTCCCCGGAGGAGAGGTCGTTGAAGATCACCGGCTGGTAAGTGGGGTGAATGTCGGGTTTCATGCTCGTGTCCTTTACTAGTGCCGCTGGTCTTTAGTGCGCGGAATCTGGGGGATCCCGCTATCCAAAGCTGCGCCAGAGGCTGGGATACAAAAGATCAAGGGCCGGGAACGGCCAACGATCAATCCTACACCACAATGCGGCTGCTCGTCACCCTAAGAAGAGGTTGCGCAGCATGACCCCTAGCGCCACCAGACCCAGGGTGATGATGATCCCCCGCAGCACCACCGGGGAGAGTCTCCGGCCCACCCAGGCGCCGATCAGCCCACCGAGGGTGGAGCCCACGGCGATGATGGCCACGACCCCCCACAGAATCACCCGGTCCTCCGGCTCGCGCACCAGGTAGTCGACCACCACATAGTTGATCGCGGCGGTGAGGTTCACGAAAGCCACCAGGAGGTTCTTCACCCCATTGGCCTGCTGGATGGTCGCTGCCAGGAACACGCCCAGCACCCCCATCAGCAGGATGCCCTGGGCGGCGACGAAGTACCCTCCGTAGATGCCGGCGAAGAACACCAGCAGAATCAGCGGCCAGCCCACCGAGTCCGCCGCCTTGGCCGCCACTGTCTCCGGATCATCATCCGGCTGTGGAGTCTGTGGGTCAGAGTCCAGCATCTCCTCGGCGGCCCGTCGCTTGACCCACGCGGACAACCGCGGCTGGGCGATCACCATACCCAGGGAGATCACAATCAGAAACGGCGCTACCGTGCCGAAGACCTCTTCGGGCAGGGTGATCAGCAGGGTCGCCCCAATGACACCGCCCAAGAATGAGGCCGGGACCAGACGGGCCAGCACTGACCTGACCTGAATGATCTCGCGCCGGTAGCCCCAGGCCCCGGTGAAGTTTCCCGCGATCAGTCCCATCGCATTCGACACGGTGGCAGCTACCGGAGGCACCCCCATGGCCACCAGCACCGGGAAGGTCACCAGAGTGCCAGAACCGACCACGGCGTTGATGGCTCCGGCCCAGACCGCTGCCAACAGAATGAGAAGCAGGAATCCTATGCCGAGACCGTCAAGTTCAAAACTAAGCAGTGTCTCCATGCGCTACTGCCTCATGAAGGCAGAGTAGCGGCCCCCGCGCTCAGTGAGCTCAAGCGGCATATCGAACGTGGTGCTGAGTTTCTCCGAAGTCAGCGTCTCACCGAGCGGGCCGGCAGAGACCACCTTGCCGTCGCGCAGCAGAAGCACATGAGTGAAACCTGGTGGAATCTCTTCCAAATGATGGGTCACCAGCACCGTGGCCGGTGCGAACTCCTCGGACACCAACTGCGAGGTTCGGGACACCAGCGCCTCACGCCCTGCCAGATCCAGACCAGCTCCGGGCTCGTCCAGCAGCAGCAGCTCTGGATCGGTCATCAGCGCACGGGCTATCTGCACACGTTTCCGCTCCCCCTCACTCAGGGTTGCGAAGGGCCGGTCGAAGACCGTGCCCACACCCCAGGCGTTGAGCAGGTCGAAGGCACGGCGCTCGTCGAGGCTTTCGTACTCCTCGCGCCACCGTCCGGTGACCCCGTAGGCGGCGGTGACCACCACGTTGAGAGCCGTCTCGCGGCCGGGCAGTGAATTGGCCACCGCATTGGAGCACAGGCCGATCCGCGGCCTCAGCTCAAAGACATCAACCCGGCCCAGCGTCTCGTCCAAGACTGTCGCCTCACCAGCTGTCGGGAAGAGCCTCGCTGCGGCAATCTGTAGCAACGTGGTCTTTCCCGCTCCATTGGGCCCGAGGATCACCCAACGCTGTCCGTCCTGGATCTGGAAGCTCACATCATCAAGGAGCAGTTTGCGGCCGCGGCGCACGGTGACACCTGAAAGATTCAGCACTGGACTCATGCGCCCAACACTACCGAACCGGCGCGGCGGTTATAGGGTGAGACTCGCTATGACTGATCGACATCCAGGAACTGTGGCCACAATCGCCGCCGAAGGTCTCGACGGCGCGCTGATCCGCTCCCTGACCGCCGAGTTCGAGCGCCGAGGAACTGTCCACCACACCGAGGCGGCAGAGTTCGCCACCGGCACCTCTGCGGTGCGAGCTGTGCGCTGGTTCCTGGAACTCGCTGATGCCGACGATGATTTCGGCACCCAGCTGATTCAGTTACTGCTCGACGACGCAGCTGAGCAGACAAAGAGCACAGGACAGACTAAGCAGATCATCACCACCGCGGTCCTGCCCGCTCCGCAAAGACCAACCGATTCCCTGATGCTCGTCATGGATGTGGACTCCACACTGATCGATCAGGAGGTCATCGACCTTTTGGCTGCCCATGCGGGCCGGGCCGAGGAGGTCGCTGCGGTCACCGAGCGCGCGATGCGCGGGGAGCTGGATTTCACCCAGAGCCTGCACGCCAGAGTGCGCGCTCTGGGTGGTTTGAGCGACACAGTTCTTCACGAAACGTTCCGTCAGCTGACCCCCAGCCCTGGTGCCCGTGGGCTCATCGCCATCTGTCAGCGTCATCAATGGCCGGTCTACGCAGTCTCCGGCGGATTCCGGCAGATCCTGGAGCCGCTCGCCGCAGAGCTGGGGCTGACCGGCTTCGACGCCAACACTCTGGAGATCGCCCACGGCCAGCTCACCGGTGCGGTCGCCGGACAGGTGGTGGACCGCGCAGTGAAGCGCCAGCGGCTCCTGGAGTGGGCTGGCCACCACAGGATCGGTATTGAGCATGTCGTCGCAGTCGGCGATGGCGCCAATGACCTGGATATGGTGAACACCGCTGGGGTCGGGGTCGCTTTCTGCGCCAAACCGGCACTGGCGGAGCAGGCCGATCTGGTGATCAATCACCGCAGCATGGAGCTGATCGCCTACGCCCTCGGCTTACCGTTGAATCGCGACTAAATCGGCTCTCCCCGGTAGGGTGGAGTGAGAGAACTCACGGCACAAGGGCGTGCCTCCTGGAAGCCCCTTTGTAGAATCGAAACCACCGCTTGGAGGACACTCACAGTGACCGAAATCTTCACCGACCTCGACAAGAAGGCCGTGGACACCCTGCGTGTGCTCGCCGCCGATGCCGTCGAAAAGGTCGGGTCCGGCCACCCCGGCACCGCCATGTCGCTCGCCCCGGCTGCCTACCTCCTGTTCCAGAAGGTCATGCGCCATGACCCCTCCGATCCGCAGTGGATCGGCCGGGACCGGTTCATCCTCTCCCCCGGGCACACCAGCCTGACCCTGTACCTGCAGCTGTACTTCTCCGGCTACGGCCTGGAGCTCGACGACATCAAGGCCTTACGCACCTGGGGCTCTGCCACTCCCGGGCACCCGGAGTACGGGCACACCGCCGGTGTGGAGATCACCACCGGGCCGCTGGGCCAAGGGCTGGCCTCCTCGGTCGGCTTCGCCTATGGGCAGCGCCGGCTGCGCGGTTTGCTGGACCCCGAGGCTCCCGCCGGCGAGTCCCCCTTCGACCACCGCGTCTGGGTCATCGCCTCCGACGGCGATCTGCAGGAGGGCGTGACCTCCGAGGCCTCCTCGCTGGCCGGCCACCAGCAGCTGGGCAACCTCAATGTGATCTGGGACGACAACAAGATCTCGATCGAGGACGACACCGATATCGCCTTTAGTGAAGACGTGCTGGCACGCTACGAAGCCTACGGCTGGCACGTCCAGCGGGTGGACTGGCTCAAGACCGGTGACTACGTCGAAGACGTCACCGAACTGGAGCGCGCCCTCACCGCGGCCAAGGCCGAGACCGGCAGACCCTCACTGATCGCGCTGCGCACCATTATCGGCTGGCCCGCACCGGATAAGCAGAACACCGGCGGTATCCACGGCTCCAAACTGGGCGCTGACGAGCTGGCGGCCACCAAGACCGTGCTCGGGGCAGATCCGGAGCAGCACTTCCAGGTCGAGGACGAGGTCATCGCCCACGCCCGCAAGGTCACTGAACGCGGTGCCGAGGCTCGTGCCCAATGGGAGATCTCCTACCGCGCCTGGCGGGAGGACAACGACGCCGCCGCAGCACTGCTGGACCGTCTGCTCGCCGGCGAACTGCCCGAAGACTGGGAGCAGGCTCTGCCGGTGTTCCCCGCGGGCGAGGACGTCGCCACCCGTGCCGCCTCGGGTAAGGTCATCAACGCCGTCGCCCCGGTGCTGCCCGAGCTGTGGGGGGGCTCGGCAGACCTTGCCGGTTCCAACAACACCCTGATCTCCAGTGCAGACTCCTTCGGCCCGGAGACGAGCTCGACGGGCAAGTTCACCGCCAGCCCCTACGGGCGCAACCTGCATTTCGGGATTCGTGAGCATGCCGCTGCGGCCATCACCAACGGTGTGCAGCTCTCGGTCCCGCTGCGTACCTACAACGGCACCTTCCTGATCTTCTCCGACTATCAGCGCCCGGCCGTGCGCTTGGCTGCACTGATGGGAGTGGGGTCCATCTTCGTGTGGACCCACGACTCCATCGGCCTGGGCGAGGACGGACCCACCCACCAACCGGTGGAGCAGCTGGCCAGTCTGCGCGCCATCCCTGGCCTGGACGTCACTCGCCCAGCCGATGCCAACGAGGTTGCCGTGGTGTGGCGGGAGATTCTCACACGCACCACAAAGCCCGCCGGTATCGCACTGACCCGCCAGGGAGTCCCCACTTTCGCCCGGGGTACCGGTGCGGCCACCGCTGAGGAGTTCGGCTCTGTGGAGGGTGCCGCCAAGGGAGCCTATGTGCTGGCAGAGGCGGTACGCGGCGGCGTCGTCGTCACCCCTGATGTGATCCTCATCGGGACCGGCTCAGAGGTCTCCCTGGCTGTGGAGGCGCGCGATGCGCTGGCGGCCAAGGATGTAGCCGCCCGTGTGGTGTCCGCACCATGCCTGGAGTGGTTCGCCGAGCAGGATCCTGACTACCGCGACTCTGTACTGCCGGCTGGGGTGAAGGCCCGGGTTGCCGTGGAGGCAGCCCACCCGCTGTCCTGGTACCCCTATGTGGGCGATGCCGGCCGGATCGTGGGCTTGGACCACTTCGGCGGCTCCGCGGACTACAAGACCCTCTATGAGCAGTTCGGCATCACCGCCGAGGCAGTCACCGCCGCAGCCGAGGAGTCCATCAGCGCTGCCACTGACTGAGACCCATCACCAACGGACCTAGGAGCAACAATGACCGCCGAAACCACCGCACTGACGGGCAATCCGAACACCAAGGCGCTCTCCGAGGTAGGAGTCTCCATCTGGCTCGACGACCTCTCCCGAGAGCGGCTGAACTCCGGCTCACTGGCCAAACTCATCGAATCCCACCACGTAGTGGGTGTGACCACCAATCCGACCATCTTCGAATCTGCCGTCCAGTCCGGCGAGGCCTATGAAGAGCAGCTGGCGAAGCTGGCGGCCGAAGGGGCGGACCCCGAGCAGGCCGTCTTCGAGATCACCACCAGCGACGTCCGTGAGGCCTGTGATGTCTTCGCCGGAGTCTACGCCGCCACCGACGGCGTAGACGGACGGGTGTCCATCGAGGTGGACCCGCGGCTGGCCCACAATGCTGATGCCACCATCGCCGAGGCCAAGCGGCTGGCCGAAGCAGTCGGCCGGGAGAACGTGCTGATCAAGATCCCCGCCACATTAGAAGGCATCGAGGCGATCGCGGCGGTGCTGGCTGAGGGCATCAGCGTCAACGTAACTCTGGTCTTCTCCCTGGAACGCTACCGGGCAGTCATCAATGCCTTCATGCTGGGCCTGGAGAAGGCACACGCCGACGGACTGGACATCTCAAAGATCCACTCGGTGGCCAGCTTCTTCGTCTCCCGGGTGGATTCCGAGGTGGACAAGCGCCTGGATCTTGCCGCCGAGGAGGGCAAGCCAGGCACTGAGAAGCTGAAGTCCAAAGCAGCCATCGCCAACGCCCGGCTGGCCCACCAGATCGCCGCAGAGTCTTTCAGCTCCGAGCGGTGGCTGCTGCTGGCCGAGCGGGGCGGACATCCGCAGAGACTCCTGTTTGCCTCCACCGGCACCAAGGATCCCAGCCTCTCCGACACGCTCTACGTCACCGAGCTGGCCGCCGCCGGAGTGGTCAACACCATGCCGGAGAAGACGCTCAACGCTCTGGCCGATCACGGTGAGGTCGACGGTGACACCATCACCGACACCTACGTGGAGTCCAACCGGGTGCTCGACGGCGTCTCGGCGGCCGGCATCAGCTACCGCGGAGTGGTCGGCACCTTGGAGAAGGAGGGCGTGGAGAAGTTTGAGAAGTCCTGGGAGGGGCTGCTCAGCACCATCGAAGAGGGACTGAAGAGGAACGCATGAGCTCATTGTCACTGACCCTGCTCGGCGCCGCCCGTGAGGCTGCCGATACCCAGGTTCCCGCACTCGTGGACCACGAGTTCGCCTCCCGGCTGGCCGCGAAGGACCACACTCTCTGGGGCCGAGCCGCAGAGGATGAGTCCGCCAAGCGGCTCGGCTGGGTCTCGCCCTTCGAATCCTCCCGGCCATTGGTCGAACAGATCACCGCACTGCGCGCCGAGCTCACCGCTGAGGGAGTGGACCGGGTGGTGCTGGCCGGCATGGGCGGGTCCTCACTGGCCCCGGAGGTCATCTGCGCCACCGCCGGGATGGACCTCACAGTGCTGGACTCCACCGACCCCCAGCAGGTGGGAGCAGCCCTGACTGGCCTTGAGCGCACTGTGCTGGTGGTCGCCTCCAAGTCCGGTTCCACGGTGGAGACCGACTCCCAGCGCCGGATCGTCCAACAGGCCCTCACCGAGAACGGCGTCGATACCTTCGCCCGCACTGTGGTGGTCACCGATCCCGGTTCCCCGCTCAGCGAGCAGGCCCGTGAACAGGGTGTGCGGGCTGTCTTTGAGGCTGATCCCACAGTGGGCGGGCGGTACTCGGCACTGACCGCTTTCGGCCTGGTTCCGGCCGGCTTGGCCGGGGTGGACATTGCCGCTCTGCTGGACGAGGCAGAGGCTGCCCTGGACCTGCTGGCGGAGGACGAGACCACCAATCCCGGACTGCAGCTGGGCGCGGCCATCGGCGGCACCTCCCCGTTACGGGACAAACTGGTCATCACCGATGCAGGCTCACCGCTGATCGGCCTGGGGGCCTGGATCGAACAGCTGGTGGCCGAGTCCACCGGCAAGGACGGCACCGGGCTGCTTCCGGTGATCGTCGCCGACGGGGAGCCTGAGCTGACCCGAGACGCCGACGACGTCCTGGTCGTCGAGATCGTCGACGCCGACGCTGAGGGGGGCGCCTCAGTAGACGCTGATCCTGCTCAGACGGTGGTTTCACCGCATCTGGTGCGCACCGGCGGCAGCCTCGGGGCACAGCTGCTGCTCTGGGAGTTCGCCACTGCGGTCGCAGGTGCGCTGCTGGGCATCAACCCCTTCGACCAGCCGGATGTGGAGTCTGCCAAGGCTGCTGCCCGGGGGCTGCTGGACTCCCCCGCTCTGGAGACCAGTGAGCCGGTGATCGACGGTGCCGTGGAGATCCGTGCCGCCGGCGATGAATCGCTGCTGGACGCCGGCGGCACCACAGTGGCCGAGGCGGTGCGGGCTTTGGTGGATCGCGTCCCCGGCAACGGCTACCTGGCGGTGATGGCCTATTTGGACCGCACCACTGAGGCGCGGCTTGAGGAGCTTCGCCCGCAGCTGGCCGCGCTGTCCGGGCGCCCGGTGACCTTCGGGTGGGGGCCCCGATTCCTGCACTCCACCGGACAGTTCCACAAAGGCGGCCCCGCAGTGGGGGTTTTCCTTCAGCTGACCACCGCCGCTGACGCGGATCTGGAGGTCCCGGACCGGCCGTTCAGCCTCAATCAGCTCATCGAGGCGCAGGCCAATGGAGACGCGCAGGTGCTGGCCGATCATGGACGCCCTGTGCTCCAGCTTCACCTGAGTGACCGGAGGGCCGGCATCGACCAGGTTCTCGAGGCCGTGGCCGGACTCGGCTGACCGACTGATGAGCATCAGGGCACACGGGGATCCGCTGGCGCCGGCACTAGCCCGCACAGCACGACACAACGGTGGCAGGCCTGCCGGAGACTGCGCCATGGTGATGTTCGGGGTCACTGGCGACCTGGCACGGAAGAAGCTCCTGCCAGCTCTCTACGACCTGGCCAACCGCGGCCGGCTGCCCGCCAGCTTCAGCCTGGTGGGCTTCGGACGCCGGGACTGGAACAACGAGGAGTTCGCCGAGCAGGTCAAGGGGCATGTCCGAAAGGGTGCCCGGACCGACTTCGACGAAGGGGTCTGGCAGAGGCTCGCGGCCGGGCTGAGATTCGTCCAGGCCGAAGGGTTCGAGGACGACGCGGCGTACCAGCGCCTGGGCCAGGAGCTTGTCGACCTTCAGGACCAACGCGGCACCGGCGGTAATCATGCCTTTTACCTGTCCATTCCGCCGAACTCCTTCGAGACGGTCAGTCAGAAGCTCTCCACCCATGGACTGGCCCGCCGAACGACCTCCGGCGCAGACCCATGGTCCCGGGTGATCATCGAAAAACCCTTCGGGCACGATGAAGCCTCCGCCCATGAACTGAATCACGCCGTGGAACGCGTCTTCGCCTCCAACGACGTCTTTCGGATTGACCACTACCTCGGCAAGGAGACGGTCCAGAACCTTCTGGCCCTGCGCTTCGCCAACCGGCTGTTCGAGCCGCTGTGGAACAACCAGCATATTGACCATGTACAGATCACCATGGCAGAGGACATCGGCATCGAGGGCCGGGCCAGCTACTACGACGGAGTGGGCGCGGCCCGCGACGTCGTCCAGAACCATCTGCTGCAGCTTCTGGCGATCACCGCGATGGAGGAGCCGATCAGCTTCGACGCCGATCATCTGCGCCGGGAGAAGGAGAAAGTCCTGGAGGCAGTTCAGGTGCCCTCTGACTTGGCGTCAGCCAGTGCCCGTGGACAGTACACATCGGGGAACCAGGAAGGACAGGAGGTGGTCGGCTTTTTGGAGGAGGAAGGGTTCGACCCGACCTCCACCACGGAGACCTATGCCGCCTTCACGCTGGGCATCCGCACCCGCCGCTGGGACGGGGTGCCGTTCTACCTCCGCTCCGGCAAGCGGCTGGGCAAACGTGTCACCGAGATCGTGGTGACGTTCAAACACGCTCCTAATCTGCTGTTCAGCGAGGCTGACGAAGATGAGTTCGGGCAGAACGCGCTGATCATCCGTATCCAGCCCAATGAGGGTGCCACGCTTCGCCTGGCCTCCAAAGTTCCCGGTACGGGTATGCAGATCCGTGGTGTGGACATGGACTTCAGCTACGGACGGTCCTTCACCGAGGAGTCGCCAGAAGCCTATGAACGGCTGATCCTGGATGTGATGCTGGGTGAACCTCCGCTGTTCCCGCGGCACCGCGAGGTGGAGCTTTCCTGGCGCATTCTGGACCCGTTCATCACGCGGTGGGAGTCCTTGGAGGAGCAGCCGGAGCCCTATGCGCCGGGCTCATGGGGGCCAGAGTCTGCCCACGAGCTGCTGGCCCGGGACGGCCGCGCATGGAGAGTTCCTTGAGCCTGGCGCCCTACGCTGATGAGGCAAGACAACGACGACGCCGGAATGAGAGTGGTTGCCATGGGAATTCAGGTCAACGCCGAGACAGCAGACCCGCAGATCGAGATCTACGAGGACCGATCTGCGGTGGTCCAGGTGATCGCCAAGAAACTGTTGGGCGTGCTGGCTGAGGCAGTCGAAGCCGACGGTGTTGCCCACGTCTCGCTGACCGGCGGAGGGGCCGGCATTGCGGTCCTGGAAGCGGTGGCGGAGTTGGTCCGGGAGGACAGCTCAGGTGCTCCGGACTGGTCCCGGGTGCATTTCTGGTGGGGTGATGAGCGTCTGCTGCCCGAACGCGACGCAGAGCGCAATGAGACCCAGGCCCACCAGGCGCTGCTAGATTTCCTGGTGGCAGAGGGCGGGCTTCCGGCGGAGAATATCCATCCGATGCCGACCTCCGAACAGGCCGCGGATCCGGCGACTGGTGCCAGCATCTACGCCCAGGAATTGGAGCGGTTCTCACCTGAGGGCGGGATCTCCGGCCCTCAGGGGCGGCTGAACATGCCGCCGTTGGCTGTCATGCTGCTGGGAGTCGGACCTGACGGGCATATCAACAGTCTCTTCCCTGGCAAGGACGCCCTCACGGTGACCGACCGGACCACTGCCGGGGAGGAGGACTCCCCCAAGCCTCCACCTCTGCGGGTGACACTGACCTTCGACGCCGTGCACACTGCCCAGAGGGTATGGCTGGTGACCGCTGGAGGTGACAAAGCGCAGGCCGTTGCCCACGCACTCTCCCCGGGGGCCGACGTCTCCCAGTATCCCGCTGCGGGGGCTTCAGGCATCCAGGAGACAGTGTGGCACCTGGACCGGTCAGCCGCCGGAGAACTCAGCTAGCCCACACAGCCCAGGCTGAAAAGGCGCTTACCAACTTCCGGTGGCCTGGATGATCAGAGCCAGTGCCACAATGATCAGCCCCCAGACGATGCCCAGCACAATCGTGAGCCGCGTGAGATTTCGCTCAGCGACTCCGGAGGATCCCAACGAAGAGGTGATTCCTCCGCCGAACATATCGGACATTCCCCCACCGCGACCCTTGTGCAGCAGGATCAGCAGAATCAGGAGCAGGCTGATCACCAGCAAGGCGACCTGAAGCCCGATGGACAAAGCACTCACGTAGGGCCTTTCTTCGACGTTCGGCGGAATTGCGCAGCTACCAGGATACAGCCTCAGGCGGTGACATGCTTTTCGAACTGGGCAATCTTGGCGAACTCCTCGGCGTCCAGGGAGGCTCCGCCGACCAGTGCGCCGTCGACATCGGGGCCCGCCAGGATGGCGGCCACGTTGCCGGACTTCACCGAACCGCCGTAGAGGAGGCGGACCGTGTCGGCGAACCCCTGGCTGAACAGCTCGGCCAGTTTGGCGCGGATGGCGGCGGCCAGCTCCTGGGCGTCCTCGGGACCGGCAGTTTTGCCGGTGCCGATGGCCCATACCGGTTCGTAGGCGATCACCAGGTCGGACAGCTGCTCAGCGGTGAAGCCTTCCAGCGCAGCCTCGACCTGAGCCAGAGTGTGCGCCACATGGTTTCCAGCCTCACGGACCTCCAGTCCTTCACCCACACAGAGCACAGGCGCCAGGCCATGTCGCAGTGCGGCCTCGATTTTGCCGCGGACCACATCATCGCCCTCACGGTGAATCTCCCGGCGCTCGGAGTGGCCGACCAGCACTTGGGTGCAGCCCAACTTGGCCAGGAAGGCTCCGGAGATGTCCCCGGTGTAGGCACCCTCGGCCTGGGGTGAAAGATCTTGTGCCCCATACTCCACGGCGAGCTTATCCCCGGCCACCAGGGTCTGGACACCGCGGAGGTCGGTGAACGGCGGGAAGACGGAGACCTGAACACGCTCGTAGTCGTGATCGGCGTCCTCGAGTGTCCAGGCCAGTTTCTGGACCAACGCAATGGCCTGCATATGGTCCATATTCATCTTCCAGTTCCCCGCAATGAGCGGTCGGCGCACAAACGTACCGTCTTGCTTCAGCGTCATATCTCTTCCTTCAGATGGGGGGTGTGGGCCTGGCCCCACATATCAAGCACCTAAGGCTTCGATTCCAGGCAGTGTCTTGCCTTCGAGGTATTCCAGCGAAGCTCCGCCGCCGGTGGAGATATGGCCGAAGCGGGTTTCGTCGAAGCCCAGAGCGCGCACCGCCGCCGCAGAGTCGCCGCCGCCCACCACGGTGAAGCCATCGGTGCCGCTGAGCGCTTCTGCCACTGCAGCGGTCCCGGTGGCGAAGGCCTCCATCTCGAACACGCCCATCGGGCCGTTCCAGAAAACGGTCTTCGAAGCTGCGATCTCTGACGCGAAGGCCTTTGCCGTATCCGGGCCGATATCCAGCCCCAGGGCCTCTGCCCC
The DNA here is from genome assembly GCF_003600155.1 of Nesterenkonia muleiensis. Classification (GTDB taxonomy): domain Bacteria; phylum Actinomycetota; class Actinomycetes; order Actinomycetales; family Micrococcaceae; genus Nesterenkonia; species Nesterenkonia muleiensis. Next base: position 259,778 of record NZ_QWLD01000040.1, on the reverse strand, counting down.
GTGGCTGCCGGTTTCCAGCTTCTCCACCGGAAGCACCTGATGCTCGGCATCGGCGGCGAAGCTCGCGGCCATGACGATATCGGTGGGCAGGACCAGCTTGCAGCCCTGCTCCTGCGCCAGCTGCATGAAGCCGCGGACCGTCTCCAGCTTGTCCTCCTCCACCAGGGACTTGCCGATGCCGTAGCCCAGTGCCTTGGCGAAGGTGAAGACCATGCCCCCGCCGATCAGCAGGGCATCTGCCTTGGGGATGAGGTTCTCGATGACATTGAGCTTGTCCGAGACCTTGGAACCACCGAGCACCACGGTGTAGGGGCGCTCTGGGGTCTCGGTGAGCTTCTTGAGCACATCCAGTTCAGTGGCCACCAGATCGCCCTGATAGGCAGGAAGCCTGCTGGCGACGTCGTACACAGAGGCGTGCTTGCGGTGCACCGCTCCGAAAGCGTCGTTCACATAGGCCCCGTTCTCTCCCGTGAGGGAGGCGAGTTCGGTGGCGAGTTCGGCGCGTTCGCCGTCGTCCTTGGACGTCTCGCGGGCGTCGAAGCGCACATTCTCCAACAGCAGGATCTCCCCTGCCTCGAGCCCCTTCGCTGCGGTATGGGCGCTGTCGCCGACCAGATCATCGGCGCGCTTGACCGGCACCTGGGTCAGCTCCGCCATCCGGGATGCCACCGGTCCCAACGAGAACGCCGGATTCGGCTCACCCTTGGGACGGCCCAGATGTGCGGTGACCAGCACCCCTGCCCCGGCTGCGGCCAGCTTCTCCAGCACCGGCAGCGAGGCGCGAATACGGCCGTCGTCGGTCACGGCACCCTCGGCGAGCGGGACGTTGAGGTCCGAGCGGACCAGAACAGTACGGCCTGAGACGCCTTCGGCAATCAGATCATCAACAGTCGAGGTCATGTGTTCAGATTACCAATCGTTGAGAGGCGGGGCACCGACTCAGAGCTTACCGCTGACGTACTTGGTCATCTTGACCAGTCGTGAGGAGTAGCCGTACTCGTTGTCGTACCAGCCGAAGACCTTGACGGTATTGCCGATGACCTTGGTCAGCGGAGCGTCGAAGACCGCACCACTGGGATCACCGATGACATCGGTGGAGACGATCGGATCCTCGTTGTAGGTCAGAGCCCCGGCCAGCGGCCCCTCGGCAGCCCGCTTGAAAGCCGCGTTGACGTCTTCGACGCTCACACCGCTCTTCTCCACAGTGACGGTCAGGTCGGTGCCCGAGACGGTGATGGTGGGGACTCGCACCGCGAATCCGTCGAGCTTGCCATCCACCTCTGGGATCACCGCGCCGATGGCTGCTGCGGCGCCGGTGGAGGTGGGGACCATGTTGACCGCTGCGGCGCGGGCACGGCGCGGATCCCGGTGCGGAGCATCGTGCAGACGCTGGTCACCGGTGTAGGCGTGGATGGTGGTCATCAGACCCTCAACGATGCCGAACTCATCGTTGAGCACCTTCACCAGCGGAGCCAGGCAGTTGGTGGTGCAGGAGGCATTGGAGATGACGGTATGGTTCTCAGCCTCGAAAGTGCCCTCATTGATGCCGAACACGAAAGTGCCGTCGACCCCCTTGGCAGGAGCGGAGGTGATCACCTTCTTGGCACCGGCTTCAATGTGCTTGCCGGCCCCTTCCTTCGAGTTGAAGAAGCCGGTGCACTCAAGCACGATGTCCACGCCCAGCTCGCCCCAGGGAAGCTGTGCCGGGTCACGCTCAGAGAACAGCTTGATGCGCTGGGAGCCAATCACCAGAGTCTCATCCTCCACGGAGACGGGTGCGGGGAAGCGGCCCATGATGGAGTCATATTTGGTCAGGTTGACCAGTGCAGCCGGATCAGTGAGATCGTTGATCGCCACGAGCTCGAGGTCCGCCTTCTGATCCTCCAGCACGCGCAGAACGCTGCGGCCGATACGTCCGAATCCGTTGATTGCGATCTTGGTCGCCATGAGTGATTCCTTCCGTTTCCAACTCGAGAGGCTTCTGCAGTCTGGGGACAGCTGCCCTGGAAACGAGTTGGGGATCAGCGGCACCGGACGATAGCCCGGCGCTGCTGACCCCCAACAACTTCGTTGTTCTCAGGTGCTCTGCAGAACAGTGTTCAGTTTTCTTGCATCTATTGTGTCACAGCTTTGCCGCAGCGACAGGACAACCTCGCTCGCGCTCAGGGTGCGATGAGTGCGCTTGCCCCGGCCCGGGCGGCAGCCAGACGGGAGGCGACGTCCTCCCAGTTGACGATGTTCCAGAAGGCCTTGACGTAGTCAGGCTTGACATTCTGGTAGTCCAGATAGAAGGCGTGCTCCCACATATCCAGCATCAGCAGCGGGGTGGTGGCCACCGGGACTCCGTTCTGCTGGTCGTAGAACTGCTCGATGACCAGGTTGCCGCCGATCGGCTCATAGGCCAGGATCGCCCAGCCCGAACCCTGAATGGTCAGCGCCGCCTGGGTGAACTGCTCCTGGAATGCCGAGAAGCCGCCAAAGTACTCGTCGATGGCCGCAGCCAGCTCACCTTCGGGGCGCTCCTGCCCCTCGGGAGTCAGGTTCTTCCAGAAGATGGAGTGATTGGTGTGCCCGCCCAGGTTGAACTGGAGGTTCTTCAGCAGCAGCGGGGTGGTGGCGTAGTCGCCCTTCTCCCGGGCCTCAGCGAGCTTCTCCAATGCGGTGTTCGCACCGCCCACATAGGTGTTGTGGTGCTTGGAGTGATGCAGCTCCATGATCCGGCCGGAGATGTGGGGCTCCAGGGCGCCGTAGTCGTAGTCAAGCTCAGGAAGGGTGTATTCAGCCATGCTTTTCCTCCTTATGACGGGGTGTTCCGAGGTCACTACCTCGCTCTGACTCAATCCTATGCGCCGCGCAGCTGAAAACTTAAGGAGTTACCACGTATGACAATGACTGTTCACCAAGAGGTGAAAAGGGAGAAGGGAAACAAATAATTAGTCATGACTAAATCAAGTCCGTCAGGTCAATCTCCGAGCATGTCTTCGGTGACGTTGGCATCGGTGCCAGGGATCCGTCTCTCCTGCGCGCGTTTGTCCGCCATGGCCAGCAGCCGGCGAATACGCCCGGCAATGGCATCCTTGGTCATCGGAGGGTCTGCGAGTCTGCCGAGCTCATCCAGGGAGGCCTGCTTATGCTGCAGACGGAGCTTGCCTGCGTACTCGAGATGCTCAGGCACCTCATCGCCGAGGATCTCCAGGGCTCGGGCCACTCTGGCACCGGCTGCGACGGCGGCCTGGGCAGAGCGGCGGAGATTCGCGTCATCGAAATTGGCCAGCCGGTTGGCGGAGGCGCGATGCTCACGGCGCTGTCTGCGATCCTCCCAAACCTCCAGGGTCTTCTGGGCGCCCATGGCGGTGAGCAGCTTGCCGATGGACTCTGCATCGCGAATAACCACCCGGTCGGCGTTGCGGACCTCCCGGGCCTTGGCGAGGATATCCATCCGGCGGGCCGCACCGACCAGCGCCAGAGCCGCCTCCGGGCCCGGGCAGGTGACCTCCAGGGAGCAGGACCGGCCCGGTTCTGTCAGCGAACCATGGGCCAGGAAGGCCCCGCGCCAGGCCGCCACGGCGTCTGCGACGGTGCCGTTGACAACCACTGCTGGCAGTCCGCGCACAGGCCTGCCGCGTCCGTCGAGAAGACCGGTCTGGCGGGCCAGAACATCTCCCTCCCGGACCACCCGCACCACGTAGCGCGAGCCGCGCTTGAGACCGTTGCCTGAGACCACGATAATCTCGCAGCTGTGTCCGTAGACCTCCCCGAGCACAGTGCGCAGCCGCCTGGCAGTGCGAGCGTGGTCAAGCTCCGCCTCGATGACGATGCGCTGGGAGATGAGGTGCAGCCCGCCGGCGAATCGAAGCATGGCGGAGACTTCGGCTTTGCGCTCCGAGGTGGTGGAGACCACGACCCGGGAGAGTTCGTCTTTGACCGACTCGGTCAGCGCCATAGTTATCGAGTCCTCGTGTGGTTGTCGTCAAGTGCTCAGGAGCGTGCGTCATAGTATCTCAGGCACCGAAAACCTCGCTGAACGCGATGGCCAGGCGCAGTGGATCATGCACATCCGGTTGGGATTCCTTGCGGACCCGGGCGTAGAGAATCTCAGCTCCAATCCGGGCAGCGGCAGTCTCGAAGCTGTCCTGCTCAGCCTCGGTCACTGACCGGGGATCGGCGATCACGGCGTCGATGTGCAGCTCTGGGGCATAGTCGGCCAGCACGCCCAAGTGGTCCGCCGGGCTCATCCCGGCGGTCTCATCGGTGTCCGGCTTGAGGTTCATCACCACGCAGCGTTTGGCCTCGGTCTCACTGAGAGCGGTGCGCAGACCGTGAAGCAGCAGATGGGGAAGCACGGACGTGTACCAGGAACCCGGCCCGAAGACGACCCAGTCGGAGAGCTCAATGGCGGTCAGCGCCTCCATACAGGGCTCAGCATCCCCGGGCTCTAGCAGCAGGTCAGTGAGTCTGCCCAGGCTCCCGGCGCGGGCAAGCTCGGCCTGCGAGGTCATCCGCACGGGGGCCTCGCCGTCTTTGGGGTGGATCAGGCCGGAGAGTGTCAGCGGGGTACGGGACATCGGCAGCACCTGACCGCGGGCACCGAGCAGCGCTCCCGCCCAACGGAGTCCCTCCACGGGATCTCCGAGGAGCTCCCACAGCGCCACGATCAGCAGATTGCCCAGGGCATGGTCGTCGAGACTGCCGGTGATCCCGTCCTTCGAGGTGAACCGGTGCTGCATGACATCAGCCCAGGTGCGTCCCCAGTCGGTGTCGTCACAGAGCGCGGTCAGCGCCATCCGCAGATCACCTGGGGGCAGCACGTCCATGTCTTTCCGCAGCCGCCCGGAGGAGCCCCCGTCATCGGCGACGGTGCAGACGGCGGTCAGGTGCTCCGCGGCCACGATCCGCAACGCCTTGAGCGTGGCCGAGAGCCCGTGCCCGCCGCCGAGGGCGGTGACCCGGAAGGAGGCTCGGTTCACAGGGGCCACCGGTTGAGTGCTGAGCACAGGCACTGGGCCGGTCATCTGGGTCATGGAAATACGCCGGTCCTGCTATTCGCGCCCGAGATCCCGGTGGACCACATTGACGGTGACATTGGGCAGCTGCGCCAGCCGCCTGGACAGCTCCTCACTGATCGCCACCGATCGGTGCTTGCCACCGGTGCAGCCCACAGCCAGGGTGGCGTAATGCTTGTTCTCCCGGCGGTAGCCGTCAAGGACCGGCTTGAGCGCCTCCACATACCGGTCGACGAACTCACCGGCCCCGGCGTTGTCCAAGACATAGTCGCGGACCTTCCCATCCTGGCCGGTCAGGGGCCGAAGCTCAGGCACCCAGTGCGGATTGGGGATGAACCGGACATCTGCCACATAGTTCGCATCGGCGGGCACCCCGTATTTGAAGCCGAAGCTCATGACGTTCAGCCGCAGAGTGATCGGGCCGTCGTCGCTGAACAGCTCGTTGATGGCATTGGCCAGCCCATGGACGTTGAGGTCGGTGGTGTCCACCACAATGTCGGCCTGCTCCCTGACCGGTTCCAGCAGCTCCCGCTCAGCATGAATGCCCTCGAGGATGCGGCCGTTGCCCTGCAGCGGATGTGGGCGGCGGCCCTGCTCGAATCTGCGGACCAGCAGCTCATCACTGGCCTGCAGATACAGCACCCGGTACGTAATGCCGGCGGCAGCGATCTGCGCCAAGCCTTCCTGCATGGAGGAGTAGAGCCCTCTGCTGCGCGCATCGAGCACCACCGCCAGCTTCTCCACCGATCCGGGATTCCGGGCAACCAGGTCCATCATGGTGGAGATCAGCTCCGGCGGGAGGCCCTCTACCACGTACCAGCCCATGTCTTCCAGAGCATGGGCCGCGGTGGTGCGCCCTGCTCCGGAGAGGCCGGTGACGATCAGCAACTCGTTCTCAGGGGGCTTCACAGGTGCCAGATCGCTCATGCCTCCACCCTACTGTGACTCAGCCTCACCGCGCAGGTGGCTGAGGATCTTCTGGGCTGTCTCCAGCCCCAGGCCGGGGACTTCGGCAATCTGCTCAGCACTTGCCTCGGTCAGGTTGGCCACTGAGCCGAAGTGGGCCACGACGGCGGCCCGGCGTTTGGGTCCCAGGCCAGGCACCTCGTCCAGGGCCGAGGCAGTCATCTGTTTCGACCGGGCCGTACGGTGGAAGGCGATGGCGAAGCGGTGGGCCTCATCCCGGATCCGCTGGAGCATATAGAGGGCCTCCGAGGTGCGCGGGAGCACCAGGGGGAAATCATCCTCAGGCAGCCAGACCTCTTCGAGCCGTTTGGCCAGACCGACCACCGGCATATCGGTGAGCCCGAGCTGGTCCAGAGCACGCCGTGCGGCATGGACTTGGGGCTGGCCGCCGTCAACGACCACCAGGCTGGGCGGATAGGCGAACTTGCCGGGATCATCCACGTCAAGCTCCGCTGACTCCTGCAGGTATTTGCGAAATCGCCTGGTCACCACATTGTGCATCGCCGAGGTGTCGTCGCGGGCGGCCTCACCCCGGATGCTGAAGCGCCGGTAGTCCCGCTTCTTGGGCAGACCGTCCTCCAGGACCACCATGGAGGCGACCACGTTGGTGCCTGAGGTGTGGGAGATGTCATAGCATTCGATGCGCAGCAGCGGTTCCTCCAGCGCCAGCTGCTCCTGCAGCTCACGCAGGGCGGCCGATCGGGTGGTGATGTCGCTGGAGCGGCGGGTCTTGTGCAGGCTCAGCGCCTGCTCGGCGTTCTCCTGGACGGTGCCGAGCAGCGCTGCCTTGTCGCCGCGCTGCGGCACACGGACGCTGACCCGTGCTCCTCGTCGTGCCGAGAGCCACTCGGTGAGCTCTGCGTGGTTCTCGGGTGAGGCCGGCACCAGCACTTCGCGCGGAATGCGCTCGGTGTCGGGCATATCACCGTAGATCTGCAGGATGAGCTGCTCGACCATGCCGGCGTCGTCGAGCTCCTCCACTTTCTCCGAGATCCAGCCTCGCTGCCCGCGGATACGTCCCTGGCGCACGTGAAAGACCTGTGCACTGGCTTCGAGCTCGTCCTGAGCGAAGGCGAAGATATCGGCTTCCGTGTCTTCGGAGAGCACGACGGCGTTGCGTTCGAAGACTCGGCGCAGCGCCTCCAGGTCATCCCTGTGGCGGGCGGCGTCCTCATACCGCAGATCGGCCACTGCCTGCTTCATCTGTTCTTCGATCCTGCGCATATGAGGGCCGGGGCGTCCGGCCATGACTTCCACAAACTCTTCGGCCAGCCTGCGGTGGTCTTCCACGGAGATGTTCCCCACGCAGGGGGCGGCGCATTTGTCGATGTAGCCCAGCAGGCAGGGTCGGCCGGAGGCTTCAGCGCGCTGGTAGACCCCGGCTGAGCAGGACCGGACCGGGAAGACCCGGAGCATGGTGTCCACGGTCTCGCGAATGGCCTTGGCCGGGTGAAAGGGGCCGAAGTATTTGACCCCGGGTTTTTTGTCCCCGCGCATCACCTGAACCCGGGGGACCTTCTCATTCATGGTGACCGCGAGGTAGGGGTAGGACTTGTCGTCCCGGTACATGATGTTGAACCGGGGGGTGTGCTGTTTGATCCAGGTGTACTCCAGCTGGATCGCCTCCAGCTCGGAACCGACCACAGTCCACTGCACGGACGCTGCGGCATGGACCATGGCGTAGGTCTTGGGGTGAAGCTGATGGACCGAGCTGAAGTAGGAGTTCAGCCGGGCGCGCAGACTTTTGGCCTTGCCCACGTAGATGACACGCCCGTGGGGATCGATGAAGCGGTACACCCCGGGCTGTGTGGGGATCTCTCCCGGTCTGGGGCGGTAGCTGGCCGGATCAGCCATCGGCTCCCTTCGGGCCACCGGATTTCGGGGCAGGTTCAGCGGGGCGGACGTTGTAGGCATCTACCCGTTCCTGGCCGGAAAGTGCGGCGATAGCATCCATCACGGCGCCGGTGGCGGCCTTGCGGGGTTTCATCGAGTGTTTGGCCCCCAGCTGGTCGAACTGCAGTGGTTGTCCGATGCGCATCTGGAATGGGGCCGGCCGCATCACCCGCTTGTCGGGCGCCTGCAGCTTCTCGGTCCCGCGCAGGCCCACTGGAACCACCGGCGCGCCGGTGGCCAGGGCCAGCCAGCCGACGCCGTTTTTCCCCCGGTAGAGCCGTCCGTCCCGGCTGCGGGTCCCCTCCGGGTAGATGCCCACCCCGTTCCCGGCCTCGATGATGCTGGTGAGCCGGTATAGCGCCTCCACCGCGCCCGAGTGCTCGTCTCTGTCCACCGGGACTGAGCCGAAGGACTCGAAGAAGAAGCGCTTGCCCCGGCCCAGAAGACCCGGCTGGGTGAAGTACTCCGCTTTGGCGAAGAACCCGACCGGCCGGGGGAAGATGCCCGCGATCAGGACCGAGTCGAGGAAGCTCAGGTGGTTAGAGGCAACAATGAACCCGCCGGTCTCCGGCACGTTCTCCAAGCCGGTGATGGTCGGCCGGCAGAGCAGCCGGGCCGTGCGTCCGCCGATGCGGCGTATTCGTTCCTGGCCTGCGGTGCGCACCTCCAGAAGTGAGGCGCTATCGGGTGTCTGAGGTGCGGTGTTCATCGTCACAGAAGCTTAGCAATCCTGCCCTGTCGGCGGGACTGCTCACCGCAACACCGGGGCAAGGAATCGGCCGGTGTGCGAGCCAGAGGCCTGGTGTCCGGCCGCAACCTGCTCGGGCGTTCCTTCGGCGACGATCCGGCCTCCGCCGGAGCCTCCCTCCGGCCCCAGGTCGATGATCCAGTCGGCAGATTTGACGACATCCAGGTTGTGCTCGATGGTCAGCACGGTGTTGCCCTTCTCCACCAGCCCCTGGAGTACTCCGAGCAATTTGCGGATGTCCTCGAAGTGCAGCCCCGTGGTGGGCTCGTCGAGCACGTAGATGGACCGACCGTTGGAGCGCTTCTGCAGCTCAGAAGCCAGTTTGACGCGCTGGGCCTCACCGCCGGAGAGTGTGGTGGCGGACTGGCCGAGGCGCACATAGCCCAGCCCGACATCGACCAGAGTGTTCAAGTGCCGAGCAATCGGCGCGAAGGCGGAGAAGAACTCAGCGGCCTGCTCGATGGGCATATCGAGCACATCGGCGATCGACTTGCCCTTGTAGAGGATCTCCAGAGTCTCGCGGTTGTAGCGGGCCCCGTGACACACCTCGCAGGGGACGTAGACATCGGGCAGGAAATTCATCTCGATCTTCAAGGTGCCGTCGCCGGAGCAGGACTCACACCGTCCGCCTTTGATGTTGAAGCTGAACCGGCCCGGCTGATAGCCGCGCGTCTTGGCCTCCGGAGTGGCGGCGAAGAGCTTGCGAATGTGGTCGAAGACCCCGGTGTAGGTGGCAGGGTTTGACCGAGGCGTCCTGCCGATGGGGCTCTGGTCGACTTGGATGATCTTGTCGAGGTGCTCAGCGACGCCCTCAATCCTGCGGTGCCTGCCCGGCACCTGACGCGCGTTGTTGAGCTTATTGGCCAGCGCCTTAGAGAGGATCTCATTGATTAGTGTGGACTTCCCGGAACCGGAGACTCCGGTGACCGCCAGAAAGACCCCGAGCGGGATGTCCAGGCTGACTTTGTCGAGGTTGTTCTCCTCCGCTTCGACAACGCGCAGCTTCCGCTTCTGATCAATCTCTCGCCGCTGCGCCGGTAGGGCGATGCTTCGCCGGCCGGAGAGATAGTCGCCGGTGACCGAGGCCTCGTTGGCGTGTAGTGCCTCCACAGATCCCGAGTGCACGATCAGCCCGCCGCGCTCCCCGGCGCCGGGACCGATGTCCACGACCCAGTCGGCCTCAGCGATCGTGTCCTCATCATGTTCGACCACAATCAGGGTGTTGCCCAGGTCGCGAAGCCGGGTCAGGGTTTGGATGAGTCTGGTGTTGTCCCGCTGGTGCAGTCCTATGGAGGGCTCATCGAGCACATAGAGCACTCCGACCAGGCCGGAGCCGATTTGTGTGGCCAGCCGGATGCGCTGGGCCTCTCCGCCGGAGAGGGTGCCGGCGGCCCGTTCCAGGGTGAGGTAGGTCAGCCCCACATCCAGCAGGAACTGCAGGCGAGCATGGATCTCTTTGAGCACCTGGTCGGCGATCTTGGCGTCACGAGCTGTGAGTGTGAGTCCGTCGAAGAACTCGGCGCACTCATCCAGTGGCAGCCGCGCGACATCCGAGATGGACCGCCCGGCCACCAGCACCGACAGTACGGCGGGGTTGAGCCGTTGCCCGTCACAGGCGGGACAGGGTATCTGCCGCATGTACTGTGCAAAGCGGTCGCGGGCGTTGTCAGATTCGACCTCTTCGTGTTTGCGCTCGATGTAGGTGACCACGCCTTCGAATCCACTGGTGTAACGGCGTTCACGCCCCCATCGGTTGCGGTAAGAGACCTTGACCTTGAAGTTACGCCCGTGCAGCAGCGCCTTCCGGGCAGCCTTCGGCAGGTCTTTCCACGGGGTGGTCAGCGTGAAGTCCAGCTCATCGGTGAGGCCTTCTATCACCCGCAGCCAGTATTTCCTGGTCTCCACTCCCATCGACCAGGGAGCGATCGCGCCGTCGTTGATCGACAGTGTGTCGTCAGGGATGACCAGGTCAGGGTCCACCTCCAGGCGGGAGCCAAGGCCGGAGCAAACCTCGCAGGCTCCGAAAGGCGAGTTGAAGCTGAAAGTGCGCGGTTCGATCTCGTCGATCGGCAGCGGATGCTCATTGGGGCAAGCCAGATTCTCGGAGAAGCTCCGGTACTTGGCGGGGTCGCCGTTCTCCGTATCCACCAGGTCAATGACCACCCGGCCGTCGGCCTGCTTGAGTGCGGTCTCGATGGAGTCCGTGAGCCGCTGCCGGATCCCCTCACGGATGACCAGCCGGTCGATGACCACATCGACACTGTGCTTGTACTGCTTCTCCAGGGCGGGCGGATCATTGAGCTGGATGACCTCGCCGTCGACCACCGCGCGGGAGAATCCGGCTCCGGCCAGTTCGCGGAAGAGATCCTTGAACTCGCCCTTGCGTTCACGGACCACCGGGGCGAGCACCTGGAACCGGGTCTTCTCGCCGAAGCTGAGCACTTGGTCCACAATCTGTTGCGGAGTCTGCCGGTCGATCACCTCCCCGCACTCCGGACAGTGCGGAACCCCGATACGCGCCCAGAGCAGCCGCAGGTAGTCGTGAATCTCGGTCACGGTACCCACCGTGGAGCGCGGGTTGCGGGAAGTGGATTTCTGATCAATAGAGACTGCCGGAGAGAGACCCTCGATGAAGTCGATATCAGGTTTGTCCACCCGTCCCAGGAACTGGCGGGCATAGGCCGACAGCGACTCCACATAGCGCCGCTGCCCCTCGGCGAAGATCGTGTCGAAGGCCAATGAGGACTTGCCGGAGCCGGAAAGACCGGTGAAGACGATGAACGCATTGCGCGGCAGCTCAAGTCCGATGTCCTTGAGGTTGTGCTCACGGGCGCCCTGAACCACGATCCGGTCGGCCTCGGAGCGTCCCACCACGGCGCTGGAGACCCCGTTGGACGGGGCATCCTCACGGGAACCCCGGCGGTAGTAGTCGTCTACGGACTCCATCACAGCAGCAGTCGTCTCAGGCACGCGCACAAGTCTACGGCCGATTCTTTATTCGAACAAGTATTCGATTTCACATCGGCGCCCGCCTCTGAGCCAAACGGGCCTGCACAGGAGAGAGCCCGGCGCATACACTGGAGCCCATGGCCCCGCAGAGTTCCCTGATCTACGATCTGCCCGCAGTGACCGTTCGGCGCATCGCCGTCAGCGAGATGAGCAATAACGTCTATCTGCTCACCGCCAAGAAATCAGGGATCCAGGTGCTGATCGACGCCGCCGACGACGCCGCGGCTATCCGGGGCATGATTAATGAGGCCACGGGCGACACCCCCTGTTCCCCCCGGCTGCACGCTGTGCTCACCACCCATCAGCACTGGGACCATATCCGGGCGCTGCCCGAGGTGGCCCAGGACTCTGCGGCCGAGCTGGCCGCCGGGCAGGACGATGCCGCCGCGATCGAGCGGGAGACAAACCTCAGCATCGACCGGCGGCTGGGGCACGGAGAGACTGTGCAGTATGACGGTATGGCCCTGGATGTCATTCATCTGAGTGGGCACACTCCCGGCTCGGTCGCCTTCGTCTACCCCGTGGAGGACGGACCCACCCACATCTTCACCGGGGACTCCCTCTTCCCCGGCGGTGTGGGCAAAACCTGGAACGAAACGGACTTCAGCCAACTGATCGACGACGTCGAGACCCGCATCTTCGCCGTCTACGACGACGACACCATCATCCACCCCGGCCACGGGGATCCGACCACCTTGGGCGCTGAGCGGCCGCAGCTTCCCCAGTGGCGCGAGCGCGGCTGGTGAGGCTGCAGGTCCCCGGAGGCTGGGGCACACCCACCCCCGATCAGCTGTTCGAGACCTTCACCTCCTGGGTCGAGGACCGGGGAATGACCCTCTACCCCGCCCAGGAGGACGCCGTCCTGGAACTGGCCGACGGCAACCATGTCATCATGGCCACACCCACCGGGTCGGGAAAGTCCATGGTGGCCCTGGCCGCGCACTTCTTCGCCCTGGCCCGGCGGGAGCGCACGGTCTACACCGCTCCCATCAAAGCACTGGTGAGTGAGAAGTTCTTCTCCCTGATCGAGGTCTTCGGCCCGGAGAACGTGGGCATGGTCACCGGGGACTCCTCGGTCAACGCCGGTGCACCCATCATCTGCTGCACTGCGGAGATCCTGGCCAATGAGTCGCTGCGCGACGGTGCGGAGGCGAACCTGGGGCCGGTGGTGATGGACGAGTTCCACTTCTATGCCGACCCGCACCGGGGTTGGGCGTGGCAAGTCCCGCTGACTGAACTTAGGGGTGAACACGGCGGCAAGAGCGCTGTGCAGTTCCTGCTGATGTCCGCCACTCTGGGTGATACCAGCCGGTTCGAAAGCCGGATTGCGGAGCGGACTGGACGCGACGTCGTCGTCGTGTCCTCCGCCATGCGTCCGGTGCCGCTGAGCTTTGAGTATTCGACCACTCCCCTGGTGGAGAAGCTGGAGCAGCTGGCCGCCGAACAGCTGGCCCCGGTCTATGTGGTGCACTTCTCCCAGCGTGAGGCCGCTGAGCGTGCCGCCGGGCTGATGAGCCTGAACCTGCTCACCAAGTCCGAGCGTGAGCGGCTGGGCGAACGTCTGAAGGGCTTTCGCTTCGCCAAGGGCTACGGGCAGACGCTCTCCCGCTTGCTGAAGTCCGGGGTGGGTGTCCATCACGCCGGGATGCTGCCCAAATACCGGCGGCTGGTGGAGCAGCTGGCGCAGGAGGGACTGCTCAAGGTGATCTCCGGCACCGACACCCTGGGTGTGGGCATCAATGTGCCCATCCGGACCGTCCTGCTGAGCGGGCTCTCCAAGTACGACGGCGCCCGGGTCCGCCAGCTCAACGCACGGGAGTTCCATCAGATCGCCGGCCGGGCCGGACGCGCCGGTTTCGACACTGAGGGCACTGTGGTGGTCCAGGCCCCGGAGCATGTGATCGAGAACCAGGCAGCTGAGCGGAAACTGGCCGCCAAGCACTCCGGGGATGAGGCCAAGCTGACCCAGGCGATGAAGTCCAAGCCGAAGAAGAAGCCGCCGGAGGGTTTTGTCTCCTGGAGCCAGAAGACGTTTGAGAAGATCATCGCGGCTGAGCCGGAGCCGATGGTCTCCCGGATGCAGGTCAGCTATGCGATGGTGCTGCACCTGTTGAACCGTCCCGAGGATCCGATCCTGGCGATGCGCCGGCTGATCACCAGCTCGGATGAGTCCCCGGCCCGGCAGGCGCAGCTGCAGCGCCGTGCCCTGCAGATCCTCCGCGAGCTGTTGGCCGCCGGTGTGCTGGAGAAACTGGCAGAGCCCGATGACGACGGCCGGACGGTGGACCTGACCGTCGATCTGCAGGACGACTTCGCGCTGAACCAGCCGCTGGCCCCATTCGCGGTGGCGGCCCTGGATCTGCTGGACCCGGAGGCGGAGACCTATGCGCTGGAGGTGATCAGCGTGATCGAGTCCATCCTGGAAACCCCCTACCAGGTTACCGGCGCCCAGGTGAAGAAGCTGAAGTCCGAGCGGATCGCTGAGCTGAAGGCAGAAGGGGTCGACTACACCGAGCGGATGCGCATTCTGGACGAGCTGACCCACCCGCAGCCGCTGGCCGAGCTGCTGGAGCAGCAGTTCGAGGTCTACCGCGCCTCCGCACCCTGGGTGGCCGACTACGAGCTTGCTCCGAAATCCGTGGTGCGCGATATGGTCGAGCGCGCGTTCACCTTCGTCGATGCGGTGAACTTCTACGGACTGGCCCGCAGCGAGGGTGTGCTGCTGCGCTACCTCACCGACGCCTACCGGGCCCTGCGCCAGACGGTGCCTGCCACCAAGGTCAACGAGGAGCTGGAGGATCTGATCGAGTGGCTGGGCGAGGTCATCCGGCAGACCGACTCCTCACTGCTGGAGGAGTGGGAGCGGCTCTCCGCCGGAGACGATCCGGCCAAGCTGGCCGAGTTGGAGAAGGAGCAGAGCAACGACGACGCGGCCCCGGCCGGCTTCACTGCCAATGAGCGGGCTTTCGCCGTGGTGGTCCGCAATGCGATGTTCCGCCGCGCGGAGTTGTTCGCACAGGAGAAGGAGAAGGAGCTGGCCGCCCTGGAGCGTGAGCACGGCAGCACCGGGGAGTGGACGGACCCGGAGCGCTGGGGTGAGGCGCTGGATGTGTTCTTCGACGAGTACGAGGACCTCTACGTGGACGCCAAGGCCCGCTCAGCCGAGTACTTCCGCCTGGACAAGAAGCCTGCGGAGAAGCCGAGGGCTGGGACGTCACGGTACTGGCATGCGGTCCAGGTGCTCGACGACGACCAGGGCAACCACGACTGGGGGATCCACGCATGGGTTGACCTCACCGCCTCCGACGAGGCCGAGGCGGCGGTGATCACCGTCTATCACGTAGGAGAGCTGAGGAACCGGTGAGCGAAGTGCGCGAGCTGCTGGATGGGACTCGGATTGTTGACCACTGGGTGACCGTCCCGCTGGACTGGGAGAACGCTGCCGGCGAGACCATTGACATCTATGCCCGGGAATTCATCGGTGCGGAGGCGCTGGCCAAGGGGGAGGCGCATGTCTCCTCCCTGCCGTACCTGCTGTTCTTGCAGGGAGGTCCCGGCGGCAAGGGCAACCGGCCTGCCAAGCTCTCCGGCTGGATGACTGAACTGGCCACCGACTTCCGCATCTTGATGCTGGACCAGCGTGGTACCGGGCTCTCGGCACGGCTGGACCGGCACAGTCTCGCCGCCCACGGTAGTCCCACAGCACAGGCAGAGCACCTACGAAACTTCCGGGCTGACTCTATTGTGCGCGATGCCGAGGCGCTGCGGGAGGCCCTGGGCATCGAGTCCTGGACCGTGTTCGGGCAGAGCTACGGCGGATTCTGTACGCTGACCTACCTGTCCTTCGCCCCTGAGCATCTGGACCGGGCGCTGATCACCGGCGGGCTGGCACCCCTGACCGGTCATGCTGAGCGGGTCTACCAGCACACCTATCCACGGATGGCCGCACGCAATGCCGAGTACTTCGCACGCTTCCCGGAGGACCGGGAACGGCTCAACGACGTCGTCGCCCACCTCAGGACCCATCATGTCCGGCTGCTGGACGGCTCACCGCTGACAGTGGCCCGCCTGCAGCTGCTGGGCCTGCTGCTAGGTGGGAACACCAAGGTGGACACCCTGCACTACCTGTTGGAGGAGGCCTTCACCGGCCCGAGCAGAACGCGGCTCTCGGATACGTTCCTGAATGGCGCCGGCCAGCAGATCTCGTTCGCCGGCAACCCGATGTACGCGGTGATGCATGAGTCCATCTACGGGCAGCCGGCAGAGCTCAGCGGCGGCAGCGCGGCCATTTCGTGGGCATCCGAGCGGGTGCGCGAGCACTTCCCGGCGTTCTCCCCAGATGCAGACTCTCCGCTGCTTCTGGGCGAGATGATCCTGCGCGAGCATGTCCGCCTGGATCCCGTGCTGGCACCGTTGTATGAGACCGCTGAGCAGCTCGCCGCCGTCGACGACTGGCCGGCGCTCTATGATCTGGAGCAGCTGGCCCGGAACACGGTGCCCGCTGCCGCCGCAGTCTACACCGACGACGTCTTCGTCTCCCGTGAGCTGTCCTTGGAGACGGCCGCGCGGGTGGCGAACCTGCAGGTCTGGGAGACTGTGGACTTCCACCACGACGGCATCCACGAGGACGGGAAACGAGTTCTCCGCACACTCCTTGAGCTCACCGGGCACTGATCAGACCGAGGGGCCGCTGCTGTCGACGATGCCCTGGGAGACAGGTGCTTCGACTCCCTTCCGGCGGGCGGAGTCCAGCCGGGTCTCGTGGGCCGTGCGGATCACGCTGGAGTATTTGTCCTTATGCTCGATCAGCTCCGACCGGAACTTCCCCGGCACTGCTTCCGCCGCCTGGGTCCAGCGGTCCATCAGCTCTTCGGCCTGGCGAACCTCCTCCTCCGCAGCGCCCTGGTCGAGCTTGGTGTAGCGGAAGGCGAACTTCTCGGCGTTCTGCAGAGCCCGCAGCGCTCTGCCCTTGGGGCTGACCAGTGAGGCGACCACGGTGATGGTCAGTACGCAGACGATCACCACCAGGGAGACCGTGGTGGGGATCTCCTGGACGGGCACGTCCTCCCCTGAGTTGATGAAGGGCAGGTTGTTCTCATGCAGGGCGTGCAGGATGAGCTTGACGCCGATGAAGCCGAGGATCGCGGCCAGACCGTAGGAGAGGTAGACCAGCCGGTCCAGCAGCCCGTCGATGAGGAAGTACAGCTGACGCAGGCCCATCAGGGAGAACGCCGTGGCGGTGAAGACGATATAGGGCTCCTGCGTCAGGCCGAAGATCGCAGGGATGGAGTCGAAGGCGAAGAGCAGGTCGGTGGCACCGATGGCCACCATCACCAGCAGCATCGGGGTCAGCACCCGCTTGCCGTTGATCCTGGTGATCAGCTTGTCGCCGTCGTACTTCTCCGAGGTGGGCAGGACACGGGTGGCCAGGCGCACCATGATGTTGTCCGCCTCATCCTTCCCGCTCTTATCCCCGGTGAGCTCTCCCCTGAGCTGCTGACCGGCCACCAGCAGCAGCGCGAGGCCGAACAGGTAGAAGACGTCCGACCACCGTTCGATGATCGCGGCACCGACCAGGATGAACGCGGTGCGCGAGATCAGAGCGAAGGTGATGCCGAAGAGCAGGACCTTCTGCTGAAACTCACGCGGCACCTGGAAGGAGGCCATGATCACCAGGAACACGAAGAGGTTGTCGACGCTCAGCGCCTTCTCCGTCAGATATCCGGCGTAGTACTCCACCGCATGCTCAGCGTCACCGACGGCGAAGAAGAGCAGTCCGAACAGCAGGGCGATGCCCACATAGATCGCGGACCAGATGGCCGCTTCCCGGATAGTGGGGATATGGGCTTTTCGGACGTGGAAGATGTAGTCGAAGAGCAGCAGGCCGACAATCGCGGTGACGGTGAGGGTCCACAGCATTGGCGTGATATCCATGGAGAGTTCGTTCCTTTCGAGAACTGAGGATACAGAAGGTCCTCGTGAGTCTCTCCGCCTGCGCTTCTCATGCTCAGGCTGCTGCGTCCGACGAAACGACTATGCTTCGTGTGCTGACGTCCACAGCATTAGGGATACTCCCCCACGCGTCATTCGATGATACATGCTCAGGGCGCAGCCCTGGCACACCCGTCCGGAGGGTCACTGTGCTTGTTCGATGGCGCGGAGCTCTTTCTTCAAGTCGGAGAGCTCGTCGCGCAGCCGGGCCGCGAGTTCGAAGTTCAGGTCCTCTGCGGCCTTGTGCATCTGTTCGGTGAGCTGGCTGATCAGGTCGGCGGTGTCGGTCGCCGGTGTGCGGGCGGCCAGGCTGTGCTCTGTGCTGCCGATGTCCGCGGGGGCGGCGTCGTCGTCCTTCTGGAAAGCGGTGAGACCGCGGTGGCCCTTGCCGTACTGGAATCCGGTGGCCAGTCCGCCCATGCCTTGGAGCAGGTCTGCGGTGTCGACGTCCTCACGGGCCAACTGGTCGGTGATGTCCGCGATCTTCTTCACCAGCGGCGCAGGATCGATGCCGTGGGCCTCGTTGTGTGCGACCTGTTTGGCGCGCCGGCGCTCGGTCTCATCGATGGCCCGGCGCATGGAGTCGGTGATCCGATCGGCGTACATATGCACCTCGCCGTGCAGGTTGCGAGCGGCTCGCCCGATGGTCTGGATGAGGCTGGTGGTGGAGCGGAGGAAGCCTTCCTTGTCAGCATCGAGGATCGCGACCAGTGAGACCTCGGGCAGGTCAAGGCCCTCTCGCAGCAGGTTGATGCCCACCACCACGTCGAACGTTCCTTTACGCAGTTCGCGCAGGATCTCGATGCGTTTGAGGGTGTCCACGTCTGAGTGCAGGTACTCCACTTTCACCCCGTGCTCGAGCAGGTACTCGGTGAGGTCCTCGGCCATGCGCTTGGTCAGCGTGGTGACCAGGGTGCGCTCGCCACGCTCGGTGCGACTGCGGATCTGGCTGAGCAGGTCGTCGATCTGGCCCTTGGTGGGCTTGACCTCCACTTTGGGGTCCACCAGACCGGTGGGCCGGATGATCTGTTCGACCACGCCGTCGGAGACGCCCAGCTCGTAGGTGCCCGGGGTGGCTGAGAGGTAGACGGTCTGGCCGATGCGTTCTAAGAACTCGTCCCATTTCAGCGGGCGGTTGTCCATGGCACTGGGCAGCCGGAACCCGTGCTCCACCAGGGTGCGCTTGCGGGACATGTCCCCTTCGTACATGCCGCCGATCTGCGGGATGCTCACATGGGACTCGTCCACGATCAGCAGGAAATCGTCCGGGAAGTAGTCCAGCAGGCAGTGCGGCGCGGAGCCCTGCTCGCGGTCATCGATGTGCCGCGAGTAGTTCTCGATGCCGTTGCAGAAGCCCATCTGGGCCATCATCTCCAAGTCATAGGTGGTGCGCATGCGCAGCCGCTGGGCCTCCAGCAGCTTGTTCTGGGACTCCAGCTCGGCCAGGCGCTGGCGCAGTTCGTCCTCGATCCCGGTGATGGCTTTGGCCATCCGGTCGTCACCGGCCACGTAGTGGCTGGCGGGGAAGATGTACATCTCTTCCTCTTCGCGCACCACGGTGCCGGTGAGGGGGTGGAGGGTATGGATGGCCTCGATCTCGTCGCCGAAGAACTCGATGCGCACCGCGAGTTCCTCGTACATGGGGATGATCTCCACCGTGTCGCCGCGGACCCGGAAGGTGCCACGGTGGAAGTCGGTGTCATTGCGCACGTACTGCATACCCACGAACCGGCGCAGCAGCTGATCCCGGTCGGTCTGGTCTCCGCGGCGCAGGGACACCATCTGGGCGATGTACTCCTCGGGTGTGCCCAGGCCGTAGATGCAGGAGACGGTGGCGACCACCACGGTGTCGCGCCTGGTCAGCAGGGCATTGGTGGCGGAGTGGCGCAGCCGTTCCACCTCCTCGTTGATGGAGCTGTCCTTCTCGATGAAGGTGTCGGTCTGCGGGACGTAGGCCTCGGGCTGGTAGTAGTCGTAGTAGGAGACGAAGTACTCCACCGCGTTGTTCGGCAGCAGCTCGCGGAACTCATTGGCCAGCTGGGCGGCCAGGGTCTTGTTCTGCACCATGACCAGGGTGGGCCGCTGCAGCCGCTCGATCAGCCAGGCGGCGGTGGCGGACTTGCCGGTGCCTGTGGCCCCCATCAGGACCACGTCCTTCTCTCCGCCCTCGACCCGCTCGGCCAGCTCGGCAATCGCCGTGGGCTGGTCACCGGAGGGCTGGTAGGGGCTGACCACTTCGAAAGGGGCCACGGTCCGGGAGATCTTGGGCGCAAGACTCATGACGCCTAGTCTACGCGCAAACTATAGAACCTGTGTTCGAATACTCTCCCAGAGTTCATCCACCATGCACCTATCTACCATTTTGCCCAGTTGATTACAGCCATGTAAAACATCAGCCTCCCCCTTGTCGAGACCAGAACCAGCACATAGGCTTACCAAAACGCTTTGCCAAATCGCTTTGGCAGGTGGTTATCTACACCCAGAGAAGGAGCATGGTGATGGCATCCATTCGTGACGTCGCCCTACATGCCGACGTAAGCGTGACAACCGTCTCGCATGCCATCAGTGGTAAACGAAAAGTGAGTGAAGGGGTCCGGCAACGCGTCAAAACTGCCATGGAAGAACTTGGCTACGTACCGAGCCGGTCTGCGCAGAGCTTAGCCCAGGGACGTACTCGCATCCTGGGTCTGGTGGTACCGGATATCGGAAATGGCTATTTCGCTGAACTCGCCAAGGGCGTAGAGCGTACTGCCATTGCTCAGGGGTACAACACCTTCCTGTGTACCACCGGTTTTGACCATGCCCGAGAGCTTTCATATCTTGAGCTGGTTCGCTCTCGGGCAGTTGACGGCATCGTCTATGCAGCAGGTGCTCCACCAAGCGGACCCGAACTGGCACGGGTCCTGGGCAATCTGCCCACTGTGCTCGTCGATGAAGAAGTTCCATGGGCGCCACTTCCCACGTTCATCTCTGACAATTTTGAAGGTGGTCGCGCGGCTGCAACATACCTCTTAGAACTCGGCCATCACCAGACGATGACCGTAGGCGGTCCCGAGGACCTGGAGTCCAGTGCGCAGCGCATCGCCGGATTCACCCAAGCCTGGAGAGATGGCGGGGGCGAACAGCCGGTGATCGCTTCGGGGGGATTCACTGAAAAAGGCGGCTATGACGTCGTCAAGGCACATCTCGATCTCCTACAAAGAAAAGAGGTCACCTGCGTCTTCGCCGCCAATGACCTGATGGCCTTGGGCATTCTTGATGCGCTCTACGATCACCGGCTCACCAGTCCTGCCGATATATCGGTCATAGGTTTCGACGATATCGGCGCGGCGCGGTATGCACGCCCCCACCTTACGACGATCCGACAAGACGTGGCAGCCCTGGGATCTTCAGCCACCAGGGCCGTCATCGACATCGTCGAAGGAAGATCAGAAAACGATGCCCGCCGGAACGTTCGCCCTGTCGAATTGATAGTGCGTGATTCGACAGCTCCCTTGACCACCTGACCACTCGCATCCGATCACTCTGAAAGAGCGATTCCATGGCACATATCTCTATCAATGACGTCACTAAGACCTTCCATACCGCCAGAAAAGAAACACACGCCCTCAACCGAGCCAGCCTCGAGATCCCCGATGGTGAGATTCTCTGCATCGTAGGTCCCAGCGGGTGTGGCAAGACGACTCTTCTCAACCTGGTGGCCGGCTTCCACGAGCCCAGCAGTGGTTTCATCCTGGTGGAGGGAGAACCGGTGGAAGGCCCCTCATCCCAACGAGCAGTCGTCTTCCAAGCTGATGCAGTCTTTCCCTGGCTCTCGGTGAAGGACAACGTCGGATTCGGTCTTGCTGCCCAAGGGCGCAACCGTGAGAAGGAAGATCGCGTCAACCACTATTTGGATCTGGTGGGCCTCTCCGATTTTGCCAAGACATACCCCAAGGAACTCTCCGGCGGGATGCGTAAGCGAGTCGACTTGGCTCGGGCCTACGCCAGCGGTCCGGAGGTTCTACTCCTCGACGAGCCCTTCGGCGCTCTAGATCTGTTCACCAAGGAAGCGATGTGGCTGGCACTCAAACGCGTCACTGCCCTGGAGCCAAAAACCATCATCTTCGTGACCCACGACATAGAAGAGGCATTGTTCCTTGGCGATCGGGTGGTGGTGATGACTCCACGCCCAGCGCGCATCCACAGTGTGATCAATGTGCCTTTCGGTGCCGAGCGCAACCTAGATCTTCGCACTGACCCACAATTCCAAAAGATGCGTGCCGACATTGCTCACACCCTTAGGGAGGTTCACCATGGCGCAGCCTGATCCTGCACTCGCTCCGACATCCGGCAATAAGCAGAAGACGCCACCCCTAGCGGCCCCGAAGAATTCTCCACTCTCCCGACGCGTAGCATCTCCTTTCATCAGCACCGCGACAGTTCTCATCGTCCTGCTGCTTTGGTGGCTGGCAACCAGCGGTACAGGCCTCATTCCACCGCTCTACTTTCCCAGCCCGGGATCAGTGGGGCAAGCTCTGATAGCACTTAACACCCAAATTGCGGCAGACGCCGGTGCGACTCTCCTACGCGTAGTGGTCTCCTGGGTGGGCGGCTCGACCCTTGGCGTGGCAGTCGGGCTGATGATGGCACGCACATGGTGGGTGATGGCTGCCCTCAACCCGCTGATCGAAGCTATCAGGCCGATTCCGCCGGTGGCGCTCATCCCCTTCGTTATTCTGTGGTTTGGGATCGGCGACGACGGCAAGATCTTCCTCGGCGCCCTAGCCTGCTTCATGGTCATGGTCGTCAATACCACTGTGGCTGTGACCAATGTGCCACCGGTCTACGTCCAGGCAGCCCGCTCCTTGGGCTCAAACACTGGATTCGTCTATCGACGCGTCATTCTTCCGGCGATCATTCCAGAGATTCTCTCCGGCTTCCGGATCGGCTGCGCTCTGGCTTTCGCGGTCGTCGTGGCCGCCGAGTTCCTTGGGGCGGATCTCGGAATCGGCAGACTCATCATGCAGGCCAGCCGCACCCTTAACACGTCCACAGTACTCCTGGGCACTGCCTCCATCGCAGTAATGGCGGTGCTGTTAGATCTGCTCATCTCACGCCTGAGTCGCTATATCACTCGTTGGTCAGCTAATCGCTGATCTGTCCCCGAAAAACTCGCCCAGCGGGTCACCCAAAGAAAGGAAGATCATGAAAAGGTCACGCTTCTATGCTGGACTTGCCGTCAGCACGATGCTCCTGCCGCTTGCTGCCTGCTCCCCCGACGGGGAAAGCAGTGAAAACGGCAACGGAGACGAGCTAACCACCCTCACCGTGGGAATCTCTCCCTTCCAAGACACCTACCTCCCTCTGGTGGGCCAGGAGATGGGGTGGTTCGAGGAAGTGGGGCTGGAAGTGGAGCTGCGCTCCCTAGCTTGGAATGCGGTAATGCCTGCTCTCAGCTCCGGAGACCTCGACGCCGCAGTATTCAACACCACGGGCGTCGTCTCAGTGGCCAATACTGACCCCGAGGCAGTGTATGCCTACGGATGGAACCCCTTCACCGAAGGATCCGCGCTGATGATCGATCCAGAGAGCGGACTGCGGTCCATTGACGACCTTGAAGGTGAACTCGGAGACCGGGAGGAAGCCCGGACTGAAGCGGTGGAGCAACTGGAGGGCCGGACAGTGGTTACCACACTGGGTACCGATATGGGCAATCAGCTGATGAATGCTCTCGAATCGGTAGGAATGAACCAAAACGACGTCAACATCGTCGACATGGACCCGGATGCAGGGCTCGCCGCATTCCTCTCCGGCACCGGGGACGCCTATCTGGGTGGCGTTCCGCAGCGCGGCACAGCACTCAACAACGGGATGGAAGTGGGACTCGCCGGGCCCGATCTTGCACCTCCCCCAATCAATGGTCTTGTGACTTCTGCCTCATATCTGGAGGAGAACAAAGAGACGCTCCTCGCCTTCCTGAACGTCACCCACCGCATTATCCGTTACTGCGACGACGAAACCGAGACCTGCGGAGAAATCATCACTGAGCGGATGAACCAGGAGACAGCCGATGACTTCACTGTGGAGGATTTCGTCGACTTCTGGCAGAACATCGAGCTTTACGCTCAGGATGCCCAGTCTGCCGCCGAGATGATTCTCGAAGAAGACGGCATCGCGTACTGGCGCGACACCTGGGACTCCGACAACAACACTCTAGTGGACGGCGGAGACATCCCCGCAGCAGTGGACCCCGCGGAGCACTTCCTGATGGAAGAGGTCTGGGAAGCATACGTGGATGAATACGGTGAGGAAGAGACTGGTTACTAAATCTCTCCGCCGAGTTATGAAATATCGAAAGGAAACATGATGAGCGTAAAGATTCATCATATTGTCACAGGAGAACTGGAAAGCTCTCTGCCAGTTTCGCTCCTAAACGCTGGAGCACACCCGGACCTTCCGCCAGAGGAGCGTCTGCCCTTCGGGTACCGGCGTGACATCGTGAGAAGAGACGGTTCTGTCCACTCAGGAGTGATGGTTCCCGTACCGGTCTGGCTGCTGGAAGGAACAGAGAAGACCATTATTGTTGACACCGGTCTAGGAGACATCGACGAGGTTTCAGAGATGCAGAGCCGCTATGGAGTGGACTTTGTGGCTTCACGGACTGCAGACCAGGACCTTGTCGCTGGATTGGCTGCACATGATGTCAAGCCCCAGGACGTTGACATCGTTGTGCTCACGCATCTGCACTTCGACCACATAGGAAACAACGAATTGTTCCCGAACGCGACCTTTGTGGTGCAGAAGGACGAACTCCCCCAGGCGACAGAGCCTCCGCACTTCTGCATGTTCTACTACCCCGAATACAGCTACAAGATCGACGTCGTCCGGGACCGATTGCAGGTGATCGAAGGAGACGTTGAGATCGAACCTTTTGTGCGCCTGGTGAAAATCGGAGGACACACCCCCGGCTGCATGGTGGTGATGGTTGACACCGCTGAGGGCACCGTTTGCCTGACCAGCGACGTGATGTACAACTACAAGAACCTTGAGCTGCATTGGCCGATGGGGTCGTTCTGGAACCTCCCCGAACTGCTCGCAGGATACGACCGCCTCCATCAGGAAGCTGACATTATCATCCCTGAACACGACTGGAAGTTTCGTGAACTGTACCCCACGGGTACCATCGGATAACGAGAGGCAATGCCCCATGAAAAAAATTCTCCTGCTAGGTGAATCCTGGACTATTCATATGATTCACCAAAAGGGCTTCGATAGCTTCACCACCACTGAGTACACCCGGGCCGGCGATGAGTACCGTAATGCCATGGAAGCTGAGGGGTGGGAGGTCACCCAGATCCCTGCCCACGCCATCGAAACCGATTTCCCGCCTACCCAGGAAGAGCTCCACCAGTATGACCTTGTGGTGATCAGCGATGTGGGTGCCAACACCTTCTTGCTGGGCAAAGGTGTCTTCACGCACGGCAAGACTGAGCCCAATCGACTGGCTAGGATCCGTGATTACGTCATGGATGGCGGAGGGTTGCTGATGGTGGGAGGATACCTCTCGTTCTCCGGCATTGACGCCAAGGCCCATTATGCACATACTCCTATCGCCGAACTCTTACCTGTCGAGGTATTGGAAACAGACGATCGCACCGAACGCCCTGAGGGTGCGGAGATCTCCGTGGTCGCTCCGGAACATCCTGCCCTCGGGGGTGTCGGCACGGAATGGCCGCCGCTGCTGGGATTCAATCGTACTGAAATCCGGCCGACGGCAGAATTACTGGCAACCGTCGACGGGTATCCGCTAGTGGCTGTGACCCGAACCGGTGCCGGACGATCCGGAGTGTTTACCTCCGATCTGGCTCCCCACTGGGCATCTCCTGAATTTGTGGAATGGCAGGGATACGGCCAGCTGTGGAGGGCGCTGTCTTCTTGGATCGCCGGCTGAGCAAAATCTGATGATGACCAAGGTGCCCGTGGCGGTGATCGGTTCTGTCAACATAGACATCACGATCTACACCCGCCTTCGACCTGCAGCTGGGGAAACTGTGCTGGGGTGGCAATTCAATCACTTCATTGGGGGCAAAGGATTTAACCAGGCTCTGGCCGCGGGCCCCTTGGTCCCCACCACGCTCCTCAGTGCAGTCGGCGGCACGGAACACTCCGACATAGTGGAAGCCCTGACCGACAAAGAAGTGGAAACACAGGATCTGAAAGTCCTTGAGGAAACAACCGGCCATGCATTCATCACAGTAACCCCAGATGGGGAGAACTCAATAGTCGTGGTCCCGGGCGCCAACGAACACCTAAAACCCTCAGACATCAGACCTAGCCTGGACATCACCCAGCCTGATGTGGTGCTCACTCAACGAGAGATACCCGCGGAGACCGTGGCCGCAGCGCGCCGATGGGCGGAGGAGAACTCCGCTCGCTATGCCCTGAATGCCAGCCCAGTGGCTGGAATCACTGCAGAGGACGTCGCTACGTGCGACCCCCTGATTGTCAACATACACGAAGCACAGCACCTCGTAGAGCATGACCCACGAGAGACCACTCCAGTGCAGATGTTGACCGAGGGCCTGCAACGTTTAACTCGATCAGCAGTTCTCACTGCCGGGGAACAAGGTGCCTGGGCGATTCAAGCGAATAGTATAACTTATGTTCCCCCAGAACCAGTGACTCACGTGGTGGATACCACAGGTGCTGGTGATACGTTTGCTGGTGTGCTGTGTGCCCACCTTGCGCTAGGTGACTCGCTTATCGAAGCAGCCCGGGAGGCCAGCCGGGCAGCCGCCGAAGTGGTGGCTGTCCCCCGCGCCGAGCGCTGAGGCGATACCGTCCGGATACTCCAGAAGGACTCAACGCACGTAAGCAGGTAGCTCCTCCCAGAGCTCATCCGCCTGCCCCCGCAGATCCTCCAACGTGCCGGAGTTGTCCAGGACGACGTCGGCGGCCGCGGCACGCTGCTCATCAGTAGCCTGTGAAGCGATCCGGGACTCCGCTTCCGTCCGGGACATTCCCCGGTCCTCCACCATGCGACGGATGCGCTCCTCGTAGGGAGCCTGAACAACGACCACCACGTCGAACCGGTCCTGCTGGCCGGTCTCCACCAGCAGGGGGATATCCTCCACCACCACACTGCCCGGAGCTGAAGCCTCCCGCACACGGGTGGCCTCAGCACGCACCCGGGGGTGGATGATGGCATTGAGCCGAGCACGGGCGTCGTCGTTGTCAAAGACGATCTTTCCCATCGCGGGACGGTCCAAAGAGCCTTCCGCGGTGAGCACCTCGGGACCGAACTCGGAAACTATCTCATCCAGCCCGTTACCACCCGGGGCGACGACGTCGCGGGCGAGTTTGTCCGCATCGATCACCACCGCACCGTGCTCCGCAAGCCGTTGCGACACCACTGACTTGCCCGAGGCGATCCCACCGGTCAGCCCCACTCTGAGAATCTTGGCCATACTCCCTACCCTATGGGGAAATGGTCAAAGAACTCGCTCAGCTGCGCGGCGGTGCCCCGTTGCCGTCATCAAGCTGTGCCTGGTCCACCACGGGCATGTCACCGGTACGGATCCGGTACTCGGTCACCAACTGTGGCTGCTCGACATGCTCGACATCAGGAGCATTCTCCGGCTGCGTGCCCTCCGCATAGTCGGGAGCCACCACAGCATGGGCCAGGGTGTCATCGTTCTCCTCCATGCGGCGTTCGTACTCCTCCGGAGGCAAGGTCTGCAGCCAGCGACGCGTCCTGAGATGACCGATCTCTCCTGCGTCCTCACGCATGGCTCGGAGGAGGTTGAACATGATGAAGTATCCGAGGATGAAGAACGGCAGACCGAACACCAGCGCCACATTCTGCAGAGCTTCAAGCCCACCTTCTCCGGTGGCTGTCAGCAGCACCGCGGCAATGGCACCGATGGAGATTGTCCAGAAGGCCCGCTGATGCAACGGGGCCCTCCCCTCAAAGCCGTTGCACATGTCATCCAGCACCAGAGAACAGGAGTCCATAGATGTGATGAAGAAGACTCCCACGAGCATGATCGCCACCGCGGAGGTCAGGGTCGCCAACGGGAATTCTGCGAGGAAGCTGAAGAGCGCTGTCTCGACCCCCTCCTCAATGACAGAATCGACAAGTCCCCCGTCTCCGTTGAGTTCAATATCGAAGACACCAGTGCCCCATACACCGAACCAGATGATGGTGAAGGCGGTGGGCAGTCCCAACACACCGGCGACGAACTGACGCACAGTGCGACCCCGTGAGATGCGGGCGATGAAGATGCCCACGAACGGTGCCCAAGCGATCGTCCAGGCCCAGTAGAAGATGGTCCAGCCCTGTTGCCAGCCGGTATCCGAGAGGGTGTCGTTCCACCACATCACCTCGGGCAGAATGCCCAGGTACACACCCGTCCACTCGAACATGCCGCGCAGGAGGTAGACGGTGGGTCCGGTGGCGACAATAAACACCAGCAGCACGATGGCTGTCCAGATGTTGAAATTGGACAGCCGTTTGATGCCCTTCTCCACACCCAGCACCGCTGAGACAGTCGCGACCAGGGTCACCACCGCGATAATAACGATGAAAGCCCACCAAACGTCCGGCAGGCCGACCAGCTGAGCCAGTCCGGCGTGGATCTGCATGGTCCCCAGACCGATCGAGACCGCAACGCCGAAAATAGTGCCCACGATGGCGAAGACGTCAATGGCTTTACCTATGGGACCGTGGATCCGGTCACCCAGGAGAGGCTGGAAGATGGAAGACACCCGAGGCGGCAGCTTGCGCTTGTAGATGAAGTAGGCGAAGGCCAGACCAGGCAGGGTGAAGATCGTCCAGGTGTGCAGCCCGAAGTGATAGAGCGTGAAGCCCATGGCTTCACGTGCAGCCTCCTCTGTGCCGCCTTCGATACCCAGCTGGTCTCCGCGCGGCGGGTTATCAAAGTGGTGCGCTGGCTCAGCCACCGCCCAGAACATCAGAATAGTGCCGATACCGGCGGCGAAAAGCATGCCGAACCAGGAGATGTCGCTGTGCTCAGGCCTCTCGTGATCATCGCCCAGGCGCATGCGGCCAAAGCGTCCCACAGCCATCCAGAGCAGGAAGATGAGGAAGATGGTGACACCGGAGACGTAGAACCAGCCTAGGTTCTCGTAGAGCCACCCTGAGCCCTCACCCCAGAAGTTTCCCATCTCGGTGGGGATGATGAGGGTCACTGCAACGAACGCAGTAATGATTCCCGCGGAAATGAAGAAGATGACGGGGCTTGTCCGAAGCCTGAATAGGTCATGGACCTTCACGAGCATGTATTTCTCCTACGTCGAGCACAGGCCCGTGTAGGCCCTGGACAGTGCCCAACCGTACGCAGAATTCGCCTCAAAAATCAACAAGAGCTGCCCATACACCAGGGAATGAGCAGCTCTTGTTCAGGTAATTATCAGGTAATTGCTACTTTCCAGTCAGCTTCTCTCGCAACGCGGCAAGAGCCTCATCAGAGGCCAGAGTTCCGGAGTCCTCGGCCTGCTTCTGTGTGGAGGAGTAGTTGGACGGCGCCGGCTCGGACTTGCGCCCACCACCACCGGACACAGAGGCCTCAGCGGCGGCATCAGCATCAGCGTCGACTGCTGTGCGCACCTGCTCCTTGTGGCGCTCCCAGCGCTCCTGCGCGACGGCGTACTGGGCCTCCCACGCAGCGCGCTGCTCGTCGAAGCCTTCCATCCACTCGTTGGTCTCGGGATCGAAGCCTTCGGGGTACTTGTAGTTGCCCTCGTCGTCGTACTCGGCGTCCATTCCGTAGAGAGCCGGGTCGAAGTCCTCAGCCTCGGGGTCCACACCCTCATTGGCCTGCTTCAGGGACAGGCTGATGCGGCGGCGCTCCAGGTCGATGTCGATGACCTTGACGAAGACCTCGTCGTTGACCGAGACAACCTGCTCGGCCAGGTCCACGTGGCGAACGGCCAGCTCGGAGATGTGCACCAGACCCTCGATGCCGTCCTCGACGCGGACGAAGGCGCCGAAGGGCACCAGCTTGGTGACCTTGCCGGGCACGATCTGGCCCAGGGCATGGGTGCGGGCGAAGGTCTGCCACGGATCTTCCTGGGTGGCCTTCAGGGACAGCGAGACGCGCTCGCGGTCCATGTCCACCTCGAGGACCTCCACGGTGACCTCGTCGCCGACGGCCACGACTTCCTGCGGGTGGTCGATGTGCTTCCAGGACAGCTCGGAGACGTGCACCAGGCCGTCCACCCCGCCGAGGTCCACGAAGGCGCCGAAGTTGACGATGGAGGAGACCACGCCGTTGCGGACCTGGCCGCGCTCCAGCTTGTTGAGGAAGGTGGAGCGGACCTCGGACTGGGTCTGCTCCAGCCAGGCGCGGCGGGAGAGGACCACATTGTTGCGGTTCTTGTCCAGCTCGATGATCTTCGCCTCGATCTCCTGGCCGATGTAGGGGGCCAGGTCGCGGACGCGACGCATCTCCACCAGGGAGGCCGGGAGGAAGCCGCGCAGGCCGATGTCCAGGATCAGGCCGCCCTTGACCACCTCGATGACGGTACCGGTGACCACACCGTCCTCGTCCTTGATGCGTTCGATGTCACCCCAGGCGCGCTCGTACTGGGCGCGCTTCTTGGAGAGGACCAGCCGGCCCTCCTTGTCCTCCTTCTGGAGAACCAGGGCCTCGATCTTGTCGCCGACGGCGACGACCTCGTCCGGGTCCACATCATGCTTGATGGACAGCTCACGGGACGGGATGACGCCTTCGGTCTTGTACCCGATGTCCAGAAGGACCTCGTCACGGTCGACCTTGACGATGGTGCCTTCGACCATGTCGCCGTCGTCGAAGTACTTCATCGTCGCATCGACTGCTGCCAGGAACTCTTCAGCGGTTCCGATGTCGTTGATAGCGACTTGGGGGGCACCGGGTGCGGTTGCAGTGGTGGTCATGTAGTAGGTATTCCTATGGGGATTGTGTGATTGGGTCAGTGCACTAGTTCTTCTCAGGCACTGAGCGGCGGACAATTGTCAGGACGCTGAGAGCACATGGATCACTCGTATGCTTCTCAAGCGGGATCTGTCAGAAGTCAGACACGACACTGGGTAGGGCCGCGTACCAGCTCTGTGCGCAGAACGCGCCCCGTCAGTCTATACTGCCGCACCAATCAGTTTCAAGGGCGGGGCAGGGCCTGTTCCAAGGTCGCCCACTCGATGCCGCGTTCTGCAGCGGCCTCCAGGGCTGAGGCGACACCGTCGGCGGTCCCGGACGAGGGTTGGTTGAAGTGGCCGATGCAGATATCACCGGGCTGGACCGCCGCCAGTGCGGCGTGCACCTCGCTGGGTGAGTGGGTGGCCCCGGCATCGGCGTTCAGCGAGAAGTTGACCACCTCGACCCCGAGCATCTGAGCCATCTCCACGGCCACCTCGTCAGCATGGGCGGTCCCGGACCGGAAGCGCCGCAGCTCCAGGCCGTAGGTGTCGCGGAAGTAGTCCTGATTCTGGGCAATCTCCGCGTGGGCGTCGCGGAGGTTCGCCGTGCCGCTGATCCCATAAGCGGCCCGCCCGGTGACGGAGAGCGGGAGGTGCCGGGTCCCGTGATTGGCGATCTCGAACAGCGGGTCCCCGACCAGCTCCTGGGTCACTGAACGGTGCTCCTGCGCCCATCGCTTATTGATGAACAAGGTCGCTGGAGTCGAGGTGCTGCGCAGCACCTCGATCAGCCGCTCGTCGTACCCTGAGCCGGCCGGCCCTCCGCAGGCGTCCAGGGTGAGCACCGCGCGGTTTCCCGATGCCGCGAAGCTGGTCACCACTCCGGTGACGTCCAAACCCCACTGCTTCGGCGACCTCCCGTCCAGGGACTCCTCGACCTGCTCAAGCGAAGTCTGCTCGGTCTCAGACGGCGTGGGGCTCGGCGCAGTAGGACGCGGCGTCGGTGATGCCGGGGACGGGCTCGGACTCGTCGGCCGCTCCGCTCCAGGGTCACCGTTTCCGCAGGCCGACAGCGCTGTGAGACCGGCTGCTGCAGCAGCCCCAAGGAACATGCGCCGCCCGAGGGACAGGTCAGCACACGAAGTGCACATGCACAGACTCACCCTTCGTTCAGCCTCGTAGTCCTTGGACAGGCTACAGAGTGCGCGTCTCTGCCGGCCAATCGCGGCTCATCGCATGATCGGCACACCGACCCCCACCCGGATGCCGACAGTCTGACATCGCGCAGCAGATGATGGCACCGGCAAACAGGCGGTGCGGGTTTCATCAGCGGCACGAAAGCAGAGTCCCTCCTGCTGGCCGACTCAGAAATGGGTGGCGCAGTGCGGGGCGGTGGGCAGATCGAAGGTGGCGGAGAAGGCGTCCCAATCGGCGGCGTCGTCGGCGATGATCCGCCCGGCCTCCCGCATCGTCAGCACGGAGACATCCCCCAGATAGAGCGAGCCGAGGGTCTCGACATCGAGGCTGAAGTGCTGCGGCGTCGTCGTGCTCTCTGTGCTGCTCACCTGCGCGACGCCTCCGGAGACCGAGACCGTGAAGGTGCCGGCGCAGATGCCCAGAGCGTCGGTGATGCTGAGGCTGAACTCGCCGTCGGCGTTCCACTCCCGCGACTCCAGAGCAGTGACCGGATTGAGGACGCGGACCCAGAGCACATCACCGAGACTGGTGGTCTTGGCCGCCCGCGGGTTCACCAGCGCCTGCTGCAGCGGATCATCGACCGGGCTGCCGTTCGGCGTGGTGATCCGTTCCACCAGGTCCATGGCTGCCAGATGGCGCATGAGTTCGATCCGGCTGGTGGCGTCCGCGGCGATCAGGTCGCGTACCCGCATGGTTGCCGGTTCGGTGTCCCAGCCTTCGAACGTGATCACCGCGTAGCCGCCGATGCTCCCGTCCTCGCGCACATGCACCAGCAGCCGCGTCTTCCGGTCCCAGCTGGTGATGTTCTCCGGATCCCAGCGGGCGGTCCCGACCTTCCAGTAGAAGGCCTGGCGTCCCACTGAGCCGCGGGTGCCGCGGTGGAAGGCGGCGAAAACCTCCTTGAGCACCTTCTCACTCTTCGAAGGGTCCACTTCGAGGACAGTGCCGATGGGTGCGGTGCGCAGGGCGAAGCTCTCCCCGGAGCTCCTGGCGTTGATCTGCAGTCCGCGCAGGCGGGTGGCCGCGCCGAAGCCGAACCGGCCGTAGATGCTGCCCTCTGAGACGGTGAGCGCAGCCAACGGCAGGCCGTCCTCCACCGCCTGGGCGAGTCTGCTGGTCATCATGTGCTTGAGGATCCCGCGGCGGCGGAACCCTGCGTTGACCGTGACGCCGGTGATCAGCTGGACGGGGAGGGGCTCGGCTCCGCCGGCGTTGAGCGTCTGGTGGTAGTCGACGAAGGTTCCCACCGGGTGCTCAGCATCGAAGCCGAGCTCTTCCAGCGCCTCGCCCCAGGGCTCCAGGCCGGCGAAGCCTCGGTCCACGTACACCCCGGTCTGTTCCTGACCGGACTCGACGAAAGTGGGGACGAGCCGCTCGAGCTGCTCATCGCTGTGCCACGGTTCATAGAAGCCTTGCTCCACAGCTCGGACAAACGCCGCTGAAGCGCGGTCCGGCTTACCGTCGGCTGAGACGGCCGCCGGAAAGGTTCGGGAGACCAGCCCTTCGGCCAGCGGAGTGACAGCGGGCCTCTGAGGTGCGAAATCAGTGCTCACAGGATCAGCCTATCCGACGCCCGCCCCAAAAAATCGTAGGGCTTTCGGTTTGTCGTGGAGCTAGAGGGCTACGACAAACCGAAAGCCCTACGACAAGTAGAGTTGGCTCGGAAGCCGCGGCACAGTCTGGTCAGTATGCGGCAGCGCCTGCGGCCTCCTTGAGGTCACGCCGCCCATGGAGGTGACGCCGGTATCAGTGCGCGGCGCTGTGCCAGGACTCTCCGACGCCGACATGCACATCGAGCGGCACAGAGAGGTCGGCGGCCGCACCCATCTTCTCGATCAGCAGTTGCTCCACCTGCTCCCGCTCCTCTTGAGCAACCTCAAGCACCAGCTCATCGTGAACCTGCAGCAGCATCCGGGACTTCAGCCCCGCCGCGGCAAACGCGGCGTCCACATCGATCATGGCGCGCTTGATGATGTCTGCCGCTGAACCCTGGATAGGCGCGTTGAGCGCGGCACGCTCAGCCATCTGGCGCAGCTGGCGGTTATCGCTGGCAAGATCGGGCAGATAGCGGCGCCGGCCGTAGATGGTGGAGGTGAAGCCGTCCTTCTTGGCCTGGGCGACCACCTCACGCAGATAGTCCCGCACGGCCCCAAAGCGCTCGAAGTACTCGTTCATCAGGTCACGGGCCTCGTCCACGCCGATGCCCAGCTGCTTGGAGAGCCCGAAGCTGCTCAGCCCGTAGACCAGCCCGTAGCTCATGGCTTTGATCTTGGAGCGCTGCTCGGCGCTGACCTCATCCACGCCGACCCCGAAGACCCGGGAGCCTACGAAATTGTGCAGGTCCTCCCCCGCACGGAAGGCGTCGATGAGCGCCTGATCCCCGGA
Organism: Nesterenkonia muleiensis; assembly: GCF_003600155.1. Classification (GTDB taxonomy): domain Bacteria; phylum Actinomycetota; class Actinomycetes; order Actinomycetales; family Micrococcaceae; genus Nesterenkonia; species Nesterenkonia muleiensis. The sequence goes on along the minus strand of NZ_QWLD01000040.1, from coordinate 225,688 downwards.
GAGGTGGGCCATGATCCGCATCTCGATCTGCGAGTAGTCAGCGGTCAGCAGGGTCTCATAGCCCTCCCCCACCACAAAGGCGTCCCTGATCTTCCGGCCGGACTCGGTGCGCACCGGTATGTTCTGCAGATTAGGGTGCAGGCTGGAGAGCCGCCCGGTGGCGGCCACCGTCTGGGCGTAGGTGGTGTGAATCCGCCCGTCGTCGCCGATAGCCTCCATCAGCCCGGTCACGGTCTGACGCAGTTTGGAGGCGTCGCGGTGGTTCATCAGATGCACCAGGAATTCGTTCTGCGTCTTGGCCAGCAGGTCCTGGAGGGTCTCCACATCGGTGGAGTAGCCGGTCTTGTTCTTCTTCACCCCGGCAGTGGGCAGGCCCAGCTCCTCGAAGAGCACCGCCTGCAGCTGCTTGGGTGAGCCGAGGTTAACTTCGTGGCCGACCACGGCATAGGCCGCCTGTTCGGATTCGGTGATGGAATTCTCGAAGTCTTCATCCAGAGACTCCAGCCGCTGGCGGCTGACCGCGATCCCGGTGAGCTCCATCTGCAGCAGGATCTCAGCCAGGGGAAGCTCCAGCTCGTAGAGCAGCTTCTCCACCTTGCGCTCAATCAGCTCAGCGTGCAGCCTGGCCGAGAGCGGGTGCAGCAGCATCCCCTGCACCGCGGCCCGGGCCAGGTCCTCCTGGGTGATGCCCGGCAGAACGTCCTGGTCGAACAGGTCCAGCTGGGCACCCTCCTGGGCCTGGGGCTTGAACTCCTCACCGCCGAGGTACTCGGCCGGCTCGGTGGGGCTTCCCAGATACTGGGTGACCAGGTCCACCAGGCCGAAGCTCCGCCGGTCCGGCTGGACCAGATACCCGGAGAGCAGGGTGTCCTCCACGGCTCCGCGCAGCGCAGCCCCACCCTGGCTGAGTCCGCGCGTTGCCAGCCGCTTGCCGGTGTCCTTATAGTCATGCAGCAGTTTGGGAGCACTGGGGTCGGCCAGCCAGTCCGCCAGCGCGGCCTCCAGCTGGGCATCGGCCTCTGTCAGTGACACCGCCAGGGCGGAGATCGCCTGCTCTGGATTCTCCGCGGCAGGCACGACGAGGACCGCCAGCGCCTCGGCAGTCCGGGCCGCCTCATCTCGCTTGGCCTTGGTGGACAGGGACTCTCCGGACCGGTCCAGGCAGAGGGTGAGGGCCAGCGGGGCCTTCCCGTGGGCTTCGAGGAACTCGGTGAACTGGGTGGCGGAGGTGGCGATACGCACCTCAGGCAATGATTCTGTGGGCTCGGCGGAGAGATCGGCCTCCGGGAAGCGGGCGGCGAAGACCTCGAAGAGCCGGTCGCGGATCTGGTTGAACTGCAGGGCGTCGAAGAGCGGCTCCACGGCCTCCCGGTCCGGCGGGGTGAGCACGCACTGCTCGAGCTCCACCGGCAGGGCGAGGTCGGTGACCAGCTTGTTGAGCTCCAGATTTCGCTCCACCTGATCCAGAGCCTGGCGCAGATTCTCCCCGGCTTTGCCCTTGACGGCCTCGGCATTGTCGATGACGCCCCGGGTGGAGCCGTATTCCGCGATCCATTTGGCCGCGGTCTTGGGACCGACCTTGGGCACCCCCGGCAGATTGTCGGCGGTCTCCCCCACCAGTGCCGCCAGATCCGGGTAGCGCTCAGGCCGCACCAGGTACTTGGCCTCCACCCCGTCGGGGTCCAGGCGGACCGACTTGGTGACCCCGGACGTGGGATAGTCGAGGTGGGTGTTCTCGGTGACCAGCTGCAGGGCGTCGCGGTCTCCGGAGATGATCAGGGTCTGCCAGCCCGCGTTCTCCGCACGGGTGGCGTAGCTGGCCACAATGTCGTCGGCCTCATAGCCGTCCATGGTCACCGCGGGGATGTTCAGGGCTGCGGCGACCTCTTTGATCAGGTCGATCTGGCCTGCGAACTCCTGTGGTGTCTTGTCCCGGCCGCCCTTGTACTCCTGGTAGGCCTGATGCCGGAAGGTGGGGGTGTCCAGGTCGAAGGCCAGCGCGATATGGGTGGGCTTCTCCTCCCGGATGAACTTCAGCAGCATGTTGGTGAAGCCGTGCACCGCGTTGGTGTACTGGCCCGTGGAGGTTTGGAACGACTCGGTGGGTAGGGCGTAGAACGCCCGGAACGCCATCGAATGTCCGTCGATCACCAGCAGCTTCTTGCCTTCGTCACTCACAGCACCACCCTACCGTCCATCATGGCCGCGCGGGCCTGCCGGGTTCGCGCCGGCGGCCCGGCCGCGGTGGATTAAGCTGAGGCTCATGGATTTTGATGCCTACGGCCCCGAGTTTCCCACACCTGGTGTTCCCACTCCTCTTCCGGATCAGGCCCAGCGCCGCGCCCGGCTGGAAGCGGCCAATGTCCCTCAGGAGTACTGGGAGTGGATGGGCCCGCACGGCACCTCCGCGATGGGCGCCAGGCTGGGGCTGAAGTTCGTAGAGATGAGCCCAGAGAAGCTGGTGGCCACACTGCCGGTGGGCGGCAATGAGCAGAACGCCGGCATCTTCCACGGCGGCGGTCACTTTGTCATGGCCGAGACGCTCGGTTCAGTGGCCAGCATCTTCCATGTCCGGGCGAACTTGGGTCTGGTGCGCAATGTGGTGGGCACCGAGCTCTCAGCCACCCACCACCGGTCGGTGACAGAGGGACTGGTGTGGGGCACCTGCACCCCGATCAACCTGGGCAAGCAGCTGACGGTCCACGAGATCGTGATGCGCGACGACGCCGGCCGCCGGCTCTCCACCGCACGGATGACCAATATGATCCTCCATCCCCGGCAGTGAAGAGGAATCGGTCCTCCCCGGCTCTGCCGCACCTGCCCGGAACGCCGCAGGCTCTCTCTACAGCACCGCGGGCTATCACCTGCGGCGAGGCAGAAAGCCTACGGTGAATGGCCCAGGAAACGGGCCAGTGCCACCTCGATGGCCTCAGTGTGGGCCTCAGCGGTGTAGCGCGCACGGACCAGCTCCAGCCCGTTGGCCCCCAACAGCTGACACTGGCCTGGGTCTGTCAGCAGCTCCACCAACGTCTCGCGTAGGGATTCCGGGCTGCCTGCCTGGTAGTAGCGGCCGGTCCGGCCCTCGATGACCGCCTCGATCTCCGGCGACGAGTCCCGGTTCCCCTCCTCTGCCACCACCGGCACCCCGAAGCCCAGCGCCTGGATCACGTTCAGCCCCGCACCGCCGACCGAGAGTGCGGCGTCGGCCCGGGCATAGAGTTCCCGCAGCTGGTCGATGCTGTACACCGCACCGAGGAACTCAGCCTCTACCCCGGCTCCGGCAAAGACCCGCTCCAGCCGCACTCGCTCCGAACCTTCTCCGACCACGACGACGCGCGGGACCGGGGTCCCCGCCGGCCAGTCGGTCAAAGCCTCAGCCAGGACATCCAGACGATGCCGGTGCGTCAGTCGGGAGGAGTAGATGAGGGTGTGGCGGTCCTCTGACCGGACGCTGCGCGGTGACTTCACCGGCGGCTGCTCCGGCAGCTGGTCCCGGGAGTAGAGGCTGTTGTAGACCACCTGGATCTTCTCCGCGGACAGGCCGTACTCCATGCCGAGCTCCTTGGCCCGGTCCCCGTAGACCATCAGCCCGTCCACCAGGGAATAGAAGCTCAGCCGCAGCCGGCGTTTGAGCCCGGTTTCTGGGCGTTTCCACCCGTGGCCCCACAGCAGCACCTTGCGTCCGCGCAGCTTGGCGGCGGCACCGGCGGCCCATGTGGACACGGTGTACACCCGACCCTCCAGTACATAGGCGTCGTGGCCGCCGCGCCATACAACGGTCACCTGGCCCTGCTCCCACCAGAGCAGTCCGGCCGCCCGGGTCTTGAGCGGGGTGACCTGAGACAGGGTCTGCTGGGAGGCCGAGGCGATGCGGTCTTCCGTCGCGGCCTCGGAGTTCCTGAACCTGCCCACGAGGTCGTAGGCGAAGCGCGTGGACTCCAGCAGCCTGCGCACCAGCGGCTCCCGGTAGTGCGAGACGGTCGGCTGTACCTGGAAACGAATGCGGGGCAGGCTCCTCATAGGCTCCCACTGTAGTGATCCCGAATGCAGGAGGCGGAAAGGCCCCGCCGGGGGAACACCTCCGATCAGTGCGGTGTGGGCATCGCAACCGGAGTGACGCTCGCCAAGCAGTCAGGGTTGAAGACGCGCTCAGTCGAGGCAGGATATCTCGCCAACCACGCAACGGGCCTGATCGGACGCTGCGTGAGATTACCACCGCAGTTCGGACAGGTGTAGTTGAGGCCGCGGGCACAATCCGCGCACCAGGTGCATTCGATCGTGCAGATGAGCACGTCCGGATCGTCAGTCGCGAGGTCGCGGTCACAACATTCGCAGTTGGGACGGATGTCAAGCATATCCGCAGTGTACTCAGCCGTTGTGCTGAGTGCTGCTGTTTGTTGCTTAAACCTGCGATTTCGGCCATCTTCCCCAAGGAACAACAGCACTCGATTCCGCTCAGGCCTCTCAGGCGTGGCTGTTACAGAGGGGGTGACGGGAATCGAACCCGCGTAGTCAGCTTGGAAGGCTGAAGCTTTACCATTAAGCTACACCCCCGGACGTCCGGGAAGGACCTCAGAAACTATACCGCAATTCGGCCCGCGATGCCGAGTCAGGGTCCCACCTGCCGGGAGAGTCGGCGGTACAGTCGAGGCGTGACCGACCCCAGACTCAGCATCATTGTGCCGGTGTTCAACACCGGAGAGCATCTGCGCACCCGTGCGTTCCCGTCACTGATCGCCCTGCCGAACTTCGAGCAGATCCAGGTGCTGCTGATCGACGACGGCTCCACCTATCCGGACACCGCGGACGCTGTGGCAGAGCTTGCCGCCGCCCACAGCAACGTCACGGCCTTCTTCCATGAACATGGCGGCTCCGGCTCCGCCTCAAGGCCTCGCAACACCGGCTTCGATCTGGCTGATACCGAGTACCTCGGTTTCCTGGACCCCGATGATGAATTCACCGGCCGCGGACCCTGGCCGCTGGTGGAGGCCCTGGATGCTCACCCCGCGGCTCAGCTGGCCATCGGCAACCAGCAGCGGCTCTACACCGACCGCACCGAGGCGGTGGACAACACCGCCCACTACACCCATCATGCTCTGGGCAACGGACTCTACGCGGCCGGCGGCGAAGTCCTGACCCGCTCCCGGTTCCGGCCCGCCAACCTCAGCAGCTACCTGCTGCGCACCGACTGGTTCCGGCAGACGGGTATCCGTCAGGTGGTCGGTTCCGCCGGTCAAGACTCGCTGTTCTTCCGGCAGATCTTCACCGCCGCGAAGGTCTTTGTCCCGGTGCCGGAGGAGATCTACCTCTACCACGCTGAAACCTCCGGCTCCATGGTCAACACCGTCACCGCCGAATACTTCGCAAAGTGCCTGATCAGAGAACGCGCCCAAGCCCAGTGGCTGGACGCCGCGGGTCTGACTGAGCGCTACGTGCACCACGGCTTCGAGCGGGCCTTCGCCTGGTACCTGCCCCGGATGCGCCGGATCCCTACTGAGCAGCGCGGCGAGGCCCGTGACGTTCTGCGCCAGATCGCCGAGCTCTATGTGGACCCGGCCCAGCACCGATGGCGCTACCCGGAGGCGATGGCCTTCTTCCGCCGCCCCGGGGTCCCCTCGGTGGAGGGCATCAAGCCGCTAGCGGCCTCCGCGCGCCGCAGCGCCAAGCACAGAAGTGCCCAGGCTGCTGCGGCTGCCCGTCGGATCAGGTCTTCCGCGCGTACTCGGCGCGGCCTGGACCCATGAGAGTGGCCAGCATGCCCAGCCCCTCGCAGAGGTAGTAGTCATCGGTGTAGGTGATGGGGCGGCGTCGTGCCCTGCTGCCGAAGCGACGCAGTGCCCCGTACCCTGCACGGGCCAGCCCTTCGGCCGCCACCCGGCCTGCAGCCCGCACCGACCCCGAGGCCCGCAGCCGGCGCTTGGCCGCCCGGACCTGTCCCCCGCGCAGAGCACGACGCCGCAGCCACTCCTTGGTCGCCCGCTCCGCTGGGACATGCTCGGTCACCACCGCTGTTGCGCACCACCAGTACCGGGCCCCGGCGGCCATCATCCGTTCGAAGAGGTCCGAGTCTGAGCCACCGATGAAGTTGAAGGTCTCGTCGAACCTGAATCCGTGTCCGCCCTGCTTCGGGGACCGGAACCATTCGGCGCGCACTAGGGTGTTGTTCGTAGCCAGCCGGCGGGGATGCGGGCCGGTAGGGAAATCCGTGCGGCGCACATAGCCATAGCTGGACGTCCATTCCGGCTCCCCGGCGGCGAAAACGGGAATGACCGGTCCGGAGACCGCGTCTGCCCCGGAGGCGGTGGCCGCCTCCAACAGGGCGGTGAACCAGCCGGACGTCACCCGTTCGTCGTCGTCCAGGAAGATCACCGCCTCGGCTGAGTCCGGCACCGCCTCGAGCGAGGCGTTGCGGGCTGCCGCGATGCCGGGGCGGGGCTGGTGGAGGTACCGGGCCTGGGGATAGGCGGAGGCGACCAGCCGGTCAGCGGTCAGCTCAGGAGCGTTGTCCACCACGATCAGCTGTGGATGTTCCACCGGGGAGTCCTCGGGCAACTGCAGCCCGCGCAATGACTCCAGAAGTGAGGCCAGCAGCTGATTCCGCTGGTAGGTGCAGACCAGAACCCAGATGTTCTCAGTCTTCACGGTTGAGCCCTTCTCCAATGAGACGACCCACCTGGACGCCCAGCGGCTCCTCGTCCTCCGTCACGGTGAAGGTGCCGTTCTCAGCATCTTCCAGTGACGTCATATAGGCCATGAAACCATCCATGTTCTCGCTGGAGAGCGAGCGCTGCAGCAGGGTCATCATCTCTTCGTCGGGGAGGATGACCTCTGCCCCGGCAGAGGTGGTGTGAGGCTCTCCCGCCGGCATGGTGAAGGTGTGGATGTCCCGGGAGCGCAGGCTGGTCATATCCAGGGCGTAGCTGATGATGGTGTTCTGATCCAGCCCGGTGTCCATCTCCATATACGGCAGAATCGCCTCCAGCACGTCGAGCACCCGGTCGGGGTTGGTCAGCGTGTCCCCGGAGAGGAAGCGTTCGGCGATGGCACGCATGACCAGCTGCTGGTTCTCCACCCGCACGTAGTCGCTCATCGGGAAGGACTGGCGTTCTCGCACGAAGCGCAGGGCCTCGGAACCCTCCAGACGAATGGTGCCTTCAGGGTAGAAGGAAGGGTTGATCTGCCCGGCAGAGAAGGACCGGGGATTATCCACATAGACTCCGCCGAGCGCAGCGGTGAGGTCTTCGAACCCGTCGAAGTCGATGGTCACCACGTGATCGATGTGGGTGTAGAGCAGGTTCTCCACCGTGTCGACGGCCAGATCGAGCCCGCCAGCTGACAGCGCGGAGTTGATCCGCCCCTGACCGTGGCCGGGAACCTCGACCCAGAGATCGCGCATGATGGACATCACGTATACCCCGGACCGGTCAGCGGGGATGTGCACCAACATCATCGAATCCGAGCGCTCCCCCTCCTCGCCGGTCCGGGCACGGTAGTCATCCTCATCCGCGCCGCGATTGTCTGAGCCCATCAGCAGGATGTTGATGGTGCCCTCTGCGGTCCGGTAGGCGGTCTCGTCATCGAGGCTGTCCAGCTCTTCGATGACGTTTCGCTCTTCCTGGAACACCGTCTGCAGGCGGTTCACATAGCTGTAGACCACGGCCGCGGCAACGATCGCCAAGACGGCAAGAATCGAGAGCACGATGAGTGTGATGCGGGACTTCCTGCTCAGGCGCCGCTTGCGTTCGGGCTTCTGGCCCGCCGCACCTCGGCGTGTGCCGTGGGTCCCTGACGGGGCGGAGACCACCCCGCCCTTGGCGCGACGGGGACGGTGCTGATCGTTCACCGGCACGGCCCTCCTCTCACTCTGCGGCCGGCAAGTACCGGTCCAGGACCAGAGTCAGGATATCGGCTTCTCCGCGTCCTGAGGTGAGCTCCTCAACGGTGACCCGGGCGGCGTCGCGCTCCGCGTCCTTCTTCGAGGTGCCGGTGCCCTGTCCGAACGGGGTGCCGCCAATCGCCACCGTGGCGCGAAAGGACTTGCTGTGGTCGGGCCCAAAATCCTCCACCATGTAACGTACATCGCCCATCGCTCTGGCAGCGGCAAGCTCCTGAACGGTGGTCTTCCAGTCCTTGCCCGCAGTCATGGCTTCCTTGTCGCTGAGCAGCGGAGTCACCAGACGCAGCACCACGCTGCGGGCCGTTTCGAAACCGTTGGACAGGTAGGCCGCCCCGATCACCGCCTCCATAGTGTCAGCGAGGATGGAGTCCTTCTCCGCACCCTGGGTGCGCAGCTCACCTGTGCCAAGCCTGATATGCGGACCTAACCCAAGCGTCCGTGCGATGCGGGCCAGGGCACGAGTGGACACCAGGGCGGGCCGCAGCTTGGCCAGCTCGCCCTCGGCGAGGTCCTCGAAAGTGCTGTAGAGGTAGTCGGTGACGACCAGCTGCAGGACGGCGTCGCCGAGAAACTCCAACCGCTCATTGGTCGGCAGGCCGGAGTTTTCATAGGCGTAGGAGCGGTGCGTGAGGGCAAGACGAAGAGCCCCGGGGTCGATGTGCACCCCAAGGCTCTTCATCAGCGTCTCTGATTCGGTCAATCCTTCCGGACCGGACAAATCAGGCGTCTGCGACTTTGCGGCCCTTGTACTCGTAGAACAGCGGAGTATCTGCAGAGTCTGTCACCAGCTTGGCCTGGTGCGGACGACTGTAGACGACACGGCCGTTCTCCACCGTCTTGACCAAGGTCGGCACTTCGGCCTTCCACTGGGAGCGGCGGTGACGGGTATTGGCACGGGACTTCTTCCGCTTTGGAACAGCCACGGTGTCCTCATCTCTCTGGGGTTGACTAACAGTTGACTACGACGGCGCAGGGCCGCCTTCATCCTCATCATTAAGTTTCTCTGCCAGGCCGGCTAGGCCGGCCCAGCGTGGGTCCAGCTGCTCGTGGACGTGGCCAGGGTCCTCCTCCATGCGAAGTCCGCATTGGGGGCACAGGCCCTGGCAGTCTTCTGCACACACCGGCTGAAACGGCAGTGCAGAGACCATAAGGTCCCTCAGCACCGGCTCCAGGTCGATCGTCTGGTCCTGGCTGACAACGCGTGTTTCTTCGTCGTCCCCATCAGCGTCCACTGCCTCCTGAACCCAGGAGTAGAGCTGCATGACATCGACCGTCAGCGGGTAGCTGATGGGATCAAGGCAACGTCCGCACTGGCCGGTGACCACTGCGGACGCAGTTCCGGAGAGCAGCACACCTTCATGCACCGATTCAGCTCTGAGGTTCAGGCTGAGCTCGCTGTGCTCGGCAATGCCGACCAGAACCGTTCCCAGCCCTTCAGGGGCCTCAACAGTGCGGGAAAAAGTATCCTGAGCTCCAGGGTGACCTTTAAGCTCCTTGACGTCCACGTGCAGCACATTCTCCTGCTGTGGATGTTTCACAGCTAGTCATCCTACAGCAGATCAGCGGGTCAGCCCAACTGAAACGCGCTAGAGATTCTCGGCAAAGCCCTTGAGCCACAGGCGGAGGTCGGGGCCGAGGTCCTCACGGTCCACCGCCAGGGTGACCACAGCTTTGATGTAGCTGAGCTTGTCGCCGGTGTCGTAGCGGCGGCCGCGGAAAATCACTGCGTGAACCCCGCCGCCCTCCTCCTCAGGCTTGGCGGCCATGGCCTGCAGAGCATCGGTGAGCTGAACTTCTCCGCCCTTGCCCGGGGGCGTGCGCTCCAGCTCGTCGAAGATCGCCGGATGCAGCACGTAGCGGCCGATGATGGCCAGGTTGCTGGGGGCCTCCTCTGCCGGAGGCTTTTCCACCAGCCGGTGGACGGGGACCACCTCGGCGCCGGGCTCCTTGTCCTTGCCACCGGCGTCGACCACGCCATAGGCCGAGACCGCATCCTCGGGAACCTCCATGACCGCGATGACCGAGCCGCCCAATCTCTGTTGGGTCTCCAGCATCGTGCCCAGCAGTTCATCCCTGGCGTCAATGAGGTCATCGCCCAGCAGCACCGCGAATGGTTCCTGGCCCACATGCTGCTTGCCGCAGAGCACCGCATGGCCTAAGCCGAGGGCCTGCCCCTGACGCACATAGTGCAGATCGCCGAGGTTGGTCGCATACTGGACCGCCTCCAACTTCTTGGTGTCCCCCTTGTCCCGCAGCGTCGCCTCCAGAGTCGGGGCCCGGTCGAAGTGGTCCTCCATGGCACGCTTGTTCTGCCCAGTGATCATCAGGATGTCGTCGAGGCCGGCTTTGGAGGCTTCCTCCACCACATACTGGATGGCCGGCTCATCGACCACCGGAAGCATCTCCTTGGGCATTGCCTTGGTGGCAGGAAGAAAACGGGTGCCCAGCCCAGCTGCAGGAATGACGGCCTTAGTGATGCGGTGATGGCTGCTCATAGCGCTACCTTATCGCGTGTGGCCGCGGTAACCGGCATCGGTCAGACGTTTCTGCACTGCACGGGGAATGAATTCGGCCACCTCTCCGCCCAGCGAATGCACCTCTTTGACCAAGGTCGAAGACAGGTGGCTGTACCGGCCGTCAGCGGAGAGAAACACTGTCTCCAGACTGGTCAGGTGGCGGTTCATCGTGGCCATGGAGGCCTCATAGGGAAGGTCGTGAGCGCCTCGAAGACCTTTCACCACCGCGGAGGCTCCGACCTCTTTGCAGAAGTCAGTGAGCAGCACCCCGGGCCGGAGTGGCCTGATGGTGACGCCGCGGAGGTAGGAGAAGGTCTCCCCCGCCATCTCGATCCGCTCCTCCAGGCTGAACATGGGAGTCTTGTGCATGTTCGCCGAGACTGCCACGACCACCTCATCGAAGAGGTTCGCAGCACGGGCGATGATCTCTACGTGGCCGTTGTGCATGGGGTCGAAAGATCCTGGGCACACTGCTGACTGCATGGTCATCCCACCTGTGTCGGCGTCGTCGGGGCATCTTCTGGGCTGCGGGCGCCGGCTGCGGTCTCCAGCACATGGAGGAACCGGCCGAAGAGCAGGTCTCGGTCAAATTCTCGCCGTGCCAGCTCCAGTGCGGCCCGGGACCCGGAGCTGCTGTCGATCCGGCCGGAGGAGATCCCCTCCAACAGCTGATCAGCGGCATCAGCCGGATTGCGCGAGAGCTGCCAGCCGGCGGCGCCGGTGTCCAGCACCTCGGGCAGCCAACCGGCATGGTTGAACAGCACCGGCCGGCCGGCGGCCAAGGCGTCGAAGACCTTGTTCAGCGAGTTGATCTCCAAAGCAGGGTTGTCCACCAGCGTGGAGACAGCAAAATCAGCGGCCGGAAGCATCCGTTCGATCTCGGTGCGCGGGATCTTTCCGGGCAGCACTTCAAGCGGGTTGAGGCCGTATTCGCGTGCCACACTGCGGCATTTCTTGGTGTCAGCGCCCTCACCATAGGCCACCACTCGGAACCTCGCGCCGCGGTGGTGGAGTTCACCGGCCAGGCGGATCAGCCACGGCACGTCATAGGTGACTCCGAAGCTGCCTGCGTAGAAGAGCACAGTCTCTTCCTCCGCCCAGCCGAGTTCAGCGCGGATGGCGGAGCGCGCAGCCCGGCCAGGGGCGAAGTTCTCCACATCAGAGGCGTTGGGCACCACCGTGGTCTGAGCCTGTGGCCAGACCCGTTTGATGCCGGCCTCCATCCCGGGGGACAGAGCGATGACCTGCTTGGCCGATCGGTAGGCGATCTTCTCCAGCGCCTCCGCTGCCCGGATCGCTGTGCGGTTCCTGAGGAACCCCAGCGCCACCGGGGCTTCGGGCCAGAGGTCGCGGACTTCGAACACGAAGGGCGCCCGACGCACCCTGGAGGCGATGATGCCTGGCACCGCGGTGGTCAACGGGGTGGAGGAGGCAAAGACGACATCTGCCTTGACCTTGGCGGCGAACCAGCTGGCCCGGGCCATGAAGAAGACGAAGGAGCGCACCCGCTGCTGGAAGACCATGGCATTCTCATAGGGCACAGCCAAACGGAGGACCTCAACCCCCTCCAGATGCTCGCTGACGGCTTTACGGCCGCCACAGATCACTGTGACCTCATGACCGGCCCGTGCGAGCCGGCGTGCGAACTGCCAGGGGCGCTGCCAGCCCGGCTCCCAGGGGAAGTTGAAGTGCTGATGGATATAGACGATGCGCACACGCACCAGTCTACGTGGCCACCGGCCGAATCAGCGCCTCAGCTGGGATGACCGGAGCCAGCAACAGGACAGACTCACCTCGGCTCGGCCAACCAGATGCACGTTGACCCGTAGTCCTTCTGGTGAAATCGCCGTAGGGCATCCGGCCAGGCCGGCTCCGGTGAGTGCGCATCGCGTTCGACCACCACGGTGGCAGCCGAGTCCAGCTGGGGCGCAGCTGCCTCGAGCACTCTGGCAAGCTCGGTCTCCGGCAGATCGTACGGGGGGTCCAGAAACAGCAGCTCGATGGCGGCACCGTCCCGGGCCTTGAGGTAGCGCAGCGCTGGTGCTTTGTGGACCGTGACCGCGCCCTCTGCCAGTGCGGAGTTCTTGACCAGGGCACGATAGGCTGCCTCGGCCAGATCCACCGCCTCTACACTGCGAGCACCGCGGCTGAAGGCCTCTAGGCCCAGTGCGCCGGAACCGGCGAAGAGATCGACGACGACGGCGTCATCAATGGCGTGATAGCCCTCGAGCCTTGAGAACAGCGACTCCTTGACCCGGTCGCTGGTGGGCCTGGTGCCGTTGCCGGGAACTGCCGAGAGTCTGCGGCCCTTATGACGACCGGCGATGATTCGTGCCACCAGCTCAGCCTACCCCTGGGCGACGTACTCGGCAGCGTCGTCGTGATCCTGCTCCCACTGTTCCACCGCGCGGGCCAGTTCGGGCGCACACCGAAGCTCCGGGTCTTCCTCGGTGAGCCGGCGGATGTATCCGGCGGCGCGTCCGATGAGCTTCTCATCACGGAGGATGCGCAGGTGCTTCAGCGAGCTGACCCTGCCGGACTGGCTGGCGCCGAGCACATCGCCTTCGCGGCGGCGGGCGAGATCGAGTTTCGCCAGTTCCATGCCGTCGCTGGTCTCCGCCACCTGGCGCAGACGCTCCACCGAAGGGTGTTCCTCGGGCATCCTGGTCACCAGGAGGCAGAGATTCGTGCTGGTCTGTCCGCGCCCGATGCGTCCGCGCAGCTGGTGCAGGGTGGAGACGCCGAATGACTCCGCGTCAAGGATCACCATAGTGGTGGCATTGGGGACGTCGACGCCGACCTCGATCACTGTGGTGGCCACCAGCACATCGATCCGCCCCGCTTCGAACTCTGCCATGGTGCCGGCGATCTCCTCAGCGGGCAGTTGTCCGTGCAGGGATCCGATCCTGGCCCCGGCCAGCTGCTGGTTGTCCTGCAGCCGTTGGGTGATGAGCTCCACGGAGGCGTCCTGTGAGACGAAGGCCGAGGCCCAGTCACGGGTGATCGGCTGTCCCTGCGCGCTCCCCCGGGGAACCTCCGCGGCAACGGCGGTTCTCTCCTGCCCGGGCAGCAGGCCGAAGCGGAACTCCAGCTGCCGGTCCAGCTCCTGGGCGGTGCGGTCGGCGGCGCTGATCCTGGGGCAGACCACGTAGACCTGATGACCGGCTCGGACCTGTTCGGCCATCCGCTGCCAGACCCGTTCGATCCAGGCTGGTCCGCGTATCAGCGGGGCCAGGTATGTCTCAGTGGGCGTGCGTCCGCCGGGCATACCCTCCAGGACCGTCAATTCCAGGTCGCCGAAGACGGTCATCGCGACCGACCGGGGAATCGGAGTGGCCGACATGACCAGCATGTGCGGGGTGGGATGATACCGTGCGCGCAAAGCTCTGCGCTGCTCGACGCCGAAACGGTGCTGTTCGTCCACCACCACCAGGCCCAGCTGCGCGAACTGCACGGCCTCGCTCAGCAGTGCGTGGGTGCCGACCACAATCCCGGCCTGGCCGGAGGCGATGTCGAGCAAGGCTTGCTTGCGCTGGCTGGTGCGCATGGAACCGGTCAGCAGGGTGACCTTCACCATTGGCTCAGAGACATCCGGAGCTGAGCTGAACAGCCCGTCATCGGCCAACGCGCCCAACGACCTCTTCAACGAACGGCTGTGCTGAGCGGCCAGGACCTCGGTGGGAGCGACCAGCGCGGCCTGTGCACCGGCGTCTACCACCTGAAGCATGGCCCGCAGCGCCACCAGGGTCTTGCCCGATCCCACCTCGCCCTGCAGCAACCGGTTCATGGGAGTGTCCAGGGCCAGATCTGCCGAGATCAGCGCTCCGCTGCTGCGCTGGCCCTCGGTGAGCTCAAACGAGGTCTGGGCGTCGAAGGCGCTGAGCGCGCCTGATGTCCTCAGCGGCGCGGCAGTGCCGGTGGACCGGGAAGCCTCACGCCTGCGGCGGTGCAGCACTGCCTGCATGACCAGAGCCTCTTCGAGCCGAAAGCGTTTCATGCCTGCTTCTTGGTCGTCCTGGCGCGGCGGCAGGTGCACCAGCCGGTAGGCCTCAGCCAACGGCAGGAGGTTCTCCTTCCGGGCTACCGCCTCCGGTACGGGATCCGGCCATCTGCCGATGTCTGCGGTCTGGAGCAGAGCTGCGATCCCACGGCTGATCTCCCAGCTGGTGATATGCCGGTTGGCCGGATAGAGCGCCAGCGGACCATCGGACGGCACCCCTGGCGAAAAGGGCTGGTCGCTTCCTCCGCCGGGCCTGAACTGCACCTCATAGTCAGGGTTGTTGAGCGTGAGCTGGCCGTTGAACGTGGTCACTTTCCCGTGGAAGAGGGCGCGGACTCCGGGGTTGAGATCTTTCCGGGCCTGGTAACCGTTGAAATAGGCCATCCGCAGGGTGTGCCCACGGCCGTCGTCGACCGTGACCTCCACGATGAGTCCTCGCCGCCGCTGCATGGACCGCTCGCTCTTCTGGGTGACCTTGGCCCGGAAGGTCACGTGCTCGCCCTCCTCGAGCTCGCTGAAGTCGGAAAGCGCATTGGTCTCGATGTACCGGCGCGGAAAGTGATCCAGCAGTTCCTTGGCGGTGACGATTCCCAGCGCCTTGTGGAGGCTCTTGGCCCCCTTCCCGAGAACCCGCTCCAAGGGGGTGTCCGGAAGAATCTCGGTCATCGGTGCAGGGGCGTGGTGGAGCTTTCCTCAAGCGGTCCGGCCTCCTTGACCGCGGCGAGGGTCGTCTCCACATCGTCAGTGTGCACATGGATACGCCAACGCAGGCTGCCGTTCTGATCCGGCTCTGCCCCGATGGGGGTGATGATCACCGACTCACCGAGTTCGTCGAGCCGGTGCCGCAGTGCGGCTGCGCCCAATGGATCCAACAGCACCGTGCACATCAGCTCCACACCCTCTGGTTCCGGCTGATCCGCAGCCTCTCCGGCCCCAGTCGCACCGAGAAACGACGACGGCGCATCATTCTGGTCTCCGTCAGGCAGCTCCCAGCCGGAGAGTCCGTCGAGGATGCTGTGATCGATCTCCTCACCTCGAACCGCAGCTGCCAGGGCCGCCAGCACGATCAGCAGACCCAGCCCTCCTGAATCGACCACACCGGCCCGTGAGAGCACCTCGAGCTGATGCTCAGTCTGGATCAGAGCGCCGCGTGCAGCCTGGACCACTGGATCCATGGCCTGCTCCAGGGCCGCACGTGAGTCAGGTTCCGCGGCGGCGGCCGCCTGGGAACGGGACTCGTCCATGGCGGCATCGAGCACAGAAAGCATGGTGCCCTCCATCGGCTGCGAGAGTGCCGACCAGCCGCGCAGGCTGGCACGTTCAAGCCCGCGTCTGAGCGTGGTGACGGTCAGCCGCTGGTGACCACTCAGCGGTTCAGCCAACCCGCTGATCAGCACAGCGAGAAGTGTTCCCGAATTGCCCTGGGCTGAGCCCATGGCTTCAGCGCCGGCTGAGGCCAAAAGCCTACCCAGGTCATCACTGTCAGTATTCTCCACCGCGGTGCGGCTGGAACGGATGGTCGCAAGCATATTGGCCCCTGTGTCCGAGTCGGCCACCGGATACACATTGATCCGGTCCAGACGGCTCTGGTGGGTCTGCAATGCCTCTTCGGCCAGAGCGAACCAACGCCGAACCGCGGCTGCCCCTTTGACCTTGCCCTTCACCGTCATCCCCCTACTCTGCTCATACGCGCTCTTGCATCAGGGGGCCATTCTTCCTTACTCGTCCTCGTTCATTCTGCTGATGTACTCGTTGAGCGTGCCGTCACGCATGGCTTGGGAGATATCTTCCTGCGCCGCGGTGTCCTGATGCCAGATCCACTGGCCGTCCGATGACCAGCCGGAACCTCCGTTGGGGAGGGTGGCGAACTGGATGTCCCGTACCGCGTCACGAGCTTCCCAAGCCAGTGTGCCGGCGCGGGTGGCGGTCAGATCTGGGTCGGTGATCAGATGCGAGGAGAACGTGGAGACGATGTCATTGGTCCGCATCGGATTGGCGAGGTTGGACGGGGTGGCAGTCTGACTGATCACTGCCCGGATCAATGCCTGCTGGTTGCGGATGCGCTGCAGATCGCCGTCGGGGAAGCTGCTGCGATGCCGAACAAAGCTCAGTGCCTGGTCGGAGTCCATATACTGCTGGCCAGGGCTGAAAGTGTATCCGTCATTGGTGGTGAAGGACTCACCGTAGCTGGAGTTGACCCGCACTCCGTCCACAGCGTCCACCAGACCGACGAAGCCCAGCATGTCGACTGCTGCCAAGTGATCTATCCGCACATCCAGCAGCTGCTCCACTGTTGCCACGGTGAGCCAGTGTCCCTGATCACCACCGAGGGCCAAACCAGCGTTGACCTTGTGCCAGCCGTAGCCGCCGGGGATCTCCACCCACAGGTCACGTGGAATCGAGATCACCTGCATAGAGTCTCCGGATTCGGGAATATGCGCCAGCATCAGGGTGTCGCTGCGGCCTCCGCCGGGAACACGCGGAAGGTCCTCGTCCTCGCCGGAGCCGCCGCCGACGTCCATTCCCATGAGCAGGATATTGATGGCCCCGGTCTCTTCTGGTCGCTCCTCATCCGGCGGCATGACCGGCTCGCTGGCGTTCTCATCGAGTTCAGGGAAGTGCGAGACATTGGTGCTGTAGGACCGCTGGAGTGAAAACAGGTAGGCCCCCGCCGCCACGAGCGCCAGGATCAGCAGTACGGCGGCACCGCCGAGTATCCAGCGGGCACCGCGGCGTTTCTGCCGGCGTGGCTGCTCATCATCGTCATAGATGAAGAACTGATCGGCGGGCCCGGCTGCGGTCATGGAGTGTCTCCTCGGATGCGAGTCGTGCAGATGGCGCACAGTAAAAGATTCCTACAGAATAAGACACGTGCCTGGAAACACCGACTTCACTGCCACGACACACCGGCTGCGGGCGGTCTCAGCGGCTGCTGTGATCCTTGCGGGACTGACAAGCTGCGCTTCGACGGCGTCCGTGGAGTCGGCGCCGGAAGCCCATGATCCGCTCTGCGCTGAGGTGATGCTGGCCCTGCCGGAGGAGGTGGGCGAGTTCGAGCAGCGTCGCACCACGTCACAGGGCACCTCTGTCTGGGGAGAGCCTTCAGCAGTAGTTCTGCGCTGCGGCGTTGAGCCGATAGGACCGACCGAGCATCCCTGTGTCTCCCCCGCCGGTGTGGACTGGGTGTGGATTGAGCACGATGACCACACCCAGCTGATCAGCTTCGGGCGGGAACCCTCGGTAGAGCTGCTGCTGGACCAGGACTACATCAACGAATCCACCATGATGAACGTTCAGGCTGCGCTCTCCGGGCCTGTGGCCCAGATTGAGCAGACACGCGAATGCGTCCCCATCGACCAGACCGCTGACGACGACGGCGCGGACTGACTCAGAACAAGGCCATGGCGAGCTTCTTACGCGCCGCCGCCACCCGCGGATCGGTGTCTCCGACAATGCTGAACAGCTCCACCAGGTGTTTGCGGACGGTTTCCCGGTCCTCTCCGGCGTGGGTCTGGATATAGCGGATCAGCCGGCTGAAGGCGTCTTCTACATGGCCGCCGAGCACATCGACATCAGCCACTTGAGTCTGCGCCTGTGCCTCATCGGGGTTCTCCGCAGCGCGCTGCCGCACCTGCGCCAGATCAACGTTCTGGGTGCGCCGCATCAGCTGGACCTGCGCGATGCCCAGCTTAGCCTCGGCGTCGTCGGGCTTTTCCCTGACCGCCTGCTCAAAGGCTGCCAGGGCACCGTCGTAGTCACCGTTCTCCAGAGCCTCATGGGCCTGAAGGTGAAGCGGCGGCACTTCCGGCTCGGCTGCCTCTGCACTGTCAGCGCCACGCTGGGACTGCGGGGGGACTGTGCCGGTGATGCCGTTCTGGGTAGCCAGCTGAAGGATTTGGCTGACCACCTGAGGCAGTTGGTCCACCGGAGCCTCGGCGTCGAACTCCCCAATGGCCTGACCAGAGAGAAAAGCCGTGACCGCCGGCAGCTTGCCGCCCTGCTGTGCGATCTCCGGTGAGGCGGCGGCGTCGATGCTTGCCAGGACCATCCGGCCCTTCTGCGCGTCAACGGCGCTCTCCAGTGTGGAGCGGAACTGCTCCGAGAGGGCGTCGCTGCCGTGGATCAGGACCAGCACCGGCACCTGAGCCGAAAGCTGGACAATCTGCTGTAGCTGCTGCGGAGCCGCTGCTACGGTCCAGGAATCCCGGGCAGCGCCCTGCTGCGGGGCGGCACTTCCTGTACTGCCGGCAAGGGCGGAGAGGTCTACGGCGCCCTGGGTGTTGGCACCTCGGGTATTGGCTGCGTCAGTATTAGCACTCATCAACCACCATCTTAGTAGCCATCGAACCAGTCCGGGGTGTCGATGCTGGCATCGGAGATCAGATTGTCCACTCCGAGCAGGACAATCTCCTCTTCGGAGTCCTCTGGCGGTATCTGCGCCACGACGAATTCCTGAGAGGTGATCTGGGTCGGGAACGTGGTCCAGTCGGTGCCCAGCAGCTCCTCCACCAGATCGTGCTCCAGGAAGATCGTGTCGCCATCGCTGATCGGAGACATCTGCAGGCTGATATCGAAGGCTCCGGCCACTACCACAGTCCCATCCGGAAGCTCCACTGCGGAGATCTCCTCGTAGTCCACCTCAGGCGAAGGGATCTCGATCTCCGTGTCGTCGGCATCCTCATTGAGCGCCTGGTGGTACTCATGCAGCTCCTCGATGTAGGCGCTCTCGGCCATCTGGTCGCCGAACTCGTGGCCGTCGTCTGCGAACCAGTTGGCGATGCCGCCCAAGGTGGCCGCCGGGGAGTCCTCTGCCTCGGCATCTCCTGGGTCTGCCACCGAGACTCCGCCCTGCTCCGGTGAGAACGCGGGGAACTCAGTGCCCGGTGCCATCATGGCGGTGTGCACCAGCTTGTAGTTCTCGCGTGCCGAAGTCTGCTCCAGCACCAGGATCTGCGGCACCTCTGTGTCGGGGTGCTCGACGATGACCACCGCCTGCCGCGGGAACTCCGGGTCCCCGGACACCGCGGCAGAGAGCACATCGGTGCCAATGGGCGCAGGCAGGGAGGTTTCTGCGAGGTCGTAGTTGCGGTAGGCCAGTTCACGGTACTCCAGAGCCTTGCCGCCCACTCGATCTTCCAGCAGCTCAGCGTCCTGCTCCTCATCCCCGGAGTCCACAGTCTCAGCGATATCCTCCAGGATGCGGTCCAGCTGGGAGCTCAGCAGCACGGAGTAACCCTCTGAGGGCATCTCTCCTTCAACGCCGGGCTCAGCACCCTCCTCGTCTAGCTCCTCGGCGTCCAGTTCATCGGGAGCCTCGTCCTGCTCGCCGTCCTGATCCTCCGGCTCCTCAGCCTCATCGGTCTGCTCGCCTCCGCCCTCGGAATCATCAGTCTCCTCATCGGAGTCCTCAGGCTCGCCGTCGGCGTCGTCGTCGCCATCCTCGGCGCCGTCGGCGTCCTCATCGGTCTGCTCAGTATCAGCCTCGGACTCGTCCTGCTCATCCTCAGCGTGGGCGGGGCCCGCCGGGCCGAAGGCGGAGGCCAGCGCCACCAGCATGGCCAGCGCCACCGCGAAAGGTGACTTGCCGCCGCCCAGCCGATCACGCAGTCCCTTGGCCCAGCCGGAGAGCTTCTCACCGGTCTCGGCATTGGTCTGCTCGGGAGTGTCGCCCGTGGTCAACGGACCGTCCTCATCCTCATCGTCGTCCTGGTCATCTTCGCGCACCTCATCTTTTGCTTCGCCGCTGTCTGAGTCCCCGGTGTTACTGCCACTGGCATCGTCTTCGGACCCAGCGTCTGCATCCTGTTCAGCAGGCTCCTCCGCATAGACGGGAACCAGCGCAGTGGGAGCGTCCTCGTCCTCCTCGACCGCAGCCTCCGCACTCGGCACGGTCCAGGCCGCTGCCTGTTGCGCAGGGCGCTCATGGTCTGAGTCAGCTTCCCGCTGCTCAGCTGGCTCGGCTTCCTCAGCTGTCTCTGCTTCCTCTGCTGCCGCGGGCTGTACAGCAGCGGAGGCCGCAGCCGCATCGTCCTTCTTCCGCCGCGGAGCGCTCAACGCCCGGTAGAACAGTCCCAGCGCCAGCAGAATCAGCAGTGCGCCGATCACCGTCAGAGCAATCCCTCCGACAGCGGAGAGGGTCACCGTCTCCGTAGTGGTGATGGCAGCCGGCGCAGGCTCATCGTCCTCCCGGTAGATCAGCAGCGCCCAATCACCGGCCTCATCCGGGGTGTCCCAGCGGTATGGCATCTCCCCCTCGGCGGTCTCCACGCTGACCCAGAGGTCGGAGGTGCTGGGATCGGGGACGTCGGTCTCACCGTCGATGAACTCGGCGACGAACCGCGAGGGCTGGTCAGGATCGTCGGAAGGCTCGAACCCGGTCAGCCTGTTGTGCGCGGCATCGTCGAGCCAGGCCTCAACATCATAGGTCCGTCCCAGGGCGATCAGGTACTCGCCCTCTGCCTCGATGGTGAACTCGTCACGGCCGTCTTCGGCATCGATCACGTCATCGGTGATGACGGTGAAGGGTGCTTCCTGCGCCCCTTCCGTTTCGACGGTGTAGGTCTCCTCCGTCTCAGCGGTCAGCTGAGTGATGCCCAGGCCGAGCAGCACGAGGCCCAGGAGGAAGGCAATGAT
Organism: Nesterenkonia muleiensis; assembly: GCF_003600155.1. Classification (GTDB taxonomy): domain Bacteria; phylum Actinomycetota; class Actinomycetes; order Actinomycetales; family Micrococcaceae; genus Nesterenkonia; species Nesterenkonia muleiensis. The sequence goes on along the minus strand of NZ_QWLD01000040.1, from coordinate 204,642 downwards.
GGCGTACACGAATCGCACGGGGGTGTTGTCCTTTGATTGGCGGCGCGGGGCTTCTTCAAGCCCCGAACGGGAACGTTCAGCGCTCCAGACTACAGAAGATAACGATACGGTTACAATTCAGGGTTTTTTCAGCTTCCTGGCGATCCTGGCGCTTGCTGCTATGGCAATTCCTTGCCTGAGTGCCTCTTTCATATCCCCGTGGGCTATCAGCGTCCCCGGAGGCCGAAGATCTGAACACCTCTCGATAATGACCGGGCACAACCGCGTAGGACCAGATGTCTGACTCTGGGATGATGGTGCGCGTGGGTAAAGGGAAGCGGCGTCGCGGCGGATCGAAATGGCAGCAGGAGCACCGGCCGCTGAGCACCCGGTTCCTGGCTCCGGGCGGGATCTCCGCAGGAAGAGTACGACGGCGCGACGGCGAGTACCACGTGCGGTACATCTCCGGGGCGGCGACAGCTAAGGAGTACAGCTGCCCCGGATGCGGACGTATCATTCCGGAAGGTCTTGCGCATGTGGTCGCCTGGCGTGCGGATTCGATCCTGGGTGACGAGCATGCCGCCTCCGAACGCCGCCATTGGCACAGCCACTGCTGGAAGATCGGCTAGGCGCTGCCCCTCGGCGGTCAGCAGCGCGGTCGTGAGCCCACCTGCGTCTTCGAGGCGCATGGTCGTTAATCAGGACACCGGTGGGATTCAACGGGTGTGGTAGCGCGCGTAGATCAGTCCGCTGTCGAAAGCGCGCTCCTCGACCAGTTCCAGATCAAGGCGAACGCCGTCGGGAAAGAACCGCGTGCCGCCACCTACCACGCTCGTTGTCATGAAGAGGTGGTACTCGTCCACCAGCCCAGCAGTGATCGCCTGGGCGGCGAGGTTGGGACCATCGACGGTGAGGTCTTGATCTGACTGGTCCTTGAGCTTGCGCACCTCGTCTGGATCAAAGGTTCGCTCGATCCGGGTCTTCGCACTCACCACCGACTCCAGCGTCGTGGAATAGACGACCTTCTGCGCGGCCTGCCAATCGCGGGCGTACTGCAGGATGTGCGGCGGCAGGTCGGGTTCGGTGTGCGCGGTCTCCCAAAAGACCATCGTCTCGTACATCCGCCGACCGTAGAGGTAGGTACCCACGTGGCGGAAAGTATCGCCGATGAAGGTATGCACCTCCGGATCCTCGGCCCCCCTGCCGAGGTTGCCCTCTGCTGCCTCGGCGTAGCCATCCAGCGAGGTGATCATGGAGTACATGAGCTTCGCCATACGTCTCCTCGGGGTGGCGTCCTTTATGTCCGGCTGCTTCTGTTGGAGGTGAGCCAGTTGACTCACCTCCAACAGAATATCGACCACTAGACGGTGAGTCAAGTAACTCACCTCTATGTCATACTAGGCGTATGTCACGCCAACACTCCGCGTACCATCGGCAAGTCGCTGCAACCAACCGTGCGGCGATCCTCAACGCGGCCCAAGAGCTGTTCCTCACATCCGGCTACGACCGGACTTCGCTGGCGAGCGTCGCCGAGAACGCCGGGGTCTCCAAGGCAACTCTGTTCAAGCAGTTTCCGACAAAGGCAAAGCTCTTCGAGGCAACGGTGCTCGCAGTGGGTGACACACCTGACACAGCGCTTGAAGACCCGCCGTCCGGAGATTTCCACGCCGGTTTGGTCGTCCTAGGTCTCGCATACGCAGAGTTGTTGTCCCGCCCTCAGATGACGGACTTGATCCGTACTCTGATCGCCGAATCCCCGAGATTCCCGGAACTGCGCGAGCGGACGTTCGATTTCGGCACGCTGCCCGCACTCACGGCGCTAAAACGCTACTTCCTAGCCGAAAGCGCTGCGGGAACCGCCAAGGTCGATGATCCGGACGTGGCGGCACCCCAGTTCCTTGGCATGATCGCCACCGTCATCTTCTGGCCCCGCCTCGTCCACGGCAACTGGTCACTCAGCGAGGAAGAGACGCTCCAAGTGGTAGAGGAGGCAGCTCGAACGATGGTCGCACGCTACAGCACGCCGGAGAGCTGAACGGGTTTCCCCGCCCGCGGGACCACCTTTAGGCGTGAAGGCCGGCGCAAGCCGGCCGAGAGCGTGGCGGGGTTTCCCCGCCCGCGGGACCAACTCTTCTTCGAAGGCGACCGGGAGATGCCTCCAACCGGGGTTTCCCCGCCCGCGGGACCAACTCAGAACAGGCGGGGAGCGCCGGATTCCTCACCCTTCATCTCTTCGTAGTCCAGCACCACACAGCGTATCCCGCGGTCCTGGGCGAGGGTCCTGGCCTGCGGTTTGATCTGCTGGGCGGCGAAGACCCCCTCCACCGGCGCCAGCAGCGGATCACGGTTCAGCAGCTCAAGATAGCGGGACAGCTGTTCGACACCGTCGATGTCGCCCCGGCGCTTGAGCTCCACGGCAACAGTCCCCGCCGGTCCCTTGGCCAGAATGTCCACCGGTCCAATGGGTGTCGCATGTTCGCGGCGAATCAGACTGTGCCCGTCCCCCAGGCGTTCGATCTGCTCTGCCAGCAGACGCTGCAGATCGGCCTCCACACCGTCTTTGACCAAGCCCGGGTCGGTGCCAAGCTCATGTGAGGAGTCATGGTGAACCTCGGAGATCAGGATCCTCAGCTCATCGTCGGTCTTCTCCGCCGAGACAGTCCAGATCTCTCGGATACCTGCTTCTGACTGGTGATCATCCGGTGCTGAAACCCGTAGGGACGCCGGAGGAGACATCCAGTTCAACGGCTTGTAGGAACCACCGTCGGAGTGAATGAGAACGGCTCCGTCCGCCTTGACCATGAGCAGGCGCTTGGCCAGTGCAAGATGAGCGTTCAAACGGCCGGAGTAGTTCACCGAACAGGTGGCAATGACGATTCGCACGGTGCACGATCTTACCGGAGAGGCAGTTCGCCCCGGGACCTGTGCAGGACCCGGGGCGAACCAGAGAGCAAGAGATGAGGACCGGACGGGGGCTCTGCCCGCTGGCGAGATTAATCCGCGATGTCGGCCTCGTCGGCGACGACGGTCACTCTGTCCTCGTCCACCGAGAAGAAACCGCCTTTGACGTGAGCCTTCACGGCACCGCCTTCGACCGGCTCAATGGTCAGCTCGCCCTCGGCCAGCACCGCCAGCACCGGGGTGTGTCCGGGCAGGATTCCCATATCACCGTCAACGGTACGCCCGGTCAGGGACTTGGCCTCCCCCGACCACACCGCGTGGTCGGCGGCGACAACCTGTACATCCAGAGTGGCCATGGCAGATCAGCCCTGCTTCTGCAGTTCGGCGTACTTGCGCTCCACGTCGTCGAGTCCGCCGATGTTGTAGAAGGCCTGCTCGGGGATGTGGTCCAGGTCGCCGTTGGCGATCGCGTTGAAGCCTTCGATCGTGTCCTTGATCGGCACAGTGGAGCCTTCCACACCGGTGAACTGCAGCGCGGTGTAGGTGTTCTGCGAAAGGAACTGCTCGATGCGCCGGGCGCGGGCCACCAGGATCTTGTCCTCTTCGGAGAGCTCGTCGACACCCAGGATCGCGATGATGTCCTGCAGCTCCTTGTTCTTCTGCAGGATCTGCTTGACCCGGGTCGCGCAGTCGTAGTGCTCCTGGCCGATGTACTGCGGGTCCAGGATGCGTGAGGTGGAGGTCAGCGGGTTCACTGCCGGATACAGTCCGCGGGAGGCGATCGCACGGTCCAGCTCGGTGGTCGCATCCAGGTGGGCGAACACATTGGCAGGAGCCGGGTCGGTGTAGTCATCGGCGGGCACGTAGACGGCCTGCATGGAGGTGATGGAGTGACCGCGGGTGGAGGTGATGCGCTCCTGCAGCACGCCCATCTCATCGGCCAGGTTCGGCTGATAACCCACTGCCGAGGGCATGCGCCCCAGCAGCGTGGAGACCTCGGATCCGGCCTGGGAGAAGCGGAAGATGTTGTCGATGAACAGCAGCACGTCCTGGTTCTGCACATCGCGGAAATACTCCGCCATGGTCAGCGCACTCAGCGCTACGCGCAGACGCGTTCCCGGCGGCTCATCCATCTGGCCGAACACCAGGGCGGTGTCCTTGAGCACCCCGGCTTCTTCCATCTCGACCCAGAGGTCGTTGCCCTCACGAGTGCGCTCACCCACACCGGCGAAGACCGAGGTGCCGCCGAAGTTGCGGGCCACACGGGTGATCATCTCCTGGATGAGCACCGTCTTTCCCACACCGGCGCCGCCGAACAGGCCGATCTTTCCACCCTGGATATAGGGGGTCAGCAGGTCGATCACCTTGATGCCGGTCTCCAGCATCTCGGTGGAGCCTTCAAGCTGGTCGAAGCCGGGCGCCTGACGGTGGATGGGCCAGCGCTCGGTGACCTCGAGCTCCTCAGTGGGGATGTCTAGGGTCTCGCCGAGGACGTTGAAGATGTGGCCCTTGACCGAATCACCCACCGGCACCGAAATCGGCGCGCCGGTGTCGTGGACCGGCACCCCGCGCACCAGGCCGTCAGTGGCCTGCAGCGAGATGGCGCGCACCAGGTTGTCGCCCAGGTGCGCCGCCACCTCGAAGGTGATCTTTGTGGTCTGGCTGCCCAGGGTCAGCTCAGCGGTCAGCGCGTTGTACATCCCCGGGATGGCATCGGCCGGGAACTCGATGTCAACGACCGGGCCGATCACACGCGCAACACGTCCGGTCGCACCGGGCTGCACGGCCCCTGCGGGCTGTTCTGCAGTAGTGGCAGTCATCTCTCTCACTTTCAATTACGACGACGCCAGCGCGTCGGCACCGGCGATGAGCTCGGAGAGCTCCTGGGTGATCTCGGCCTGGCGCGCGTTGTTGCGCAGCAGGGTGTACTTCTGGATGAGGTCGTTGGCATTGTCGCCGGCGGACTTCATGGCCTTCTGGCGTGCAGCGAGCTCAGAAGCTGCCGCCTCCAGCATGGCGGAGAAGATACGCGACTCGATGTACTTGGGCAGCAGCGCGTCCAGCACCTCCTCCGGGGAGGGCTCGAACTCGTAGAGGGGGTGAACGCCCTTGTTCTGCTCGGACTCCACCACGGCAAGTGGGAGCAGTCGTTTGACCACTGGCTCCTGGGTCACCATGGACTGAAACTCCGTGAAGACCAGATAGATCTCATCCACCCCGCCCTCATCGGTCGGCTGGATGAACCGGTCCACCAGGGTCCTGCCGATGTCTTTGGCCGTCTCCACCACCGGGCTGTCCGTGTTGCCGGTCCAGACCTGCTCGTACTCCCGACTGCGGAAGTCGTAGAAGGCCTGCACCTTCCGCCCATAGAGGTAGGGCCGCACCTCCACCTCATCATGCTTCAACCGGGCCAGCAGGGACTCGGACTGTTTGATGACGTTGGTGGAGTACGCACCGGCCAGACCGCGGTCGGAAGCCAGGACGAGCACAGCGGCCCGCTGAGGCTGATCGACCTTCTGGGTCAGCACGTGGTCGATGTCGTTCTGGGCGGCGACTGCGGCCACAGCGCGGGTGATGGCCTCAGCGTACGGTGTGGAGGCCTCCGCGTGGCTGCGCGCCTTGCCCACCCGCGCGGTGGCGATCAGCTCCATCGCTTTGAAGATCTTCTTCATCGACGAGGTCGATCTGATCTTGTCGCGATAGACCCGGATCTGGGCTCCCATGCGTGTCCTTCCTTAGGTTCGAGGAAATAGGCGTCGGCCGGTCAGGCCTTCAGCTCTTCCTGCTGAATCTCGTCGGCGTCCATGGCAATGGCCTCTTCAGTGCCGACCACGGAATCGGACTCACCAGCCACAAACTGGCTCTTGAAGTCCACGATCCCTGACTTCAGGGCTTCTGCAGTGTCATCTTCCAGCTTGCCGCTGGCAGCAACATTGGTGAGCACATCGGTCTTCCGACGCAGGTAGTCGATCCACTCCGCCTCAAAGCGCTTGATATCGGCGGTCTCGACGTCGTCCAGATGGCCCTGTGAGCCGGCCCAGATGGAGACCACCTGCTCCTCCACCGGGTACGGGGTGTACTGCGCCTGCTTGAGCAGCTCGGTCTGCCGCTCACCGCGGGTCAGCTGGGCGCGGGTGGCCGCATCGAGGTCGGAGGCGAACATGGCAAAGGCCTGCATATCCCGGTACTGGGCCAGGTCCAGCTTCAACGTGCCGGAGACCTTCTTCATCGCCTTGGTCTGGGCAGCACCGCCGACGCGGGAAACGGAGATGCCGACGTCTACGGCAGGGCGCTGGTTGGAGTTGAACAGGTCTGACTGCAGGAAGATCTGTCCGTCGGTGATGGAGATGACGTTGGTCGGAATAAACGCACCGACGTCATTGGCCTTGGTCTCGATGATCGGGAAACCGGTCATGGAACCGGCGCCCAGGTCGTCGGAGAGCTTGGCGCAGCGCTCCAGCAGGCGCGAGTGCAGATAGAACACATCACCGGGGAATGCCTCACGTCCCGGCGGGCGGCGCAGCAGCAGCGAGATGGCGCGGTAGGCCTCAGCCTGCTTGGAGAGATCATCGAAGATGATCAGTACATGCTTACCGCCGTACATCCAATGCTGGCCTATGGCCGAGCCGGCGAAGGGTGCCAGGTACTTGAAGCCGGAGGGATCGGAGGCCGGTGCCGCCACAATGGTGGTGTACTCCAGGGCTCCGCGCTCTTCCAGGGTCTGCCGGACCGAGGCGATGGTGGAGGCCTTCTGGCCCACGGCCACGTAGACGCAGCGGACCTGCTTGTCCACATCCCCGGAGTCCCAGTTGTCCTTCTGGTTCAGGATGGTGTCGATGGCGATGGCGGTCTTGCCGGTCTGGCGGTCGCCGATGATCAGCTGGCGCTGGCCGCGGCCGATCGGGATCATCGCGTCGATCGCCTTGATGCCGGTCTGCAGCGGCTCGTGCACAGACTTGCGCTGGGTGACCCCGGGAGCCTGCAGCTCCAGGGCGCGCCGGCTCTCAGCCTCGATCTCACCGAGTCCGTCGATGGGGGTACCCAGCGGGTCCACCACACGGCCCAGGAACTTGTCACCCACCGGCACCGAGAGGATCTCTCCGGTGCGGGTGACCTCCTGGCCCTCCTCGATGCCGGAGAACTCGCCGAGGATCACGACGCCGATCTCGCGGGTGTCAAGGTTCTGGGCGAGTCCCAACGTGCCGTCTTCAAAGCGAAGAAGTTCGTTCGACATGGCCGAGGGCAGACCCTCGACTCGTGCGATGCCGTCGGCCGCGGAGATCACGCGTCCGACCTCGGTGCGCTCAGCGCTTCCCGGGTCGTAGGACGCCGCGAACTCGCTCAAGGCGTTGCGGACGTCATCGGCGTTGATGGTCAGATCGGCCATCTGCAGTCCCTGCTCTCCTCTATCTGTGGCCGCTGCTTGGGCGACCGTTCGGTTCTGATGATGTTCTCGGGCCGCTGTCTCAGCGGGTGATGGTCTGGTTCAGGGTGTTCAGCCGGGCGGCGACAGTGCTGTCGACGACCTCGTCGCCCACCTGGACGCGGATACCGCCGACCACACTGGAGTCGACGACGACGTCGAGCTTCAGCTCCCTGCCGAAGTACTTGTCAAGGCTGACCGAGAGTTTCTCTAGGTAGTCGCTGCTGAGGTCTTTGGCAACGGTCACCTGGGCGATCCAGCGCTGCTGGCGGGCAGCGATCTGCTCAGCGAACCGCTCGATCAGCGCCGAGGGACGCAGCCCTCGCGGTGAGGTGACCGCCCGATCGATCAGCAGCCGGGACTCGGGCGACACCTGCGGACTGAGCGTAGCGGCCAACTTCTGCTTGGCAGCAGCCGGTGCCTGTCGCTCGGTGAGTGCGTGCTGCAGCTGGTGGGATTCGGCCACTGCGCGCCGGAAGCCCAGTAGGGCTGACTCCAGCTCCTCGAGGCCTTCGAGACCGTCACGCTCAGCCTTGGCCGCCACCACGGTCACTGCGAGATTCTCCACAGCATCCCCAAGATCCCGCTCAGCACTCCATCTCTGGGAGACCACAGCCTCCAGAACGCTGACGGCGGTCTTCTGCGCCTTGGAGCCGAACAGTGACCTGACTACAGCGGCGCGGTCAGCAGGCTCGCGGGCGGGATCGGTCAGCGAACGGCGCAGGGCAGCAGATCCATCGATCACATCCAGGGCGCTGAAGAGCTCATCGGCTACCGCGAGTTCTGCACCGGTGAGCGTCTCCGCAAGCTCACTGTGCAGTGAACTCAGGGATTCCCCGGACTTGCTGGAGCCGCTGAACTGGATTGCCATTACTGTGCCGCCCCCTGAACCTGCTCAGCATCCAGGTCGGCCAGGAAACGGTCCACCACGCGCTGGGAGCGGGCGTCATCGTCCAATGCCTCTCCCACTACTTTGGAAGCCAACTGGGTAGCCAGCGTCCCGACGTCGGCACGCAATGACACTGCTGCGGCAGCGCGGTCGGCTTCAATCTGGGCATGGGCCTGCTCACGGATGCGGGCGCTCTCAGAAGCGGCCTTCTCCTGGGCCTCGGCCACAATCTGGGCCGCTTCGGCACGTGCTTCCTCCCGCAGAGCCGATGCCTCGGCACGGGAGTCGGCCAGCTGCTTCTCGTACTGAGCCTTCAGCGCGGCCGCCTCAGCCTTGGCCTCTTCGGCCTGGTTGATGCCGCCCTCAATCGCTTCAACCCGATTTTCGTACGCCTGCTCAAAAGCGGGATAGATCCACTTGTAGACGATGAAGAGCAGCACCAGGAAACCCAACCCGGCAACCAGTGCCTCCCAGGGGTTGGGGAACAGCGGGTTGGCGTCCTCATACTCCGCTGCCTGGATCAGTGCTGTGCTGATCATGTGTTCACCCATCTTTTCTAGTCTGACGGTCTTATCGGGTCTGCAGCAATCACAGCCCGGAGAGGTTCATCGGATTGGCGTCAGAGCACGAAGGCGAAGACGAGTGAGATGATGAAGATCGCTTCGGCAAGGGCAACGCCCAAAATAGCCAGGGGCAGCAGGCTGCGCTGTGCCTCGGGCTGGCGTGCCACACCGTTCAGGAAAGCTGCGAAGATGAGGCCGACGCCGATGGCCGAGCCGAAGCCAGCGAGGCCCATACCGAGCATGTTCAGGGTGCCGTCCATGTGTTTCTCTCTTTCTGTCTCGCTCCTGGTGTCTTTCACCGGGACGTTACGCGGGAACTACTTAGGGGTATTGGTCTTACAAAGGTCTAGTGAGCGTCGGCTTCGATCGAGCTCTGGATGTAGATGGCGGTCAGCAGGGCAAAGATGAAGGCCTGAAGCACCATCATCAGCAGCTCCAAGAAGTACAGCGGAATGGAGCCGAGAAGAACCACGATGCCGAGGCCGGTGTTGGCGATGCCCTCCTGCTGGGTGATCAGGAACTCCGCGCCGGAGCCGGCCAGCATCACGATGATGTGTCCGGCCAGCATCACCGCCATCAGACGCAGCGAGTGCGTCATGGGGCGGATCAGGAAGTTGGAGATGAACTCGATCGGCACCAGCAGCGGCAGGATCCACTTGGGAACCCCCGAGGGCACTGTCATCAGCCTGACGAACTTCACGCTGTGCAGCCGGAAGCCGAGCACCACCCAGGTGATCCAGATGATGGCGGCCATGGCGTAGGCAGGCCCGGCGTGGCTGAAGGTGGGCATCTGCAGGAAGGGGATCGCGCCGAAGATGTTGTTGAACAGGACGAAGAAGAACACTGTGAACAGCAGCGGAACCCAGGGCTTGAAGTGTTTCTCGCCGAGAATGTCGCGTCCCAGGGTGTTGCGGGCGAAGCCGTAGCCGGATTCGGCCAGGAACTGCGCCCGGGACGGAACCAGCGCCTGCTTACGGATGGCCCACATGAACAGAAAGGCGATCAGAACGACGGCGAGGATCACCATCAGCATGTTCTTGCCGAAGCCCTCACCCCAGGGCTCCATCCACGGGAAGATCTCTGGAAGGTGGGTCTCGCTGATAGTGGGCGGCTGGAAGCCACCCTCTTCGGCGGCACTCAGGGCAAGCGATGACAACGCTGGTCCTCTCATCGGTCGTCGAATAATCGAGACATGGTGATCTCGGCTTCGGGCGAGGGAAGTCGGTGCAGCGATGATCTGCCGCGACCGCGCCAAGCCTACCAAAGCTCAGCACCGTCCTGGGCACGTTATCGCGCTGTGACAACACTACTACACGTCGTAGAAAATTTACGCATCACGACTCATCGACCGCAGGCGGGGAGAAGATGGGGACCCGGAGTCTCATGAATGTGAGCACCAGTGCCACCTGCCACACGATGAGCACACCAAGCGCTGTCAGGCCTGCCCATCCCGGACGAACCCAGTCCGGCACGGGGACGGACACGAACACCATGGCCGCTGCGGTGAGTTTCAGGGCATATGCTGCAATGGCCAGCATCAGGATCTGATGCGGCATATGCCGGTCAGCCCAGTCGATCACCGCCAGGGTCACGAAGGACAACGCGATGATCACGCCCCCACCGGCCGCTGCCGAGGCTGCGGCCTGCCACCCGTGCAGCACGGCCGCGGCGCCCGACGCCAGACCCAGGGCCACAAGACCTGCCGCCGTCGTCCCGGTCAGCACACGTCGCCATCCGGTGCCTACCATGGGCGCTCCTCCTTCGTCCCAGGTATCTGGTCTTTTCCAGATGTTTGAGCGCCTCCGTGCCGCTCATGCTTCATCCGGGCTTTCTTCTGATCCAGAGCTCGCCGGGCAGCGACACGGCGCTGGCGCCTGGCCCGGCGGCGCAGCCACGGCCCCAGGCTGAGCACAGTGGCGGCGCCGAGGGTTACCGTCATCACGGAGGAGACCAGCTGCCAGGGCAGGAAGTTGAAGGAGACGGAGCCGAAGGCGACCACCGCCGCCCACAGGTAGAGCAGCAGCACCGCCTGGGGATGGGAGTAGCCGGAGTCGAGCAGCTTGTGGTGGAGGTGGCCCCGGTCAGGTGAGAAGGGGCTCTGCCCGCGCCAGGTGCGCCGTATCACCGCGAGCACCAGGTCAAGCAGCGGCAGGACCATCACGGCCAGGGGCAGCAGCACCGGCATATACGCAGGAATGTTACGGAACCTGAACTGTTCCTGGTGGAGCTCCAGGGAGCTGGTGGCGATCAGCGCGCCCACGGCCATCACGAAGCCCAGCAGCATGGCCCCGGTGTCGCCCATGATGAGCTTGGAGGGGTGGAAGTTGTGCGGCAGGAAGCCCAGGCAGGAGCCGACCAGCACCGCCATGAGCAGGGTGGCCAGGTGCGAAGGCTCGAACTCCCGGATGGACAGCGTCAGCAGATAGCTGTACACGAAGAACGCGGCGCCGCCGATGGCAGCGACCCCTGCGGCGAGCCCGTCCAGCCCATCGATGAAGTTGAAGGCGCTGATGGTCAGCACCACCAGGAACACCGTCAGCAGCCCCTGCAGAAGCGGTCCGCCGACACCGAGCCAGCCCACCGGCATGACCTCAAGCTGAATGCCGTAGAGCACCAGGATGACCCCCGCACCCACCTGGGCGATGAGCTTGAGCAACCAGTGAATGTCCCAGGCGTCGTCGGCCATACCGGTGATCACGATCAGCGTCATAGCCAGGATGACACCGAGGACCTGGGTGCGGTCGGTGAAGATTCCGGAGAACAGCGGAATCAGCGCGGAGACGGCGATCCCGGCGAGCATTCCGACATAGATAGCCACTCCGCCCCAACGGGGTTTGACCTCGGTGTGGATGTCCCGGGAACGGATCCCGGTGTAGATTCCCAACCGCAGAGAGAGCTTGCGCACCGGCGGTGTCAGTGCATAGGTGACTACTGCCGAGACGGTCAGCACAAGCAGAAAATAGATCATCCGCGGGGTGCCGCCCCCTGGTCGGAATCATCCCCAGCAGAGGCACTCTCCTCGTCGCCGGGGCCCAGAACCTCCGGTACCACGGCCTGCAGCTCATGCAGGGGGATGGCACCGTCGCGCACCACCACAGGATTCTCCCGGGTGCAGTCGACGATGGTGGAGGCCCGCTGCCGGGCGCGTTCACCGTCATCGAGGTAGACGGCCACTGACTCGGCGAGCATCTCTTGGGCGGCAGCGGCAGTGGTGGCCGCGGCCAGCCCAGTGCGGTTGGCGCTGGAGACCGCCATGGGCCCGACGGCGCCCAGCAGTTCCAGGGCAGTCTCATCGGCGGGCATCCGCAGCGCCACGGTGCCCCTGGTCTCCCCCAGGTCCCAGGCCAGGGATGGCTGGGCGCGCAGGATCAGGGTCAGTCCCCCGGGCCAGAAGGTCTCAGCCAGCGCCCGGGCAGTCTCGGGGATGTCTGCGGCCAGGGCCTCCATCACCTCCGCCCGTGCGATGAGCACCGGAGGGGGCATGGTTCGGTTCCGGCCCTTGGCGGCCAGCAGCACGGCCACCGCCTGGGGGTTGAAGGCATCGACGCCGATCCCGTAGACCGTGTCTGTGGGCAGCACGACCGGTTCACCCCGGCCGATGGCCTGGCGTGCGGATTCGATGCCCGGCTCACGCTGCTGCGGCTGGGTCATGGCAAAGGTCTCACTCACGGGCTGTATTCTTTCACGCTGGTGCCGCCGGTCCGCCCACATCCGCGCCCTGCCCCAGTCCTGCCGCACCAAGGAAACCCGTGCCTTCCGGCTCGGCACTGGCCGCATCACTCTGACGAAGTCCCGCCCCAGCACGGAATGCGGGGCCAGCCGCGAACACCGCCGAAGTGGCCCGGGGACGGCCAGTGAGGTCCAGGTGGGACTGAACGTCTTCCAGATCCGGGTCGGCTCGGCAGATCTCAGCCAGCGCCACCGCCTGAACCTCTGCGTGCTCCAGGATGAGCCAGCCGCCGCCCACCAGTATCTGCTTGGCAGTACCGATCACCGCCCGGGGCAGGTCCAAGCCGTCGGCTCCCCCGCCGTAGAGCGCGATCTCGGGGTCATGTTCACGCACCTCCTGTTCCTGGGGCACCATATCGGGGGGAATATACGGCGGGTTGGAGACGACGACGTCGAATCTCACCTCTGGATCCATGAGATCAGGAAAATCGCGGAGATCACAGTGGTGCAGCGTCACGGTGGCCGAGCCCGGAGGCAAGGTGTCAAAATTCATCTCGGCCCAGGCTGCCGCCTCCCCAGAGACCTCCACCGCATGGATCTCCACAGCGGGAAACTCAGCGGCGATCGAGGCGGCGATCGCGCCCGAGCCGGTGCCGAGGTCCACCACCCGGGCACTGTTCTGCCCCAGGCCATCGAGCCGGTGCAGCTGTTCCAGCACCAGCTCCACGAGGGTCTCAGTCTCCGGACGAGGGATGAAGGCCCCGGGTCCCACCCGTAAGTCAAGTGTCCGGAAGGGCGCACGGCCGGTCAGATGCTGCAGCGGTACCCTGCGGGCGCGTTCCTGCTGCAGCGCCAGGAACCGTTCCACGTCAGTCTCCTCCAGGCTGGCCCCGGAGACCGCCTTGGCCTGGACCTCTCCCCTGCTGAGGCCCAGCACATGCCCGGCCAGCAGCTCAGCGTCCACCAGGGGGCTGGGAACTCCCGCCTGGGCAAGGCGTGCGGCGGCTTGACGAATCATCACTGAGATCTCCACTGACTCACTCACCTCCCACGCCGCGTCGTCAGCCCTCAGACAGTGCGGCCAGCCGCTCCTGCTCGTCCATCTGGATGCAGGAGGCGATGACCGCCTCGAGGTCGCCGTTGATCACCGCATCCAGGTTGTATGCCTTATACCCGGTCCGGTGATCGGCGATCCGGTTCTCGGGGAAGTTGTAGGTGCGGATCCGCTCGGAGCGGTCCATGGTCCGCACCTGGGACTTGCGGACTGCAGCGGATTCGGCGTCCAGCTGCTCCTGCTGGTGGGCCAGCAGCCGGGAGCGCAGCACCCGCATGGCCGCCTCCTTGTTCTGCAGCTGGGACTTCTCGTTCTGCATGGCCACCACGATGCCAGTGGGCAAGTGGGTGATGCGCACTGCGGAGTCGGTGGTGTTCACACTCTGCCCGCCCGGTCCGGAGGAGCGGTAGACATCAATCTTGAGGTCATTCTGACTGACCTCGATCTCCTCGGGCTCATCGACCTCCGGCAGCACCAGTACGCCTGCCGCAGAGGTATGAATCCGGCCCTGGGACTCAGTCTCCGGTACGCGCTGGACCCGGTGGACACCGCCTTCGAACTTCAGATGGGCGTAGACGCCTTCGGCCGGATCGTTGGTATTGGCTTTCACCGCGACCTGGACGTCCTTGTAGCCGCCGAGATCGGAGGGGGTGGAGGAGATGAGCTCGGTCTTCCACCCCTTGGACTCCGCAAAGCGGGTGTACATCCGCAGCAGGTCACCGGCGAAGAGTGCGGCCTCATCACCGCCGGCACCGCCCTTGATCTCTAAGATCGCGTTGCGGGCATCGTTCTCGTCACGGGGAATGAGCATCCGCAGCAGCCGCTCAGAAGCCTCCTCCAGCTCCTCCTGGAGCCGGGGCACCTCTGCGGCGAAGTCGTCGTCGTCATCAGCGAGCTCTTGGGCTGTCTCCAGGTCGTCCTGCAACTGTGTCCACCGGCTGTGGGCCTCCACGACTCCGTTGAGCTGGGCGTAGCGGCGGCCCAGCTTGCGGGCCAGGGCCTGGTCAGCATGGGTCTCCGGCTCCGCGAGCCTGGCCTGCAGGTCCTGATGCTCAGCCAGCAGCGTACCCACAGAGTCGAACATGCGGGGGTTGATCTCAGTGCTCATGAGGTAGTTCCTTTGTCCTCCCAGGCTTCAGTGGCCGATTGCGACGTTATTTCACTCTGTTTCGAGGGGAATTAGCGGCAGAATCGGCCACTCGACGGTGAATGTGGGGGCAGGATACAGCAGAACCCGGGCCGAGAACTGGCTCGACCCGGGTTCGTGTGAGGCTGCTAGTCGCCGTTGCCGCCCAGGGTGGTCTTCTGGGTCAGCAGCAGGAACTCTGCGTTGGAGCTGGTCTCCTTGATCTTCTTCAGCAGCAGGTCCAAGCCCTGCTCCTGCTCCAGACCGGAGAGCACCCGGCGCAGTTTCCACATGATCTGAACCTCCTGGGGGGAGAGCAGGTTCTCCTCACGGCGGGTGGAGGACTCGGAGACGCTGATCGCCGGGAAGATGCGCTTGTCAGCCAGCCGGCGGGAGAGCCGGAGCTCCATATTGCCGGTGCCCTTGAACTCCTCGAAGATGACCTCGTCCATCTTGGAGCCGGTCTCCACCAGTGCGGTGGCCAGGATGGTCAGCGAGCCGCCGTGCTCGATATTGCGGGCCGCACCGAAGAACCGCTTGGGCGGGTAGAGCGCATTGGCGTCCACACCGCCGGAGAGGATACGGCCCGAGGCCGGAGCCGCGGTGTTGTAGGCCCGGCCCAGGCGAGTCATCGAGTCCAGCAGAACCACCACATCCTTGCCCAGCTCCACCAGGCGCTTGGCGCGCTCGATAGCCAGTTCGGCGACCGTGGTGTGATCATCGGCCGGACGGTCGAAGGTGGAGGCGATGACCTCACCGTCGACGGTGCGCTGCATATCGGTGACCTCTTCAGGCCGCTCGTCGACCAGCACCATCATCAGGTGCACCTCGGGGTTGTTGGTCTTGATCGCGCTGGCCAGGGACTGCAGGATCATCGTCTTACCGGCCTTGGGCGGGGAGACGATGAGACCGCGCTGACCCTTGCCGATGGGCGCCACCAGGTCGATGACACGCGGACCGAGGTTCTTCGGATCGCCCTCCAGCCGCAGGCGGTCCTGCGGATAGAGCGGAGTCAGCTTGTTGAAGTCCACACGCTCGGTGTTGGCTTCGACCGGGCGGCCGTTGACTTTCTCCACCTTGACCAGTGCGGCGAACTTCTGACGTTTGTTCGGCTTCTGGTTCTCGTGGGGGGCCTTGATGAAGCCGGTGACCACATCACCCTTGCGCAGGTTGTTCTTCTTGACCTGCTGAAGGGAGACGTAGACGTCGTTCTGACCCGGCAGGTAGCCGGAGGTCCGCACAAAGGCGTAATTGTCCAGCACGTCGATGATACCGGCAATCGGGATCAGCTGGTCCTCATCAGTGACCTGTTCCTCGTCGTACTCAGGCCCGCGCTGACGGTCGCGGCCCCGCCGGTTGCGGTCGTTGCGCTGACGGCGGCGGTTGCGCCGGTCATTGCGATCGTCGTCAGTGCCGTCACGGTTCTGGGAGCCCTGGTCGTGGCGCTGATCCTGGCTGTCCCGCCCGTCGTCCTGACGCTTGTTCTTCTCCTGACGCTGATCCGATTTGTCCTGGGCCTGGCGCTTATCCTGCTGAGGCTGGTCCTGCTTCTCGGAGGGGGCGTTCTCGGACTTGGCGGGCTGGTTTTGTTCACCGCCTTCGCCCTTGGCCTGCTCACCCCGGCTGCGGCGGTGACGGTTATTGCCCTTGGACTGGCCCTTGGAGTCGTCTGACTGCTCGGGGGCCTTCTGGGAACGGCCGTTCTTGCCCGCCTTTTTCTCGGTCTCCTGCTCGGCAGGGGCCTCGGCGGTCTCAGACGCGGCGTTCTTCGGGGCGGAGCTGCGCTGCTTGTCTGGCTTCTGCTCAGTCTTCTTGCTGCGGTCGGCCACTGCGCCGCCGCGCTGGTGGGCGGAGATCGCCTCGACCAGATCGGACTTGCGCATCCGGGATGACCCTGCGATCCCGAGCTGGGAGGCCAATGCCTTCAGCTGCGCCAGTTTCAATCCGGCGAGGCCGCCGCCATTGCTGTCAACGTTGTTCTTCACGTCCTGAGCCTCAGGGGCTTCAGTGGAGGTTTCTGTCACGAAGGTTCCTTCTCCCTCGTCGGGCAGGCCGCGTTCAGATGCGGCCAACGGTTTCCATGTCAGGCTTTTGCGTCAATGCGTTGGAAAAATCCCCTCAGTACACTCAAGTACGCACACGGGCCACGCACATCAGGATGTGCAGGTCTCTTCAGCCCGGATTGGAGAGCGCGATCTGCGCAAAAGCTACTCGATGATAACTAGTGATCACCGCAGTGGTTCTACTGTAGCACCTGAGCGGGCTATTGGCAGATTCCGCGGCACGAAAGTGTCGTCGCCGGGGTGTTCAGCACAGAATGAGCGGATCGCTGACACGGCTGTCTCAGCCTGGTCGGCCAGAGTGAGCACCAGCACCGCAGGGCCGGCTCCGGAGATCACCGCGGCCAAGCCCTGATCACGCAGCGCCTCCACCAGTGCCAGAGACAGCGGAAAAGCCTGCCGTCGGTACTGCTGGTGCAGGTAGTCCTCGGTGGCGTCCAGCAGCAGAGCCGGCTCTGCGGTGATGGCATGCACAAGCAGCGCGGCCCGCGAGCTGTTCTTGGCAGCGTGTTCGTGGGAGACGCGGCCGGGCAGCAGGTCCCGGGCGATCTGGGTCGACTGCTGATACGTCGGCACAGCAAGCACGCAGGTCAGCTCCGGGTGCACCGCCAGCGGGGCGGTCTTGAACACCGGCTCGGAGGTGTCGCCGGTCGTCCACGACACCGCCACTCCTCCGCGCAGCGCCGGCACATAGTTGTCCGGGTGGCCCTCGATGCGCGAGCCGATCTGCAGCTGCTCATCCTCGGTCAGCCCCCCGGGGATCAACTGGTCGGCGGTCATCACCGCCGTGGCGATCGCTGCCGCTGAGGAGCCCAGACCCCGCGAATGCGGGATGGTGTTCTCGGCACGGACCTCCAAGTCGGGCAGCAGGTATCCTTTCGCCGCCAGAATCCGCTCCACGGCGGCGATGACCAGGTGGGAGGCATCGCTGGGCAGCTCGGCCGCCCCCTCACCGATGACGACGACGTCGACATCTGCATCTGCTGGATTCCGGCGGGGCCGTGCGATCACCTGGACCTGGTCGCGCCATTCCAGGGCCAGCCCCAGGCTGTCGTAGCCGGGACCGAGATTGGCGCTGGTCGCCGGTACGCTCAGCTGGAAACGGGTCTCGCGGCTCAACGGTTCACGCAGCTGTTCGCTCGGAGCCCCGGCCGCGGCACCGGGTGCTAGTCCCTGACCGAGGTGCCCTGCCTGTTGCGTGCTCACATGTGCTCCCATGCGGTTGTTCAGAGTCCCAGTGTGCGGGCGACGGTCTCTACGTCCTGCGGCACCTGGGTGGGTGCTGCCTGGTCTCCCTCCGCGTTCTTCAGCTCGGGGTTGTTGATGGCCCAGTCGGGGTCTTTCAGCCCGTGTCCGGTGACCGTGATGACCCACCGCTTTCCGGTGGGCACCTGCCCTGCCGCATGGTTCTTGAGCAGCCCGGCGACCCCTGCGGCGGAGGCTGGCTCCACGAAGATCCCCTCCCGGGCAGAGAGCCACCGGTGGGCGGCGAGGATCTGTTCATCGGTGACCGCCTCGATCACGCCTCCGGACTCGTCCCGTGCGGCCTCGGCGTACTCCCAGGAGGCCGGGTTGCCGATGCGGATGGCGGTGGCCACCGTCTCGGGCTCGGTGATCGGATGCCCGGCCACGATCGGGGCAGCGCCTGCGGCCTGGAAGCCCCACATCACCGGCAGCGAGGTGCTGAGCGTGTCGTCATAGTACTCCTGGTAGCCCTTCCAGTAAGCGGTGATGTTGCCGGCATTGCCCACCGGCAGCAGGTGATAGTCCGGGGCGTCCCCGAGTGTGTCGACCACTTCGAAGGCAGCAGTCTTCTGGCCTTCGATCCGGGCGGGGTTGACCGAGTTGACTAAGAACACCGGGTAGTTCTCGGCGAGCTTGCGCGCGACCTCCAGGCAGCCGTCGAAGTTCCCGTCGATCTGGATCAGCTCTGCGCCGTGGGCTACGGCCTGAGAGAGTTTGCCCATGGCGATCTTGCCCGCCGGCACCAGCACCGCGCAGGTCAGCCCGGCCTGGGTGGCGTAGGCGGCCGCCGAGGCCGAGGTGTTGCCGGTGGAGGCGCAGACCACGGCTTGGGCACCCTCGGCGACCGCTGCGGTGATCGCCATGGTCATGCCGCGGTCCTTGAAGGATCCGGTGGGGTTCATCCCCTCGACTTTCACATGCACTTCACCGTCGACCAGCTCAGAGAGCGCAGGGGCGTAGACCAGCGGGGTGCCGCCCTCGCCGAGGCTGATGATCCGATCACCCTCCTGCACCGGGAGCCGGTCGAAGTATTCGCGGATGACCCCGCGCCACTGGTGTGCCATCTCTTCTCTACTCCCTTATTTCTCGATTTCGACCCGCAGCACGGAGTTGACCACCTGGACCACGTCCAGCCCGCGCAGTTCCTGGACCGTGGCGTGGAGGTCCTTCTCACTGGCCAGGTGGGTCACGATCTGCACCTTGGCGCCGTTGCTGCTGTCCTCCACCTCGCCTTCCACGGTGACGCTGCCGGGTTGGCGCATCGACTCGATGGAGACGTGATGGTCGGCCAGCACCCGGGCGATCTCCGCGATCACTCCTTCGCGGTCGGCGACGTCCATATCGATGTAGTACTGGGTGGTGGCCTTCTCGATGGGCAGCGGTGGCAGATCGACTTCGCTGGAGATGGTCGGGGTGTAAGTCAGCGGGGTCCGCAGTTCTTTTCCGATGGACAGGGTTCGCGCCACCGCGACCACATCGCCCATGATGGCGCTGGAGGTGGGTTTGCCGCCGGCACCCTGACCGTAGAACATCAGTTCACCGGCGTTCTCTGCCACCACGAACACCGCGTTGAACGCGCCGCGCACACTGGCCAGTGGGTGAGTGCGCGGCAGCAGCGTGGGATGCACCCGCAGCACCACCCCAGGTGCTTGATCCTTGCTGTGGTTTTCGGCGATGGCCAGCAGCTTGATCACATAGCCGGAGGCCGCTGCGGCCTCGATGTCGTCCTGGGTGACCTCGGTGATGCCCTCACAGTAGACGTCGTCGAAGCTGAAGGGAGCATGGAAGGCCAGAGTGCCCAGGATCGCCGCCTTGGCCGCGGCGTCGTGCCCGGCCACATCCGCGGTGGGATCGGCCTCGGCATAGCCCAGCTTCTGCGCCTCGGCCAGGGCGTCGCCGAATACCGCACCGGTGGTGTCCATCTGGTCGAGGATGTAATTGGTGGTGCCGTTGACGATGCCCATCACTTTGGTCACCCGGTCACCGGAGAGTGACTCCTCGATCGGCCGCAGAATCGGGATGGCACCGCCCACCGAGGCCTCATAGCGCAGCATCGCGCCGGTCTCCGCGGCGATCGCGTTCAGCTCAGCGCCCCGGGAAGCCAGCAGCGCTTTGTTCCCGGTCACCACTGCGGCGCCCCGGCGCAGTGCGCGTTCGATCAGCTCCTCGGCAGGCTCCAGGCCGCCGATGAGCTCAATGACCAGATCCGAGCTGTCCACCAGCGCCTCGGGGTCTGTGGTGAGCAGCTCACCGGGGATCTTCCAGTCCCGCGGGGCTTCCGGATCGCGGACGGCGACGCCGCCCAGCCGCACCGGAGTGCCCACGCGGGCTGAGATCAGCTCGCGCTCCTCCACCAGGGTCCTGGCCACGTGGGCGCCTACGCTGCCGGCGCCGAGCAGGCCGATCGTGATTGTGTCCTCAGCCGAAACCATCATCACCTCTTAAGTGTTAAGCGTGCGAGTGCGGGTACAACGTCGTCAGGCCTGTCCGGTCGTGTAACCGGTGTCGCGGGCGAGCATCATCTCTTCGGTCTCCCGGCGGATGAGCAGCTGGGCCTGACCGTTCCGGACGGCGACCACCGCGGGCCGGGTCAAGTAGTTGTAGTTGCTCGACAGCGAGTGGCAGTAGGCGCCTGTGGCCGGTACTGCGAGGAGGTCTCCGCGGGACACAGCCGCTGGCAAGTATACGTTTCTGACCACGATGTCTCCGGATTCACAGTGCTTTCCCACAATGCGAGACAACAGGTGCTCACCGGTGACCTGCGCTGAGGCCAGCACGGCGGAATAGTCGGCGTCGTAGAGGACCGGCCTGGCGTTGTCGCCCATCCCGCCGTCCACGGCGATGTAACGCCGGGTGAGACTGTCCTTGACCACCACGTCCTTGGTGGTTCCAGCGGTGTAGAGGGTCACTCCGGCCGGTCCGGCGATGCTGCGTCCAGGCTCGATGCTGATCCGGGGGATGCCGATGCCGTGTTCGGCGCAGGCGCTGCGAACCGCCGCTGCCAGGGCTTGGGCGATCTCCTCCGGCGGCCTGGGGTGGTCGGCTTCGGTGTAGGCGATGCCGTGCCCGCCGCCGAGGTCTAGCTCCTCGAGTACGACGCCGTGATGTGCGGTGATCTGTGCCAGGAAGGCGATCAGCTTCTGGGCGGCCAGTTCGAATCCTGTGGGTTCGAAGATCTGCGAGCCGATATGGCAGTGCAGGCCGAGCAGCTCGACTCCCGGGGCACCGAGGGCGCGTTGCACCGCCGTCCAGGCCGGGGAGCCGAGGTAGGGGTTGGCGCTCGTGGTCTGGGTTCCCGGCGCCGGAGTCAGGGAGAGTCCGAACTTCTGGTCCTCGTGTGCTGTGGCGATGTACTCGTGGGTGGAGGCGTGCACGCCCGGGGTCAGCCGGAGCATCACCAGTGCGCTGCGCCCCAGGCTCGAGGCGATGGCGGAGATGCGGTCGATCTCCTCCACGGAGTCGGCGACGATCCGGCCGATGCCGAGCTCGACCGCGCGGGTGATCTCGGCGTCGGATTTATTGTTGCCGTGCAGGCCGATTCGGGTCGGTTCCACGCCTGCGGCCAGGGCGATGGCCAGCTCTCCTCCGCTGGCGGTGTCGATGTTCAGCCCTTCCTCGGCCGCCCAACGGGCGGCGTGGGTGGTCAGGAAGGCCTTGCCGGCGTAGAAGACGTCGACTGAGGTCTCGGGAGCGAAAGCGTGGCTGAACGCCTCGCGGAACCCGCGGGCCCGGGCCCGGAAGTCATTCTCTGAGACGACGTAGAGCGGGGTGCCGTAGCTGGCGGCCAGCTCGCTCACCGGCACCCCGCCGAGGATCAGCTCACCCTCGGGAGTGCGGGCGGTATCTGCCGGGAAGAGCTTGGCCTCCAGGTCATCGGTGCTCTCCCGTGCGGTCAGCCAGTCCGGGGCGAGGGGCGTTCGCTCGCTTCCCACAGCCCAAGACGGGCTGCGGGTCCCCTGCTCGCTCTCTGGCGTAGGCGGTGTCACGCGATCACATCTTTTCCGGTGCGGAGACGCCCAGCAGGGCCAGTCCGTTGCGCAGCACCTGCACGGCGGCGTCGTTGAGCCACAGACGGGTGCGGTGCAGATCAGTGACGGGTTCCATGGTGCCGTCCTCGTGGACACTGGGCGCGATCCGGCACTTGGCGTACCAGGCGTGATAGGCCGAGGCGAGGTCTTCTAGGTAGCGAGCCACCCGGTGCGGCTCGCGAAGCTCTGCAGCACGGGCGACCGTGTTGGGGAACGTGGCGAGGTGGGCCAGCAGCTCCTCCTCGCGGGCATGGGTAAGCAGGGCGGCGTCGAACCCTCCTCCGTCCGGTCCTGTGCGGTCCACTCCTTGGGCCTCGGCGTTGCGGGCGGCGTTGCAGGCCCGGGCGTGGGCGTACTGGACGTAGAAGACCGGGTTGTCATTGGTCTTGGACTGCAGTACTTCCGGGTCAACATCCAGCGGAGAGTCGGCTGGGGAACGGGCCAGGGTATAGCGCAGGGCGTCAGTGCCGAGCCATTCGATGAGGTCCTCGAGCAGGATGACGTTGCCGGCACGTTTGGACAGTCGCGCGCCTTTGACACTGATCAGCTGGCCAATGAGTACCTCGATGTTCTTCTCAGGGTCGTCTCCGGCACAGGCGGCGATGGCCTTGAGCCGGCCGATATAGCCGTGGTGGTCGGCGCCGAGCAGGTAGATCTTCGCCTCGAAGCCACGCTCGCGCTTGGACAGGTAGTAGGCGGCGTCGGCGGCGAAATAGGTGGGCTCCCCGTCAGCCTTGATGAGCACTCTGTCCTTGTCGTCACCGAAGTCGGTGGTGCGCAAGAACACGGCCCCGTCACGATCCTCGATATGCCCCTGTTCACGGAGGGTGGCGATGGCAGCGTCGATCTTGCCCTCCTCGTGAAGGGCGCGCTCGGAGAAGTAGACATCGAACTCGATGTGAAAGGCGGCGAGCGTCTGCTGGATCTGGGCCAGCTGCGCCCGGTAGGCCAGTTCCCGGACGACCGACAACGTCTCTTCACTCGGCTGCTTCCGGAGCTCGGGACGCTGGGCAGCCATCTGTCGGGCGAGGTCGTTAATGTACTCTCCGGGATAGCCGCCTTCGGGGGTCGGCTCGCCATTCAGGGCGGCGACGACTGAGTCAGCGAACTTGTTCATCTGATTGCCGGCGTCGTTGATGTAGTACTCGGTGGTCACGCTGGCCCCCGAGGCACGCAGCAGCCGGCCGATAGCGTCACCGAGGGCTGCCATACGGGTGTGGCCCATATGCAACGGGCCGGTGGGATTGGCCGAGACGAATTCAAGGTTGATGGTGTGTCCGGCCAGCGCCTGGTTGTGGCCGTAGCTGTCCCCGGCCTCGACGATGGTCCGGGCAAGCTGACCGGCGGCCGCGGCGTCGATCGTGATGTTGATAAACCCGGGTCCGGCGATCTCCACTGCTTCGACGCCCTGGTGCTCGGTGAGCCGGGCGGCGATGACCTCTGCCAGCTGCCGCGGATTCGTCTTGGCCTGCTTGGCCAGCTGCAGAGCGATATTGGTGGCCCAGTCTCCGTGCTCGCGGCTCTTGGGCCGCTCCACTCGCACCTCATCAGGGATGGCGTCGAGGGCGATCTCGCCGGCGTCGACCGCCTCGGCGAGAGTGGTTTTCACAGCGGAGGAGAGTTCTTCTGGAGTCACCCGGACAGTCTACCCACGGCACTGCACCGGAGAGCTCAGCACCTCACCCAACGACGGCGGTGATCGAGTCCCGGAGGATGTCGATGCCTTGGGCGAGTTCGGCCTCGCTGATGGTCAGCGGCGGTGCGATGCGGAAGACCCCGCCCATCCCCGGAATCTGCACGATGTTGATATGGAGCCCGCGCTGCAGGCTCTCGCGGGTGATGGAGGCGACAAGATCGTCCACAGTTCCCTGCTCGGGTGCTCCCAGCTCCAGCCCCTGCAGCAGGCCGCGGCCGCGCACATCGACCACCACCTCCATGGTGTCCTGCAGGTCGCGCAGACCCTGGGCGAGCTGATTGCCGAGCTTGACCGCCTGCTCCACGAGTCCCTCACGTTCGACGACCTCGAGCACTGTGCTGCCCACGCTGGCGGCCAGCGGATCGTTGAGATGAGTGGTGTAGAAGAGGAAGCCGCGTTCGGCGATGCGTTCCTCGATCTCGGCGGAGGTGACGACCGCGGCAACGGGGAGTCCCGCCCCGAGGGTTTTGGAGAGGGTGATGATGTCCGGCACCACGCCGTCGCGCTCGAAGGCGTACATGGTGCCGGTGCGCCCCACTCCGGTCTGGGCCTCATCGAGGATCAGCAGCCCGCCGCGGGCTTCGCAGTGCTCCTTGAGCCTGGCGAGGTAGCCCTCGGGCAGCTCGATGATGCCTCCGGAGGAGAGGATCGGTTCGACCAGCACGGCTGCGAGCGCCCTGGTGGACTGCTTGTCGATCAGCGAGAATCCGTAGTCGAGCTCGGTGGCCCAGTCGTGGCTGCCGTCGGTGTTCCGGAAGGGTGAGACGCCGGGGTGCGGGGTGGGCAGTGCGTAGCTTCCCGGCATCCAGGGTCCGTAGCCCCGGCGGCCTGCGGACATGGTGGCTGAGGCCGCCCCGTAGGTCATGCCGTGCCAGGAGCGGTCGAAGGTGATGACCTCATAGCCGCCGGTGTACATCTTGGCCATTTTGAGCGCGGCCTCATTGGATTCCGCTCCGGTGGTCAGCAGCAGGGTCTTGGTCAGCGGATCGGGCATGGTGGAGGCGAGCTTTTCGGCGAAGTCCACCACGGGCCGGCTCAGCATTCCGGAGAACAGATGATCCAGTGTCGTCACCGATGAACTGACCGCATCGACGATGGCAGGGTGCCCGTGTCCGAGGACGGCGCTCATCTGACCTGAGGTGAAATCCAGGATCGCTTTGCCGGTCTGGTCGTAGACATAGGATCCTTCAGCCCGCTCGATGACTGCCGGACTGAACGGTCCTCCGTAGTCCACCACATGCCGGGAGGCTCGTGTCCAGAAGTCTTCGGAGTTCGGCTGTGACATAAAGGCTCCTGCCTCTGGAATGTAGAGGTGCTGATGTGCCTCTATCCTCTCCGAACCGTGTAAGCGCCACAAGCAAGCAGCTTCGCCGCGGCGAACCTGGTCGGTGGGCCCAGCCCGCTCTCGATGCAGCTGAGCTATTCGACCTATCCGATGTCTGACACAGGTAGTGCATTAATAGTATGAAGACTTTCACCAAGCGAGATCTCAATCAGAAGACCGCTGAGGTCTTGAATGCCCTGGAGCTGGGCGAGGACTTGATCATCATCACTGAGCGTGGTGAGGAGAAGTATGAGATCCGGCGCCGGGAACCCTCCCTTGATCCGCTGGAGCGGCTTCGCCGGTCTGGGATGCTCATCCCGCCGTCGGATAACCCTCCGCCCATGCCACCCATCGACTACGACCGACCACGCAACCCTGAACGCGTCGATCGCCTCATCGACGAGATGAAGGGCGACCACTGAGGCAATGTGGTTTATCGACTCATCAGCCGCTCTGCACACAGTTGTTCCGGACGGAGACATCCACGCAGAAGAATGGTTTCAACACGCGATTGGGAACAAAGAAACACTACTTGCGTCCACGCTTCTGAGACTGGAGTTCACCCGAGTGCTGCGGCGGGACCGCCAACCTCTCGATGAGGGAGACTGGCTTTTGGACAGGACTGCCTTCATCCGCCTCGATGACCGAGTCCTGCGTTATGCCGCGAGCATCGAACCGCATATCCGTTCGCTGGACGCCATTCATCTGGCAACAGCGGTGCTCTCGGAGACGAATCCAACAGTGGTCACCCACGACAGCACCATGAAAGCAGCCGCCGAGCATCTCGGCCTGAGGACTTACGACCCGATGCAGGCGTAGTGTCAGCAACGATTAACAAGGGGTGGAGATGAACCGACAGTACAGTGACGGATCGGCAGGGGATGCCGACTACGGCCGGATCGGGACCGGCTACCGGAACTACCGGCAGTCTGAGCCAGCTTTCGAGGCCGCCATCGCTCAGGCGCTGGGTGAGGCGGAGACCGAGCATCCCGGTTCGCGTCAGACAGCCGCCTGGGTATCCAGCCGCTCGCGCTCGATGCGGTCCAGGCCCCACTCCCCCAGCGCCCCGAGCGCGGCGTTGAGGCTGCGGCCGTGCTCGGTCAGCGAGTACTCCACCCGGGGCGGAACCTCCGCGTAGACCTCGCGGTGCACCAGCCCGTCATGCTCCATCTCCCGCAGGTGCTGGGTGAGCATCTTCTCGCTGACCCCGGGAAGCCCGCGGCGCAGCTGGGCGAACCGCCGCACCCCGTGAGCCTCCAACTCCCAGAGGATGAGACCTTTCCACTTTCCGCTGACCACATCCATGGCTGCGTCGATACCGCAGATATACGGCCCACGGCGCAGATTCTTCGACAGAGCTACCGGCACAGGCCCTCCTTCTTCCATGACTTACGAATTGGGAAGTACCCCAGTAAATAGTGGGTACTTCCCAAAGTCTAGGTGCCCACAGAGCATGGAGCCATGACAACTTTCTCTCTCACCCTGCTCGGCCTCGGCGCGATGGGCCAGGCCCTGGCCGACACTGCACTCGACGCCGGACACTCACTCACCGTCTGGAACCGCACATCAGGCAAAGCCGGCGAACTCACCGGACGAGGCGCAACCGAGGCCGGGTCGGTCCGCGAGGCGATGACCGCCTCCGAGGTCATCGTCGTCTGCCTCTACGACCACGCCTCGGTCCAGGCGGTGCTGGACGCCGAGGCTGAGACCCTACGCGGACGCACCCTGATCAACCTGACCACCACCACACCGGAGGAGGCACGCGAGCACGCTGCCTGGTCAGAGCAGCGCGGCATCACGTATTTGGACGGCGCCATCATGGCCACCCCGTCAATGATCGGCTCCCCCGACTCCGTCATCCTCTACAGCGGCTCCCAGAATGCTTTCGACACCCACCGGGAGCTTCTGGACGCCTGGGCCACCAGCACCTACGACGGCGACGACGCCGGTCTCGCCTCGCTCTGGGATCTGGCCATGCTCTCCGGCATGTATTCGATGTTCGCAGGCTTCCTCCACGGTGTGGCCATGCTGCAATCGGTCGCCATCCCGGCAAGCAGCTACGCCCAACGCGCCGCTCCGTTCCTGGCCGCCATGACCGAACTGTTAGGACACTCCACCGAACACCTGGACACCG
Source organism: Nesterenkonia muleiensis (assembly GCF_003600155.1). Classification (GTDB taxonomy): domain Bacteria; phylum Actinomycetota; class Actinomycetes; order Actinomycetales; family Micrococcaceae; genus Nesterenkonia; species Nesterenkonia muleiensis. The sequence continues at coordinate 177,551 of NZ_QWLD01000040.1, read as the reverse complement.
GCGACTACAGCCAACCGCTGCAGAGTCTGGAATGGACGACGACGCTGCTGGAGACAATTAACCGGGCCAGCCGCGAACAGGGCATCACCGCCGCACCGGTGGAGACGGTCCAGCGGCTCATCCAGCAACAGATCGACGCCGGGCACGGGGTGGAGGACTTCGACCGGATCATCGAATCCATGCGCGCAGCGACACAGGTACAGTGAATGTTAACGCCGAGCGCGATCCGTTAAAGCGCAGCTCTTGGCATCAGCACGATAAGTTCACCGGCACTACATTGAGAATGGCGCATCACTGTGGATCATGTGGAGTACGACGAGAAGTACACCGAGCAGTTTGTTCTGCTCGCTTACCTCAACCGTGTCCGAGGCTCCGTGATCCGCACTGCGGAAGGGGTGAGCGAAGAGGATCTACGGCGTCCGCAGGTCCCTTCCGGCACGAGTCTTCTAGGGATCGTCCACCATCTCACAGGCGTGGAGCACCATTGGTTCCAGCGCGTGTTTCTCGGCGAGACGATCGAGGCTGATAAGTCAATGATCGTGCCGGACGATATCGCGGCTGCTGACGTGGTTGAGGCCTACCAACGCGCGTGCCAACGGAGTGACGAGATCGTTCACGCCACGGCCGACCTCTCTGTCCGGGCGGCCATACCGAACCCCGGTGAGGACGCGCGAGACTCTCTTCGGGTGATCCTCGCCCATATGGTTGAGGAGACGGCTCGGCATGCTGGCCACGCGGACATTCTTCGCGAGCAGATTGATGGGACAACTGGACTCTGACCAGATGCTCCTCCCACGCCTCACAGGAAGATGCTGCTCGCATCGGAGACGGCTGGCGGAACTACACTGAGGATATGGAACAGCGCATCTCTCTGGTCACTCTCGCTGTCGCTGATGTCGCGCGCTCAAAGAGGTTCTATGTCGATGGTCTCGGCTGGCAGCCTGAGCTGGAGGCCCCGGGTGTGGTCATGATCAAAGCCGGCCAGCATCTGCTCTTCTCGCTTTGGGACGCCGCAGAGTTCGAAGAGGAGGTCGGCCCGATCGCCCAGGGCCCCGGAGTGGCTCCGCTGACCCTCGCCCATAACGTCGGCTCAAGAAGCGAGGTCGATGCCGTACTCCAGACGGCTCGTATGGCCGGTGCCGAGCCTGTCTCAGGGGCAGTTGACCGCAGTTGGGGCGGCTACAGCGGCTATTTCGGGGATCCGGACGGGTACCGCTGGGAGATCGCCTGGGCACCTCGCCAGGTCAACGCCATCGTCGTCCCCTAAACGTGCCGGTCAGACAGCACGCGCGATGTGACGCATGCCGAAGCCGTCAAAAACCTGTTCGGACTTCTCGATCCGGAATCCGCTGCGTTCAAGCATGGGTTCCAGCAACCAGGCGAACGTCGAGTACTCATCACTGATATGTTCGGCAAGTTCCGCGCGACTCCATTCCTCGCCAACAGTGTCGCCGCCGGCAGCGCACCATTGCTCGAATCGCTCGGTTGCCTCGGCAGGGTCAAAGTCGTAGACAACGTCCCAGAGTCTGAGGATGCCGCCTGGTTTCATCATCGAACGGATTCGTGCCAGAGCGATTGCTTTCCATGCGTCGGGAAGATGATGCAAAGCGTACCGGGAATACACAATGTCGGCTGGACGACGGGCATGGTCGTAGGTGAGGAAACCGCCGTGCACTGTGTCGATGTTGTTCAAACCCCCAGCAGCAATCTTCTCCCGGAGACAGGCCAGCATCGGCGGCGAGGGATCAATCGCGACGACGTGCTCAACAACCGACGCAGCGGCAACAGCGAATTGCCCGGTGCCTGAGCCGAATTCGAGAACGAGTGAGGACGAGTCAAGACCCAAGGAACGGAGCAGTTCGACTTCGCTCGTGGCTTCCGCATCCTCTTTGTCATCGTATCGAGCAACATGTGCGGAATCGAGGTTCTCGCGACCGACGAAAGCTGTTTCATCCAGCATCCAGTCAGGTCTCTTACGCATGTAGTCACTCTAGTACTGGGCCTAGGTTTCTGCTGATTGACCGTGCGTTATCTCTGGTCAGGAACTCTTCTTTGCTGCGGGGCAAGAGGTGAATCTGCGTCCTCCGGAATCTGTGGCTGCTTCCCGATGATGCCCAGGTGCGTGTGCTTGAACGGGCCGAGCTTCAGCCCGTAGCCCAGGGCGCGGTCGACGGCGACGTGGAACACCCAGCAGGCGGCCAGCAGCACCAGCCACGAAGCCTCGGCATCACGCCACTGCAGCACTGCCCACACGGCGATCAGCGCAGCCGGAACCGTATAGTTGTGTACCAGGTTGTAGCAGAGCGCTCCCGCACGCTGACTGATCAGATAGCCCAGGGCTGAGAGGTCAAAGACGAGAAACGCTGCCAGCAGCACCCACCACGGCTGCCCCAGGGCGATAACGACCAGAACGACGCCGAGGGCAATCGCTGTATTTTCGGCGCGCTGCCAGATAAGCGCCTGACGATGCGGCGTCTGTGATGTCGCTGATCCTTCTGCGGACAAAGCCGGCCTCTTCTCATGAGCTGTTCGAGCACTCTCACGCTATCCGCCCTGCGCCCGGCGCGAATCCTCCGGAAGGATGATTCAGGTCAGTCCCCGCGGATCATCGAGGAGATGCGTCGGATCTGATGGTCCAGGTGATGCTCCGGGATCCGGCCAGCGGAATGCAGGCTGGTCAGTCCGTGGCAGGTGGCCCAGAAGAGCTCGGTCAGAGCCGCGACGTCGTCGTCATCTGAGAAATTGGCCTCACGGGCGACAGCATCGGCCAGCACCTCGAATGAATCCCGCAGCTCAGCCGGGGTATCGGACTGCGCGAAAGGAAGCTCAGTCGGCCGAGTGAACATGGCCTCATACAGCGCTGGGTTGCGTGTGCCGAAGTCCAGATAGGCCCGGCAGAGGCTCTCCAGCGCCGGTCGCCCAGCCTCTGCGATATCGCGCACCAGAGCAGCCAGCTCGGCGAAGCCCTGTACGGTCACCGCACGGATCAGCTGCTCGCGGCTGCCGAAATGCTGGTAGATCACCGGTTGACTGTGGTCGATCTCCTGGGCCAGCCGCCGAGTGGTGACCGCCGGCCAACCTTCCTCCTCGGCGATCTTCCGGGCGAGTGCGAGGATCTGCTGCTCTCGAGCCCGGTACCTGCGCTGGCGTGGCGAATCCGTCACGAGGAGCCCCCTGATGAGACAGCCAGGAGCAGCCCGGCTCCCACCAGCATCAGTGCCGCCGTGCTGCCGTGAATCCCCCAGGCCGCACTCGGCCTCCCCTTGGCACTGAGCACGATGGCGGCATCGCCGACGGGGATCAGCGTGAATGCCAGCACGCACCAGCCGATCACCGCTGACGAGGCGGTCACCAGCAGGACGGCGGCCACAACCCCGGTGACAGCGTCCCGGACACCTTTGACTCGAAGCCAGGGCGTTGCCTGATCCTCCGGCAGCGCGGTGAAGCCAAAACTCGCCACCATGGCGCGCGGAATGGTCAGGTAGCACAGCCCGACGATGAAAATGGCCGCCCCGGCGGCAGCCGCAATGATGAGTCCCGCAGTCTCCACGGCTATCTCCTATCGACGATAGAAAATCTATCACTGATAGGACTTGCTGGCCATGTCACGGGAACCGGCGGGGCCCTTGGCCGCCTGCGCCCAGCGCATCATCGGGATTGGAGTAGGGGCAGGACTTCAGGGAGAGGCAGCCGCAGCCGATGCAGTCGGAAAACCGGTCGCGCAGCCCAGTCAGGTACTCGATCCTCTCAGTCAGCTCGTCATGCCATTGGCGCGAGATACGAGCCCAGTCCTTTGTGGTCGGCAGACCTTCACGTGGCAGCTGATCCAAAGCTTCTTTGACCCTGTCCAGGGAGACTCCGACCCTCTGCGCCGCACGGATGAAGGCCAGCACACGCAGCGTGTCGCGGCGGTACTCACGCCGGTTCCCAGCGGTGCGCCGGCTGCTGATCAGCCCCAGGCTCTCGTAGTAGTGAAGCGTGGAGACGGCCACACCTGCTCGTTCGGCCACCTCTCCGGGTTTGAGCCAACTTCGCCCTTCTGGAATCTGCGGCATCGATTCCCTCCTTGACGTCAAGTCCACTTGATGTAGTCAACTCTATATGAAGTTCGCTTGATGAAAGACGAAAGGATCCTGATCATGACTCTCCCCACCATGCGTGCCGCCGTCGCTGAGTCCTTCGGAGGGCCTGATGTTCTGCAGGTGCGCAAGATCGCCATGCCGGCGATCGCCCCGGACGAGGTGCTGGTGCGCGTGGCCTATGTTGGCCTCCAGCCGGCAGACGCTGCAGCCCGCGCCGGCTGGCAACCGCCTGGAGTCGCTGTTGAGCCGCCCCTGATCCCTGGCAATGAATTCTCCGGCACAGTGACAGCAACCGGCCGGTTGGCGACAGGTTTCGAGATCGGGGATGCGGTACTCGGCTTCCGAGTCTTCGGCTGCTCGGCAGAGTACGTGACGGTGCCAGCCTCCCAGGTGATCCGCAAGCCGGCCGCGCTGCCGTGGGACGCGGCAGGGGTGCTGTCCGCCTCCGGACAGACAGCGCATACCGCGCTGGAGACACTGGGTATCACCGCAGGTGAGACCGTGATCGTCCACGGCGCAGCCGGAGGCGTGGGAACGATTTTCGTTCAGCTGTCCCTCCTGGCAGGTGCGACGGTAATCGGGACAGCCGGTGCTGAGAACCAGGACTACCTGCGATGGCTGGGTGCAGTCGCCGTGGAGTACGGACCCGGCGAGCTCGGTCGCCTCCGCGCTGCCGTCAGAAAGCATTCAAGCTCGGAAAGCGCTGACGCCGTGCTCGACGCGGCTGGCCGCGGCAGTCTGCGCGCCGCCGTTGAGCTGACCCCGAATCGGTTCCGCATCGGAAGCATCGCGGAACCTCCCCTCGCCGATGAGCTGGGATGCCTCTTCATTCGCAGCCAACGTTCCTCGGAACGTCTCCGCGAACTGGCAGAGCTGGCCGCCAACGGGTATCTCAACGTGACGATCCGCAGGCGATACCGCCTGGAGGAGGTCGCAGCGGCGCACCGTGAGATCGAAACCGGGCACGGCAGGGGAAAGGCGGTCCTGGAGATTCACCAGCCGCAGGAGACCACCGAGTGGGGTGCCACCGGGCAGGATCTCGAATACATCGGCATCGAACTGTGAGCCTGGAGGAAGAGGCTCCGGCGGCCAAACTCTGGACATCTGCCTCATGGCCCTTCATCCTCAGCACGCTGCTGCTGATGACGCTCATCGCCTTCGAGTTCTTCGCCGTCACCACAGTGCTGCCTGTGGTGGCCGCCGATCTCGGCGGCACTGCATGGTACTCGCTGGCTGCTGCGGCCACAGTCTCCACAGGCCTGATCGGAATGATCGTCGGGGGAAATTGGGCAGACCGCAGCGGCACCAGCCGCCCGCTGACTGTAGGTGGCGCCCTGTTCCTGGGCGGTGTGGCGCTCTGCACGCTGGCGCCCTCCATGGCGGCGTTCATCCTGGGCCGGCTTCTCCAAGGCATCGGCGGCGGGGTCAACTCGGTGGTGCTGTATGTGCTCATCGCCCAGCTGGTCCCCGACGATGCCCGCCCGAAGATGTTCGGGCTGCTCTCCGCAGCCTGGGTACTGCCGTCCATGCTGGGACCTGTTGCCGCCGGCGCCCTGGCGGACCTGAGCTCTTGGCGGATGGTTTTCGCCATGGTCTTCGCCGGCTCCTTGGCAGCATTGTCGACGCTGCTCTGGCAGAGTCGACAAAGTCCAGCCGTTCAACGCTCAGGGACCGCGGTCTTCGGCCGCCGCGGACTGCTGGCCGTGCTGGCCTCGGCCACGCTGGTCATGGTGCATGTGGGCGGACAGCAGGAGCCCTGGCTTGCAGCCGTCGTGGTACCTGCCGGCGTGCTGATCCTCGCCTTGGCCGCGCTGAGGCTGCTGCCGGCCGGAACCTTCCGGATGCGCCTGGGGGTGCCGCGCTTCATCGGTCTCCGGGCGCTGCTGGGGGCGGTCGGCACCGCTTCGGAGGTCTATCTGGTTCTCTATATGCAGCAGCACCGGGACATTGCCCCGAGCATAGCCGGATTGGTGATTGCCGTGGCCGCCGGCGGCTGGGCAGTCGGCGCATGGCTCCAGAGCCGGAAGCCCGGTGAACCGGGATACGACCGCAGGATCATCGCAGCGGGCTGCCTAATGGTCCTTGCCGGTCCGGTGGTCAATCTTCTCTATGTGTGGCATGTGGCGCCGATGCCTGCGGTGTTCCTCGCCAGCGTGGCCACAGGGGCCGGCTTCGGCCTCGCATACCCGAGGCTCACCACCGCCACACTCCGTTCGGCTGCTCCGGAGCAACGGGGCACCGCCAGCTCATCGCTCCAGGCCGGGGAGAATATGGCAACGTCGGCCTTTCTGGCACTGACCGGCATCGTGCTGACACTCAACCTGACCTCTCCATGGTTTGGTGGACTGTACGTCATCATGGTGTGCCTGGCGACCCTCACCGCGGCAGCGGCCTTCGGGCTCAAGGCTTCGCATCGATGACAGGAGCAGTTCCGCATGGCAGCGGCGCCGAAGGCTGAGGCTGACCTCAGAGCTACTCGTCAAGGTAAGCATCTGCGTACTCAGCAGTGGGCTCAATGGGCTGAATCACGTCGATGAGCACATTATCCGGGCCTTCAAGGATGAAGTGCCGCTGTCCGAAATCCTCGCTGCGCAGTGAAAGCACGGGCCGGAGCCCCCGCTCGGTCACGAGCCGGCGATGGACCTCGTCCACGTCCTCCACTTCCAGATTCAGTATGACTCCCTGCGGGAGAGCGCGGCGGGGTTCCGGAACAGTCTCATGGTCATAGGCCAGTATGGCCAGTTCGAAGGCATCCAGCCGCAGACTCACGTACCAGGATGAGACGTACGTGGCGTCAAAGCCAAGGTGATCTCGGTAGAAGGCCGCGGCTGCCGGCACATCACGAGACATGAGGACGGGGTAGAAGCTAGTAGTGTTCATATGGGATCCCTTTACGTACGATGTGTATGTAACAACCCAAGAATACATACTATGTGTACGTAAAGGAAGATGCTGATGCCTCGCGCCAGCGCCGCAGCTGCCGCCCAGACTGCCAAGGACATCTTGACCGCGGCCTCCGACCTGTTCTCCACCCACGGCTTCGCCGCTGTCTCGATTGACCACATCGCTCGTCAGGCGGGTGTCACTCGTGGGGCGGTATATCACCATTACGGCAGCAAGCTCGGCCTCTTCAGTGCGACGGCAGAACAACTACAGGCCAAGGTTGCCCACACAGTGGTCACCGAGGCAGAAGCCGCAGGACATGACGCTGTAGCTCAGCTCAGGGCGGGGTGCCACGCTTTTCTGGAGACCATCACCTCCGAGTCCGCAGCACGCATTCTTCTCGCAGAGGCACCAGCTGTCCTGGGCTGGTCACAGTGGCGCCAGATGGATGCCGAGAACTCCGTGGTTCACCTGCGAGAGGCGCTCAAGAACGCCGGGACTCCGCGGCACCTGCTGGAGGCAGCCACGGCACAGCTGTCTGGAGCGATGAACGAAGCCGCCCTCTGGATAGTCGAGAGCAGCGGCGCACACCACCGTGATGCCGCCCATCAGACGCTGGACCTGCTGATCGACGCCGCTCTCTCCTGATGCCAAGCCGAAACCCACAGGACATTCGCGCTCACTACCGAGAAGCGACCTCCGAAGACGTCAAGGGATCATCACTGCGGGAACAGCTCCAGCAGCTCAGGCGGTCAGAAGGCCAGCTTCTGAATGGCCGAGGCTGATGAGCTGAGGACCGAATACCACAGTGTCGGCTCAGCGAACCTGGATCATCTTTGTTCTTGTTTCTGAGCAAGAACTATCCCCACCCTGAAAGCCCATAGCGGTGCCGCCCTGCTGGCCTCCCTTAGCGCATCGGGCACATGCTCCGCTTGCAGTCCCTCTGGCAGTAAGCTGGGGCCAACGGCACAGGGCGGAAGTGAGGTACAACCCCACGATGCGGCAGGAACGGGACTCACCATCCCCTCAGGAGCCGCTTCGCCGTCCTGGCTTCGCACAGTTCTGGTCGGGCAGTACGCTGACCTTCTTTGCCGCCTCCATGACCACCGTGGCGGTGGATGCCCTGGTGATCAATGAACTCGGCGCCTCGGAGGCGGAGGTCGGGCTCATCCGCGCGGTGCAGTTCCTGCCCTATCTTCTGGTCGGGCTCATCGCTGGCGCCCTGGTCGACCGGTGGCGGAAGAAGCCGGTGCTGGTCCTGAGCGCTCTGGGCAGCGGCGTCGTGCTGGCGGCGATTCCCTCCCTGTGGTGGGCCGGAAGCCTGTCTCTGGCCGCGGTGGCTGTGGTGCTGTTTCTGGCCGGCGTCTTCGGTGTCTTCACTGCGTCGGCTCAGCAGTCCGCTCTTCCCGCCCTGGTGGCACGCAGTGAACTGGTCCCGGCCAATGCGCGGCTGGGGCAGTCGATGACAGTGGCTCAGACCTCGGGTCCGCCGCTTGGTGGCGCGCTGGTCAGTCTGCTGGGTGCTGCGCTAAGCCTGGGCGCCGGCGCCCTGGGACACCTGCTGTCTGCACTGCTCTACGCTCGGATGAAAGTCCCCGAACCGGACTTCTCAGAGGCTGCACCATCGCATGCGGGTCGACCGAGCATCTGGCGGGACATCCGCGTGGGAATGGGCTTCCTCTACCGGCATCGCACACTCACACCACTGGCTGTTTCCACACATATCTGGTTCGTGGCCAATAGTGCGGCGGTGACCGTCTTCGCGCTGTTCGCACTGCGGCATCTGGGTGTCAGCCCGTTTCTTTATGGAGTCACGCTGGCACTGGCTGGGATCTCGGGACTGCTCGGCGCGCTGATTGCCCCGCAGATCGGCCGACGCCTGGGTGAGGGCAATGCTGTCATTCTGGCCAGACTGCTCTATCCGATCTCCTGGGCGCTGGTGGCCCTGGCTCCGCAGGATCCGGTCTGGGGCTTGGTGATGCTGGGGCTGGCGCAGTCGCTCTACGGGTTCTGTATGGGGTTTGAGGATCCCAATGAGATGGGCTACTGCCAATCCGTCACTCCCCGGCATCTGCTGGGCCGGATGCATGCCACCATGCGTTCGGCCAACCGCACCTGCGCCGTGATCGGCGCGCTGCTCGGCGGCCTATTGGCCGGAGTGATCGGGTATCACTGGACGCTGTGGACGATCGTGAGCGTATTCACCGCAGCAGCACTGGTCATCGGACTCTCTCCGATGAGAGGCGCCCGCACCTCCGATGCAGAAGACCCGCAAGATTGACTCCACTTGCGATCTTCTCGGGATTCCTGGGGGACGGCATCGCCAAGTCTGCGCTGATCACGCTGACCGCCGAGGCTCACACCTGGGCAGCCGCCGCATCCTGATAGGCCCACTCCAGCCTGTCAAGCACCGACCCCGCACCCTGAGGCGGTGCCCCGAGGTGCATCACGCGCAGCTCGTCCATGAAGTCTGCCCACAGCTGCGGCCCGCCTTCCTCCAGGATCTTGGCCCGGATGCTCAGCTCCCGGCTGACCGGCAGAAACTTCCGCCCCCAGGTGCCCAGCTGGACCAGCACCGGCACCAGCTGGATGGCCTGCTCGGTGAGGCTGTAGAGCTGGCGCTGCTTATGTGCGGGATCCGGTGCCTTGGTGACCAGTCCATTGGCGGTGAGCCTTTTGAGCCGGTCACCGAGGATATTGGAGGCGATGCCCTCCTCCGACTCATTCAGCAGCTGACGGTAGTGCCTGCGATTGCCGAACATGATGTCGCGGATGATGATCAACGACCAGCTGTCCCCCAGGACTTCCAAGGAGAGGTTGATGGGACAGCCTGAGCGGTGCTGATTCGGCTCAGTCACTGGGCTCCTTTCGAAAACTCCGACATTGACTGCTTGCATTCTACATCCAGTTGTGGTGCGATGGTTCTACCAGTTGCAGAGTGCAATCGGATAACTGATAGGAGGAACTTCATGGCAACCCCCACCCACCTTCTCGTCCACCGCTACACCCCCGGCACCGGGCCACAGGAGGGCACACCAGAGCTGGACGCTGAGATGAAGGTCTGGGCCCAGATTGATGCCGATCTGCGGAAGGCCGGACAGCTGGTCGAAGGATGGGCGCTGAACACCGCAACCGCCACCCTGGGGGCTGCGGAGTCGAATTCCGGCACGCACGTGACCTTCGCAGTACATGCCGTCGCAGTGGAGTCCGACGACGACGCCGAGCAGGTCGCAGCCCACATGCCGCACCTCAGCTACGGCTCCACCACCATCCACCCGCTGATGGACTGAACCACATGATCACCACTACCAGCACCACACGATCGCCGCAGGTCTTCGCCTTCATCTTCTGCTCCCTGGACGGCTTCGTGGAGGACGCGGAGCAGCGCTTGGACTGGAACACTGACGATCCCGAGCTCTTCGTCTGGAAGACCCGCCAGGCCCGGCAGTCTCCACACGTCGGCACCCTTCTGCTGGGGCGGCGCACCTACGATCATTTCGCGGAGTTCTGGCCCTCTCCCGAGGCTCACCAGCACTATCCGGAGATCGCGGCCTTCATGCATGAGGTGCCCAAAACCGTCGTGACCAGCCAACCGAATACGCTGCCGCCTTGGCGCGGGGCTGAGCCTGCCGACGGCACCGATCTGCCTGCTGTGGTGGCGAAGCTGCGCGAGCAGTACGAGGGCGATATCGCCGTCTTCGGCAGCTCCACACTGGCCGCCCAGCTGTTGGAGCAGGGGCTCCTGGATGAGCTGCGCATTCTGATCAGCCCGGTGGTATTGGGAAGCGGGACCGGGCTGTTCCAGGGACTCAGCTCACGGGTGCATCTCACCCCGGGGCCGACCACGACCTTCCCCTCGGGCAACGTACTGCTCACCTATACGTCGGAGTCGCCAGATGAGGAGACTGTCTCATGACCACGCTTCTCTACTCCGTGACCGCCTCAGCGGACGGCTATATCGCCGGGCGAGGAGGTGATATGTCCTGGCTGCTGGAGTTCTTGGGCGAAGAGCCGAACCCCATCTTTGAACTGGTCGGCCAGCGCACCACAGCACTGCTGGTCGGCCGCACCACCTTCGACGGTGACGATCCCCATGCTGGCGACCCTGAGAAGGAAGGTGCCTTCGAGGGTCAGTGGGAGGGGCCGCAGGTGCTGCTCACGCATCGTCCTGTGGACTCGCCTCCAGCCAACCTGCTGGTCCGCCATACGTTTGATGAGGCAGTGTCGACGGCGCGAGGTGCCGCAGGCGCAGACGGTCTGGTCAATATCATCGGAGCCGATATCGCCCGCCAATGCTTGGCGGCTGACCTATTGGATCAGGTCATCATCTCGACTGTGCCGATTCTGCTGGGCGCCGGCACACCCCTGCTCAGCGGAAGCATCGGTTCCTACGGCCTGGAGCTGACAGACGAGTCGCCCAGCAGGAGCCCGCGCGGGGCCCACACCCGCCACTACCGCGTCCTGCGACGCGGGCCCAAAGGGTCATAAACACGAGCGAGCCGCGGGTGGGTGTAATGCATATCACAGGCATATATCGGTCCAATCGTCCGGTGGGCGGGTGCGTGCCCTCCCAGCTGCGCCTCTCCCCTCCCCTTGACATGCAAGTATTCACTTGCCTATCGTCGAGCTGTGGGTGATGTATACAAGGCGCTGGCCGATGCGACTCGGCGAACCATCCTCGACGAACTCCTTGAGCGGGACCGGCAGACCCTGTTTGAACTGTGCGGCCGCCTGGCGTCGAGGCACGGCCTCACCTCCTCCCGTCAGGCCGTCTCCCAGCACTTGGAGGTACTGGAGGCGGCCGGACTGGTGATCGCAGCGAAGGAGGGACGGTACAAGTTTCACTCCATCAGCACCGCCCCGTTGCGCGAGATCACCGACCGTTGGCCATATCGAAAGAAAGCAGGAACCCCGATGTCCGATCCAAGGGCCTATGGAACTTTGCAGAGCATCGACGGCCGGCCGGCACTGCGTTTCGAGCTGGGGCTCGACTATCCCATCGAGCGAGTATGGCAGGCAGTCAGCGTGCCCGCTGAGCTGGCGCAGTTCTTTCCCGGTGCCGCAGACTGGACACCCGCCACTGGCGAAACCATCGACGCCGGCGGTATGTCCGTGGAGGTCACGCAGGTTGATGCACCGCATCGGCTGGCCTGGGTCTTCGCCGGCCAGCCGCAGAGCTTTGAACTGACTGAGGAAGGTGACGGGTGCCGGCTGGTCTTCACCCATCTCATCGACGACCTTCCTGCCGCGCAGACCGCGACCGGCTGGGAGACCTACCTGTCCCGACTCGAACCTCACCTCGCGGGCAGGCCACTTTCTGAAGAGCGCGCACACCGGCCGTGGGCAGAGATTCACGAACTCTACGCCGAGCGCTTCGGCGTAGACCCGGAGCCGGGACGCTTGTGGGCGGCCAAGCATCTTCCCGACCAGGCGGTCTGAGGTCATGCGAGTCTCCCTCACCAGTGTTTTCGTTGACAACCAGGAAGCCGCACTGACGTTCTATACCGAAACACTCGGGTTGGTGACCAAGGTCGACGAGCCAGTCGGTGAGCACCGATGGATCACCGTCGTCTCACCCGAGGATCCAGACGGCGTGGAACTGCTGCTTGAACCTGCAGCCCATCCGGCGGTGCCGCCCTTCCGGGAGGCGCTGGCGGCCGATGGGATACCGGTGGCCCAGTTCTCGGTGGACAACGTCCAGGCCGAGTACCACCGCCTGGGCTCCCTCGGCGTGAAGTTCACCCAGAGGCCGACTGACATGGGTGCTGTGATGACAGCGGTGTTCGACGACACCTGCGGAAACCTCATCCAGATCATCGCCCCCGCCCAGTAAGTCCTGCGGCAGCGTCACCACTCCCCGTTCAGCAGGGTCCCTAACACTCCCCGTGGCAGGTGACTGAGAGCCACTGGCACCCAAGTATTGACCGCGGTTTCGTCGTACCCTAATATGAAACCAAATGGTTGTATATCAAGCTCCGCAGATGGACCTCAGCAACGACGAGGTGGACCGGATCTTCCGAGCCCTCGCCGATGCCACACGCCGCGACATCGTCCGCCGCACACTCACTGAAGAGGCCTCGATCTCAGACCTGGCGCACCGCTACGACATGTCGTTCGCAGCAGTGCAGAAGCACATCACCGTTCTGGAAGGAGCCGGGCTCGTGACCAAGCACCGCAAAGGCCGCGAGCGCCGCATCCGAGGCAACCCTGAGGCCCTCCGCACAGCACAGACCCTTCTGAACGCCTACGAACGGATCTGGCAGGGCCGTATCGACCGGCTCGACGCCGTGCTTGCCGACAACTGACCCGCATCCACCACACGAAAGGCTCGCCATGCCCATCACCTCCGTCGACAAAGATCTTGAGAACCTGACGATGACGATCGTCGCAGACTTTCCGGTCCCCGTCCGCAGGCTCTGGGACGCCTATGTCGATCCGCGGCAGATCGAGAAGTTCTGGGGGCCTGAGGGCTGGCCGGCGACGTTCATCCGCCACGAGGTGCATCCCGGTGGACGTTCGCGCTATTACATGACCGGCCCCGAGGGTGAGCGCTCACATGGCTGGTGGGAGTTCCTGAGCGTGGAGGAGGGCAAGTCCTTCGAGGTCGCTGACGGTTTCGCCGATGAGAACGGTGAGCCGAATCCGGCAATGCCCACCATGCGCATGATCTTCCGCTTCGAGGAGACCGAGAGCGGGTCCCGGCTGGTCACCACCACGTACTTCAACTCTCTTGAGGAGCTGGAGCAGTTGCTGGGCATGGGGATGGAGGAAGGGCTCCGCTCAGCTATGGGCCAGATCGACGACGTGCTCGCCGATCTCACGTCTTTCGCCGCCGCTCGGGCCACCGAGGCCCAGCTGCTCAGCGACACCCAGGTCAGGATCAGCCGGACCATCCGCGGCAGCGTGCAGCAGGTCTGGGACGCCCACCACGATCCGGAGCAGCTCAAGCGCTGGCTGCTCGGCCCCGCGGGCTGGCAGTTCACCGACTGCCAGGTGGCCAACGCCGCGGGGCAGACCTACCGCTATGCCTGGGCGGATGCGAACGGCGAGAACGGATTCGCCCTCACCGGAGAGGTCGTGGAGTCCCAACCGCCCTATCGCGAGGTGACCACCGAATCCATGGAGGACGTCGAGGGTCCGGCCACACTCAACGAACAGACCCTGACACCGGTCGATGACGGAACACTGCTTTCCCTGGTCATCACCTATGACTCCAAAGAGCAGCGCGATGCCATCCTGGCCACCGGCATGACCGACGGCATGGAAGCCAGCTACGCCCGCCTGGAGTCTGCGGTCCTTGCCGCAGTCTGATCGGCGCCCGACCCGCTACCAGATCTCCAGCCGAACCAGACTGATAGGAAGCAGATGCGCACACTCATCATCACCGCCTTCGTCTCCCTCGACGGGGTCATGGAGGCCCCCGGCGGGGAGCCGGGATACCGCAACGCGGGGTGGACGTTCAAAGACGTCCCCTTCGACGAGTCCGCCTACGAGATCAAGGGCCGCGAGCAGGAGGAGGCTGAGGCGCTGCTGATCGGCCGTCGCAGCTACGAGGCCTTCTCCCCGGTCTGGCCGACGATGACCACGGAGTTCGCCGGCTACAACGCGCTGCCTAAGTACGTCGTCTCCACCACACTCCAGGAGAATGATCTTGTCAGAGACTGGGGTGAGATCACCATCCTGCGCTCGGTGGGGGAAGTGGCTCGGCTCAGGGAGACCAACGGCGGTCCGATCAGCGTGCACGGCAGTGCCACGCTCGGGCATGCCCTTGCCGATGCCGGACTGGTGGACCGCTATCACCTGCTGGTCTTCCCGCTGCTGCTCGGTGCCGGCAAGCGGCTGTTCAGCACGGCCGACAAGGACGCCGAAAAATTGGATCTGGTCGAGCACGAGGTCTACAGCAACGGTGTGCAGAAGATGATTTACGACGTCGTTCGGAAAGAGGACTCATGAGCACCGTCGTCGCCGATATCTCGATGTCCCTGGACGGCTATGTCACTGGACCCGAGCCTGATCTTGAGCACGGATTAGGCTTGGGAGGTGAAGCCATCCAGCAGTGGGTGTTCAACTCGCACAACTCTCCAGAGGATCGCCGTTTCCTCGAATCCGCTGGAGAGGGGACCGGGGCTGTGGTGATGGGGCGGAGAACTTTCGACTTCATCGATGGTCCGAACGGCTGGGACGACGACGTCGGCTATGCCTACGACCATAAGCCGCCCTCTCGGCCACCGATTTTCGTCGTCACTCATGAGGCACCGGAAACGCCTCGACTGACAGGATTCACTTTTATGACAGCTGGACTGGCCGCGGCAGTCAGCGCTGCCCAGGAAATCGCCGGGCAGAGCGAGACCGTCATCATGGGAGGAGCCGAGGTCATAGACCAGGCTCTGTTTGAAGCTCTGGCCGACACGCTGAGGATCCACCTCTCCCCTGTCATCATGGGTGGCGGAACCCGCCTGTTCGACCTGCTCGACGAACGCATCCTGCTCACCCAAGGCGATGTCACCGTCACCCCACACGCCACACATCTGACCTACCAGCTGAAGGAGACCTGATGTCTCGACTACTCACCATCAGCCTGCCGATTGCTGACCGCCAGCGTTCCTACGCCTTCTATCAGGACACGCTTGGCCTCGAGCCGTTCGGCGAACCTGCTGAGGACGGCGTACCCGAGCCGCTGCAGTTCCGACTGGATCAACGCACATCGCTGATGCTCGTTCCCACCGGCGGCTTCGACTGGGTGCTCGGGAGCCGGGACGTCGCACCGCCGGGAGTCAGCGAGGTCCTGCTGAGCCTGTCCGCCGCCTCGGCCGAGGAGGTCGGTGACGTTGTTGGCCGGATGCGTGACGCCGGCGGTGAAGTCCTCGCTGAACCCGCTCAGCAGGACTGGGGTTTCACTGCTGTGGCCACCGATCCGGACGGCCACGCCTGGCAGATCATCGCCGAGGTCGGGTAGGCCACGAGGTTCGTACCATGACATCCACTGCCGAAACGGTCTACGCGGAGCTGAAGAAGCTGCGCACCCAGTCGGAACGAGAGAAGATTACCCGGCGGCTGCCGACTGACAGCGGCCTGGAAGCAGTCGGGGTCCGGATGAAGGAGGTCTTCGACACGGCCAAGGCTCGGACTGATCTGCCGCTGTCGGAGGTGCAGTCCCTGCTGACCAGCCGGTGGTATGAGGTCCGCATGGTCGCTGTGGCCATCCTGGACTTCAAAGCCCGGCAACGCGGCTTGACCGACACGGACCGCAGAGACCTCTATGACGCATACATGGACAATCACCACCGGCTCACCGCATGGGACTTCGTGGACCGGGCCGCGCCTCGGGTCATCGGCTGGTATCTGCTCGACAAGTCCCGGCAACCACTCTTCGACCTCGCGAGTTCCGAGGTCGCGCTCGAACGCCGCACCGCCATCACGGCTGCGTTCTGGATCATCCGGCAGGGCGATCTCGACGATCCGCTGACACTGGCCGAGCTGCTGGCCGACGACGAGTCAGAGCTGGTCACCAGGCCGGTCGGCACAGCACTGCGAGAGGTCGGGAAGATCGACCAGGATCGACTGCCCGCCTTCTTGCGGAAGCATCACCGCCGCATGTCCCGCGCCTCAGTGCGACTGGCCACCGATCAACTCCCGGAGAACCTTCGCACTGAGTTCACGGGAGGCTAGGCTTGCCCTATGCCACCGAAGCCGTTCTGGTGTGAGATCTACGCTGAGGACATCGAGCGCGCCCGGGAGTTCAGCAGCGACGCCGGATCCTTCCTGATCATCGCCGATCCGGAGGGAACTCCCCTGGGCCTGTGGTGCCCGTGACAGGTAATTTCGATGTGCAGTGGATCCACGGGGCCCGGTCGAAGAACGACGACGCCGACCCACCCATCCAGGTGCACCGATACGACCACGACACCTACATTCTGCGCCAGAGCATGACGCTAAGCCATGAGGCGCCCTTCCTGTATCTGCTCTTCGGCCAGGACCGCGCCGTACTGTTTGACACCGGTGCCACCGAGGATCCCGAGACTTTCCCGCTGCGTGCGACGGTTGACCAGATCATGGATTCCTGGGGCGAGGGGAATCCGCGCGAGAGCTATGAGCTGATCGTCGCCCACACGCACTCACACGGCGACCACATTGCCGGCGACGATCAATTCGACCAGCGCCCGCTCACCAGAGTGGTCGGCACGGAGCTGGAGGCTGTGCAGTCATTCTTCGGTTTCACAGAATGGCCCCATGAAGTAGTCGCCTTCGACCTGGGCGGGCGCGTGCTGGAGGTCACCGGGATTCCCGGACACCATCCGACCTCCCTGGCCGTCTTCGACCCTGCCACGGGGTTCCTGCTCACCGGGGACAGCGTCTATCCCGGACGGCTGTATGCCTTCGATATGCCGGCCTTCACCGCCAGTCTGGACCATCTGGTGGACTTTGCCGAGGCCCGCCCGGTCACCCATGTGATGGGATGCCATATTGAAATGTCGCGCCAGCCCGGCAGGGACTACCCCGTCGGGGCGAAGTATCAGCCGGAGGAACCGCCGCTGCAGATGAGCATGCCTCAGCTGCGTGAGGTGCGGACCGCAGCACGGGCAACAGCCGCGAAGCCGGGAGTCTACCCCCATGCTGACTTCATCATCGTCAGCGGAATGGGCTTGAAAAACATCCTGCGGCTACTCATCCGCTCAGCCGTCCAGCGGCTGGGCATCCGATGACGCTGTCTGCTCGGCGGACTCTAGGGAACATGATGGGATAAGGGCATGACTGCATATGTGTCACACACCACCGACTCCCGAAACGCCTACGAGCTCTCCGAATGGAGGAAGAAGGTGCTGGGCTACACCGATATCCCCGGCGATCCCAATGAACCGGGACACCCGCAATGCGTGATCATCGATCCCGAATCTGGGCACCGGATCCTCTTCATCGAAGGCGCCCACGGCGAGAAAGCGGCGAAGAACCGGGTTCATCTGGATCTGGCATCGCGGGCCGGTCACCGGGACCAGGAGATTGGACGCATCCGCCAGCTGGGAGCTGCCGTCATCTCGGACCTGCGCGGCGAACACGGCCCCGGCAGCGGCTGGGTGACTTTTGCAGACCCTGAGGGCAACGAGTTCTGCGTGGTCCGTTCACCCCGTGAAATGACGCAATGAGGTCCTAGATTCGGGTTCCCCGGCTGGCGGACGGCAGTGCGGCAGCATTCTCAGGGACCTTCTTCGACCTCTCCTGCGTCGTCCTCGATAATTTCATAGGAGCTGTCCGTTTCTTGCCAAGCCAGCAGTCCGATGATCGCCAGCGCCACAAGTACCAGCACGATGGCGCTGAACACAATGCTCAGCACTGGCAGCACCTTCCCCATCCTGGAGGTGAACAGCTGCACGATTCCCAGCACAAACGTCACCAACGCAATGACCGCAGCGACAGGGAAGAACAGGAAAGTCGTCACCAGCGCAACACCAGAGAGAATCGTGGTTCCGATGACGAACCAGTCCTTCTGCCGGCCTGGTACCGCTGCCGGAGTGCCGGTGCCGTGCTCATCGGGCGAGGCGACCGCCGCGATGGCCTCCACGGAGCCCAGACGGTCAATGACCCGGCGAACTTCAGCGCCCTGCGGGTCAACGGCTTCAGCGTCCCGAAGCTGGTCCTCGATTTCGGCCAGGGTCTCTTCCCGCTCACGAGGGTCGGTGCCGGACAGGGCCCTTTCCAGGTCGCGCAGATAGGCTTCGGCTAGCTGTTGGCCCGGCGTCTCAGACATTTTCGACTTCTCGGTACTCATGGTGGTTCCTCCTCACCGAGTGGCGTTCAATACGGCGTCGACGTCGTCACGGAAGGGTGTCCAATCCTGTTCGAAAGCCTCCAGGGCACGGTGCCCCAGCTCCGTGAGCTCGTAGTACCGACGGGGCGGCCCGGACGCTGACTCTTGCCAGGCGGTCGAGACCCACCCTTGCTTGCGCAGTCGCGAAAGCAAGGGGTAGAGCGTGCCTTGACTCTCCAGAAGCCCGTGCTCCTCGCTGAGCTGCTGAGCAAGCTGCCGCCCGTATGACGCTCCCGGCCGCAGACAGGCCAGCACGCAGTACTGCAGGGCTCCTTTGCGCAGCTGCACCAGCACTCCGGAGAACTCGTCCATATCCTCACAATACCAGGTACCTTGTATTGCAATCTACTTCTACTTCTTCCCAGCTGCAGCAGGAACCCAAGCCCTATCCAACGCACTACCAGCACCATTAGAATCAGGACATGCCGACTGAAACCGAGATCCTGCTGCGCTACCTCCGGGACCTTCGGGGAGCATTTCTCTGGAAAGTGGACGGCCTGGATGAATACGACCTGCGCCGGCCACTGACACCCACCGGAACGAATCTGCTGGGCATCGTCAAGCATGTGGCCAGCGTTGAACTCGGGTACTTCAGCGAACCCTGCGGACGCGATCAGCCGGTCCCCACTCCCTGGATCGGACCCGACATGGGTTTCGAGGAGGACATGTTCGCCACTGCCGATCAGTCCTCGCAGGAGGTTCTCGAGCTCTACCGCGCCGCCGGGGAGAACACCGAGGCTGCCATCGCCGAACTGGACCTGGACGCCCCGGTCACTGTCCCCTGGTGGAGCGAGGACAAGCGGAACACCACCCTTCGCCAGCTGACCATCCACATCATCGCTGAGACCGCACGGCATCTGGGGCACGTCGATATCCTGCGCGAGCAGATCGACGGCAAGGCAGGCATGCTGGAGAGGGCGGGCAATCTTCCGGAGGCCGACGACGGCGCCTGGGCCCTCTACCGGGCCAAACTCCAGTCCATCGCTGACTCTTTCCGCAGTTCCTAGGCGCCCAAGAGACAGTTTCCGGATCCGGTCAGGATCATCGTGCCCAACACAACATCCACCAAACCGATGGCGCGACTCCGTCGCGGCTCACCGGGCAGCCCCAGCAACTTTGCGCAACGAATCGGATCCAGGCTCAGCCCGGCACCGATACCTACTGTGGTAGTCCCGATGACATCAGCCAGAGCATCGACCGTTCCACGCCGTCTCATAGGACCACGCTACAGGAGATCAGGCTGCCGGAGCTGCGAAACGAGCGCTAGGACATCATCATCAGTCGGTGGGCCAGAGCTGCTGCGGCCTCGCGGAGCTCCGGAGGCTCGAGGATCTCGGTCTCAAGGTCCAGCATCGCAATGTGCAATGCCAGCCAGTCGAGGTCATCGGCTCCAGCAGTGAGAATGCACCAGCCTTCAGTGTCCTCTTCGATCCGAGCCATCCGTGGCGGCACCCTGCGGCGTACCTCCTCAGCCGGAGCGTGCAGCCGCACCCGGGCCAGGTGGCTGTAGGGCGAGGCGGTCACCGACTCCTGGACATACTCCACCGGATCGGGGTGCTCCCGGGCGCGGAAGCGCCAGGTGGTGGCCACCACGCTCCTCATCCGATCCAGGCGGAAAGTCCGCCAGTCCTCCCGGTCCACGTCGTATGCCATCAGGTACCAATGCCAGCCAGCGGCGACCATCCGCACCGGCTCGACCCGCCGCTCCCGCTCCTGGGCCCCGTACCGGGTGTACAGGAAGCGAACACGGACCCGGTCGCGGCAGGCACGGGAGAGCACAGTGAGAATCTCGACATCGATCTCCTGGGTCCCGTCAAGGGTCTCTGTGGCCTCATAGACTGCGCGCACCCCGCCGCGCAGCCTGGGCGGCATCACCTGATCGAGCTTGGCCAGTGCGCGTAAGGCGGCGTCTCCGATCCCGGAGATCGTCCCGCCTGCGGCCATCCGTAATGAGACTGCCGTGGCGGTGGCCTCCTCATCATCCAGCAGCAGGGGCGGAAGCTCCTTGCCTGCGCCCAGACGGTACCCGCCGCCCACCCCCGGCACCGCATCCACCGGATACCCCAGACTGCGCAGCCGCTCGATGTCGCGGCGCACCGAACGATCGGTGACACCCAGCTCAGCTGACAATTCGACAGCCGTCCACATGGCGCGCCGCTGCAGCAGCGCCAGCAGACGGAGTACGCGTTCTGTGGTTCCTTCTGAGGGCATACAGAGATTCTCTCACTCATCACGGACACAAACTGTCCGCTATTGCTGAGAGACTGATGCCATGACACACGACACATGGAATGAAGTTCTGCGAGACCAGATCGACTGGCACTGGAGGCATCAGCTGCGGCCGCGGCTGGAGGGACTCACCGACCAGGAGTATTTCTGGGAGCCGGCCCCAGACTCCTGGAACGTGCGCCCTCATGGCACTGGCAACGCACCCATTCAGGCAGGTTCGGGAAACATGATCATCGAATTCGCCGCTCCCCCGCCGGAACCGGAGCCCTTCACCACCATCGCCTGGCGGTTGGGGCATGTCATCGTCGGGGTGCTGGCGATGCGCAACGCCTCACATTTCGGGCGTGCGGCCACCGACTACCGATCCTTCAACTATGCCGCCACCGCACGGGAGGCTCTGGGACAGCTCGACGCCGAGTATGCGACGTGGCTGACCGGCGTGGAGTCACTCGGCGAAGAAGGGTTGCACCGGCCCTGTGGAGAGGAACACTTCGAGGAGGACTCCATGGCCCGGCTGGTGCTCCACATCCACCGCGAACTGATCCATCATCTCTCTGAGGTCTGCCTGCTGCGCGACCTCTACCTGCACACCCACGGTACGTTCAACCAGGAGGAGGCACGGAAATGAGCCGCATGGTCCAGATCACGTTCGACGCCCATGACCCACAGGCACTTTCTACTTTCTGGGCTGAGGTGCTCGACTATGTTCATCCGGCCCCGCCCGGGGTGAAGCTGCAGCCAGGTGAAGACATCTGGTCAGCATGGGACGAATTCCTCGAAACATCTGGTGTGCCGGAGGATCAACGCAACCGCGCCTCCGCCCTGGTAGATCCCGAAGACAAAGGCCCGCGGCTCTTCTTCCAGAAGGTCCCGGAGGGCAAGACAGCGAAGAACCGCGTGCACCTGGATGTGCGTACCGCCTCGGGCCTGCATGATGAGGAACGGATGGCAGCACTGGAAAAAGAGTGTGACCGTCTGGTGTCCCTGGGTGCCACACGTCTCGAGCGGCATGAGCCTCAGCCTCCGATGAGCACCGGGTTCATCATCATGGCCGACCCTGAAGGCAATGAGTTCTGCCTGGACTGACCGCGAAAGTAGGAGATAATCACAGCATGAGCAACACTCCCGATATCCGCCCAGTGGGCGATCTTCCCCACTCGATGGGCAAGACCGCGCCGCGTGAGCTGAAGTACGCCGGCATCGATTCCCTGCAAAAGGCCAGCAAGCACACCGAGAAAGAACTGCTGGCGATCCACGGCGTCGGCCCCAAGGCCATCCGGGTCATGAAAGAAGCGATGGCGGAGAAGGGCCTCAGCTTCCGTCAGGACTGAGTCTCACTGTGCTGCCGCCCGAAGCGGGCGAGTAGGTGCCAGAGGCGTTTAACGGTCTGCGCAGGATACTCTCCGCTACGGGCAGCGCCAGCCAGCAGGTCAGGGGTGATCACCTCACCGAGCTGGCGGGCGAGCGCTGCCGGTTCAGGACCTCGGAAGCTCACATCCAACTCTGCGGTGGCAAGCCGGAAGCCAGGATGATATTCCACAGCACACCCAAGTTGCCCCACAACCTCGGCAACAGCTCCATCACGGTGACAAGGGTCGAGCACCACCGCCTCGACAGCCTCAGCGATGCTCACACCCGAATGAACGTGCGCTTCGACGTAGTCGTCCAGGTAGTCGTGTCCAGCCGATTCGGCCAGCACGCTGAGCCGGTCCAGCGCATCGGCATTCCCTACCTCCGCCGGCTCGAAGACGCTGTCCGGGAAGCAGAAGGTGGCCCGTTCCATCACATGGGACCGGAGCCTCAGATGTGCTGAGCCGAACCGCGGAGAGCCGCCGTAGACGTCGTCGTTCCTGTTCCACGCACCATAGACGGGCCGGGCGGACGGGTCCAGAACGTCGTACCTCCCAGCAAAAAGACGGCTCTCCCAGCGCCAGCGGTCACCACCTGGATAGGCGGTCAGCCCGCCGTTGCTGGACCCGGTCTCAAACTGAGAACGGTAGCTGCCATCACGCGCGATCGCTTCGATCACCAATCCACCCTGATGCGGCCAGTCTGGGTGGAACTGCAGAGTCAGACTCATGCCTGAAGTGTAGGAGAAAGCTGCTTCAGCAGCAGTGCCAGAGTTCCATCGCACAGAGCGGCACACGCTATCCTGCGGCACAAAGGGAGCAGTGGAATGTCACGCGTCTGGGCTCTGCGGCACTGGTGTCGGCACTGTTTTCGAACCGCGCCTTACGTGGTCCGCCACATAAGGCCTATACACTGGGGAATCAAGAACCGGTGGCCTCACTGCGCCGTCACGCGGATGGTCACCTCCACAAGATGACTGAAAGTGCGTGATGGAAACTCATTTCCCCACCGACTGCGGTCATGCTCCACGAATCGGGATAGTCGGCCACTTCATCACCAACTGGGCAAAGGGCAACATCGATGCTGTCGCCGAGCAGCTGACCGACGACGCGACCTGGACGGTGGCGGGCGAAGAAACCTACAGCGGCACCAGTGAGATGGACAGGGTGTTTCCACGCACCGCGCCTGAACTCCTGAGTGTCACCTCCATCATTACCCACGGGCGGCTCGCCTCCTGCGACGGTTTTCTCAAGAATGGCTCAGCCCGAATGCATTTCAGCCACGTGTTCCGGTTTGCGAGCACGTCAAAGGCCGCCAAGATCAAGGACGCACGAAGCTACTACATCGAGACTCTCACTCGGTAGTTCCCGTTCGGGCGCCTCGAGGGCGCCGTGGAGCGTCTGTCCGCTCAGGCCCCGGCCGCACCGCACCAGACCAGCCGCTACTTCGGTAACCCAGGTGCTTTCGCGGGCCGGGCCCTTCTGGTCATCGCCAGAGCTATCACGCGGTGCCGTCACCATCAGGATGCGGGACGGTTCGATAGGCGTAGACTGACGCGCCCATAAGCCAGACGAACCCGGCGACGACAGCTACCCACAGCAGGATGACACCTGCCCCCATCGTGGCAAACACAGCACCACCGATGAATCCGAGAATCACCACAATGCCGGCGACGATCGATAGGTGAGCGCCGCGAGAGCACCCCCGGGCTCGGCACCATCGGGCGAAGACAAGGGCACCGACGCTCAGACACAGGAAGCCGAGAGCACCGAATGCCAGATGCACGATACCACTCCATGACGCTGCCGCCTCGGTTCCGGGAGGGAAGCCGTCAACGGGATCCGGGGCAAAGCTTCCGCTGCCGAGGAGCGAGACGCCGTATCCTGCCACCAGGGCAGCGACCCACGGCACTCGAGTACCTCCTTCGACGATTCGGCCGAAGCCCCATGCCGCAACAAGGACCATGATCCCGACAAGGATGAGGCAGGCCCGGTGGAGCCACCCGGTGTCAGTGAGCATCAGCAGACTGAGCGCATGCTCGGTGAAATCGAACTCCGGTCGCAGAATCGCATGGACCACGGCGCCGATGAGATAGACCGGCCCTGCGACGACGCCCCAACCCAGCATCGACCGGGTAATGGCGGCTCGCTTATTGAAGGTTGGCGTGAGGTTCGTCATGGCTGAAGCTCATTTCTATTACACTATTGAGTGTATTTAAAAAGTTAGCAGTTCCGGTTCTGCGGCACAAGGAGTCACGTGGGGAAGTCCAGCGGCGGGCTTGATCCGAGGATTGAGCGGTCCCAGAGCGCCATCATCGCCGCTGCATTCGACCAGTTCATGGCACGCGGCTACGTCAGGGCGAGCATCGACGACATAGCTGAGCAGGCCGGCACATCGAAGAAGACCGTATACAACGTCTTCGGAGACAAGGAGCGACTCTTCCGCGCCGTCGTCGGGCAGGCGATTCGCATCGCCGAGGACTACTCCTCGCACACAGCGAAAGCCCTGTCGGAGGTATCCGATGTCGAGCCGCACCTGAGGACGGCGGTGGTCGAACTCGCAGAGACCGTTCTCACCGGACCGGTGATTGGCCTGCGCCGCCTGCTGATCAGTGAGGTCGACCGTTTCCCCGAGTTCGCCGCCGAATACTACGCACGGGCCCCGGGCCTGGTGATGCGGACCCTGGCCAGCACTCTCCACACCCTCTCGGCGGAAGGAAAGCTGGACATCGGGGATGATGCTCTGGCTGCGGAGCAACTGGCGTTTTTGGCCATGGGGCCGGGGATCGACCGCGCACTCTTCCGTCCTTCGAGTCACCCAGCGGAGAGCATCAGCACGATCAGAGAAGCCGCACACGCTGGAGTGGACGCATTCCTCTCCATCTACCCACCTCAGCGAGATCGCTGACCACGATGGCGGTCCGCGCCACATGCTCACCCAGCGAAGGCGGATCTCGGTGCGCAACAAGCGATCTGACGTAGATCTCCACTACGTCGGAGCCCGGTCAATACGTTGGCGAACGGTCTCAGCCACCTTCGCCAAGACCGCGTACCCAGCCGTAGTCCAGGGAGCGTCTAGCTGAGTCTGGATCGTCACCGGCAGCACCGTAGAGACGCACCAGTCCAGACGTCACCATAGGCTCGACCTGGTCGAAGGACAGGACTCCGGTGGTGAAGAGCATGCACGCCCCGTGTCCGAGCATCCACAGCTCATTGGCGAACACCACAGCATCGAGGCCGGGATCGACACGTTCGGAGTTCATCGCTCGCTGGACGATCTCGATGAGGCACTGGAGTGTGGCGCCAGCTGCTTGATCATCGGGCAGCGGCAACGAACCATCGAACATCAACACGTACAGCTCGGGATTCTCCCGGGCCGAGGCTGCGTAGGCTGCTCCGGCTGCGGCCAGATCGCTGATCGGATCATCCGTGGCTGGCAATCCATTCAGACGAGTGGCAAGACGGCTGAACCCCTCCTGACGCACCGCGCCACGCAAGCCATCCATCCCGTCGAAGTAGGTGTAAACGGCCATGGTCGACACCCCCGTTCCAGCGACGAGTCTGCGCAGAGTGATCGTCTCACGGCGGGCGAGCATGGCCGCGGCGCGTGCGATCAGCAGACTACGGACTTCAGGACGAGAAGGGCGGACCACTTGACTATTCTATATCAACGTTATGAAATGGCAGTGTTATCGAATGAGGAGGCTGTCATGTCGGTCCAACTGCTCAACCCGTCCGCGCTGCCGCAACCCGAGGCCTATGCCCAGGTCTCGGTGGCTGAGGGCTCCAAGCTGGTGTTCATCTCAGGCCAAGTAGCACGCGACGCCGACGGCAGCCCAGTGGGTGGCGGCGACCTGGCGGCACAGGCCGAGCAGGCCTACACCAATGTGCACAGCGCTGTCACAGCCGCAGGAGGATCGTTCGAGGACATCGCCAAACTCACGATCTACGTCGTCAACTGGGAGCCGGCCAAGATGGCTCAACTGGGCGAAGGGGCCATGCGGGCAGCACAGCGCTTGGGCTTCGACCTCGTACGGCCCATTACCCTCTTGGGCGTCTCAGCCCTTGGAGAACCCGACCTGCTCATCGAAGTCGAAGCCATCGCCGTCCTTCCCTGAGCCCTTGCGCTTGGTCTCTTGCTTGCATCTCACGTCGCGTGAGGTCGCAGGCTTTGGGACATGGGGACAGCGAAGGAGCCGGCTCTCCGCCTCCTTCGCGAGCTGCGCGCTCACGTGAAAGAGCACCTACAACAGATGGCCGATCCACCCAAAGATGCTCAATGAAATCAGCGAACCCGACATTGCTCAAGCCTGGGCTCTCACCAACGGTGCCCCAGCACCAAGCGCGGAGACATAGGCCACTTCGGCGGCCTCGCCTGAGACGCTCTCAACCAGGCCGGAAAGCTCGAGGCTGACAAGCCCGTGGACATAGGCCCACACTCGCTCGGCGCGCCTCGGCGCCGTCTCAGCGGCGCGGCACACTCCTGCAGCAATTGGCATCAGAGCGACAAGCAGGCACTCTGACGCCGGCGCTCACCGGAACATGCTGTTCCGGCTCCTCGCCCTCCACAGCGGGCGGATCACCCGCACCGAGTGTCCGGCAGTG
The DNA here is from genome assembly GCF_003600155.1 of Nesterenkonia muleiensis. GTDB lineage: Bacteria > Actinomycetota > Actinomycetes > Actinomycetales > Micrococcaceae > Nesterenkonia > Nesterenkonia muleiensis. The sequence continues at coordinate 150,600 of NZ_QWLD01000040.1, read as the reverse complement.
TCACTGGCGGTCGGGACTCACCCAGTGCAGGTCTTTGAACCGTGCGAAGTCGCTGTCGAACGAGCAGATGCCGGTTCCGTGCTCGATGGCGAGTGCGGCGAGGTGGGCGTCTGTGACGAGGTTCCCGTGGAGGTTGCCGTCAAGGAGAAGCTGGCCGAGGATGTCTCGGTGGCGGGCACCGGGTGTCGGTAGCCATGCCTGGTGGGCGTCGAGCCAGTCGGTGATGTGGCCCCACGCCTCCGCCGGAGCCAGAGGGCGCGCGGTGACGCGTGGGTGGGTGATGATCCGTTGGAATGCCATCAGCGACACCCATGGAAGCCCGACGCGTTCGACGCCGTTCATGGCCGATTCCAGCCAGGTCCGTGCCATGGTGTGGAAGTGCGACCGGTCATCGACGGCGTAGAGCAGGACGTTGGCGTCGACGATCAACGGGAGGCCTCGGCGTCGTGCTCATCGAGCAGCTCGAGTGCCTCAGCGATGTCAGTGACGTCGATCTTCAACCCGACACTCGCTGTCCGCTGTCGGAAACGTGTGGTCTTCTCTCCACCGCACGCGAGGCCCATACGGGCGAGCTCGTTGAGGGCCTCGCCGAGCCCGATGTGTCGTTCCCTGCTTAGGCGTTCGGCGGCTGCCGCGACCTCCGGGTCGAGCCGTACCGTGGTTCTCATACCAGCATGTTAGCACCAGTGGTGCGAAATATGTGCACCACTGGTGCAGGCGGATTAAATCTTGTCGACGGGGACGCTGACCAGGCGACGATGCGCATCAGAGCAATCCACGGCGAACCCTTGACAAATAAAACTTTCAATGGGAGATTACTTCTCATGTTGGACGTGAACGTGATCGACGATCCGGCCACTGCGTTGGTGGCCATCGACCCGGTGCGCAGTCGGCTGTTATCGGAAATACGCGAGCCGATCTCCGCAGCGACGCTGGCTCAGCGCGTGGGCATGTCACGCCAGAAAGTCAACTACCACCTGCGGTCCTTGGAGTCCCACGGTCTCGTAGAAGTAGCAGAGACCAAAAAGTGGGGCGGTCTCACAGAACGGCAACTGGTGACCACAGCAGCATCCTTCGTCGTTTCACCCGGAGTGCTTGGCCCAGTGGCGGCCGACCCCGAGCGGGAGCTGGACCGCCTCTCGGCGAGTTACCTCATCGCACTGGCCGCCCGGGCGGTGCGCGAGGTCGGCGACCTGTTCCGCCGTGCCGGTGAAGCAGGACAGCACCTGGCGACGTTGTCGGTCGACACAGTCGTGCGCTTTCGCTCCGCCAAGGATCGCGCCGCATTCAGCCGTGAACTCACCGAGGAGATCAATCGTCTGGTGGCGAAGTATCACGACGACTCCGCCCCGGGCGGGCGCTCGCATCGGCTGACGCTGATGGCCCACCCACTGCCTGCACCAGGGACTGGAACACCGAACCCAGAGACGAACTAGAAATATAGAACCAGAGTGAAGGAGACCAGGGCGCCATGCCGGTTGAAAAGGACGAAAACGGCCAGCGACGGGTCCAAGCCGAAGTAGACGTGCCGGGCACACCGGAGGAAGTGTGGCAGGCGATCGCGACCGGCGAGGGCATCTCCTCATGGTTTGTCCCCACCCGCAGCGATGAACGCACTGGCGGTGAGGTGGTGAACAGTTTCGGGCCGGGCATGGACTCGGTCGCACGCATCACCCACTGGGATCCGCCGACGAGTTACACGGCGACTGCCCAGGAGGCAACTGAGGCAGAGGCTCAGGACGGCCCGGGATCCATTGCCACTGAATGGATCGTCGAGGCTCGGGATGACTCGACCTGCGTGGTGCGGGTGGTGCATCGCTGGTTTGCCGACTCCGACGAGTGGGACGGCGAATTCGAAGGTCACGCCTACGGGTGGGCCTCCTCGTACTTCCGCATGCTGCGCCTCTACCTCGAACATTTCGCGGGACAGACATGCTCGGCCTTTGATCTTGCCGCCTTCAGCAAGTCCACCCCGCCGCAGACCTGGGCCACCCTGGCGGAGGCATTCAGCATCGATGAGTCCTCACTCCGGGTCGAATCGGCCCCTGGTGCCCCGAAGCTCTCCGGCGTGCAGCAGAGCACGGAGATCACCGACCCCGCACTGCTACGGGTCAGAGAGACTTCCCCGCTGATCAAAGCCACCCTTGAAGGCATGGACGGGACGGAACCGGAACTGCTACTGCGTCTGGAGCGGCCGGCGCCGGGCTTCGCCCACCTGTTCATCATGCCGATGGGTGAGCAGACCATGGTCTCTTTGCGAGTGTTCCTCTTCGGCGATGAGGGCACTGAGATCGCCTCGGATCTCGAAAGCACTTGGAACCACTGGCTGACAACGAGGTTTCCGCCGGAGGAGCTGCCACATGAAACGCCATAAGCGTGAGAGTGTCCAGAGACAGACACCAACACAATGAAAGGAAATTCATGGCAGACAACGGCATCTATTCAACAAGTGTCGCAAGCGTTTACCCCCTCTACGTCGCGAAGGCGGAGCGAAAGGGACGCACTCAAGCTGAGGTCGATGAGATCGTCCGCTGGCTGACCGGGTACAGCCAAGAGGAATTCGAGTCGCAGCTGGAGAAGGAAACAGATTTCCAGACTTTCTTCAGCGAATCACCCCAGCCGAACCCCTCGCGTTCCTTGATCACCGGCGTGGTCTGCGGCGTTCGCGTGCAGGACATCGAAGAACCCATCATGCGTGAGATTCGCTATCTGGACAAGCTCATCGACGAACTCGCCAAAGGAAAAGCGATGGAGAAGATCCTACGGGAGTAGTCACGTAACTCTTCTGGCTGCTGGGCTTGTATACACCATCGCCTCACTCACCAGCCCGTCGCGGTAGGGCCAGTCAGCGTGGAACTGCAGGGTCATGCTCATGCCTGAAGTGTAGAAAAACTGAGGCAGCAGCAGCGCTAGGGCACATCCTGTGCCCAAATAACGCGTCCGGAGCGGATGGTCGCCAGGACGTCGGCCAGCTGAGCAGGACTGTCCAACTGCCTATGGTCGATCACCACCAGGTCCGCCGGCTCCCCCGCATCGAGCCGACCTGACCCGACGCCCAGAGCTTCCGCCGGCGCGGTGGTGAGCATGGTGAGCACATCGGCAACGGTCAACCCGCAGGCATCCAAAGCCTCCAGCTCCCCACGAGTCCGGCGGTCGGTCAGGTACCCCACGTCAGTGCCGAACAGCAGCCTTCCTCCTGCTTCCACGAAGACACCCAATGAGTTGTAAATAGGGTCCAGGTAGCTGGGATCACGGGCCACCGTCTGCGCGAACATCTCCAGAGTCGGTACCATCCACATACCGCGCCGGGCCGCCTCCTGCAGCAGCGGCTCGGTTCCCTCCGGAGTGTCGGGAACATGGGCGATGACGTCCACCCCCGCCTCCACCGCGATCCTCAGGCCCTCTCGACCCGAGGTGTGTGCGAAGACCAGCCGACCCTGTCGATGCGCCTCCTCCGCGGCGACGCGGGCGATGCCCAACGGCATCGGCTTGATCCGATCAGGCTGCACATACGAGCCGGTGAACAGTTTGGCGACCTCGGCACCGCGGCGCTGGGAACGGGCCATCGCCCGACGGGCACCGCCCTGGGTGCTTGGCTGTGGCAGCAATGACCGGATGTACCACGGCAGATCAGCGCGTACGTAGAAAGGCAGTCCGCGCGGCGGGTACAGTCCCATCCCCGCAGTGAGCAGTCGCGGACCAGCCAGCTCCCCGGAGCCGATGCGGTGCTTCACCGCGGCATGGTCACGTGGGTGGGAGCCCAGGTCGACCGCGCCGGTGAATCCTCGGACCAGGAACATATCGTCGAGCTCCTGCTGCAGACGGCCGGCGGTCGCCGTGGCTGCCCGCGCCCAGACATGCTCGGTCAGGTGGACATGGCAGTTCCAGAAACCGGGGACGACGACGCGGCCGCCGGCGTCGTATTCCTCACCCCCGGCAGGTGCCGGACCCCGCTCGATCTGGGTGATCACTCCGGAGCGAATCCGAACTGTCGCTCCGGTGAGCGGGTCCGCACCGGGTCCCGGGATGAGGGTGGCATTGGTGATGTCCAGATCCCCGATCGGGCTCATGCACTCTCCCACCAGCGCAGCACGCGCAGGGCTTTCAGGGTGATCCAGCGTGAAGGCTGCCCGGCACTTGGGTCCATCTGGAACCAGGAGCGCCCGCGGTAGGTCTTGTCCAGTTGCCAGGTCCCCTCTGGCTGCTGGCGGGAGCGCAGGCGTTCCACGGCTCCGGCGAGTCTTGGGTCCGGGGAGGCACCTGCGAAGACGCTGGCCTCGCGGAAATAGTCGAGAGCACGCAGCATGTCGTAGCGCCAGCGGGATGGGCAGCTGAAGTCAAGATATTCCTGGTCCACCAGTTCGCCTGTGCTGCGCCGGTGCAGGAGGCGGCGGGCCAGCAGGTACTCCTCCCCCGCAGCCCGGGCCTCCCGCGAGTCTGGGGTGCCGCCGGTGGCACGCTCGAACTCAAGCAGGCCTTCGAGCACATTGATCGTGGAGTCGAAGGATGAACGCACTGAGCCGTTCTCGCGTTCGCAGTTCCAGCCGCCGTCTTCCATCCGCTGGCTCACCAGGTTCTCGACGATGGGGGCGACATCGACCCCGAAATATGCCCCTTGTGCCACCGTGCGGCCATTGATGCACTCCTCCACCTCGCCCTCCCAGTAGGGCTGGCCGTCGTTTTCCCAGCGGGAGTTCTCCCCCACCAGCTGCACTGTGCGGCGAGCGCTCGGCGACCCGGGGTCCAATCCCAGCTCCCGCAGTTCGGCCAGCGCCCAGCAGGTGGCGGTCCAAGGCTGCCCCTCACTGCGCATCTGCTCCCAAGCGAAGACAGCGGGAAGGTAAGCACCGCCGTCCCACTGTCCGTCCGCATCCTGGAGTGCGAGCAGCTGCGCGCCCCATCCTTCGGTCTCCACAAGACTGCGCTCAGCGCGCCACTGGTCCTCCGGGGCATCCAGCAGATCGCGCATCACCTGCCAGCGAATGGCCGGGTCCCCTGCCATCAACCAGTCGCTAGCTGTGCTCGTCGAATTCATAGAAGCTCCTCAGGTGTCCACTGCGGCCATTGGGGATGACCGATAAGTACACCGCGCTCATAGGAGGCAACGTGCCGATGAGGAGTGCGGGGAATGCTGTTGTCGTAGAAATCTGTCCAGTGCGCAATGCGCCGAGCTTCAACGACCAGTCGCCACAGCCTGGCGTATCTCCCCCTGATCTTGGGCTCAGGCACGCGATGCCCACCGCGTCGAACTCGTTCTGAAACGCGCTGGACCGCAAGGTCAGCCGGCACCATGATCACGTGGAGGTGCACCAAGAAACCCGCTTCGGCAGTCCGCTCCACCAAGTCCACCTTGCTGGGATGGCTGAACACTGTTTCCGAGATGAAGGAGCGCCTGCGCTCCAGGTGCCGATCACGCTCCTGCGATGCCGCCCGAGAAGCATCATACGCATGCTCCGCCTGGGCTTCAGGCCAACGCTCTGCGGCAATAACGTCGGCGTTGATGAACGGCAATCCGGTCTCCGGCAAAAGATACCGATCGACGAAAGTCGACTTACCGGCACCGTTGGGGCCAGCCAGCAAATGCAGTACGGGATCGCTGTACTGGACCATGTCACTGGAAGGCTATCAGCGTGCCGGATCCGCGTCCCGGATGACGAGATTGCCCTCTTTGTCAGCCTCCGACCAGGACTCGCCCGAGACTCTGAACTCCTGCTCAAAATCAGTCTGCGCAATGCGGCGCTGCACGCCTTCCATCCACCGTGCCCGCACCACAGATTGTTCGCGGGGACCGAGCTCGTCATAGGACATACGGTGTGAGAGCACTTCCTCGATGTCACGCTGACTGGCTGCCGGGGACTGCTCCAGCTGCCGGCCGATACTCGCCCAGTGCGCGATCTGCTGGGCCGCACTGCGGCTGTTGATCGCCCCACTGGCTTTCGCTGCCTCGTAGAGCTCTTCGTCCACCCGTGTTGGAACGCTCATACTTCGAGTGTAGCGAAGTGCTACAGGTCAGGGAAGAGCTGCTGAGCGCCGGGAAGCGAACCGGCGTCGTCGTTGTTCGTCCCAATGACAGTACGACGACGTCGTCTCTGTTTTCTCACGAAGGAGTTCACCTATGGCACATATCACCGTTCTGGGCGGCACCGGATATGCAGGAGCGGCGATCGCCGCTGAGGCTGCCGCACGCGGGCACAGCATTGTCGCAGTCTCGCGCACCGCACCGGGATCCCCAGTCAACGATGTCAGCTACGTCTCCGGAGACGCCACAGACGCCGATTTCCTTGCCGACCTGATCGCCAAGACAGAGGTGGTGATCCTGTCCCTGTCTCCGCGCGGCTCCATGCTCGGGAAGGTCAAGGAAACTGCCGAGAAGCTCATTCCCCTGGCCGCTGCGCACGGCGTGCGCATCGGTGTCATCGGAGGTGCCGGATCGCTGAGGGTGGCACCTGATGGCCCGCGGCTGTTCGACACCGAGGCGTTCCCCGAGGCTTTCAAACCAGAGGCTTTTGAACTGACCGCGGTCTGGGACCAGCTGAAGGAGACAGGGGATGATGTGGACTGGTTCTACGTCTCGCCCGCCGCCGGCTTCGGTGCCTACAATCCCGGTAGTCGCACAGGCATGTTCCGCACCGATGCCTCCGGTGTGCTGCTCACTGATGAGGACGGCAACTCGAATCTGTCTGCTGAGGACCTGGCGGTCGCCGTGGTCGACGAGGTGACGGATCCGCGGTACCGCCGCACTCGCTTTGCCGTGGCCTGCTGACCGAATCCCTAGTATCAGGGGGTTGTTCGGATTTCAGCCCGGCAGATCTTCGCCCCATTGCCTCAGGACTTCAAGCGCGGGGAGAACGGCCCGACCCCGCTCGGTAAGCTCGTAGCTCGACGCCGAGACTCCCGGCGTCCTCCGGACAATCTTGTGGGCAACCATTGTTCTGAGTCGTTCAGTCAACAGGTTCGTCGAGATGCCTTTGAGCGACGTCGCAATCTCTGTAAACCTCAGCGGGCCGTCGGAGAGCCGATCCACGATCAGCATTGTCCAGGGGCGCGCCAGCAGCTCGGAAGCCCTGGCTAATCCCGATTCTTCGGACAGCTTGTTCATGTGAGTGCTCACCCTAGAGCTTGGGTCAGGAAAAGCGGGAAACCATCCGGGTCCAGGACAGCGGCGTCGCGCTCACCCCATGGCTGCTCAGCGACTTCCTGAATCACCTCAGCTCCCTCTTGGCGCAATCTGTCCAACGACGCATCAAGGTCATCCACCATGAAGTACACCTCCGTGCGGCCATGCCTCGCTGAGGCCCGATCTTGTTCATCGACGCTTGTCGGATGGAGCAACAGGCGCGTTCCACCGACATCGAACTCCACTCGACCGCTGTTGGTACCACTGGCCTCGAGGCCAAGGGCATGCTCATAAAAACGGCGGGACGCCGACGTGTCCGAAACATAAAGAACGATCGAACGAATAAACGGTGTGTTCATAACCCCACCTTCACTTCATTTTTTGAACCTTACTTCAATTATTGAAGTAAGAACATCTCTTGTCAACCCGAGACGAACCTCAAGAGCCCCTGAGGAGCGCCTCGTAGTGCGGTTTGAGCTGGTTGTAGCGGGTATACCAGTCGAACCCTGAGTCTCCGTCCGGGAGGCGGTCGAGATAGGTGTGCCAGCCAGGGCCGTACTGGGTGAGATCGGCAGAGAGCAGCTGCTCGTGCTCCAGGACCAGCAGTACGCCGCCGTCCCCGGGGACCAAGGTCACCCGCAGCACGGTGTCTGAAAAAGGTTCATTGGCGGTGCTATCCCGCCAGCTCACCTCGAGGAGCCGCTCGGGATCACAGCGCAGAACCTCGCCCTTGGCATACTCGCGCCCGTCGTCCCAATACGTGACCCATCCCTTGCCCTCAATCGTCACCGGGGCGAACCAACGGGCGATCCGCTCCGGCTGGCTGATCACGCTCCACGCGTCAGCCAGACTCGTTTCCAGCCGACGCTCGAAGCGCACACTCCCCCGCTGGCCGTCGCGCGTCACTTCGGCGAATCCTGCGGGCACCTTTGCTTCCACTGTCATGATCTGTTCCTCTCAACGTTCCGCCGCGCGGCCTTTCCGCGGGCGATTTCGGTTTCCAAGGCGTCCAGTCGCTGGTTCCAGAACCGGGAGATGCGCTGCGCCCAGGCTGTCACGTCCTCAACTGCCTCCGGTTTCAGCGAATAGAGCCGCCGCTGAGCGTCGACTGCGCTTTCGACGACGCCTGCCTGCTTCAGCACGCGCAAGTGCCGCGAGGCCGCCGGCTGACTGATGCCGAACTCCACATGAAGCACCTCGGCCAACTCTCCTGCAGGACGGGCACCGTCGACCAGCTCCTCCACAATGCGGCGCCGAACCGGTTCTCCCAGGACATCCAATGCGTGCATATGAGCATCATTGCACTCGCAGTTATATAATGCAATAGTTATAAATGGCAGAGGAGGTTACACCACAGAGAAGAGGTCCGTCATGGATACGCTTGAACAGTTCACCCGCTCACTCCAGGGCACAGCGGAAGAACCCTCACTGGTCTTCGAGCGGCGTTACCGGAGTTCACCGCAGGATCTCTGGGACGCCATCACCACTCCCGAGAGACTCGCCCGCTGGTTCGGAGCTTTCGAAGGGAACCCTCCGGCAGCTGTTGGAGACGACTTCCGTGTCGACCTCGGCGGTGGTGCAGAGGACATGGGCCGCGGCACCATCACCGCATGCAAGTCACCCGTCCACCTTTCCTACACCTGGCAGTGGCAGAACGAAGATCTCAGCCAGGTGACCGCCGACCTGGCTCCCGATGGAGACCAGACAGTGCTGCACCTCACCCACTCAAAGGTCGAACCGGCCCATGTAGTGGGCTACGGAGGCGGCTGGGAACAGTGCATGCTGGCCCTCGACGACGAACTGACCGGCACCAACACCTATCAGTCGCACTTCCAAAACCATGAGACCGCAGCCAATTCGATCTGGCTCGAACTGCAGAACAGCTGAGCTTACACACTAAACGTCACTTTCTTAGACTTGGCATCATCATCTCCCACCCACGAGGAGCCCGTCGTGAAGATCAATCACCAAGTCGTGGTCTTCGACGCCTCTGACCTGCACGCCGAGAGTCAGTTCTGGGCTGGGGTGCTCGACGGCACCGTGGATGCCGAGGACGACTGGCATATGGTCCTGGTGGACCGCGCTCCGAAGATCGGCGTTCAGCTGGCCCCGAACCATGTGCCGCCGCAGTGGCCCGACGGTGAGCCCCAGCAGATCCACCTGGATCTCTGGGTTGAGGACATCGAGCCAGCGCACCAGAAAGTCATGGACCTCGGAGCATCACTGCTGAAAGCCGAAACCGACGAGGACCCGCAAGCAGCCTTTAGGGTCTATTCCGACCCTGCAGGCCACCCTTTCTGCCTCTGCTGGGTCAAAAAGCCCTGACTGACTTCTGAGCCAGCCGGGAGCCAGTCTTCGATGGCGGAGACGATCTCTGAGGCCTCCGGCTCGGTGCGCGGGCGGAACCGTTTCACCTCACCGCAGGGGCTGATCAGGAATTTCTCGAAGTTCCAGGCCACCCGGCCGGCTTTGCCCTGAGCATCAGCCACCTGAGTGAGCCGCTGGTAGAGCGGGTGAGCGCTACGTCCGTTGAGCCGGACTTTCTCCGTGATCGGGAAAGTCACGCCCCAGGTGGCCGAGCAGTATTCGGCGATCGCCTCGTCTTTGCGGAACTCCTGGAGGAACTGGTTGCTGGGTGAAGAGTGACGACCTCAATCTCCGCCAAGTCCATTGCGTCTCCTGCCGCACATCGACGCCGAATCCAACTGGATGTTGGTTCAGACTCAGCCTACGCCGGATATCCGATGGGCAGATGACAGGACGGGAAGCTTTCGCCGGTTCCAGCGGTTGGCCGGAAGTGTGAGACTGTCTCTGCTGGATCGATCGCGTACCCGCGCCGGCTATCCGGAGGCTGCAGCGCTGCGGCACTCTGTTGAGCGGGCTGCGGCTGCCGAAGCGCTGGGATACCACCGTTTCTGGGGCGCGGAGCATCATGCTGTGCCCGGAATCGCCTCTGGGTCCCCGGCCGTGCTGCTGGCCGCGGCGGGAGCACACACCTCTCGCATTCGCCTCGGCTCTGGCGGCGTGATGCTGCCCCACCACCAGCCGCTGGTAGTTGCCGAGCAGTTTCTCATGCTGGAGGCCCTCTATCCGGGGCGAGTTGATCTCGGGATAGGACGCACTCTGGGCTTCACGGAGCCGGTGCGCCGGGCGCTGAGGCAGGAGACCGACGACGTCGAGCAGTTCTCAGCTGATATCGCCGAGCTGCGCAGTTTCCTGGAGCGGGAGGCACCGGTGACTGCCCGGCCCGTGGCAGCGACGATGCCGCAGCTCTTCCTCCTGGCCACCGGTCGGGGCATCACCACCGCAGCCCGGCTCGGGCTCCCCGTGGTGATCGGAGGTCCCGTACTGCACTCCCCCGACTTGCCGGAAATGCTCGCAGCCTATCGCCGAGATTTCCAGGGATCAGCGGCTGTGCCGGAGCCTTCGGTCATGGTCTCGCTTGATGTGTTCATCGCAGACACCCGGGAAGAGGCTCACGAGCTGGCCCTGCCGGAGGCCTGGGCTATGGCCCGTTCCCGTGAGACCGGTCAGTTCGATCCGCTGGAACCGGCGGAGAAGATCCGCTCCCAGAAATGGAGTCCGCGCACGCGCAGCCGCGTGGATGAGAGCCTGCAGCGGGTGATCGCCGGACCCCGCGGTAGCGTCAGTTCCGAGCTGGAGCAGCTGATCGGCCACACTGCTGCTGAAGAGCTGCTTGTCTCGACCTCTACCTATGACCGGGAGGCACTGGCTGGGCTGGACGCTGATCTCGCCGAGCTGATCCTGCGCCGCTGAACATGGCCAGCAGCGACTTGGTGGCCTCCCGGCCGGCCCGATTGGCTCCGACGGTGGACTGCGAGGGGCCGAAGCCGATCAGATGGATGCGCGGATCCGCGACTACCTCGGTGCCCCGGACCTGTATTCCGCCACGCTCGTTACGCAGCCCCAGAGGCTCCAGATGCTTCAGATCGGGTCGGAATCCGGTGGCCCACACAATGGTGTCCACGGAGGTGAAGGAGCCGTCAGACTCCCGGACTCCGTAGGGTTCCAGGGTGATGAACATCGGCCGCCGCTGCAGAACGCCCCGCTCCTCAGCTGCCCGAACATAGGGGGTCCGGATCAACCCGGTGTAGGAGACGATGCTGCCAGTGGGTTTACCGGACTCGGCGTCTGCGGTGACCTTCTCGATGGTGCGCCGGCCCTCGATCTCGGGACGGAACTCTTCACTGTGGAAGACCGGCTCACGACGGGTGTACCAGTGGACGGTGGCCACCCGGGAGATCTCCTCGAGCTGCTGCAGCGCAGAGATGCCGCCGCCTACGACGGCGACTCGCTGACCGGTGAACTCCTCCAGCGAGCTGTAGTGGCGAGTATGAAGCTGACGCCCTAGGAAGCGCTCGCGCCCGGGGTATTCGGGCTGTACCGGATTGTTCCAGGTGCCTGTTGCGTTGAGGATTGCCCGAGTCTGCCATAAGCCGCGGTCGGTGGTGACCAGGAGATCCCCGTCAGGGGCATCATCAACACGGTGCACCTGCTCCACCCGCACCGGGCGGAGGATCGGCAGCCCGGTGACCGCCTCGAAGTTGGAGAAGTAGCGCGGGACCGCGGTGCGGCTCGGTTCCTGGGGATCAAGGGACGGTTTGGCGTAGTCGGGGAGGTCGAAGATGCCGTTGACCGTTTCCATCCGCAGTGATTCCCACCGGTGCTGCCATGCTCCGCCGGGCCTGTGGTTGGCGTCGAGAATGACAAAGCTGCGCAGCTCCTCAGGCTCTGCAAGGGCGCTGGCGAAGCCTGATCGCTGCAAGTGGTAACCGGCGGAGAGCCCGGCCTGCCCTGCCCCGATCACCACCACGGTGGCAGACATTTCCCCGGTCTGATCAGGAGCATTCATCGGATCAATCATATGCTCTCCCCCTCACGGACTCCGCAGAACGTCACAGTAAGTCTGCGGCACACGAGGGCTCCGAGAGAGGTCTAAAATGCGTTCATGGCACTGGATTCTCCGAACGGCACACCTGTACTTGATGGTCATGCGATGGCCGAGCGCCTGGCGCGCATGATCCAGCTGCCCACCGTCAGCGCCGAGCTTGCTGAGCGCGGATCAGATCCGTTCGAGGACTTCATCAGCCTGCTCCGGGACCTCTATCCGCTGACTCACGGCCATCTGGAGCAGGAGCGGATCGGCGAGCTCGGCCTGCTGCTCCGCTGGCGCAGCACAGCGCCCGAGGCCGACCCGGTGGTCCTCATGGCGCATTTCGACGTGGTGCCCGCCGATGAAGCGGCCTGGACCCATCCGCCGTTCTCCGGTCACATCGAAGAGGGCTGGGTTCATGGCCGCGGCGCCCTGGACGACAAAGGGCCACTGTTAGTGATCCTCGAAGCGGTCGAAACGCTCCTGGCCGAGGACTTCACTCCTGAGCGCGATGTCTTCCTCAGCTTCGGCGGGGACGAGGAGATCTACGGCAGCGCGGCGGCCGGTATCGCCCAGAGCTTCCAGGATCGTGGCGTCACGCCCTGGTTGGTGCTCGACGAGGGCGGGGCGGTGGTCGAGGCACCCCTGCCGATGGTCTCGGGCCAGACCGCGATGATCGGCCTCGGCGAGAAGGGCCTGGCCAGCATCCGGCTCAGCTGCAGCGCCGACGCCGGGCACGCCTCCGCACCCGATGGGCTGACGGCAGTGGCCCGGATCGGCCGGGCGGTGGGACGGCTGACCCCCTCGACGTTCCCACCTAAGGCACCGGAGGCGGTGACCCGAATGCTCCAGGTCCTCTCCGAACGCGCCACTGGGCCTGGTCAGCGGGCGCTAAAGCTGCTGGGCTCCTCGTCGTTCCTGACCGGACAGGCGCTGCCCCGGGTGGGGCCGGAAGCCGCCGCCTTGGTGCGGACCACCGTTGCGGCCACCCGTATCGAGGGCGGGACCGCCGACAATGTGCTGCCCTCCAGCGCTTCGGCGGTGCTGAACCTCCGGCTCATCCCCGGGGACACCACCGAAGGTGCGGTCGAACGGGCCCGGAACCGGATCGACGACGCCCTGATCGACCTCGAGCTGATCAGCGGCAGCGATCCCTCACCCCAGTCCCCCGCTGAGGGACCACAGTTCCATGCGCTGGCAGAGGCCGTGAGGGCCAGTTACCCGGAGGCGCTGCCCGCCCCGTATCTGATGATGCAGGCCTCCGACGCCCGGCACTTCCACCGGTTCGCTCCTGCGGTCTACCGTTTCGCTCCCCTGGAGATGAGTGCGGAGCAGCGCCGCAGCATCCACGGCGTCGATGAGCGGGTGCATACCGACTCGCTGGTCCGCGGCACCCTGTTCCACCGGCAGCTGATCAGGAATCTGCTGTGAAGGCCGCACCGCGCCCCGGCAGGCGCAGCAAGGCGAAGCTCGGCGCACTCACCGGGCTGGTGGTGGCATTGGCGGTGGTGGAGTTCGTCTCCGGGGTGCTCCAGGGCTACTACACCCCCATGCTCACCGATATCGCCCGGCATCTGGGGATCCATGACGCCGATGTGAACTGGCTGGAGGGCTCGCAGCTGATGCTCTCGGCCCTGGTGGTGCCGGCTTTCGCCAAGCTCGGGGACATGGTGGGGCACAAGAAGATGCTGCTGATCTCCACGGTGCTGACCGCCATCGCCTCGCTGGTCTTACCGTTCACCGAGAACTTCACGCTGTTCCTCATCGCCTGGGCGCTGCAGGGGTTCTACGTGGTGTGGCTGCCCCTGGAGATCGCGCTGATCTGGACCCGGTCCAGGGCCTCTGGGGCGCCCGCGGCGATCACCGCAAAGGCCGCCGGCATCCTGGTGGCCGCACTGCAGGCCGGAGCGATCACCGGAGCCCTGGTCGGCGGCCTGCTGGTGGACATGTTGCCGCTGTGGCTGGTGCTGCTGATTCCGGCGCTGACCGTGGTGGCCTGCTGCTTCGTCATCGGATTCGGCGTGGAGGAGTCGCCCGAGGTCCAGGGCGGCAGGCTGGACATTGTGGGCCTGAGCCTGGTCTCTTTCGCGCTGATCGCTTTCACAGGCGGCCTGAGCCTGCTGCGGCTCAACGGCCCGGCCGATCTGTTCGCCTGGTCGGTGACAGCACTCGGCGTCGCACTGCTGATCCCATTCGTGCTGTGGGAGCTGCGGCATCCGGACCCGCTGATCGATGTGCGGATGTTCGCCAATCCGGCCCTGGGCCCGGTGTTCCTCACCGCAGGGCTCTTCGGAGTGAGTGTGCTGGGAGCACAGGCACCGCTGTCCACCTTCGCCCGGACTGACCCGGAGATCTACGGCTACGGGCTGGGCACCACCGGGTTCACCACCAGTCTGATCATCGGGTTCTACCTGATCGCCATGATCATCGGAGCCTTGGTCTATCCGGTGGCGGCCCGGGCTTTCACTCCCCGGTATGCGCTGCTGGGCGCCACTCTGCTGGTCGGGCTGGGGTATCTCATGTTCCTTCCCTTCCACGGTAGCTACACGCAGGTGACCACGAATATGATCATCGCCGGCATCGGCTCCGGCGCACTGGTGGCCGCGCTGCCGGCCACCGCCGCGTCTGCAGCACCGCGGACTCAAACCGGAGTGGCCACCGGGCTGACCAATTCGGTGAAGACCGTCGGTGGGGCCATCGCCTCCTGTGTGTTCGGCATCGCTCTGCTCCAGGGGGCTGCTGAGACGGTGGAATCCACCGCCGGGACGTTCTCCGGCTATGTCACCGTGTGGCTAGTCTGCGGACTGACCGGGATCGTGGCGGCAGCCTCGCTGCTGTTCGTGCCCAAGCAGGCTTTCACCGACCGGCTGGCCACCGCCCCGCCGTCACCAACCACACCGCCGTACGCTGTGCCGGAGAGTCTCTGAGCTCAGGCCGCTCAGAACAGGCGATCCATCCCGCGGTCGGAGAAGGACTTTCCCTCGTTCTGGCAGACAGGGCAGTACTGGAAGCTGGAGCCGCTGTAGACCACCTGTTTGATGGCCTCCCCGCATTCGGGGCAAGGCTCGCCGAAGCGGCCGTGGACCCGCAGTGCGGTCTTCTTCTCCCGTTTCAGCTCACTGGCCGAATGTCCCTCGGCCCGGGCCATGGCCTGTAGGAGGGTCTGACGCATCACCGTGTAGAGACGGGCGACGTCCTCGGGCTCCATATTCGCCGGTTGGAAAGGCGACATCTTGGCCGCGTGAAGGATCTCATCAGAATAGGCATTGCCGATTCCGGCGATGTTCCCCTGCGTCTTGAGCACATTCTTGATCCGGGCCCGCCCTGCGGACTTCAGGATCTCGGCGAAACCGGCCTCATCGACCTCCAGGGCATCGGGGCCCAGTTTGGCGATGCCTGGCACCTCGGCTGGGTCGCGCACTATGTGCAGGGCCAGGGCTTTGCGGGTGCCGGCCTCGGTGATGTCCAGTCCGGTGCCGTCCTCGAGCACCAGCCGTGCGGCGATCGGGCTCTTCCGAGACGGCATTCCCGAAGGTGCCTTGTCCCGCCAGCGGATCCAGCCGGCCAATGAGAGGTGGATGACCAGGTGCAGCTGAGCCTGCTGGTCGCCGAGGACGATCTCCAGCCACTTCCCGTGCCGTCCCACCCGATGCACGGTCTGACCGGCCACTGCGGAGACCGGCGGGTCAAAGGTCTTCAACGCGTGGAAGGCGAGCACGTCCAGCCGGTCGATCCTCCGCCCGGCCAGGCGGGACTCCAGATCGACGGCGAGCGCATGGACCTCTGGCAGCTCCGGCATAGTGATTTCATCCTAATGCGGCCCTGAAGTCACCGACAGCCTGTTTGTAGGCGACCTCCTCGCGGTAGATCTGGTGGCCGGCCACATCGGCCCATACCGCGCGCAGCGGTTCGGGGTCATCAGGCTCCAGTGGGAAGGACGACGGCGCCGCCTCGGCAGGGTCTGGAACCTCCAGATCTGTAGCCGGCGCCCCTACGCCGATGACCGGTCCGCCGATCTCATCGGTGAGCCGGTAGAGATTCCGCCAGCCGCCGCGGCCAGAGATGAGCCGGTCCCGCAGATCCTCCACCGCCTGCTGACCGAAGTAGGCGGGGAATGCCTGTCCGTAGAGCGTGGTGACCGGAGAACCGTAGCTCAGCAGCCCGCACCGGTGCAGCATGGCTGAGCCCATCGGTGCCAGTGCGGCGAAGGCCAGCGCTGATCCCTGGGAGTGGGCTGAGACGATCAGTCCGCTGTGGTCCCGGATGCGCGTGGTGATCAGCCCCTGGAACTCCGGTACTGCGCGTTCGGTGAAGGGCCTGACCGCGAATGGGTGGTACCGGCGCGGCCAGAACGTCAGCACGTCCCATATCACCGCCACGGCCCCGCGCAGGGCCTGCCATCGGCTGGAGAGCCAGACCAGGCAGACAGCTGCGACCGCCAGTCCTGGCAGCAGCACCACGGCAATGCCGGAGAGGAACCCGCGCCCGGGAGGCTGGATCCAGTCGATGACTGGTCCCTCTGGCTCAAACCGCAGAGCCATGGCGATCAGCGACGAGGCCAGGAACAGCCCGGCGAAGATACTGATCAGCCACGGGGCCTGCCGGGCCGCCTGGGCCCGTCCACGTCGGGCAGCCACCTGGGCACGGAGCTGGTCACTCACGCCGTCGGGCTCCAGCGTCCCACCGAGCTCGGCCTGTTCGGTGCTGCGTGCTGGTAGTTCCTCGGCACTGCCCCGGCCGCGCCAGACCAGGCTCCATACCGCCAGCGCTGCGGCCCAGAGCAGCACCGTGATCACGAACGACTCGATCAGCGCCAGCTCCTGGCCCCAACGGTCCCACGGTATCCCGGCCAGTTGGGCGGTCAGCAGCGCCAGGCCGGCCCAGACCCCGTTGCTCAGCGCCGCCGACAGTGTCACCGCCGCGGCCGGAAGCGCCCGGGGAGCGGACTGATGGGGGTACCGACCACCGGGGTTCCAGCAGCATCCGGCCAGCGCCGCCACCACGAGGAACTGGAGAAGGCCCACCACCAGAAATGCCCTTCCCAGCCCGAGGTTCACCTGTCCCCAGTTGGCCCAGGCCAGAACCACTGCCGCGCCCACAGTCAGCGCCACGGCACTGAGGTGCCAGCCCAAAAGCTTCTTCAGGCTGCGGTCGTGGGCGAAGAAGTGTTCGCTGGTGAGGCCTTCACGGTGCTGCCAGCGGGCCTGGCCATCGCGGCGTCCCAGACCGTATCCGGGCTGCACCCGCTCATAACGACGGCGGGTGAGATCAGCGATCACCGTCAGCAGCAGCAGCACGCCCACCGACAGGAGGAAACCGACCACGACGCCGATGACTCTGGCTGCTTCTCCGAATCTGCCCAGCGTCTGATACCCGAGATAGTCGACTGCGATGATCGCGGCCCACAGCACGTAACTGGCAGTCAGCAGCGCTGCGGCTGTGTGAACAAGAATGCGAGTCAGCCAGATCCGTCTGCTGCTGCCGGAGAAATGCTCATGGGCCCAGCCGGCCACATTAACCAGGGTGAACGGCAGCAGCAGGACCCAGAGCGGCTGGAACCGGGAATCGGTGGTGAGCCGTCCCCAGTCATAGCTCTCCACCTGCGGATTCTGGCGGCGGGCCAGGACCTCTGTGCTGCGTCCGCGCTGGATCACCACAGCCTCTTGTGGCTCCACCCCCAGCAGGGAGGATCCCGGGGACCCTCCGACCCCATGAATCCTCAGCTCATGACACCCCATCCTGGCCCATTCTACTGAGCGCGTCTCAGCCAAGCGGACAAGGCCGCTACCTGGAGATGGGTTAGGACGAAGGCTGCTGCTGAGCAGGCTGGGTTGCTGCGAGTGCCTCCAGGAACCGGATGACCACCTGACGCTCTTCGGGGGTTAGGGCGGCCGCGGCGTAGAAGCGCCCAGCGTGGGTGCGCCCTACCGTCTGCTGTGCCACCCGCCGAGTTTCCTCGGTGACTTCGACCGCTGTGCTTCTGCGGTCCTCAGGGTGGGGAAGGCGCCGGATGTGGTGATGCTCGGCCAGGCGGTCGAGCATCTTCGTCACCGATGCTGTTGAGATCCCCAGATGCTGGGCCAGCGCGCCGGGGGTTGCCAGGTGATGACTCTTCTGGGCCGCAATGATGTAGCGCAGCGCGCGCATATCGGTTTCGCCAAGCTTCATGTATTTGCGCGAGGCCTCGCTCATGCGTCGTTCAGCCTGACGCCAGTTCCGCAGTGATTCAAGCACCTGGACGATCTGATCCAGCTCGTGGTCATCATAGGAACCGTACTGCACGATCTCCTGGCCGGGGTCGGTCACGCGCGGATCGAGCATGGAGAAACCCTCGTCACTGCCCTGACCTGGGCGCTTCTTCATCATACGTTTTCCTTAGGCTACTATTAGCTAAGCTATTTACTAGCTAAGCTAACTATAAGAGATGGGGTTCCGATGTCGAGTCCAGCACGGCAGGTGGTCCTTCTTGCCGAGGACGGCGAGCCCTGCGGCACTGTGCCGAAGGAGCGCGTACACACTGCGCAGACCCCTCTGCATCTGGGCTTCTCCTGTCATGTTCTCAATGGTCAGGGACAGGTGCTGATCACTCGACGCTCGCTTCATAAACATACCTGGCCAGGGGTGTGGACAAACTCCTTCTGCGGTCATCCGCAGCCGGAGGAGGGCCTGGAGGACGCCGTGCACCGCCACGCCCGCTACGAGCTGGGACTGAGTCTGAGCCGGGTGCAGCTGGAGCTGCCGGAGTTTCGGTACCGAGCCACCGACGCCTCCGGGATCGTGGAGAACGAGATCTGCCCGGTCTTCACCGCCTCAGCCCAGGGCGCCCCACAGATCAACCCCAGCGAAGTCTCTGAGGCCACCTGGGTGCAGCCGGAGAAGCTCACCTCTGCCGTCACCGCCGCACCATGGGCCTTCTCCCCCTGGTTGGTGCTGCAGGTTCAGCAGATGCCGCTGTACCGCTCGGCCGGCCTCGGATCCGATCAGGAACCGGCGCATTGATGAGAGACTCCGCATTTCCCTCACCCCTGGGCCTGTACTCCAAGGCAGCGCAATCAGCCTCCTCCCGGGTCATCCGCGAGTATTCGACATCGTTCAAGCTGGCCACTGCCCTGCTGCCTGCCCAGACTCGTGCGGAGATTCGCAATGTCTATGCACTGGTCAGGGTCGCCGATGAGATCGTTGACGGCACCGCCGAAGAAGCAGGGCTGGACGCCGACTCCAGGAGGGCGGTGCTCGATGATCTCGAAGAGGAGACGCTCTCGGCGCTGCGCTGCGGGTTCAGCACCAACCTGGTGGTCCACTCCTTCGCGGTGACCGGCAGATCCGCGGGAATCGAAGAAGTCCTGGTCGAAGCCTTCTTCCGCTCCATGCGCCGGGACCTCACCCCGGTGGTCTCGCTCAGTGAGGAGCAGTACCGCACCTACGTGCACGGCTCAGCCGAAGCCGTGGGGCTGATGTGCCTGCGGGTTTTCCTCAACGGCCATCAGGTCCCCCGGGATAAACTGTCCCGCATGGAAAGCGGCGCCGCGAGTCTGGGAGCAGCGTTTCAGAAGATCAACTTCCTGCGCGATTTCGCTCAAGACTCCCAGCAGCTGGGCCGCACCTACTTTCCCAGAACCTCCCCTGGTGTGCTCAATGAGCACCGCAAGGGTGAGATCATCGCTGATATCGACGCCGATCTCGCCGCTGCCCGCAAAGCGGTACCCCTGCTCCCGCCTGGCCCGCGCCGTGCCACCGCGCTGGCCGCTGCACTGTTCGGTGAGCTCAACGAACGGCTGCGCCGCACCCCTGCTGCAGAGCTTCACCGCCTCCGCGTCTCGGTGCCAAGAAGAGCTAAAGCCCGCATTGTGGCCTCCGCACTGCTGCCGGCGGGGGGACCACGATGAACAAGACCGTGACCCCGCCACGCACAGCAGTGGTCATCGGTGCCGGATTCTCAGGACTGGCCACCGCCGCTCTGCTGGCCCGCGAAGGGTTCCAGGTCACCGTGCTGGAGGCCCAGGAGACGGTGGGCGGGCGGGCCGGTCAATGGCAGCACCAGGGCTTCCGGTTCGAAACAGGACCGTCCTGGTATCTGATGCCGGAGGTCTTTGAGCACTTCTTCTCTCTCTTCGGCACCTCCGCCGAGCAGGAGCTTGACCTGGTGGAGCTCAACCCCGGATACCGGGTCTTCTTCGAAGAGGAGGACGACCCCTTCGACGTCCCGGCGCGCTCAGCCG
This sequence comes from Nesterenkonia muleiensis, assembly GCF_003600155.1. Lineage (GTDB taxonomy): Bacteria > Actinomycetota > Actinomycetes > Actinomycetales > Micrococcaceae > Nesterenkonia > Nesterenkonia muleiensis. The sequence goes on along the minus strand of NZ_QWLD01000040.1, from coordinate 130,370 downwards.
CAGAGGCGCTGGTGGCTCTGGGGGCCGATGAAGCCGCGCTGCAGTCCTATCTCGACTCAGCCGCTGAGACCTACCGGCTGGCGGTGGGCACATTGCTCTACTCCACCTTCACCTCAGCCCGCAGCTTCCTGGAGCCGAAGGTGCTCAAGCAGCTGCCCCGGCTGCTGCAGCTGCTCACCGAGCCGCTGGATACGTTCATCGCGCGGCATACCGCTGATCAGCGTGTGCAGAAGATTCTGGGCTACCCGGCAGTCTTCCTGGGCACCTCACCCTCAGCCGCGCCGAGCATGTACCACCTGATGAGTCACCTGGATCTCTCACAGGGCGTCCTCTACCCCCGTGGCGGGTTCAGCTCGGTGGTGGCTGCCGTGGCCCGCCTCGCTGAAGACCACGGCGCGGTGGTGCGCACCGGCTGCCAGGCTGAGCACATCACTGCCGCCAAGGGCAGAGCCACCGGTGTCCACTTCACTCTCCGGGGTGGGGGTCGGGAGTTCCTCCCGGCCGACGTCGTCGTCTCCACCGCGGATATGCATGTCACCGAGACCAAGCTCCTGACACCAGAGCACCGCCTCACCTCTGAGCGCAGCTGGCGGCGGCGGGACCCGGGGCCCAGTGCGGTGTTGGCCATGCTCGGGGTCCGGGGGCCGCTTCCTGAGCTGGGGCACCATTCACTGCTGTTCACTCAGGACTGGCAAAAGGGATTCGACGAGATCAGTGGTAAGCGGCCGGCAGGCGGCCCACCGCGTTCCCTCTACGTGTGCCGGCCCAGTGCCACCGACGACGTCGCTCCGGCTGGTCATGAGAACCTCTTCGTCCTGGTCCCGATCACCGCCGACACTGCCCTGGGCGCAGGCGGAACAGACGGGGGCGGAGACCCCCAGGTGGAGAACGTGGTAGATGAGTCCATCGAGCAGATCGCCGCCTGGGCAGGGATTCCGGACCTTCCTGAGCGTGTCGTGGTCCGGCGCAGCATCGGTCCAGCAGATTTCGAACGCGACTTCGGCGCCTGGCGGGGCGGGGCGCTGGGCCCTGCGCATACGTTGCGACAGAGCGCTTTCCTGCGGGGGCCGATCGCCTCGTCCAAACTCGCCGGAATGTTCTACGCCGGGGCCACCACTATGCCGGGAATCGGTGTGCCGATGTGCCTGATCAGTGCGGAGTTGGTGCTCAAGGCCCTTCGCGGAGACACCACCTCCGCCCCTATGGAGGCCGCCGGTGCCGGCTGAGCTGACGAGTCTCCTCTACCTGGGCGCCCTGCTGATCTCCACCGGGTGCATGCTGCTGATCGACTGGCGGTACCGCCTGTTCCTCTTCGCTGAACCCCTCCGTGCAGTCCTGGTGCTGGTGATCGGCACCGCCTTCTTCCTGCTCTGGGACCTAGCCGGCATTGCGCTGGGCATCTTCCTTCACGGTCCCGGGCCGTATATGACCGGTGTCATGCTCGCCCCGGAGCTTCCCCTGGAGGAGCTGTTCTTTCTGCTGTTCCTGTGTCACCTCACCATGGTCTTGGTCCTGGGCTCACAGCGGCTGCTGGAAACCCGGGTGAGCCGGCGATGACCTATCTTGTGCTCTCCTGCGCCTTCATGGCTGCAGCGGTGCTCACCGCGCTCTGGGCTGTCCGGGTGCATCGCCGCGTCGCAGCAGAGGCGCCCTTCGGCTGGGCGGCTGTCTGCGCTGCGGCGCTGGCGCTGCTGGTGCTGACCGCGGTCTTCGACAACATCATGATCGGGGTCGGGCTGTTCACCTACGCTGATGCGCAGATCTCCGGGATCCGGCTTGGTCTGGCACCGATCGAGGACTTCAGCTACCCGTTGGCCGCAGTCGTGCTGCTTCCAGCGCTGTGGGTCCTGGTGGGGCCTCTCGGCGCGAAAGGGAACCCACGGTGATCGGTCATCTGCTGCGGTCCTCCCGTCCGCTGAGCTGGATCAACACCGCCTATCCCTTCGCCGCGGCCTATCTGCTCACCGGCGGTGGCTTCAGCCCCGCCCTGCTCATCGGGACGCTCTTCTTCCTGATTCCTTACAACCTGGCCCTCTACGGCATCAACGATGTCTATGACTACGCCTCCGACGCCGCGAATCCGCGCAAGGGCGGGGCCGAGGGCGCCCTGCTGCCGCCGCGGCTGCACCGGGCCACCCTCATCGCCTCCGCAGTCATCTGCCTGCCGTTTGTGGTGGTACTGGTGATCATCGGCTCCTGGCCGTCCTGGATCGCGCTGGGTGTCAGCCTGATCGCCCTGGTCGCCTACTCTGCTCCCCCGCTGCGTTTCAAAGAGGTCCCGGTGCTGGACTCTGTGACCTCCAGCCTGCACTTCGTCACCCCGGCTGTCTATGGGGTGGTGCTGACCGGCGGCGGGTTCGGGCCTGCTGCGGCATTCGCGCTCGGCGGGTTCCTGCTGTGGGGCATGGCCAGTCACGCCTTCGGGGCGGTGCAGGACATCGGTCCTGACCGGCAGGCCGGCATCAGCTCTGTGGGCACTGCGCTGGGGGCCAAGGCGACGGTCCGGCTCGCCTTGGCCCTCTGGAGCGCCGCCGGAGCGCTGATGCTGGGCACCGGGTGGCCGGCGGCACTGGCGGGGCTGCTGGCGCTGCCCTACCTTGCCGCCGCGTGGCCCTTCCGTGACCTCACCGATCAGGATTCGCCGAAGGCCCATGGCGGCTGGCAACATTTCCTGTGGATCAACTACGCCGCCGGGGCAGCGCTGACCATGCTGTTGATGGCCATGCACCTGCCTGACTGATCAGCACCACCGGCTGCCCCAGCCCGGCTGTCCCCACCACCTACCAGGAAAGGAATTCGCGCATGACCGAGACTCACCCCGAGACCACTGAGGTGCCGCACGCCGCTGAGGCCTCAGCCGGCGGCCACCCCTTTGCGGCTGCCCCCCAGGAGTACGACGCCATTCTGCTGGCGAGCTTCGGCGGACCGGAGGGGCAGGATGATGTGATTCCGTTCCTGCGCAACGTCACCCGGGGCCGCGGCATCCCCGATGAGCGGCTGGAGGAGGTGGCCCATCATTACCGCCACTTCGGCGGGGTCAGCCCCATCAACGCGCACAACAAGCAGCTGCGGGAGGTGCTGGAGAAGGAGCTGCGCAGCCAGGGAATCGACCTTCCGGTGTACTGGGGAAACCGCAACTGGGGGCCCTACCTGGAGGATGCTGTCAAAGAGGCTGCCGCCAATGGGCACACCCGCCTGCTGGCTGTGGCCACCAGCGCCTACAGCTCATACTCCAGCTGCCGTCAGTACCGGGAGGACTTCGCCCGGGTCCTGCTCGACACCGGCCTGGCCGGGACAGTGCTCATCGACAAGATCGGCCAGTACTTCGACGCCGCCGGCTTCGTCCAGCCCTTCACAGAAGGCGTGGCTGAGGCTCTGAGCGAATTCTCTGCAGCCGGCTTCGCTCCCGAGGAGATCCGGGTCCTGTTCTCCACCCACAGCATCCCCACCGCCGATGCCGAACGCTCCGGTCCGCGCGACCAGGACTTCGGGGACGGCGGAGCCTACGCCGCTCAGCACCAGGCGGTCGGTGCGGCCATCATGGAGCAGCTGGCCGCAGAGTCCGCCGCACAGCCGGGCACTGAATGGCAGGTGGTCTACCAGTCCCGGTCCGGCCCGCCCACCCAGCCGTGGCTGGAACCCGATGTCTGCGACCGGATCGCCGAGCTGCCTGCCGAAGGAGTGAAGGCGGTGGCTGTGGTGCCGCTGGGGTTCCTCAGCGATCATATGGAAGTGCTCTGGGACCTTGACAATGAGGCCATGGAGGCCGCGGAAGAGGCAGGGCTGCGGGCGGTCCGCACTCCTACCCCAGGGGTCCACCCGGCTTTCGTGACCACGGTGGTCGATCTGATTAAGGAACGGATGCAGGCTGTGCCGGCTGATCAGCGCCCACGCCTGACGGAGCTGGGACCGTGGTACGACGTCTGCCGGCCCGGATGCTGCGAGAATGTCAGGCTGGGATTCCGTCCCGCCGCAGCCGGCTTGGCGCCCTAATCTAAGCGGGCTGAGGCTCTGGTCGCTGTGTCAGAGAGGATGGCCACCAGAGCTTCCCTCCGGCGTCCACGCCTAAGGCGGGGACGTGGAGAGTCCGGACCACAAAGGTGTCGATGAGCACCCCGACCGCCACCAGGAATGCCAGCTGAACCATGAACATCAGCGGCAGCACCGCCAGCGCGGCGAAAGTGGCTGCCAGCACGATGCCGGCACTGGTGATGACTCCCCCGGTGACCACCAGTGAGTGCAGGAGTCCTTCGCTGGGCCCGCGCGAGGGGGTCTCCTCCCGTGCACGCGTGGCCAGGAAGATGTTGTAGTCCACCCCCAGGGCGGTGAGGAAGACGAAGCCGAACAGGGGCACGGTAGGGTCAGCGCCGGGGAACCCGAAGATGTAGTTGAACACCACCGCTGAGATGCCCAGGGCCGTGAAGTAGGACAGCACGGTGGTGACCAGCAGGATCACCGGAGCGGTGAGCGCACGCAGCAGCACGATGAGGAAGACCAGGATCACCACCAGTATCAGCGGGATGATGGTGATCAGGTCACGCTGTGCGGTCTGGTTGGTGTCCAGCTGAGTCGCAGAGGTGCCCCCTACCAGAGTCTCTCCCTCCAGCTGGGCCAGCTGCTCCCGCAGTTCGACCACGGTGCTCTCCGCCGCCAGGGAGTCAGCGGCGTCGGCCAGGGTGACCGAGAGCTGGGTATAGCCCTCCGCTTGCGCTGCCTCCTGCGGCGATTCTGCCGGGGAGCCGTCCTCGGTGACCGCATAGACGGTGCTCACCCCGCCGAGGGGTTCAACGATCTCCAAGGCCAGTTCTGTCTCACCAGCGGGCACATAGACCTCAGCCGGGGCACCTGTGCCGGCGTCGAAGTGCCGCTCCAGCATCTGCTGGCCGGCTTTGACGTCAGTCTCCCCCAGCACCAGTTCGGACTGCGGGACACCTTCGGCCCGCAGATCCAGCACCCCGGCGGAGCCGATCACCAGCAGGAGGGTCACCACCAGCCATATCCGCCGCGGACGACGCCGCACTGCGTCCGCCACCGCTGCCCACAGTCCGGTACGTTCGGGGCTTTCCCGCCGCTGCCGCCTGCCCGGCTGCTCTGCCGAAACCAGATTCAGCGCTCTGGGGATCTTCGGCCAGAAGGCAGGGCGGCCCAGCAGGGCAAGCAGGGCCGGCAGAAAGGTCATCGTGGCCAGCACGGCGAAGACTATTCCGGTGGCGGCCACCGGCCCCAGTGCCCGGTTCGAGTTCAGGTCTGAGACCAGCAGGCACAGCAGCGCGGCGGCCACCGTCCCGCCGGAGGCCAGAACCGGTGGCAGTGAGCGTCTCCAGGCCCGCCACAGCGCGGAGAACCTGTCCTCATCGGCCAGCAGCTCCTCACGGTAGCGGGCCACCAGCAGCAAAGAGTAGTTGGTGGCCGCACCGATGACCAGGATGGACAGAATCCCCTGTGCCTGGCCGTTGAGCTGAATCCAGTCATTGCGGGCCATCTGGAAGACGACGATGATGGCCGCGCACAGTGCCGCGACCGATGAGAGCAGGACCAAAAACGGCAGCAGGACCGAGCGGTAGACCAGCACCAGGATGATGAACACAGCGGCGATGGCCACCACCAGGAGCAGACCATCGATGCCCGCGAACGCCGCAGCGAAGTCCTCCGAGAGTGCCGCCGGCCCGGTCACATGTGCTGTCCATCCGGGCTCTTGCAGTTGCCGATCCACGGTAGTGCGCAATGCCGCGACAGCACCGTCTTCGGCCGCCTGCTCATCCAGCAGAACCAGGATCTGCACCGCTTCGCCGTCCTCTGAGACTTCCGGAGGCAGGGCCTGGAGCACCCCGTCCAGTCCAGCGATCGCCTCCACCGCCTCGTCCAGTTCGGGCCCCTGCTCATCGGCGATGGCACCTGCTGCGGATTCGGCGATGACCGTGGCCGGTACGGCGTCGTCGTCGGAGAACTGCTGGCGCAGCTCAAGCGCCTGAGTGGACTCTGCCTCAGCGGGCAGGAAGGTGACCTGGTCATTGGAGACGACTTCGGAAAGCTTGCCGAAGGTCTGACCGCCCACGGCGGTCAGGCCAAGCCACAGCAGCACCCCGAGGACCGGGAGGAGGCGGATCCAGCTGGATGGGCCGCTGTGGGCACGTTTCGCTCTCATGCGCCGCCGCTATTCATCACCGGAACCGATGCTGGGGCAGAAACGCTGCGCGGAGGGGTGGTGGCGCTCAGCAGCCTGGGCCTCTGGGCTTTCATATATCCGGGATTCGCTGGTCTGCTCGTTTCAGCAGGCACTTATGCCAGCTGAACCCGCTCATCGCGGTCCTCGGTGGGCAGTGAGTCTGCGACGGCAGTGACCTCGATGCTGTTCAGCGTGGGCCCTGCCCCCGAGGCCGTCATGAAAGCAGTGTCTGCGGCGTCGCGGCCGGTGGCGATGCGGACCAGTGATGCTCTCGGGGCCAGACGCGTCGCGTCCACCGCGTACCAGCGTCCTTCCGCGTAGGCTTCGACCACGGCGTGGAAGTCCATGGGTGACAGTCCTGGAGCATAGACCGCGGCCAGGCGGGCCGGGACATCCATAGCCCGCAGCAGGGCGATGACCAGGTGGGCGTAATCCCGGCATACTCCCTGGCGGCCCAGCAAAGTTTCGACCGCGCCGTCGGTGGGGCCGCTGGAACCTGGCACATAGAACAGCTGGGAGTGGACCCAGGACTCCACGGCGTGGATCACCTCATGCCCCTTCAGGCCCTGGAACTCGTAGTGTGCGGTGGGAGCCAGCACATCGGACTGGCAGTAGCGGCTCGGCCTGAGGTAGCGCACCAGATCGGCCTGGTCGACCGGCTCGGGCGTCGGATCTCCGGCAACCGTTGCACGGTAGTCCAGCGTCAGCCGCCCGGTCGGGGCCCAAGCACGGTGCATCCGGGTCCCATGGAGGTCCCGGATCTCGGTGAAGCTCAGGTCAGCGCCATCGTGGAGCAGCTTCAGCGTTTCGTCAATCCTTGGGGTAGGCACAGAATCCGCCGCAGCCGCAGCGACCACGAAAAAGATCTCGGCCGGGTCTTCGACGGTGATATCGAGGTGCGCGCTGACCGTTCTCTGCATGGCACTAACAGTGCCACAGTCCCCCGGGCTGGGCAATTGCTGGCTCTCACACCAAAACAGCTAGCTGACCTCCCCCTAGTCCCATTGGCGAAAGGCCTCCCATGACCGCCGCCTACTGCGCGCTCCCCATAGGTCCTTTGACCAAGCTCCTTGTCGGCTGGGCTGCGCTCATCGGGATATCTCTGGCCCTGCCCCTGTTGGCCTACGTGGTCGGAAAGAACACCACAACGACCAACATCCGACCCTTGAACCAGCGCCCTTTCACCACTGCAAGTCAGCAGAAGGCATCGTCCTCACACCCATGGGATGATGATTAATCGTGTTCTATCAACCCGACGCCATCCGAAGGAAGCCTCATGCGTAGCGCGGACCCCGAAACTCAGCGCAAGATCATCAACAGACTCAAACGGGCCCGCGGCCAACTGGACTCCGTCATCAACTCGGTTGAGGACAAGGGTTCATGCCGAGAGGTGGTCACCCAGCTTGCCGCAGTATCCAACGCCCTTGATCGTGCCGGTTTCCTCATTGTCTCTGGAGCCATGCAGCACTGCATCACAGACCCCGAGACTGCTGCTGAGGAAGAGGACGGCCTCACCATCGAGGAGCTGGAGAAACTCTTCCTCACCCTCTCGTGACAGGAAGGTGCCACGCAGGTGTTCAAGGAGGACGTTTGATCTTCCTATAAGATCCAGCCCACCGGGCACCCTGCCAGCGGGGTCGTGACTAAAGACATCGTTAGTTTGAACAACGACGTTCTGGTGCGCCTCTCGCACTGTGATGCGACAAAACTCCACCAGATCAGGGGTGCAGTCGAGGCGACCTCCAAGATCAAGCAGAAGTATCGCCATGTCGCGTATACGCCAATCAAACCCACACTGCCACCGAAAAAGCAACGGGGACGCCGTCCGCGCAGCTTCACGCCAGAGGAGACCAAGAGCCTCATCGCGGAATACCGGGCCGGGGTGCCAGTGATCACGATCAGCAAGAAGTTCGGATGCCATCGCTCCACTGTGCAGCGCATCCTGCAGGTCAACGGCGTCGAGCGACGAACGCCCGATCTGACAGCTGAGCAAGTGGCCGCCCTCCGTAAACGCCGGGCCGAGGGAGCCACCTACGCCCAGTTGGTCAAGGAGTTCAACGTCAGCAAACGCACGATCTCGAAGTACACGGCATCTCGGGAAAACCTATAGAACGACAGAAGAGTATTCAGCGTCTATTCTGCAGGCTTCACGAGTACCGTACTTGAGGGGTCAACCCCTTCGGATGTAGCCAGAGTCGGCAAGTCGTGTCCCTCCAGACCAGCAAGTTCTAACGCGGCTTGGCCCGAAGCATGTGCTGAACGTACAGACTGGCCATTGGCAATGGCAGCGTAGAACTGCGCGGCATAGACAATGGCGTCCCCGTCCTGGATGCTGTCGGACATGCCGATGGCCAAAGGGACTACGTCCTCAACAAGCTGGTCGATTTGCGCTGCAGATTTACAGGCATTCAGAAGAACAAGAAGTGGAGGCTCATCGGTTGCAGCTATAGCGCGGACGAAGGCCTGGGCTGGAACCGGATGGCCATGATGGCGATTATCCTGTTCGCGCTCGAACACAATCAGATCCTCGTTACTGTGTCCTGAAAAGTGGACAACGTGAGGACGGAACTTCGCAATTCCGTCGAGCAAGTCCTCCGTAGTCGCGGCTGGCCTGACATCGAGCTCAACAAGATCCCGGTGGAGCGCGGACTCGACCGCGGACCGGATCCGCTTTTGCTCCCGCCCAACCCGCAAATCACCCTCGGAAGCGGATCCAAGAAGCAGAATCCGAAGCTTCTCGGGCTTCGGGGCACGGAGCATAGTCATCACGTTGCCTACGGTCTGTTCAGTTCGGGCCAGCGGTGCCTCAGATTCAGCGCGTTGAGCGACTTCACGACGCTGCGCCAGTGCCGATTCACGCTTCTGCCGTCTCTCGGCTACAGCAGCTTCAGATGCTTCGGCTCGAGTCAGCTTCTTTTGGGCATCCGCCTCTTGTTTTGCGTAGTCCGAAGCTTTCTTCTGCCACCTGCTGGCTTCTTTGCCTGCAGTAGCCGCTTCTTTGTCTCGTTGATCCGCTCGTCTGAGCTTCATCCTGATAGTCGAAGCGTTCTTAGACTTCCCGGCCTCCTGCTGCGCCTTATCTGCCTCAGCGCGCTTCTTGGACTCTTTGGTCCTGCACTCTCCGGCTTTAGCTTCGGCATCGATCCGCTGCTTACGCTTACGGTCAAGCTCTCTACGGTATTGAGCACTGCTCATGTGCCGGTCAGTCTCCTCGCCCTTCAGCTTTGGCGATAACTTGTTCAAGCATCTCTGGCACCTTGCCTTCAGCAGTGACCGTCGCCGACCTATATACGGACTGGTTCTTCCTCAAGGAGACACCCGTATCCTTCTCGATAGTCGTGCAGGACTCTGCCCACTTGGGCCATTCTTTGGTCAAGAACGTTTCCAAATGATCTTCAAATACGGCAGCAGACTCTCCGATCTGAGAAGGTGGAAAATCAGTAACGTCTAGCCCGAAATATTTGAGAACAGATCGGTTCGCCGCAACGTGCCCATTCTTCTCATTTTCAATCTTGTCCTGGTCTTTGCCATTAGCTTTGGCGCGAGCTTCGAAGCCTCCATCGCCATCAAATAGGGCATATGCCGGGATGCCCATACAACTGAGGATCGCATGTGCCAGGGGGATAGAACTTTTTCCTCCAGCAGGAACAACAGCGACGCCCTTTGCTTCGAGAGAACCAGCGCCAGCTCTGTCCGCGATTCCGTGGAACACTGCTGATTCGGTGGTTCCTTCAACGACTAGGGCTCTCTGAGCGAACAACGCCACAGGTAATTGATTGGCTATGACACTATCCAACTGGCTCTCGACGGATACTGCCTTTGTGACACCATCCAGCTTCTCCTTAACCTCATCGACGGTGGCCGAATGTACCGTTACGGAGGGGGTCGGATTCTCAGTTCGAGTCAGCCGTCGCACCTGGTTGAAGTGACGCGTCTCTACGAAGTAAGGACTGTGCGTCGCATATGTGATCTGGATACGTTTACCTGAATCTTCCGCAAGTGTTCGTAGCACTTTGGCGAAAGTCTGCGCCTGGATGGGATGCTGAAACAGTTCTGGCTCTTCGATAGCCAGGCAAATAACTCCTTGGTCTCCCGCTGTGCCCGATTCCGCCAGAACCTGAAGCGCCGATACAAGAAGCGTGCGTTGAAATCCATGCCCCTGGTTCTCAACGGGAGTTTGATCTTCACCGTCCAACACGGACACTGAGAAAGTCGTGCGCGGAGCTTTGAGTTCTACCTCTGAAGGTGTAACTCTCACTTCGCGATCTGGCGCATAAGTGTGGACAACCTCGTTCAGCTGTGTGGTGAGCCCTTCAAGCTGATCATTGAACTTTTCCCTATAGACGTCTTGTTGCTTCTGGCGGCTCTCTTCGACGATCCTGGCGATGTCCTCATCTGCGGCAGTGCGGTCCACGGATCGTTCTAGGATGCGTCCGATAATGCTGGACTTACCATCCGTCGATTCTTCACTCGCACGCAGATCTGCCGTCACAAGAACAAAGTCGAAGAGGCCGCTCATCTTGCCGCCACTGTTGAACCCGAAAAAGTTTGTTTCCAGCGCTTCCGGGGCATCGACTAGCTGGTCGACGTGGTCAGCCTCCCATTCAGTCATCGCCTACTCTATAGCTGCTTTCGTGGTTGCCGAAGGCAATTCGAGCTCCGGTCGATCAGATCGCAATCCACTGTAGAGTTTGCGCATGTCAGCGACCTTGGGCTCTGACCTAATGGGTGTAAAGTCTGGGTACCCTTTAGCATTAGCAGAGAGAATCTCCTCGCCGTTCGATGCACGGTGGATCTTCCAGGCGGTGAAGGTAGTAGTTCCTTCAGTTACGTACTTGCCCAGCGCTTCACGGTCCGTGACAGTGAGGTCTGTAAAAGTAACCCGAACTGATATGTCCTCGTGCGCCACCCCAAACGAGTAGTCGTCCTCTGTAAGCTCCTGGCCCTTGCCACGGTTGAAGAACCAGTCAAGTGCACGGAGAACAGTCGACTTACCAACTCCGTTCGGCCCTATGAAGGTAGTGACTGAGTCGAACTCAATCTCAGCGTCCCTAAGCGCCCGAAAGTTCTTGATTCCTACCGACTTGATCCTCACAGATTCCGCCCCTCTGGACTTGATTTGGCGTAGTTGACGCCGATGGCGGCGAAGTGCTTCTTGGCTGAGTCGATCTTGGCTTGTTCGGTTGGGCGCAGCTGGTTGGCATCGCTGGTGCTCTTGGTCTCGCGGATCATGTAGAGCTTCTGCTGGCCGTCCTCGACCTTCACGATCGCCCAGTCCGGGTTGTACGGGCCGACCGGGGTGTCGATCTTGAACTTGTCAGGTAGCTTCATGAACAGGCGAATGTCCTCACGGGAGTCCAGCATCTCGGCGAACTGCCGCTCCACACTCGAGTCGTAGACAACGTAGTCAAAGTCAGTCTTCTGCTGGTTCTTGACCTCGTACATCTGGTCGATGAAGCGGTCCTTCTCCTTCTCGCCATCCTCCTGGAGCTCGCGCAGTTCATAGACGCTTCCGGCGATCGGCTCGTACTGAATGCCTTCGACCACGATCTTCGACAGCTCGGTGGTGATGCATCGCTTGACCATCTGGATGTAGTCGTTCGGGTTGGAGATGAACTCCCCCAGCCGTCGGGACTGCACCAGGATGTCGATGATCGTCTTGCGGGTCAGCGAGGTTGCTTCCTGCAGCTCGGAGATGACATCCGGCAGGTCGTACCCACCTCGCAGGTCTGCCTGGCGGCTGCTGAGCTCTTGGCCTTTCGCTCCGCCGCGGAGGATCTGCACCCCGGCCTTAGTCACCTGAATGCGCAGCGGCTGAATCTCGGACTCCTTGCTGATCGCCGCCACAGCGTTGCGGATCAGTTCGCCGCGCTGGACCTCCACACGGTAGGTGGTGCGGCGAGAGATGGCGTCCCAGAAGTCCTGGAACTCCTCACTCATGTACAGCTGCTTGTTGAGCTTCCGTGGTCGGCGATTCTTCCGCTGCTTGACCACGTTCTCCAGCTTGCACTTATTCACCGCGGCGATGACTGGCTGCTCGGCCCAGGCGAAGTCCGCATTGAATCCGAGTGTGAAGCCCTCGTTCTGCGGCGCGAAGTTGGCCAGCACCTTGCCGTCCTTGTCCAGGAATCCGCGCTGGACCAAGTGCTCCCAAATTGACGCGGACTTCTGGAAGCCAATACCGCGTTCATCGGGTGCCTCGGGGTGAATGATCTTTGAGAACTCGCCCTTACGCACGAAGCCGATCTGCACCCCGGCCTTGGCGTAGTCCTGCTGGAGGCTCTTGGCGAACTGCTGGTATGACTCGTTGGCGATCACGGTCAGCTGAGCTATCCCGCGGTCGCTGATGCGCTCACCCTTGTAATTGACCGGCAGGCGCAGGCCGCGCCCGATTGTCTGACGGCGTTCGGTCTCGGCACCCATCTCGCGCAGGGTACAGATCTGGAAGACGTTCGGGTTATCCCAGCCCTCGCGCAACGCGGAGTGGGAGAAGATAAACCGCACTGGCTCATCCTGACTGAGCAGTCGCGCTTTATCCCGCATGATCAGGTCGTAAGAATCATCATCAGCCTTGGTGGAACCGGAGGTGTCCTTGTACTCGACGGAGTTCTTCTTCCGGATCGCGGAGAAGTAGGCCCGACGCAGCTCAGTTGGATCTTGCGGCAGCAGCTCCTGGTAGATCGGTGACTTGTCGCGTTCCTCGCGGAATAACTCATCGAACCACTGGGCGAACTGCCCATCGGCGTCTTCATTGCTGGTGCCCTCGCCCATATAACTGGCGACCTTGTCGATGAAGAACAGGCTCAGCACCTTCACGCCTTGCTCGCGGAGGATCATTTCCTTGCGCAGGTGCTCACGGATGGTCTCGCGGATCATCTCGCGATAGATCGCCTGAGCGTTACCACCGATCTCCTCGCCCAGCTGAAGCATGCCATGGTTGGTCAGCTCCACGTACGCAGGCTCCAGGCTGATCTCATTAACCCGCCAGTTGTTCTCATACGCGGAGTTGTCGGTGACGGTAGCCAGATCCTGGTTCTGACGTACCCACTTCTGGGTGCGGGCCAGTGAGCCATCCTTCTTCCGCACGGATAGCTCGAGCTTGGCCTCCCAGCGCGGCTCGCGGCGCACGTCCACCAGCTTGATATACGGCGTCGCATCCGAGCCGTGCTGCGTGGTCTCGGCCACCACGATCTGCTTAACTAAATTCATGTCGTGCGCATCCACCGGATCAAGCCGGTAAATCACGTTCCTTTGCTTACGGTGCGTTGCTGAGTAGCGCAGCGTACAGGTCGGGTCAAGTTCGCTGACGGCACTCTGCGAGAGCAGAGACTCCATGTTCTGCGGCTCGTCCATGACCACCACAGGGCGAGTAGCTTTCAGATAGTCGATCGGACGCAGACCGTTGAGCTTGTCGCGCTCCTGGTGAATGATGCGAGTGTTCTTATCGCCACGCACAGAGTCAATGGTCATCACCATGATCTGCACGTTCGTCGACGTCGCGAACGACTGGACCTCCTCAGCGGTCTGCCCACTGTAGACGGAAGCATCGAACGGCAGCGCCGGGTAGAGCTTGCGGAAGTGTTCGCGCATCAGCTCGATGCTGGTGTTCACACCCTCGCGGATCGCCACGCTCGGCACCAGGATGACGAACTTGCTGAAGTTATACCGCTGCGCCAGCTCGAAGATTGTGCGCAGATAGACGTAGGTCTTGCCGGTACCGGTCTCCATCTCAATATCGAAGTCCAGCGCACCATCCGCTAGCTCCTCCGAGACTGGCAGACCATTACGGTCCTGCACCTCTTGAAGGTTCTTCAGTACCGAGTCGTGGTCTAGCACCAGGTTGTTGCCAACTGCGCCGACCTCTTGGCGGAGGTCAATATCCAGCGCGGCCTGGGAATTAGAATCCATGTCTGGCAGCTGGCCGCGGAGACGCGTGGCAAGCTTCTCGGCATCCTGCGGTTGACCATCGAACAGATCAACCACCGAGCTGATGGCGGCTAACTGGTAAGGCAGGTCGTCTTGAAACTTGAACTTCATCACCAGCCCCTTACGCCGTCCACAGCTCAATACCCTTGGACTTACACAGCTGCGCCAGGTTGGTCTTCAGCTGATCATCGCCCAGGAAGGCATCCTCCAGGATCACGATCTGCGCCTCAGCCGCGTCCACCAATGCACGCAATTGCTCCAGCGTTGGCTTCTGATGCTCGTTCAGATATGCCAGCAGACCGTAGTCACCCTCAGCATCTTTGACGCCGTGAATCTCCAACCCAGACACGTCGAACACGTCAACTTGCTCGGTCAGTGAGTATCCGCGCTTCAGCAGAAGCTCTGTCAACAGAGCCTCCTGCGTGGCCTGGTCATCCGCGCTCTCACGCAAGCTCAGCAGATGCTGCTCGAGTTCCGTCTCCGCAACATCACTGGTGAGTCGCCACTTGGCGAAGTTTGTATCAGAGAGTTTGTAAGCTCTGAACCCAGCGTCCAGCGGCTTATCCCGCTCAGCCAGGATATCCGAGTGCTCTTCTTCGATAGTGTCTGTTGCTCTTCGTAGACGTTCGCGAGAAATATCCGCAATTGTTCTAAAGCCTGCAAGGTGAGCCTGTGAAGTACTGGGAACAGGCTCGGGTAATTGGACCTGAATGACCCTACGCGCTCCTCCGTCAATAGCATTCAACTTCATGGCTGCATGTCCAAGAGTCCCCGAGCCGGCAAAGAAATCCAGTACGAGTGAGTCAGCCGCACTGGCATGTTCCAATACTCTCTGCAGAAGCCTCACGGGCTTCGGGTTGTTGAATACATCGCGACCGAAGAGCTTGCTCACATCTCGGGTGCCCTCGTCCGTGTTCCCCGCGTATGAATGTTCCCAGAAATTGACCGGTGTAAGGCCTCGAGCCTCGGAGAGAAACATCTTTATGGAAGGCACTGCGGACGTGCCATCCCTACCCCAATACAGGCGGCCTTCTTGCTGGAGCTTGTTGAATTCACTTTCTGAGCGCCGCCACGCCTTCCTGTCCGGCATTGTCACGTTGCCAGTATTTGGGTTGATAAGCGGATAGCTGAGGTTCGGGCGTTCAGCCGGTGTCGCAGGATTCAAGAACGAGGCACCTTTCCAAGGACCACGTGGGTCATTGTCTGGATTCGCGTACCGTTCATCCGCTTCCCCGGTCCGAGGCAGCAAGTTCACGACGAAACTTTCGGATCGTGAATAGACGAGAAGGTGCTCGACTACAGTGGTGAAGTCTTGTGTGTTGTTACTGCGGGTGTAGCGTTTCTGCCAAGAAATATCGGCTTGAAAGTTCGCCTCACCGAACATCTCGTCACACAGTCTCCGAAGGTTCCCTGACTCATGATCGTCAATTGAGATGAAGATGGCGCCATCGTCCGTGAGCAAGTTCCGAGCGAGCTTCAGCCGCGGATACATCATGTTCAGCCAGTTGGAGTGGTAGCGGCCTGCCTGGTCACTGTTGGTGCTGAGTTTCTTGCCGCCCTCGTCCACCTGTTTGGTGAACTCCAGGTAGGACTTCAAACCCTCCTGGTAGTTGTCCGGGTATACGAAGTCCTGGCCGGTGTTGTACGGCGGATCGATGTAGATCATCTTGATCTTGCCGTGATAGTGCTTCTGCAGGATCTTCAGCACTTCGAGGTTGTCGCCCTCGATGAACACGTTCTGAGTGGTGTCCCAATCCTTGCTGTTATCCTTATCCGGCACCAGGGTTGCCGTGGTCGGCTCCTGAGCAGCGCGTAGAGCGCGCTTCTTGCCGGGCCAGAACAAGCCGAAGCGTTCGCGAGTATCAGCTGCGTCGCCGTCGAGCAGCTCCTCTAGCTTCTTGGTGTCAATCTTGCCGTCAGCTACCGCCTCGGGCACCAGCTCCGCCAGCTTCTCGGCTAGCTCCGTGCGGAAGTCCGGAGTCGCACCGGGAATCTCATTCAGTTCGTCATGCATATATTTTCATCTTTCTGAATATATATTAACAATTATCAAAGTTTCTGACTAGGCTTCCACGCGCCATCGGATGGCGAACAGATGCTCAGTTGCCTGGGTGCCGCGCAGGGCTTGCTCGATGAGTTCAAGGTATTCGTCTGCTTGGTCGCGCAGACGTCGTCGTTCTACACGGAAGTCATCCTCGGCCTCGTGGATGCGCTGGCCCCACTTGCGGGCATGCTTCTTGTGCTTCAGCTGCTCGGCGGGGTCGTCAGCGTTCTTGGCGAGTTTCCGGGCTTCCTTCTCCTTGGCCTCGTACTCGCGCAACTTGGCGTTGCACTCAGCACGCTTGTCCTGGATCTGACGGTCGAGGACTTCCTCCTGCTGGTTGTAGTACTGCGCATTCCGCCCCTGGACCTCGTGCTCGAGCTCGGCCTTGCGTTCGTCAAGCTTCTCAGCGAATCGCGAGGCGTCGATGGTGACGTCACTGCCGACGTGAGTGCAGGTGAGGTCGAGCAGGTCGGCGACGTGCTCCTCGTCAATCCAGTCACCGTCGTCGGTGTAGCCCCCTGCCAGGATGTAGGACTCGGAGATGTCCTGCTCGCCTGCGGTCATGCTGAAGGTCACCAGGTTCACGGTCAGTTCGCCTGACTTTCCAGCCAGGCTCTTCGCGCCGCTGGTAACGCGCTCAGACTGACCGAGGCTGAACGTCAACTCCCGAGGCGGAGTATCGGTGGCCTGTGCCGTCTCAATGACGTGCCGTGCCAGCGGGCTGGAATAGCGGTACTGATGGCCGTTCTCCAGCGGTTTGGACTTGAAGAAGTACTGCCCAGTCGGCACATCGGCAACCGGGGCGGAGCGCAGGATGAACTGCCGTCCATCCCCGTGGAAGTCCGCGTAGTCGCGTAACTGATAGCGGGTCAGTGCCAGCAAGAGACGCTCGAACTTGTTCAGCACCTCACCCGACTGGGCATCGTAGGCTTTCAGCCGATCCTGGACGTGCGGGTCGAGATTGTCGAAGACCTTGGCCTTCGCGTTGGCCATCTCCTGCGAGATCTCGGAAGCGTACTGCTGCTCCAACTGCTTGAAGGCGGCGTCGATCTCTTCGGCAGTGCGGTGGCGGTTAAGGATGTCGGAGATCTTCTTCTCGAAGTCCAGGCCATCCTCGATAGCACCAAGCACCTCGTCGCTAGCACCGAAGACACTCTCAAACAGGTGGAACTTAGTCTCCAACAGCTCCAGGATCCGCTGCTCAGCGACGTTGCCCTTATTGGAGAAGTTGACCACCACCACGTTGTGCTTCTGCCCGAAGCGGTGCACACGACCAATACGCTGCTCCACACGCTGCGGATTCCACGGCAGGTCATAGTTGACCAGCATCGAGCAGAACTGCAGATTGATACCTTCTGCCGCCGCTTCGGTAGCGATCATGATGGTGCCCCGGTCACGGAAGTAGTCCACCAACGCCTTGCGCCGATCCATCGCCGGGATACCAGTGACCATGTCGGACTCGCGGTGGCGCTTCAGCCACTCCTGATAGATCCGAGTGGCCCCGGGTGAATCGTTGGTGCCGTTGAACACCACCAGCCCCTCACCGCGGCCGTTCTCCTGGAGCGTGCGAGCCAGATACTCCTGGGTCTTAGTGCTGTCGGTGAAGATGATCGCCTTCTCAGGGGCACCAATCTCGCGCAGTTTCGCGAAGCCCTGATCCAGCGCGTCGCCCAGCTTGACCGCCTTTTGATTGACCGTGATCGAACGAGCCAAGGCGGCGTAGTCGCGCAGCTCTTGGACCTCCGCACGGATCGCCCTGGTGATCGACTGGTTATTCGGGTCGAAGCGATCCTCCCGACGGCTCTCCTCGGCTTCTTCCAATTCATCGCTGGTGAGATCGTCGACGACGAACAGCCCGCCGCGGCCATCACGGCGCTGACCAGTTGCCAACTCGTCCGCCAGTCGGTTGGCGATGTTCTCCAGCGTGCTCGCCACTGCATAGGTCGAGGATCCCAGGCGCTTACGGATAATCAGAGCGCTCAGGTGCCGCTGGGAACCAGCGAATGCGAACAGTTCATCACGCTGGAGGTAATCGTTGACCAGCTCGTAGAGCCGTTGTTCTTCTACCGATGGGGTGAACTCCACGGTCAGCGGCATACGTTTGGTGAAGCGGATGTACTTCTGCGCATCCCGACGCAGCGTGCGCTTAGAGAGTGCGGCAACGCGAGCGACTAGATCATCATCGCCGGTGAAGTCGCGGTTCTTGATGTACCGCTCGCGGAAGGCATCCAGCGAGGTGAAGTAATTCGGGTCAAAGACCGAGACCAGCCCGTAAAGCTCTTCCAGCCGGTTCTGCAACGGCGTCGCCGTTAGAAGCACCGTCTTCGTCGCTCCGCGCACCACACTGGAGACGGCGTCAGCGATCTTGGCCTTGCTGGTGTAATGATTACGCAGCCGATGCGCCTCATCGGCAACCACCAGATCCCAATGACGAAGCAGCGCATCCTGGTGGCGCAACACGAACTCGTAGGAGCAGATGATGATCTCCGCCCGAGACGTGTTGGCCTCGGCCAGCAGAGCATCCTTGTTCTTGCTGTCGGCTACTTGGGCCGGGAGCAGGAACTTCTCGTGCAGCTCCTGCTTCCACTGCTGACGGAGACTCGACGGGGCGATGATCAGTACCCGGCGCTTACGCTCAGCCGAGAACTGCGAGATGACAATCCCAGCCTCGATGGTCTTCCCGAGGCCGACCTCATCCGCAAGCACTACGCCCTTGAGGAACGGCGTCTGCAGCGCGAACAGTGCCGCATCGATCTGGTGTGGCTTCGGCTCCACCTGCGCATCGAAGAGCAGCCCCGCCAGCTTGCCGACATGATCGTTGGCATAACTGCGCTGGAGCTCATGAGCGAAATACTTCGCCTGATACTCAGTGAGTCTGCTGCTCATGCGATTGTGCGTCTCCCTCACCCGCAGGTGTGTTCAGTGATTCGTGATCCACACTACCGGCGACCTCGGACATGCAGATGTGCACCGCACCGATCTGGCCTGGAGTTGGATCCTCGCAGAGCGGGAGTTGACGAGCTCAGAACCGCTAGTTGCGAACTGTTCTTATTATCGCACATCAAGTCTTCGCTGAGAAGACTGCGGGCGGCGACGTTGGTAACGCGGCCCAATAACAGGAGCCGCGTCCGACCCGCAGATTAGGCTACTCAGGGACATCGCCACCACGAACGAGGGAGCTGTAGATGGGCCGAGCATCGAACGCTAAGAAGCGCCGGAGGGAACGCCCGGCTCTCGTGGAGAAGCTGAAGACACAGCTCAGATTCCTCGAACGATCTGCGGAGTCATACGACCAGGGCTTTGAAGATGAAGCTCTCCGACTCGCCACGATTGTGCGCGTGCTGGTCCATGACACGGACAGATCGCACTCGCTCCTGGGGCAACTCGAGATCAAGGACAAGCTGAAGTGGATCGACACGGCCGGACCGATCGAGCCTGGAAACGAAATGGCCGATCACGGCCTTGTCGGCATCTCATATGATGGCCAGGGCGGCTGGAGCTACTCGGCCGGGCTGGACATCATGCCAGTGAAGAGGGAGGCATCATTCACTGCCTGGTGGGAGGAGCCGGTCATGCGGCTTGATGACGACCGGAAGTGGAATCGGAAGCAGATGGTTCTCGAGCTCGCCAATAAGGAGGGTGGAGCACACGTCGATCCGAAGCCAAACTCCGAATACGAGTCCATCGCCAACGAGGAGAAGCTGGGCTGGTTCAACATCGATAACGCCACAGACCAGCCGACGAGTGCAATGACGGGCAACCCCATTGCCGTCTCTGTCCGCCAGCTCACTTACGAACTGCTCGAGACGCTGAAGCGAGACCCACAGCATCTGAGCTGAGGCAGAATAGACATATGGTTCGCTACTCCGACGACTTCCGGCGCGATGTCATTGCCGCTCGACGTCAGGGTCACGAGACCACAGCCCAAGTGGCGCGGCAGTACGGCATTGCGCCCGGAACGCTGAAGAGCTGGATGGATAAGTTCTACGCCGAAAATCCGCAGGAGCTGGAAGCGGACAACCAGACTCTGCGCGAAGAGCATGCACGGCTACTAGCAGAGCAGGAAGAGCTGAAGAAACAGTTCAAGTGGTCATCGCGCTAGAGCCGCCACTGGTGATTCTCGTAGAGCCAACCAGAACCCCACCGCTGCTTGCTCGCAGGCAGTCCACCCCCGCGGATGAATCCCATGGCTTCGCAAATCCGAGCGGTGTCACTGTTGCCCGCACCAGGTGCCTCACCGAATGAGGCAACGGCACCGTTTTGATAAGCGAATCCGTTGCCGCTCCGACTCCATGCCGCTAATGAGAACTCAGACCCGTCGTGGATCTTACACACAACAAGATTCACTGACTGCTCAGTTGAGTACGATCCCTTGCTGATGCCAACATCGCTCCACTGACTGAGATTGTGCTCCAATTTTCTATCGTCATCGTCACCGGCGTACATGACGTGAGGAACGCGATCCCCCATGAAAACCCGGCTATCCAAGGCGGTACCGATCTGCCGCAAATTCTGCTGGACGACCGAGTCATGAGCCCTGTTCTGAACCCCGGTATACGCCACGATCGAGATGGCGGCCAAGATAGCGATCACGACGACGACCACCATGAGTTCTACTATGGTGAAGCCGTGATTGATGCCTGATCCCGGATTGTCAACAGACCTATGCACGGACAAACTCCGGCCATCCGTCATCTTTGTAGAGCCATACGCGGTACTCAACACCCGAGCTGTGGATCGGGGCTCCTGCTGCCTCGCACAATGGGTGTGAGTGCATATTCACTGGGCCGTCGTAGGGCCGCACGCCGTGGGCGTCTACCTGCCAGGTATTGCCGCCGCGACTACGGGCAATCACCGCATAGGTGTAATCATTAGGTGCTCCGGGCGAACAGTAGAGCAGGTTGTGCAGCCCTGCCGGAGAGACTCCGCCATCTTGGGTATACGCAGTAGCTGAGAACTGCGGCGCCCCTACTTCACGTTCAAAGACCCCCTCAAAGAAGTCGACGCGCACTGGATACTGCCCGTAGCCGCGCGGAACATTTCAAGCTGGTTGGCAAATCCCCTCAAGTCACTCTGAACAGTAGTGTCATATGTCCGCCCTTGCACCCCGGTGTACGCGACAATGCTAATCGCAGCCAAGATTGCAATCACGACGATCACGATCATGAGCTCAACTATCGTGAACCCGAACGATGCTTGACGCTTACGATTGGCTCGTGTAGACGCCGGACTTGCCGCTACAGTGCCGAGTTTTCCATATTTAGTTATCTTCATGCTACTTACGTTTATAACTCAAACTATATTATAAATCAATAGAAATATAGTAAAATAACAATGGATGAGCGAGCCTCACTGCGTGCAGACCTCTGTCGGCGCAGCAATGAGGCAGGGCGCTGGTCATGGAAGCGCCTCATACGCAAGCTCATCCAACCAATGGAGTTCTCCCCAAGCGGGAGGCAAAGCACTCGGTTCGTGAGGACCGAGTGCTTTTTGTGTTCACGGCACTATAGTCGCTACCAGAACCTTGCCTTGTTCGGCGTGTACTGCTGGAGATCCGCGTAGCTCGGCTCCTTGATCTTCGGGACGAGATGTTCCGGATGCCCCAGCGGATCGAGTCTGGCGATCACCTCCTCCGAATGAGCTAAGAATGCTTGGGCCTGGTTGAGCTCGTCAGGGTCCAAAGAAGCCATCGCAGCTCGCGCCTGTTCAAGAAACTCGCGGTGACGCTCAAGCTTCTGCCAACGCTCCGACAGCTCCTTGAAGTACTCCCAAGTTTTGGCATCGATGTACTTCTGCCGGGCAATGTTCGCCTCTTTCTCGTGGCGCTGCTTCTTGTACTTCTCCCGCTTGGCCTCGATCTGCTTGGCAACGGCTGTATGCCGCCGTGAAATCTCCAGCCGCCTGAATACTTCGGGCAGCTGATCCTCCAGACGCTTCCGTTTGCCATCGCGATAGCGAGTATCGCCATAGCCAATCGGCTCCACGATCAGCTCCAGCTTCCCACTGCTGATGAACTCATATCCTCGATCCAGGATCCACTGCGGTCTTGTTCCGCGGAGCTTCCAGCGGTCTTCAATCTTCGCCCCGCCTTTGAGCGGAAGCTCGCGAATGTTTATCGCGTAGAGCTCATCACCGACCTTGAAGATGACATGAGCGCCTGAGAGCTTGCTGTTGCTGTTCGAGCGGTTGAGAAGCCGAGCCTCATCGAAGGACGGCACCCTGATATCGCGCCTCTCGGCCTCCTGGACCAGGGACTGCAGGACCAAAGTGGCACGGCCAACATGCTCTTCAGAGACCCGCTGCGTGTCCCGATTCTGCTTGAACTGCTTCACGGATGGATGGTAGCGACGGATGTTCTCTAGAATCCGTACAGGTCTGGCTTCTACCAATTCGCCAAAGTAGTCCACCAGAACCACCGCATAGACGTAGGGGAAGTCATTGACCAAGTCCAGTTTCTTGCCGTGTGGACGCAGCGGCGACTTCAGGCTCTGCTCAACCAACTCCCTGATCTCGTTGCGATCGTCGCTCTCAGTCAGCTCCAGCTCTCCGCCCGCACCCAGAACTCGGCGGACAAGCTGGTCCGCAGCGGTGAGGTCAGGCTCGGCAGGCGGTGGCGGTACGGGTTCTTCGAGGCGTTGTTCGCCCGCAGGACAAATGGACGCCGTCCATGTCGGGCCACGGCCAGAGATAGTGACCAGCCCGCGGCGTTCCAAACTCTTGGCCACGCTCCGATGGCCATAGCCAGTGGTGTACACACCATCCGGACAACCATCCTGAATCCACTGGAGGACTGCCTGCTGCTGTGAAGTCAGCGATCGGAGATGGGATGACATGACTCCATCTTCTCCCAGCGGAGCAGGTGATGGAACGCCCAGACATGGACTGAACATCGGCGCTGGTGGCAGGCAGTTCTGTGGAGCTACCCACCACCAGCGCTTCGACGTCAATTAATGGATTACATCAACTTCACATTCACCCTGATCGAGTTGACCCGTCGAAACGGCTCAACTGTCACCGTGCGTTGATCCGGCAGCGTCGCCGACCAGATGCCTTGTGATGACTGTTCCCACCGCAGGCGATGATCTGAATCCAGTTCCTGATGAACCTCCTCCCACGAGTCGTACACCCAAGCTGACTCCAGGAACGCATCACTGGGAGGCAGCCCAAGATTCTGGACCTCGTAGAATTTGACCAACAGCTCTTCTGACATGATGTTTCTCCTTCTTGGGAAATCCGCCGCAGAGCTTGCCTCTGCTGTCGCGTAGGCACACCATGGATCAGGTCAGAGTTGAAGTGTGGGACGGTCATCGTGACTGATCAGAGGTGCGAGAAACCCAATTTCGCAGTCGCTAACGCTGCACCGGACGTTCGCCATGTCCGAGGCTCCGTTTACGCTGTGATGGAATCATCAATCAGCACCAGGAGGCGACAGTGGCCGAGGACGACACAAGAGGGCCGAGATCGACCCTCCGGACCACAGCCGAGAGCTTACGGCTTGAGCTGAAGAACATTCGTGGCGGCTTCGACCATGGCGGCATCAAGGGGACCACTGCCGAAGAACGGTTTCACGAGTTCCTCCGCAGGCATCTACCAGATTCGATCGGAGTTACCTCTGGAGAGGTTGTAGACGTCGACAGTAACCGCAGCGGCGAACTCGATGCCATCCTCTACGACAAGCCTCGGACTCCAATGCTCTTTGGCGATAAGGGCAGCCGTAATCACGCAGTGCCGGTGGAGGGTGTGATAGCTGTTATTGAGGTGAAGTCGCGCCTCCAAAGGGGCATGGTTACAGACCTCATTAAGAGCTGCCAGAAAGTGAAGTCCCTCCAGAAGAAGGCATTTCTCAGTGGTGGGTTGGTTCACCAGCGCGAACGGTATGGGCAGATGTATGCCGACATGCCGGTCTACTACAGCGTCTTCGCTTTCGAAAGCGAAGGCAGTTATGCAGGCGCCTTCAATGATGCCCAACTCGAGGCCGCTCCAGAGAAGCGCATAGACAGTGTTTGCTATCTCGATCGTGGCGTTGGCCTGAACGTATCCATGAACTGGGAGACGTATCAGCCAAGCTTCTCACCGTGGCCAACGCCGGACAGCATCATGGGCGACACCGAGGACGCCGAACGCGCGCTGTTGCAGTGGTTCGCCGTACTTTCCACCGCGGTTGCGCAAGCCGAAACGCGGCCTATCGACCTGACTCAATATCTCAAAGATGATCTACAGTTCAGCGTCTCTTTTCCAGATGGCCCGGCAGCGCAGAAGTTCAACGAAGATGCGTACAAAGCTGTCGCCAAGAAGATGGGGGTTCGTGAGGACATTCTGTTGCGCCACAGTAAGGGTGAACCCATTACGCTCGGAGAGGCAGTCGAGGTGCTCAGCGTTAACGAGAACTACATCGCGGAAACTGACAACATGCCAGACGAATCCAGGGCGACACTACGCCTGGCGAAGCAACTAGCGCGATTGAACCGCAAACAGCAATCGACCTCCGGCACTCCCAAGTAGGTCCGTCTCATGCCACACTGGCCGTACCCCGAGGTTAATCCTGATGAAAACAAGGCAGCCGAGTCCCTCTATCACCTGCTGAAGGCTACTGCTCTACGGGAGGAAGATCTTCAGCCCAAACAAGTGCCCGCCGCGGGTTCTGGGTTTGCCGTGGACGCAGCAACGGCCCCCACGTTACCGACGAAGAACGCCGCACAGTTCATGCTCTCTGCTGGATACGGGTGCCTGGATGCGCTGAAGCATTGGCTCGGTATTCAAGAAGAGCAGGACAGCCAGGGCACCTATGTTAACCTCACGGTGCGGCTACATGGTGGATACCCTCTCCTGCGGAATGCCTTGGAATGTGGAGCCTCAGCACTTTGGTTGATGAGTCCTGAGAGTTCGCGAGCCCGAGTAAAACGCCAACTGCTCCTGCATCTCGATGAAGTTCACAACTACGAGCAGTTCGCCAAGACTGCTGGGCTCCCCATTGAGCATCTCGCTGCAAAGCGGCAGCGCGTAGATCAGTTCGCCGTGGCGGCTGGAATTGCCCCCTGGACTCCGAAGCATAAAGCATCTCCGAAGACGCCAAAGGGCAAGAAGAAACCGAAGCAGGATGCGCTTCCAAGGATGACGGACATTCTCCGAAAATTAGATGAGGAACGCTCCGACACCCTTAAGGACCTCTTGCCGTGGCTGGCTGCTTGGCAGCTCAGTAGCGGGTTCGCCCACGGCAAAATGTGGGCTGCCACCACGGGCAACGACTCAGTCGAACAGATTGGAACGAGAGATACGTACGGCGCGACGTTCCACTTCAGCACAAACCTACAGAAACTGAACTTGATCACCGTTGCGACGTATGAGCTGCTGGAGACAGGCTTCGCACGATACTCCACACTACTGGGCGAACTCCCGAGCCAGAGTGAAACCAGAGACGGTGAATTTCTTGAAGAAAATGGATATGGATAGCGGCGTCATTCCTGCGTTAGATTTTCCTCCTAACCGCTCAAGTCGTGCAACAGCACCAGAGTTGGCCTCCTAACATGCTGGGACGAGCTACGAAGAAGTCTCTGAGACCCGCACTGGTGCAGACTGACTCGCCGTGTCGCCATTGCCGAGCTGCCTGCTACTACCAGTCCCCCAACAGTAGGCATCACTGTCTGAGATTGCGCAACGATGCACGTATCCTACGGAAATCGAGGTGACACCACTAATATCTGAAACCATCGCCGGACTGGCAACGCCCGCACCCCAGCAGTAGGCATTGTCGCCTGCGACGGCACAAGCATTCACGTCCGCAGCTGAGATCGAGGTGACGTTGCTAATGCCTGAAACCTGAACTGGTGAGGCCCGCTGTACTGTATCTCCATTGCCGAGGCGACCGTTATTACCCCAGCCCCAGCAGTAGGCATCACCGCCTGCGATGGCGCAGCTGCTGGCAGTTCCAGCTGAAATCGAGGTGACACCATTGAGGCTTGCAACCAGGGCCGGGGTGTCTCGAGGAGCAGTATCTCCATTACCTAGTACTCCATAAGTGCCACGGCCCCAGCAGTAGGCGTCGCCGCCTGCGACGGCACAGGTGTGATGGATTCCTGCGGAGATGGAGGTCACACCGCTAAGGCCTGCAACTTGGATGGGAACAGCCTGGCCATCAGTGCCGCCGTTGCCCAGGCGCCCCTGGAGACCAGAGCCCCAGCAGTAAGCGTCACCGTTGGCCACGGCGCAAGTATGCGACCCTCCAGCCGAGATCGCAGTGACATTGCTGAGACCAGTGACCTGAATGGGAGTGGTCCGATTTGCAGTATCGCCATTCCCAAGGCGTCCGTCGTTGCCAGCGCCCCAACAGTAGGCTTCCCCGCCTGCGACGGCGCAAGTATGCCACCTTCCAGCCGAGATCTGATCCCAGCTGACAATACTTAAGCCACCATCGACATCGCCCAAACTCGGTCCCTCATGCCCATCACAGACGCCTTCTTGGACTCGCCCTGTCTCGCTGGAGATATGGAAGCCGCGGACGTCGCGCGTCTCGCTAGTTGCGCTCAGGCAGTAGCTGTCGCCGTCACTGGTGTACTCGAAGCGCGTGCCGTTACTTGGCGAGAGACCCTCGCCATCTGCAACGTCCTCCTCGTCTTCTGGGTACGCGCCGTGGGTGGCGTGGTCAATAGCGATCAGCGAGCCTGCCTGACGAAGATCGCTCTGGAGCTTTGTTTCCTCGGCTCTGTTCTGAACGCCGGTGTAGGCGACCACGGTGATCGCTGCGAGAATCGCAATCACCACGATCACGATCAGCAACTCGACAATAGTGAAGCCACGCTGAACCAGCGTGGCTTTGTTGGTATCTGGAGACGCTGGGCCCAACACTGTCGTGCTCCAGCGGCGGCGTAAGCCTTTTTTTCTATATTCTGTTGCATTCATATAATGCTTATGCTTATATATATAATAAGCTTCGTCAACTAGGTTTACGCACTTTAATTCGCTTAGCAGGATTATCGGTGCGCACGGCCTCACGGATGGCGACGTCGTAGAGAAGGCGCAGTACAGTGATCCGTCTGCGGATGGTGGATTCGCTGTACTTCCGCCGCCGCAGAAGACCCATATACTGCCGCAACTCTTTCTCGGTCAGCTGGAGGATGTCCTTGTCGCGCTCCACTGCCCAGACGAAGACGTCCTGCAGATCAGCCCAGTAAGCCCGGGCGGTGTTGTCCTCGTAGTCCAGCAATACTTCTTCGCGCAGGTCAGCGAACAGTGCCCACTCTTGAGGCATCTCCGGAGCGAAGTCCATGTCCTGCTCGGGGTAGCGGGCCTGCTCGTTCATGAGGAAAGTCTAGTCGCTAGTGCTATCACGCTTATGCTTTCTTCCTCCTGACATGCGGTTTTAGGGTGAAACCACTCGATCCGATTCCCAAGCACTGACACAGGGGCGGGGTGCCCGTCCCGTAGCTGAGTGCGTCCAGATTCGGGTTGAGCACCATGTTTTCACCAACCCGCCAAGGAGCATGCCATGCACAAACCCATGAGCACCCACCCAGGCAAACCATCTGAATGGGAGTTGGACTACTGGAGATTCCAGCGTCTGACTCATGCACTGGAGGCCTACAGCGACCTGGAGGAGAGCTACGACAAGCTCATCGTTCGGTTGGCTGATGTCAACGGAACGGCCGCCACCGCGTTCGCCAGCGCCACCCTTGATGCGCGGGAGGCCTTAGCTCATGTCATCGAACACGACGTCACTCCGGCGTACCAGGAGACTAGGAATCGGCTCCGTCACCGCCAGGCTAAGCGAGACGATGCAATGGGCCGCTATGCCTCCAGCACCCGCCCTGACACCACGGGCGGAGGTGATCACCATGAGTGAGCTTGAAAAGTGGAACACCAGCGGACGTGCCCTCTCCCGGAACCAGGAGTCCCGTAGGTATGACCAGGCGCTCGACCGGGTCAAGCAGGAGGCTCGGCTGGCGAAGCTGGAGCAGGACGCCACCGCCGCCCTGGCCGTCAACGGTATGGACCGGATGGCCGACATCGACCAAACCCGGCAGCACTACTCCCAGCAGCACCCGGACCTGGCTCCGGTGCTGGTGCAGATCGAGCTGGCTGCAGCGGAGAAGTTCCGCCGCAGCGTGATCGGCTTCGGGGAGTGAGCAGGCCATGACTGCCGCTGATCTGTTCATCATCGCCGTGCTGATCACAGTGCTGCTGATCGGCATTGTCTCCGGGTTGGCGGCGCTGCTCCGAGTATTCGGACCCGCTCCCAGCCCGGAAGCCTCGGCCTCCACCGTCTCCGGTGAGGTCGTCGAGGAGGAATCGCTGGACTGGATCCAGCACCGCATCCCGGCACCTCCGCCCAGCCCGGAGCAGTGCCTGGCAGCCCGCTACCTGGCCGCCGCGGCCGAGCAGGAAGCCATCCACCGTCAGACCCGGATGGCCTTGCACAAGGCCGCAGGAATGGGGTGGCGCAACGTCGCCGAATAGTCCTTATTCATAGCGCCCGACCCGGGCGATGTCTTTATCACAACGCCTGCCAACGCGACCACCTGGAACCCCTCCTAACAGGGGTGGGGGTGAGTCGTCTCGACACCTGCAAGACGAGCAAGTGCTCTAGGAATCCTTGACCAGATCGGTCATAACTGAGGGTAAGACCCCGGCCCGGACGCCGCCGATTTGACCGCGCCGCTGACCTGGGGGTTTACCACCAAACGTAACCCGCCTTAGAAGGAGTTTGCCAAAATGCAACACGACCACCACCAGCACAATGAACCAGATAAGACGCCGAAGCCCGGGACGTTCCGGCTGATCATGGCGGATCCGCCCTGGGGACACAAGTCGCAGCGGGGCAAGAAGCTTGGCGCTGCCGCACACTACGAGCTCATGACCGACGAGCAGATCCTCGGTATGGGCGAGGCCGTCAAGCACATATCAGCGGAGGATTCCTGGTTGCTGCTGTGGATCACCGACGCGGTCCTGCCTTTCGGTCTCCAGGTTATGGCCGCGTGGGGGTTCACCTATCACCGCACGTTCAAGTGGGTGCGCCGGGACCTCGGCATGGGCGACTGGCCTCGTACCGCCTCAGAGATGTGCCTGGTCGGTAAGCGAGGCAAACCCAAGCCAGCGTTCCGCGCCCAACCTGACTGGGGATTCTTCCCCCGCCAACAGCACTCGCAGAAGCCAGAAGAGATGTTCGTCATCGCGGACAGGGCACTCGGTGACCCTGAGATTCCCCGGCTGGAGCTATTCGCCCGGCGAGAGGCTCCATCCAGTGCTCACTGGGACCTCTGGGGAAACGAATGCGCCGCCACGGTCTCTCTAGCCCGTTTCGGCTACCCGGTCCCGTCAGATTTTGATGACCAACCCACCGAGCACCGCCTGCTGTCAGCGGGCCAGGAGAACAGCGATGAGTAGGTGGCGATCCCATGACCGACAAGCCCTCCTCCGCGACCTCGAAGCTGCTGAACGCCTGCCTACGCATTCTCGCCACCGTGGTGGTGATCGTGCTGGCCATCGAGCTGATCAAGGCCTACTGGACCTGGATCGCTCTGACCGGCGTCATCGTCGCCGTGGCCACGCTGCCGATCTGGTGGCGCAGGGCGAGAAGCACCTGGTGAACAACACGGGAGGCCCCCGATGAGTCCTTATAAACCGACAGGCCGCCCACCAAGACGTCCACCGGGACGAGCGCAGCCGCAGCATCGGCTGACGCAGCTGTGGCAAGAGCAGATCCACCAAGACCGACACGCGGTACACCTGCTGCGCATCGCGATTCATGTCCTGAAGAAAAACGCTAATCCGCCTCAGCAGAAAGGAAGCGATCATGACGACCAAGAAGACGATCAGTAAGCCGCGACGTAGGACCAGGCACCCGGTGTTCCGAGAGATGGCGTTCACGCAGATGGCGGATCCCAAGGCCGCTGCCGCCTGCATGGAACACCTGGCCTCGAGTACAGAGATCGGCACGACTGTTCTGGAGATGCGTGCCCGTGGCAACAAAGACGGGGCCGCTGCCTCGCGCTGGTTCCTCGCTGCAGGCGCTGCCCATCTTCAGGACGTTGAGGGACTGCTGCGAACGCATCTGCCGGTGCATATCCACCAGCAGAAACACATTCGCCGCACACCAGATATGGCGGCCACGATCCGGCTCCGCGGCTCTCATCCGCATCTGAACCCTGCGCATATTGAGGACGCTGCTCGAGCCGTGTTCGGAGTGATCGCCTCCCTCGGAAACCACGACGAGCTGACCATCCAGCTGATGCTGGGCCGCCGTCACTCACCGCCGATGCACCACCGCGAGGCCTGGTCACAGTTCTTCCAGGTACTCCTGGCCGGTGGCAAGACTCCAGAGCGAAACCCAGACCCCTCTGCGGCTCTGCGTACCCGCGCCCAGCAGCACGGTTTCGACTCGGCTATCCGCATCGCCGCCAAAGTCTCTACACCGGAGCGTGCCCGTCACCTCATCTCGAAACTGCGCAGCGCCCTGAAAGTGCTCGAAGCCTCCGGCACGCGCCTCCAGCTGGCCAATATCCAGGCCAAGCGAGTAGACAACGCCACTCGCCCATGGAAGTGGCCATTGCGCCTAGCAAGCTCGGAAGCCGCCGCTGTGGCTGCCTGGCCCCTCGGTACGGGTGATCTCCCCGCATTCGGCACCGGGCATCCACGCATGTTCCCGCCACCACCGAAGATGCCGACCAACAGCCGAGTAATCGGCATCTCGGCCGCCTCCGGTTTCGAGGAAGAGAAAGTTGCGCTGCCGATTCAGTCCGCCTCGTACATGACCCATCTCTGCGGTCCCACCGGCGTGGGCAAGAGCACGGCCATGCTGAATCTCATCACGCATGACATGGGCCTTGGCTCCAGCGTGGTGCTCATCGATATGAAAGGCGACCTCGCCACCGACGTGCTGGCCCGTGTACCGGTACACCGACACAAGGACGTGGTCGTCCTCGATGCCGCCGCCGACACCGTCGTCGGCCTCAACCCCTGCATGCACCCCACGGAATGGAAGCCCAAACCGCTGACCAACTCCTGGCTGTCTTCGAGGGTATGGATGACCGCCCCTGGAGTGTGGGCGTGCGCCAGACGTTCACCACGGCGGTGCACACCCTGACGAGGGTTCCGGGATCCACGCTGCTGGATGTGATTCCACTGCTGACCGACCCAGGCTTCCGCCGTCGGATCCTCGCTCAGGTCAAAGACGACACGGGGCTGGAGTTTTGGCAGCACTTCGACGCCATGAGCCCGGAACAGCAGTCCACCACCACGATGCCGGTGATCCGGCGGCTACACTCGATCCAGATGCGACCGTCCCTGCGCGGCATCCTGGGACAATCCCAGCCGAAGTTTGATCTGCGGGATCTGCTGACCAGCCGCAAGATCCTGGTCGTCAACCTCAATAAGGGCATCGTCGGGGCGGAGCCTGCCCGCATCCTGGGCAACCTCCTGGTCGGCATGCTCTGGCAGCAGACCCTGACCAGGCAGAGGATCCCTGCGGAGCGGCGGCACATCGTCGGCCTCTACATCGACGAGGCCCAAGAGTTCGTAGGCGGCCTCGCTGGCGGAAACGACCTGGCCGACATGCTGGCCCAGGCGCGCAGCCTCGGACTGGCCGTGCACCTGGCCAACCAGTATCTCGGGCAGTTCACGCCGAAGATCCAAGAAGCCATCTTGACGAACACGCGCAACAAAATCTACCTGCCGCTCTCCCAGGCCGATGCGCGAATCGCCACCAAGGACACCAGCCTCGATCCGGCCGACCTGACGCTGCTGCCTGCCTACCACGCCCAGGTGCGAATGGTGCTTCGGGGTCAGGATTCCGAGTGGATGACCGTCAAGCTGAACCAGGCCCCACGGACAACCGCGGATTCCGCTGAAGTGTACGCCGCCTCGCAAACCCGGTACGGCATGCCAGTCGCAGACGTGGAGACCGCACGGAAGCAGAAGCAGGGCGCACGGCCTCGTCCTCGGCAGTCCGAGCAGCGCCCGGATCTGCAGGGCGAATTCGGCGGGAGGTCCGCCCCATGACGTGCCAGATTCGACGACAGAAACGCCACAGTTCCCAGAGGTGGGCGAGTCATCTCGGCAGTCATCTCGCGATCACGAACACACGCGCACATCGGCGTAAACATGGGCATGTTGGCGTACATCTGCAGGTGACTCACCCCCTTTACAGGGGTGACCACCCGGCCCCGCGGCCGACCCACATGGCAAGCAGCAATGGCGTGGAGGCTCCATCATGACCGCCCCAAACATCCCTGACCTTCCGGCCCCGCTGGACTATCCGCTCTACGGCCAATTACTGAAGAGAATCGTCGAGAATCGGTTCGCGACGACTAATCAACTAGCCCGTCTCACAGCACCTCGATACAAGAACCTGGCCACCGCCACACGTCGGACACCAGTGCATCTGAACCGTCTGGACGAGCACGGCTACCTGATCCAGATGCCACAGGTCATCGGTGGCCAGAAACGCGGCTCCGGACCAAAAATCTGGACCGCGACGTCTAAGGGCAACAGCGCTGTAACCGGGAAGCGCAAACGGCCTCGTAAAACCGAACGGTCGGCGGAGTTCATCGCCCACACCCTCGCGGTCACCGAGACCATTGTGGTGCTCACTGAGCTCGCCCAGACAGATGGGCTGCACGACCTGCAGCTGACCGGGGAGCCAGGGTCCTGGCGCACCCACCTCGGCCCCTACGGACAGACCATCACCCTGAAGCCAGATCTGCATCTCTACGCCAGAACCAGCGGCCGCGAATATTTCGCCTGGCTAGAAGTGGACCGGGCCACGGAAAACCCTGGCCGGGTGATCCGGCAGTGCTGGAGATATGACGCCTACTACCGGGCTGGACTTGAGCAGCAGAAGGCGCAAGTGTTTCCGGTCGTGATCTGGATCTGCCCGAGCACCAAGCGCGCCGCTCAGCTATCCCGCCACCTGTCCCAGCACTCTGCACCCGCCGCCGACGGAGACCACCAGAAGCTGATTGCCGAGATGTTCCTGGTCACCACCATGGCCGAGCTGGCAGACACAGTCCGACGCGGACTCGCCCCGTCAGGTGCGTCCAAGGACAAATAACAACCACTGAAAGGAGGTGAATCATGAATCACCACGAACACCAACCCCAAGAAAACGAGCGCCGTCCGCCGATCCCAGCTGACCCGCCCGAGCACCAGAACGGCTCCGGATATACCGCACCCAGCGATCCCGAGGACTATCTGCTGGATTGGCAGCCCGATTCGGAAGCTGAACCACAGCACCAGCTGGAGGTTCGCGGCCGAGACCTGTCCGAGGAGGAAGGCCCGTATCTGGATGAACTGATCGCCAATTACGGCGAAGCGTTCTCTGCCTATTGCAGCCTGCCGGATGTCGATGTCGACGACCACTCCATCGAGCACCGCTTCCGTGAGCACTACATCACCAGCTACGACAGCCGAGAGGAAGTGCTCCAGAACCTTGGCGGCATCGCTGGACTCCAGCAGGCTATCGACCGGGCCGTCCAGGACAACCCAGCCCTGGGCCGCGCTGTGTTGGTCAAGGTTGATCGCCGCCGGATCTGGCAGCGCCTCACCGAAACCTGGGACATCTTGCCCGGGGTACGCCAATGGCACGTCTTCGAAAAGTAACCACACCCTGAAAGGAGGGAACCACCATGAAAGAACACCAACCACACCACGAACACCACGACGATGAGCCTCGCGCAGAGGCCGCCCGCTGGCGGGCGTCACCTCAGGGCCAGCTCTTGCGTGCCGAGATCGTCGAGCACATGGGATCTGCCAGTGAACGCGAGCCCAGCCAACTGGCCATCGACACCATCCGAGCACTTATGAGCACCTGCCTGAGCTCACACCAGGAGCAGCTCCCGATCTCCACTGAGGATGCCCACATGATTGCCATGCTGCTGAGCACCGCCGCGACCTCGGATGAGTCCCATCTGGCGGACTTCGCCGACGGCAAAGGCATGCTGCCCGGGTCAATGCGAGAAGAGATCGCAGGGATCCTGGATCGACGTCATATCTACCCGGAGATGCGAGAGGCAGCCAACTGGCTCGGTAACTACATGCTCGGCGAAGAAGGCTACGACGACTTTCTGCCCAAACCTGGTGACGGGTTCCCGGAGATGGACCACGTCATTACACAGAACCCGTCCCATGGCATGCCCGCCATAGCCTTCCACCACCGCAAAGCCCGACCCGGTGAAGACGCCGAGCAGATGCGGGAGGCTGCGGCTAACCGGGCCGAAGAGATCATCCTCGAACACGGGTTCCCGGGCTTCGCCTACCTGCGCCGCCCAAGTGTTGACGTCCTGGCCGAGGATCTCCAAGAGCGCATGGATACGGAGTACATCGGCAGCAGGCGCCACCCACACCGGTTCACCGACGAGGTCGCCCTTGCTGACCGTCTACACCGAGACGACCCGCTGGTACGCCAGGCCCTGGCAGAGAATTACGAGCTGGTCTGGGCAGGCCGAGAGGTCCACCTCTTCCGGCGTCATGAGGTAGCGACTGGAGAAGACGCCAGAACGGAGGACGGCCATGGAAAATAACCCATTGGAATACGACAACCACCCCGAATCGGCGCTAGATGAGTACCTCACCACCACGCGCTACATGCTGGAAGGAGTCATTGCCGACCAGGGCAAAGCCTTCGAGGCGTACTTGGACTCCATCTCCCCAGACGACATCGTGGACGAAATGGCCGAAGACTTCATGCGCAGATTCGTCGGGGACTACTCCAGCAAACGCGAAGCCATTGAATCCCTTATGGGCCACGACTGCCTGAAGAAATACACCGAGGACGAACTCTGGGAGCACATCGAGATGGTGTATGAGGCCGTTTACCCGCGCGACGGGCAGATCTACCTGTTCATCCCCGACACCACCGGAGGCCGTCATGGATAGCCGCAACGACGAGGCCCAGCACACTCCGGCGGAGGCTGTGGATAACTCGGCTGAGCAGGAGCTTAAAAGACTCGACTCTTCCGGCGAAGTGAGCGTCAATGGGAGTATGGACAACTCATTCACATACCCAGGTGTCAGCCCGTTTACCGCGGCTGCACCGACCGCTGCCGCAGGGCTGGCCGCGGATCCATTGACATCCTTGCTGACGCAGGGCATTACCAAGAAAGCCGTGGTCTACCTGCGCGTCTCGACCCTCGAGCAGGCCGAGAAGGGTGGGCAGACCGAGGGCTTCTCCATCCCCGCCCAGCGCAAGGCCAATAAGCAGAAAGCCCTCTCACTCGGTGCCCAGGTGGTAGAGGAGTTCGTTGAACGCGGCGTCTCCGGAACCAGCACCAACCGACCGGCACTGCAGGAGATGCTGAAGTATCTGAAACAGCACGCCGGGGAGATCGACTACATCATCGTGCATAAGCTGGACCGCCTGGCCCGGTCGCGTCACGGTGACAGCGAGCTGAACGAGAAATTCAAGCAGTACGGCGTCCAGCTGATCTCCGCTTCCGAGGCCATCGACCAGTCACCATCTGGACTACTGCTTCACGGCATTATGGCCAGCATCGCGGAGTTCTACTCGCGGAACCTCGCTAATGAGGTCGTCAAGGGTATGGGCAGCAAAGCCGCCCAGGGCGGCACCGTTGCCAAGG
This sequence comes from Nesterenkonia muleiensis, assembly GCF_003600155.1. Lineage (GTDB taxonomy): Bacteria > Actinomycetota > Actinomycetes > Actinomycetales > Micrococcaceae > Nesterenkonia > Nesterenkonia muleiensis. The sequence goes on along the minus strand of NZ_QWLD01000040.1, from coordinate 94,669 downwards.
CTCCAGTCGGGTACCTCAATATCCGTACCGTGACTAACGGGCGCGAAGAACGCGCTGTGAAGATCGACGAAGACCGCGCACCACTGGTCCGCTGGGCCTTTGAGCAGTACGCCACCGGCAACTGGACCGTTGAGTCACTCCGCGAAGAAATGACGCGCCGCGGGTTCACCACCACGCCGACTCCACGGCGCGCATCAGGTCCGATCAGCAACAGCGCGATGTACAAGATGCTGCGCAACCGCTATTACATCGGGAAGGTGAAATTCGGCGGCGTCGAGTACGACGGCAAACACGAACCTCTGATTGATGACGAGACCTTCCAACAGGTCCAGCACAGGATGGACGCCAACTTCATCGGCCAGCGCCAGCGCATCCACAACCACTACCTGAAGTCCACCCTCTACTGCGGTGAATGCGGCTACCGCATGGGACCACAGCTGCCCGGAATCTCCCAGGGCAATCCGCGCAAGTACTTCACCTGCTGGGGCAGGCACGGCAAGCACACCGACTGCACCATGAAATACATCCCCATGGAATACGCCGAGCAGCTCGTCCAGGAACTCCACGACCAGATCAGCCTCACCCCCGAGTACAGGAAAACCTTGGAGGGCGCACTACGCAGAGGCCTGCGCGAGATTCACCAGGACACCGAAGAAGAGCGCACCCAACTGCGCATCAGCCTGGAGAAGATCACCCGCAGGCAGGAGAAACTGCTGGAGGCCCACTTCAACGACGCCATCCCACTGGAACTGCTGAAGAAGAAACAGGCCCAGCTGCACAAGGAGCAGACCCAGGCTGAGAGCCGCCTGAAGTCGCTGGAAGCCGACGCCGAAGAAGCCGAGAAGATCATCACCGTCGCCCTGGACCTGGCCGAGGACTGCGGCAAGGCCTACCGCCACGCACCCGAGCATCTGAAGCGTGAACTCAATAAGACCTTCTTTACCAAGATCCTGGTGCATGAGACCGACCAGCCGGGTGACTTCGAGCTAGAAGGCCAGCTGGAGCCGCCCTTCGACGTGCTCTTCAGCGCCGACACCCGCAAGGCTGTGGCCGAGATCCAGAAAGCCGAACAGAGCCAGCCCAGGAACAAAAATAAAGCGCCGACCCCTGAGGATCGGCGCTCGGATTCATCTATGTCAGCGGTACCCGAAGCCTCTATTACGTCGAATATCACACCTATGGTGCCCCCGAGAGGATTCGAACCTCTGGCCTTCGGTACCGGAAACCGACGCTCTATCCCCTGAGCTACGGAGGCGGGGATCAGCTGAGGCAACTGCCGCGCTGACCGATCCAGATTACCAGGAACCGCTCCCCTGACCTAGCCGGTAGTCGCCACGGTGTAGCTCCACAGCTCGCTGGACATGCCCACAGGCTTTTTCTTCGGCTCAGCCTCGCCCTCTCCGTGGGAGGCGGCGAAGTGCTGGGAGTTCCGCCAGTTCTCAAAGTCCGCCTCCGAGTCCCAGCGCGTGACCACCAGCCAGACGTTTCGCTCATCAGCAGGCTGAAGCAGCTCATAGCCTTGGAAGCCCGGAGTGCCCTCCATGGATCCGTGGCGGGCGGCAAATCGGTGGCTGAGCTCATCGCCTGAATTCTCGGGCACGGTGATGGCGTTGATCTTGATGACACTGCTCATGCCCCCATTCTTGCACTGTCACTGCGTCATGTTCACGCAGAGGCAAGAGACCCGGGCAGGATAGGGGCATGGGCACACTCCAGCTGAACGCGCAGGGCGGGGACCTCGAGGTCATCCTGCATACCCGTGAGGCACTGAACTATTCGCTGATGCACAACCAGGTCCCGCTGATCTCTGGGGCAACGGTGACCCACCGGGGCAGCCAGCAGTCGCAGCCGCTGAGCCTGACCCTGAGCCTGGATCCCCTGGGCCCACACCTTGACCTCACCGCCTCACCGCTGCAGGTCAACGTGCCGGCCCTGGCACCTGGCGAAGTCTACAGCATCTCGCAGAGTGAACTTCATTGGCCGCTGAGCCTGACTGCTCTGCTGGACATCGACGCCGCGGCCCCCACCCTGCTCCATCTCCAGGAGAACGGTGCCGATGCCTCCTCCTCCGCTCACCTCACCGTGCTTCCGGCCGACCAGTGGTGGGCCGAGGGCATCCGGGAGTCCCTGGCCGCGTTCATCCGTCCACAGAACGACGCCGTCGGCGAACTTCTCGATGAGACCGCCGCTGCTCTGGAGCACTACACCGGCTCCGCGGAGATCTCCGGTTACCACTCTGGCCCGGGCCGGGTACGGCAGATCGTCCGCGGTGTGTACCACGTGCTCAGCGGCCTGCATCTGGTGCATACCCGCAATACCGAGAGCCTCTTGGCCGGCGGTCACCGGATCCGGCAGCCCGATGAGGTGCTGGTCGCCGGCCGGGCCACCACACTGGAACTGGCGACCCTCTTCTCCGCCGCCGTGGAGCGGGCAGGCATCCACAGCGTGCTGGCTGTCAGCGAGCGCCACGTTCTGGTGGGGTGGCTCTCCGAACCCCACAGGCTGCCCTCGGCGGTGGTCGACTCTGCCTCCCTGGTAGCCACAGTCGCCGACTCCCAGCTGTTCGAGGCGGTGGATGTCACCGGCCTCTGCAGCGGCGAACAGGCGATGAGCTTCGACAGCGCGGTCGACCACGCTCAGCACTGGTGGTCCAGCTATGAGAGGGAAGAGCTGTACTTGCTCGATGTGCACGCCGCCCACCGGCGGATCTCCCCGCTGCCTGCCATCAGATTCGAGGGTGCGACACGCGTGGTGGAGGTGGTCCGGAAGCCCAGCGGTCCGCGCCCTCGGACGCTGCCGCCCTCCCCAGAGGACTCGCAGCCAGCTGCGGCAGCCAGTACCACAGCCCCACCGCCACGGATCGAGAATTGGCGACGGTCCCTGCTGGATCTCAGCTATCGCAACCCGCTGCTGAGGCTGACCGACTCCGCCTCGGCCGAACTCCATGTCCCCTCCGGGGCGCTGGAGGTGCTCATAGAGCTTCTCGCCGCAGGAGCCCGGCTCACCCTGGATGAGCACGGGGACCTCGATGATCTGCACAAGGCCCAAGGTGCGCGCACTGCTGCCGATGTCGACGCCGGAGTCCTCACTGACATTCTGGAGCATGAGCAGCGGATCTTCGCGGTGCTGGGCTTCACCGAGTTCCTGCGCCGGCTGCGATCCCTGCAGCGCAGGGCCCGCACCACGGCCGAGGAGACCGGCGCCGATCCGCTCTACGTGGCTGCCGGGCTGCTCACCTGGGAGGAGGCCGGACCGCGCGGTGGCCGCAGCCGCGGTGGCCGGGCCCCGCTGTTCCTGATCCCGGTGACACTCTCAGGAGGCCGGGGCCGCACTCCCTTCCGGATCGCTCTGGATGAGACCCGTGATCCGGTGGCCAACATCAGCCTGGTGGAGAAGCTGCGGGCTGACCTGAGCATCACCCTGACTCCCCTGGTGCAGCCGCCGGTGCTCCAGGGCCGCATCGATGTGCTCGGCGCACTGGAGCAGCTGCGCCGTCTGCTGCTGACCGAGGAGCTGGAGAACTTCAGCGTCCACGAATCGGCGCATCTTGCGCTAGCCCAGTTCTCCACCCTGGATATGTGGCGTGATCTGAGCGATCACTGGCAGCACTTCATGGACCGCCCGCATGTCCGCCACCTGGTGGAGCATCCCGGTGAACCCTATGACGACGGCACGCCTGCCCCTGATGCTGATCAGTTGGCGGAGACCAGGATGCGCCTTCCGGTGCCTGCCGACGGCTCCCAGATCGAGGCAGTGCGCTGGGCTGCCGCCGGCAAGAGCTTCATCCTTGAAGGTCCACCGGGAACGGGGAAGTCCCAGACCATCACCAACCTGATCGCTGAATGTCTGCACCAGGGGAAGAAGGTGCTCTTCGTGGCCGAGAAGCAGGCGGCACTCGATGTGGTGCAGCGCCGCTTGGAGGAGGTGGGGCTGGGAGCGTTCACCCTGGATGTTCATGGCCGCAACCAGTCACTGACCGCGGTGCGTGAACAGATCCGGGAGGCCCTGAGCGCCTCCTCGGCCACCCCGACGGCGTGGGACGCGGTACAGTCCCGCACCCGGAGCACGGCCCAGCAACTGGCTCGCTACCCCGAACAGCTTCACGGCACCGGCCCCTCCGGGCTGAGCGCCTGGCAGGCCCGGCAGCTCGCCCTGGAGCTGGACTCCGGCCATTCCCCTGACACCGGCCTCACTGTGTCCCGGGAGACTCTGCTGGAACTCGGCGAGCTCAGTGCCGTCTACGACGACGCCGCCGAACTGGACCGCGCGCTGATCGACCTTGGCGCCGAGCCCTGTGAACACCCCTGGGGTCTGTCCCGGCTCAGCACCGATGGCTGGGACCCTGAGGCCGTGGCCTCAGCCGCAGCTGAGCTGCTCGAAGCAGAAGCCGCCTTACCGCCCTCGGCCGCCACCGACCTGCTGGGCGTAGCGCTACTTCCGGAGCAGATGCGGTGTGCGCTGGTGTGGCTCCAGGCGTTGGTGCCGGGTTTCTCAGAGTCAGCGCTGGATCTGGATATCGCCCATCTGGTGCAGCGGAGCCAGCAGATCGATCAGAGTCTCTGGCCTTTCGGCAAGCGGCGGCGCAAAGAACGCCTGCTGGATGAGGTGGCAGAACACATCACTGTACGCGGTGCCATCGATGCTGACCAGCTCAGCGATCATCTGACCAGGCTCGAGGACCTGCGCAAAGCGTGGGATGCTCTGGACACCGCCTTCAGCGGCTCTGAGCACGCTGAGGCAGCCGCACGAGCCGCCTCGGCGGTCTTCGACAACGGACAGGTCTCGCAGATCCCGTTGGAACAGGCCCAAAGGCTCGCTGCCGCCTGGGAGAGCCTGGTTGAGCTGCTCGATGCCGATGAGCGTTCGCTGCTGCGCTGGGCACAGGGCGTGGCCGGAGCACCTGCCCCGGACCGCGCCGCCGCGGTGCGGGCCTGCGCCTCTGCCTGGCAGCGTGATGCGCGCGGGGCGGCCCTGATCGAGCTGAGCCGCTGGACCGAAGTAGCCGTGCCTTTGGAATCGTTGCGCTCCCGGGGAGTGGGTGACGCAGCGGAGGCGGTCGCCGCGGGGACGCTGCTGCCCGGGGAGGTCGAGCCCGCGCTGCGCCGGGCGCTGACCAGAGCCGCCCTGGATGAACGGCTGCACAGCACCGGCCTGCACCGGTTCGACCCCATCGCGCACCGGCGGCGCACCGAGCAGTTCACAGCATCGGCTGCCCAGCGCCGGGACCTGCTGCGTCAGCAGCTGCCCGCCGAGCTGATCTCCGCCCGCGGGTTCTCACCGGAGGCACCGCTGGGGGCGGTGGCTCAGCTGCAGCGGCAGATCGGCCGGCGCCGCGGCGGGCTGCGGATCCGGCAGCTCTTCGAACACTACGGGGAGCTCATCACTGAGGCAGCACCCTGCCTGCTGATGAGTCCTGATTCGGTGGCACGGTTCCTGCCGGCAGATGCGGTGGACTTCGACGTCGTCGTCTTCGATGAGGCCTCCCAGATCCGGGTGCCGGAGGCGATCGGCGCGATGGGCAGGGGCCGGTCGGTGGTGATCGTCGGGGACACCAAGCAGATGCCGCCCACGGCTGTCTTCGCCCACTCCGGGGGTGAGGATGAGTCCGATGAGGCGCTGGTGCCAGCCGACCTGGATTCGATCCTGTCCGAGGCCCATGAGTCGGGGCTGCACCGGCTGTGGCTGTCCTGGCACTACCGGTCCAAGGATGAGTCCCTCATCGCCTTCTCCAACCGGCAGTACTACGGCGGGCGGCTGTCTACTTTCCCGGCACCACCGGGTGCCAGTAACACTGGGGCGGTGCAGCTGCGTGTGGTCGGCGGAAGGTGGGAAGGCGGCCGGGGCGGGGCCCGGGTGAACCGTGTGGAGGCCGAGGAGGTGCTGGCCGAGGTCACCGCACTGCTGGAAGAGGGCCCCGGCCGCAGCATCGGGGTGGTCACCTTCAACGTCCAGCAGCGGGACCTGCTGCTGGACATGCTGGAGGCCAGTGAGGATTCCTCGATCCAGGCTGCGCTGGCCCGTGAGGATGAGCCGCTGTTGGTGAAGAACCTGGAGAACGTGCAGGGCGATGAGCGCGATGCGGTGATCTTCACCCTGGCCTTCTCCCGGGACGAACGCGGAAAAGTGCCCCTGCAGTGGGGGTCGATGACCTCTGCGGGCGGGGACCGCAGGCTCAATGTGGCCATCACCCGCGCCAGGGAGACGGTGCGGATCCTCAGCTCCTTCGCACCGCATGAGCTGGATCTGAGGAATTCAGCCTCCAAGGGGCTGGCAGACCTCAAGGAGTACATGCTGGCAGCCTCTCACCAGGAGCAGCGGCTGGCGCCTAGATTTGACCCCGCGGGTACCGCACCTGATCAGCATGCCGCCGAAGTTCACCAGCGCCTACTGGAGGCTGGGCTGGAGGTGATCCCCGCGGTGGGGCTCTCGGACTTCCGTGTGGACTTCGCCGTGCGGGACCAGGGTCAGCCGTGGATCGCTGTGCTGCTTGACGGTCCGGACTGGGCGGCCCGGTCCACCGTCGGAGACCGTGATGCTCTCCCGCAGACGGTACTGACCGGTGCCATGGGGTGGCCGGCTGTCGAACGTATCTGGCTGCCGGAATGGCTGCGTGATGCTGAGGCCGTTATCGGCCGCATTCGCTCCGCGGCACAGCAGGTCTGCAGAGCCGACGACGCCGCCCCGGGGCCTGCATCACCGATAGCCACCGCCGGGCCGGCTGCTGGTCAGCAGGCCCGGGCAACAACCGGGGACGAGCAGCAGGAGAACGCCGCAGAGGAGATCAACCCAGAAGAGATCACCGTCCGGCAGCGGCATGTGGAGCAGGTGCCCGGTGAGGAGCTGAAGCAGGTGATGGTCCAGACGCTGAGGCAGGCGTTCCGTGCCCCTGAGGAAGAGATTCTGCGCTCGGTGGCGCGGCTCTACGGGCACCAGCGGATGGGTACCAGGATCCAGAAACGGTTGGATGAGGTGTTCCAACGAGCAGTGGCCGAAGGGCTGATCGTCTGCGTTGGTCCAAATGAGTACGAGCCTGAGGAGCGCATATGAACCAGAGCTGCGGCACTGCAGAACCACACGAGAACACAGGGGCCTCCGCCGAGCGAACGCGCAACGGGCCTGCTCTGTTGCGCGGGGTGGGATGGCTGAGACAGACGGTGAGGAAGCCGGAGTTCCTCACCGATGTGCTGCAGATCCTCAAGACGGTGATCGCTGCCACCGGTGCGTGGTGGATCTCCGTGGCACTGCTGGACTCCGACCTGCCGTTCCTGGCACCCTGGACCGCGTTGTTGACCGTTCACGCCACAGTCCACCGCTCACTGTCGCGCGGTGTTCAGACCACAGTGGCGTCCTCCATCGGCGTCGGACTCTCATTCGTCATCGGCTACTTTCTCGGTGTTAGCATCTGGACCTTCGCGCTGGCACTGACCGTGGGCCTCACCGCGGCCCGGATCTCGTGGATTCGGGATGAGGGCGTGGCCATTGCCACCACGGCCATCTTCGTGCTCGGCAGCGGCTTCGAGGAGCAGGCACCACTGCTGGATGATCGGATTCTGGAAGTCGGGGTCGGCGTGGCCGCCGGAATCCTGGTCAACCTGCTGATCTTCCCGCCGCTGCGGGACAGGCAGGCAGGCCGCTATGTGGACAGCGTCAACCGGCGTATGGGCAAAGTCCTGGTGAGCATGGCCGAAGAGTTCTCCGACTCCTGGGACACCGACAGAGCCGAGGCCTGGTTCCAGGAGACCGAAGCGATCGGTCAGGAGCTCAGCTCCGCCTGGGCAGTGGTCCGCTTCGCCCGCGAGTCACGCAGGGTGAATCCCCGCGGCCGCCTGCGCACGGCGTTCAGAGGAAGACAGAATCTTGAGCAGAGCAGCTGGAACGCCCAGGGAGCCAGTGACGAGGAAATCCTCGAACGCGCCGATGAGGGAGTTTCGCACCTGCGGCATCTGGCCCGTACCCTGCGCGAGTCCACCTACGCCGACGGCCACTGGGACGACCGCTTCCGTCGTCGCTGGGTGAAGATCCTCGAAGGCGTCGGCTGTGCCATCGCCGACCCCGATGCCGAGGTCGAGCCTTTCCACGAGGACCTCACCTCCCTGTCCGCGGAGATGTCCGAGGACGACGCTCTGCCCCGTGACTTCTGGCCGACCTACGGGTCTCTGATCACCAGCACACGTCATATTGTGCTGATCATCGATGACATCACCTCAGCACGGGAAGCTCGTGGCGGCAGCCCCGAAAAACCGGCGACCAGCAGCTAAAGGAGCCCCGGACGCCGGGAACGGGCCCGAACGGCGCTCAGCCGGCGGGGGTGAAGTCGGTGCTGCCGGCGAATTCAGGTCGCGGCGCCGCGGCGGCGAAAGGCTCCACAGGGGTGTTCTCCACCGAGTTGTAGACGATAAACACATTCGAGCGGGAGTACGGAGTGACGTTTCCGTTGGAGGCATGCATGCAGTTGGAGTCGAACATCACCGCTCCGCCTGCGGGCCCTTCGAGCACATCAACGCCGAACTGATCGGCGAAATCGGTCAAAGTGTACTGATCCGGGGTCCCCGCCCCCTGCATGACCAAGGACTTCTTGTAGTTGTCCTCCGGGGTGCCCCCGGCGCAGCCGATGTACTTCTTATGGGATCCGGGCATGATCATCAGCGGCCCGTTGAACGAGTAGTTGTCCGTCAAAGAGATGGAGACGCTCACCGCGCGGGGCGTGGGCATCCCATCCTCAGCGTGCCAGGTCTCAAAGTCCGAATGCCACCAAAAATCCTTGCCGACAAATCCAGGCTTATAATTGATTCTGCTCTGGTGTATATACACTTTTGATCCCAAGAGCTGTTCGGCACGCTTCACCACACGAGGATCATTGGCGATCTTCTGGAATATCTTATTACTCCGGTGGATATCGAAGATCGAACGGACTTCATCGGATTTTGCCTCAACAATAGTCGCCTCATCGGATTTGGCCGCAGGGTCACGGGCGAGTCTGCGCAGCTCCTGGCGGAACAGGTGCAGCTCTTCATCGGAGATGAGCTGATCGATGGTGAGGTAACCCGTCGCCTCATAGCGCTTCAGGGCTTGAATATCCAGCGGACCATCAGCGTTCCAGTCATGAACAACAGGGTCTTGACGGTCTGACACCGTCGTCTGATCACCCTCCCGCGTCGGGTAGTGGTCACGAACAGTTGACTCAACAGCCGTTGTCATAGTCCTCCTTTGGAGAATAAAAGCCGCACTTGATGACTGAGAGCCCCTAGCAAGCAGGCTTAAATTCTCATTAACTGTGCATCTTTTTCTAGGAGCACGTCGCCGTATGTCCCTCACTGTACCAATTGTGATTCTGTCCGCAACTGCATTTTATCCGCGGACAGTTCTCACCGGAGTATCCGGGAACGAGCTGGCCCTCCCTCACTGAAATCGAGTCCTTAATGAGGCGACGACTTCCGTCGGACCACCCCGATAACTCGGTCCAATGCCCGGATCTGCTAGGCGGAGTTGGCAAGGTTCTGGGCAGGGCGCGTCTGGAGCGCGCCAGGTCCTGGGCCGCAGTCTCCAGCTCGCGAGCCACCTACTATCTGTTGATGTTGTTCGTTGCTGGCCAAGAGAGTCCCCAGGTCGTCGTCGTGGCGGCTAGGCGAGGAGCCGCCGATACTGTGCCCGCGCCCTCATGGCATGGATGATCTCTAGCAACCGACCCGCGGTGTCTAAACCGATTCGCAGTTCGCGTTGAGGGTTCTCATCGTCGAGCGGTCCACCGGCAAGAACCTAACGTGCAGCGGCTATCGCATCGTCATCGCTGATCCCGTGTTTGCGTGCCGACGGGGCAACGATCATGAATGCGCCCACTCGCGCACAGCGGCGCGAATCGCTGCGGAGCGGTCCATACCCTCGCGCTGGGCGCGCCTCATCAGCACGGCCAACTCGGCATCAGAGAACCGCGTGGGCACCACCTGTGATGGGCCATCCGCGCGTGGAGGCCGCCCCCATCGCTTCGCCAGCTGATTGACGTCGTATCCGGCTTCCGCCTCATCGGCCCAGACCTGCACCTGATCATCGGTGACTTCTCTGCCCTGCATAATTCTCTTCGCCATAGCACTCATTGTATTACGTAATACGGAATGAGACAACGAGTCTGACTTTTGGGGTGGTCACAGGTTGGTCACCTTGGCCACTATGGGTAATCACCGCTTGGTCAATCCGCGCCATTTCTGGCCTCCAGGGGGCTCACTGATTCACCCCAGGAGTTAGAACAGGGCAGACTGGGCGGGCCCAGCCGAGACCTCCAGATCGTTCAGCTGCGGCCGGGCAGCTGGTGTCTCATCAGGTGCGGAGCGCCCACGCCACACGCGGTCCTCCCGGACGACGAAACCGTGGCGCCGCCGTGCTGCGGCAGCCTGTTTGCCCAGCCACTTCTTGTACTCGGCGGAGGCGTAGCTGGTGAACCCGCCGCGTGCGCCGCGGTAGAGCCGTCGGTATTGGGGGACCAGTGCGGGGTATTCGGCCTGCAGCCACTGCATGAACCATTCGCGGGCACCGGGCCTCAGATGCAGTGCGCCGGTGGTGACCCAGCCAGCACCTGCCTCAGCCAGGGCTCCGTGGAGCGCGTCGAGCTGCTCGGCGGAATCGGTGAGCCAGGGCAGGATCGGCATGGCCAGCACATTGCATTCGAGCCCGGCGTCGGTGATGGCTTTGATCAGGTTGAGCCTGGCCCGCGGGTCCGGCGTTCCCGGTTCCACCCTCTGTTGAAGCTCTGCGTCCATGATCGCCAGCGACACTGCCACGGACACGGGAACCTGCTGGGCAGCCTCCTTGAGAAGAGGAAGGTCCCGCTTCAGCAACGGCCCCTTGGTCAGGATCGAAAACGGCGTGCCGGACTCAGCCAGTGCCCGGATGATGCCCGGCATGAGCCGGTACCGACCTTCGGCCCGCTGGTAGGGGTCGGTGTTGGTGCCCAGTGCCACGTGCTCACGCCTCCAGCTGGGCTTGGCCAGCTCAGCACCCAGCACCTCGGCCACATTGGTCTTGACCACAATCTGAGTGTCGAAGTCTCTCCCAGAGTCCAGATCCAAATACTCATGAGTCTTCCGCGCAAAGCAGTATCTGCACTGGTGGAGGCATCCGCGCATCGGGTTGATTGTCCAGGTGAAGGGCATATTGGACTGGGCTGGAACCTTGTTCAGCGCAGTCTTGGCCGCCACCTCGTGAAAGGTGACCCCTTCGAACTCAGGAGTGCGCACCGAACGCACCAGCCCTTTCATGGGCAGCAATGCCGGGGCGTCGTCGTCGATCTTCTGTCCTGCCCAGCGCATGACAGATATTCGAACATACTTTCGATTCGCTTGCAAGGGTGCACTGAGCGGCTCCAGCCACTGAACAGCTCACGCTCAGGATCACTCATTATGTTGTCTGGGGAAAATTACGACGGCAGCACAGTTGTGGAGCGGAAAGAGCGTCATGTCTGATTCTGCACAGAAGTGGGAAAGTGACCTGCAGCAGCACGGAGAGGCCGTGCTCGCAGTCAACCGCAGCAAGACCTTCGCCTACCTGCTGGGATGCTGGGTCTTCGGCGCCGTAGGGATCTGGCTGATCCTCTCCGGGGAGAGCACCTTATGGGGGTGGGCCGCCGTGCTCTTATTCGGCGTGCTCGGCACACTCTCGCTGGGGTATCAGGCTGCGCGCCCCAGAAGAGTTCGTGTCCGCGCAGAGGAGATCGAGACGCCCCACGCCGGAGTCATCCCCTGGACTGCGGTGGTGCGGATCGATGAGGAACGTCAGGCCACAGGAGGCCGAGGGCTGCTCATCGCGCTGCGCCTGAGCGCTGAAGGCCTCGATGCGCGGGATGAGGACCGCGGCCGCAAGCAGCAGGTGGAGGACCTGGCCATCACCGCGACGAATCGGGCCGGCTTGGGTGCAGTCGACGGTGACGCGCTCTATCTGCCCGGCGGCCTCACCGGTGGTCATCACGCTGCGCTGGAATGGCTTCGTTCAGTACACCAGCGTGCGGTGGCGGCGTAGGGTCCCTGAGCTGCGGAGACGGACAGCGCAATGCTGTCACGCACCGAGCTTATCGCCGAACACACCGGCTGCCTGCCGCGAACGCCATAGGAACAACTGCAAGGAACGTGATCCTTGTGCCCCGTCAGAGCAGCACGACGACGCCGCCCAGAGCAGTTCCTGCCGCGATCAGACTTCCTGCCCCGCCCAGCAGCAGAGCCGGGGTGCCGGTGCGCAACAGATCCCGGAGGTTGACCGCGGCCCCGATCCCAACCATGGCAAACATGATGACCATGGTGGTGACTTGAGAGAGAAAATCTGCGGTCTCCGAGGGAATATCAGCCGCCGAGTTCAGCGCGACCGCGGCGAGGAAGCCCAGGACGAACCAGGGCATGATCGGCGGTCGCTTCGCCTTTTCCTTCGTAGCCGCGTCGCCGCCGAGCCGCAGTGCGATCACCGCAGGCGCCAGCAGCAGCACCCTCGCCAGCTTGACCATGGTGGCCGCTGCCAGTGCGGTGGCCCCGACCATGCCTCCCGCGGCCACCACCTGGCCGACCTCATGGACACTGGCGCCGATCCAGATACCTGCCATTCTCTCCCCCAACCCAAGAGCAGCACTGGCCGCAGGCAGGGCGATCATCGCCGCAGTGCCCCAGATGGTGACCACCGCGAGCGCAGTCGCAGTGGGGGCCCCGATATCGCGCTCCTGCCGGTCCTTGCCGTCCCCGCGGTCCAGCACCGCCGAGGCCGCAGCGACCGCCGATGCCCCGCAGATCGCCGTTCCGGTGGCGACCAGTGCCGCCGTCGTGCGGTCGGTCCGGAACAGCGGGCCGAGCAGTCGGATACCGATGAAGGTGACCGCCACGGTGACCACCACGATCAGCAGTACCTCCCAGCCCAGGCCGAGGACATCTATCAAGGACAGCTGCAGGCCGAGCAGCACGATCCCTAATCGGAGCGGGAACTTCGCCGCCCACCTCAGCCCGGTCTCACCCCACCGGGGGACCCACCCGAAGGTGCGCATCGCCATGCCGATGAGAATGGCGATCAACAGTCCAGAGACCGGCAGCCACTCCCCCAGGAACCGGTGGGCCGCTACTGCGCCCACGAAGGCCAGTACCGCGCCTGGCAGTATCTCGTAGCCGCGGTCCGCCCACCGCTCAGGATCGAATTGAGGCACCGGATCAGTCTATGGGCCAAGCCGGTGGGTTATCGCCGCCGTAGAGCCCCCACACACCTGGTCACACAGCAGCGGGCCGCTCAGGCGGAATGGCAGCCAGCAGCATCCTGGTGTAGTCCTGCTGGGGATCGTCGAAGATCTGCTCCGCGGCCCCCTGCTCCACCGCCTGGCCGTTACGCATGACCAGCACATCGTGGCTCATCTGCTGCACCACCGCTAGATCATGGGCGATGAAGAGGTAGGTCAGACCCAGCTCACTCTGCAGGCGGGCCAGCAGGTCGAGCACACGGGCCTGGATCGAGACATCCAGCGCGGCGGTGGACTCATCCAGGATCACCACCTCCGGCTCCAGTGCCAATGCCCGGGCAATCGATACTCGCTGCCGCTGCCCTCCGGAGAGCTCATGGGGGTACCTGGAGGCGAAATGGGTCGGCAGGTCGACCAGCTCCAGAAGTTCCCGGATCCTGTCACTGCGGCTTCCACTGGCCGGGAGCCGGTGCACGGTGAGCGGCTCTCCGATGGAGTCCCCCACCCGCATCCGCGAGTTCAGCGAGGCGAAGGGATCCTGGAACACCATGGCCACGCGACGGCGCAGCCCACGCCCCTGTTTTCCCCGGACCCTCAGCAGGTCCGTGCCGCCGAGCTGGGCGGTGCCGCCCTGAGGCTCGACCAGGCCGGTGAGCACATTGGCGATGGTGGACTTACCGGAGCCGGACTCGCCGACGATGCCCAGGGTGTGTCCGCGCCGGACCTCGAAGGAGACGCTGTCGACCGCGTGGATGGTCTTCTTGCCCGCAGGGGTGGAAACGGGGAATGCCACATCCAGGTCTTCCACGGCGAGCACCACCTCGGCGGCGGGGTCGGCGGGCTGGGGCACCCGCCCCAGAACCGGACGGGCAGCCAGCAGCTGTGTGGTGTAGGCATGCGAAGGGTGGTCCATCAGCGAGACCGTCTCCCGGTGCTCCACAGCCTCTCCGGACTTGAGCACCAGCACCTCGTCAGCCACCTGTCCGATGACACCGAGATCGTGGCTGATCCACACCACCGCTGTGCCGCGGTCATGCTGGAGTTCTTTGACCAGGTCGATGATCTGGGCCTGAGTGGTGACATCCAGTGCAGTGGTCGGTTCATCGGCGATCAGCATCGCGGGATCGCAGGCCAGTGCGATGGCGATCATCACCCGCTGGCGCTGGCCGCCGGAGAGCTGGTGCGGGTAGGAGTCCAGCCGGGACTCAGGATCTGGGATGCCCACTGCCTCCAGCAGTTCCAGAGCGCGCGCCCGCGCTGTCCGGCGGGTCATCCCGCGGTGGGTCTCCAGGGACTCGGAGATCTGGCGCTCCAGGGTCAGCAGCGGGTTCAGGGACGTGCTGGGGTCCTGGAAGACGAATCCGATGGAGTTGCCGTGGACCCTTCTGAGCTGTTTGGGTGTTGCGGAGGTCAGAGCCAGCCCCGCGCCGTCGTCGTCGTGGAGTGTGCTGGTACCGGTGACCACCGCGCCCGGTGCGTCCAGCAGGCCGGTGGCGGCCAGCACGCTCATCGACTTCCCGGATCCGGATTCGCCCACAATGCCCAGTGTGCCGCCGCGGCCCACCTGGAAGTTGACACCTCTGACGATCTCCTTGCGGCCGATGGCCACCCGCAGGTCCTCGACCCGGAGCACGGTTTGGGCTGCTGAAGAGTCGCTCATGCTTTCCTCCTCGCCTCGGCCAGGGTGCGCTGCTTGGGGTCCAGGACGTCCCTGAGTCCGTCACCGAGCAGGTTGAAGGCCAGCACGGTGACGAAGATCGCCGCGCCGGGGAAGACGCTCATCCACCAGGCCTGTGACATGAACCCTTGGGCGTCGAAGAGCATCCCTCCCCAGGAGGGGTTCGGCGGTTGGATGCCCAGGCCCAGGAAGGACAGGGCGGCCTCGGAGAGGATCGCGAAGGCCAGTGACAGCGAGGTCTGCACCACCACCGGGCCGGTGATATTCGGCAGGATGTGGCGCAGCAGAATCCACCAGCCCGGGGTTCCCATGGTCTTGGAGACCTGAACGAAGGGCTCCACCCGCACCGAGAGCGTACTGGCACGCGCCACCCGGGCGAAGATGGGGGTGAAGACCACCCCGATGGCGATCATGGTGGTCAGCTGACCCGGTGAGAGGATCGCGACGATGGCCAGGGCAAGCAGCAGCACCGGGAAGGCGAACATGACATCCACGCAGCGCATCAGCACAGTGTCGGTGATCCCGCCCAGGTAGCCGGAGATGATGCCGATCGGCACTCCGATCACGAAGGCGAAGATCACTGAGACCAGGGCGATCTGCAGCGAGGTGCCGGAGGCGACGATGATGCGGGAGAAGATGTCGCGGCCAAGGTCGTCGGTACCCATCCAATGCTCAGCGCTGGGAGACTGCAGGGCACGGGTGACATCGGTCTGGTTGACCCCGTAGGGGGCCAGCCACGGTGCCAGCAGGGCGACCACCAGGATGATGACCAGCACGATGACGCTGAAAAGGGTCACCGGATTGCCGGCAAGCAGCTTCCAGGCCGCGACCCGGCCGTCTGCCTCTGGCTCCACATCGGTCGCGGTTGGGTTCTCTGGGGTCGGCGTTGGGTCAGTCATGCCAATCGGATCCTCGGGTCGACCAGGGCGTAGAGGACGTCCACGATGAGGTTCACCAGCAGGAACATCACCGCGATCAAAAGCACCGCTCCCTGGATCATGGGGTAGTCGCGGGAGGCCACGGAATCGAACACCAGCCGGCCCAGTCCAGGCCAGGCGAAGACGACTTCGACGACGATCACCCCGGAGAGGATGGTGGCCAGCTGAATGCCGGCGATGGTCAGCACCGGCACCAGGGCGTTGCGCATAATGTGCCGGATGGTCACCGTGCTGGGCGCGAGTCCTTTGGATTTGGCCGTGCGCACGTATCCCATGTTCGCCACATCCAGGGTGGCCGCCCGGACGTACCGGGTCAGGATGGCCCCGGCAACGGTTCCCACTGTCACCGCCGGCAGAGTGACCTGCCGCAGCCACCCGCCGGGGCTCTCGGAAAACGGAATGTATCCGCTGGAGGGCAGCCAGCCCAGTCCGGTGGCGAAGACCAGGATCAGCAGCATGCCCATCCAGAAATCTGGGATGGAGACGCCGAACTGACTGGTGATGCGCACTATGCCGTCGGCGATTCTGCCTTCCCTCAGAGCCGCCCAGATGCCAGCAGGAACGGCGATCAGCAGGCCGATCAGCAGGCCCACCCCTGCTAGCGACAGCGTGGCGGGAAGCCTTTCCAGCAGCAGTGCGGTCACCGGTTGGCCGCTGCGGAAGCTGACACCGAGGTCCCCAGTCACCGCCGAGCCGATGTAGGTGAAGAACTGCTCCCACAGTGGTCTGTCCAGCCCCGAGGCAGCGCGCAGTGCGTCATAGGATTCCTGGGTGTACCGGGTGCCCAGCGCCAGCCGGACCGGGTCACCGGGTACCAGCTGGATCAGGGCAAAGACCACGATCATGACACCGAGGAGAACGATGGCAGAGTGCAGAAGCCTAGTCCCGAGAAATCTCGCGACCGCCTTGGGCGAGAGCTGCATGCCCGGTCACTCCTCCAGCACAGCGCCGCGGAAGCGGATTGCTGCGTCAGAACGTGCCTGGTAGTCAGACAGCTCGGGGCTCCAGCCCTGGATGACCGCAGGGTTGTAGAGATAGATGTAACTGGCCTCGTCGGCGATGATCTGGGCGGCCTCGGCGTAGATCTCGGCCCTGGCGTCCTCGTCGGTCTCTGTGCGGCCGGACTCCAGCAGTTCGTCGACATCCTGGTTCGAGTATCCCTGAGCGTTGCTTCCGCCGTCGCTGTGGTGCTGGGAGTAGTAGAAGTCATCAGGATCGATGTTGCCCAGCCAGCCCATCATCAGCATGTCGAAGCTGCCGCTGTTCTGATCATCGAGCCAGGTGGAGAAGTCCGGCTGGCTGATAGAGACCTCGAAGCCCAGCGGCTCGAGGTTGTCGGCGATGATCTGGGCGGCGGTCACCGTCTCCGGGTATTCGTTGGTGGCCAGGAACTCGATACTGCCGCCGTCGACGTCGGCCTCCTCGAGGAGCCGCTCAGCCTCGCTGAGATCATGGGTGTAGTTGCTGTATTCGGTGTACCAGACGCTCTCTTCGGGGATGGCCAGCTGGTTCTCCTGGGCGGTGCCGTAGCTCACGGCCTGGATGATGGCCTCTCGGTCGATCGCATAGGCGATGGCCTGCCGGACGCGCTCATCGTCCCAGGGCTCCTCGTTGATGTTCATGGCCAGGTACCAGTAGTCGTTGGAGGGGATGACCTCCAGGTCCACCGAGTCGGAGCCGTCGAGCTCCTCGACCTGCTGGGGCGGAATGTTGTCAGTCCAGTGGATCTCCCCGCCGGAGAGGGCGGCCAGGGCCGTGGAGGGTTCTGAGATGAAGCTGAACTCTACCCCGGCGATCTCTGGAGCGCCTCCCCAGTAGTCCGGATTGGCCTCCAGGGTGATCTGGTCGCCGGAGGTGTAGGAGGCCAGCGAGAAGGGCCCGGTACCAATGGGGTTGTTGGAGATCTCGTCGGATTCGACATTGTCTTCACTGACGATGGCCATTCCCTTGAACCCGCCGATGTTGGACAGCAGGTTGGGGGTGGGCGCGCTCACCGTGATCTCCACCGTGTGGTCATCGGGCGCTTCCACCGATTCCACCGCGTCGAACCGCCAGGCGTTGGCCAGCTCTTCGTCGATGATGCGCTCGTAGGAGTAGACCACATCAGCGCTGGTGAACTCGGAGCCGTCGTGGAAGGTCACGTCCTCCCGCAGCTGGAAGGTCCAGGTGAGCTGGTCCTCACTGACATCCCAGGACTCTGCCAGCGCCGGCTGCATCTCCAGGTTCTCGTCTGGCTCGACGAGGGTGTCGAAGACGTTCTCCAGCACCTGGAAGGAGAAGTAGGCAGAGGTGCGGTGGGGATCAAGCTGGTCAGGCTCACCGCCGATGGCGGCCTGGAGGACGGCGCCTTCGACGTCATCTGCGTCGCCGTTGAGATCGACTGCTTCGCCGGTGCCGCATGCAGCAAGTGTCAGCAAGGCCAGGCTGGTCACTGCCACCATCGGATTCTTTTTCATGGAACAACCCCTCGATCCTTCATTTTGATGATGATATTTCAGTATTATGCATGTGGAGGTGGATCACAAGAGCATCTGCCACATGTAACACGATCTTCACACTGACTGCGCACCCATCACGGGTCAGTGAAAGGATGTTCTTCGATGACCTTTACCCTGCTTGCCACCGATACTGATCATGGCCTACTCGGCGTAGCCACCGCCAGCAAATCCCTTGCGCTGGGGCGCTCTGTGCCCGCCATCGACCCCACCGTGGGCGCAGTCGCCTCCCAGGCGTGGGGAAACCGGAAGCTTCGGCACCATATGCTCGCCGCGCTGCGGGGCGGCGCCTCTCCGCAGCAGGCGGTGGAGCACATCCCTGAGCTTGATGAGGACTACGCCTACCGGCAGGTCGCGGTGGTCGACCGGTACGGAGGGATCGCGGCGCATACCGGGAACCTCACCTCAGAGTGGACCGGCCATCTTGTGGGGAAGGACCATACGGCGCTGGGCAACTACCTCACCGGAGGTGAGGTCCTGGAGGCCATGAGCGTACTCTTTGCCGCTTGGACCCCGGAACCGGGTCAGGGTCTCATCCCGGTGCTGGAGCTGGCCCAGCGGCTGGTGGCGGCGCTGGCGGCAGGAGAGGCGGCTGGAGGCGATGCTCGCGGCAAAGAGAGTGCTGCGCTGATGGTGGCTGAGGTCAGCGAAGAACGGCTCACTCCCCCGGAGCTGGCGGTGGATCTGCGGGTGGACCACCATACGGATCCGGTCCGGGAGCTCGGAATGCTGCTGGACCGCAGGATCGCGGAGACGCTGACCCGATCCCAGGGGCGCTGACCCCGGCACCGTGCCGGAGACCTGTCCGCCGGAGGCCTGAGCTCAGCGCTCCACCGGGGTGAAAGCGCCCAGCACCACAGTCTCTACAGCGGTGCGATTGGCCCACCAATGCGGTGTGGAGCAGCCGTAGGTGGCGCTGTCACCGGGACCCAGCTCTTCACGTCGCTCACCATGGGCCAGCAGCAGTGCACCGCTGAGCACCGTGATGGACTCAGTGCCGATATGACGGAATGGCTGATGCTCGTTGCTGAAGCCTCCCGGCAGTACGGTCCGGATCAGTTGGATGCGGGTATCCCCCGGCGGAGACAGCAGCTCGCGCAGCGGCTGCTCAGTATTGGTGATGTCCTCATCGCTGAGGCTATGCCGCTCATCAGCGGCGACCACGGTCAGCTCCTCAGCGGGAGGTTCCAAGAGCCGGCTGGCGGAAACGCCCAGCGCCTGGGCGAGCCTCTGGATCGACTGCAGCGAGGGGTTGCCCATACCGCGCTCCACCTGGCTGACCAGCCCGAGGCTGACCCCGGCACGCTGAGCCAACGCCTGCACCGAGAGTCCCAGTCGGGTCCTGGCCGCCCGGACCGCGGCGCCCAAGGACGCTGCGCTATTGTGCCTGCGGGCATGCTGCTGCCCCGTGCTCTGACCAGCTGTGTTCTGACTAGCTGGGCTCTGATCCTCGGGACCCTCCGTCATAGTCCCAGCATATCCAGGGGCATCGTAGACTGTTCCGGTGCCTGAACCTGACTCCCTTTCCGCGGCCGATACGCCCAGTGCTGCCTCAGCGCCTCAGCACGCGGAGAGCTTCTCCTTCGAGGTCCACCACCGGCTCGAAGGAGCACTCGGCCGCACCGGGACCATTGACACCCCGCATGGTGAGATCCGGACTCCGGCGTTCATCCCGGTGGCGACCAAGGCCACAGTCAAAGCCGTGCGCCCGGAGGAGATGTCCGAACTCGGCGCCCAGGCGGTGCTGGCCAATGCTTACCATCTGAACCTGCAGCCGGGCACCGATGTGCTCGACGCCGCCGGCGGGCTGGGGCGGTTCATGAACTGGCCCGGCCCCACGTTCACCGACTCCGGCGGGTTCCAGGTGATGAGCCTGGGCGTGGGGTTCAAGAAGACCATCTCGATGGACACCGCGCGGGTCACCAACGACGACGCCGTGGCCGCCGAGCATGAGCGGCGCGCCTTTGTGGACGAGGACGGGGTGACCTTCAAGTCCCACATCGACGGCACCGAGCACCGGTTCTCGCCTGAGATCTCGATGAAGCTGCAGCATGAGATCGGCGCGGACATCATCTTCGCCTTCGACGAGCTGACCACGCTGTTCAACACCCGGGAGTACCAGGTGGAGTCGCTGGAGCGGACCCGGCTGTGGGCCGAAAGGTGCCTGGCCGAGCATGCCCGGCTGACCGCAGAGCGAAGCCACCGTCCGTATCAGGCGCTCTTCGGGGTGCTACAGGGTGCCCAGTATGAGGACCTGCGGCGCAAGGCTGCCCGCGATCTGGGCGGCATGGAGGTCGACGGGCAGGTCTTCGACGGTTTCGGCATCGGCGGGGCACTGGAGAAGGAGAACCTGGGCACTATTGTCGGCTGGGTGAGCGAAGAGCTTCCGGAGAACAAGCCCCGGCACCTGCTGGGGATCTCCGAGCCGGAGGACTTCTTCACCGCCATCGAAAACGGTGCCGACACCTTCGACTGCGTCCAGCCCTCACGGGTGGCCCGCAACGGCCGGGTCTACACCCCTGAGGGGTACTTCAACATCCCGCAGGCAAAGTTCAAGAAGGACTTCTCCCCCATCCAGGGCGACTGCGGCTGCTATACCTGCCAGAACTACTCCAAGGCGTACCTGCACCATCTGTTCAAGGCCAAGGAGATGCTGTACTCCACCCTGTGTACCATCCACAACGAGTACTTCACGGTGAAGCTGGTCGACGATATCCGCGCCTCAATCACTGAGGGCCGGTTCGCCGAGTTCCGGGACGAGACTCTTTCCCGCTACCAGGGTCGGAAAACGTAGGATAAGCCTGTTGCTGGACGTTCAGGCGGCGAGGAACCGTGAGCTGAGACGATGAAGAGCGTGAACGACTGGACACAACTCACCGATGCCATGGGTCTGGCACTAAGCAGTGAGCGGAATCACGGTCATGAACTTCTCCTGCAGGCTTGGCACACTCCGAGTCCACCCCAGCACGGTCAGCGATGCGCATTCGCTCAGTACCGTGCCGATACTGAGGCCGAGAACGACCAGGGCCAACACACGCGTGAGCTCCGTGACGGGCATGTCAGAGACTTCCGGCAGACCCACCTCGGGGGAGACTGATGCGGTGGTATGCGGGGGTCGTCAGAGCACTGTTCGCCTTGATCTTCATGACCGGGGGAATCGTCCATTTCATCCTTGGGCGACTTCAGCCGAAGGGCTATGCGGTCTTCGCCGATACAGCGTTACTCCCGTGGTTGAGTCAACTGTGGGCCTCTTTTGTCATGCCCAACATCGGCTTACTCACCGTCGTACTGGGGATCTACCAAATCACCTGCGGTATCGGCATCATATGGAAGCGCACCGTCGTCGTCGCCACCTGGGGAATGATCGTCTTCCTGGTGTTCATCACGATCGTAGGCTACGGCTTCCCCAGCGCATCTCTCGGCGAAGACCTGTTGAAGAACCGCTGGATCACCGCGCTCATGGTGGCACTCCTGGTGCCGCTGCTCACCGCGAAGAGACGCACCTTCGAATCGGGAATGCGGAGCCAGCGAAAACACAGAGAACTGGGCGATACGCGGGATTAAGAACGGCCCTCACTCGCGACTACGCGGAGCACAGCACCCCGTCTGCGCCCTCCCTGCGTCTGAGGAGCGCATTAGCCGGAGACCCCCGGACTCACCGGGCCGTCATTCGGTGAACCTGAACCCCTCAGCTAACCGGTGTCAGCGGCTCGTCCCCGCTGAGCACCGCGACTGCGTTGCGCAACGCCAGGGAAGCCATCGCGTTGCGGGTGGCATCGCCGGCTGAGCCGATATGGGGCAGCAGGACCGCGGACTCCATGGCCCGCAGCCTCGGGTTGATCTCCGGCTCGAACTCGTGGACGTCCAGCCCTGCTCCGGCCAGGTGACCGGAGTCCAGCGCATCGGCCAGCGCCTCCTCATCCACCAACGGCCCGCGCCCAGTGTTGATCAGGTAGCTGCCGGGCTTCATCGAACCCAGCGCCCCGGCGTCGATCAGGTGCGTGGTCTCCGGGGTCAGCGGGCAGTGCAGGCTCACAATATCGGCGGCCGGCAGCAGCTCATCAACGGAGGCTGCGGGCACCACGCCCAGTGCGCGGGCGTCGTCGTCATGGGCCCTACGGCCGGTGGCGATGATTCTCATGCCGAAGGCGTGAGCACGCTTGGCCACGGCCATGCCGATCCGTCCCAGTCCGATGATGCCCAGGGTGGCGCCTGCCGAAACATCCAGGCCCACCCAGTCCTTGGGTCCCCAGATCCATGGCTCACCGGTGCGGATGAACCGGTCGCCTTCGACCACCCGGCGTGTGGTGGCCAGAATCAGCGCCAAGGTGAGATCAGCCACCGCCTCGTCGAGCACTCCGGGGGTGTTGGTGACGGTCACATTGCGCTGCGCGGCGGCGTCGAGATCGATGTTGTCGTAGCCCACGGCCACGTTGGCCACCACTTTCAGCTGCTCGCCGGCAGCGTCGAGCAGCTCAGCGTCGATCCGGTCGGTCACCAGGCTGATGATCGCCTCGGCCCCGCGGACGGCCTCCAGCATCTCCTCACGAGTGGGCGGGGAGCCAGGATCGGGGTGGATGCGCAGCGGGATGTTCAACTCCTCGGCGAGCTGCGGGCGGAACTGCTCAACGACGTCGCCCAGCGGGCGGGTGAGAAACACATGACCCATAGGCCATAGGGTACATGGGCACTGACCGCGGCAGGGGCCGGCAGCTGCTGCACACGACCCTTCAGGTTGACTTGACCACAAGTAGCGAGAGATAGTGTCACCACAACCAGAAGCCCCCGGCCGGGGCTTGCTCGCCCCAAGGACGGTGACATGGCAGAAACTCAGGCTCAGCACATGGTGCTGGCCGTCTCCACGGTTGTCTTCTCCCTGCGGCCCCATCCGGACACCGGCGAACTGACGCTCTGGCTTCCCCTGGTGCGCCGCATCCGCAGGCCCTTCAAAGGTCACTGGGCGCTGCCCGGAGGCCCGCTGGAGAACTCCCAGGACCTCGCAGCGGCGGCCAAAGACGCCGTGCGCCTCAGCACCGGTCTGCAGCCGCGGCACTTGGAGCAGCTCTATGCCTTCGGCGATGTGGACCGTTCCCCGCACGCCCCAGAGCGTGTGATCTCCATCGTCTACTGGGCGCTGGTCCGCCAGGATGAGGACGCCCAGGCCGTAGATGCTGAGAACGTGGACTGGTACCCGGTGGAGGAGATACCGGGCCCGCTGGCCTTCGACCATGATCTGATCGTCCGCTATGCCGTTGACCGGCTGCGCGCGAAAGTCACCTACTCCCCCATCGCTCATGCCTTCCTTCCCGGGGAATTTTCCTTAGCTGAGCTGCGCCGGGTCTACGAGGCAGTGCTGAACCGGGCACTGGACCCCTCGAACTTCCGCCGCCAGATCCTCTCCCAGGGGACTGTGGAGGACACCGGCCGCAGGGCCACCGGCACCGCCCACCGGCCCCCCAGGATGTACCGCTCCGCACCCCAGTCCAGCCGCTACGCACTCACCATTGAGGAGAACAATGACCCTGTCCGTGCATGAACGCATCGAGCTTTCCCCGGCCAGCAGCTGCAACCCCAAGCTCGCCGCCCCACCATGGGAGTTCGACCGCTCTCCCGGCTACGGCCCCGGCTCCTCCGAGGCCGATACCGTGCCCGAAGCCGTCACCCGTCCCGGTCAGCTGCCGCAGGCCTACCGGGAAGCATCTGAGGATGAGCTGCATCAGCGCATCCGCGCGGCCAAGGACATCCTCGGAGAGCGGCTGGTGATCCTGGGGCACTTCTATCAGCGTGACGAGGTCGTCCAGCACGCAGATTTCCTCGGCGATTCGTATCAGCTGGCCAAGGCGGCGCTCTCCAAGCCCGCAGCCGAGCACATCGTGTTCTGCGGGGTGCATTTCATGGCAGAGACCGCCGATATTCTCTCCCGCAGTGACCAGAACGTGATCCTCCCCAATCTCGCGGCCGGCTGTTCGATGGCCGATATGGCCGATGAAGACTCCGTGGAATCCGCCTGGGAGGAGATCTGCGAGGTCTACGGCGTCGACCCGGAGAATGCGGCCCCCGGGACCGACGGCAAACTGCCCATTCTGCCGGTGACCTACATGAACTCCTCGGCCGCGCTGAAGGCCTTCTGCGGCCGTCATGGCGGCATTGTCTGCACCTCATCCAATGCGAAGACAGTCCTGGAATGGGCGTTCGAGAGAGCGCACCGGGTGCTGTTCTTCCCCGACCAGCATCTTGGCCGCAACACCGCCAAGGCCATGGGCGTTCCGCTCGAGCAGATGCCGATGTGGAATCCGCGCAGACCCCTGGGCGGCAGCACCGAGCATGACCTGGTCAAAGCCAAGGTACTGCTCTGGCACGGGTTCTGCTCGGTGCACAGGCGTTTCACCGCAGGGCAGATCGAGAAGGCCCGCGCCGAGTATCCCGGCTGCAAGGTCATCGTGCATCCGGAGAGCCCGATGCCGGTGGTCGACGCCGCCGACGCCGCCGGCTCCACCGACGCGATCAGAAAGTACGTGGCAGCCAGCTCACCGGGAGAGGTGATCGCCATCGGCACCGAGATCAACCTGGTCAACAGGCTCGCCGCAGAGTACCCGGACCGGACCATCTTCTGCCTGGACCCGGTGATCTGCCCCTGCTCGACGATGTACCGGATCCACCCCGGCTACCTCGCCTGGGTGCTTGAGGAGCTGGTCGAGGGCCGGACTCCGAATCAGATCACCGTCAGCTCAGATATTGCAGAGCCGGCCCGGATCGCGCTGGACCGGATGCTGGCGGCGGTTCCCTCATGAGCCTCATCCCGCTGCCGGCTTCGGCGGCTGAGAAGGTCATCCGCCTTGCTGTGGCCGAGGATGCTCCCTTCGGGGATCTGACCACAGAGTCGTTCGTCCCCGAGGACGCCCGGGCTGAGGCTGTGCTGAGTGCCCGGGAGCCGGGTGTTCTCTCCGGTGGCCCGGTCTTCGCCAAGGCAATGCAGGCGCTGGATGCCGGCGTCGTCGTGGACCTGTGCCTTCGGGAGGGAACACGGTTCGAACCCGGTGCAGAGTTGGCACGTGTCACCGGACCGGCCCGGCCGATCCTCACCTGCGAACGCATCGCGCTCAACCTGGTCCAGCGGATGTCCGGTGTCGCCACCCTGACCTCTCAGTATGTGGCCGCGGTCCACGGCTCAGGTGCTCGGATTGCCGATACCCGGAAGACCACCCCCGGGCTGCGGGCCCTGGAGCGCTACGCGGTGCGCTGCGGAGGCGGCCACAACCACCGCTTCGGGCTCTCCGATGCCGTACTGGTCAAGGACAACCATCTCACCGCCGTGTCCGCTGCCGACATCGGGTTGGCTGAGGCTATCAGGGCG
Organism: Nesterenkonia muleiensis; assembly: GCF_003600155.1. Classification (GTDB taxonomy): domain Bacteria; phylum Actinomycetota; class Actinomycetes; order Actinomycetales; family Micrococcaceae; genus Nesterenkonia; species Nesterenkonia muleiensis. The sequence goes on along the minus strand of NZ_QWLD01000040.1, from coordinate 69,012 downwards.
GCCAGGGAGCAGCTGCCGCACACGGTGCACCTCGAGGTGGAGGTGGACCGGCTGGACCAGATCCCGGCCGTGCTCGACGGCGGAGCAGACACCATCATGCTGGACAACTTCACGCTGGAGGATATGCGCCGCGGCGTGGAGCTGATCGCCGGGCAGGCGGTGGTCGAAGCCTCCGGAGGGGTCTCGCTGAAGACCATAGGGGCGATTGCCGACACCGGGGTCGATGTCATCAGCGTGGGCGCGTTGACCCACAGTGCGCCGGCGTTGGACCTGGGGCTGGATTTCCAGGTGGCGCGGTGATCTATCTGGACGAGGCAGCCGCTGCGGCACCCAAGCCCGAGGTGCTGGAGGCCATGTGGCCGTATCTGACCACAGGCTTCGCCAATCCGGCCAGCCGGCACGATCCGGGGCTGGCGGCCGAGGATGCCCTGGAGCGGGCCAGGCGGCGGGTGGCAGAGCATCTGGGGGCCCGTCCGGCGGAGATCATCTTCACCTCCGGGGGCACAGAGTCGGACAATGCCGCGGTGAAGGGGATCGCGCTGGCGGCCCCTCGCGGCAGGCATGTTCTGGTCTCTGCCGCGGAGCACCCTGCAGTCCTTGAGTCCGCTCAGTGGTTGCGCCGATTCGGCTTCGAGGTCGAGCAGATCCCGGTGGACGCAGAGGGTGTTGTGGCCGCAGAGGCGCTGGACCAGGCTCTGCGTCCGGACACCACGCTGGTCAGCATCCAGACCGCCAACGGTGAGGTCGGCACTGTACAGGACATTCCAGCACTCAGCGCCGTGACGTCCCGGCACGGCGTCCCGTTCCACACTGATGCGGTGCAGGCCGGCGGGGCTGTTCATTTCGGTGTCTCTGGGCGTCTGGACGTCGGTGAGCTGGGCGTCCAGGCGCTCAGCCTGGCTGGCCATAAGCTGGGCACCCCCAAGGGAGTCGGAGTGCTGTATCTGCGCCGGCGCACGCCCTTCGAGCCGCTGGTCCACGGCGGCGGGCAGCAGCGCGGGCACCGCTCAGGCACAGAGAACGTCGCTGGGGCGGTGGGGATGGCCGTGGCTCTCGACGTAGCCGCCGGTTATGAGGTGCCGGCGTGGCGTCGTCGTCGCGATGAGTTCATCGCCGGAATCGAGCAAGCTGTTCCCGGTGCCCACCTAACCGGGCGGCGGGATCCGCGCCTGCCGGGTCACACCTCATTCGTCTTCGAGGGCAGAAGCGGGGAGTCTCTCCTGCTGGATCTCCAGCAGCAGGGGGTGGTCTGCTCCGCCGGGTCGGCCTGCGCTGCAGGGAATAACGAGCCCAGTCCGGTGCTGCTGGCCATGGGGTACTCGGCTGACCAGGCACAGACGGCGGTGCGCTTCACCTTCGGCCCGGAGACTCCGCGGGACCACCTGCAGCGCACCGTTGAGATCCTCAGCGAAGCAGTGCCGGCAGTGCCCTAGCTCTGCGGCGCCAGGACCACCATGGGGTCCGAGGTGGGCTGCTCGGATCCGCCGAGCGGCTCGGCGGTGACCGCCAGGGCCGCATCCTCTGGGAAGTCTTCGACGTGGGCGGTCAGACGGCCGGCTTCCCAGGCCAGGACGCCCGCCGGGATCGCGTGGTCGCCCTCGAGCACCCAGAGCTGGTAGTCCTGGTCATGCAGTTCGGTCATACCTTCGGCGGCGAACAGTGCGGTGCCCTCCCCCAGCACCGCGACTGCCCGTGAACCGTCCGGGAGCTCCTCTGCGACCATCTGGGCAGCAGGATCGGTGAGCGCCTGGGCAATCTGATCAGCCTGCTGCTGGGCCAGGCCGGCCTCATGCTGGGCCTGCTGCGCCTGCTGTTCGGCCTGATCGGCTCTGTCAGCCTGGTCCACCGCGATCGCGGTGGGGATCGCGACGGCGATGACCGCCGCGGCGGCTGCTGCCAATGTCTGCCAGCGGCGTCGACGGCGCACAGCAGCCAGCTGGTCACGCTCTGAAGTCTCAGCAGTGGGGCGGTTGGCCCGCGTGGTGCGTGGGGAGAAGGTGTCGATCTGGGCCAGGACTGCCTCCCGCAGGTCTTCCGGAGGTTGCTGGGCGTCGGCCTCAGCGATCCTGGCGACGGTCTCGCGCAGCTGCCGGGCCTCAGCGGCGAGCTCGGGGTCAGCGGCGATGGCCCGCTCCACCCTGGCGCGTTCTACATCATCGACAGCATCGAGCGCCCATGCGCCCAGCAGCTCACGAAGAGCATCTTCTCTGCCGTTCATCGCTGCACCTCCAGACACTGCCGCAGTCGTTTCAACCCATCTCGGATACGAGATTTCACCGTCGGCAGGGCCGCACCATCCCGTTCGGCGACTTCTCGGTAGGTCAAACCCTCGTAGTAGGCGCTGTGCACCGCGGTGCGCTGGAGGGGGCTCAGCGCACCCATGCATTCCATGACCCGCTGGCGCTCCAGGTTATGTTCGGCCTCTTCGGCGACGGAGTCCCGTGGCGGGCTGTAGTCCTGTACTCCGGCCCGTGCGTCGCGTTCACGCTGGGAGTGCACCGACCGCACGCGGTCAACGGCCCTGCGGTGGGCGATGGTGGCCACCCATGCGGTGACCGATCCACCCACCGGGTCAAAGCGCGATGCCGCCCGCCAGACTTCGACCAGCACCTCTTGAGTCACCTCAGAGGCATGGTCCGGGTCCCGCAGCACCCTGATGGCGGTGCCGTACACCAGTGGGGCGATGTCATCGTAGAGCTCGCCGAAAGCCTCCGTGTCACCGGATCCGACCCGATTCATCAGCTCGGCCAGCCGGGCTGTCCGCGCAGCGCGGTCCTCGGCCACACGTGAAGGATCGGATGTGGTCACTGTGTGATTCTACCGTGTCCGACAAGGCCCTGAGCTGCCGGAACGGCTGGTGGCGGGCCGCCTGTGGGCCAGCCCGCCACCTGATCCTGCGTCGGGACTGATCAGTTCTCGGAGTTCTGTACCAGTGCCTCGTTCAGCGAATCGATGGCCCCGCCCAGGGTGGAGACGTGCATTCCCAGGCCCTCAGTGATGTCATCGGCCGGCAGCTCCCCGCCGGAGATCTCCTCGAAGAACTCACCGGCTTCGTACCGGTACTGGTCCAGGTCCATGAGGGCACCCTCGGCTGCGGCCTCATCGCCTTCGGCAACGGCTCCTGCATAGTCGACGAAGTAGCCGATGTGATCACGCCACAGCTCCAGGAACGGGTCCCGGTGCTCGTCTCCGGCGAGTTCACCGATGGCGTCGGCCAGTTCGACGGCGTTGTCATCGACCACTTCGGCCGCTGCGGCGAACGCATCAGACTCAGTGCCGTCCTCATCGGTGTAGGCCACGAAGACCGCGATTCCGGCGACGTAGACGTGCTCGTTGAGATTAGCAGTCAGGGCGCTGCGCAGTTCTGAGGCGTCATCGTTGGGATCACCCTCCAGGCCGGCGGCGTTGACGAATCCCTCGGACATGGCCCCTGAACCTTCGACCACGTGGTCGGCGGCCATCTTGAGGTTGGTGAAGGCGTCAGCCTCACCGGCGGCCAGGGAGTCCACCGCTGCGGCGAGGGTGTCCACGTGGCCGTTGAAGGACTCGGTCACCGTGGCGGCGTCGAGCTCTCCGTCGGTCTGCCGCTCGAAGAACATCCCGACACCGTCGGTGTATTCACGCAGATCAGCGACGGCCTGGTCCATTCCTTCCTGATCGCCTTCCTCTGCGGCGATGGCGTAGTCGACGAAGTAGCCGATGTGCTCCCGCCAGTTGTTGAGGAAGGACTCCCGGGCCTCCTCGCCGAGAAGCTCACCGACTGCATCGGCCAGATCCACCGAGTTGGCGTCGACCGTTTCAGCGGCCAACTCGAACTCCTCGGAGTCGGCACCGGCATGGTAGGCGGTGGCCACGGCGATGGCAGCGAGGTAGACGTGCTCCTGGAACAGAGCGGTGACCTCACTGCGCAGCTCTGCGGCCTCGGACTCCGGCTCTCCGGAGAGGTCCAGGGCGTTGGTGAATCCGGTCGCGAAGGTGCCACCGGTATGAGGCATATGCTCTGCCGCTGTCCGTGCGTCGGCGAACGGGTCGCCGGTGCTTTCGGGCATCACCGCGCTGAGGTCGCTGGACTCGGCGTCGTCATCCTCCATCTCGTCGTCGTCGTACTCATCGTCGTCGTCGGTGCCGGCATCATGGTCGTGCTCGTCCTCCAGCATGGACTCTGAGTCTTCCTGCATGGTCTCGGAGTCCATTGGCTCCTCGGCCTCGGAATCAGTATCGCCGCAGGCGGCAAGCGTCAGAGCCAGCGTGAGTCCAGTGGCTGCTCCCATAGTTACGCGTGAGGGTTTCATCGGTCGCTCTCCTTCTTGCTGTGACTTACACGGTCACTCAAGGTTCGGAGCAGAGGGGGAGGCGGATGGGTACGACTTTTCAGACAGTGTGGTCGATCACCGTCGTAGGATGGGGCTGGAGGGTTCGGCAAGCTGTCCAGCGGAGTGAAAGGTGAGACGGTCTCCATGCATAACGCGAGCGCGCTGCTCACACTCACCGAACACCGCGAACGCTTCCGCGAAGTGATGAGAGTCCTCACCAGATACGGTTTCGCAGACGCCGTCAGCAAGGACCTGGTGAAATCCGTGGAGCCGCTTCTTCGGGGTCGATTGGCATTGCCTGATTCCGCCGTGCTGGAGATGTCTCTCGGAGAGCTCCTTCGGGGAGCGATGACTGAGCTGGGAACGGCCTGGATCAAACTGGGACAGACGCTCAGCCTGCGCCCCGATGTGGTGGGGCCGGCCATCGCTGCCGAGCTGAGCCAGCTGGACTCCTCAGTCACCGCCGATGCGCCCGCGGTGGTGATCAAAACAGTTGAGGAGGAACTCGGGGCTGCGGTCAGCGACCTCTTTGCCAGCTTCTCCCCCGAACCTCTGGCTTCTGCCTCAGTGGCGCAGGTTCACAGCGCCGAGCTTTTCGACGGCACCGAGGTCGTGGTCAAGGTGGTCCACCACGGCGCCGATATGCGGGCAAGAGAGGACCTGGAGATCATGACTGCTCTGGCCCACCTGTGGCAGCAGAATGACCCCGGGGCTCAGCAGTACCGTCCGGTCCAGATCGCCCAAGAGTTCTCCACGATGCTCAGAGACGCTGTGGACATGCGTGTAGAGATGGCGAACCTGCGGACTTTCCGGGAGAAATTATCTCATCACGAGGATCTCTACGTGCCCGAACCGTATGAAGAACTGTGCGGCGGACGCGTGCTGACCATGACCAAAGTAGAAGGCTCGCCCCTTCGCAGTGCGAAGGCCCTCGCGGGAAGCGGCTGGGAGGTGGAGGAGCTGACGAACAAGGTCGTATCCGTCTACTTTGAGATGATCTTCGAGCACGGAGCCTTCCACGCGGACCCCCAGCCTGCGAATCTCATGGTGCTGCCGGGTCAGAGGCTGGCGCTTCTTGACTTTGGTGACATTGGCCGTTTCGTCCCGGCTCGGCGAGAGCAGATGGAGCGAATAGTGCTGGCGCTGGGCTTTCGCGATGCCGAGGCATTTGCCAGTGCCTTGATCGACATCGCCAACCCGCCACCCTCAACGGATATCGCTCAGCTGCGCGCCGACCTCGGCGGCTGGTTCGACCGCCATATTTCTGTCGGGGTCGGGCAGATCGATATCCCCGCTCTGGTGGGCCAGGCGATGGATCTTCTCCATCATTATGGGCTGGTGCTCCCGGGGGACTTCATGCTGCTGATCCGCGTGTTGCTTCAGCTGCAGGGGCTGAGCAACGCAGTGGGAGTGGATCTCAACATCGAAGAGCTGATGAGGCCCTATATCCGACGTATCATGATGTCCTATCTGGATCCCCGCCGCATCGCCCGGGAAGTGGCTTCCAACAGTCTCAGATGGCGGCGGCTGGTGAAGACTCTCCCGGACGACCTGGCGGAGCTCATCAAAGGTGTCCGGCAGGGCACAGTGACGGTGAACTTCAGCGTCCACGACCCTGACCGGCTCACAGACAACATAGTGGACGGGCTCATCAGCGCCGCTGCTCTGATGTCTTCGGCGCAGCTGATATCACGGGACACCCCGCCGAAGATCGCCGGGGTCTCAGTGCCCGGTGTGCTGGTGGCGGGGATAGGAACAGCCACCTGGATCCGGGCCGCCAGCCGGCGTCGCGAAGGTTTTTCACTGGTGTCCTCTGCACGGAATCTGGCCAAGATCAGCGGCAGAGCCTCGAAGAAGCGCCGGGAGGCTCTGGGGAAACCCTCCGCTGGTGAGTGAGTCTGCTCCTGGATCCAAGCCAGCGCACCGAGCGTCGATAGCGAGCGCTGGACCATCAACAGCGTCGATAGCGTTCTGATCAGCAGGTTTGAGTCGCTTAGCGAGTGTATGATCGGTTCCACTCCGTAGCGAGAGTGTCCAAGAGAGGCAGGTCAGGACAAGTTCAATGCACAGCGAGCATGTTCGGGTTTTGATTCCGGCCCGCAATGAGGAGCACCTCTTGCCTTCCGCGCTGCACGCAGTGCGCAGCGCTCTGCGATTCGCTCGAGATCTGCTTGCTCTTCCCATGGCCCCAGACAGTCTGGGCTGCGGGGTGGAGATCGGCTCGTGGCAGCCACGGAACCTCGAAGCACACATCACGGTCATCGCTGACCTGTGCACCGACCGCACAGCGGCCATTGCCGCAGAGCTGGCGGATGAGGTGCTCGTCACTCGGTCCGGCTCAGCCGGAGCCGCTCGTGCCGCAGGGCTGCTGCGCTACCGGGAGGAAAGCCTCGAGGCCGGCGATGACAATGTTCTGCTGATGTGCACCGATGCCGATTCTGTGGTTCCCGCTGAGTGGGTAGTCGAACACCTGAGACACCGTTGGGCTGGAGCGGACGCTATTGCCGGCAGGGTGAAGGTCCAGGACTGGTCATTGCGGGCGCCGGCGCTGCGGCGCCGGTATGAACAGAACTATGCCGAAAGTCGTGGACATGTCCATGGCGCGAATCTGGGAGTCTCGGCGGCTGCGTACCGGGCTGTGGGCGGTTTCGCGCCACTGGAGGTCGGAGAGGACCAGGACATGGTGGACAGGCTTCACTGCGCAGGCTTCCAGGTGGATGAATGCCTCAGCCTGCCGGTGGTGACCTCCGCTCGCGCCCAGTCCCGGGTGGCTGCCGGATTCGCGCACTATCTCAACACCACTGAGGCTGCGCTGTGAGCCGGGCGATCGACGTCGCACGGACCTTGATCGCCCAGGGACAGGCTGAGCTCCCGCTGCCGGGAAAGGGCGATACTGGCCGGCGGTGGCGTGAGCTGATAGAGCTGGGGCGTAAAGACCTCACGGCTGCCCGCCTGGTGGAGGCCCACGCCGATGCTTCTGCTATCTGCGCAGACCTTGAGGTGGAGGACTGCCCCGATCGCGCATCGTTGTGGGGAGTATGGGCTGCCGAGCCGCCCACTCCGGTGCTGGAAGCGGTGCAGCACGGCGGCGTATGGAAGCTGCGTGGCACCAAGCTGTGGTGTTCGGCAGCAGGGTTCGCCACCCATGCTCTGGTCACCGCTCAACACTCAGGACGTTCGCGGTTGTTCTCAGTGGACTTGCGGCAGGCCGGAGTCACCGCTGGAGAGAAGACTTGGGCCTCCAGCGGCATGGCGGAGACCGAGACGGCTCCCATGCACTTCGACGGTGTCTCAGCTGTGCCTGCCGGTGACCCGGACAGTTATCTGGACCGTCCGGGATTCTGGCACGGCGGACTCGGAGTGGCCTGCTGCTGGTGGGGCGGGGCGCAAGGTCTGATCGACATGTTCTGTGAGAAAGCCCGGCGTCGGGACGATCCGCACACTCTGGCGCATCTGGGTGCCTGTCTGGCATGGGACGAGACCATCACCAACGCCCTGACATCAGCAGCCCAGGAAATCGATGCCAATCCCGGGAACCTCCCAGCGGCCAGGCGCCGAGCCCTCAGTCTCAGGTCCGTGGTGGAACGTGGCTGCGCTGATGTCATCAGGCGCTTCGGCAAGGCGCTGGGAGCCTCACCCCTGGCTGAGGACCATGACGCCGCCCGTCTCGTCCAGGACCTACAGGTCTATATCCGGCAGAGCCATGCAGAGGCAGACGATGCCCAATTGGCACGCTACGTATTGGCCACAGAAGACGGGCGAAGACGATGATCAGCGGTCACCGCACCGGAAATCGGGATCTTTTCGCCGAAGTCCCCCTGGATCAACCAGGAACCCCCACACGGGCTTGGACAAGAGCAGCGCATCCGCTGCCGCGGCTGGACCTCGGGAATATAGAGCATGTGCTCCTGGTGGTCGCTCACCCGGATGATGAATGCCTGGGCCCGGGCGGCTTGGTCCATGCGCTGACCACGCGAGGCAGCTCAGTCACGGTGGTGATCGTCAGCGGAGGCGAGCAGTCCCACGCCCATGACCCGGCCGTGGTCCCCCTGGAGCTCTCCGCGCTGCGGCAGGCTGAGTCCGTGGCTGCCGCCCGCATCCTGGGCACCGAAGCGCCTATCTTCCTTGGGTTCCCCGACGGAGGTGTGGAATCCCATACCGGTGCCATCGTCGGCGAGCTGGAACATGTTCTTCACCGTGTCAGAGCCGATCACAGCGGGGCTCTCCCCACTGTGGTGACGCACTGGCGCGGTGACGGGCACCCGGACCACGAAGCGGTAGGACGCTGTGCAGCAGAGGCAGCACAGTCAGTGGTTGGCGAAGGTGAGTCCCTGACCTTTCTGGAGTTTCCCCTGTGGGCACTGCACTGGGACTCCCCTGACAGCGGGCAGTTCCCCATCTCCGCTGCCGCTGTAGGGCCCGACGACGCTCTCAGACTTCAGCGGAAGCGGCAGGCGGCCCACTGCTTCACCTCTCAGGTTGCCCGCTGGCCAGACGAAGCGAACGGACCGGTCATGCCAGAGCACGTCATCGAACGCCTGCTGAAGGCTCCAGAGCTCCTTCTCTCCACCTCGCTGAGCGCTGCGTCGCACTCCCCGTGCCCCGTCGATGGTCTTGACCATTTGCAGAGGCTCTACGCGGAAGCTCAAGACCCTTGGGATCTGGAGACCTCAGAATACGAGAAGGCCAAACGGCGGGCTACCCTGCAGGCGCTGCCGAGAGATCGGTACAGACTCTGCTTCGAAGCCGGCAGCTCCATCGGTGTACTGACTGCTGATCTGGCCCAGCGCGCTGATCGGGTCATTGGCTGGGAACCGGTTGAGCGCGCCGCTGCCACAGCGCGCGCAAGGATCCTCGACCTTGAAACCGCCGGGACGGTACGGCCTGGGACCGTGAGCATCGAAGACCGTGCTCTCTCAGCGCTCAATAATGACCTTGGGCCCCTCGGCGCAGATCTCATCGTGCTCTCCGAGGTCCTCTACTTCATTCCCCACCATGAATTGGCTCCCATCGTCAGCGGCCTGTGCGCCAGAGCCGCACCAGAGGCACATCTGGTGGCTGTGCATTGGACACATTCTGTGGCGGGGTGGCCTGCTGGTGGTGCCGGGACGCACGAAGTCCTGGCTGGTGAACCCAGTCTGCGGGCCCTTCACCGCGACGAGACGTCGGAGGACTATCTTCTTGAGGTGTTCCAGGTCGAGCGATGATGCTCACGGCGTTCATCGGACCGTTCTTCTGCGCTACCTGAGAATACGATTCAAAAAAAACGGAACAATAGATGAGGTGATCACTACACATCACTGAGCTCCTCATCTGGCGTTTCGACCTCAACCTGAATACGGTGAACCGACGGCACCGCTATGGTGACAGTGCGTTTGATGGTGTCGATGAGCTCTTCAATCGTATCGGTGTCCAGCCCGTCCTCCAGATGCACCTCCAGGATGACCAGCAGCTTGTCTGACCCGAGGTACATCGTTCGCAGATCGAGGACGCTGCGCACATTCGTGACGCTTTCTGCGACGTCGATGATTCTCTTCGAGGTGGTCTGCCCCGCGCCTCTGCCGACGATCAAACCGCGAACATCGAGAATCAGGAGTATCGCGGCGAACATCATCGTCATCCCGATGGCTAATCCGCCTGCGCCGTCCAGGCGGCTGTCTCCTGTGAGCGCGAAGAGCAGAAGCGCAATAATGCCAATGCCGGTGGCCGTTGTACCGATAGAATCCAACAAAAAGGTAGCTTTCGTCTCGATCAGACTCGAGCGGCGCAGGCGTCTGAGCCAGCCTTCTGTGCCGCCACCCTGACGAAGCCGCCTGAAACTCAAGCTCAACGCATACGCATTCGTGCAAAAGCCGAAAGCCAGCACGAGAAACGCTAACCAGACGTTATCGACCGGCTCCGGCCGAGTAAATTGCTGATAGCCGAAATAGACTGATGCCAGGCCGGTACCACCGAACATGATAATGCCCGCGATCATCGCCCAAAAGAACACTTCGCGGCCGTAGCCGAATTGAAACTGGGGATCCGGCCGCCGCTTGGACCTTTTGACCCCGACGAAGAGCACTATCCCCGTCATCATGTCGCTCAACCCCTGCAGTGCTTGCGAAAGCATGACCGTGCTGCCGGTGACAATCGCCACCAACGCATTGAACGACACATCAAATACGCTCACCACTGTTGAGGTCAGGACAACTCGCGTATCCGACAGTCTCTTCTTCGCCATAGATGGATCACTATTGTAGTCAGGACCGTGGCCTCAACACCCACACAGCCTGACAAGTGGAACGAGCAAGTGAGCCGGATCTGCGCTAGCGGGTCAGCACAGACCTGCCACTCATCGCCTACCGATCAGAGGCGTTCCAGCTGCGCACCTTTTTGACCTGAAAGGCTGCGGCCATTTTCCGGATCCTCTGGCCGGGCTGAGGATGTGCCCTAGCGATCGAGGACGTCTCAGACACTTTCTCGGCTCTGCGAGCTGGACTAGTCTGCGAAACTGATACTCCCATCCCTTCGGCCAGCCTCTCCGAACAGGGTGAAGGCCGCTGCAGCACCCAGCGCCCACAGAAGCCCAGTGCCCACTAGGAGCACAGCTGCGGTCCCTAGATCCCAGCCCAGGTAGCTGGCCTGCAGTCCACGGATGATCTCCAAACCATGGGTCAGCGGGATCAGCTGACCAACCATCTGGATCCAGTGTGGCCAGATTGGCGCAGGGACGGTGACCCCGCACAGCAGCATCACCAGGATATGGGCGATGTTCGAGGTGACGTTCCTCCACCGCGGCGCCCGGAGCACCACCGCAGCAAGAGCCAATGCCATGGCATACATCGACACAACGGTGACCAGCAGAACCGGCACCGCGAGAAGAGCCAGACCAGGTTCCCAGAAGATCCCGAGAATCGGGCCCAGTGCGAACAACGCCACGCACGACGTCGCCACACCACTTGGTATCCACTGCAGGGAGCGGCCGAAGAACACTGGCCACAGCGGGCCCGGTGCCGCGATCAGCAGCGGCAGAGTTCCCGCCCCGCGTTCCCAGGTGGTGGAGGCCAGAGACATGAAGACTTCCACCACGGCGACCATGACGGCCTGTCCGACGAACAAATAGACCAGGGCGTCGGGGTCCTCCAGGAGAACTCCGATGACGGCGAAGAAGATGACCTGAGCCAGGATCCTGCCCAACCACCCGAAGGTCCAGGTCATGGGCGTATAGATGACCTTGAGATCGGCCCGGGCGACTCGCGCGGCTGCCAGTACCGTGCTAAGCATGAGTCAGCCTCCCCGTCGTTCGCACTCTTTTCAGGGTTCGATCCAGAAGGAAGAGGCTGAGACCGAGTCCGATCAGCCCCAACAGGGTGATGGTGCCCAGCCGGAGCAGGAGGTCATCTACCGCTACAGGGGCCATGGAATCGCGGAGCAAATCCGAGGACCAGGAGAGGAAGACCAGACGCGAAGGCACTTCGACCCACACCGGCAGCATGGAGACCGGAACCAGCACCCCACCCAGGACGAAGAACGGGTAGCTCAGGGAGTTCTGAAAGATCCTCGCCGAACGTGCCAGCACGAAGAGGCTGGACATCACACCTGCCCAGCAGGTCATGGCCAGGACTGTCACCAGCACCGCCGCGCTGAAATGCCATGGTTGGGCAATGGGCACAGGTTCGCCGATGAGCAGGCTCCCCGTCACCCATGCCTCGGCGAATCCTGCCAGTGAGAGCGTGGTGACTGCCGCGATCCGACCGAAGAGGACCAACCCGAATGGTGCCGGGGCCGCAATGAGCCCTTCGAGGGATCCGTTCTCCCGCTCGCTGGAGATCAGCTCACCGGCACTCATCAGCGAAGTGGACCACATGGCCATCATAGCCGGGGCCAGCACAGCATAGCTGACCAGCTCCAGCCTCCCGGCGTGCAGGAAGATGGTCACGAAGACGATGGTCAGCAGCGGAGTGGTGATCAGCGGCATCATCCAGTCCGCATTTCCGCGCATCTGTCGCAGCTGCAGGCAGAAACTGGCGACGACGACGAACAGCAGTGCTCTGATTCGCTCGCCCGCACCGGGAATCGGGCTCTTCGGTTCGGCAACCGGTGATTCTGGGTCCAGAGGCCGATCACTTGCGGGTTCTGGTGCCCTAGCACTCATAGGTCCATGCCCCGTGCTGTGCCGTCTTCGACCCGCCCAAGCAGGTCGAAGTAGAGGGGCTCCAGGGTTCCGGCTTCTGGAGGACTGTCCACATGCCTCAGGATGGTGCCCTGGTCGATCATGGTCACCGTCTCAGCCAGTGCTTCGGCCTCAGCCAGGTCATGAGTGGTCAGCAGCACAGTGCGCCCTTCATCCCTGAGCCCTGTGATGAGATGGCGGAACTCCCGGGCGGAGATGGGGTCCATTCCCACAGTCGGCTCGTCAAGGATGAGCAGTTCAGGGTCAGACACCAGCCCTCGGGCCAGGTGGAGCCGTTGCTTCATCCCACGGCTGAATGTTTCAACACGGTCAGCTCGGCGCGGGGCAAGACCTAGCCGCTCCAGAAGCTCTGACGTACGGACCTTGGTCTCTCGACGTTTCAAGCCGTGCATACTGCACCAAAACTGCAGATTCTCCTGGGCGGTGAGCCGGTCGTAGAGTCCTCTGTCTCCGCCGAAGACTATGCCGATCAGACGGCGCACTGCCCGTGCCTCGGTGACGACGTCGTGCCCCAGTATGTGAGCCGTACCTGAAGTCGGCAGCAGGACGGTCGAGGCGATTCGGCACAGGGTGGTCTTGCCTGCCCCGTTAGGGCCCAGAAGCGCGTGCACTCTGCCTTCAGGCAGCGTGAGGTTTACCGAGTCGAGGGCTACCCGGGTGCCAGAACCTCTCGTGGCGAAGGCCCTGGTGAGCGAATTAGCGTGGAGCGCGTTCATAATCTGTCAGTCTGACCTGATCCGCGCACCAGATGCCTAGTCATAATGACGTAGATGCCTCCGGTAGGCTGAACTCACATGATGGAGTGTCGGCAACTGTTGGAGCAGAGCAATACTGCCTGGTTATCGGGTGACAGACACCGAACCTGGGTGGCGCTGAAACGCGCCGCTGAACTCGCTGAGAGTGACGCTAGTCTGAAGGCGGAAGTGGAAGCCTGGCGGTCTGTGGCACTGGTACGTGCCGAGCTGCAGTCCGAGGCGGCAGAGGCGGCAGAGCGATGTCTGTCGCTAGCGAAGGAGCTTACCGAAGACTCGGTGGAGTTCAGACGCGCCGTCGCACACGCCCGGGTCAGTCTAGCCACCTCACAGGCGCTGCTGGACAGGGCTCCAGAGAACACCGCGGCGTGCCTCGCGGTCCTTGAGCAGCTGGTGGAGGACCGGGACCCAGAATTGGAAGAGGTCCGTTCCCGAGCCGTGTCGAATATCCTCGTTGTTCATATCAAGGCTCTGAGCGGCCGTCTTCATGAAAGCCCCGTGGAGGTTGAAGCCTGGTCCAGGGTCTCCTGGGCGCGGACCGTGGCGCAGAAGTTCTCATATCAGGGGACACTGGTGCGCCAAGCCATTGATCTCGCGTTTCTTACTGGCCAGTGGGAGCGTGGCTGGGATTATGCCCGGCTTTCTGAGAATGCTGAGCTGCCGCGGGATGAACAGGTCGGTGTCTGGTCCAAGGCGGCGCTGCTGGCCTGGGAGCGAGGCTGGGACGGCTACGCCCGGTGGTTCGGACGCAAGGCGCTCAGGGCAACGACTGCGGTAAGCATCCCCTGGGTGCGGCTCTACGGATATCTCGGCGGGGTGATAGCCGCCGCGGCAGGAGCGGGAGCAGTTCGTTCGGCACTGGATTCCTACGTGCGCTGTGTCACCACAGAAGAACATGCCACCCGTTCTCATCGCGCTCTGCAAGCAGGGCTCATTGGCCTGGAAGCCGGATGCGGTCCGGACGAAGTGCGGCATTTCATCAGCCGCGCTCTGCCAGATCACGGCGAAGACCTCAACCATCACGCACAGCGTCATTATGGGTATCCCCTAATCGTCGAAGCAACGCTCCGCGAGGCAGAGGGAAGAGCGCAAGATCGCCGAATACTCGACGCATCACCCAGCGGTGTTTACCAGGTCAACAGAGCTCGCCAGCATCTGCTCGTGGCACGCGTGCACCTCAAGGAAGAGAGAAAGCTATCAGCCCTGACTGAACTGCAACAGGCACGTCACCTTCTCAAAGCCTGGCCGGGGCGTGTCCTGAACACCGTTGAGCATGAAACGATCAGTAGTGTCGGTCCGCTGATGGTCACCCCATCTCAGCGAAAAGTTCTGGATCTTCTGGTCGAGGGATGGGGAAATCGGCGTATCGCAGAACATCTCGGTTTGAGCGAACGAACCATCGCCGTCCACGTTGGCACCATGCTCAAACGTTCGAAAGCTACTTCACGAACCGAACTTGTCGCCCAGGAAATGGTCCGCCGTCTCGCTCGCCAATGAGTCATTGGGACAATCCTGGGCAAAGGGCTTCACCTCTCAGCCTGGTCGATCAAGCCGAGCAGACCCGCAACGGATAGGTCAGCATTCAGTGTATAGTCACTGTATGCTGACTATATCTTCTCGGGTGGAGGCAATGAACCGGCTGGGTAGAGCGATGGCCGATCCGACGCGGTCGCGGATTCTGCTGGCCCTACTTGCCGAGCCGGGATATCCGGCACAGCTGGCACGTGATCTGGACTTATCGCGAACGAATGTGTCGAATCATCTCGCCTGCCTGCGTGGCTGTGGAATTGTGGTCGCCGCTCCGGAGGGCCGCAAGACTCGGTATGAGATCGCGGATCCGCATCTGAGGCATGCGCTTGGAACGCTGGTTGATGTGGTCCTCGCGGTCGATGACGGGGTACCGTGCATGCAGGCAGACTGTGATGTGCCCATGTGCTGCGATCCCGGTGCGCAGGGGGCCACGGTCACCGAGACTCAGGGAGCGCGGTGAGCCGTGAACGCTCCGCGCCCGGCCCTCCGCTGGAGGTGATCGCCCCGGCCCCGGCAACCGATGACTGCTGCGGCACCTCCTCCTCCGGCAATCGAGCCCACCGAGGTGCTGGAGGCCATGATCAGCCAGTGCCGTGGTGGTGCGACCGGGTCCTGACCCTGCCGGTGGCCTCTGGTGTGTGGTGGATAACGGGCCTGAGTCTGGAATGGGCCGGGCAAGAAACCCTCGCGGTGACCGCGCATGTGCTGGGGCTCTCGGCTGGCGCCTGGACCTTCGCCCCCAGCGCGCTGCGCCGGCTCCTCAGCGGACGCGGACGAGCCCGGCTGGGTGTCGGTCTGTTGATGACGATCGCCGCCACCGGAGCGGTGCTGCTGGGGCATGTGGGTGAAGCCGCGGCGTTGGCGTTTTTGTTCTCCCTTGCCGAGACTCTCGAGGACCGGGCGATGAACCGCGCCGAACAGGGTCTGCGGGCGCTGCTCTCGCTGATTCCTGAGACCGCCCGGGTCTCACGCGCTTCCGGTGAGCACGTGATCCAGGCCGCACAGGTCCACAAACTCGACCTCCTGATCGCCGGTGCCGGTGAGCGCATCGCGACCGACGGGGTGGTCGTGACGGGCCGCTCCTGGGTGGATTCCTCGGTGATCACCGGAGAATCGATCCCCATCGAGGTCGGTCCCGGGGACCAGGTGCTGGCCGGATCAGTGAACGGCTCAGGAACCCTGACGTTCGAGGCCACCGCCGATGGGCGGGACAACTCATTGACCACGATCGTGCACCTGGTCGAGCAAGCTCATGCCGCCAAGGGTGAACGGGCTCGGCTGGCTGACCGGATCGCCCGCCCCCTGGTGCCGGCAGTACTGATCGCCGCAGCGCTGATCGCGGTCTTCGGGTTCGTCATCGGCGATCCAGACACGTGGGTCGAACGCGCCCTGGTGGTGCTGGTGGCGGTCTCGCCATGTGCACTGGCGATCGCAGTGCCCGTCACAGTGGTCTCCGCGATCGGCTCGGCCAGTAAGTTCGGGGTGATCATCAAATCCGGTGCGGCGTTCGAACAGCTCGGCACTATCGACACCGTGGCATTTGACAAGACAGGAACGCTGACGCGCAACCGGCCCCGGGTCGTCGCCACCCACGCTGCTCTCGGCCGCACCGAAGGCGAGGTGCTCAAGCTCGCGGCAGCGCTGGAGGCAACGAGCAGCCACCCCCTCGCCACAGCCATCCTGGCCGCCGCCTCCGAGTGTCCCGATGCAGACGACGTGCAAGAGCATCCCGGCCATGGTCTGACCGGAACCGTTGAAGGACAGCACATCCGGGTGGGCAGTCCTCGCTGGATCGACCCTCAGTCCCTCAGCGATCAGGTCGAGGCAATGGCCGCCGAAGGCATGAGCAGCATCGTCGTGGAGATCGAGGCTCAGGTGGCGGGGGTGATCGGCATCCGGGACGAGCTACGTCCCGAAGCAGCCGAAGCCATCGCCTCATTGCATGCTCAGGGTATAACTACGGTGATGCTGACTGGCGATAACACCTTGACCGCCCGAGCGATCGCTGCCAAGGCCGGGATCAAGACGGTCTACGCCGAACAGTTGCCCTCCGACAAAGCCAACTACGTGCGCCAAGCCGTGGAACAGGGGCCGACCGCCATGATCGGCGATGGCATCAACGACGCTCCTGCCCTGGCCTCATCCACCGTCGGCATCGCTATGGGGGCTACCGGGTCTGCCGCCGCGGTGGAATCCGCCGATGTTGCTTTCACCGGTCACGACCTGCGCCTGATCCCCGATGCCCTGGCCCACGCCCGCCGCGGGCGGGCGATCATGACAGCTAACATCGCCCTGGCCCTGGCGATCATCGCAGTTCTCTTCCCTTTGGCCCTGTTCGGCGTACTGGGCTTGGCCGCGGTGGTGCTGGTCCATGAAGTCACGGAGGTCGTCGTCATCGGCAATGGCCTGCGTGCCTCCCGTGTCGGACGCCGCCCCATCCCGGTCCATGCCAGGCACGTCGGAAGGTAAAGGTCAAGACTCTCGGGCGCAAGCAGCCCCTGCGGTCCGCGAAAAGGAAAGGAGCACCGCCGAGTCTCTCTGGCGGGGCTCCTTTTCACTGCAACTTGCGAAAACAGGGCAAGTTGCTGGGCCTGAGGCACGCCGCACCATTGCGGATACACACCGTTGTGCTGACGTCGCTTCGGCCCTATTCAGTTATGTCGGCTCCAGGCGCTCCAGTGGGCATTGGCTCCAATCAAGCGCGGTCACCGACGTACACATAGTGTGACTGCCATCACATTAGTCACAGATGGCCGCCAAGTCAAAGTTCGCTATGCTCGCACCCTCCCCCGGCGATTGCCAGGGCGGGATCTCAGTATGAAGTTGACCAAGGCTGCAAGGGCATAGTCTCCTTTTCGGACATATAAATGCGCCCTGTGCGTAAGTGGGTGCTGGTCCGCGCCCATCCACCTCGGTGAGGCATAGTGTCAGGTCATGGAGACTTTTTTAGACCTCTGGGCTGTGTTGTTCCAGGTGTCGCTGTGGGTGGGTGCTGCATTTGTCCTGATCGCTGCCTCGTTGTCGTGGGTTCATCTGGCGCGATCACATTAGGGTCTCGTGTAGCTGATGAAGGAACCAGCGACAATCTGACCTGCTGTACTCTCTGGCTTCCACTGTGACAGTGGCACTCAGGTCTTTATTGAACGTTGCCGGATTGTCCTCTTCTGCGCTTGGATATTCGGATGGGAATGAACCGGACCATCAGCACGAGCATAATGACGATGTTGGAGAGCAGACCACTCCACTGTTCGAGCACGCGCCAGATAACGGTCCCGAAACCGAGGCCGATCCATATCCCGTTCCACCTCCCTGAACCCAGTGCCAGATCTGGCTGCTAGGTGTTATTGGGCCATGCCGCCGTTGGCGCGGAGTATTTGGCCGTTGATCCAGCGGCCCTCGGGTCCGGTGAGGAAGGCGATGACGTTGGCAATGTCCTCAGGGGTGCCGAGTCGTTCCAGGGGCGGATTCTTGGCCAGGGCGTCGACTTGTTCTGGGGTTTTGCCCTTGAGGAACAGGTCGGTGGCGGTGGGCCCGGGCGCGACCGCGTTGACGGTGATGTCACGACCACGCAGTTCCCGGGCCAGGATCAGGATCATCGCCTCCACCGCCCCTTTGCTGGCGGCGTAGGCCCCGTAGGTGGGGAACTGGGTGGTGACGATGGTGGTGGAGAATCCGATGAAGGCCCCGCCGCGGCGTAAGCGGCGTGCGGCGTGCTGGGCGATGACGAAGGTGCCACGGATGTTGGTGCGGTGCAGATCATCGAGCTGTTGCAGGTCCAACTCAGCGATCGGGGACAGGGCCATGCGTCCAGCAGCGTTGACCACCGCGTCGATACCGCCGAATTGTTCTTCGGTGCGGTCGAAGAGCGCGGCGACTTGGTGTTCATCGGCGATATCGGCTTGAACGGCGATGGCCGTGCCGCCACCGACAGCGATCGCGGCGACCGTGTCCTCGGCTGCCGCGGCGTTGCCTGCGTAGTTGACCACGACGGTGAATCCTTCAGCGGCGAGTCTTTTCGAGACTGCGCTGCCGATACCGCGTGAGCCTCCGGTGACGATCGCGACCTTGGGGGCCGCTGTGTCTCCCACAGCAGCAGAAGTAGTAGTGGTGGTAGTGGTGGTGTTGGTGTTTGTCATATCCACCACTATGAGCCTCACCTTCGAGGGTAACCAGGGGATATCATCCCCTGTCTCCAGAACCCCACCAACCACATACTAGAGACATGAACACCCACAAATACCACGAACTCGGGGCGTTTTTGCGGTCCCGACGCGAACGCATCCGCCCCGAGGATGTCGGGTTCCTCTCCGGCCCCAGGCGCAGGGTCCCCGGTTTGCGTCGCGACGAGGTCGCACAACTGGCCGGAGCCTCGGTCGACTACTACAACGAGCTGGAGCGCGGCGCAGGCTCCCAGCCCTCGGAGCAGATGCTCGCCGCACTCGCCCGCGCCCTCAGACTCACCCAGGATGAGCGCGACTACCTGTTCCACCTCGCTGATCGACCGCTCCCGGCCCAATCCGGCACCGCGGCTCACGTTCATCCCGGCATGCTGGACCTGCTCAACCGCATGCCGTCCACACCCGCACAGGTCATCACCGACCTCCACATCACACTGATCCAGAATCCGCTTGCCATCGCGCTGGTCGGTGATCAGTCCGCGTTCCAGGGCAAACGAGCTAGCTTCCTCTACCGATGGTTCACCGACGACGACGCCCGGCGCCTCTACCCCGAGGAGGACCACCAAGCGCAGTCCCGCGCCTTCACCGCTGATCTGCGGGCCGCGGCTGCTGCCCGCGACGCTCGTGACACTGAAGCCGCAGCGATGATCGAAGAGCTGCTCGCAACCTCGGAGGAATTCGCAGCGCTCTGGGCTGAGCACGACGTCGCCTTCCGCCGCAACGATCAAAAACGCATCAACCACCCCACTCTTGGGCTCATAGAAGTGGACTGTCTCAATCTCTTCAGCGAAGACGGCCGACAGCGCCTGCTGTGGTTCACCCCCGCGTTGGGCACCGAGAACGCAGAGGCACTTGCGATGCTCTCTGTCATCGGAACCCAGGACCTCTCCCCCGGTCTGGCCTAACACGGCTAGCGCACAGTCTGGTCCGCCGCCTACGTGCCTGTGGGAGTTGCCGGTCCTGGGGACATGCGTGAGGGTCCCACACCGAAGCGGTGTGGGACCCTCAACATCGCTTTATCAGCTCAACAGCCTCATGCTGTTCTCCCCCGGGTGATGGCTCGCCAGATGAACGAGACGATCAAACCGCCAAGGATGGCGAAAAGCCATGTCCCGATGTCAAAGAAGGCCTCATTGACGTTGACGCCGAAGATGGCCGAAGCGATCCATCCTCCGACCAGTGCACCGAAAACACCGGTGATCAGAGTGACGATCCATCCTCCGGACTGCTTGCCGGGAAGAATTGCACGGGCAATGGATCCTGCGATCAAACCGAGGACAATCCAGCCGATGATGCTCATGACGCTCCTTTGGTAGAAATAGT
This sequence comes from Nesterenkonia muleiensis, assembly GCF_003600155.1. Lineage (GTDB taxonomy): Bacteria > Actinomycetota > Actinomycetes > Actinomycetales > Micrococcaceae > Nesterenkonia > Nesterenkonia muleiensis. The sequence goes on along the minus strand of NZ_QWLD01000040.1, from coordinate 48,740 downwards.
TCCAAGGAGACTAAGATACCTTGTCAGACAGGCTTCACCACAGTCCTAACACCATACGGTCGGGCTAGCGGGATTTGAACCCACGACCTCTCGTCCCCCAGACGAGCGCGCTACCAAGCTGCGCTATAGCCCGTGATCATGCTCCGAGGACCGGCAGAACCGTCCGAAGCACCGGAACAGTCTACATCATCGCCGAAGCCCCCACGCACCCCACTGGAGAGCCCCCGTGATGAAAACGTAACCCTTCGGCACCACGGAAATACCGTCGCACGCAGCATGCCCTAGATACGGTGGCCCTATGCACTCGCGCCTTCCCCTGATTGCGGGTGTGCCCGGACGGCTCTCCGTGGCCGCGCTGACTGCGGCGCTGCTGGCCTCCGGATGCGCACCCAACTTCCACTCTCCCGAGCCTGCCGACATCGAACCGGTCAGCGCCGCCCATGCTCTGCCTACGGCTGTGCAGAACACTGCCGAGAGCACTATGCGAGACGCCGCCGAGGTGGTGGTCCACCGCGTCCTCGAGAACCACCCCGCTCCGGAGGAACTCGGCACAGCAGGGCAGCTCGAGCAACCGGATGCAGACGACGCCCCGGACCAAGCAGACGCCGGACCTGAGGACCACGCTGAGCAGCGCTCATCACACCAGCAGCGCCTGGAAGACTGGGCGGATTCCCTGACCCGCGCCCATGAAACGGCCCAGGAGAGGCAACGGCGCGAGGCCGAAGTCGAGGCAGAAGATCGGCGGCAGGCCGAGGTGGAAGAGGATGAGGCGCCCCGGGGGGAGGATGAGGCGGAGCAGCAGGCCGAGGAGCAGGCTGAGCCGGATATCCCAGAAGACGAACCGACCCAGGAGACCGTCCCGCCCGATCCCCCCGCAGAGCCCAACAACCCCACCTACACCGGCGACCTCGACGCCTACCTGGCCGACCTGGCCAACTCTCATCCGGGCAGAATCTCCATCAGCCTGCAGGAGGTCGGCGGCCAGAGCCGCAGCGGTTCCACAGGTGGGGCTGATTCCTTCGTCACCGCCAGCACCTACAAGGTCCTGGTGGCCTACAGCATCATTCGCCAGGTCGAAGCCGGTTCCCGCAGCTGGGATGACATGGTGCTCGGCGGACGGGATCTGGCCCAGTGCTTCCACGACATGATCGTGCTCAGCGACAACCCCTGCCCGGAGAAGCTCGGCCCGGAGATCGGTTGGGGAACGATCTATTCGGATGCGGCTGCCATGGGTGCAAGCAGCACCGGCGGCGGCGAAGGGGGGATCCGCACCAACGCCCTGGACCTGACCAGGTTCATGACCAACCTGGCCGCAGGCACCATGGCGATGAGCGGTTCGGGCCATGAGAGCCTGCGCAGCGCCCTGGCCTCGAATATCCACCGCCAAGGCATTCCCGCCGGCTCTGCGGGTCAGGTGCTGAACAAACCAGGGTTCATCAGCGGCAACCTGCACGACACCGCCATCGTCTACCACCCCTCAGGCACCTATGTGCTGACGATCCTCAGCCAGGGCTCCAGCTGGGACTCCCTGGCCTCAATCACCCGCAGCATCGAGTCCGCCCTCTTTGACTGACAGTAAATGTGACGCATGTTACATTTGATATCCTCTGAAACAGTTGCGAAACACAACTATCGTGTAGCGTTGTGCGCACATGCTACGGCCCTGTTCACTCCACTGTGAGGACACCAATCAGATGTCATCGACCAACCGCAGCCTGACTGCGCTACTGCTCGCCGCCGCTCTGCTCGCCGCCGGATTCACCCCAGCGGCCTATGCCGATGAACAACCTGACCGAGAACTCAGCGACGCTGTCACCGAGGAGGTGACACAGGAGGCACCTTCCGAAGACCCTGCGAATGTGGATCCTCCGCATTCGGTGCTGCGCCTGCAGACCGGCGGTGGACCCACTCGAGTGTTGGAGGGCGAGACTTTCTACGTCAACGCACGGCTGTACGTGGCTGACTCCGAGGGGATCCACGATCTGCCGATGCCTGATGGCCGTGTAGAGGTCTATGCAAGCACCGATGCCGACCGGGAGAACCTTCTGGGCTCAAGCGACGATTGGTTCATCGAAGAGAGCGCCGGAACTCCCCATTTCAGGATCGCCAATTTCGACCTTGACGTGGCCCTTCCCATCGGCCAATACCATCTTGACCTGGTCTTTACCGGCACAGAGCTCTACGAGGAGGCCGAAGGCAGGACTGGCCAGTGGACCGTGCTCGGGCCAGAAGACATGAACTACGAGATCCAGGAGGTCTCGGTCGATGCTCCTTCCACCATCGAAGAGGGAGAGCCCCTTGAGCTCTCCGCGGAGGTCACCGGCAACCACCCGGTGAACAACCTCGGCACCCTCGACGCCTATGTCTACTACGCCGACGACCAGACCCTGACCACCCCACTCACCGAGGCCGTCCGGCTCAACCGAGGAAATCCCTACACCGGAGCGCTCACCGTGGAGTACTTGGAGCCTGGCGAGCACACCCTCATGGTGCATGTGAGACCACCCTTCCAAGCCGTCGTGTGGCCAGCCAACTCCCAGTCTTTCACCGTGACGGTACTCCCCGCAGAGCCTGAGCACGAGATCTGGGACGCCGGTACGGCCTACACCGGCGGGGAGACTGTGGAGCATGAGGGCCGCCTCTTCGAAGCCCTGTGGTGGACCCAGAACCAGGAGCCCGGCGCCTCCCCGTGGAGCGCCTGGTCAGAGATCGGCGCGCCCACCGAATGCGAAGCCGGCACCTACCCCGCCTGGGCGGCCAGCACCGAATTCACCGGGGGCGAGACTGTGGTCCACGGCGGCACCGTCTACACCGCCCAGTGGTACAGCCGGAACCAGGAGCCCGGAGACCCATGGGGTCCCTGGGCAGAGTCCGGGGACTGCTGAGCGGCTGAGGAGGGGCCTGCTCAGCGCCGCTTGCGCTTCTCGCGGACTCTCATCTGCACCTCTAATGGGGTGCCGGTGAAGTCGAAGGTCTCGCGTAACCGGCGCACGATGAACCGCCGGTAGCCGGGATCCAGGAAGCCGGTGGTGAACAGCACGAACTTCGGCGGACGGGTCGAGGGCTGGGTGCCGAAGAGGATCCGCGGCTGCTTGCCGCTGCGCACCGGGTGCGGATGAGCGGCCACCAGCTCCCCCAGGAAAGCGTTGAGCCTGCCGGTGGGGATCCGCTGCTCCCAGTTGGTCAGCGAGCGCTGCAGCGCCGGAGCCAGCTTGTCCTTGTGCCAGCCGGTCTGGGCGGAGACATTGACCCGAGGCGCCCAGGCCACATGCGCCAGATCACGCTCGATCTCCCGCTCCAGGTAGTAGCGGCGCTCCTCATCGAGCAAGTCCCACTTGTTGTAGGCCAGCACCAGTGCCCGGCCGGCATCCAGTGCCATCTGCACGATCCGAATGTCCTGCTCACTGATCGGCTCATCCACCGCCAACAGCACCACCGCCACCTCGGCCTTGTCCAGAGCCCGCTGGGTGCGCAGCATCGCGTAGTACTCCGAACCCGAGGCCATATGCTGACGACGCCGGATCCCCGCGGTGTCCACAAAACGCCACTGGTCACCGCCGAGACTCACCAGCTCATCGACCGGATCCCGGGTGGTGCCTGCGACATTGTCGACGACCACCCGGTCAGCGCCTGCGATCTTGTTCAGCAGCGAGGACTTACCCACATTCGGCCGCCCGACCAGGGCCACCCGGCGGGGTCCGCCCACAGGCACCAGTCCCCCGTGCTGGGCCGTCTCCGGCAGGTGCTTCAGCGCGGCGTCGAGCAGGTCACCGGTGCCGGTCCCGTGCAGTGCGGAGACCGGGTAGGGCTCTCCCAGGCCCAGGTTCCACAGCGGGTAGACCTCGGACATCTGGACGGCGGAGTCGATCTTGTTGGCCACCAGCAGCACCGGCTTCTTCTTCCGGCGCAGCATCTTCACCACGGCCTCATCCACCGCGGTGGCACCGACCAGACCATCAACCACGAAGACCACCGCATCGGCCTCTTCCACCGCCAGCTCAGCCTGTTCGGCCACCCGCTTGTGGAGGCCCTTGGCATCGGCCTCCCAACCACCGGTGTCGACCAGGGTGAAGTCCCGGCCGTTCCACTCCGCCGGATAGGTCACCCGGTCACGGGTCACCCCGGGCACGTCCTCCACCACCGCTTCACGCGATCGGATGATCCGGTTGACCAGGGTGGATTTGCCCACATTGGGCCGCCCCACAATGGCCAGCACCGGCGGTGCCGGCACAGAGGGAAACGCATCTGCGCCGTCGTCATCGACCGCCAGCAGGGCGGTGTCCTCCTCGTCGAGGTCGTAGCCCTCAAGGCCGGCACGCAGCGCTGCCGCCCGGGCTTCGGCCTCCTCCTCACTGATCTCGGCCAGCCGCTGGGTGAACTTCGCATCCTCTCCGGCGGGCAGGTACTCCTCCCCGGCGCCTTGGCTGTCCTGCGCCATCAGACCCGGGCTTCCCGGGTGAGCTGGACCCGTCCGATGAGCGAATCGACGGTCTCATCGAAGCTGAGGTCGGAGGAGTCCAGCACTGCCACGCCGTCGGCGGCCTCGGTGAAGTTCGACGCCGCCGAATCCTTCTTATCGCGTTCAAGCACCTGCCGCTTCAGCGCCTCAGGGTTCTGGGTGCCGCCCAGCTGAGTGCCGCGGCGGCGCAGGCGGGCCTCCGCGGTGGCGGTCAGCAGCACTCTGACCTGTGCATCGGGGGCCACCACGGTGGTGATGTCCCGGCCCTCGGCCACGATGAAGCCTTCTTTGTCGATGATCCGGCGCTGGGCAGCGATGAGCAGTGCCCGGGCTTTGCGGTTGGTGGCCACCTCGGAGACTTTCTCGGAGATATGTGGTTCCCGGATCCCGGCGGTGACGTCGGTCTGCCCCACGGTGACCACCTGATGCTGAGGATCGGTGGAGATGTTCAGCGGAAGCTCCTCCACTGCTACGGCCACGGCATCCTCGTCATCAAGGTCCACCTGCTGGTCCAGGCAGTACCAGGTGGCAGCACGGTACATGGCACCCGTGTCCAAATATGCGGCACCCAGCTGGGTGGCGGCGGCCCGGCAGACGCTTGACTTTCCGGAGCCTGAGGGCCCGTCGACAGCGATCACCATCCGGCTCAGGCTCTGCTCAGCGTCTGGCTGAGCCTCATCAGTGTGTGTGCTCACGAAAGAACTACCTTCCATCCCATATCAGTCAGCGCCTCGGCCAGCTCATCGCGGCGGCCGGGAAGCACTGACAGCTCCACCATACCCACCTGGTGGCCGGCCGAGTGCTCCATGCGCAGGTCTTCGACGTTGACTCCGACCTCGGCGACGTCATTCAGCACCGCGGCGATCTGGCCCGGCCGGTCGTCCACGATAACAGTCAGTGGCGCGAAGGACTGTGGTGGTGCGCCGTGCTTGCCGGGCACCCGCGCCACCCCGGAGTTGCCCTCAGCGATCAGCTGGGCGATATCTGCCTGCCCACCGCGTGCTTCCGGGTCCTCCAGGGTGCCGATCAGCCGTTCGACGTCCTCACGCAGCCCGTAGAGGATCTCCACCACCGGTGAAGCGTTGGCCGAAAGGATCTGGACCCATAGATTCGGATCAGAGGCGGCGATCCGGGTGACATCCCGCAGCCCGTTGCCGCTCAGGACCAGCGCATTGGCCGGAGCGTCCTGCAGACGTGAGGCCACCAGGGAGGCGGCGATCTGCGGCAGATGCGAGATCAGCGCGACCGATTCGTCATGTTTGACCGCGTCCATCCGGTGCACACTGGCGCCCAGGGTGCGGGCAAGCCAGGTGGCCAGCTCCACGAAACCCTCGTCGGTGATCTGCTCACCGGTGCCGGGGTCCACCGCCGGGCAGATCACCCACGGCATGGAGGTGAACAACTCTCCGCGCGCGGCCACCGGCCCGGACTGCTCACGTCCGGCCATCGGGTGGGTGCCCACATAGCGTCTCAGGTGCTCACGGGTCAGAGGGTCGGCGTCGTCCTCGGCGCGCCGAAGCAGCTGGCGGATGATCTCGGCCTTGACCGAGGCGATGTCGACCACAAGACCCTGGTGATTCAGCAGCGCCTCAGCGACCTCGTGGGCGGTGACCTCAGGCGGTGAGGCGACGACGACGATCAGCCCGTCCTCTTCACCTTGTCCACCCTGCCGGCCCCAGATTTCTCCGGCGCCGATGTCCTCGGCGATCCGCTCTGCGGTGGGTGAGGGGTCGGAGAGCCATACCTGGTGCCCGGCCGCGCTCAGTCCCAGTCCGATGCTGGCGCCGAGCAGTCCGGTGCCGCGGATCAGGATGGGCACTTTTCTCGAGGCGAACATGGGTCACTGACCTCCTGCCGCTGCGCTGGCGAGGTCTTTGAGGTGGCCGATCTCCTGCAGCTCCAGGTCACGAAGGGTGCCCTGGGGCTGGTCGCCGATGACGATCTTGCCGATGGCGGTACGCACCAGGCGGGTCACCGGGTAACCGACATGGTCGAACATGCGCCGCACAATCCGATTGCGCCCAGAGTGCAGGGTCACCTCGACCATAGTGCGGGAACCGGTGGAGCCCATCACCCAGCAGCGGTCGGCGGCGATCGGCCCGTCCTCGAGCTCGATGCCGGACTGCAGCCGTTTAGCAGTTTTGACCGGCAGCTCCCCCTGGACTTCCACCAGATAGGTCTTCGGCGCCTCATAACGGGGGTGGGTGAGCTTATTGGTCAGATCGCCGTCGTTGGTCAGCAGCAGCAGCCCTTCGGTCTCATAGTCCAGGCGGCCCACGTGGACTAAGCGGGCGGCGCGCATGGACTCATCCAGGAAATCGTCGATGCTGCGCCGGCCCTCAGGGTCGGACATGGTGGTCATCACCTTGGCGGGCTTGTTGAACATCACATACCGGTGCTCGACCTTCAGTGTGACACGGACACCGTCGACATGGATGACCACCGCATCCGGATCCACCCGGAGACCGGGCTCAACAATGACCTTGCCCTCGACCGTGACCCGGCCCTCGGCGATGAGATCCTCACAGACCCGGCGGGAGGCCACTCCTGCCTGCGCCAGGACCTTCTGCAGCCGGACTCCGTCCTCCTGATGCACCGCCTTGAAGTTCGCCTCGGCCTCATCGGCGCGGATCTTGACCGGTCTGGGTTCAGCAGAGATGAGCCGTTCGGGCTTGGCCTCGGCGAACGGTCCGCCGTCGGAGCCTGGTCTGGGGGTGCGAGCGGCCCGGGTGGCCCGCGGTGGCGGCTGCTTCCTGCCGCCCTTCCCCGAAAAAGTCATGCATACAATCCTATCGCCTGCCGGGTGAGTCTCCCGCACAGCGAGCTCTTCCCCCGGCCGGAGCTCTGCTCGGCTCCAGCCACTTTTCGTGGCGCTTTCGGTTGTGCGTGGACCTATAGCCCTACGAAGAGTCGAAAGCCCTACGACGCATGCCCCCTGACAGAGCGGGAGGAGATGCTGTTGAGGCAGTGTCTCAGGGCTGAGCGTCGTCGTCCAAGTCCTCGACGCCGGGTAGGTGGGGTGAGAGCTTGGGCAGGTCCTCGATGCTGTCCAGGCCCAGCCGCTCCAGCACCTGGGCAGTGGTGACATACAGCGTGGCCCCGGTGACCGGGTCAGTGCCGGCGGTGTCCAGCAGGCCCCGCTGGACCAGGGTGCGCACCACCCCGTCCACGTTGACCCCGCGGATGGCGGAGACCGCGGACCGGGCCACCGGCTGCCGGTAGGCGATCACGGCCAGGGTCTCCAAAGCTGCCGGGGACAGCCTGGAGGTCTGGCCGCCCAGGACGAACGCTGAGACCTGCTCGGCATACCGGGCCCTGGAGTAGTAACGCCAGCCCCCGCCGACCTCCCGCAGCTCGTAGCCGCGCTGCCGGATTGGCTGGGCACTGCGGAACTGCTCCTCCCCCGGCCAGTTCTCCGGAACGCCGTCGGCTTCGGCTCGCAGTTCGTCCAGCAGCGCGAGGACCTGGTGCTGGGGCAGGTTGACCGCCGTGGCGAGCTCAGCGGGGGTTACCGGCTCCTCGGTGACCATCAGCACCGCCTCCACGGCGGCCAGATAGTCCTCGTGGGAGACCATGTGACTGGAGTCAGCCTCCTCCAAAGCGGGGTTGGCGGTGTGCTGTTCGGTCACTGGTTGTCCCCTCCTGAGCTGGCATCAGCATCGCCGCCCTCGGTGTCCCATTCCTCGGCAGCGCGGTCCAGCGCGCCCTCGGCACCATCGTGCCCCGACCAGGTGATGGTCAGCTCTCCCAGCGGGACTTTCTGGTCGAACTCCACCGCGCGGTCGCGGAACAGTTCCAGCAGGCCCAGGAAACGCACGACGACGACCAGCCGGTTCTCCGCATCCGCCACCAACTCCTGGAAGCCGCAGGTGCCGGCAGCCCGCAGCTGCTCGGTCATGGCCATCATCTCTTCGCGCACATTGACCGCATGGGCATGCAGGTGCTCCAGACCGACATGGTCGGGCTCCTTCTGCTGCCGCAGCAGCGCCCGTTCGGCCATGGCCTTGAGGTCCTCGGCAGTGGTGTTCCACACCAATTCCGGCAGCAGCTCCGCCATATCCGGATGTTCACCGGGACGGCGCGGGAAGCGGCCGGCGTTCTCCGCGGCAGCGGCACCCATCTGCTCGGCGATCTGTTTGAACGCCTTGTACTGCAGCAGCCGGGCGAAGAGCAGATCGCGGGCCTCCAGAGCGGAGATGTCCTCCTGGGACTCCAGCTCAGAGCCGGGCAGCAGCTGGACCAGCTTCATGTCCAGCAGGGTGGCGGCCACGAACACGAAGTTGGAGGATTCCTCCAGAGCGCGCTGGGCGTCGAGGGTGCGCACGTAGGTGATGAACTCATCGGTGACCTCGGCCAAAGCGACTTTGGTGACATCCATCTTGCGCTTGGTGATCAACCCCAGCAACAGGTCGAACGGTCCGTCGAATCCCTCAAGCGAGACGGTGAACCCAGAGCGGACCTCCTCGCCGCCGCCGAGTACGACGACGCCGGAACCCGCGTCGGCTTCCGGGACCGACGAAGTCTCTTCCAGGGCGGGCTCGGAGCGGCCCATGGTCAGGGGGAGCCTCCGCGGTCGATCAGCTCCCGGGCCAGCTGCCGGTAGGCCTTGGCGCCGTCGTGCTTGTCGGCGTAGTTGGTGATCGGCTCGGCGGCCACTGTCGCGTCGGGGAACTTCACCGAACGTTTGATGACCGTTTCGAACACCTTGTCTCCGAAGGCCTCTACGATTCGCTGGATCACCTCTTTGGCGTGGGTGGTGCGCAGATCGACCATGGTGACCAGCACCCCGTCGATCTCCAGATCCGGGTTGATCCGGTCCTGGACCTTCTCGATGGTGTCCTTGAGCAGAGCTACTGCGCGCAGGGCGAAGAACTCGGCCACCAGCGGGATGATGACCCCGTGGGCTGCGGTCAGCGCGTTGACGGTCAGCAGACCCAGGGAGGGCTGGCAGTCGATGATGATCACGTCGTAGTCGTTGCGGACCGGGCGCAGCGCGCGCTCAAGCACCTGTTCACGGCCTACCTCGGTGACCAGTTGGACCTCGGCGGCGGAGAGGTCGATATTGGCCGGCAGCAGATCCACTCCGGGCACATGGGTGGAGACCAGGGCGTCTGCGACGGTCACGCTCTTCTCCATGAGGACGTTGTAGACGCTGGTCTCCAGGTCATGCGGGTTCGCGCCGAAACCGGCCGAAAGCGCACCCTGCGGGTCGAAGTCCACCATCAGGACTTTGCGACCGTACTCGGCGAGCGCGGCGCCAAGGTTGATCGCGGAGGTGGTCTTGCCGACCCCGCCCTTCTGGTTGACCACCGCGATCACCCTGGCCGGCCCGTGGCTCTGCAGGGGCGCCGGGTCCGGGAAGTCATGCTTAGGCCGGCCGGTGGGGCCGATGATCGCCTCACCGTGGATGGTGAAAAGCGTTCGCGGCTGCTCGGCGTTCACGTACGGCCCTCCGGTCTGGTCCTCGGCGGCTGCACCCGGTCACGGGCCACAGCGGTCTTCACTCTCCAGAACAGATTACCCCCTGAGCGACAGCGAGCAACCGGCTGCCCCTATGAGTTCCTGCGCAGCACCGGGATCAGGTCGTCGATGACCGAGGCGTCCTCGATGGTGGAGGGCACGGTGTACTCCTTGCCATCGGCGATCTGGCGCATGGTCTTGCGCAGGATCTTCCCGGAGCGGGTTTTCGGCAAGGCTTCGACCACAGCGACCTCTTTGAAGTCGGCCACTGGACCGATAGTGGAGCGCACATGGGCCACCAGCTCCTGACGCAGCTGGTCTTCGCTGATCTGCGCTCCGGACTTCAGCACCAGGAATCCGGCCGGCCGCTGTCCCTTCAGCTCGTCGGCAAGGCCGATGACCGCGCATTCGGCCACCGCAGGGTGCTCAGCCACCGCGGCTTCGATCTCTCCGGTGGAGAGCCGGTGACCGGAGACGTTGATGACATCGTCGGTGCGGCCCATGACAAAGATGTAGCCGTCCTCATCCAGGTAACCGGAGTCCCCGGTGGTGTAGAAGCCCTCGAAGGCGGTCAGGTAGGAGTCGATGTAGCGGTCGTCGTCGCCCCAGAGCGAGTAGAGGGTCCCCGGGGGCAGTGGGAGCTTGATACAGATATTGCCCTCCTGCCCGGCTGGCAGCGGCTCACCCAGCGGGTCGAGGACGGTGACGTCATAGCCGACCATCGGCAGCGTGGCCGAGCCTACTTTGACCGGAAGCTGCTCGATGCCCACCGGGTTGGCCGCGATCGGCCAGCCGGTCTCGGTCTGCCACCAGTTGTCGATCACCGGCACCTCAAGGGCTTTGCCGGCCCATCGCTGGGTCTCCGGGTCCAACCGCTCCCCCGCGGAGAAGAGATACCTCAGGCTGGAGATGTCGTACTCCCCCATTTTTGAGCCCTCGGGGTCAGCCTTACGGATGGCCCGCAGCGCGGTCGGTGCGGTGAACAGCGAGCTGATCCGGTGCTGCTGCACCATCCGCCAGAACGCTCCGGCATCCGGTGTCCCCACCGGTTTGCCCTCGTAGAGCACACTGGTTGCTCCGGCCAGCAACGGCGCGTAGACGATGTAGGAATGCCCGACCACCCAGCCGACGTCGGAGGCGGTCAACATGGTTTTCCCCGGGCCGACGTCGAAGATCGCCGGCATCGACCAGTTCAGTGCCACCGCTGTGCCGCCCTGGTCCCGCACCACGCCCTTGGGCTTACCGGTGGTCCCGGAGGTGTAGAGGACATACAGCGGGTGGGTCGCTGCCACACTGACCGGACCGGCTGGCTCAGCCTGGGACAGCGCTGACTCCCAGTCGCGCCAACGGGCCGGACTCTGAGCCGATGCCTGCTCCGCACTGGCTTCGAAGCCGTCCCGGTGAACGACCAGGACCTCGCGCACCTGGTGCTGGGCACGCTCCAGCGCCTCGGCGACCTTGGGCAAGTATTCCACGCGCCGGGAGGGCTCAATGCCCCCAGTGGCGGTGATGACCGCATCCGGGGTGGCGTCGTCGATCCTGGCAGCGATCTCCTTGGCGGCGAACCCGCCGAAGACCACCGAGTGCACCGCGCCCAGACGCGCACAGGCCAGCATGGAGATCACGGCCTGCGGAATCATCGGCAGGTAGAGCAGCACGCGGTCGCCGGCGGTGATGCCGAGCTCTGCCAGAACACCAGCAGCTTTGGCCACTTCGTCACGGAGCTCGGCGTAGGTGTAGCTGCGTGAGTTCTGGGTCACTGCGGAGTCGTAGATCAGCGCGGTGCGGTCCCCGTGGCCGGCGTCCACATGCCGGTCCAGGGCGTTGTGGGTGATGTTGAGCTTCCCGTCGGGGAACCAGCGGTAGAGCGGTGCCGCGGACTCGTCCACCGCAGTGCTGGGAGCTTCGTCCCAGTCGAGGCCAGCCGCTGCTTCAAGCCAGAACCTCTCCCGCTGGCTGACGGACAGGTGATGGATTTCCCGGTAGGCCCCGGAGGCAGGTCTCACGGACATTGGCTCGCTCCTTCGCGCAGCAGCAGTACTGTGGTGCTCCTCACGGCAAGTGTACCCAAGATTCTCAGCAATGTATACACAGAATGGCGACATGTTACTGATATGGCGAGATTTGGCCGAATTGTGTACCTTTTCTGGCATCTGTGTATACACTGAGGGTATGCGAGCAAGTGACACTGCCTACACTGCGCTCCAGGAGGAGATTCTCGAGGGCCGGCTGGCCCCGGGCACCGTTCTGGGCGAGGTGGAGCAGTCAGAAAGGCTGGGAGTCTCCCGCACTCCAGTCCGGGAAGCCTTCTCCCGGCTCATCGCCGCAGGGCTCGCCATCCAGCAGCCTGGCCGCGGCACCGTGGTCAGCCCCATCTCCTTGGAGGATGTGGACCGGCTCTTCGAGGTCCGGATCCCGCTGGAGACCCAGGCCGCCGGACTCGCCGCCCAGCGCGGGGCGCCGGAGGCCTTCAGCGCACTGGCCCAGGAATTCGACGACGCCCAGTACGCGCCCGTGGCCGAGAACCACTATCTTCTGGCGGCCCGGATGGATGAAGCCATCGCCGCAGCACTGGACAACCCCTACCTGAGCACGATGCTCGGGAACCTGCGCGTCCATCTGGCACGCGTCCGGCGCCTGGCCAAGGACCAGCCGGATCGGCTGGCTGAATCCGCCGCCGAGCACCGCGACATCTGCTTGAGCATCGCCTCCGGGGACCCCGAAATGGCCGAAGCCGCCACCGCGCTTCATCTGCGCAGAAGCCTTGCCTACATCTCTGAACAACGACAGGCCCAGCCTGTACCTGCAACCTGAGAGGACACCACCACCCATGATCGAGCACACCGTCAGGGTCCACCCCAGTAAGGACAATCTGTCCCGCGAGGACCAGCTGGCCTATAAGATCGCCCAGGTCGCAGTGGACCGGGTAACCGTGGATGACGAGGTCACCGAGATGGTGATCAACCGCATCATCGACAATGCCTCAGTCGCCGTGGCCTCACTGACCCGCGCGCCGATCGTCTCCGCCCGCGCCCAGGCCCTGGACCACCCGGTCTCGGCCAACGGATCGGGGGCCTCCATCTTCGGCATTGATCAGAAGTCCTCCCCTGAATGGGCGGCCTGGGCCAATGGAGTGGCCGTGCGCGAACTGGACTACCACGACACCTTCCTGGCCGCCGACTACTCCCACCCCGGGGACAACATCCCCGCAATCCTGGCGGTGGCCCAGCACACCGGACGCTCCGGAGCTGATCTGGTCCGCGGGATCGCCACCGGCTACGAGATCCAAGTGAACCTGGTCAAGGCGATCTGCCTGCATAAGCACAAGATCGACCATGTGGCGCATCTGGGCCCCTCCGCGGCAGCCGGCATCGGCACCCTGCTGGGCCTGGACGCCGAGACCATCTTCCAGGCAGTGGGCCAGGGACTGCACACCACCACAGCCACCCGCCAGTCCCGCAAGGGTGAGATCTCCACCTGGAAAGCCCACGCCCCGGCCTTCGCCGCCAAGATGGCGGTGGAGGCAGTGGACCGAGCCCTGCGCGGCCAGACCTCCCCGGTGCCGATCTACGAGGGCGAAGACGGGGTGATCGCCTGGATGCTCGACGGCCCGGACGCCGAATACACCGTCCCGCTGCCCGCCCCCGGCGAGGCCAAGCGGGCCATCTTAGACACCTACACCAAGGAGCATTCAGCCGAGTACCAGGCCCAGGCCTGGATCGACCTGGCCCGCAAGCTGCACCACGAGCGCCCTGAGGTCACCGACCCGGCGAATGTGGAGTCGGTGCTGATACGCACCAGCCATCACACCCACTATGTCATCGGCTCCGGGGCCAACGATCCGCAGAAATACGATCCCACCGCCTCCCGCGAGACCCTGGACCACTCCATCCCCTATATCTTCACCGTGGCCCTGCAGGACGGTGCCTGGCACCATGTGGACTCCTACGCCCCCGAACGTGCCGGACGTCCCGACACTGTGGAGCTGTGGCACAAGGTCACCACGGAGGAGGATCCGGAGTGGACCCGCCGCTACCACTCTTTGGACATCTCGGAGAAGGCCTTCGGCGGCTCGGTGGAGATCCGGCTGACCGACGGCACCACCATTACCGACGAGATCGCCGTGGCAGACGCCCACCCGCTGGGCGCCCGGCCATTTGCCCGCGAGCAGTACATCACCAAGTTCCGCACCCTGGCTGCCGGAATCGTCGACGATGCTGAGACCGATCGGTTCCTGGCCACCGTCCAGCGACTTCCCGAGCTGAGCGCAGATGAGCTGACGGGGCTCAATGTGAAGGCTACTGAGGGCGTCGTCGATCTCTCCGCCTCACCCAAGGGGCTGTTCTGATGTTGTACGCAAAGACCACACCGGAGCAGAAGCGCGCGCATCTGCGTCAGATCCTCACCCCGGGTGCAGCCCGGCAGTTCCCGGGCACCTTCACACCGCTGAGCGCCCCGCTGATCCAGGAAAAAGGTTTCGACGGGCTCTACGTCTCAGGCGCTGTGCTGGCCAATGAGCTCGGACTGCCCGATATCGGGCTGACCACACTCACCGAGGTGGCCCAGCGCGCCGGGCAGATCGCCCGGCTGACCGACCTGCCCACTCTGGTGGACGCCGACACCGGCTTCGGCGAACCGATGAATGTGGCCCGGACCATCCACGAGCTGGAGAACGCCGGACTGGCAGGCTGCCACATCGAGGACCAGATCAACCCCAAGCGCTGCGGACACCTCGACGGCAAGGCCACGGTGGACACCGAGACTGCCGCCAAGCGGATCCTGGCCGCCGCCGAGGCTCGCCGGGATGAGAACTTCCTGATCATGGCACGCACCGACCTGCGAGCGGCCGAAGGGCTGGAGGCCACCATCGACCGGGCCAAGGCCCTGGTGGACGCCGGGGCCGATGCGATCTTCCCCGAGGCGATGAAGGATCTCAGCGAATTCGAGGCCGTCTGCCATGCGGTGGATGTTCCGGTGCTGGCGAATATGACCGAGTTCGGCAAGTCCGAGCTGTTCACCCGCGAACAGCTGGCGGCCACCGGGGTGGCGCTGATCATCTACCCGGTGACCTCGCTACGTTCGGCTATGGGGGCGATCGAACGTACGCTGGACACGATCGCCGCCCACGGCACCCAGGAGCCGGTCGTGGATCAGATGATGACCCGCACCAGGCTCTACGAGCTGGTGGACTACGAGTCCTACAGCAGCTTCGACGCCGGAATCTTCGACTTCGATGTACCGGAACGCTTCACGCGATAAAGGAGACCAATCATGACTGAGCAGATCTATAAGGGCCTCGCCGGCGTCGTCGCCGACTACACCGCCATCTCCAAGGTCAATCCGGAGACCAACTCCCTGCTCTACCGCGGGTACCCGGTCCAGCAGCTTGCCGCCGAGCTCAGCTTCGAGGAAGTGGCTCTACTGCTGTGGAACGCAGAGCTGCCTTCCAAAGATGAGCTGGCCCAGTTCGTCGAGTTCGAGCGCGCCAATCGGGCACTGTCACCCAATGTTCGTGCCGCCATTGACCTGCTGCCCACGGACTGCCACCCGATGGACGTGGGCCGTACCGCGGTTTCGGTGCTGGGCGCCAATGACCCGACCTCCGAGGAGTCGGATCCAGAAACTGAGCTGACCAAGGCCAAGAAACTCTTCGCCGCCTTCCCCGCAGTGGTCGCCTATGACCAACGGCGCCGCCGCGGCCAGGAGCTGGTGGAACCCCGCGATGATCTCGACTATTCGCAGAACTTCTTGTGGATGACCTTCGGGGAGGAGGCTGCACCGGAGGTCGTCGATGCCTTCCGCGTCTCCATGGTGCTCTATGCCGAGCACTCGTTCAACGCCTCCACCTTCACCGCCCGGGTGGTGACCTCCACGCTGGCTGATCTGCATTCGGCGGTGACCGCGGCCATCGGTGCGTTGAAGGGCCCACTGCACGGTGGCGCCAACGAGGCCGTGATGCACACCTTCGAGGAGATCGGCATCCGCGACGAGGAGACCCGAGAGGAGGCTGCCGCCCGCGCCAAAGCCTGGATGGAGGATGCACTGGCGGCTAAGAAGAAGGTCATGGGCTTCGGACACCGGGTGTACAAGAAGGGCGATTCCCGGGTACCCACCATGAAGCAGGCACTGGACAAGATGATCGAGCACTACGGCAGGCACGAGGTCCTCGGCCTCTACGACGGGCTGGAGCAGGCCATGGACGAGGCCAAGGCCATCAAGCCCAACCTCGACTATCCGGCAGGGCCTACCTACCACCTGATGGGCTTCGACACTGACCTGTTCACCCCGCTGTTCATCGCCTCCCGCATCACCGGCTGGACAGCGCACATCATGGAGCAGCGGGCGGCGAACTCACTGATCCGTCCGCTGAGCGCTTACAACGGCCCCGAAGAACGCCACCTCTGAGACGGGATCACCGGCACCTCAACATCGTCTCTCCCGCTACGGTTGAGCACGATCAGCGGTGTCACATAGTGCTCGACCACTCGCCCGCCGAGGTCATCAACCGCCTGAGCTGCTTCATCAACTTCGTCCGCGTTCCAGTCGCTGAACGTGGTGAAGAGGTCACGGATCTGATCCGTCCGGAGGTCGATCGTCCATCGGAACTGTTCAGTGTGGGCAACGGAGAAGTGCCCGCTCTCAGTGAGCCGGTGGACCCGAGCTTTGGTGATGTCATGGTCCGACCCACGCCTCGGTGGCCCGCTTCCACGGCGGGCAATGATCGCCCCCACCTGTTTTCGGAACGGCGTAGGTGCTGCCGAAGGATCGCCGAAGACTGTCCACCAGACAGCAAAGTGGCCTCCGGGCGCCAATGTCTGATGAAGTCGCGGCAGCAATGTACCGAGATCTAACCAGTGCACCGCCGTGGCGGCGACAGCAAGGTCGTAGGAGGCCGGCAGCAACGGGGCTGACTCTGCTTTTTCACAGCGCACCGTCACCTCGGGGTAGCGGTCTCGGAGAAGGCTCGCAAAGGCAGGACCAGGCTCAACGGCCGTGACCGAGGCCCCGGCTCGCAGCATGGGGCCGGTCGCCTGGCCAGAACCTGCGCCGAACTCAATGACGCGAACATCCTCACCCAGCAACCCCATATCGCTCAGCCGAGCCCACAGTGCACCCGGATACGGTGGTCTGGCACGGTGATAGGTCTCGGCATGTGCTTCGAAATGCTGCGGATCAGGCATGTGATCGAGCGTATACCGGCCCCCTGTCCTGATCAGGTGCCCGGCCTGGCAATGCTCACGGTGCAGGCGGCCTCCGAGATCGTTGACCTGCACTCGCCTGTGCAGCTGGTGCCAGGCGGTGAGGCTGAAGACCGCGGTGATGGCGAAGACCGCCGGGAGGCCGATGTGGTCTGCCAGGGCGCCGGCAGCCGGTGAGCCCAGGGTCTGGCCTGCTCCCAGGCCGAGGAAGGACAGGGTGACCCCTCGTGCCGGTGACTCGGTGAAAAGCAGCGCGGCCCACAGGATGCAGATTCCGGTCAGGGCCATGAAGGCCGCACCGAAGAGTGCTGCGGAGATCAGCGAGACAACCGGGCCAGCAGACGGTAGCGCCAGGAGCGCCAGACTGATCGCCCAGGCAGTCCAGATCGCGAGGTTGACCCGGGTCAGTCCGCATCGGTGGCAGAGTCCGCCTGCCACTCCCCCGAGCGGGCCTGCGATGCCGATGGTCAGCCAGAACCAGGCTGAGAAGTGACCGCTGAGGCCGGCTTGCGCCATTCGTTCGACGGAGAAATTCCAGTACGGCGCGCTGGTCAACCCCAACAGGACGGAGTTCACCAGCAGCGGCGTGAGTCCTGCCCGCCGCAAGGGCCTGGCAGGCTGATTGCTCATCCTTCTGCGGGCTGGGCGGGGCAGAGCCAGATGGGCGACAACGGTGATCGCCAAAGCGATGAGCCCGAACCCCAGCCATGTCTCCCGCCACCCGAACACCAACACCGGGGTGAAGGCAGATGCGGCCAATCCGAAACTGGTACCGGTGTTGGCCCATGTCTGCGCCTGAGCGCGCGCACCAGGTCTCACGGAGTGACTGATCAGCTCCGCCACTGCGGGCGAGACGAGACCGGCGCTGGCGCCAGCGATCAACAAGCCGCAGGCGAAAACACCAAGAAGATCGGACACGCTCATGGTCACTAGTCCGATGGCCGCGCACCCACCTGCCCCGATTGCCGCCATTCGCGCGGATGGACCGACGAGTCTGGGCGCGGCAAGCAATCCCAGGGTGTACCCCAAGGTCGACACACCGCCGAGGACACCCACGCCGGTGGCGTTGAGGTCGAAGGCCACTGCGAACTGCGGAACGAACAGCCCGTAGGCATAGCGGCCGAAGCCGTAGCAGACCGCGATCACGCTGGCGCCCAACGCCGCAGTCATCGTCCACCGCTGCCCGCTACTCATCTGGAGTCTCGCATCGAGTGGCTCCTGCGGTCTCCTGACCGACTGGCTCTGCGTCCAGCAGGCGCTTATTCTTCACAGTGATCGTTATACTGTTCTGTAAAGTCACGACGCCAGCGTAAGGTATACAGACCTGTGAATGCAACGATTCCTGATCCGACCACTCTGACCCCCAGTGCCCGCCGCATTCTGGAGACGGCCTCGACGCTGTTCTACGAGGGAGGAATCACCGCAGTGGGGGTCGATGTGATCGCCGAACGCTCAGGGGTGACCAAGCGAACCCTCTACAACCGGTTCGGGTCCAAGGACACCCTGGTGGCCACCTATCTCCTCGAACGAGAGATGCGGTGGCGGCACCTTGTCGAGACGGCCGTCGCAGCACCAGAGCTGACCGCGATCCAGCGGGTGACTGCGCCGTTTGACGCTCTCGGAGAATGGGTCCAACAGAGCCCTCGCGGCTGCGCCTTCATCAACGCACTGGCCGAGCTGCCGGACCCGGAACATCCCGCACATCAGGTAGCAGCTGAGGAGAAACGCTGGCTGTGCAACCTGTTCGAACGACTGGCGACCGATGCACACATCGCAGACCCGGCCGACCTGGCCAAACGGCTGGTGTGCCTCCACGAAGGAGCCCTGGCCATGCGCGCCGCGCTGCCCGAGATCGACAGCGTCACCATCGCCAACCAGACTGCCTGCGACCTCGTAGACGCCGCCACATCAGGGCATCAGACCAGAGGTGAACCGCTCTAGTCGATGAGAAACGGCAACTGCCCTACCTTGGCAGCCGATGCTTTCGGTGGAGTTGCCTGTCGGGATGGCAATGTCGAACACCTATCCGGCAGAGCCTGCTCACGGCCGGGCTGGCGCCTCGGTGGGACGGCCGATGGGAAGCATGCCCAATACTGTATGAGACGGTGGGATCAATCGCTGTGTCGCCGCTTCTATCCTGAAGTGGTCGAGGCCACCGAGAAAGACGGTTCCCAGACCCTTCTCAGCCGCCCACAGATAGATATTCTGGGCGACCAGTCCCGCCTCGAACCAGCAGAAGCGTTCACCCCGACCAGTCCCCTGAGATTCGAAAGCACGGTTTGCCGCATCGAGGTCGGCCGAGAGCATCAGGATCACCGGGCACTCACTGAGCCAGGCCGCATCGAGCGTTCCATCCGCCAGCCCCGTGCGATGATCTCCTTCTTCACCATGAACCAGGGCATGCTCCACAGCAAGGTAGCGGTAAGTCCCGGTGGGGAGCCCCTCGACGGCGGCGACAACCACGGTCACCACGATGTCGTACCGAGCGTGGGCCGAACCATAGGTCCGATGGCGGCCGGATACTGAGCCCAGCACAGTGCTCAGGAGCCCGCTCAGCGTCTGCAGGTTGATGTGATCAGGCCGGTACGACTTGGTGGACCTGCGGTATCGCAGCAATTCCGCGATCGCACTATGGTCCCGCACCGGATTCAGAGAAATTCGGCACCGATCCTGCTCAGCATCAGCCTTTTCATCGCCTGACTGTTGTGACATATGTGCCTCCGACCCACGGATGTTTCATGGTGTCATGGACCGATAAGGCTGGATCGGCTCCTGGACACCTAACGCATGAAGATCGTACTTCACTCACCTGCCTATCCTTCGCGCAGGGGCTGATGCAGGGGCAGGTCAAACTGCCACCCATTCCTGCCCCCAGTCCCGACACAGGCCGCATGGTTTCCACCCAGGAGTCCTCGGGATAGCTGCGGACCGAGCGGGAAGAAACCAAAGCCAGACGGTTTCATGATGTGCCCCGCAGAGAGGCGAGCGAGTCAAGGAAAGACGTCACCGCGGCGGTGTACTGCTGGGGTGCGGACTTGAGGCCCTGGAGATGACCCGCGGGGAACTCGGCGACAGTGGCGTCGGGATACCTCAAGGCCAGGGCCTGGATCTGTTCGGGTTGGACTACTCGGTCCTCGGTACCGATGAGGAAGAGCATGGGTGTGCTGCCGGCGGCCGTGGCTTCTGCTTCTGGGGGCCAGGTGGTTCCGAGCATCGTGACCGCAGACGAAGCGAACGCTGTGACGATGGCGGGCCGCCGAAGCAGACTGCGGATCGCGGCCGGAACGTGGAGACCTCCTCCGGTGAGGAAGTGGCGAAGTGTCGCGTCCAGGTCGAGTCCTGGTCCGCTGTCGCAGATGATGGCGTCGATCGGTGTTGTCTGCTGACGCAAGCAGTGCAGCGTGGGGAAGGTTGAGAAGGAGAATCCCCAGATAATGA
Source organism: Nesterenkonia muleiensis (assembly GCF_003600155.1). Lineage (GTDB taxonomy): Bacteria > Actinomycetota > Actinomycetes > Actinomycetales > Micrococcaceae > Nesterenkonia > Nesterenkonia muleiensis. The sequence goes on along the minus strand of NZ_QWLD01000040.1, from coordinate 28,184 downwards.
GTGTTTCGCTCTCGGGCCAGGTGTTTGCTGCGGCAGTGGTGCACGCGGTGATGTCGTTGCTGTAGCGCTCCGCGAGGTGGTCCTGGGCGTCATCGGTTCCGGAGCGTCCGTGATTGCGGTGATCGAAGAGCAGGACGTGATACCCGAGCCCGTGCAGCAGAGCCGCGTGACGCAGGCTCGCGGACTTGGTCAATCCGATGCCGTGCCCCACGATGACCGTGCCTGTCCCGAGGCCCGGGACGAGCCACAGGTGGAGATCGATGCCATCGCTGGTCCGGACTGTCAGCTCCGAGGCCGGGAGGTTGAGGTCGGCTGGATGGCGGTGGTGCTTCTTGCGAGGCGGGTGGAAGAGCGTGCGGGCCAGTCGCCTGCCGATCCCGGCGGCGATCATCTGACCGGCTCCTGGCGGGCCAGCACCGCCAGCGAGGCGGTGGCCACCGTGTGCTCCAGCCAGGATGGTGGCTGTGCACTGCCGATGATGTGCCCAACGGCGGCATAGGGAATCTCTATCAGCGCGAACCGTGTTCTGCCGAGGGTCTCAGCAGTGGCCTGGCCGAAATGCGCCGCCGTGAACGCGATGACCGAGCGTTTGACCTCGTCGTTGAGGGTGGCGAGCTCGCCGCCGAGTTCATCGGGCCAGAGGGCGATGAGGTCCTCGCGGCGGTACATGGTCAGCATCTTCGCCTCGCTGCGGTGGGCTGCGCTCCACTGCAGGGTGTGGGTGACGGCCAGCCTGGCGGCAGTATCTGATTCCTCGTGCAAGAGCGCTTCGAGAAAGCCCTGCTGGAAGCGCTTCACAGTCCTGATCCACAGCGTGGCCAGAATCAGATCGCGTGAGACGAATCGGTGATAGATGGACCCCGACGGTGCGCCAAGCCGCTTGGCGATAGCGACCACCGTGGCGGCATGAGCACCGTCCTCTGCGACCAGCCCCAGTGCTGCATCCAAGATGTCCTGGTCGGTGTACTTCGCCGTTCTCCCCATTTCAGCCGTTCCTCTCACTCTGGTGCTGGCGCTGATCGACACCGCGTGCTTCCTGCTCAGCGAGTTCGCTGAGGACTCGTAACTGTTTACGCATCATCACCACATCACCCCAGGCCAGCAGATACCTGCGGAAGCGGCCCATCCGTCTCCCGATCGGCGGCATCCACAGCGCCACGCTCAACTGGGACCAGGACTCGGCCGCTTGGGAGATCTGGTACTTCACGGTGATGGTACCGAAGGCTCTGGTGGGCCATCCCGGACTCATCCGCAGCGTCAACGATTTGCCCGGCTCGTAGCCGGTGAGGATGAAGATGGTCATGAACCTCTGCCCCACCCTCAAGTCCTGCATTCCAGGGTCCGCCTGGCGGGGACTGCGCCGTCCGAAGTTGTCGATCCAGTCGTAGCTATAGGGGGCATGCCGCAACTGACACAGCCACAAGAACAGCGCCTCGGGCTCCGCACTCGTGTAGACCGAGCGTGTCGCCAGACGCATCTGAGGCAAACCGGCGCACTCAAGCTCATCGGGGGCTTCGATCACCACCGGTGCGCCCCACGCCCACGGGAGGCGGCTGGCCTGCGTCCACACCACCCTGAACGACATGGACCCCTCCGACCTAGGACTAATAATAGAGACATCTCTCTACTATACGGGAACGGACGCATCAAAGCGCCAGAGAGGATCTTGAAAGCTCTCGGAGACGATTAACGACCTCGGCCGGTGCCAGCAGTTGGGGGCGGGCGAACAAATCGACGACTTAGCCACGCCTCTTCGCCGTCTCCAGGAACGCGTGCACGCGCGACCTGTGTCCGTGCATTCAGGAGGACGGGATGGCGAGATGGCCCAGGGGTGGCATGAGCGAGACATGAGATTGCACGTGTACACGTAAGTACAAGTGTATATTTGTGTTATGGTAAAAGTGGATCGATCAAGGAGAGTGACGATGGACGCTGAGGCTGTGGAGGACGTTGATCTGGCGTTGCGTGCGCTCGCGGATGGGAACCGGCGAGCGATCCTGCGGGCGATCCGCTCAGCCCCGCGATCAGTGGGCGTCATCGCCGAGGAAGTCAGGCTCTCGCAGCAGACGACGTCTCACCATCTGGGGGTGCTCCGAAAGGCGGGGCTGGCTCTCGGCACTCGTGAGGGCACGCGCCACCTGTTCGCGGTGAACACCGACGGCCTTGCGGCGGTGCGCTCGTACTTGGACGATTTTTGGCCGAGCAAACTGTCTGCACTCAAGACTGCCCTTGAGGTCAGGGAGGGCGATCCGCGTGGCTGAGTTCCGGGACTCCATCGACATCGCGGCCTCACCCGAGACGGTGTTCGAGTATCTCACCACGAACTCAGGCATGACGGCGTGGATGGGTCAGTACGCCGACCTGGAACCGACTCCCGGCGGCAGGTTCGCGGTCGATATCGCCGGGCACCCGGTGCGGGGGAAGTATCTCCACGTCGAGCATCCGAGTCGCGTGGTGGTCTCCTGGGGCTTCGCGGGGAGTGAGGATCTACCTGTCGGGGCATCGACGGTCGAGTTCCGACTCACCCCGATCACAGGCGGCACGCGGGTTGATCTCTGCCATTCCGATCTGCCCGGCACCGAGGTGCGTGGTCACGCTGATGGGTGGGCGAACTTCCTGCCCCGCCTGGCTGTTGTCGGGGCAGGTGGTGATGCGGGGCCGGACCACTGGCAGCCCCTCGCCGACTGAACGAACCAACCGTCGCATCTGTGACACGAACAGAGGAGAGTCTTATGGCACAAGACGCTGCCTACGACATTGTGAAGCGCTACCACCAGGCGTGGACGGCCGGCGACGTCGAGCACGCGATGAACTACGTCGCCGACGACATCTCTTGCTGTGCCCCAGGTGTCGATCTGAACGGCAAGGACGCCTACCAGGACTTCATCGCAGGATTCGCGCCTGCACTGACCGGCATCGGCGATATCGCTGAGTTCGTCGATGGGGATCGTATCGCGCTTTTCTACTATCCGCAGACTGCTGCGACATCTACGACTCCGGCTGCCGAGTTCTTCACCATCATGGACGGGAAGATCGCAGAGAGCGTGCTGATCTTCGACCGGCCCTCCTACGGCCCGCCCGAGCAGGAATAAGGCGGGATGCCGTGATGGCTCCCGCACAGACCGCACTCATCGAACGTCTCCGTATGCTCCTGGCTGACGAGCCGGTGATGCGTGAAGTATCGATGTTCGGCGGCAGGTCGTTCATGGTCAACGAGAAGATGATCGTCAGCGCCCTGAAAGACGGAGGCCTCTTGGTGCGTGTTGACGCAGACCGACACGACGAACTCCTGGGTCGTCCAGGCGCTGTGCAGGCGGAGATGGGGCCGGGACGCGACATGGGGGCTGGTTGGATTGAGGTCAATGCCGACACCATCAGCGACGATAAGCAGCTCTCTTCCTGGGTTGAGATCGCGATCGATTACAACCGGGCCGTGACCGGAGACAGAGCATGAGCACCTTCCAAGGCTTCCCACCGGGTTTGTTCGACTTCTTCACAGACCTGCAGCAGGACAATTCCAAAAGGTTCTGGCAAGCCAACAACCAGCACTGGGAGCGCGACGTGCGTGCCCTCGATGCGATCACTGCTGGTTGAGCTCTCCGAGGAGTTCGGGCCGCTGCGCATGTGTCGCGCCACCATCGTTCAGGAATGGGCAACCGGAACTGCCGGCTGGATGCACACGCCCAAAGCCCTAGACGTGATCCGGGACGTCTGGCGCAGTGCGGCACCGCTCAAAGTCTGGCTTGATACCCACGTATCCGTGCTTCCTTAGAACCAACAGGCCGGCGGTGTTATTGTAGATAAACGGCATGCGCCGGTCGGTGCAATCGCTTCTTCAAGGGAGTCCGGCTCCCGGGTGGGTGGGCATACTCATGGAGGTATGCCTTGCTCGGAGCCTATTCGCCCGTTCTTCGCACCCATCAGGTCAAGCCACGGTTCGCCGCCGTGTTTCTCAGTGCCGTGCCGCTGGGGATGCTCTCTCTTACTATCGTGCTCTGTGTCCACGAGTGGACCGGAGAACTGATGGCAGCAGGTCTGATCAGCGGCCTGTTCGGCCTGACAAACGCTGTGGGGCTGATCATTCAGGGCCCGTTGATCGACCGTTGTGGATCACGTCCGGTGGTGATGACTGCCGGTGGGATCTGCGCAGCAGCTCTCCTAGGCTTCGGGACCGTTGGGTCATTCGGCGGCCCGCTGTGGATCATCGCGGCTATGGCTGCGGCGGCTGGAATGTCGGTGCCGGCCATCACAACCTCGGTGCGATCATGGCTTCCAGGGGTGTTGTCAGAGGACTCAGACCGGGCAGCTTCCTACGCTTTGCTCTCGGCATTGTTCCGAAGTGCTGTCACAGTGGGACCGCTCCTGGTCTCGGTGGCGCTGCTCATGCACGGACCAGAACTGGCTGTGATGATCGCCGCGCTGCTGATCGTGGCCGCAACCGTGGTCTTCTCATTCACCGGTGAACGCCCACTGAGGACCAGAGCCGTTGCACTCAGCACTGGCTCAAGGGGCCGCGCAGCCTATTCGCCCGGATTGCGAACCCTCCTCATTGCTGCGACCCTGGCGGGCCTCGCGGTCGGAGTGACCAGTGTCGCTGTCCCCGGGATCATGAACTCCTCAGGAGTGGCCGCAATCGCCGGAGCCGCCTTCGGTGCACTCGCCCTGGGCGAAATGCTGGGTGCGCTCGTGTTCGGCTCACGTACCTGGCCAGGACAACGGCGGGTCCAGCTGCCCATCATCCAAACACTGGTAGCCCTGGTCGCCCTGCTCGTCTTCCTGTCCTCCCAACAGCCCTGGCTGTTGGTCACCGCCATGTTCGGCGCTGGAATCATCAGAGCGCCTGTGTCGATCGTGAAGTCGGCACTGCTGGACCAGGTGGTCCCCGCTGCCGGTCTCGCCCGCGGTTACTCCATGCTGGTGGCCACCGGGCTCGTATCAAGCGCCACCGGCAACGCCATTGCCGGGCTGCTCGCAGATCACGTAGGCGTTGACAACCTTCTGCTGGTTCCAGTCCTCACCCTCGCCCTGGCCAGCGCATGGACAGCCTCCCGGTACCGCACGCTCAACACAGCAACACCACTCGGCAGATAAAGACCAACCAAGTTAAAGGCGCGTCCTATCAGCTGATCCCGAGAATACGCACTTTGATGGTGATATCGCCCCAGCCGCTGAGGCCCCCGGGAGAATCTGCACCGCAATCGGCCTGAGCGATCTTATGAACGGTTTCGTGCACCGCATCGGTAATCGTCCCGGTGGAGAACCCTCGGTCTGCATAGAAATCTGCGTAGATGGTGGTGCCGGCGCGGCGGACGACGATGTCTATTCCGGAGGCCTCTGGCACATCATTGCCGAAGACTGCGCGGGCAGAACGGCTCAGCATCTCCCGGTAACTCGGCACCAGCCGTGCCACACCAGGGGTGGAAGAAACGGCGCGGACAAGATCATCGTGAAACAGACGCAGACGGTCGCTCTGAGTGTCAGTCATCGTAGATGTCCTCCACACGCAGGTCGATAGAGGCTGTTTCGATCCCGAACGTCCCGTTCAGCATCTCCGAAATCGCTGCCCGCAGCTGAGGGACAACTCGTTGCAGAGACTGGGTCGGCGCCATGGTCAAAGATGCTTCCACATCGAATCGGGAGGCCGATTCATCCACACAGCGAAGTCCTACTCTTCGGGCACGCAAACCACCGATTCCGTCGATGACGCCACGGACTTCAGCTCGTATGGCCGAGGTGGTGACGTCAAAACGATTCCCGCGCGGGGAGACGAGCTCCGTGCTGGGTCCGCGCAATGATTCCTGTTGGACGATGTCCATAATTCGTTGCTTCAGCGTCGAACCGGCAATCTCGTCTGGCTCCGAGGAGCCACGGTAGTCCGCCAGCACGTCTTCAAGGCGCCCGTAACTGGCCCTCAGGTGCTCATCCTCAGGAAACTCGTCAGGGACGTCGAGGGTGTCATCGCCATTGTTGCTCATAACCACCCCTCCATTCCTTGGACGATCGACATACGCGCCCTGTGAATCCGGCCACGAACACTGTTTTCGGTGACTTTCAGGATATCGGCAATCTGGGCGTAGGACTCCCCCTGCATTTCGAACAGGACCCACGCCAGCTTCTGTTCCGGCGGCAGCTGGGCCAGCACCTGCTCGAGGGCTCTCACCGCCTCAGACACCTCGGCGTTGCGCTCCGGAGAGACACCCAGATCAGCGAAATCCTGGAGATCGGATGAATCCGTGGGGACACTGCGGCGTGTTTCTCTCTTACGGATGAGGTCAACGCAGGCGTTACTGGCCAAGCGATAGATCCATGCCTTGAACCGAGCAGGATCATGAAGAGTGTCGAATCGGCGCCATACGGTCAAAAACGTGTCCTGGACGATGTCTTCGGCTTCCTGCGCGTCGCGGACCATTCGGTGGCAGAAGCTTCTCAAGGGCCGCTGATACTGGTCGACCAGAGCTTCGAAGGCTCGGAGGTCTCCGTCCATGGCGCGCAGGACAAGAGTCCGTTGGCTAGATTCGAAACCCTCGGCATTGCCTGCGGATGATCTCTCCGTAGGCTCCCCATCTCTCATGGCGCCATACTAACCGCGGTCGGGCAGAAAGTTTTTAAAAAAGTTTCCACTCAGACCGTGAGGATTTCCCAGAACGTCCGTCTTACTTGATGTCCGCAATATTTCTAGTCAAGGAGGAACCATCATGGCTCAGACCAAGAACCCAGCGAGCGACCAGAACGAGAACCGCTCAGCGTCCCTGTCCGAGATCAAAAACAGCCCGCTTGTCACCGACCAAGGCGTCACAACGGTCGAGGAGACAGTGATCCAGAAACTCGCAGGCTTGGCTGCCCGTGAAGTCCCCGGGGTTCACGCGCTGGGCAATGCTGCCCGACGTACCTTCGACGCCATTACCGAGCGCATTCCAGGCTCCCAGACCCACGTCGGCGGCGGTGTCTCGGTCCAGAGGGGCGAAACTGAGACCGCCATCGACCTCACCGTCATCGTTGAATACGGAGCAGCTGTCGTCGAGGTCTCCGACGCTATTCGACACAACGTCACCCGGGCGGTACAGCACGGAACTGGACTGGACGTGGTCGAGGTCAATATCACCGTGACCGATGTTCATCTGCCGGAGGACGATGACGACGAGTCCGAGAACAACCTGGCCTGAGACACCTCACTGACAAGCGAAGGGAAAGCCCATGAGCAGAACCACCATCGGCCTGATCGTAGGGTTGGTCCTCGGCGTTGTTGCCGTCACCCACGGTTTTCTGGCCTTCCTCTCGGTAGCGTTCATCGGGGCCGTCGGCTTGGTCGCTGGGATGGTGCTGGAGGGTAAGCTCGACGTCTCCACTGTTCTGGCACGCGAACGGTCCCGCCGATGAGCACCCAAACGCCCATTCGATCCGCTCGGCAGCGGACAGACAGGACCCCTGCGCAGTCGCCGAGCGGACCCGGTACCTTGCGAGTGCGCGACGTCGTCATCGAGAAAACCGCATCTCAGATACTGCGCGAGAACGCGCTGGCCTCCGCTGCCCCCGGAGCATTCCGTACGCTCCTGGGCACCAGGGGCGAGCCCGGAGAGCACATACGTCCCAAAGCCCGTGCCGAGGTCTCGGGAGGGCGGGCTGAGATCACCGTCCATCTCAGCCTGCCTTACCCCTTGCCCCTGCGCAAGACCACCGAGGCACTGCGCGATGAGCTTCGCCAGCGGGTACACCAGATCACGGGAATTCCGGTGGGCCCGGTGGACCTTCGGATCGAACATCTCGTGGCATGGGAGGAATGATGAAACCGTCTGAATCCAAGCCATCTCGACTCACCGTCCGCCCAGATCGCCTGATGCCTGCCATGATCGCCAGCCTGGCCCTGATGATCTGCGGAGGACTGGGCCTGTGGTGGGCAGTGTGGGTCCTCAGCGGGCAAGGCTCACTGGAGGAATTCTCTCTCTTCTCCTCAGCTTCGCAGCTGTCATGGGGGTCAGCCCTGCTGGGCGCTCTCAGCGGCGTCGTGCTGATTCTGGGGATTGTCCTGATCCTTGCCGCCGTGATTCCGGGCAGACCCTTGCTGGTGCGGCAGGCACCGAACCACGGTGCACAGGACCATGACATCTCCACCGCCTTCACCACCCGCGGAATCAGCCGCATCGCCGTGGCAGAGGCCGAGAGACTCGACGGGACCGTATCCGCATCGGCAACAGCCTCACAGCGTCATGTCCGCGTCATCGTCAACAGTGTGGCCAGGGACCGGGACACCGTGCGTCAACACATCCATTCGTCGATCCAACAGAGGCTGGAGGACTTCGGCCTCCGGCGGCAACCAAGGATTATGATCACGGTCCGGAAAAGGGAGTCTCGATGATGCTTCGACGTTCCAAGACATCGAACCGCCTGTGGCTGTTCATCCTGGGGGTTCCGCTCCTCATGGCCGGCGCTGCGGGTCTTTGGGGAAGTTTCGGCAGTGATGCGCTCGGGCTTCCTCTTCCTGAAAGCGGCACTTCGCTGGCGGATCTCGGAGAGTTACCGGAATGGACCGCCTGGGTGCTGCTGGCAGCCTCCGCTGCGCTGGCACTTGTGGGGATCATGTGGTTCACCGCTGCCCTCCCGCGTCCTGAACGGGTGCGCCACTACCTTCTGCAGCATGACGGCAGCACTGGTCTGACCGAACTGCGGACAAAGGTTCTAGGCGACGCTGTCGAAAGCCACTGCCGCACTGTGCCTGGGATCGTGGACGCGACCGCGCACCTCGGGGGATCAGCCCAGTATCCGGAACTCAGCCTGCATATCGAAGTCGACGAGCGCAGCGATATTCCCGCCGCCCTGGGCTCTGTGAAAACAGTGGTGCTGCCGGGTCTGGCGCAGACCATCGAAGGAGAACTGCCGACGGCGAGGATCATCGTCGACCCTGTACGGAAAACCCGGAGCAGCAAGTACGCCACTGTAGCAACAGAACAGGAGAATGCCGTCCACAGCACTATAGCGCCACAACCGTCCTGAACGCTTTCGCCCCTACCTGAAGAACCAATTCGCTATCACCTAAAAATGCGATGCCACAAGCACATCACACCCGAAGAAAGGACATATCCATGGGACTCGAGGACAAGATCAGCAACGCCTCCGACAAGGTCGCCGGCACACTGAAGCAGACCTACGGAAAGGTGACCGGAGACAAGGAAACACAAGCTGAGGGGGCGGCTCAAAAAACCAAAGGTGAAGTCAAAGAGACCGGCGAGAAAGCCAAAGACACGCTGAAAGACGCCGCCGATTCAGCCGAGGGGCTGGGTAGGTAAGCACAGAATCTGAAGACTGGGCCGGCTCCTCCGTGGAGCCGGCCCAGTCTTCATCTGGAATCGCTATCGCACAGCGTCATTGACACACCAGGCAGATGATCAGGTCTCATCCGCCGGTGACGCGCCTGCCAGCAAGAGGGATGCGCCAACCATAGTGCAGTGAGAGCATCCGCAGTGTGAAGACCAGAGCGGAGATGGTGATGCCGATCCAGATGCTGAATACTCCCAGCTCCAGGATGAGCACCATCAGCCCCGCACCGAGCATCGCGGGAACGGCATAGACACCGTTGGGGTTGAAGATCTGCGGGGTCTCGTTGGCGACCACATCGCGCAGCGCGCCACCGCCCACAGCCGTGGTCAGGCCCAGCAGTGCGCAGGCCACGGGATTCAGCCCAGCATCGGCGGCGATGATCGTGCCCGTCAGGCAGAACAGAGAGAGTCCCGCAGCGTCGAAGACCAGCAGCGTCCTGCGGAATCGCCCCTCACGCAGAGCGTTGCCCCAGACCAGCAGCACAGCCAGTGCCGCCGGGAGCAAGTACATAGGGTTGATCAGGGCCAGTGGCGGGCCCTGCCCGATGAGCACGTCTCTGGCAACACCTCCTCCGAGTCCGGCCAAGCTGGCCAACAGCAGCGAACCGACCAGATCGAACTCCTTGCGGGCAGCCAGCAGCGCACCGGAGACGGCGAAGGCGAAGACTCCCAGCAGCTCGAGAGTCAGCAGCAGCACTTCCACGGTGATCTCCTCTCAGCGTGCCCGTGGGTGGGCGGTCACATACTGCTCCTGCAGGGACTCTGCGGTGACCTTGGTGTAGATCTGGGTGGTGGTCACCGAGGCATGACCCAGCAGCTCCTGGACTGTGCGGATGTCCGCTCCCCCGTCGAGCATATGCGTCGCGCAGGAATGCCGCAGGGTATGCGGTGAGACCTCAGCGGTGATCCCTGCCGCCCCAGCCGTCTTCTTCAAGACTTCCCAGGCCGACTGTCGGGAAAGCCGGCTGCCGAGCTTATTCAGAAACAGCGCCGGCGAGGCCCGGCGTCCCGACTTCTCCGCCAGCCCGGGCCGGCCGGCGCTCAGATAGTCACCCAGGGCCTTCTGCGCCATACGCCCCAACGGCACCATCCGTTGCTTATTGCCCTTACCGGTCACTCTGACCAGCACCAGACCCTCCTCCCCCGACGGCTGGAACGCGTGCACATCGTCAACGTCCAGGGCCACCGTCTCACTGATCCGAGCTCCGGTGGCGTAGAGAAACTCCAACAGCGCCCTGTCACGCAGACCAAGCGGCTCCGCCGGATTGGGAGTATCGATCAACTGGGTGACCTCATGGACGCTGAGCGCTTTGGGCAGTGATTGGGTGATTTTAGGGGCGACGACGTCGGCCGCGGCGTCGTGCCCGGTTCTGCCCTCCTGTGCCCAGTACTTGTGCAGCCCTCGCACCGAGGCGAGCATCCTGGCCGCTGAACGCTCGGAGAGCACCGTGCCACCGTCGGCGCCGGTAGTGACCGCCTGCAGGTACTCGGCGATGTCTCCGGAGTCGACCACAGCCGGGGTGTGGGCTCCCCTGGTGGTCAGGTACGCGGCGTACCGGGTGAGGTCACGCTGGTAGGAGGCCAGGGTATTGGCCGATGAGCCCCGTTCGATCCGCAGATGCGCCAGATAGTCAGCCACCTCCGGCCAGAGCGCGGAGGACTCCGCCATGGCGCGCAGCTCTGCCCGATGACCCGCCGCCCGGCGGTCAGCTGAGGTGCTCACGGCATACTAGCCGCGCCCGGCCTGTCCGGACCGAGCCTGCTCAGCTCGGCTCAGCCCTGCCCCGACCAGTCCGGCGAAAAGCGGGTGCGGATTGGTGGGCCGTGACTTCAGCTCCGGGTGCGCCTGGGTGGAGACGTAGTAGGGGTGGACATCCCGGGGCAGCTCCACGAATTCGACCAACAACCCGTCGGGACTGGTGCCGGAGAAAACCAGCCCCGCCGCAGAGAGCTGCTCACGGTAGTCGTTGTTGACTTCATAGCGGTGCCGGTGGCGCTCGGAGACCTCAGTGGTGCCGTAGGCTTCGGCCACCACGCTGCCTTCGGTCAGCGATGCCTGATAGGCGCCAAGGCGCATGGTGCCACCCAGGTCGCCTGCACCTTCAACGATGTTCTTCTGCTCGGCCATGGTGGCGATGACCGGGAACTCGGTGTCCGGGTCGAACTCGGTGGAGTTGGCCTGGGCCAAACCCAAGACGTTGCGGGCGTACTCCATGACCATGGTCTGCAGTCCCAAGCAGAGACCGAGGGCGGGAACGCCGTTCTCCCGGGCATAGCGCAGGGCGCCGATCTTTCCGTCGAGTCCGCGGACACCGAACCCGCCTGGCACGCAGATGGCATCGACTCCGGCCAGGGCCTTGGCTGCCCCTTCGGCGTCGGCGCAGAGGTCAGAGGGCACCCAGCGGATCTTGGTGCGGGTGTTATGCGCGAACCCGCCCGCCCGCAGCGCTTCGGTCACCGAGAGGTAGGCATCTGGGAGGTCGATGTACTTGCCGACCAAGGCGACTTCGACCACATCGTCGGGGTTATGGACCACATTGAGCAGCCGGTTCCACTTGGACCAGTCGACGTCCTTGAACTTGAGGTCCAGCGACTGGACCACATAGGCATCGATGGCCTGCTTGTGCAGGATCTTGGGAATGTCGTAGATGCTGGGAGCATCGGCGCAGTTGATGACCGCATCGGCGTCCACGTCGCACATCCTGGAGATCTTGCCTCGGATATCAGCGGGCAGTTCGCGGTCGCTGCGCAGCACGATCCCATCGGGTTGGATGCCCAGCGAGCGCAGGGCGGCCACTGAGTGCTGAGTCGGCTTGGTCTTCAGCTCCTGGCTGGGCCCGATGTAGGGCACCAGGGAGACGTGCAGGAAGAACACGTTTTCCCGGCCGATGTCCTGACGCAGCTGGCGGGCGGCCTCGAGAAACGGCTGGGACTCGATGTCTCCGACGGTTCCGCCAATTTCGGTGATGATCACATCAGGGGCACCCTCCCCTTCAGCGGGCAGCCGCATCCGGCGCTTGATCTCATCGGTGATATGCGGGATGACCTGGACGGTGTCGCCCAGGTAGTCACCCCGGCGTTCCTTCTCGATGACCGAGGAGTAGATCTGGCCGGTGGTGACGTTGTTGAGCCCGTCAAGGTTCTCGTCCAGGAACCGTTCGTAGTGGCCGATGTCCAGGTCAGTCTCGGCACCGTCCTCGGTGACGAAGACCTCTCCGTGCTGGAAGGGGTTCATGGTCCCGGGGTCGACGTTGAGGTACGGATCGAGCTTCTGCATGACCACGGAGAGTCCGCGAGCGCGCAGAAGATGCCCCAACGATGATGCTGTGAGCCCTTTGCCGAGCGAGGAGACCACACCGCCGGTCACAAAGATCTGACGGGTGGTGTCGGGACCGATCTGATTCCTGGAGTTAGTACGCTGCGCCACGGAGTTCCAGCCTAGCACCCGGCTCGATGTTTGGTGTCATTGCGCCCCCGTTTCTGATCTACCCTCGCGTACAGTCCAGTCGGGCCGGTAGCTGGGCTGGCTCCTTAGACTTCTGCGCGTTCGGCGAGCTGAGCGACGTTGGTGGTGTCGACATGTTCGCGCTCCGTTCCAGCGTGCTGTGTGGTCTCTTGGCTCTTTGCCGGTCTCAGCAGACGCAGAGGAGCTGTTTCTGAGGTTGTCATGGCAGGGGATTCTTGTCGCTGGAGATGGAGGCTGATGATGCCTTGGGACCGCGAAGAATGATGAAGAGCACGAGCACAGCCATAACCGCCACACCGGCCCACATGGCGTGCTGCCAACCGGCGATGAACGCATCCTGCGCAGCGGTGAGGATCTGCTCGGCGTGCTCGCCGGCCTCGAGGCTGACGGCGGTGGCATTGGCGATGCCCTCGCTGGCAGTGTCCGCCAAATCCGCTGGCACCCCGGTGAGACGACTGGAGATGGCACTCTGGTATCCGGCCACGAGCAGTCCGCCCAGCAGCGCGATGCCCAGTGCTGCGCCGAGTTCGCGGGTGAGGTCGTTCAGCGCGGAGGCCACGCCCTGCTGTTCTCGCGGCAGGGAGGAAGTGATGGCCTCGGTCGAGGGGGTCATCGCCAACCCGGCACCGAGGCCCATGGCGATCAGCCCGGGCAGGACGCTGAGGTATCCGCCGGAGGCTGAGACGAGAGAAGCCATCAGCGCCAGCCCTCCGGTGGCGATGCTGAGCCCGGTGACCATGGAGGCGCGGGCATCGATTCGTGCGGCCAGGCGGGGTGCGAGTCCGGAGGCGAGCATCATCAGCAGTGCCATCGGCATCAATCCAAGGGTGGCCAGTAGTCCGCTCCAGCCGAGGACGACTTGGAAGAAGGGGTAGAGGACCAGGGAGACTCCGCCCTGAACACCGAACAGGACCAGCAGCAGCGTGGTGCCGGAAGACAGGCCACGGGTGCGGAAGTGCCTGATGTCCAGCAGCGGGAACGGGGTGCGCAGTTCCCACAGCACGAACACGATCGTGGCGTTCACTGCCGCGATGAGCGGGACTAGAACCACCGGGTCAGTCCAGCCGAGTGATGGTGCTTCGTGCAGGGCGTAGGTGAATCCCACGGCGGCGATGATCGAGGTCAACGCACCGAGTAGATCGAACCGCCCCGGCGATGGCTCGCGGGAGTTCGGGACCGATGAGACGCTGATCAGGACCGAGGCCAGCGTCAGCGCGATCGGCAACGCGAACAGCCACCGCCAGGTCACGAGATCGACCAGCAGAGCCGAGAGGTACATCCCGAGGATGCCGCCGCCACCGGCGACCGCGGTCCACATGCCGATCGCCTTGGAACGTTCTTTGTCGGGGAACGATGAAGTGATCACCGACAGGGTGACCGGCATGATCATCGCCGCCCCGATGCCGCTGAGCAGGCGTGCTGTGAGCATGATCTCGGCGGTGGGTGCGATGGCGGCGGCGATGTTCGCGAGGCCGAAGACCGCAAGCCCTGCGGTCAGCACGGGCTTACGCCCGAGCCGGTCGCCCGCCGCACCCAGGGGCAGCAGCAGGGCTGCGAGGGTGAGGGTGTAGGTGTTGATGATCCACAGCACCTGCCCTTGGGAGGCGTCGAACGTCGTGGCCAGCTGTGGCTGGGCGACGTTGAGCCCTGAAACTGAGGCGACCACGGCCATCAGCGCGATACAGACCGCCCAGAGGATCGCGCGTCTGCGCCGGGGGTCGTCGATGACGGGCGCGGTGTCTGCTGTCGCCGCCGGCGAGGTGGAGGCCATAAGGGCGAGGTTCCTTTCAGGGTCGGCTCTGCCTGGCCGCTGCGGGGCAGGCTGAGACAGCGTCGAGGAGCGTCTCGGCACATTGAGGGACAGTGGAGGGAAGGGTCAGGTCAGCCGGTGGACCCGGACGATGACGTCACGCAGCTGAACCGCCCGGCCGCCGGGGTGGACGGTGCGGGTGTTCTCGCAGCTGGTTTCGATGCGCCAGTTCGGGGCGGGGAACAAGTCCGTGATCTCTGCGAGGGTCGCTGTGGCGCCCTCGGGGTGAGCGTGGCCACGATGCTCGTCTCCGTGGAGGTGCCCGACGATCAGGAGGGAGCCGCCGGGGACCACCCAGGACGCGATCCGCTGGTAGAGCGCGAGCTGGCCGGTCTCGGGGTGGGCGTAGTTGGTGATCACTAGGTCCCACTGCCGCTTCGGCTGCCAGCGGGCCAGATCCGCTTCAACCCACTCGATCCGGCCAGCTATTCCGGCATCTGCGGTGCGGGCCTGCGCGGTCGTCAGTGCTGTCGCAGAGATATCGGCACCGGTCACCTGCCAGCCCCGCTCTGCCAGCCACAGCGCCTCGGTCCCAGCCCCGCAGCCTGCATCCAGCGCGGTTCCTATCGGAAGGTCAATGGTCTCGGCTGGGAGGTAGGGGTTGACGGGCAGTTTCTGTCCTTGGCCTGCCGTCGCAGGTGCCCAGTGGTCTTCCCAGTAGGTCTTGTCGAACTGGTGCACTACCTCTCCTCCCCCGCGTCTGTTTTCGCGACGGCCTGCTCGGCCCGGGCGAAGACCAACTCAGTATTGATCGTCATCGCCACCCGCGCCCCGTTCGCCGCGGACTCGCTGACCTGCATCCCGGGGTTGACCACATTGCCTGCCGCCCACACCCCAGGCACCGAGGTGTGCCCAGCCGCATCGGCGACCACTGTGGTCCCCATCGCGTTCTCAGCCATTTCCGCACCCAGACCCTCGAGCCCGTCCAGACGCGCATGGGTGAGAGCGGGAACAGCAAGGGCTTCCAGTTCGATCCGTATCCCGTCATGTGTGAACACTGCTGCCAGCCGATCCTCGACAACGTCGATGCCACTGACCTCGCCCGAAACGGAAGTAATACCTACAGCGCGCAGCTTCTCCAGCTGCTCGGCAGGAAACTCCATGCCGTTGTCGAAGAACCACATGTGCTCGCTCCACTGGTGGAACAGCAGCGCCTGCATCGCCGACATCGGGCCGGTCGCCAGCAGCCCGATCCGCTGATCACGGATCTCCCACCCGTGGCAGTACGGGCAATGCACCACGTCCTGACCCCAACGTTGCGCTAGCCCGGGGACCGCAGGAAGCTCATCGTGCACCCCGGTGGCGATGAGCAACTGTCCAGCCCGGATCGTGGAGCCGTCATCCAGAAGCAGGGCGAAGCCATCCTCCGCCGAGCCCGATGCCTCCACGATGGTCGCCTCAACGATTACTGCACCCTAAGAAGCGGCCTCCTCACGGCCCTTTTCCAGAAGCTGGAGCGGGTTGACGCCTTCCTGGCCCAGAAGCCCGTGCGCCGCGGAGGCGGGGGCGTTCCTCGGCTGCCCCGCGTCGATCACGATCACACTGCGGCGTGCTCGGGCGAGCGTCAGTGCCGCACTCAGCCCGGCGGAACCACCGCCGATGATCGTCACCTCCCAGACATGTTCGCCCTGCGCTGTTCTCATGACGCTGCCCTCCTGTCATTCACTGATATCTGAACCAGGATCACCTCCACCACGAGTAACTGGCAAATATTCTTGCCAAATGGCAAAGTAGTAGCCATGGACGATCCCACAGACCAGACTCTCGACTCTCTCGGACCCCGGCTCAAGAACCTGCGGCTGCGCCGCGATGTCACCCTGACCACCCTCGCCGAAGCAACGGGGATCTCCACCAGCACTTTGTCCCGGCTGGAGGCGGGACTGCGCCGGCCCACCCTGGAACAGCTTCTGCCCCTGGCGCGCTACTACGGAGTCACCATCGACTCTCTGGTGGATGCGCCCCGCACCGCCAACCCCCGCATCGATCTGCGCCCCATGTCATGCACGGACGGATCAGTCATCATCCCGCTCACCCGCCGCCCCGGAGGCATCCAGGCCTACAAATTCGTCCTCCCAGCAGGCAAAGACGACGACGTTCCCGACCTTCGCTCCCACGAAGGATACGACTGGGCCTACGTCCTCAACGGCACCCTGCGCCTGGTCCTCGGCGACCAAGACCTGCTCTTACAGACAGGTGAAGCAGCCGAGTTCGACACCCGCACCCCACACTGGTTCGGAGCCACCAGCTCCGGGCCGGTCGAATACCTCAGCCTCGTCGGACGGCAGGGCCAACGCGCCCATATCCGCACCTCCACTGACCATCATTAGAGCCCACGGAGATGCGTCGAGGTCCTGAACCAGACCGATCACTGCTCAGTACACGAAACCTTCCGCACGCGCCGGTACGCCCAGAGGCAGAAACGTCAGGACCCCGGCACCAACGGCATAAGACTCAAAGAGGGGCACCGGCAGGCCTCTACCGGCACCTAACGTGGGCTGCTCAGAGCCCGTTCCAGTGGGATGCTTTCGTCCTGCCACGGTGTGAGAGCCCAGACCAGAAAGTAGAGTCCCACGCCGACCACCGGGAGCAGGAAGGACAGGAGGACCAGGAGCCGAGTCAGCCACACGTTGATGCCCAACCCCTCGGCGATGCCTCCCGCGATACCCCCGAGAAGACGCCGCGGGCCACGGCGAAAGCCAAGGCTTCGAATGGAATCAAAGAAACGTTTCACCTCACTGACACTACGCCGATCCCCCGTCCACGACAAGAAGAGGCTGATCTCAGCACATGACGCCCTTTAGCCGTTCAGAGCCTCCCAGAGTGTCCACGCTCTTGCACTGGCTTCACGAGACAGTGGCGGTGATGTTCTGTTCAAGGGCGTCCAGCTCGGCCACGTCCTGAGCTGACATCGAGATGCCCGCACCTCTGATGTTGTCCCGCAGATGCGCCACTTTCGAGGTGCCGGAGATCAGCGGATGTTCGGGGAACGCTGCAGCAGCCATGCCAGGGCCGGCGGCGACGCCCATGCGCATGTTCACCAGATCGACAGTCTCCACCCCCAGGGATTCGAGGTTCTGGTGAACCTGCTGGCGCAGATCCTCTGGCCGACGGGCCGTGGGCCAGCCACCTTCGGCGTCACGGGTCGCGCCGACCTTGGTGGCGATGAACACAGACTCCGGGTAGGGGTGCAGTGCTTCTCGGAACAGTTGCTTCGTGATGAGGGGCCCGTAGGCATCACTGGTGTCTATGTGGGTGATGCCTTGCTCGGCTGCTTCTCGCAGCACCGCGATCGCTGCGCTGTGGTCAGCCGGCGCCCCATGCCCAGGGACCCGCGAGCTGCATGGCCCCGTATCCGAAACGGGTCACCGTCTGATCACCCAGGGTCCAGGTGCCGCCGGGAAGCGGGGAAGAAACAGTACTCATCGTGTTGCCTTTCATGATGCCGATTAAAGGGTGGCGTTCTGAGCGCCCATGAATCAGCATTGGAGAGCAACTCTCCTAGGGGAAGTAGGCACTTTGAGGTGCGTTACCCCCGTCCAGTCGAAAGGTGATGGTCATGGCCACGATGAGCGCGGCCCGGAAACGGGCCCAGGCGAAGACCGAGTACAACGCGTTTCTGGCGGTATGCCCGAGCCGCCGGCTGCTTGACAGGCTCTCGGACAGATGGGTCGTGCTGGTCCTGTGCGCGCTCGGAGGTGACGGCACAGGCCACCCCGATGTGGCCACCTCGATGCGCTACTCAGAACTGGCTCGTCAGCTCGCCGGGGTCAGCCAGAAGATGCTCACCCAGACGCTGCGCTCCTTGGAGCGTGACGGCCTGATCACCCGCACGGTGACCCCCACAGTGCCGGTCACCGTGGACTATGAGCTCACCGACCTCGGCCTCTCTCTGTACCAGACCACCCGCCAGCTCAGAACCTGGGCACAAGATCACATGGATGACATTCAAGAACACCGAGACGAATACGACGCAGCACAGTAGGGATTTCTATCCAGCGAAGCCTCGCTTCGGCCCACCCTCCGGCCTGCCATGAGGCACCGTGTGCACGAGATCACCGATCTCAAGGCATCCCACCCCCGACTCATGGCCCGGTATAGCGCCCTTGGGGCCGCAGCCTCAGGGGTTTCTCGGCGTATTCGGAGATGGCGTGCGCGATCCACCCCACTGAGCGGCCCAGTCCGAAAAGAAGAGACCCGTCGCTGTCGTTCATGTCTCCAGCGACGGTCACCGCAGCCAGCGCCAAGTCGACATTGGGCCTCAGCTGGCTACGTTGGGCCACCTCCTCGGTCAGTGCATCGACGGCGGCAGAAACCTCAGACCCACGAGGCAGGCCGGGGACGAACTGCAGCAGTGTTCGCGCTCGCGAATCGCCGTCGGCGTAGAGGAAGTGGCCGAAACCTGGAAGGCGTGCGCCCGTTGTGCTGATCGCCTCGCCGAGAGCGCGCTCGGCGGAGTGCCCATCAAGCACCGAACGGACCAGCAGGGCGGCGGATACGCTGGCATTTCCGTGCAGAGGAGAGGCGAACGCGCCTAGCGCGCTGGTGATCACCGAGTAGCCGCTGGCGCGCCCGGAGGCTGCGATGCGCCCCGACAGGGTGGAGATGGCCAGGTCATGATCGATGGTCAACACGAGGGCGGCATTGAGGGCGCGGATGTGCTGTGGCTGAGGCGGGTGAGGTGAAAGTGCCCGCCACAGCACCTCTGCGACCGTATGCTCCTCCGGCGGGAGATGACCACCGAGCAGAAGGCGCGGCACACCCAGCAGAAACCGCGCACCAGCACGTTGCAGGGCCTCTGGCGAGATCTCCTCCCGCCACGGGTCGCTCATGCCGAGGCCAGCAGCCGACAGGTTCAGCTGGTCGATACGACTGGCCCCGGCCGGCAGGCTCTGCAGAAACGCCATAGTCTGAGCAAGGTCCTTCGCCGTAGGCGGTGACAAGGCCGTCTCCCAGTCACCGGACCAGATCCACGCCGCGACACGCTCGACTGGACGACTCTTCACCAGATCGCTTGCCCGCTGGCCGCGCAGATACAGCTCATCGTCTTCGACCATCGCCAGATCTGTATCGAGCATCACCAGCGGTCTGGCGGCCACCGACCCTCGGCGGAACACTGACCTGGGCTTGCGCCTGGCGGCGAACTCCTCGACGTCGAGCGGACGGAACCGAGACCCTTCCGGGCTGCGCACGCGAGCGAGCTGCCCACGCGATACATAGGCATAGAGCGTCTCGACCTTGATGCCGAGGCGTCCGGCGACCTCGTCTGAGGTCAGCAGGCGGGGTTCATCAGCAGGGTTCACATTGATCCAATCAACATTGATTCATTTCTGCTCATGATTAGACCATGGATCGACCACGTATCAGCCCGATGAAAAAGGAGCGAACCATGAGCGCCGAGCGCATGGATGACACCCTGATCGATGTCCCAAGGGGTTTGACCAACGTCGCTGTCACCGAGACCGCCATCAGCCAGGTTCGCGGTCACCAGGGCTACTACCAGTACCGGGACCGGTCGGCCATCGACGTTGCCCAGACCGCCACGTTCGAGCAGGCCTGGCAGCTGCTTGTCCACGGGAGACCGCCCGAGGGCGAGGCGCTGCGCCAGTTCGCCGCAACTACCCAGCACAACCACCACGGGCTGGTCCGCGAGGTGACACAAGCAGTCACCACAGCCTCCACAGCAGGCTCGCTCGATGCCATGAGCGGGCTGAAGGCCGCACTGCCGCTGATTGCCCAGGAACTCGGTATGCAGCCGCTGTACGATCTTGACGATCAACGGCGACGGGAGAATGCCGATGTGCTCATTGCGCTGACCTCGGATCTGCTCGCTTCGTTCCACCGGATCAGCAAGGACGACGACGCCGGCGCGCCTGCCTCAGGGGACGGTCTGGTGGATCGATATCTGCATCGGATCACGGGGGCGGCACCTGATGCTGCCTGTGAACGGGCACTGACGTCCTACCTGGTGGCGGCCATGGAGCACGGCTTCAATGCCTCCACCTTCACCGCCCGGGTCATCGCCTCGACCGGTGCCGACCTCGCCTCCTGCCTGGCGGGCGCACTGGGGTCGCTGACCGGCCCGCTTCACGGTGGTGCCCCGTCCAGGGCGCTTGACGCTCTTGATCAGGCAGAAAGTGCCGAGGGCGGCGTCGAAGGCTGGTTGCGAGCAGAAATCTCTGCAGGTCACCGGATCATGGGTTTCGGCCATCCGGTGTACCGGACCGTGGACCCGCGGTCGCAGATGCTCAAGCAGATCGTCACCGACTTGGGTGGTCCCCGGGTCCAGGCGGCTCTGGAGTTCGAACAGGCCGCCCAACAGGTGCTGACCGAGCTCAAGCCCGGCCGGGCCCTGCACACCAATCTTGAGTTCTATGCATCGGTCCTCATGGAGCGGTGCGGGATTCCACCGGAGATGTTCACCGCGACTTTTGCCGTCGGCCGAGTGGTGGGGTGGACCGCGCACATCCTGGAACAGGCACGTGACTCCAAAATCATCCGGCCCTCGGCACGGTTCACCGGTCCGGAGATCGAGCTCTAGCGCTTCTCCGCTTCCGGGGTTTCGGCTTCGCTTTCCTCGTCGCTGGAGCCTTCCTCCTCTGCCCGCCGGGTGCCCTTCAACAGGCGCGGGTAACGCATGCGTTGGTACTTCCATCGCTCAGCCATGCTCGCTTTGGACCCCGCACGGTCCTTGTCAGCCAGCGGATCCGGCCCGAGCACGGGGTCGTCGCCGGATTGGTAGGTCTCCGTCCACACTTGGATGACCGACCACGCCACGGCGGTGAGCGGCACGGCAAGAATGGCCCCGAAGATGCCGCCGACGAAAGTGCCGACTGTCAGCGCGAGAAGGACGACGAGCGCGTGCAGGCTCAGGGTTCGGCCCATGACCACAGGCTGGAGGAGATTTCCCTCGATCTGGTTGACTGCGACCACGATTGCGACCACGATCAGTGCCACGACAAGGCCATTGGTCACCAGTGCCACCAGGGCAGCGAGGGTTCCAGCTATTGTTGCTCCGATGATCGGCAGGAAAGAACCGACGAACACGATGACGGCCAGTGGCAGTGCCAAAGGCACTCCGAGAATCGCCAGGCCAATGCCGATGAACACCGCATCGACGGCAGCGATCAGCGCCGTGCCTCGCACGTAGCCGCCAAGCACCTGGACTGCCCGGTCCCCGGACTCGGCGAGCTTGGCGCGGATTCGGCCCTGGAACCACCGTAAGGTGAAGTTCCATATCTTAGGTCCGTCCTTGAGGAAGAAGAACAGCACGACGACGATCAGCACCACCCCGGTCACCACTTGAGTGGCCGCGGAGATCCCGCTGATGGCTCCGCCGATGAACGCGTCACTGGTGACGAACTCGGCGGCTTCCTGCAATGCGGCGTCAACAGTGGCCATGTCGATGGGCAGCGGCCCGTCCATGATGAACTGTTGCAGCTCTTCCCAGCCCTCCACCGCGGAGGCGGTCAGCTCATCCCATTGGCTGGTGACCGCGAAAACGACGCCGGTGACCACACCACCTGCCAGAATCACGATGCCTAAAAGCGCAGTCAGTGTGGCCAGGAGGCTGGACCACCCTTTGGTCTTGAGCCACTTCACCGCCGGATAAACGGCCGAAGCAAGGATGAGCGCGACGAGTAAGGCGATCACGACCACCGAGACGCGCAGCAGAAGCCATATCAGGCCCGCGAGCAGCGCAGTGATGAGCAGCAGCTGGGCAGCACGCGAGCCAGCCCTTCCCAACGCGTCAGACCACACTGTGGTAGTCGAGGATCTGGCGCGATCTGTCTCAGAGGGTGATGATCTCTGTTCAGGATTCGACGGGTGTGACATCGTGACCTCTCCTGCCTGGTATGAGCAGTTGGTGTGCACCTGATTATGCGGCATCTTCCTGAATCCGCCCATCGAGGTCTTCAACCGTCCAGACGGGTGTGAGCATTGCCTAGGATGAGCCCGCCGTTTCCGCTGCGGCGGCAGTCAGCAGTTCATCGGCGTGGGCACGGGCAGATGCGGAGTCCTCCTGGCCGGCCAGCATCCGGGCCAGCTCACCGATGCGGTCCTGATGGTCCAATGACCGGACATCGGAGGCGGTGACTCCAGCTGTGGCGTCGGAGGTTTTGTGCACCCGGATGTGGTTGTCCGCATAAGCGGCCACCTGCGGAAGGTGAGTGACCACAATGACTTGGGCGTGGTCAGCCAGTGCGGCCAGCCGCCTGCCGATCTGCACGGCGGCCTTCCCGCCGACCCCGGCGTCGACCTCGTCGAAGATGAAAGTCCCGGTCTGCTGCTGCTCAGCCAGCACCACCTCCAGGGCGAGCATCACCCGGGAGAGCTCACCGCCGGAGGCTCCTTTGCCCAGCGGCAGCGGCGCAGCGCCGGAATGCGGGCTCAGCAGAAGCTCCACGGTGTCCGCGCCGTACTGGATGAGCTGGTCTGTGGTCTCCACCTGCACCACGAGGCGCGCCTGGGGCATGGCCAGGGCGGCCAGCTCCCCGGCCACTGCCTCACCGAGCCGCTCCCCCGCCTGCTGGCGGCGGTGCCTCAGCTCGGCAGCGGAGGTCCACAGGTCGGATTCCAGCTGCTGCAACGCTGCGCCGAGCTCCTCGATCCGGTCGCTGTCCGACTGCAGGGTGGACAGCCTCTCCCGGGAGGCCGAGGCCCAGGCCAGCACATCGTCAACCTCGGGACCGTAGAGCCGCAGCAGCTTATCGATCTCTGCGCGCCGGGAGTGGATCTCAGCCAGCCGCTCCGGGCCGGTCTCGTCCAGGCCAGCTGCGTAGACCCCCAGCTGCGATGCCGCATCGGAGAGCAGCGCGGACACCTCACCGAGCTGCCTGGAGATCTCCGCGAGTTCCTGATCCTGGTCCAGGACTGCCGAGAGGGAGGACGCCGCCGCCTCCAGCAGTTCTGCGGCATTGGGCCCTGCGTCGATCACCTCAGCGGCATCTCCTCCGGAGAGCGCGGTCTGGGCGGTTCGGGCAGCGTCGCGGAGGGACTCGATGTTCTCCAGCCGCATCGATTCGGCTTTGAGCTGCGCGTCCTCGCCCGGCACCGGGTCAACAGCGTCGATGGCCTCCAGCGCCTGCTGGAGATGCTCGGCCTCCCGGCGGCGCTCCAGCTCGTGGACGGTGATCTCCTCCAGCTCGGCCTTCTTCCGCTGGTACGTCTCGAACTTTTCCTGGAAGTCAGCAAGCAATTGGGCGAACTCAGCACCGGCGTAGGAGTCCAGGGCCGCCCGCTGGGCGGCCGCGGTTTTCAGGCGAAGCTGGTCGCTCTGTCCGTGAACGGTGACCAGCTCTGCACCGACTTGTCCGAGCACTGAGACCGGTACCGCCCGTCCGGAGAGGCTGGCACGGCTGCGTCCCTTGGCGCTGACCGCCCGGCCCAGCAGAAGCGGTTCCTGGCGTGGCGAGTCACCGGTGTCATCCTCGCCCAGAAGTGCCCCGGCCTCAGCCGCACGGGCACGGGCCGGGTGGTCGTCCGGCACATGGACCTCCGCGTCGACGGCAGCCTTTGCCGCACCCGAACGTACCGTGGAGGCTTCCGAACGGGCACCCAGCAGCAGCCCGAAGGCGGTGACCACCATGGTTTTGCCCGCACCGGTCTCCCCGGTCACCACGTTGAGCCCAGGGGCCAGGTCAAGCTCGGCGCGCTCGATCACACCCAGATCGCTGATGCTCAGATGCTCGATCACCTCGGGCTCACACCTCCCCACCGGCGTCCAGGGAGGGAAGAGTGTCGGAGGCTTCCACAGGGCCGCGCCAACCGGTGGTGGGAAGGTTGAACTTGTCCACCAGCCGCTGGGAGAACGGAGTCTGCCGCACGCGAGCCAGCAGAACCGGCTGGTCAGAGCGGGTCACCTCGACGCGTGCTCCCACCGGCAGCTCCATTGACCGGCTACCGTCGCACCAGAGGATTCCCGGTTCCTCACCCCGGGCCAGCAGCTCAACACCCATCACCGAATCGGGGTCCACCACCAAGGGCCGGGCGAAGAGTGCGTGGGCTGAGATCGGCACCATGACCAGCGCCTGCACCTCTGGCCAGACCACCGGTCCACCGGCGGAGAAAGCGTAAGCGGTGGAGCCGGTGGGAGTCGACATGACCACCCCGTCGCAGCCGAACGCTGAGACCGGGGCGCCGTCGATCTCTATCACCAGTTCGATCATCCGCTGGCGGGAGTCTTTTTCGATGCTGGCCTCGTTCAGCGCCCAGCTGGAGCCCAGATGCTTATCAGCCTGCCAGACTTGGACATCGAGAGTCATCCGCTCCTCAACCGTGTAGTTCTGATCGATGACCCACTGCACCGACTCATCCAGCTGAGTGTGCTCGGACTCTGCCAGGAACCCCACATGTCCCAGATTGATCCCCATCAGTGGCACCCCGGCGCTGCGCACCCGGTCTGCGGCACGCAGGATGGATCCGTCTCCGCCGAGCACCATGCCGATCTCACACGCCGGCAGGGGGACCTCACGCTCAGCCACGGCGACGTTGGCTGCTGCCAGCTGATCGCCGGCCACTGCGGTGATAGCCTCAAGGTCGCTGTCAAGCAGAACCGGGCGGAGACCTGCGGCGTGGAGGTTCTGGGCCACGGTGACTGCGGCGTCCACAGCGTCGCGCCGCCCGGTGTGGGCCAGTACGAGTACTGCTCGCATGCTCCGTCCTCCTTCAGCTGTTCTCACTCAACCGGCCGGGTCGCCGAACTCGACAGCCTCTAGTCCAATCCTGTCAAGGTCAACGGTCTCCAGCCTATCGTCCGAATAGGCGTCTTCCCCGGCAGAGGGCGATCGCGCCCACAGAAAGAACTCCGCGTTGCCGTCCTGACCGGGCAGCGGGGAGCGGGCGACTCCTCTGACGTTCAGCCCCGCCTGGCCTGCAGCGACGACCGCCCCTTCGAGTGCTTCGCGGCGCAGCTCCGGACTGGTAACCACTCCGGACCTTCCCAGCCGCTGGCGCCCGATCTCGAATTGCGGCTTGATCATCAGCACCAGATCCGCCCCAGGTGCCGCCTGCTGGGCCAGTGAGTCCACCACCAGACGCAGAGAGATGAAAGACAGGTCCGCCACGATCAGTCCGAACCGCTCGCCCAGATCACCGGGAGCCACGTAGCGCAGGTTGGCTCCTTCAACGTTGCTCACCCTGGGATCCTGACGCAGCTGGTCAGCCAGCTGTCCGTGCCCGACGTCGGCGGCGACCACATGGTTAGCACCGCGGCTGAGCAGCACCTGGGTGAACCCGCCGGTGGAAGCGCCGGCGTCCAGGCACCTCATCCCTGAGGGGTCGATCTCTCTGAAGGCGTCCAGAGCGCCCATGAGCTTATACGCTGCCCGGCTCACCCAGGGGTCCTGCTGGGTGAGCGCGAGCCTCTGACCGGCCCGGATTTTGGCTGAGACCTTGGTCGCGACGACGCCGTCCACCGTGACCTTCCCGGCGTTGATGAGCTGATGTGCCCGAGTACGGCTGTGCACCAGTCCCCTGTTCACCAGTGTCTTATCCAGCCTCTGGGTACTTTGCGAGCTCTCCGCCATAGCCTCTACTCTCTGGCGGTGGCGTTGAGCTTCTCGCTCAGGCTGCGGTGCAGGGCCTCCGCCTGGCGGATCTGCTCCTCGACCTGCTCCACGGTCAGTGCCACAGCGTCTGCCGCGGCATCGTTCTCTGCGGTCTGCGGTCGATTCTGCTCGGTGCCGGGCTCGTTCATGACGATCCTAAGCTCTGATGTTTGCCGTTGAAGAGATCCTGGAGTGTGCTGAGAAGCCAGTCGGGACGCTCCCGGCCCTGAGCAGCACGGGCTTCTGCCTCAGTGGTGGCACCGGTGAGGACCAGTGCGGTGCTGTATCCAGCACGGTTGCCGCCAAGGATGTCGGTGTCGAGACGATCTCCGATCACCAGTGGACGTTTCAGCTCAAAGGCCTCGGCAGCTTGGCTGAACATCTCTGGCTCTGGTTTGCCTGCTGCCTGGGGGCGTTGGCCGGTGGCGAAGCTGACCGCCTCCACCAGGGCACCGTTGGCCGGAGCGAGACCACGTTCTCGCGGTACGCTGCGGTCCAGGTTGGTGGCGAACCATCTAGCTCCGTGGTTAATGGCGTAGGAGGCCTCGGCCAGATCCAGCCAGGAGAGTGTGGGCTCGAACCCCTGGATGACAGCCTCTGGCGCTTCGTCGGCAGAGGTGACGAGGCTATAGCCGGCCTGACGGCACAGAGCCCGCAGAGAGTCGCTTCCGGTCACCAGCACCTTTGCGGGGGCGGGCACATAGCGGCTCATCAAGCGCACACCGGCCGGTGCGGAGCCATAGACTTCCTGAGGCTCGGCGGGGATGCCTAATTCGACCAGATGGTGAGCGATCTGCTCCGCGGAGCGGGAAGCGTTATTGGTGACGAAGGCACAGGGCACTTCTCGCCGTTTGAGCTCGTCAATGGCCTCACAGGCACCCGGGACTGCCTCCGGGCCGGCGTAGAGCACGCCGTCGAGGTCAAAGAGTGCACCATCGTAGTCGTCGATGAGGGAGTTCATCAGCGCTGGGCTGGCCGTTCATGAACGGGAAGCACGTCCTTGACCCGTGGCATCAGCTGTTCGTCTTCGTCCTCCTCGTCGAAGTCGAGGATCTCTGGGTCCTCGAAAGCTCCTGTTCCCAGTGCTCTTTCGGCCACTGAGACTTGGTGACGCCATCGCTGAGCCTGTTCGTCACGTCCGAGCGCTTCCAGCAGCTCCGAGTAGGCTGCGTAGAGCCGCGGACTGAACGGGTAAGCCCGGTTGATGTCCAGCTCTGGGATTTCTAGGGCTTCAAGTGCTGCGACCAGGTCGCCCCTGTCTTGGTACGCCCCGGAGAGTACCATGGCCATTTCAGCACGGGCTGGACCAGTGAGTTTTTGCGCCTCGGGCTCCTGGGCGAGTTCAATGGCTTTATCCGGCTTCCCCGTGCCACGCAGGCAGTCGACCATCACCGGCAAGTGGGTCTGGTCGCCGCTGATCCGCCGATAGGTGCGGAGCTCCCGCAGTGCTTCCGCATAGTCGCCTGCGGCGTAGGCTGTCAGTCCGACGGCTTCGCGCACGACAGCCAGCCGCCCTCCACGCCGTGACGCCGCCAGCGCATGCTCGAAAGCCAGCTGAGAATCGATGTCCAGCAGACGGCCGGCCATCACCAGGTGCTTGGCTACCCATTTGCGATTGGTGTCAGTCAGCGTGGTCAACTGCCGAGCGGCTTCGCGGTCGAGTTCCTTCCCCGTGACGTCATCGTCTATTTCCGGAGATCTCTCACGATCTTCGCTGTTCGACCGACGTAGATCCCTTGGGTTGCGCGAAAGGATCTCGTGCTCTTGCACCGTTTGTCCGGGGCGGTAGTTCCTCTCCCGCGGCCTACCGCGGTCGGAGCCTGCCGACCGGCTGTTCTTCGGCCTTCTACGCTGACCGTCCTCGCTCTGATGCCGTTGCTTCACCGGTACAGAATACCCGGCAACGAGCGTAGCCCCGAATCGCTCAATTTAAATAAAGAATCCTCTGAGAATCAACGTCATTGGTGATTCTCAGAGGATTCTTTTTTATGTTGTGTCCGGCGGTGTCCTACTCTCCCACACTCTTTCGGGTGCAGTACCATCGGCGCTGT
>NZ_QWLD01000004.1 GCF_003600155.1 Nesterenkonia muleiensis | reverse complement strand
GCACTCTCCTCCCCAGCAGGCACCGACACCGAAGGAGACGGCTCCCCAACCGGCGGAGAGGACTCCACCGGAGGCGTTTCCCCCACCACCGGAGGAGTGCTCTCCTCCTCAGCAGGCACCGACACCGAAGGAGACGGCTCCTCAACCGGCGGGGAGGACTCCGCTGGAGGACTCTCCTCAACTGGCGGCGTCGTCGGCGGTATGTCCGTTTCACACGAACTGGTGGTGAAGACATTGTTGTGGAGAGTGACCGAGCCGTTCCGGGCCAAGGTTCGGCCGTCCACAGTCGTTCCGGTGTTTGCAGTGATAGACGTCAAGGCCATGATCGTACCCACGAAGGTCGTGCTGGTATCCAAGGTCGCAGAGCTTCCGACTTTCCAGAAGACATTGCAGCTCTGCGCGCCCCCCTGTAATGCGACCGTGCTTCCGGGAGCTGTGATCAGCGTAGAGCCGACTTGGAAGATGAACACCGCATTCGGGTCACCCTGAGCGTCGAGAGTCAACGTCCCAGTGATTCCGAGTGCATCGGAAGCTGTATAGACACCAGGAGAAAGGGTGACCCCACCGATATCTGCGGAGACACTGGCATCGGAGGCCTGACCGGCCGCGTCGTCGTAGGCAATGGTCAGATCCGATTGCGCTTGAAGAGCCACCCCGTTCGTCTGATGAGTTGTTCCCCATACTGTCCCGGGCGGGAACCCGGTGATCGAGCTGCCCGGGCTTACTCCGAGGTCGCGATCCAGAACACTGGGACCAGTGTTGGTGACGGACTCGCCACTGAGCACTGAGAATGACTCGGCCGTACCGAGGTCAACAGAAGTGCCTATCGAATAGGCTGGCTGCGAGCTAAGCAGAAAGGTAGCTCCGACCGCCAGAGAAAATGCAATACCTGCGGCTTTAACTCTCCGTAAGGGCGAGAATATCGTTGGGCGGGAACGCTTGGATGTTCGGCTTCTCATGGAAGCCTCCTTAGGCTCTCCGTGTCGCGGAGGCGAAATCACAAAGTGTGAATATCATCACCCTACAGTGATATACCCCGTTTACCTAGAAGAATTGGGCCTGAAATTAATTTAGTTTTTAATTCAACCTTGTAGGTGCTGCGGCTCACCTCTGCGACATGTCGCAGACGAGGGCCGTTCGGGGCGGCAGACCACCGGCTTCCTGGGTAATGGATAGCGGCTTCGCGTTTATTGGCGCAGATGAGGGGCTCAATCACTCGTCCGGCACTTCGTGCCATGGCAAGTTTCGATCGCCTCGGGAAATCCCGCAAGCGGGATTCCGCTCGGCTCACTCACTCATAGACGTGCGGGGCGAGGATGCCGACGCAGTCGAGGTTGCGGTACTTCTCGGCGAAGTCCAGGCCGTAGCCGACCACGAACTTATTGGGGATGTCGAAGCCGACGTACTTCACCTCGATCTGCACCTTGGCCGCCTCCGGCTTGCGCAGCAGAGTGCAAATCTCCACCGAGGCCGGGCCGCGGGACTCCAGGTTGGCCTTGAGCCAGCTCAGGGTCAGTCCCGAGTCGATGATGTCTTCGACGATCAACACATGGCGGTTCATCAGATCAGCATCGAGGTCCTTCAAGATCCGCACCACTCCGGAGGACTTGGTGCCGGAGCCGTAGGAGGAGACCGCCATCCAGTCCATGCTGATATGCGATGTCAGCGCCCGGGACAGATCTGCCATGACCATCACCGCGCCTTTGAGGACCCCGACGATCAGCACGTCTTTGTCCGCGTAGTCGCGGTCGATCTCGGCGGCGAGCTCGCCGATGCGAGCCTGAATCTGGTCAGCGGTGTAGAGAACTTCTTCGAGATCGTCTTTGACGTCCTGGGAATCCATCAGCTCCGCAGTACTCCTTGGTCTCAGCCACGCCCGTGTCAAGCAACAAGCGGTTCTCACCCCGATGGCGGAACGATCACCAGTTTTCCATAGTCCGGCGTCCGGCGCGCACCACGGTGAACACTGATATGTCCCTCCATCTGAACCGGACCGGCCGACCGGCTTCCCGTGATCAGCTTCTCTGCCGCGCAGACCCGTTCGAAGCTGGGGTTCGCGCCCCCGGCGGCGGCCACAGCCAGAGCGATGATCCGCCGTCTGATGGCAGGCGGTTCGGCCCGCAGGGGCTTGAGCTTCAGACGCAGAGCGCCGGTGTGGTCGGGGTCCTCCAGCAGCGCAGGGAAGACTTCTTTGGCCTGGGTCTCCAGATAGTCGGCGTCGGCGGCGGCGATCTCGGCGGTGCGGACCAGGGAGTCACGGATGGCACCGGAGAGTTCGCGTTCCAGGTAGGGAAGCACCTCGGTACGGATCTTCGAGCGCAGATGCTGCGGGTCGGAGTTCGCCGGATCCTCCCACCAGCTGAGTCCGTGGTGGTCACAGATGGCCTCGGTCTCGTCCCGGGTCAGCCCCAGCAGGGGTCTGCGGAACGGGCCGCGGGCCGGGGGGATTCCGGCCAGGGACCGTGTCCCGGAACCGCGGGCCAGCCCCAGCAGCACCTGTTCAGCCTGATCATCCTTGGTGTGGGCCAGCAGGATGCGGCTGGCACCGAGGTCGGTCATCGCCGTGCGTAACGCCTGGTAGCGGCCCGCCCGGGCAGCGCCCTCAGGCCCTAGCGGCGAGTGCGGGTCCACCTGTGCCGGATAGATCCGCACCGGGTCCAGCCCCAACTCCTTCAGCTGCTGCACTGCCCGCCCGGAGACCTCTACTGAATCAGGGTGGAGATGATGGTCCACCACCACCGCACCCACACGGGCCTCTGCCAGCGGGCCGGTGCTGCGCTGATGCTGCCAGGACGCCGCCGCGGCCAGGGCCAGTGAGTCCGCGCCCCCGGAGCAGGCCACCAGCGTCAGCCCTGCCGGGTCGAGCATCTGCCCGACGACTTTGCGGGCGGCATGCAGGGCAGCCGGTGCTCGGCTGTCCCGCCGGCGGGGAAACCCCGCTCGGCTCTCGGCGAGCTCATGCTCGCCTTCACCTCCTGAAGTCGTCGCTACGCTCCTCACAGCTGCACAACTCTCACCTGTGCAGACCCATCCGGTCGATCCAGGCCTCGGGATCGTGGAGCTCCTCCTCGGTGGGCAGGTGGTCCGGGGAGTCCCAGACCGTGTTGAACTGCTCCATGCCGATGGCCCCCACAATGTGTCCCACGAACTTCTGTCCGTCGCGGTACTGGGCGGCCTTGGCGTCCAGTTGCAGAAGCTTCCGCACCAGCTTTTCCAGCGGGGAACGGTTCTTGCCGCGCTCTTCGAACCGGCGCCGGATGGTCTTGACCGTCGGCACGATCGAGGAGTCCACTGCGTCCATGACCACATTGGCATGCCCCTCCAGCAGACTCATGACCGCGGTCAGGTGGGACATAATGGCTCGGTCCTCCGGCGACTGAATGGCAGACAGCAGCCGGCGGCGCGGATCGGGCGACCCGGATTCTTCCGCTGGCCCCGCCGCTTTGCGTTCTTTCAGCTCGCCCCGGAGCTCTTTGGCCGCCTGGACCAGCCGCTGCGGCATGGTGTCAGCCTGGCCCATGGTGGAGGTGGAGAGTTCGGTGATCTTGGACTTCAGGTGTTCGCCCAGCCATGGTGCGGCCGCGAACTGTACTCGGTGAGTCTGTTCATGCAGACAGACCCAGAGCCTGAAATCGTCCCGGTCCACGTTGAGCTGACCGGCGATGTCCACAATGTTCGGCGCCACCAGCAGCAACCGGCCTTTGGGGGCCTCGGCGGAAGAGTGGAAAGGATCGAACTGACCCAGCACATTGGCGGAGAGGAAGGCCAGAATCCCCCCGAGCTCGGCCCCGGTGGCGGCGGAGCCGAAGACCTGTGCGGTGGAGCCTTCTTTGAGCAGCTCAGGCTTCTGCTGCGCTGCCGCCTCAAGGGCCGGCGCCAGCAGTTCGCGGAAGCTCGTGGTGTTGGCAGCCGACCACCCCGGCCGGTCAACCACCAGCATATCGCTGAGGTTCTCACCCAGGCCCTTGGCCGCCTCCAATCCAGTGATCTCATGGACGTGACCCACGGACTCGGCAGCGGCCCGGCGCAGGTCAGCCACCTCCTGGGCCGCCTCGCCGCGCTTCAGCGAAGGCCCGGGCGGAACCAGACGCGCAGCAGTGGAGCGGGCCACATCCCAGTTGATGATGATGTCTGCGGGAATCGTCATGGGTCCATCACACCACAGGAGACTGGCAACTGCTTGAGCATGGAGACTGATACGGAGATCACAGGGCGGAGGGAAGATCCGTCTTGGAGAAGTCCTCGCCCTTGAACAGCAGCCGACCGCCGGTCTGCTTGGTCAGTGCATAGGAATAGCAGTCACCGAGGTTCAGCGCGGCCTCGTGCCGCCCTTTGCCGAACCGTCTCCAGCCAGCATGTGCTGCGCCCGCCTGCTGGTCATCAAACGGCTCGACGCGTATCTGCAGATCGTGCAGGAGCCGGTTGAGATCGGCCAAGGCTTCAACCGTTGTCCTGCGCTCCAGTACTATTCGGGTCTCGACCAGAGTGGCTGCACTGACGGCCAGATCACCGGCGTTGCGCGCAAGTTCCCGGAGGTACAGCTCAGCGTCCTCCTCCCCCAAGAGGACCGCAGTGAGGGCTGAGGTGTCAACGACGACAGTCATGCCGGGAGTCCATCTTCGTCATATCCGATGATCTCCTCCGGTGTGCGGTCATCAAGCACCGGCCGGGCCCTAGCTCTGGTGATGAACTCCATCAGGTCCTGGCCACGGTCCTTAGCCCCAGCCTGTGCCCTGATGCGCACCAGTCGCTCTTCGATGGCTCGCCTGGCAGCGACGGTGATACTCTCGCCAGCCTCCTCCGCCAGCTCACGAGCCAGTCGGTCGGTCTCGGCGTCCTTGATGTTCAGTGCCATACATCCACCATCGAGGGAAGAAAGGAAGATGTCAAGGAAGAACATCCTGCCGCATAGACTCGTTCACTATGGAAATGCTGGCTGGCCCCTGGACCGAGGATCCGGAGTTCGTGAAGCTCTACGATGTGGAGAACCAAGGTCTGTGGGACATCGACTTCTACTGTGACCTGGTGGTCAGGCTAGGTGCCGAACGCGTCCTGGACATCGGCTGCGGAACCGGAGTCTTCGCCGTCGAACTGGCCCGCCGCGGCATCCAGGTCACCGGTGCGGATCCGGCCGCCGCCATGATCGACGTGGCCCGCCACCGGGTACAGGAGGCCGGGGTGGGGCACGCCGTCTCCCTGATTCAGGGCACCGCGGGTGAGGTGCCGGCGTCGTCGTTCTCCGCGGCGATCATGATGGGACATGTGGCCCAGTACTTCCTGTCCCGCGCCGACTGGGACCAGGCGCTTGCCGAGACGTTCGCGGCACTGGCACCTGGCGGTCATCTGGCGTTCGAGTCGCGCAACCCGCAGGGCATGGACGCCGACGCCTGGGACGAGCAGTCCACCCGGGAGACCCAGCCGCACCCTGACGGCGGCGAGTTCACCAGCTGGCTGGAGGTGGTGGGGATGGAGCACGACGACGCCGACGGAC
The DNA here is from genome assembly GCF_003600155.1 of Nesterenkonia muleiensis. Classification (GTDB taxonomy): domain Bacteria; phylum Actinomycetota; class Actinomycetes; order Actinomycetales; family Micrococcaceae; genus Nesterenkonia; species Nesterenkonia muleiensis. Next base: position 111,764 of record NZ_QWLD01000004.1, on the reverse strand, counting down.
CGCTGATCACCGCACGCGGGCACAACATCTTTCCCGACGGGCGGCATATCACCGCCGATGAGCCGCTGCGCTACCGTCCGCTGCCGGTGCTGCGCGCCTCCCTGGAGCAGGCCGGTTTCGAGGTGCAGCAGGTCTGGGGCGACTGGGACCGCTCGCCGGTGAAGCCGGGTTCCCCCGAGCTGATCCTGCTGGCCCACAAACCTCGCTGAGGCCCTTTCGGACCTGCCTGTGCCATCTTCGCTGCGGCACCGGCAAAGGCTGAGCCTATGCCTACCCCGCCGCTGGGACCGCCTGCCATCAGGTTTCTTGCTACCTTTGGACCATGCCATGGTTCGCCACCATCGCCATCGTCGCGATCATCGTCTTCGGGATCACCCAGATCATCAGCATGGCCACCGGGCGGCCGCTGCCGAAAGGGGCCAACAGCGACGAGGTCGAGGAGCTCAAGAGGCGCATCGCCGAACTTGAGGCGGCTGAGAAGCCCCAGCAGCTCGAGGATGAGCCGCACATCCCCACCAAAGCCGAAGAGAACATGGCCGCAGAAGACCGCTGGCGCCTGGACATGCTCGAAGCCCGGCTCGAAGAGCTGGAGCAGAAGCGGAAGAACAACGACGACGGCACCCAGCCGGAATGAACGATCGTCCCGTCGGGGTGAACTTGGCTGCTCCAGGGGCCCCGACCCAGACTCCCTAATAATTTGCTTGCATTGCATTTGCAAACTATGGCAAAGTGGGGTGCATGAGAACATCACCGCATGCACTGACCATCATCACCGCTGCAGCCGCCACGCTCTTGGCCAGCAGTTGCGCAAATCCGTTCGGAAACCCGGAGACCGAACCCTCTGCGACCGCCTCCAGCACCGCCGCGCCTGACTCCGGCACGGAGGAGGCACCCACCGACGCAGCCTCTGATGCGGCCGCCGAAGAGACTGCAGCAGAGTTGGCCGTTCCCCACAGCTGGCTCGCCGCGACCTCCGAGGAGTGGCCCAGCACCGAAGGCTTCGCCTCCTACAACGCCGTCTCCACGCAGGACGACCAATGCCATCTGCTCAACGAAGTGCCCGACTTCCTGGGGCATGCGGCGGACATCACCCGTGCGGCATGGGGCGGCTTTGGCCAGAGCCCGGACAATCCGGAGGCCTACCGGCACATCTGCCAGTTCCACTCCCCGGACAACTACGCCGGCACGATCGCGCTGATACAGGGCTCCACACCGGATGAGATCCAGGAGTTCATCGATGACTTCCTCGACCAGCCAGACATCCCCGAGCAGGACAACGACGTGATGAGTCTCGAGGTCGACGGCGTCGAGATGCATGCCCTCCAGCGCTGGTACCCCACCAACCCGAGCCCCCACGGCGAGTTCCAGGCCATCTTTCATGATTCAGAGGCAGACGCCGTGGCGTACTTGGAGGTCAACTCGCTCTACGATGACGACTTCGACAACTACTCCCATGAGCTGATCGCCGAGGACCTCATCAGTATCCTGCGCAGCACCGGCGACTGAGCATCGGTAGACTCTCTGGGGTGACCGGTACCGACTCTCCTGGCCCCGCGGCCTCCGCTGCGCACCTGCCGCCGACTGTCTCCGATGTCTTCGATCCGCACCAGTGGCGTGTGGTCGAGGGCTTCGACTTCACCGACATCACCTATCACCGCCGGGTGGAGCGCGGCCAGGACGGTGCCGTGGTGCGGGACCTCCCCGCGGTCCGGGTCGCCTTCGACCGCCCGGAGGTGCGCAACGCCTTCCGCCCGCACACCGTCGACGAGCTCTACCGCGCGCTGGATCATGCCCGCATGACCTCTGATGTGGGCGCGGTGCTGCTGACTGGCAACGGCCCCTCTCCCAAAGATGGCGGGCATTCCTTCTGCTCCGGCGGCGATCAGCGCATCCGCGGCCGCGACGGCTACCGCTATGCCGAGGGGGATACCGCGGAGACTGTAGACCCGGCGCGGGCCGGGCGGCTGCATATCCTGGAGGTTCAGCGGCTGATCCGCACGATGCCCAAAGTGGTTGTCGCCGTAGTCAACGGCTGGGCCGCCGGCGGCGGTCACTCGCTGCATGTGGTGTGCGATCTGACCATCGCGTCGAAGCAGCACGGCAGGTTCAAGCAGACCGATGCCACCGTGGGCTCCTTCGACGCCGGCTACGGCTCCGCACTGCTGGCACGCCAGATCGGCCAGAAGAAGGCCCGGGAGATCTTTTTCCTGGCCCGTGAGCACAGTGCGGAAGACATGGTGACCGCCGGTGCTGTCAACGAGGCCGTTGACCACGAACGGCTTGAAGAGGTGGCCCTGGAATACGCCGCGGACATCGCCGGACAGTCCCCGCAGGCAGTGCGGATGCTGAAGTTCGCCTTCAACGCCGCCGACGACGGACTGGCCGGCCAGCAGGTCTTCGCCGGAGAGGCCACCCGCATGGGATACATGACCGATGAGGCCGTGGAGGGCCGCGACGCCTTCCTGGGCAAGCGCGACCCCGACTGGTCAGCCTTCCCGTACTACTACTGAGGGAACATGTCGACCCAGGTCAGCAGTTTATGGCTCCTCCACTGGGCACAAAAGTGCCGTAAAGGAATCAGGCATCTGCTGGGGCTTCCGTGCCTGGAGATGTAATGCATGATCCTTCACGAAGCCTCCTGTTAGCCGGCTGCGGCGAGGACACCATAGTTCTGGACTCGGACGATGTCGGTGTGGACTTTTATTTTTCCCCGATGAGGGCAGCACCATTGGTGACGGCGCAGTGACCTTCGACCTCACCTGCTGAAAGCGAGTCTCAACTTTTCCTGGAGTTTTACTGACACTGAGCTGTACGCCACGTAGAGTAAATGGCGTTATGGGGCTGTTAGGACGCGGTGGACACATTCAGACGTGTGCCAGGAAGGCGGGTTGGAAATGCGTGCAATGACCACCGCCGAGGGTGAAACTGAGCGACAGAACTGCAGGATCAACATTCTGGGACCGATCACCGCCGGAGTCGGGGATGACTTGGTGGAGGTTCGCGGTCAGCGCCGGCAGGCTGTCCTGGTGGCCCTGGCATTGGCTGCGGGGCAAACTGTGACACGTGAGCGTCTTCTGGCTTCTGTCTGGGGCGAGGACTGCCCGCCGACCGCAACCACATCACTGCGCGTGCTTATCTCCCAGTTGCGCAAAGTAGTGGGGGAAGAGTTGCTGGAGACAGCAGAAAACGGGTACCGGCTGGCGGTGACACCGGCGGAGGTGGACGCCCTGGTGTTCCGTCAGCTTGCTGATCACGGCAGGGAGATGTTGCATCAGCGCCGTTACCCGGCAGCCTACGAAACGCTCCAGAGCACGATGGAGCTCTGGCACGAACCGCAGTGGCCAGACCATGGCGCCTTGTGGGAGGAGAGCTCCAGCTTGGCGAACACCAAAGAGGAAGTTGAGCTCCTGCTGGCCGAAGCGCGGCTACTCGCCGAAGGGCTCCCTCCGGACATCGCCACGCTGGAAGAGCTGACGCAGAGGTACCCCTACCGCGAACGTGCATGGGAACTGCTGATGACGGCTCTCTATTGGGCAGGCCGTCAAGCTGAGGCACTGGGGGCCTTCCAGAGGGCAAAGACCGTACTGCGCGAAGAGCTGGGCCTGGATCCCGGCCCATCACTGGTCGATGTTGAAACCGCCATCCTCAACCAGGACCCTAGACTCGACCCGCCATCGCCGGCAACGGTCAACCTGCCCCGGTACGCCACTGAGTTCATCGGTCGTCATGACCAGGTCGCAGAGCTCACGGATCTGGCAGTTCATCGCCGACTAGTGACGGTAGTGGGGCTCGGCGGGGCCGGAAAGACCAGATTGGCAGTGGAGGCCGCCGGGGCAGCTGCTGAGGATTTCCCCGACGGCGTGGTGTGTGTAGAACTAGGCCCAGTCGCGGACGCTGACCTAGTACCTCGGCAAATCGGGCAAGCGGTCGGAACCGTTGCTGAAACTGTCGACGGAATCGTCACGCACCTCGGCAGCGCTCGGATGCTGATCGTACTCGACAATGCCGAACACCTTGCCGCCGCAGTGGCCGAGACAGCTAATGCGCTGATCACCGAGTGCCCAAACCTCACGGTTCTGGTCACAAGCCGCACACCATTGCAGCTGCAAGCTGAGGTGGTGTGGCCGATTCCGCTCCTGGCGGTGCCAGAAAATGACACGGTCGAAGAATGTCAACGTAGCGACGCCGTACAGCTCTTCCTAGCCCGGGCACAGACAGTTGCATCAGGTTTTCACCTTGACCAGGACAACGCCGCCCCTATTGCAGACGCGTGCCGGCTCTTAGCCGGGCACCCGCTGGGCATCGAGCTGGCAGCGGCCCGGTGCGGAGCGCTCTCATCGAGTGACATCGCCAAGCGTCTGCGCACTGGTGGAGCCATGGAAGGGGCAGAGCACGATCGGCCGGAGCGGCACCGTTCCGTTGATGTGGCACTGAACTGGACCACCGAAGCGCTGACAACTGCGCAGAGGGCGCTGCTCCGCAGACTTGCAGTGTTCCAGGGCGCCTTTGATCTGCGCGGGGTGGAGAGCGTGTGCCTGGTTTCCCCTGTCACTGAGAGTAATCTGGTGGATTGCCTCGATGGGTTGGCCAAGAGCTCTCTGATGCAGGTCGACAGGGAAAGTGACAGATGCTGGTACCGCCTGCTGACTCCCGTGCACGGGATGGCGCAGCAGATGTTGGAGAAATCGGGGGAGGCCCCTATGGCGCGAACCCGGCACAGAGAAGCGATGCGTTCCCTGGTACAGGACGCCGGAGACGGCAGCCACCAGGCAGAGGCACCTCAGTTGTTCGCCCGGGTTGATGCGTATGCCAACGACGTTCGTGCGGTTCTGGACCAGGCAGGATGCGAGGATCCCGCCGCAGCTGCTGAGATGTGCGTCCAGCTGAGACAGTATTGGACCTCGCGGCGCAGCCATCATGAGGTGCTGCGCCGGATCGAGTCCCTGCTTGAGCACAGAGGCGCCATCTCTGATGAGCTGCTGGCCAGCTTGTACGAGACGGCTTCGTGGTTCCACCTGGACAATGGCAGTGGAGTCTCGTCGGTCAAAGAGGCAGCTCTGAAATGCCTCCAGCTGCGTGAACGGATCGGCGATGCAGCGGGTGTGGCGACCGCAAAGTTGCTGCTGGGCGCAGGAGTCTCCCATGGCGGAGACCATGAACGTGCCTACTGCCTCTTCAACGAAGCGCAGTCCACTCTTGAACATCTGGGGCATGATTCCGGAATGCTGCGAGCAGGTATCAATGCCGGAATCGCGGCCCAAAAGCTGGGTAGACTCGACGACGCGGATACGCATCTGCAAGTGGCATTGAGCGCCGCCCACCGTACCGGTGCCCGCGCCTTGGAAGCACTGGTGCTGGAGCGCCGGTCCTACTTGGCCGCCGAGCGTGATGACGCCGCCGCGGCAGACGCGCTGGTTCGTGCAGCACACCAGATCAGAGTGGAGCTGAATGACCCGCTAGAACTGTCCCGAAGCTACTGGAGCCTCGGGATCAGTGCGCTGGTGTCGAAGGACCCTACCACGGCGACCCGGAACATGCTTGAGTCCATGAGACTGGCCCAGGAGCACAGGTTAACTGACGCGTGGTGGATTCCGGGCCTCATTGAGCTGGCTGCAGTGCTCATGATGGACCAGGGCAGTCTGCTGGCCGCTACACGCCTGCTGGGGGCGGCCGAGTCCCTGCGAAGCCGCTCCGGTCTGGGTCCGAATCAGCAAACTGTCCCCGGCCTCGATGAGGCGCGGCGCTCGTTGGAGGAGACTCTCGGCGCTGATACGTTCGGCTCGGAATTAAGTCTGGGCGCAGCACAGACCGGTCCGGTCGCCCTGCGCCGCGCCCAAGAAGGATTCGCCCACGTCTCAGTCTGACTCTTCCCCTGTGTCAGTCTCATCATCGTCATCTTCTGTAGGTGCCCCATCGAATTCAGCTACGGTGAACTCCCACTGTCCAGTCGCTGAGCCGCCCCGAGTGCGCTCGTGAACGACCACATAGTCGCCCGCGAGTTCGGCGTCAATGGTGAACCCGGTCTGGATCTCAGTCTGGGTGTCTCCCCCAGAGACGCATCGTTCGGAGACACCCTCATCGAGCACGCTGTCACCATTGGGCTGGGTCAGGGTCCACCCGCCGTTGCCCCGGGAACTGCAGGTCTGGTGATCACCCTCATTCTGGACCGTGTATTCCAGATATAGGTGGGCCCGCCCATTGTCCAGTGGAGACAGATCCGGACCTCCCCACCGGATTTCTGCATACGTAATAGTCACCAGGTCATCGACATCCTCTTCCTGGAGCTGCTGTTCAACACCCTCCAGGTCTGGGATCTCTACGGGAACCCGAGTGACGGTCTCCCCGCTCGGCCCCAGGGCAATCTGAGCTGCGCTGCGACCTGAGGTGCCGATCAGCAGCACCGCATGGTCGGCGTCGAAGCCAGCAACCTGTCCGGGATCGATGATCATTTCCACCTGGCCGCTGTTCGACGCTTCGGCCGGCACCATCCCTCCGGTATCCGCGAATGATCCCTGGCCCGGCACCGTGTAAGTGTCTTCTCCGTCTGGCCAGCGCAGTTCGTAGTTCAACGCCACAGGGCGGTCGGAACTAGTCGTGTTGGTGAAGCGCATATCCGCTTCCACCACGAGACTGCCGTCTTCCTGTGGCGACAGCCTGACCGCTTCCACAGTGTGGTCCACCCCGGCCTGGTGTCCGGTGATCCCCAGTTCACGCTCTTCGGCCTCAGCATGGGTCTCCGCCGACCCTTCCTCCGAGGCGGCGTCAGAGTCTCCCTGCCCTGAGGCGATCTCGTCAGTCGCCTCATCTGCGGAAGACTCAACAGCTTCGCCAAGTTCCTCTAGGGATTCGGATACCTCCTGAAACTGGCCGCATGCGCTCAGCAGTAGGACAGTGCCCAAGCCGACTGACACAGCGGCGGAAACCTTGATGCTCTCCATGTGTTCCTTCTCCCTCTTCTCGATGAGTGCGCAGCGGCCGGCACTCGGCCGCAACACTGACCATGCTGACCGTTCACCTGTAAAGGCTCCGTAAAGCAACGCATTACGCCGGCTTTACGGACCCCCACTTACGGTCATCCTGTACACCTCGAGAAAGGACTTAGGAATCATGGACTTCACTTATGGCAGAACAATGAAACTGCTGCTCCGCACCCTGCCCTTCTTGGTCTTCCGGTTGCTGGTTTATGTCGGCATCGCCCTGGGCTGGATCATCATCACCGCTGTCGGAGCGGGTATCGGTGCGATGGTCGGTGCTGTGGGCGGATCTACCGCGGCCGGCGCCACGGTGGGCGGGCTGATGGCCTTTGTCGCATGCCTCGGAATCCTGGCATTCCTCCGCCGCTACCTGCTCTACATGGTTAAGTCTGCGCACATCGCAGTGCTGGTTGAAGCGATAGACGGCCGAGCTCTGCCGGCTGGCCAAGGCCAAGTCGCGTACGGGCAGCAAGCGGTGAAGCAACGCTTTGTGGAGATGTCAGTTCTCTTCGGCGTCGACTCTGTGATCAAGGGCATCCTCAGAGCGTTCAATCGTCTGGTGGTCCGAGTGGCGAACTTCCTGCCGATTCCCGGGGCCGCCAAAGTCGCAAAAATTGGCAACGCGGTGATCAACAGTTCACTCACCTACGTTGATGAGACCATCCTGGGGCACAATCTCCGGGTACGCTCCACCAACCCGTGGGAGACCAGCCGCCAGGGACTGATCCTGTACGCGCAGAACTACTCACAGTTCCTGAAGAACGCAGTCAAACTCACCCTCGGGGTGTGGGGGCTAACTCTGCTGATCTTCCTTGTGCTGCTGATGCCCGTCGCTCTGGTGGTGTGGCTGTTGCCAGTCACCGGAGGACTGGTGCCGCTGCTTCTCACCCTCAGCCTGACATGGGCGGTGAAGCTCGCCGTCGTTGAGCCCTTCGCGGTCACTGCCATGCTGCAGGTCTGGGCCAAGGTTACCGAGGGCCAAGTGCCCAACCCTGAGTGGGAAGGGAAACTGCAACAGGCCAGCAGGAAGTTCGGAGAAATGGGCGCCAAGGCCCGCAGTTGGGAACACAGAAAGCACGACGACGACGCCCCCCAGGCAGCAGGAGGCACACTGTGATCCTCCCGCCCAGTCACCGGCAGTGAACCTCTCTCTCCCAATGGGGGTTGATGTATTCTCTTCACCCAGGATGTGAGAATCTGACATCCTCATGACACCAAAAGGCCAGACCCGCAGTACTATCGAGCGCCACTCCTTGTGTCTCCACTGCGCCGCGCAATGGAAAAATGGAGTGTGGACGGCTCCTTCGTGGTGAGTGCTTATTGCTTCATCAGGGATCCTGAGCACGTCCTACTTCCACGCTTCCAGGTTTATCCAGCCGGCCGGCACGCGGTGACCGGGCAGAAGTCACTGGGCCACCCCAGGGCAACGACTAGGCTAAACACCTATGCACACCTCTGGCACAACACTGATGACCGGACCCGGACCGCTGCCGTGGGCCTTGCCTAGGACTCGCTGGTTACTGGGTGCATACTGGGCACAAAAGGGTCCAAAGAAGCCCTGCCCAACCAACACCACAAACATTCCGGAGAAGCACAAGGTGAGGCCAGAAAAGCATGACCACAACCACAAACTATGCCAACAGTGCCTAGATGAACGCCCAGAGTTCTCCTACCACTGAGGGCGGCGTCGTCGTGCCTATGTCTGATTTCTGGATTCCCAAGGCGCTGGAGGCGCTCGACGCCGCCCGGTCAGGCCAGTGCCCCCCGCTGGAGTTCCTGCCCATGGAGAATGGCCGTGCTCCCCGCTGGACCGAGCGGGCCGATGCGCTCAGCCCCGGATCACCGGCGCAAAGTCTGCACCTCCGCCCCGCCCCGAAAGTGCACACATCGCATCGGCGGTCCGGGCCTGCTGTGGTGGTGCGCACCTCCGGGTCCACCGGTGTCCCGAAGCAGACCCTGCTGCCGTGGGAGGCGCTAGAGGCTTCTGCGGAGATGACCGCCGACGCTCTGGGCGGGCACGGCCAGTGGCTGCTGACCCTGCAGCCCAGCTATGTCGCTGGCCTGGCGGTGCTGACCCGCAGCCTGGTGGCGAACAGTGAACCGATCCCTCTGCTGGAGGGCACCACAAATGCCCGACTCTTCACCGAGGCCGCGGAACGTCTTACCGGCGAGCGCCGCTACGTCTCGCTGGTGCCTACCCAGTTGCAGAAGCTGCTGGACTGGGTCCCGTCGTCGGTTCCACCAGATGGGACACATGACCGTCCCGCTGAGAACATCGCCACCAGTGGTGAGGCCGCCAGCTCCGCCGCATCGGAAGACGGCCTCACCCCGCACACCCCCGCTGAAGATCGGGGTATCGGAGAACGGCTGCTCGCTGCATTGCGCCGGTTCGACGCCATCCTCTTAGGCGGCGGCCCCACCCACCCGGTGCTCTTCGACCGGGCCCGGCAGCTGGGGCTCAGTGTGATCCGCACCTACGGGATGGCGGAGACATGCGGCGGCTGCGTCTATGACGGCCACCCCCTGCCGGATGTCTCCATCACCGTCGGCGCCCACGGCCGGGTGGTCATCTCCGGGCCGATGGTCGCCCTCGGTTACTTGGACGACCCTGAGCTGAGTGCCGAGAAGTTCGGCACCGACCCTGCCACTGGACACCGCCGCTTCCGCACCGATGACCTCGGTGAGCTGAAGACCGTGACCACCTCCGAGGTGGACAGCATCGCTCAGGTGACCGGGGCCGGGTACTCCGCGCAGATCGTGCCTGCGCTTTCGGTCACAGGTCGAGCTGATGATGTGATCATCACCGGCGGGGTCAAGGTCTCCGCACAGCAGGTCCGCCAGGCCCTGGAAGCCCACCCCAGCGTCCGGGAGGCCTATGTGGCCGGGGTCGAGGACGCCGAATGGGGACAGAAGGTGACAGCCGCCGTCGTGCTGGCGGGCGCCTCCCGGGAGGGGAATGCCTTCGACGAGATTGACCAGGCTGTCAGGGAGCAGCTCGGCGCCCCGGCCGTGCCGAAGCACTACGAGCTGCTGGGCTCACTGCCGCTGCTGCCCAACGGCAAGCCCGACCGCCAGGCTCTCCTGGACCTGCTCACCTTCGGCGGCCCTTGATGACGACATCTCGGGCCGAATTCGGCCACTTTTGTGGTCACATGGGGTCACCGAACGGACTGTGGTCAGGAAGGAGAGGGGATGGCCTCGTTAGGTGAGTGGATAGCCGGCACCCGGCCGCGGACCCTGCCCATGGCGGTCTGCCCGGTGCTGATCGGCGCTGCCGCGGGCCTCGGCGAATTCGGCCGGTCCAGCTGGTATGCCTATGCTCCGCTCTCGGACACCACCTACGCCCCGGGCTCCTACCCCGTGCTGCCGCTGGTGAGCGTGACGCTGCTGGCCCTGGTGGTCGCCCTGGCCCTGCAGGTCGGGGTCAACTACGCCAATGACTACTCCGACGGCGTGCGAGGCACCGACGACGTGCGGGTGGGTCCGATGCGGCTGACCGCCTCAGGTGCCGCGACACCACCGCAGGTCAAGACTGCGGCATTCGCCAGTTTCACCGTGGCCGGGCTGGCCGGACTGGTGATCGTGGTGATGATCAGCGCCTGGTGGCTGATCGCAGTCGGCCTGGTGTGCATCCTTGCTGCCTGGTGGTACACCGGGGGGTCTAGACCGTATGGATATCTGGGACTCGGTGAGGTGATGGTCTTCCTCTTCTTCGGCCTGGTGGCCACCCTGGGCACAGCTTTCGCCATCACCGAGGTCGGACGAGGCTATGGCATCGGCGTGGACTTCCCCGCGGTCACCGGGCTCATCGGCGCGGTCTCCCACGGGCTGATCGCCTCAGCCCTGCTGATGGCCAATAACGTCCGCGACATTCCCACGGACCGCGAGGTGGGCAAGAACACCTTGGCTGTGCGGCTGGGACAGACCCGAGCACGCTGGGCCTACTGCTTCATGGTCGCCGTCGCCATCGCCATCCCGGTCAGCCTGAGCCTGACCGGCTACGGCCCGTGGTTCTGGCTGGTGGTCACCTCATGGCCCTTCGCGATCCGGCCCATGGTCACGATGTGGCCCTGGCGGACGGTCCGGCCGAAAGGCCCTGCACTGATCCCGGTGCTCCAGCAGACCGGTACTCTGGGACTGGCTTTCGCGGCAAGCTACTCGGCGGCCCTGCTGCTGGCGGGATAGTTCAGGCCTGCGCCTCGCCGTTGGTGGTCCGGCTCATGACGCGCCAGCAGCAGAGCGAAGACTGCGCCGATGACCGGTACCAGGACACACAGCAGCAGCATACCTGCCTTCGCAGCGGCGGTGTGCTCCGAGCGAAGCACCGCGATCACCGCACCGATGATCAGCCCCAGGATCAGCAGTCCCACCACCGCACCGAGGCCCTCTCCCCCGGTGGGCACGAGGGGATTGGTTTCTGCGCCCTCAGCGAGATGCATGATCTCAGCACACCTCAGCCGCTTGAACCGGGGTCGCCGTCGTCGTTGTTCTGCTGCTGGGCACGGCGCTCAGCCTCACGGCGCTTACGCTCCTGTTCGGCCCTTCTGCGGGCCTCCTCTTCGCGGCGCTGCTGCTGGCGGCGCTGGAACTCCACATTGCGCAGGAACTCCGGATCATCGTCCGGTGCCGTCGGCCCCTTGCGGGCAACTCCGCCCCTGCCGTTTCCACCGCGAGCCTTGCCGAAGCCCAGCCACAGGCCGGCCCCCAGCAGCGGCAGCAGCAGAATGATCGGCAGCCAGGCGACTTTGGGCAGGACCCGCACTTTGTGCTTGGGCGTCATGATGCAGTCGACCGTGCTGTAGATGAGCAGACCGAGGGCGATAACCCCGAGACCTATAAAGACCCGAACCATACCTTCCAGGGTAGTGGACTCAGCCCCAGGCTGGCCTGCGGTTCCGCTCCCCGCTGACCCGGCGGCTCAGTCAGTCGGTCAGGCCTTGGCACGGTAATCACCCCTGCTGGCCGGGGCGCCGACGCTTCTCAGAGTCGCCGCCGGGCTCCTGGCTGTGAAATTCCTCGGCAAGCTCATCCTCTGCAGCGTTGTCCTGCTCCTCTGCACTGGAACGACGACGACGCCCGAACCAGCCGGCCAGCTGCTCACCGGCTGCAATCCGCCACGAGTTGAAGAACAGGTAGCCCACCGCCCAGGACACCGCCAGCCCCACGATGACCGCGAAGATGAGCGTAAACCGACCCAGATCCAGGTAGAGGCACCCGAAGAAGACCAGGGCGAAGACCCCCAGGCGCAGCAGCGAATACTTCAGCACAGCCATAGATCTACTCCGGCAGTCCTGCGTAGGAGTGCAGTCCCGGGAACCAGATGTTCACCACGGTGTAGTTGATGATGATGCACACGAATCCGATGATCGACAGCCAGGCGGACCGGTTGCCTGTCCAGCCCCGGGTGGCGCGGGCGTGCAGGTATCCGGCGTAGACAACCCAGATCACGAAGGTCCAGACCTCCTTGGGGTCCCACCCCCAGTAGCGGCCCCAGGACTCATTGGCCCAGATCGCCCCGGTGATCATCGGTCCCAAGGTCCAGAAGACGAATCCGACGGCGTTGAGCCGGTAGGCCCAGGACTCCAGGGAGAAGGCGCTGGGCACCAGCCGCATGAACTGGGCCTTGGCCAGACGGCGGTCGGTACCGCCCTTGGGCTCGCCGGCAAGGGCCTTTTCTCGCCGGGACTGCACCAGCTGCAGGACATTCATGGCGAAGGTCAGGGTGAAGACCGCCATGGCCAGCACGGCCAATGTCACGTGGATGGCGATCCACGGGCTCTGCAGCGCGGGCTGAACATGCCCGATGGGAGTGGGGAAGCCGATGGTGGCCGCCACCACCATGGTGACCACCAGGCCGATGACGAAGATGCCCAGAAAGCGCACATCACGGCGGGTGAGCACAGCGAGGTAGACCACCGCTACCACCAGCGCGGCGGCGACGAGGAACTCGAACATATTGCCTGTCGGCCACCGCGAGGCGGCCACACCGCGGGAGATCACGGCGAAAGCATGGGCTGCCGCAGCCACTGCGGTCAGTGCCACAGCCACATTGGCCAGCGGCCTGCGGGTGCCGATATAGGCAAGATCATCGTCAACGAGGTCAGAGGAGGCCGCGGTGGGATGTTCGGCGGGGGCGCTGTTGTCCCCGGTATCTGGTCCGTCGGCGCCCACCAGCGCAGTGGCCCGGGTGCGTTCACGCTGCTCGGCCGAGAGCTCGGCCTCAACCCTGCGGATAGTGGCCGAACTGCGCGCGGTGTCCACGGTGAACAGGATGAAGGCCAGGGTGTAGATGAACGCGCTGATCATCATGAACAGCTCGGAGTACTCGGCCAGCTCCACATTGATCGGGGACAGTTGGGCCGACAGTGGCGCGACAGTCATGATTCGTTGTTCTCCTCCGGGGGACGGACCGGCCATATCTTTTCAAACTGGGTGCGCAGGGCGATGTTCTCATCGCGCAGCCGAAAATCTTCACCACGGGCGAGCAGGCCGTACCTCACCAGTGTACGCCCGTGCTCAGAGCCCTTGGCGTCTGGGCCCGGCGCTGGTTCCTCAGAGCCTGTGCCGGCCACGCCAGGGATGGTCTCCACGGTGACCCAGGCCCGGCGCCGGCGCAGAAAGAGGCTGGTGATCAGCCCTGCGGTGGCAGTCAGCGAGAACACCAGAATCCAGGTGGTGCCAGGGTTGTAGGCGATATCAAGGGCAATATAGTCTTGAACCCCCTCAAACTCGATGGATCCCATACCATCGGGAAGCTCTTGGGTCTCCCCTTCGGCCAGCACGATCCCACCTGCCTCGGACTCTCTGGAGTTGAGCTCGGTGAGGTCCTCGGTGTCCAGCACGTAGACGTTCTGCGGAATGCCGTCGTCGAGCCCCAGATCGCCGTAGTAGGAGTTCAGGTGGAGTTCGGGATTGCCCAGCTCGGGGTCGATGGAAACAGCTAGTCCCTCGCCGGTGTCATGCGCGGTGGGCAGGAACAGGCCCACGAAGCCCAACTGTTCGGGGCTGGCGTCCGGCGCCTTGATCACCATCATGGAAGTGTAGACACCGTCATCGGGACGGGTGATGACCGGGCCGGAGAACGCCACCTCACCCTCGCCGTCGCGCACGGTGACCACCGGAGCGTATCCGTTCCCGGGCAGGTAGACATTGGCCCCGCCCAGGTTCAACGGCTCGTTGACTCGCAGCTCAGCCTGCCGGGGCTCGTCCTCGGGGCTGTCCTGGACGGTGAGGCTGGCAACGAAGTCTAAGGCCTGCCCGTAATTGGGGTTGGGCTCACCGCCGAAGAGCTGCCGGTCAAAGGTTCGTTCGAAACTGTCCAGCCGGATGGAGAAAGGTTCCAGATCCTCTTCGTCGAACCATGAACCGGGGTAGAAGTTGTCGTAGGCGACCAGGGCGTTGACGAACCCCTCGTCCTCGATCAGCACTTTCTGGCCCCGGTAGCTGAACATAGCGTCCAGGGCGACGAAGACCAGCACGCCCACCAGGGATACGTGGAAGATGATATTGCCGACCTCCCGCAGGTACCCCTTCTCCGCGCCGACTGAGCCGGTGCCGTCGTCGTTGCGGCGGACTTCCACCCGATAGCGACGGCGTTTGAGCACTTTTTCAGCATCAGCCAACGCCTGCTCCGGAGTAGGCCCGCCAGCCGCCATTTCCATGGCACCGTACTCGGGAAGCCGCTGCAGCCGGCGCGGGGTGCGCGGCGGCGGGCTGACGATCTGATGGTAGTGCTTGCGGGCGCGCGGGATGATGCAGCCGATCAGCGAGATGAACAGCAGCAGGTAGATCGCGGAGAACCAGACCGATGAGTAGACGTCGAAGAACTGGAAGAAGTCCAGGATCGGTCCCAGCTGCGGGTTGTCCTCAATGTAGGTCGCCACTGCGAAGGCGTCCTGGACCCGCTGCGGGAAGATGGATCCGGGTACGGCGGCCACCGCCAGCAGCAGCAGGAGCATCAGCGCGGTGCGCATGGAGGTCAGCTGGGTCCACCCCCAACGCAGCATTCCCCGGGCCCCCAAGGTGGGCACCGTGACGTCCTTCTTAGCGGTGCCCTGGGCAGCGTCCATGGCGTCTTCGCGCGCATTGTCACGGTGGGCAGAAGGCTGCACCGGGGTGTTGTTGCGTGGCTTGTTCATCAGATGGGCATCACAATCTCAGATTGAAACCAGTCCTGCAGCGCCCAGACCCAGGTGTTCCAGATGCCGGTGGCCATCAGCACCCCGACCAGGATGAGCAGACTGCCGCCGGTGCGCATGACCGCTCCCTTATGCCGCTTGAAAAAGTCCAATGCACGCATTCCGCGCTGCAGTCCCAGACTGATCAGGATGAACGGAACTCCCAGGCCCAGGCAGTAGATGAAGACCAGGAGTGCCCCACGGGTATGCTCAGCACCTGTGGGGTCGCCGAGCACCAGCGCCAGCACCGCGGCCAGGGTCGGCCCCATGCAGGGGGCCCAGCCGATGCCGAAGGTCGCGCCCAGCACCGGTGCGCCCAGCAGGCCGTCCGGGGGGCGGCGGCGGATCTTGGCCTCGCGCTGGAAGAAGCTGAAGGCGCCCATGAAGATCAGCCCCATGAGGATCACGAAGACGCCGAGCACCTGGGTGACCCAGCCTCCTTGGAACCTCAGCCAGACGCTGGCCTGCAGGAAGACAGCACCGATGAGCAGGAACACCACGGAGAAGCCGAGCACGAACAGTGCTGCGCCAAGCACCATCCTGGAGCGTGAGCGTTCGTGCAGCTCGGCCCCGGAGAGCCCGGTGACATATCCCAGATACCCAGGCACCAGGGGCAGCACACAGGGTGAGAGGAAGGAGATCAGTCCAGCCAGCATCGCGACGGGTGCGGCGATGAGCAGGGAGCCGTCGGAGACGATCTCGGCGAAGGGGTTGGCCGACAGGGCCGGTGCCGGCAGCCAGGTGAGGCTCATGTGAGGGGCGAGGCCCCGGCGACGTCCCCGGCGGCCTGGGTCTGGCCGAGGTCTTCATCCAGGGCCGTGGTGATGAGTGCACGGAGGGTACCCGGCTCCACGATTCCGCTGATTCGCGCCGAGACCCGTCCCTGCCGGTCCAGCACCAGAGTGGTGGGCACCGCGGAGGGGTGGACGTAATCGGTCATCGCCATCAGCACGGTGCCGCCGCGGTCCTCCATGGAGGGGTAGGTGATGCCGAAGGTGCGTTCAAAGGCCTCCGCGGTGGCTTGGGTGTCCCGGGTGTTGACCCCGTAGAACTGGACCTCGTCATCGGCGAACTCTTCGTGGATGGCTTGCAGGTCAGGGGCCTCCACCCGGCAGGGGGCGCAGGCGGCGTACCAGAAGTTGATGACCACGACCTCACCCTCCCACCGCTGCGGGTTGACCTCGGTACCGTCGAAGAGAGTGGACTCGAAATCCACCGGCTCGCCCCGGTTCTCGGTGTCGAACTCCTGGACCGAGCCGTCGCCGGCGACGTAGTTGGTGCCGTCGTTGGAGGCGCGCTGGGCCAGATCGTCGCCGCCGTCAGTGCCGCAGGCGGTCAGCGCCAGCGCGGCGATCAACGCCGCTGCAGCGGCAGCGTGCAGAGAACGACGGCGGGGCTGAAAGTGAACAGAGCGCATCAGTCAGCAATTCTACAGCCCGTAGAAGATAGTTCGCATCTCAGGCGCCCGGGAGAGCAAGGGCCTGCCGGCTCAGCTCCTTGTTGGGCTCGGCATAGCTGACCGACTCCACACCCGAGGGACCGATGTGCAGGCTGGTCACTGAGGTCAGGGAGCATTCGCGCTGACGCGGGTCGTGCCAGAGCGGGCGCTGCTCGGCCCAGAGCCTGGTGACCCAGATCGGCAGCTGGTGGGAGACCACCACCGCCTCTGCGCCGTCGCCGTGCTCAGCGATCGCACGATCAGCAAGATTCTTGACCGCGTGGAGCACACGCTCCACCTGCTGCTTGTACGGCTCTCCCCAGGAGGGGCGGAACGGGTTGATCAGCAGCGGCCAGTACCTGGGAGTGCGCAGATGCCGCTTGACATCGGAGAGTCCCTCGAAGGCGTTCTCCGCCTCCAGCACCCGGTCCTCGGTGACCACCGGAAGTCCCAACCGTGCCGACACAGGGGCGATGGTCTCCTGCGCTCTCTGCAGCGGTGAGGCTGCGAGCAGGTGGACCGGGCGCCCCGACTGGGCACGGTCGCCGAAGTAGTCCGCAATGCCTTCGGCCATCTGCTTCCCGAGCTCGGAGAGACCGAATCCTGGCAGTCGGCCGTAGAGCACTTTGTCAGGGTTGTGCACTTCTCCGTGCCGGACCAGGTGGACAGTCGCAGTATCAGCCATAGGCCAAGTCTGGCAGTTTCCACGCCGAAATCAGAACCTGGGAAAAAACCAGGACCTGCCGATACAGTTGAAGGCATGAGCACTTCGCCGCGCGACGACGACACCTCGCCCGACTCCGCCAAAGACACCTCCGCTGCAGAACAGGGGCAGGAGACGCGGCCCCAGCCGCGATACGGGGCCTACGCCTCGCCATCTGATGCTGGCCGGCACCCTGATGCCGAGACACAGCCCGGCGCTGCTGGAGGCCCGGGCGGCAGCTCAGACTCCGAGACCACAGACTCATACAACCCCTATACCCCACCGACCTGGGGCCAGCCCGGCTCCGGTCAGTCAGCCAGCGCTCAGACAGGACCTAGTCCCTATGGCGGGGGCCCGTACAGCACCAACCAGCCGAGCCCCTACGGCAACCCCGATGGCGGCCAACCGAGTCAGCAGCCTCACCAACCCTCCTGGAACCAGCCTGGTGGGCCGCAGCAGGGCGGATATCCTCAGGGCAGCTACCCCCCGCAAAGTCCCGGGGCGCCCCAACGGCCCAAACGTCCAGCCACGCTGTGGACGGTGCTGGCGGCCCTGCTGGCAGCAGGGGCGACCTCTCTGATCTGGGGCATCTACGTCTTTGTCACCATACCTACCCAGACCATGTCAGGGGTCTTCGGGGGCAACTTCAGCGAACTCATGGCTGAAGAGCTGGAACGCCAGTCAGCTCAGGATCCCGAGCTGCAGGAACTCAGCCCCCAGGAGATCGAAGAGGTGATGCTCTTCAGCATCGGGATGTTCGCGCTGATCTGGGCCGTTGTCCTGCTCGCTGTCTACGTGGCCACCGCTTTCCTGGGCGCCATGGCGGGCAACCCCGGACGGATCATCGCCACCATCTGGGCTGGCCTGAGCCTGCTGTTCCTCCTCCTGGGCCACGACGGCGCCAGCTATGGGCTCATCTCCGCCACGGTGGCATTCAGCGTGGTCGCCCTCGTGATGATGTGGTTGCCCGCCTCCAGCCAGTACATCCGCCACCGCAGGTGGGCGAAGGAAACCATGCGGAACGGCTATCAGGGCTACACCGGGCAGCAGTAGCCGCATCAGCGCAGCGTGAGCTCTCCTGCGGCCAGCTTGGCCAGGGTCTCCAGCAGCAGCCGGCGCTCCTGCACTTTGATCCGCTCGTGCAGCGAAGCCTCGTCGTCGTCCTCGCTGACCGGCACTGCGGCCTGGGCGAGGATCGGGCCGGTGTCCACTCCGGCGTCGGTCTGGTGCACTGTGCATCCGGTGACCTTCACCCCGTGGGCCAGCGCGTCGCGGACCCCGTGAGCGCCCGGAAAACTGGGCAGCAGTGCCGGGTGGGTATTGATCACCGGCACCCCCACCGTGCTGAGGAACTCCGCAGAGAGGATCCGCATAAACCCGGATGTCACCACCAGGTCCGGGCTGTGCCGGCTCACTGAGGCCGCAAGCTCCCGGTTCCAGGCTGCCCGGCGGTTGGGTGTGGCGCCCTTCTCCAGAGGCACGGTGAAGGTGGGGATGCCAGCAGCACCGGCCTTTGCCAGTCCACCGCATCCCGGCGCATCGGAACCGACCGCGGCGATCTCCACCGCAAGCTCATCGGCGTCTGCGGCGTCGATGACCGCCTGAAGGTTCGACCCCGAGCCGGAGACCAGCACCACAATTCGCATGATGATCACCCTATAGGCTGGTAGGCGTCATGAGTGCCACTCCCCCTCCAGGTCAGCCGGCCCCGCCGGCGCAGAATCCCAACACCTCGCCCAAGAAGAACCGGCCCGAGCTCGATGAGGACGCCCGTCGGTTCTACTCACGGTTCATCGGCTGGCTGCTGCTGGCCCTGATCATTGCCTACGGGGGTCTGCAGATGCCGCTGCCCTGGCGGCTGGTGACGATTGTAGTGTCCCTGGGAGGAGCCATTGGTGCGGCGGCGCTGCTGGTGCAGTCGATCCGCAGGAAGCTCCCTCCGGCTGTGCTGATCGGCTCAGTGATACTGCTGGTCTGCTGCGGATTCTTCCTGTTCACCGCTGGAGTGCAGGCGATCTTCTGGGAGGCGTCGGTGCAGTTCGACAACTGTCTGCGCAGTGCGGTCACCGAGCGCGCCACCTCCCGGTGCTTCGACCAGTACGAGCAGGACATGATCGGCTCCATCCCCGGCATGCGCTGAGTCAGACCGGTTGTTCGGAATCGTCCGGGATGCACACATCGCCACCTTCTCCTGAGCTATCGTTCTGAAAGCTCTGGGGCTCTTCGCGCCCAGAGCAATCGATCAAGCGAGGAACAATGAGAACCACACAGTTGATGCGGGGGCTGGTAAGGTGCGCGGTGGCCGCCGTGGTGCTGACCGGATGCAGTGACAACGCCGAATCCAGTGATAACACCGGCACTGACATCGAGGGTGAGGGCACACCAGACGCGCACAGCGGTGACGATGTCGGGGCAGGCGCGGTTGACCCCGAAGGGCGGATCGGTGGTACCGAGGACATCGAGCGCCCGGAGGAGCTCTCCGAGGATGTCTTTGACATCATCTCCAGCGACCCCGGCCTCTGGGAGCCGAGCACATGGGATTTCGATGACTTTGACTTCCCGAGCTGCGGTGAGATCGAACAGTGGGCTGGCGGGCAGATCGGGAACCTCGTGCTCCGTGGCGAGCTGATCACACCACCGGAGCACGAGTTCGATCCGTTCAGCATGACATGCGTCTGGGACACCGAGGCGCAAGAGCGGATCATCGTCGAAAGTGATGTCGAGGCGCTGTGGGAGCTCGACGACGCCGGGTCACTGGTGATGAGTATCAACGTGCCGCCGAGCCCGATCTCGAAGGAGGATGCGGCGTTTGCCGGCTTCTACTTCCAGGATGACCGGGCGGAGGAGATCGGCGGGTACGTCTTTGCACCGGAGAACACGGATCTGGGCGCGTCGCTGAGTTCGATAGGTGTTGGTGTCTCCTATGACGGTGTCGACGTGCGTTGGGGTGCCGGCGGCGGGTTCCTCCATGAGGTGGAAACGCTCACAGAATTCACCAACGACTGGGCCATCGAGGCCGGCGTCGCAGTGCACGAACTGATGTGGAACTGACATCTGGGCAATGCTGCCAAAGGATCAGTATGACCCAGCTCAGTGCGCCGCGGAGAAGGACTCCTCGGCGGCGTCGTTCTCCTGCGGACGACGGCGCGGGACCAGCAGTTTCGCGGCAGCGGTCAGCAGATATCCCACCGCTGTTCCTGCAGCGATCCAGGCCGCCAGCAGCCCTGCGGTGAGTCCGGCGTGAGGTCCGATATCGTTCATCAGCCCGATGCCCAGTGAGATGTGAGACAGCCAGAGCGGGCCGATCAGTAACCCACCGGCCACCAGACCGGTGAGCACCGCCAGGGTCACGGTGGACACCGTCAGGGAGAACGGCCGGAACTTGAGCTTGAGCTGGCACCAGTCGTCGAAGTGGTTCTCACCTTCGCGCATGAGCCACCATCCGGCGATAAATCCGGCGAGCACAGGAACGGCCAGGGTGGCCAGTGAGTAGTCATAGACCTCATCCGGCAGCGCGGCCAGCACCGGCACTGCCGGCACCGCACCCAGCTCCGTCTCCAGCGGCCCGACCGGGGAACCGCTGCCCATGGTGAAGCCCGCGCCGGTGGAGTAGGCCAGCGTCCACAGCAGGAGATTGGGAGCCAGCCCCAGGTGCAGCAGCGTCAGCCCCACCCCGCCGGCGATGCCCGCATCGAGCTCCTGGTAGGAGTTGACCACATCCATCCACCGCCAGCTGAGCCAGCCGGCCAGCAGCACCGAGGAGAGTCCGACGGCGGCCGTAGCAGCCGCTGTTCCGCCGCGCAGCACCGCCCACAGATACGCACCCGCCCATTTGAGCTGCTGGGAGAGGCTTTCGACTTTGGCCTCCAGGTCCACCCCGATCATGCGGGTGGCGCTGCGCGCCTCGGCGTAGCACCCGGCCAGCGAGCCGAGTCCGGTCAGCACTGCCGCAGCCACCCCGGACCAGACCAGGGTGCCGGGATCGGCCAGCGAAAAGTGGGCCAGGCCCACTGCGGCACCGGCGTAGAGCGCGGTAAAGGCCAGCAGCCCCTGCCACAGCTGATGGGGATAGGCGCCCTGGGCCAGCCGCCGGCCGGCGCGCCATGACAGCATCAAGGGCACCAGGGTGAAGCCTAGCGGCACCACATGGAACCATCCGCCCGGCCCCTCGGCTTCCAGGTTCAGCGGGACGGCATGGATGACCAGCCACACCTGAGCAGCCAGCTCCGATGAGGCCAGCGGGTCAAAGTCACCCCAGTGGCGCGCCAGGGCAGTTCCCAGCACCGGCAGGGCCACCAGCAGGGTGGTGACCAGCACTGCCTGGACGGCCTCGAAGAGTCCGAAGAGCCACAGCGGCGGGGCGGGAAGTCTGCGCATCATCCCCATGCTAGTCCCGCCGGCGGGGAAGCTCACACCGTCGAAACCGCCGCGGCGTTCCGCGCCACCGGCGATGCACCCCCAGAAGGTCATCTGCCAAGACGAAACCTCTGCCGGGACGGCTGATTCAGTGCAGGGTCGATGAGGCCAGTGGCCTAAGCCCGGCAGTGTCCTCATCAGCCAGACGCCGAACTGTGGCCAGCCATTCGTGGCGAGGCTGCACCGCATCGAGCACAGGGACGGACGGTTCTTAGACGTTCACGGGTTGTTCACCTGACACGCACTCAGGCGTTGGAGTCCGGTTACCGGGCACCGGCAGTCTGTCAGCGTGAAGGTCGTAGTGGTCGCTGAATCCTTTCTGCCGCATATGAACGGGGTCACCAACTCTGTTCTGCAGGTACTCACCCATCTTCGACGCCGCGGGGATCAGGTGACGGTGATCGCACCCTCCGACTCATTCCTCGAGACCAATCCGCTGGCAGAGCAGCTGCCGGACCGCCCTGAGCTCTGCTCCGGGTTTCCGGTCATCCGCGTGCCCTCGCTACCACTTCCTGACTACCCGAAGGTCAGGGTCGCTGCGGGGTTCATCATGCGCATCCGTCATCTTCTTGAACAGATCCAGCCGGATGTGGTGCATGTGGCCTCCCCCTTCGTACTGGGCTGGCGCGCCATCCAGGCCGCCGGAGCGCTGGACCTGCCCACCGTCTCTGTCTACCAGACTGAGGTCCCTGCCTATGCGGCACGCTATCGGGTGCCCTGGGCCACGGACATGCTCTGGCAGCATGTGCGGCGGATGCACAACGCCTCCACCATGAACCTGGTGCCGAGCTCTTTCTGCAAGAGCCAGCTGCACCAGCGCGGTGTCCGGCGGCTGAGGACCTGGCGACGCGGGGTGGACCTGGAACTGTTCAGCCCAGCGCGGCGCTCTGAGGCGCTGCGCTGGGCCATCGCACCCCACGGGGAGAAGATTCTGGGCTTCATGGGCCGGCTGGCCGCCGAGAAACAGGTCGAGGATCTCGCAGTGCTGGACTCCCTGCCCGGCACCCGGCTGGTGATCATCGGCACCGGGCCGCAGGAGAAGATGCTGCGCAAGCGGCTTCCGAACGCGCACTTTGCCGGCTTCCAGTCCGGCGATCACCTCGGCACCCATGTGGCCAGCCTGGATCTGTTCATCCACCCCGGCGAGGCTGAGACGTTCTGCCAGACCATCCAGGAGGCCTTCGCCTCAGCGGTCCCGGTCGTTGCCGTCGGGCGCGGCGGCCCGCTGGATCTAGTCGACCCGGGCAGGACCGGCTGGCTGTATCAGCCCGGGGATCTGGCCGGTATGCGCACCGCCGTGGAACACCTGGTCGAGGACGACGGCGCCCGTCTCCGGGCTGCCGCCGAGGCTCACCAGGAAGTGCAGGGGCGCACCTGGGAGACGATCTGCAACCAGCTGATCGGCCACTACGCCCGGGCGATCGAGGTCAACGAGCGCCTCCAGTTGGCTCGGGCCACCAGGTACACAGCCGGCGAGGGACTGCCCGGGATCCTGCTTCCCGGGACCACAGGGTGACTCTTCCGGAATCGACGGCGTCCTATGCGCACGTGGTGCCGGCTTCCGGGCCGGAAGGCAGACTTCGGCCCTGTGATCACCCCAGCGCCTACAGCAGCCCGTAGGCCGCCAGCGATTCGGAGATGTCCTTGCCGTCGGGCCCGTAGATCCACGGGATGCGGTGCTTGCCCACCTTCTGCACCCCGGTCGGATGCTCACCGGTCTCGGTGACTTTCAGCAGTTCCTCACCCTCGGGCTGCTCGGCCCTGCCGCCGGCCAGCACAGCCTCGGAGTAGGTGAGCTCGCGGATGATGACTGCTCTGACTGACTGAGGGTTCTTGCGGGCGAAGTCGGCGTAGATCATCGGGTCGTGCTGTCCGTCGTCGCCGATCAGGGTCCACCTGACTTGAGGGAACTCCTGTGCCAGCTGGGTCAACTGCTCGACTTTGTGCTGCTGGCCGGAGCGGAACCAGCGGTCTTCGGTGGGCCCCCAGTCGGTGAGCAGCAGCGGCCCCTGCGGGTACAGGTTCCGGGTGAGAAAGCGGGTGAGCGTCTGTGCCACATTCCAGGCGCCGGTGGAGAGATACAGCACCGGCGCCCTGTGCTGATCAGAGCCCGATGAGGAGGCGCTGAGCAGCCGCTCCATCATCACCGCCATCCCTGGGGTGGGGGTCCGGGCATGCTCGTCGAGCACAAAGGAGTTCCAGGCCGCCAGGAAGGGCCGGGGCAGTTTGGTGACCACCACGGTGTCGTCGATATCGCAGATCACCCCGGAGGTCACCTCATCGCCGATGATCTGCACCTCCGCAGTGATCGGCTCAGCGCCAGGGGCTTCCAACCGGATCTGCTGCCAGCCGGAGGGAAGCCGAAGTCCCCCGCGGAGCTCAACCACTTCATCCACAATGCCCCCGCGGTCTGCAGCAACCTGGAACTGCTGCCCCGCCACCTCAATGGTGACCTGCGCGAAAGGTACCGGCGCGGAGACGAAGTTCCGCCACCCTCGCACCCCGTCGGCGATCACCTTGGCCACCCGGCGGCCGGCCTCGAAGTGGGAGTCTGGAGCCATCACCACCCGGGAGAAGATCCGCACCCAACGGGGAGATCCGTATCCGGCCAGTGACAGCACTGTGACGTGCTGCCCGCGCCGGCGTGCCAGGTTCAGCCGCAGCTGGTGCCAGCGGTCCTCGGCTTTCGTGGGCCGGTTGCGTTCGGCGTTGGAATAGTGGGCCCGCACCGCTGACAGATCTTGATGAACCTCAGTGGGTTGGGGTTTGTCGGTCCTCACCCCTCCCATACTAGTGAAGGTGACACGAGGCAGAGGACCCGCAGCCACCACGCCGTCGTGATCTGTGCTCACACCGTGGTGCGCAGTGGGACTTCCTTGATGAGCAGATTGCAGACCACAGCGATGGTGGTGATGGCTGCAGCGATCAGGAACAGGGTACCGGTGGCTTCCGCGTAGACCGGGTTGGTGCCATTGGTTGGTGTGACAGAAACAGTGCCCACGGCGACGGCCATCACCGAGCCGAGGACCGCAGTGCCGGCGGCCCCGCCGAGGATGCGGCAGAAGGCGATGAGACTTGATGCCTGGCCGACCCGGGTCACCGGTACAGTGTTTTGCACCACCAGCATCAGGTTCTGCATCTGAGCGCCGAAGCCCAGGCCGGTGACTGCCAGGGTGGCGATGATTGGCCAGATCGGGGTGTCCGGACCGAGGATGAAGGCCAAGGTGAACATCGAGGCGCTCATCACCAGCGAACCTGAGACGATATAGACCTTCCAGTAGCCGTATCGGGTGATCAGCCGTCCGGTGGTCAGCGCGCCAAGCATATTGCCCAGCACCATGGGCACCAGCATCAGTCCCGCCTCAGTGGGTGAGAATCCGCGGCCGATCTGGAAATACTGGGCCAGGAACAGCATGCAGGAGAACAGTGCCGGGGCGATGGCTGCCGATGAGATCGCAGCCAGTACGGTGGTCCGGTCGCGCAGCATGCCCAGCTGCACGATAGGATTGGCCATCCGACGCTCCACCAGCACGAATACGGTGATAGTCACCGCCGCACCGGTAAACAGCAGCATAGAGGGCCAAGAGGCCCAGGCGAAGAACTCAGGTGTCCCGGCGAAGGAGAGCCAGATCAGCAAAGCGCTGCAGCCGGTGACCAGCAGCAGCAGTCCGGGGATGTCGATCTTGCCGGGGGTGGCTATCTGGGGGACGCGAAGCTTCCAATGCACCACCACCAGGGCCAGCAGACACAGTGGGATGCCCACCCAGAAGCACCAGCGCCAGCCGAGGGTATCCACGGTGAGTCCGCCGATCAGTGGCCCGGCGGCGGTCGCCACGGCCAGCACCGCCCCGATGTAACCGGCGTACTTGCCGCGTTGGCGAGGCGAGACGATGGAGGCCATAATCGCCATGGCCAAGGCAATCAGCCCACCCATGCCGATGCCTTGGACCACCCGGGCGACGATGAGGACGTCCATAGTAGGGGCAAACCCGGCGCCCACGGAGGAGAGCAGGAAGATGCCGTTGGCCAGCTGGAAGAGCGTCTTCTTGGAGTACATGTCCGCGAGCTTGCCCCAGACCAGGGTGGAGGAAGCATTGGCCAGCAGCAGGCCGGTGAGCACCCAGGCGTACTGAATCTGAGTGCCGCCGAGCTCGGAGACGATCACCGGCAAGGCAGTAATCACGATGTTCATCGAAAGCATCGCGGCGAAGAAGACCACCAGGATTCCGGTGATGGCCCAGCCCAGCCCCGCGCCGGTGGCTGAGGCCACCCGAGGCGTCTCAGGCTGCGCAGCAGCGGCCGGAGCCGGGTTCAGGGAAGGCTCCGGCTCCGCACTGGTGTCCTGAGAGCCCGAAGATTTTAGTTGCATTTACGAACTATCTTAGGCGTGAGGGGCGTGAAACGCAACGAGTACACGGTGATTCATCAACAAGTTTGATTCCGCTCTCAGGCGCTCAGAGACTCCGATGGGCCTGCTGACTGGCGCCGCTGCGGCACATCTGCGCCCCTATCCGAGGACGCCACCGAGCAGTGATCCCAAGGCGTAGGTGATGACCGCTGCGCCAAGCCCGATGGCCAGCTGCCGCAGTGCCCGCCGCAGTGGTGAGGCCCCGGAGAGCAGTCCCACCACTGCGCCGGTGCACATCAGGGCAAAGCCCACCAGGGCGGCAGACAGCCCTATGGCCAGCCAGCCGGTGGCGCCGAACAGGTAGGGCAGTATCGGTATCAGCGCACCGGCGGCGAAGAAGCAGAAGCTGGACCCGGCAGCAGTCCAGGCCGAACCGACTGCCTGATGAGGGTTCTCCCCGTCCTCCGCGCCGAATGAACGATCAGGACGGCAGTCGCAGTCAAAGACCCCCAGCCGCTCTAGCGCCCGGTGTTCGGCGTCCTCTGCGCTCATGCCGCGTGCCCGGTAGACCAGAATCAGCTCGTTGTGATCGAAGTCCAGATCCGGGGCGGCCCTCAGCGTGGCCTGGGTGGGACGGGTGGCGTCGAGCAGCTCACGCTGGCTGCGCACGGAGATGAACTCGCCTGCGGCCATGGACAGGGCGCCTGAGAGCAGGCCTGCGATTCCGGTCAGCAGCACCACAGTGGCTCCGACACCGGTACCGCCCATCCCCATGATCAGCGCAAAATTCGACACCAACCCGTCATTGGCCCCGAAGACCGCAGCCCGAAAACCGCCGGAGAGCTTCTCCCTGCCCCGGGCCGCCAGAGCGCGCACCACCTCCTCGTGCACCTCTTCATCGGCGGCCATTCCGCGGGTAGCGTCCAGATCATCCTCATAGGGGGACTCCGCCTCAGCCCGCTGGGCCAGGGCGAGCACGAAGACGGAGCCGAATATCCTGGCCATCCAGCCCAGAAGCACTCGGTGCGCAGAGGGGGAGGGAAGCCGTTCGGCGTGCTGGCCCAAGAGCTGGCGCCAGTGCTCTTGATGCCGCCGCTCCGCTTCGGCAAGCCCCAGGAGGATCTGCCGCTGGTCACCGGACTTCCGCTGGGCAAGCTGCTCATAGAGCCTCGCCTCGGCGATTTCGTCGGCGAGGTACCTCCGCCAGCGCCTGATCTGCTCCGGACTCGGCTGCGGTAAGGGATGCTCGGTTTCGGCGTTCACCCTTTCCATAGTGCCGTGCCGGGCCGTTCCGGGGGAACCGGCCACCCCATGTGACGAATCTTCAGCACGCCTAAGCGTCTGGCACCGCTCAAGCAGCAACGTGAGGCGCAAGCGTAGCGACTGCGCCGACTTCAGGCGTGATGGCCGGCGTCAGCCGGCCGAGAGCCGAGCGGAGTTTCCCCGCCGGCGGAACCAGCACTGTGCCGTACGAAACGGGCGACGACACCGGCGGCAGTGGGCGCCTTCACACCTGGCCCCAGCCCCAGGTACCCGGGAGCCAGGTGAAGGTCCTGGGTCTCAGCACCGTCCCAGGACTTCTGACCGCGTACCCCGTAGGGGTGGTAGCTGCCTCCGGCACGGCGCAGCACCAGCTGCGCCGCAGCGACGTCCCACGGACTGGTGCGGCAGTTGATGACCGCATCCGACCAGCCAGCGGCCAGGTGGCACAGCTCCAGCGCCCCGGAGACGATCCGGCGCGCAGTGGCGAAGGTGGTGACCAGGTTCCCGAAGGCCCGCAGAGCCTCATCGCCGTGATGCTCCACCGCCCACGGACCGGGGAAATTGGTCAGCAGGCTCAGATTCTCCTCCGGCACACCCGTCTTCGGCGCGGGCCGGAGCACCTTCTCCCGCCCGTCGCGGGCGCTGAGGTAGGCTGCGACGTCGTCGGCGGAGAAGGTCAGACCGTTGATGGGGTCGTAGACGACTCCGGCCACCACCACATCATCCACCGCGGCCGCCACCGAGACGCTGAACATCGCGAAGCCGTGGGCGAAGTTGGAGGTGCCGTCGATGGGATCGATGATCCAC
Organism: Nesterenkonia muleiensis; assembly: GCF_003600155.1. Classification (GTDB taxonomy): domain Bacteria; phylum Actinomycetota; class Actinomycetes; order Actinomycetales; family Micrococcaceae; genus Nesterenkonia; species Nesterenkonia muleiensis. The sequence continues at coordinate 83,638 of NZ_QWLD01000004.1, read as the reverse complement.
TCCAGATGCCCCTGACCATGGGATCCGCCCTCCTCACCGGTGAACCGAGAGTCTGGCACCGCCTGCCTCAGCAGTTCGATCAGCGTGGTCTCGGTCTGCCGGTCCCATACGGTGACCAGGTCATGGGCTGAGGTCTTGAGCTCCACATCCATCTGAGAGCGGAAGGCCGTCTTCAGCGGCTCCCCAGCCGTATGGGCCGCGGTGACGGCGATGCCGCGCAGATCGGCGGCGGTGAGCGTCTCAGAGGAGGAGTGGTTCATCCTTCTACCTTAGAGTTGAAACCGCTGCGCGTTGAGCACATGACACCCACTACTCTCTTCTACCTCGTGTAGAAGAAAGGAGTAGACTGGTCATGCTGGGCAGTGAGGCCCAGCAGTTAGGTGGAGAGGAAGTGCCCCATGATGTTTGACCACCCGAATAATGATCCGATTCTTGTCCTGAGCGAGGATCAGTGCTGGCAGCTGCTGGAAGGCACCCAGCACGGCCGGCTGGTCGCAGTGGTCAGCGGCCGGGCCGATATCTTCCCGGTGAACGCTGCAGCACAGGACCGCACACTGGTGTTCCGCACCGCTCCGGGCACCAAGCTCGCCGAAGTCGCGGTGAACGAGAATGTGCTTTTCGAAGCTGACGGCATTCTCTCCGATCAGGCCTGGTCGGTGGTGGTGCGCGGGACCGCACATGTGCTCGACTCCGATGCAGAGCTGGCCAAGGCTGAGGAGCTGAACCTCAAGCCCTGGGTTCCGACGCTCAAAGATTACTACGTGCGGATCGAGCCCACGGAGATTACCGGCCGGCACTTCCGCTTCGGACACCACCCGGAGCGTGAGCTGGGCGAAGGCTCTGAGGCCGGCGGCGACTGAGAACGCAGAGCGCCGCCGCCCGGTGAGGACGACGGCGCTCTGCGCAGCGGGTGGGCGCGGCCCTACTTCTTGAAGGCACCCTTGATCTTGTCGACCAGCCCTTCGAACTTCTCCTTGAGGCTCTCGGCGGCCTCAGCAGCCGGAGAGGCTTCGCTCTCGGTGCTGCTGCCCTGGTAGATCTCCCGGAGCAGCCGAGCGGTCTCCGACGGGGTCTTGCCGACCTTCACCCCGGCGGCCTCCAGCGCCTCCTTCTTGGCCTCAGCGGTGCCGGAGGAGCCGGAGACGATCGCCCCGGCGTGGCCCATGGTCTTGCCCTCCGGTGCGGTGAAGCCGGCCACGTAGCCGACCACCGGCTTGGTCACGTGCTTCTTGATGTACTCGGCGGCGCGCTCCTCGGCGTCCCCGCCGATCTCACCGATCATCACAATGGCCTCGGTCTCCGGATCGGCCTCGAAGGCTTCCAGTGCGTCGATGTGGGTGGTGCCGATGACCGGATCGCCGCCGATGCCGATGGAGGTGGAGAACCCGATATCGCGCAGCTCGTACATCATCTGGTAGGTCAGGGTCCCGGACTTGGAGACCAGGCCGATCGGGCCCTTGCCGGTGATGTTGGCCGGGGTGATCCCTGCCAGGGCCTCACCGGGGGTGATGACTCCGGGGCAGTTCGGACCGATGATCCGGGTCACCGGCTTGCCGTCGGCACCGGTCTTGGTCAGTGAGAGGTTGAAGAACTCAGCAGAGTCCTGCACCGGGATGCCCTCGGTGATGACCACGATCAGCCCGATGCCGGCTTCGATGGCCTCCACTGCGGCGTCCTTGGCGAACTTCGGGGGCACGAACAGCACCGAGACATCGGCACCGGTGGCCTCCATGGCCTCGGCGACTGAGCCGAAGACCGGCAGCTCGACCTGCTGCCCGTCGGCGTCCTCATGGGTGACCGTGGTGCCGGCCTTGCGGGCGTTGACGCCGCCGACGATGCTGGTTCCTGCCTTGAGCATCCGGGCGGTGTGCTTAGTGCCCTCACCACCGGTGATGCCCTGGACGATGACCTTGGAGTCCTTGTTCAGGTAGATAGACATAGTGAATCCTCAGTCCTTACTTGCTAGCCAGCGCAGGGTTGTTTGCGAGTTCAGCGGCCTTGTCGGCACCGCCGTCCATCGTGTCAGCGGTGATGACCAGCGGGTGGTTGGCCTGCTCCAGGATTCGGCGGCCCTCCTCCACGTTGTTGCCGTCCAGGCGGACCACCAGTGGTTTGGTGGCAGTGTCGCCGAGGATCTCCAGGGCCTTGACGATGCCGTTGGCCACGGCGTCGCAGGCGGTGATGCCGCCGAAGACGTTGACGAATACGGACTTGACCTGATCATCGCCCAGAATGACGTCGAGGCCGTTGGCCATGACCTCGGCGGAGGCGCCTCCTCCGATGTCCAGGAAGTTGGCCGGCTGCACGCCGTTGTGCGCCTCACCGGCGTAGGCGACGACATCCAGGGTGGACATGACCAGACCGGCGCCGTTGCCGATGATGCCGACTTCTCCGTCGAGCTTGACGTAGTTGAGGTCATTGGCCTTGGCCTTGGCCTCCAGCGGGTCCTCGGCGGACTCATCGACCAGGTCGGCGTGGCCGGGCTGCCGGTAGGCGGCGTTCTCATCCACGGTGACCTTGCCGTCCAGGGCGATGATGGCACCCTCGCCGGTCTTCACCAGGGGGTTGACCTCCACCAGGGTAGCGTCCTCCTTCTCGAAGGCGCCCCAGAGCTTCTGGAAGACCTCAGCCAGGGCTGGCCCCTCCTCGGGGCTGAATCCGGCCTGGGCTGCGATCGCTGCTGCTGCGGCGTCGTCGATCCCGGTGTTGGGGTCGAAATTGTACTTGACCAGCTTCTCCGGGGAGTCCACGGCCAGCTGCTCGATCTCCACGCCGCCTTCTTTGGAGGCCATGGCCAGGTAGTTGCGGTTGGCACGGTCCAGCAGGATGGAGAAGTAGTATTCCTCGGCGATGTCTGCGCCCTGGGCGATCATGACCCGGTGCACGGTGTGCCCCTTGATGTCCATGCCCAGGATCGCCTGCGCGTGCTCAAAGGCCTCATCGGGTGTCTTGGCGAGCTTGACGCCGCCGGCCTTGCCGCGGCCGCCGACTTTCACCTGAGCCTTGACGACGACCACGCCGCCAATCTTCTCGGCTGCTGCTTTGGCTTCTTCAGGGGTGGTGGCCACGATTCCGGCAAGCACGGGTACTCCGTGTGCCTCAAAAAGATCGCGCGCCTGGTACTCATACAGGTCCACGGGTGGTGTCCTTCTGCGTCGAAGTCAACTTCACTTGCCGAATGCCGCCAGCCACAGGAGTGCTCAGGCGACTTTCTCCACTGGAGCATATCGCAGGAGCAGTCTCTTCTCCGCCCCGGCGAAGCTGACCTTGGCCACTTGCTTATCCCCTGCACCTTCCACCGCGATCACCTCACCACGGCCGAAACTGGCGTGCTGCACCTGATCACCGGGGTTCAGTGCCGGAATCTCGCGCTCTGGGTTCACCTGGGTGCGCGGCGCACTCTTGGCAACTGGTGTGAATGTGACATCGGAGACCGGGCCAGACCCCCCGGTCAGCGCGGGCTCGGCACCCCATCCTGTGCCGCCTGAGCCCCCAGAACGCGGGGATCCGGGCCGGGGCGCAGAAGAGAACAACGACGACGACGCCCCGCTGAGCTCCACCAGTTCCTCGGGGATGTCTGCCAAGAACTGACTGGGCGGGTTGTACTGCGTCTGGCCCCAGAGGCTGCGGGACTCCGCACGGGTCAGGTAGAGCCGCTGCTCGGCGCGAGTCAGCCCCACATAGGCCAGCCGCCGTTCCTCGGCCATCTGCTCAGAATCCCCCATGGAACGTTGGTGCGGGAACACTCCGTGCTCCATTCCTGTGAGAAACACCACAGGGAACTCCAGTCCTTTTGCCGTGTGCAGGGTCATCAGAGTGACCTGGCCCTGCTGAGCCGCCAATCGCTGAGACTCGGCGTCGGGGGCATCTGGGATGGCGTCGGCGTCGGCAATCAGGCTGACCTGCTCCAGAAAGCCGGCCAGGCCCGGGGTGTCCTGTGTGGCCTCGTACTCCTTGAGCACGGCCACCAGCTCGCCGAGGTTATCAGCCCGGGACTCATCCTGCAGGTCCTTGGACTCGCGCAGCGCAGCCATCATCCCGGACTGCTCCAGGACTGCCTCCAGCACCACCGAGGGCCGCTCGGAGTCTGCCAGTGAGGCGACGTCGTCCATCATGCGCACGAAGGAGCCGATGGCCTTCACCGCCCGGGAGCCCAGCCCGGTCTCCCCGCCGTCGTGTGAAACAGCCCGGCGCAGCGCCTCGAAGAAGGTGGTGCGGTCACGGGAAGCCAGCTGGGCGATGCTGGATTCCGCCTTGTCCCCGATTCCGCGTTTGGGTTCGTTGAGGATGCGGCGGAGGTTGACATCGTCGTCGGGGTTGTTGATCACGTGCAGGTAGGCCAGCGCGTCCTTGATCTCCTTGCGGTCGTAGAACCGGGTGCCGCCGATGACCCGGTAGGGGATGCCGCGGTTGATCAGTCGCTCCTCCAGGGACCGGGACTGGGCGTTGGTGCGGTAGAACACTGCCACATCCGCCGGCCGGATTCCGTGGTCGTCACCAAGGGCGTCGATGGTGCGGGCGATCCATTCGGCCTCATCGGACTCCGAGTGGGCGGTGTGGAGGCTGACCTTGGCTCCGGAGCCGTTGTCGGTCCATAGCTTCTTCTCTGTGCGAGCGGGATTCTGGCTGATCACCGCGTTGGCGGCGGAGAGGATGTTCTGGGTGGAGCGGTAGTTCTGCTCCAGCTTGATGGTGGTGGCCTCCGGGTAGTCGCGCTCGAATTCGACGATATTGCGGATGTCCGCGCCCCGGAATGCGTAGATGGACTGGTCGGAGTCCCCCACGACGGTCAGTGACGCCGGGGCCGTGTCCACCTCCTCATGGTGTGCTGTCAGCAGCCGGATAAGCCGGTACTGGGCATGGTTGGTGTCCTGGTACTCATCGACCAGCACGTGGCGGAACCGACGCCGGTAGTTGTCCAGCACAGCCGGAAAGGCGTCCAGCATGTACACGGTTTCGGCCAGCAGGTCGTCGAAGTCGTAGGCATTGGCCGCCCGAAGCCGGGTGGTGTACTCGCCGAAGATGGTCGAGACCGCCTCGCTGAAGGGCTCATTCGGCGCTTTGGCCCTGAACTCCTCGGCGTCGACCAGCTCATTCTTCAACGCTGAGATCTTGTTGCGGATGGCACGGGGGTTGAACCGCTTGGGGTCCAGCTGGTGCTCCTTGGCGATCTGGGTGATCAGGCGCAGCGAGTCGGCGGCGTCGTAGATGGTGAAGCTGGACTTGCGACCAATGGTGGCTGACTCAGCGCGCAGGATACGCACGCAGGAGGAGTGAAAGGTGGAGATCCACATCCGTTCGGCGGCGGGGCCGATCAGTGCGGCGACCCGGTCCTTCATCTCCCGGGCGGCCTTGTTGGTGAAGGTGATGGCCAGGATCTCGTGCGGCCGGGCGGCTCCGGTCTGGATCAGCCGGGTGATGCGGCGGGTGAGCACCCGGGTTTTGCCGGATCCGGCACCGGCGACGATCAGCAGCGGTCCGCCGGTGTGCAGCACAGCGTCCTTCTGCTGGGGGTTCAGCCCGTCAGTGGCATCAGCCGACGATGACGCCCCACTGTCCTGCAGCACCGCAGCGCTCGTGTCATCCCACCGGCCGGATCCGCCCTCAGCGTCCCAGGCCGGGCCGCTGCCCGGGGCAGACTGGGGCAGCCGCGGGTTCGGCGGCGTCGTCGTACTGGGTTGAGCAGGCGGGGTGAAGAGGAATTCCATATCCCCTCCAGTCTACGGCCCGGGACGGAGGCCCTCATGATCAGTGCCGGCCGGATGCCTGGACCGCGTTGAGACGGCAAGAACATCACGTCAGGCCCTGTGGTGCCGATCATGTGCATGTGTCTCCGAAAGGTCTCGGCCGATCTCGACCAGAAGCTTGGTGACCTCCCGGACCGCGAGCCGGGCATGCCGGTCCGGGCGGCTCAGTGCGACGATCGCCCGCTCAGCACGCACGCCGGTCAGTGGCCGCAGCACCACCCCGTCACGGGCTCGGGTGGTGAAGCGCGGAAGCAGGGCGACCCCCTGTCCCTGTGCCACCAGCGCCTCCACCAGGTGGTTATCCCTGAGCCGCACCACTCGGCGGATGCTACGGCCGGTCAGCTGCTCGATGGCCACCGGTATTGAGTCGAACGGATACCGGTGCGGCACACCGATCCAGTCGCAGCCGATGACATCCTCGGGGCTCAGACTCAGCCGGCCAGCCAGCGGGTGATCCTGAGGAAGCGCTATATCCAACGGCTCCCTGGTCAGCACTGTGCTGATCAGGCCGGAGGCTCCTGTGGGGACGTCACCGGTGAGGCTGTGGCCGATGACGATGTCGGCGTCCAGCGTCTGAGCGGCGAAGTCCTCCTCCGCGATGTCGAAGTCATCGAGATCGATCTGGATGGCAGTGGCTGCCAGCGCGTCCATCAGCGGGGGCAGCAGGACCTCCCCGGCACTGGGCAGAGTGCCGATCCGCACCTGCCCTCGTGGGGCTCCTGCAGAGGCCTCGACTCTGGCCTGCAGGCGGGCGATGCGCTGGAGAATATCCTCGGCACCTTCTGCCAGCAACTGTCCGGCCGCAGTCAGCCGGATGCCCCTGGACGCCGGTTCCACCAGTTTGACCCCCAGTTCCCGCTCAGCTGTCCGCAGCTGCTGCGAAAGAGCAGAAGGCGTGCGGTGGGTCGCAGCGGCCACAGCGGTCAGCGTGCCCCGGCGAGCGATGTCGCGAAGCAGGTCAAGGTGCCTGATCTCCATGTAGTTAGCCTACATATAGATTTCATAAATATTCAGTAGACCTACATTCTGAGTCCGGTGATGATGTTGAGGTGCCTCTTCGACATGTTCTCCTCGCACTCGCCGTGGTCACCCTGTGGGGAGTGAACTTCATCGCCATTCACTTCTCGCTGGAGCATTTTCCGCCGTTGTTCCTGGTGGGGCTGCGTTTCACGGTGCTGGCACTGCCGGCGCTGCTCTTCATCCCCTGGCCCAGGGTGAAGGTCGCACATCTTCTGGGCTACGGCCTGGGATTCGGCACCCTGCAGTTCTTCGGCCTCTATCTGGGGATGTCAGCGGGCTTCCCCGCCGGACTGGCCTCGCTGGTGCTCCAGGCCTCGGCCCCGTTCACCGTTCTCCTGGGGGCTCTGCTGCTGCGCGAGAAGATCACGGGCCGCCGGGCACTTGGGATCGCAGTCGCTGTCGCCGGGCTGGCCGTCGTCGGGGTCTCCAGAGGCTCCATTGACGGCTGGCTGCCCTTCCTTCTGGTGGTGCTGGGGGCATTCGGCTGGGCCTTGGGGAACCTTGCCTCCCGGCAGGCGCAGACTGACCGTCCGCTGGCCCTGGTGATGTGGATGGCCGTGGTGCCTCCGGTGCCCATGTTCGCCGCCTCCCTGCTTGTCGAAGGACCGGAGCGGATCTCATCGGCTCTGATCGCCTCGATCAGCCTGGAGGCGCTGCCGGGATGGGCCGGGCTGGTCTACACGATGCTGTTCGGCACCATTGTCGGCTCCGGGATCTGGGTGTGGCTGATGCGCAGACATCCTGCCGGCGTCGTCGCGCCCTTCTCCATGCTGGTGCCGGTGGTCGGTATCCTCGCAGCCTGGCTGATGCTTGGCCAGGTCCCGACCTGGCTGGAGCTGCTCGGCGGCCTGTTGGTCATCGGCGGCGTGCTGTGGTCCTCCACCCAGATCAGGGTCGGATTGCTGCCCACACGGGGATCCCGGCTGCGGGCTTTGCGCACTCCACCGGCCACGCCGTAGGCTGAACTCTCCGACCAGCACGGGCGGCTAGGGTTCCGCCGGCGTCTGCCGGGACTGGTTCAAGCGCCGCAGCGTGCCGCTTCAGGGCGGCATTGATCTTAAGGGATAGAAACCTCCAGGAGTGGAGTCGGCATCTTGTCATGCCGTCGCCTGCCTGAGAGGTTTCCCATGGACCGTCCCCACTCTCCCACTCCGCACTTCCGCCGTCTGGTCTATGCGCTGGCTGTCAGTGTGGGCGTCAGCTTCGGCGCCATCCTCTACGGCACCTCGGTGCTGATCACCTCCTCAGCCGCAGGTGCGGAGTTCTCGGTCTCGCTGCTCTCCACGGCGTTTTCGGGGTCTGTGCTGACTGGCGCCGCGGTGGCGGTCCACATCGGCCGGCATGCGGATCGGCACGGCATCCGTGCCATGGTTGCCCTCGGCGGGCTGCTGGTCTTCCTCGGGTTCTTGGGGTTCGCCGCCAGCACCTCCGGGTGGCAAGTCCTGACAGTCTGGTGGATCCTGATCGGCCCCGGCAGCGCGATGGTGCTGTTCGAACCTGCCTTCGTCGCCATCCAGCAGTGGTTCGGCCGGGAGAGGCGCAACCGTGCCGCGGGCATGCTCACCCTGATCACCGGTCTGGCCGGTCCGGTCTTTGTGCCCACCACCTCATATCTGGTGGAGCTTCTCGGATGGCGTCAGACAGCGGCCCTGTTGGCCACCACCGTGCTGATGACCTGCGGTGTCACCGCGGGTTGGGCGCTGCGCGCGGCTCCCGTGAGCAGAACACCGGAGCCGCCCCGGGATCGCACCGTCGACGGCGCCAGCACCCCGTCTGGCGCCCGGCCCAAGCTGCCCGCCGGCTTTGTTCCACTGACCACCGCGTTGGGGCTGACCATGGCAGTGCTGGAGTCCTTCAACGTCCACCGCATCGCCCGGTTCGAGGCCTCCGGCTTCGACCCGCAGCTGCTGGCATGGTGGGCTGCCGCCGTCGGCCTGCTGAGCCTGCCGGCTCGGTTCCTCCTGCCGGTGCTGGCCAACAGGTTCGATTCCGTCACGCTCTACATCGCAGTGACCATCCTGATCATGCCCGCTGTATGGCTGGCGATCAGAGGCACCACGGCCTGGGAGATGAACGGGCATTTCATCCTCTTCGGGCTGCTCTTCGGGGCCTTCATCCCGCTGCGGGCGGTGATCATGAGCGACTGGTACTCAGGGCCTCGGTTCGGTGCGCTGATGGGTGTCCAGGCCATCGCCATCGCCCTGGGCCGGGCCGCTGGGCCCGCAGCAGTCGGCTGGCTGGCGGATAGCCCGCTGGGCTACTCCGGCGCGATGGCACTGCTGGCGCTGCTTCTGCTGCTCAGCTTGATCCTGCTCCTGATGTCGTTGAACAGACGGTAGCTGCCCTATGGCGAGGATCTCTTGAGGTTTTGGTGGAGTTCTTTCCGGGATGCCACCTCTAGTTTCGAGAGAATGTTCGCCACATGCGATTCGACGGTGCGCCTGGACAGCACAAGCTCTTCTGCGATGTCGCGATTTTTCAGGCCACGGCCGACCAACGCGGCAATCTGTTGCTCACGCGGAGTAAGACCGTGGAGCCTGCCGTGGAAGGCCTGTTCTGGGTATTGCCGTGCTGACGGGGCGGTGGGTGTCTTCACGCTGGCGCGTAGGGTTTCAGCACGGCCAGTCAGGCCGTCTGCACCGCATGTGTCAAAAAACTCTTCGGCCCAGAGGAGAAGATCGTAGATGGTGTCAGCCCGATCAGCTATTTCACTGCTGTGAGCATTGTAGAGCGCACCGATATCCAGTATTAGCAGTCCACGGTGAAAACCGAACGTGCCACGTTCAGGTTCAGTGATTGTTGACCTGGGCGGGGCGAGGGTATCGATCCAAGAGACTGCGTCGAGAAGGTGGTCGATTGCCTGTTCTGGGTCTGCACTGCTCAAACCGCAAAGGTAGCTCTGTGCGTAGTCCCGCAGGGGTTCCAATGCTGGAAAGTGCCGGTTTTCGGCCAAATTCCGCAGGGTAGTCAAGGCATGGTGCTGCTCGGTGTTGTGCAGGGCGTGCGCCAACAGTGTGGTGGGCATGAGCCCAATGGCGGTCCAGGCGTAGTCGCTGTCGCGCAGCGTGAGCAAAAGGTCAGCGGTTTTCTGGTGATCCTGGTGCGCTGAGCTGATCAGGGCTTCAAGATAGCGGCGAGTGTTGATCACCGCGGGCAGCTGACCGATGTCTTGAGCGCGGCCGACAGCGTCAAGAATGCGGTGACCGCCTCGTTGACCCCGAGCGGCAGGAATCAGAGCCGCATAACAATACGCGATGAGCGCATCGGGTGTTTCGCCGTGCTCGAGTCCGTATTGGGCGGTCTCCACTGCCAGTTCCTCTGCCTGGTCCCAACATCCCGCGTAGAACAAGGATCTGACGAACTGGCCCCGGCTGAAGTGCCCGCCATTGGAGTCACCCCCTGTGGCGTAATTGATGTCGCGGCAGATTTCTTGCAGGTGGCCAAAAGCAAGCTGAGATGCACCGTGGGAGCGTAGGTAGGCGGCCACGATGGCTTGTACCGCCAGATGGTGCCGACTCTTTGGACTCTCTTTCTTGAGACGGTCGAGGAAGGCCAGCACCTTGGTGGTGAAATCTGACTCATGAGTTCTTCGGGTCAACGCATCGAGTTGCCGCTGAGCCTCAGAGAACCGCAGCAGCTGAGGATCCTCTGTCTCGGAACGCAGTGGTTCATCGCATAGTGTCCAGCATGTTTCGAGAATCAATCGCAGTCCAGTGAGCGTTTCGGTGTCATCTGATCTCAGCCCGAGTGCTGCAGAGGTACCGCTGTCCAAGGCAGCCATAGCCCGGGAGAACAGCATGCGCGGCGGACCGATCACACCATGAATGGTGCTGTGATGCCCACAAGCTGCGGTAGCGTGCGCATACAGCAGCCGATCATGGCAGTGCCGGAATGATCCCTCCTCAACGCCGCGCAGATGCGCGACGGCGGCCGGCATGTCCCCGCGGCCCAGTGCCGTCAGAGCCAGGAGACTGCCACGCTGGGCGGCAGGGGCGAACCTTCGGTATAGCTCCTCGAGGTCGGGATCGGCCAGCAGGCTTCCTCGATCGCTGCCCAGGACCAGTTCCACTAAGGATTCTATGGTGGATGTTGTGGGGCGAAGCAGGACTGTCTTGCGCAGTACCTGCCAGGCGCTCTGAGCTTCTTGGCGGCCGGTGAGCTGATCAGCAAGATCACAGCCAAAGTCGGCAGCCTGTGAGATGGCATCGGTGGTGCCCAACAACCTTGCGGCTTGGAAATGGTGCTCGAACGCCTCCGTTTCAGCCGCAGACGCAGCGAGCGCGTAATGGAACCGAGCATGATGTTCGGGGTTCAGCGTCGCGGTGAGCACGCTGCTCCAGCTGCGGCTTGGCAATCGATACCCGTAAGCGGTCTGGTCATAGACCAGCAGCCCTGCACTGACAAGACGGTCCAGATCCGTCACATGACAGCCCACCGCAGCAGTGATGTGAGTTGAGGGCTGAGGGCGTTTCGCCGCAGCCAGGAACTCCAGAACATTGCGGTCCGCGGAAGGCAATGGGTCGAACTGCCCGGCGACTCGCCGTCTCAGCGGATGGTCGGGCCGGCAAAGGTCCTGACGGCAGGCGTTGAGAGCGTGTTCGATTCGACGCCCCGGGTAGGGCGGATTCTGGACTAACCACATGCCGACCTCATCAACCAGCAGGGGCAGCCCCCCTGTTTCTTGATGTACCTGCGAAGCGACGCCCGGGGATATGGGCAACCCACTTTTCTGTTGCAGCACCTTCCGGACCTGAGAGACGGTAAGGTGCTCAAGCCACAGGTGGGAGGCTTGGGGTTGAGACTGTGCCAACCGTTTCAGCTGTGCGAGGTCAGCACGTGTCGAAGGGCGCATCGACACGATCAGAACACCCGGGAACGCGTCCGAGTGACACAGACCTTCCCAGAGGCCTTCAACAAAGCGTTCATTGGCCCAGTGGATATCCTCAATCACTCTCACTGCTGGTTGGGGACCTTCTGGGAGGAATTTGCTGTCCGTCACCTGAAGCTTCCCTGCATGGTCATGAGCTAGGGTCCCCGAGTCCTGTCCGCAGCTTGCGCTGTGACCAGTGAAGGATGGCTCCAGAGCACCTTCGCGCTGCCGGTCCTCTTCGAGAAAGTAGCAGAAAGAAGCCCGGGAAAAATCGGTAAGTGATGTCAACGCGTGTTCAATGAGCGTAGATTTGCCGATACCGGCGTAGCCCTCAATGAGCACGAACTGGCCGACACCAGTCGCAGCATGATGAATATGATCCCGGATTCGCTCAATCTGGGCATGGCGCCCCAGGCACGGCCCGGCTGAAGTGCCCGCCGTTGGTGTCATCTCCTTATGGCCTCCAGTGTAAAACCCTGCACCCGGTGACGAGAGCATCTCCCACACTACACATGGTGAGCGATGGTACGGAGTGGTCCTCAGTAGTTTTCCAGAACTACGGAGATCGTTACGGAGTTTTGTGCTGGTTGGCCTCTGATGAGAATCTGCAGGGTTTAGTGTGCTGACATATGCAGTGCTTTCGCTGGCCTCCGAGCAGGTCAGGTCGCTCACTGTGCGCTGAAGGCGAAAGAACACTACATGAGGGGATCAGATGCTCGTCTGCCTGAGACCACCTAGCAGCCAGTTCGGCGGCCCATGGCTGATGCTGCCGACCCACCAAATCAAGGCACCACCGCCCCCAGATCAGTTTCGGCAGGGACAGTACCGTCCATACCCAACACACACCTTTGGAGTCCCCAACAGAAACGCAGATCATGAGTGAGAGCCCCCAGAAGAATCGTCGCGATCAGGCGCACCACATAGCGGAGACCGCCCAGGCCCAGAATGGGATGCTGTTGCTGGTCACCGGCGCAGCCGGTATGGGAAAGACCTACTACCTCCGTGCCGTCGGGGACAAAACGAGCCATGCAGAACCTGCGGACGCTCACCGCCACTATGTGTACGCCGATGCCTTCGAGCAGAATATTCCGTACAGCTTCGTTGAACGCCTGCTCAGCAGCGGCTTGGCTGACGAGCCGCATGTGGAACCAGATACTGAACCTGTGGAAATTGCCCGCCACCTCTTGCGGCACCTTGTAGAAGTGCCAAGCGGAGTCCTGCGTACCGTGCTGATTGACGACGCCCAGTGGATCGACGAAGAGTCCACCCGCGTCCTGCGCTATGTGATTCCCCGGGTGGTCCAGCAGGGAGTGTTCGTAGCCTTCGCCGCACGCACTCCTTACCATGAGGATTCCTTCACCGGATTTCTGCAGAGTGTCACCGAGTCCAGTCCGATTCACCGTTACCGGCACCTTGAGGCTCTCTCCACCAGTGACATCAAGGCGCTCGCGGTTGAACGTTTTGAGACCGCGATCTCCACGCGGACTGCGCAGTCCATCCTTGAAGCCGCCAGGGGCACTTTCCTCGGCGTGGATAAGGTCTTCTCGGGTCTGACCCCCGGCGAGGTCAAGACGATGCACCTCACCTGGGATCTCCAGATCCGAGGGGCTGCTGTGCAGAATGACCCGTTTCTCAGTGGCTACACCACCATGGGTCCGGCCGGGAAGCTTGCCGCGGAGGTGGCAAGCTTCGCCTCTCATGAGATACCGAAGGCTGTCCTCAGGGATGTCGCTGAGAAGCTCGGCCACACGCCCGACATCGACGAAGCATGTGCAGCAGGCATTCTGCTGGAATCCGGATTCGGCAGTTCGGTGCTTGTCTCCCATGCACTGATCGCACACGCGATCCAAGAGGCTGTCCCCGCAGAGAGGGCCAAGGAGATCTACCGTGCACTGGCCGCGGCCTCCGAGGATCACGCAACGATCTCCTACGCTCTGCGCGGTGCCCAGCAGTGGGACGAAGACCTGGGAGCCCGCGTCGATGACCACGTCAACACCGCCGTGGAGAACGGGCATTACCGATATGCCAACGACATCCTGAGGGCGAGCATCGATCTGGCTCCCCCTGCGGAGCGCCAGCGGCTCATCACGGATCTGGCTCTGCTCAACATGCGCAGGAAGACCGGTTTCGCCGTGATCGACCTATTGCCCGAGATTGAAGCGATGCCCTATTCACCGGTGCGCGAGTTCTTAGCCATCGTGCTGGGGTATTACAAATTCGAGGATGTTGCGGCAAACCAGCGGGTTCAGACGCTGCTCCAGGACCGCAGCCAGGATCCGGAGACTCGCACGGTTCAGGCGTTCATGTGTTTTATGTCTGTGATGATGATGCTGCGCAGCCGGGAGATGGAAGCCCTTCACACCCTGATGGTGGCGGCTCGGCCCATCTGGTCCAATGCTCCGGAGGACCCCGGGGAACTCACCGACCCCCGCCTGGCGTGGATGGTCGCCCCCCGGGACTTCGAGGTACTCGTCGACTCTTTCTCGATCGTCCCGCTGTACCTGAACAACCAGCTGGAGCAGGTCCGCGAGCAGATGCCGACATTGGTCGAGCGGCTGCGCCAGCGGCCGCCGAGCTCCTATAAGATCGACGCGATCATCCCACTCGCCGGTGCGGCCGTCGCCCTGGACGACATCGAACTCGCCAATAGCCTGACAGCTGAGGCCACTGAAATGCTGGGCACCGTGGACCCGCCCTGGGCCTCAGGAAACGTCCGAGTGATCTACGCCCACACGCTCCTGTTGCAGGGCAGGCTGTCTGAGGCGAACCGTGTGCTCACCGAGAACGAAGAGCTGTCATTTGATGTCCCGGATCTCGAGACCAGGTTTACCTCAGCCGCGCTGCGTGCCTGGCTTGCGGCGGTCACCGGTGACGGCAATGGCCAGATGCACCTGGAGGAGACCAAGCGGCTGCACGAGGTGGAATGGGTGGGCTACGGCTTTGATCTGGCGGTCATGGCAGAGTGTGAGATCGCACTGCTGGCGGGCAAACCAGAGGATATCCTGGCCGCGACAGCCCCAGAGCAGGTTGAAGGCCTCATCGACACCAGGCGCGGGTTTCTCACCCACCGGGTCCATGCCCTCATTGATTGTGAACGGTTCGATGAGGCCGAAGAACTCATCGGCACACTGGCCCAGTGGCGCGGCATCAAATGGGCCGAGACCTGGGGAACGCTCTGCTGGCTTCAAGCCCGTATGGCCCACTCGCGCGGCCACGATGCCGAAGCTGACGAGCTTTACCAGCGTGCGGTGAATGAGACCACTTATCCACTCCCCAAGGCGCTGACCCGAAGTGACTATGGCACTTTTCTTGCGTCACGGCAGCGTGGGGCTGAAGCGAAAACACAGTTTCGCAAAGCCACGGAGACTCTGAACCGCATCGGTGCCGTCGCTCATATATCACGTGTAGTGGACCGTTCCACGGCTCTGGGAGACCTCGACCATTTGGCCCATCTGGAACTGCTGTCTGCGCTGACTCCCCGGGAGCGTGAGGTCGCTCACCTCTTGGCTGAAGGCAGCACCAACAAGCACATCGCCGATGTGCTGTTCGTCTCGCAGGCGACGGCGCGCTTCCATGTCTCCAATGTGCTGCGGAAGCTGGGCATCACGAACCGGGCCCAGGTGGCTCGGGTGCTCCGCGGCCCGGTGGAGACTCACATGCCCTCATAGCGCGGCCTGTTCCGGAAGGCCCTGTGCAGGATGAGCCCGGAGAATGCCAGCAGGGCCCCCACCAACGCTGGCCACATGACGTTGGCACCAGTCACCGGCAGGGAGTCCCGTGGCTGCTCTGCTGCCGCGGGATCACCTGGTGCATCAGGCTCTGGGCTGGGTGTGGGCTCGGGCTCGCTCGTTTCCGGCGGTGGAGCTGTCGGCGTGGTGGGCTCCTCCGGCTCGGTGGGTGTGGGCTCCGGTTCTTCCGGTATCTCTCCGCCGAGGGTAAGAATCACGTCGAAAGAGGCGCTGCGCGGATCTACGTTAGCGGTGTTCCCCGAGGTTGCTTCGATCGGGAACTCATAGCCGATCGAGACCTCGGTCTCCTCCCCCGGGGCGAGGTCGGTGGTGAGGATCTCGGTGGTCTCGCTGGCATCCAGGTGTGTCATCGACGCCTCACCGGTGCTCCAGCTGACCGTGAGGTCGTCGTAGAAGTCACCTTGATGGCCCGCCCCGGAATAGTAGCCGGATTCATCTGGGGCCTGGTGGTTCGGGTTGTAGTGGACGTCTTCACTATCAGGGTCAAGAAGTTCCACATTGGTGATCACGGCATGCAAGACGCCCTCGGTGGGGCCGTCATTGCGGACCACAAGGGTGCGGGTCGCCTGGTCCCCTGGAACAGCAACCGGTGTGCCCACGAAACTCTCGGTGGTCGTGGCGGCATAGGTGCTGCCGTCCCATGACAGCTGGATGGAATCATCATAGGCGGGGCTCGCAGAAGCTGCCGCCATGGCGGCTCCCAGCAGGCTCGCGGTGAGCACACCCGCCCCGGCCGCATGCACAAGGGTCTTCCGTTTCAGCCGCATGATCATGGTGTCTGGTCTCCTGCCCGGAAGGTCTCGTAGCTGAATTCGATCGCGTGGTCTGCCTCATCCTCGGGATCCAAGTCGGAACCGACCACAGCATCCCAGTCGTCGTCGTCGGTGACCGCCTCTCCTCTGGGATCATCGGCGGTGACAGCACCGATGTTCTGGTAGGTGCCCTCGCCCGGCAGATCTTCCAAGATGGCCGTCAGGCACCAGTACTCCTCAGTCAGTTCTTCAGAGTCGGAGTAGTCGGCGCTGACCGGTGTGGAACTGAGTTCCTCGGGTTGCTCCTGGGTGTTTTCTACGGTGCATTCCTCTGCTGTGTCGACCGGAAATATCGTGACATCGGCAGCACCGAAGATGCCCTCGCCCCAGTCCGGCTCGGCAATCTGGTACGTCAGTCCCTTGTTGCCCTGGCTGAGGGAGTCGGTCTGCAGCGGGATCGCGATCTCTTCGTTCTCCATCAGAGTGGAGGCCTCTTCGGCACCGATGGTCGTGGAGACGCTGCCCGAGGGGGCCGGCTCGGTGTCGTCCAGGTGCCCGGCGGCGAAATACTCATAGCCGGAGGCGATGTCTCCGGTGAACTCCTCTTGGTCACTCCACAGCGCCAGAGACGCTCCGCCGGTGCCCAGCGCAATTCCCAGCAGACCCGCTGTGCCGACCACAGCTGCGGTGCGGATTCGGCGCGGTCCCTTGATCTCCGTCTGATTGGTCACTGGAAACCATCCCCTTCACGGATCTGTTCGAGTCCGACGCTGAAGTCCCCCAGGTCAACGACCTGGGGCTCGCTCTCGGACCCGAAACGGTCCTCTAGATCATCAAAGTCCAGCGCGAGGCTGAGGATGAAACCTTCACTCCTCGCCTGACCGTCAAAGTCGAGAACTCCCAGGTCCACGCTGGTTGCGCCGTCAGGAAGATCACCGGAGACCGGCATACCATTCTCATCCAAGACCGGCTCCCCGTCCGCGTCCAGGAGCTCATAGCTGCCGCTGACCCCCTCGGGAAGGTCGGGACTCCGTAGCCAGTCCAGTCGGAGGTCCGCACGCATGTTGTCGCCGTCGAGTTCGATAGCGAACTCGTAGCCGGCTCCGACAGTATCTCCCTGCCGAACCAGGAACTCTTCAGGGTCGATGTCTCGCGGAGTGCTGTCCACATCAGGTGATGTCTCGTACCACCGGGGGTTCTCGCCGTCGTCGACACTGATGTCGAGAGCACCGGCGACGATCACTGCCTGGTCTGTGCCGGAGGTCCCGTTCCAAAGAGCGAAGGTGCCTCCTGCCGCCCCTGCTCCGGCCACCAGTGCGGCGGCTGCCAAGGCGGGCAGCGGCCATCTTCTGGTTCTGTTGAGCACTTCAGTCTCCTTGTGTCTGCAGCGCCGAAGCAGCTGCATTGCGGTCGTTCTTGCTTCGTCTGGCCATCATGCTGGAGCCCACGGCGTAGATGCCGTATCCGAGCAGTCCGCCTCCGGCGATGATGATCAGGGTCTGGCGATCCTGGCCCATCACGTTGGCAACGTGCCCGATGTAGGGCACGTGGTAGATGACTTTGCCCATCACCTGGTTAGCCACTATGGGATCGTCCGGCGCCCCGTTGGCATCCCCCTGGGTCACATAGGTGATGCCGTCTGGGCCCTGGCGAACCCCGGTGATCCGGTGGGTGACCAGCGTCGGGTCCCCGGAGACGGGCTGGAAGGTGACCACATCGCCGATCGCATAGCTGTCGCGGGGAACGGAGATCACCATGTCTCCGGGGGAATAGGTCGGTTCCATCGATCCACTCAGGACGGTCAGTGGTGCCCCGTTCATGGCCCGGGGCACCACTGCCACCGCAATCGCCACAGCCAGCACTGCCAGCAGCAGAACAAAGGCACCGCCGGAGACGACTGCGCGCCACGCGCTAGCCGTGCTCTTCTGCTGCTGTGTGCTGGTGCGAGTCATGGTCTCTCCTGCTCAGCTGGGCGGAACGCGCGCTTGCCCGGTCCGCCCCGATGGATCACTCGTAGCCTTCAACGCCTTCACGGACCTGGGTCAGTTCGACGCTGCCGCCGGCCAGTGCCGCGGTGGACTGCACCAGCTCGCGCTCAGGGGTGTCAGTATCGAAGTAGACGGAGACCTCCACAGAGAACTCAGCCTGGCCGTCGGTCGTATCGGGGACCTGGATCAGATTCTCCGCCAGAGGGTTGTCCTCTGAGGCCAGAGTCACCGTGACACTGCCGCCGGTCCCACTGGCAACCTCCTCGCCCTCTGCGTCCAGAACGGTGTACGTCACCTCCAGACCCTCGGCCAGTTCGCCCAACGGCTCGCCTCCGCCGACAAATGCGAGATCGGCGACCAGGTTCTCGCCTTCGAGCCCGACATCGACCGGGAAGGTGCCTTCGATAGTGTCACCTGGGATGATCTTGAAATCTTCCAGATCGATCGAATGCGGGTAGTCGCTCCGATCCTTGGAGACGTCCTTCCACGATGACTTGAGGAAGTCCACCTCCAAGTTGCCGGAAGTGATCGTGCCGCCGTCAACATCGGCCGAGTCGCTCCACAGCGCGTAGGTGCCACCGCTCATCAGCAGTGCGACACCGGCGGCACCAGCCACAAAACCTGTCATTTTCTTGTTCATACTCTCTCCATTCGGTGATTCTGGCCCAAGCTAGCTCAGGCCGGTGTGGTGATTCTGACTATTCAATTAGGGGTCTAGGGCTGTCACCGCACCGGAGGCGGTGCAGGTCATGGACTCATCGGGATCAAGCGAGGTCCTGGGGCATTCCACCCCGTCCGGGTCGAGCTGGTCGTCGGTCACCTGAATGTCGTGGAGCACAGTTTCACCGGTGTTGGTCACGGTGTAGGTCCAGGTGATCGTCGCCCCGTCGGTGACCTGGGCTCCGGCCTCGATCTCCTCAGCGCCGTCCAGGCCACCGGCATCCGGGGTGTCCCAGGCCTGCTTCTCGACGGAGATGCCAGGGACCAGCTGCTGGACGTTGAGGAAGGTGCAGTCGACGTCGTCGCCGACAGTCACCGTGAGTTCCGCGCGGCTATCCCCCACTGGCACGTCCTGACCGTTGACGGTGCAGGTGATGTCCTCCAGGGACCAGCCCTCGGCGGCCTGCTCGGAGCTTAGGATCTCCTCGATGCTCAGCTGTGCAGGCTCTGGGGTCGGGGTGTCGAAGTGAAGGTCGTATTCGACCTGTCCCTGATCATCTGTGGTCTGGGAGGACTCTGGCGAGAGCGTCCCGCCGGTGGTGGAGGCGCCGAACTCCCAGCCTGCACCTCCGTTGCTCGGCGTCTCGTCCCCGAAGACGAGGGTCTCTTTGGTGATCTCGATGCTGGCCTGGCAGGTGGCGCCGAGAGCGATCTCTTCGAGCAGGTCGGCCAGCCTGGCCCAGTCTTCCTGGAAGTAGTCGGCCTCGTGAGCCTGTTGCCCTGCGTAGCCGTTCGGTCCGGAGATGGCACTCAGGTTGGCGGGGTTGCCGCTGACACCGGCTCCGACGCCGACGGCCAGCGTACGGGTCCCCTGGCTCTTCAGGGCGTTCGCGGAGAAGATGGCCTGCTCCGCTTCAATCAGACGCGTGCTGTTGCCCGGCCCCGAGGGATTCTGGCCCGGCCCGTAGAAGGTGGGCAGGCCGTCAGTCACCACAACGGCCAGGTCATAGTTCGCGCTGGACTGGGCGGCCTGATAGATGCCGCGGTCCCAGTTCGTGCCTCCCCCGGCCTGGTAGGCGTCAATACGGTCCTTGATGGTCTGGAGGTTGTTCCCCTCATCGATCGGCATCAGGTCATAGTTCCGGCCCGTTGACCCGTTGTTGCGCGGTGCGGTGGTGGCGAACGTGTAGAGTGCCAGGGAGGATCCGGTCCCAGCCAAGGCTTCCGTCATCTCTTTGGAAGCCTCCTTGAGGTCTCCCAGGGCTCCTACGTTGGACACTGAGCCGGAGAGGTCGAGCACCAGGGCCACATTCAGTCCGGCTTCACAGGTTTCAGGCAGTTCCGGATTGGCCCGGGAGCTCTGCCAGACTCCCCCTGAGGCGGTACTGCCGGAGCCGGACATGAAGTCCTCGCCAGACTGATAGGTATTTCCGGCCCGAACACCCCTGTTTGAACCGAGTATTGTGCTGTACCCAGTGCGGAACGCGTAGCTCGTCACGGACTGATTGTTCGCTCCACCAGTGACCAGTCCCTGGTTCAATTGCCAGCCGTCAGGAGCGGACTCAGCAACCACCCAGAACCGGCGGTCTCGGTTTTCTCCGGAACTCGTAGGAGG
Source organism: Nesterenkonia muleiensis (assembly GCF_003600155.1). Lineage (GTDB taxonomy): Bacteria > Actinomycetota > Actinomycetes > Actinomycetales > Micrococcaceae > Nesterenkonia > Nesterenkonia muleiensis. Next base: position 63,237 of record NZ_QWLD01000004.1, on the reverse strand, counting down.
AAATACCGATCCCGATTGGGTCTCCGGGATCACGAAGGAGCAGTCGCCGTCTGCATCAGACTCACACGTGGCCCACTCTTCTTCGACCGGGTCGCCTGGTCCGCCGCTGCCGCCGTCATGGAGGCGAAGGGTCACCCCGGCCAAGTTGCCCACACTGGTGTCTCCTGAGCGGTCACCGCCGACGTTGACGTTAATGATCGCCTCCGTGTCTTCCGGCTCCGGGACCTCCATCGGAGTGGCCAGGTCCTCATCCTCCTCGGAATCCTCAGTACGCTCCTGAGCAGAATCCTCAGACTCCTCAGGTTCGACCGGGGTTTCGGACTCAGAGGGGTCCCGCGCCGTATCACCGGTCTCGGTAGGGATCGGCGAATCCGACTCCTCGGCCTCGGTCTCCGTAGGACTGGGCGAACCCGACTCCTCGGCCGCAGTCTCCGTAGGGCCCGGCTCCTCAGCTGGATCTTCTGTCGGCTCAGCCGTTTCTTCAGTGCTGGTGGTTGGCTCTCCAGTCGGGGAGGCGACCGGAGAGCTCTCAGACTCGACAGGCTCCGGGGAGCCGGACACGTCTGCCGCGGCGGACGCAGCTGGTCCGCTGAGGCTGACCAAGCCAACTGTCAGCACCGCGGCGAAGAGCCGCGCTGGAGAACGTCGGTGGTCGGCGCGGTGGCGCAGTGGACTGTGAACGAGCGAGTTGTGTTGCCTCACGCGATTCCCCTTCGTCGGTGCAGGCCGGATCCTCCCGGATCAGCAAGGTGGAGCCGGGCCTCAGAACGTGATTCGTTCATGGCCCCTCGATGAACATCACAGTCACTCTAGGGAGCAGCCCTGCGGTGGGGCACCGGCCAAAAAGATAGCTCTGGCGCTAGATCATGGAGGGAAAACGGTGAGGATTCGTTGGGGAAGTGTTTAACCGGCGTTGGGAAAAGATGACGGACTCCCCGCGTCAGGGGCACGCATCCGACTCTGGGAAGATGGAACTATGTCCAAGCGGCGGAAGAAGACTCGTGGGAACCCGCAGCAGCACACAGACCGCGGCAATGTGCCGAAGCAGCCGGCTGAAAAGAAGGCCAGGCCCGCACCCCAGGAGCAGGGCTCACCCCGGATTCTGGTGTACGCCCTGCTGGGTGTGGCGCTGTTCATGGGGCTGTACCTGCATGCCTATGCCATGCCCCAGCTGACCTACTTCGCCGACGGCCTCTCGATGCCGGGGGCACGGATCACCGGGTACGACGCCGCCGACATCCTGGCTCTGCAGGCAGCCTTCGAGGACGATGCCGCAGGACAACTGAACTTCCTGCACAAAACGGCGGGCATCATCTTCCCGGTGGTCTTCTTCCTGGCGACCTGGGCCGCACTGGGACTGCTGGCCCGGGGAGTGTGGCGATGGGCGGTGGTGGCCGCAGCCGCCGGGTTCGCCGCCGTGGACATCACCGGGAACTTCCTGGTCGACGCGGTCCTGGGCCACGATCCGCCGGAGCCGACTCTGGTGACCCTGGCCTCGGTCCTCACCCAGATCAGCTGGGTTCTGCTGGTACTCCTGTCAGTCACTGTGGTCGGCGTCGTCGTGCGTGATGTTGTGGTGACCGGCAGGCGGGACAAACCGCAAGGCTGATAACCGCTACCATAGTGTGGTGCTGGATTCAGGCACCCCCGCCTCCGTAGCTCAGGGGATAGAGCACCGCTCTCCTAAAGCGGGTGTCGCGCGTTCGAATCGCGCCGGGGGCACCAGAGCGTCATTGTTCGAACCAGCGACGCGCCCGCCCGGCGATAAAGACTGATGGATCAGATCTTCAACATTCGCAGGATGAAGAAAGCCGCTGATCCGAACATGAGGGCCATGCCGAACCAGATTGCCGGACTGGCTGGCCAGTCCCCGGCAATACTGCCAAGCATGGTGAAGTGGAGCACTGCCAGACTGAACGCCAGCCAGACCATCATCTGCACGGCGTTCTTGTAGTGGGCCTGGATGTTCTCTTCGGTGACTTTGCCAATTCCGTAGTTGTAGATCCGGGGGTATCGGGTGAGAACAACGCAGCCGACGATCACCGCAAGCGATAAGCAGGCGAGGATCAGCATCTCCCAGGGGGAGCCGTACCGGTTGACTGAACCATCGGCTGAGAAGTGCATCGGAACCTGTTCCGGCATCGAGGGGATCCGTGCCACCATCCAGAGGGTGTAGCCGATGGAGACCACTAAACTGCCGGTCAGCAGAAACCTGTGCACCGGATCAAGGGTGAAGCCCGGCTGAGGTCGGCTGCGCACCGTGGGGTAATGCAGCGCGCCCTGCTCATCACGGAACGGCACCCCTCGGCGCAGTGCTTCCACGTAGTTACTCACCGGCTCCCGGGGCTCAGTTCGCTCGGTCATCGCATTCCCCCATTGTCTCCCGTGACGATTATCCCAAAGCCTGAGACCCAGCGCTGAGCACTTCGTGATGAGCGGCGCACCTGTGGACCGACGAGTAGTGTTGGCGGGCACACCACCGGCGAACATCATCATCAACCCTCCCCCATCGGCGCTGGGATCCTGCTCGGCCAGAGCAGCACCATCACGACCATTGCAATGCTATTTCAATCAATTGATATCATGTGAAATATGGTTTCATCCAGAGAGAGTCTGGTCTCACTCAGGGCACGGCTGCGGTCACTGGCGCCCGGGCTCAAGGAGGGGCATGCCCGGGTGGTGAATCTGGTGATCGCTGATCCGCAGTTCGTCCTCAACGCCACCGCCGCTGAGATCGCCGAGCGCTCGGGGGTCTCCGCGGCCACCGCTGTGCGCGCCGCACGCTCGGCGGGATTCTCCGGCCTGCCTGCGCTGAAGCAGGCCCTGGCCGCAGCACTGGGCAGCGGCTCGCCGGTCACTACCCCGAAGGCGCTGGCCGAAGTCCGCACCGCCAAAGACCTCACCGATGTGATCCTCGCCAGTCACGCAGAGAGCCTGCGCGCCGCCCAAGACACCATCAGCCCATCCACTCTGGCAGCCGCAGCACAGCAGCTCCGGAGCGCCGGGCGGGTGCTCCTGGCCGCATCCGGCACCTCGCTGCCAGTGGCCACCGATGCCGCCTACCGGCTCACCATGGGCGGTCTGACGGTCCAGCACTCCGCCGACAACTACTCCTCGGTGGTCCTGGCGGGCCTGCTGCAACCGAAGGATGTGCTCATCGCCGTCAGCCACTCCGGAGTGACTCGCCAGACCCTCGACGTCGTCGATGTCGCCCAAGCCGCCGGGGCCTCCGTGATCGGCGTCACCAGCTTCTCCGGCTCACCCCTGGCCCGGACCGCCGATCTGCCGCTGATAGCCATCGGCAGCACAGGTACCGAGCAGCTGGTCGAATCCTCCAGCCGCATCGCCCACCTGGCCGTCGTCGACCTTCTGTGCTCGGCGGTGGCTCTGGGACTGAACGCATGAGCACCACAGCCCTGTCCATGGTCCTGGCGGCCGCGGTCTTCCACGCGGTGTGGAACCTGGCGGCCAAGACCTCCCGTGGGGACACCACAGTGTTCGTGTGGATGTACTACTCACTGAGCTGCCTCATCACCCTGCCGGTGGGCCTCATCCACATGCTGGTCAGCGGGGCCAGCTACGGATGGGAGCTGCTGGGGGCCTGCGTGGTCACCGCGCTGCTGCACATCGGCTACGCGATGCTCCTACAGACCGGGTACCGCAAGGCCGACTTAGGCGTGGTCTATCCGGTGGCCCGCGGCGTCGGGCCGGTGCTGACCATCGTGGTGGCCGTCAGCTTCCTGGGGGAACGTCCGGCACCCCTGGCACTGCTCGGCGGCGTGGTGATCATCAGCGGAATCCTGATCGTCACCGGCCGCAGACTCTTCCAGCGCTCCTCCGGTCTGGCCACCGGCCTGTTCTACGGCGGGGCCACCGGCGCCATGATCGCCGCCTACACCCTCTGGGATCACTTCAGCGTCAACACCTTGGGCATCGACCCCATCATCTACTTCGGCCTCGGCGGACTCTTCCAAGCCGCGCTGATGCTGCCCTGGGTACTGCGCAAAAGGGAAAAGGTCACCCCCACCTGGAACGCGGACCGGCGTCCGGCGGTGATCATCGCCCTGCTCTCGCCGCTGGCCTACATCTTGGTTCTCTACGCGATGACGATGGCCTCAGTCGCCCTGGTGGCCCCGGCCCGGGAGTCCTCGATCGTGGTGGGAGCACTGCTGGCCTGGTGGCTGTTCAAGGAGAAAGACCCGGCGCGCAGGATTCTCGGCGCTGCAGTCGTGGTGCTCGGCATCAGCCTCATCGCGACCAGCTGAGCAGAAAAGCGGAGCACGACGGCGCCTACCGGTCCTGACCACGGGTCCAGCCCGGCAACCCACCACCGTCGCCAGGGTTCTGTCCGCCGGGGCTCGGCGCGCCTGGCGGCTGGTGGCCCCCCATCTGCGGAGGGTCGGCCATCCCACCGGGCGGGCCGTAGCCCGGCGGTGGCCCATAGCCCGGCGGTGGGCCGGCGACCCCTCCGGGTGGCTGGGGGCCATAGCCGATCGGTGCACCGAAGCCGGTGCGCTCCAGCGGCAGTCCCAGGAACAGGGAGATCTCCGCTGCCTGCTCTAACAGCGGCTGGGCTCCGCCCAGGCCGCTGCGCTCCTGCTTGCCGATGATGACCTCCGCACCGTCGCGTGTCACCAGCGCCAGCGTGGAGACCCTGTAACGGGTGGTGCCATTCTTGTTCCGGCTGATTCGCTCATCGGTGTGCAGAGAGAGATGGTGGCCGTGGGCGGCGTCGAAGGTGGTCTCCTCCTTCTTCAGGCCGAACCAGCTGCTGACCAGCGTACGGCTCTCACCGTAACGACGCAGGAGGGTGCGGACCCGCTTGCCACTGCCTGCGTAGGAGATGCCGAAGGCCAGGAAGACCACCGGCAGGATAAGGACCCACCACGGGGTGGGCATGTGCTCAGAGGCGCGATGGGCCACAAAGATGTTTGAGGCGATCGTCATGCTGAACAGGAAGCCCCCGATGCCCAACCCCAGGCCGAGTGCCGTCCGTGCTCCGGTGGCGGTGCCGCTGCGCAGTTCCACGCTGTTCTGCTCCGGGCCCTGACGTATCCGCATCACATTGCTCCGTTCCGTCGATTCCGTTCAACACCAGGATAGTCAAGTCCGGGAACGACGACGCCACCACACCAGGGCCGCGCAGAAGCCCAGAAGCGCCACAGCCGCCCAGAGGACCGGCAGCCCGGCCGCCAGGTAGCTCGTTGCTCCGGCTGCGGAGCCGACGGCGATGGCCAGCCACAGAGCTGCGTAGCGCAGCCATCCGGTCTCAGGTACGCCTCGCAGCCGGGCGGCGAAGAGCTGGCCCGCCTTCACCAGGGCCCCGGTCATATAGGTCAGACCCACCGACACCTCCCCGCCACGGGTAAAGGTGGAGTTCACTGCCCCCATCGCGGCGGCGATCAGCGGGGCCACGGCCGCCTCTGCGCCCTGCGGGCCGGCTGCAGGGACGGTGCCGCAGACCGCAGCAAGGGCCAGCAGCGCCACCGAGAGCCAAATGGCCCGCAGCTGCGGAGTGATGGCGCGGGAGGGTGCTCTCGCCATGGTCCGTGCTGAGGTGACGAGCGAGGCGAGGATGACCCCGAAGACGAATGCGGCCACCAGTCCCACGGCTTTGCCCCAGCCCAGCAGATCGCCTTCGGCGAGATCAGCCCCGGCTCTGGTCGAGTTGCCGCTCATGAAGGAGACGAAGTACCCGCCCAGGTGGATGAAGCCGATGCCGTCCACGAATCCGGCCGATGCGGTGATTCCGCAAGCCAGACAGAGCTGCCTGCGGGTCAGTCCAGTAGCCAAAGCGTCCTCCCGACCAGCAGTTTACGCCCAGCTGGCTCTGCCCTGGGCCGCACACCCACCCCGGCTGCGTCGCGGATTTAACGGGAACGGCCCCCAGGCCGCCGTGATGGCGAACCTGAGGGCCGTTCCTTAGGAAGAGTTGATGTCAGGCAGGGCTGACGTTCTCTGCCTGCAGACCTTTGGGGCCGGAAGCAGTCTCGAACTGAACCTGCTGGTTCTCCTCGAGGGTCTTGAATCCGCCGCTACCGGGATCGATAGCGCTGTAGTGGACGAAGACGTCGTCCGAGCCGTCGGACGGGGCGATGAAGCCGTAGCCCTTCTCGGCGTTGAACCATTTGACGGTGCCAGTGGCCATGTGTGTTCCTAACTGTGTTTCTTTTAATGCACCGATACATTCACGGTGCGGGTTCTGCGCCTGCCAGGCCAGGCTGGCGCAGAGTTTTCTTGAGGCCACTGGGGTAAAGCAATGACGATCAATGTCTTCAGCTTACGCTACTGGCCAATCACGTCCAATACCGCTCTTTTCAGCCCGGCGGTGTGCGGAACTCTCTCCGGGTCCTGGGAGTTCAAGGATTCAGGCTGCCGCAGCCGCGCTGCGGGTCTGGTGGGGCACTGCTGCCGGGTCGAGGAAAGGCATCCAGGCATCCCGTGGGGCATCGACCTCAGCGGGCAGCCACAGGTGATGGGATGGGGTCCTGGGCGTGATGAGCAGCGCCCAGCCAAGCTGTTCGAGGGTCTTGTCCCCCTTACGAACATTGCACGGACCGCAGCAGGCCACCAGATTCTCCCAGCTGGAGTCACCGCTGCGGGACTTGGGGATCACGTGGTCCACTGTGGCCGCAGGTTTGCCGCAGTATCCGCACTGACGGCGGTCGCGGCGGAGGATGCCGCGCCGTGAAGGAGCCGAAGGGCGGCGTCGTACGATCCGCACGTACTGGTGAAGAAGAATGACTGCAGGGCGCGGAACCAGGGCCGAGGGGGACACGATGGGGTGGGAGTCCTCGGCAAGGACGCTCGCTTTTCCACGCATCACCAGCACGGCGGCGCGGCGGGAGGTCACCACGCTCAGCGGCTCGTAGCCTGCGTTGAGCACCAAGGTGCGCATGACGTTTCCTAGGGTCTTCTCAGCGTATGTTGACTTCTATGAGGCATATGCTTCCCGAATCACTATAAACCCCGGAAGCGCCGTTGCGGCGGCAGCCTGGGCGCAGAAACAGCTGTGGGGTGCGACACGGACCGCGTCGCACCCCACAGCTGGAGACCTTGATCGTATGGCGTCCTCAGGAGGGCCTGAGGATCGCCACTACGTTGTGCCAGCCTTCGTGGTAGCCGTGGGTGGTGACGCCGGAGGCTGCCAGAGAACCGACCATCTGGCCATTTCCGACATAGATGCCTGCGTGGTACTGGCTGCGGATGCCGGTCGAGATCACAATGTCACCGGGTTGCGGCGTGGAGACGCGGGGCAGGGTAGCAAGCATTCCGTGTGTGCTGCGGGCGCCGCCGGGAAGCGGGCGCCCCGCTTGGGAGTAGGCCCAGTTGATGAAGCCGGAGCAATCCATGCCCGCCCGGGTGGCGCCTGCCCACTGATAGGGGGTGCCGATGGCCGAGTAGGCGGCGTTGATCACCGAACCGCTGGCAACCGGGGCCGGAGCCTCGGCTGAGCTGGCAGCCTCAGTGACCCCTGTGGCGGTGGCGTCGCCGGTGGCGGCAGAGGCTGCGTCGGTAGACGTGGCGGCCTGGACCTCGGTGTCTGTGGCGGCCACCGGCTCAGGCTCTGCTGCAGGATCGGAGGTGACTGCCGGCCGGTCAAAGGCGAGCTCCACGTCGGCTGAGGCCGACACTGTGGTGGCCTGAACGGATGAGGCGAGCTCTGCCCCGCCAGCAGCACCCACGGCCAGCGTGGCCTGCGCACGGCCGTCGGACTGAGCATCATCAGCCATTGCCGCCACGGACGTGGTCAGCAGCAGGCCCGAGGTGCCGAGCACGACGCCGACCTTGCGTCCAGTCTTGGCGGCACGGTTCTTGGCGGTGTGGCGGGCATGAGCCTCGGCGGCCATACGGCGCTCCCGCCGGGTCTGGATGGAGGTCTCTGGGTTAATCACGGAGATGACTTTATAACAGAACAGTCTCAATGTCACGTTTAGATCACGAGTACCGCGATCGGCGCCCTGCGAGGGCTGGGCGCACACTGGGAAAACTCCTCTGAGCACAGTGTTTAAACACCTGTGGGGCGCAGCTCCACTGAAGAGCCGCACCCCACAGAGTGGAGATGATTCTCTGGTGATCAGCCGCCCGGACGGTGGTAGCTGGTGACGTTGTGCCACCCGTCGTGGAGCCCGTGGACTCGGACACCCTGGCTGGCGGTCGTGGAGATGACCTGGCCGTTGCCGATGTAGATGCCGCCGTGGGAGTTTCCGTTGGAGAGCACGATGTCACCGGGCTGCGGGCTCGAGACCCGGGGCAGGCTCGCCATGGCGTGGGTGGTGCGGGGCACGCTGATTCCGGCCTGTGCGTAGGCGTACTGGATCATGCCGGAGCAGTCGATGCCGGAACCAGGTGTGGTGCCGCCCATCACGTGGGGCGTCCCGAGGGTGGAGTATGCGGCGGAGACCACTGAGCCGCGGCCGCCTGAGGCCGGCGCTGACTCCTCGGAGGAGCTGGACTCTGAACTGCTGGACTCCTGGGAGGATTCGCTGGTCGATCCGGAGCTCTGCTGCTGGGACTCCTCGGCCTGCTCGCCCTGCGGCGAGGCGGCCTGCTGCTGTGCCGGCTCTGACTGGCTCTGCTGCTCGCTCGCATCCTCCTGGGAGGAGGCGGGCTCTGCCTGTGTCTCAGGCTCAGGCTGCGGCTCGGGCTCCGAGGCGGACTGCGAAGAGAAGGACGGGCGCTCGAAGCTCAGCGAGACCTCAGCGGGCGCGCTCACCACAGAAGCCGTCTGGACACTGGCACGCTCAACGGTCAACGAAGCCGCGGAAACCTCAACGGTGCTGGCGGCGCGGCCCTCGGTGGAGGCGTCGGTCGCATTCGCCGCCACGCCGGTGCCGATCACCAGACCGGCCGAGGCCAGTACAGCTGCTGTGGTGCGGCCGGCTGCACCGGCGTTGCTGCCCTTGTGGGCGCGGCGCTCACGGCGCGAGACGAAGGTGTTGTTGTCTGTCACGTGTATAAAACCTTTCCCTGCAGAGTGCGGTAGTTTTGCGAACTTACTTCCGGCCAGCTTGCAGGGTTGGCGCCAGCCGGGAGTTTTCGAGGCATCTCGGACGTCTGCCCCGAGCACGCGAACGACTTTATAACAGATTGATATAAATGTCACGCTAAGGTCACGGTGAGCGTCGTCACCGGCGACCAGCACGCCTCGTGTGTCACGAAATCATCACAGTGCCACACCTGAGACACCGCGCTGTGGGCTATCCCGCTGAGGTCTGCTTGACGAAGATATGCTGGGCGACCTCCAGGGGCAGCTCCACCTCAAGCCGCCCCTGCTCATCGTCGACCATCAGCAGCGCATAGGCCTCGCTCAGGCCCGAGACCTCTACCGCAGCCCCGGGGCACAGTCCGACGTCGCGAAGCTGATCGAGCACTTCGGGCTCCACTTGGATGGATTCGGCCAGGCGCTGGACGGTCCACCAGCGGGCGCCTGTGCCGTCCTGATACTCCTCAGCGGCCTGGCGCAGCGTGGTCCGCGCCAGCAATGCGGGATAGGCGCTGGTCTTGACCCCGAGCTGCTCCAAGCCCGGGATGGGGTTGCCGTAGGGAGACTCCACCGGATCATCCAGAATCTCCACCAGGCGGCGTTCCACACGCTCGCTCATCACATGTTCCCAGCGGCATGCCTCTTCGTGGATGTAGGGCCACTCCAGGCCGATCACATCAGAGAGCAGCCGCTCAGCCAGCCGATGCTTGCGCATGACCTGCACCGCCAACTCCCTGCCTGACCCGGTGAGCTCCAGCTGCCGGGATTCGGTCAGCCGGAGCAGGCCATCACGCTCCATGCGCGCCACCGTCTGGGAGACAGTGGGGCCTGAATGCTCCAGCCGTTCGGCAATCCTGGCCCTGAGCGGCACGATTCCCTCCTCCTCGAGGTCGAGGATCGTCCGCAGATACATCTCGGTGGTGTCAATGAGATCAGTCAACGTCAGGGGCTCCTTGGTACTGTATTCACCGCTGGGCGGTGTGTTCAATCAAGCATATCCGCGCAGCCTGTTTCCACCACATGATTCCTTATATGAGGTGCGCACATGCGTACCGACCACCAGCTGAGGAGCGCTCGTGAGCCCTGAGACCATCACTATCCCCGCCGAGCTGCTGCCCCAGGACGGCCGGTTCGGCGCAGGCCCGTCCCGGGTTCGCCCCGAACAGGTGCGCGCAGTCAACGATGCCGGCCGCCGACTGCTGGGCACCTCCCACCGCCAGGCTCCGGTGAAGAACCTGGTGGGCGACATCAGGGAAGGCCTGGGTGAGCTGTTCAGCCTGCCGGAGGGCTATGAGGTGATCCTCGGCGTCGGCGGCTCCACCGCGTTCTGGGACATTGCCAGCTTCTGCCTCGTCGAGACCAGAGCCCAGCATCTCTCCTTCGGGGAGTTCGGGTCAAAGTTCGCCAAAGCCACTGACGCAGCTCCCTTCCTAGAACGCAGCTCGATCCTCACCGCCGAGCCGGGAACCCGCCCGCTGCCGAGTGCTGAGACGGGCGTCGACGTCTACGCGTGGCCGCAGAATGAGACCTCCACCGGTGTGGCCGCACCTGTCCACCGGGTGGAGGGAGCCGATGACGCCGCCCTGACCGTCATCGACGCCACCTCTGCCGCCGGCGGCCTGGCAGTGGATATCGCTGAGACTGACGTGTACTACTTCGCGCCGCAGAAGAACTTCGCCTCCGACGGTGGCCTGTGGGTGGCGATCATGTCTCCGGCGGCGTTGGCACGCGCTGAGAAGCTGGCAGGCCAACGGTGGATCCCGGACTTTCTGAGCCTGACCACAGCGATCGAGAACTCTCGGAAGAACCAGACCTACAACACGCCTGCTCTGGCCACACTGGTGACCCTGGAGGAGCAGATCAGGTGGATCAACAGCTCAGGGGGCTTGGGCTTCGCCTCAGCCCGCACCGCCGACTCCGCAGGGCGGGTGTACCGGTGGGCGCTGGATCACCCGGTGGCCACACCTTTTGTGGCCAAGCCGGAGGACCGCTCGGATGTGATCGTCACCGTGGACTTCGATGCCTCCGTCGACGCCGCGGCAGTGGCCACGGCCCTGCGGGTCAATGAGATCGTCGATGTGGAGCCCTACCGGAAGCTGGGGCGCAATCAACTGCGGATCGCCACCTTCGTGGCCACAGAGCCGGATGATGTCAGTGCACTGCTGAGGTGCATCGACTTCGTCCTCGAGGCCTCCAGCTAGTCCTTCTGCTCGTCCTGAGCAATCCGCTCAGACCACGGCACCCATTGCGGGGCCAGGAGGGCCTCCGCCCCGGGGAGCATACCGACTTCGCAGACGGTCACCTTCTTGCTGCGCGGGGCGCGCGCCAGGGTGACGAACCACTCCCAGCCGCGGTACCCGGAGCGGTGCGCGAAGAATCTGTGGGTCAGCAGACGGTCGCCGTCGGCGGTGATGCCCAGGTGCTCGCCAATCTGATCTGCGGGGGCGATCTCGTCGAGGGCGGTGCGGGCGGCGTCGACCGCTTCGGCCAGTACTGAGTCCTTCTTATAGGCAGGCATGATCAGGCGTCGAAGTCCTCGGCCACACGGCGCATCAGTGCAGCGATCTTCTTGGACTGCTCAGGCTTGGGGTAATGCCCTTTGCGCAGCTGCCCGGTGGTGTTGTCCAACAACGTCACCAAGTCCTGGACCAGCTCGCCCATCTCTTCGGCCGGTTTTCGGTTGGCCCGCGCCACCGAAGGTGCCGCGTTGATGACTCTGACGCTCAGCGCCTGCTTTCCGCGCCGGCCATCGGCAATGCCGTACTCCAGGCGGGTGCCAGATTTCAGCGCATCGACGCTGGAGGGCAGCGCCGAGGAGTGCAGATACACCTCCTGGCCGTCATCGCCGGCCACAAACCCGAAGCCCTTGTCGGCGTCGAACCACTTCACTTTTCCAGTGGGCACGTCTGTTTTACCTCCTTCTGAGCAGATACCAGGGTACCGCGAAATCACAGACTTCAGGGGTGATGGCCAGCCCCAGCATGCCCGGCGGGGCGATGGAGAAGAGCGTGTGCGCCAGCGCGAAACCAACAGCGCTAGAATCTGACCATGCCCGTTTCCACCACCGGTCCTGCCGCCCGAGCATCATTGATTCTCGGTGTGGTGATCACTGCCGTCAGCTTTATCGCCCTGCTGGTCATCCTGGGCCTCTACTTCGCCGACATCATCCCCCATCAGAGCCTGTACTGGGCTACTCTCTGGGGCTTCCCTGCGGGCTTCGCCCTGATGTGCCTGCACCTTCTGCTGAGCCTGGGACGACGGCGCCAGCCGATGAGCTAGCTTCACGTTCCACCAGCTGCACCAACCCAATCTACAGCGTCCTTACAGTGACTTTCCAGGAACCGAAGGGACACTGGCACATGTGACTGATAAGACCCCAGAAGCCAAGCTGCTCGTCGTTGATGACGAGCCCAACATCCGTGAACTGCTCGCCACCAGCCTGCGTTTTGCCGGCTTTGACGTGGCCGCGGCAGCCAATGGGCGCGAGGCCCTGGACACTGCAGAGGAGTTCCAGCCCGACCTAGCAGTGATGGACGTGATGCTGCCCGATATGGACGGCTTCACCGTCACCCGGCGGCTGCGCGCCTCTGGCAAACACTTCCCCGTGCTGTTCCTCACCGCCCGCGATGACACCGATGACAAGATCACCGGCCTGACGGTGGGCGGGGATGACTACGTCACCAAGCCCTTCTCGTTGGATGAGGTGGTGGCCCGGATCAAAGCCGTACTGCGCCGGACCGCCCCCTACGAGGATGAGGATGCGGTGATCACCATCGACACCCTCGAGTTGGACGACGATGCCCATGAGGTCCGCCGCGACGGCGAGGTCGTTGAACTATCCCCGACCGAGTTCAAGCTGCTGCGCTACCTGATGATGAACCCCAACCGGGTACTGTCCAAACAGCAGATTCTCGACCATGTCTGGGAGTACAACTTCAACGGCGACGCCTCGATCGTGGAGTCTTATATCTCCTATCTGCGCCGGAAGATCGATTCCGGTGCGGAGGGCGCCCCCGCAATCCAGACCAAGCGCGGGGTGGGGTACGTGCTGCAGACCTGGGAGCGGAGGCAGCGCACACAGGGAGCCGCCGCCTCCGCCTGAGAGACATCCTTCGGTGGCCGGTGCCCCGATAAGGGTCACAGCATAGAATTCACCTCATGCGTCTGTTCTCTGCGATCGCCCGGGCGTGGCGAGGCAACTCCCTGCGCACGCAGCTGGTCACCCTGACCTCCGGGCTGCTGCTGTTGACGCTGCTGGTGACCACTTTCGCCTCCGCCTCGCTGTACCGGCAGGAGCTGCTGCGGAATATGGATGATGACCTCAGCAGCAACGCCCAGGCACTGTCAGACTATTTCTACGACCTCTTGGAGAGCGCGGAGGAACCCGAATCCGGCCCCTCGTGGTCCGAGCACCGGTCGATCTTCCGGTTCTACGGCTGGATGCTGGATGAGGAGGGGCAGCCGATCCCCGGGATGTCCCTGCGCCCCACCAGCAGCGAGACTGCCGATCTGCCGCAGATCCCTCAGCTGAGTCCGCAGCAGGCCGCAGATCTGGGCCATGAGTCATTCAACGCCGAAGGCACCCAGGAGGGTTCCCGAGGCTTCCGCGTGCAGGCGCACCCGCTGATGCACCAAGAAGAGACGGTCGTCATCGCCCTTCCGCTGGAGAGTCTGGAGACCTCCGTGGAACGAGCCAGCTTCCTGGTGGCCACCATCGGACTGCTGGCCACCCTGGGGGCATCGATCATCGCCTACTCATTGACCACCAGGGCATTCAGGCCCCTGCTGCGGGTGGAGAAGACCGCAGCCGCGATTGCCGAAGGTGACTTCTCCCAGCGCGTGCGGACCACTGCACCGCCGGAGACGGAGATCGGGCACCTGGCCGCAGCGCTGAACATCATGCTTGAGCATATTGAACGGGCCTTCGCCCAGAAGGAGGCCTCCGAGGAGAAGATGCGCCGGTTCATCCAAGACGCCTCGCATGAGCTCCGCACTCCCTTGGTCACCATCCGCGGCTTCTCCGAGCTCTACCGGCAGGGCGGCCTCAATGACAATCCTGAGGCGGTGGGCGCCGCCATGGGCAGGATCGAGTCGGAGGCCACCCGGTTGGGGCACCTGGTCGACGATATGCTCACCCTGGCCAGACTGGATGAGCAGCGCGCCCTGGAGCGCAAGCCCCTGGACCTGAACATCATCGCCCATGAAGCAGTCATGGACTTGACGGTCAACGCTCCGGACCGGGAGGTGAGGGTCATCGGGCTCAACGGCGCGAGCCCCTCGCCGGCGCCGGTCATCGGTGATGAGGGCAGGATCCGGCAGATTGTGACGAATCTGGTGACCAATGCCCTGCGGTACACCCCCGAGGGCACGCCCATTGAACTGGCAGTCGGCGCGGAGGATTCCGATAGCGGCACCGGTGAATCGGTGCTGGAGGTCCGCGACCACGGAGAGGGCATCGAGCCCGAGGATGTCCAGAAGATCTTCCAACGCTTCTACCGGGCCGACAACTCCAGGCAGCGGGAGACCGGCGGGACCGGCCTGGGCCTGGCAATCTGCGCAGCGATCGCCGCACAGCACGGCGGCAGCGTGCGGCATTCAGAGACCCGCGGCGGCGGAGCGACGATGACGCTGCGGCTGCCGACCGATCAGAACCCCTGCCCCGATGATGAGCACGAGGTGGACCTCACCGAGGAGGAGATCGAGCAGTTCCGCGCGGCGGCACGGGGCGCGCGCGATGACTGAGAGCGGGGTCAGTCTCCGGCGATGACCCCGTCCGCCAGGCTCAGCGCCTGGTCGATTACATCGATCCCGAAGAGCAGATCCTCCTCAGAGATGTTCAGCGGCGGACAGATATGGATCCGGTTCATGTTGAGGAACGGCAGGACGCCGTGCTGCTTGCACTCAGCGACTATCTGGTTCATCACCGGTGCGGTCTGCCCGTAGGGGGCCAGCGGTTCCCGGGTCTCACGGTTCTGGACCAGCTCAATGGCCCAGAACACGCCGACTCCACGGACGTCGCCCACTGACCGGTGGTTGTCCTTCAGATCCTCCAGACGCGGGCCGATGACCTCATCGCCCAGGCGCTGGGCATGCTCCACCATGGACTCTTCCCGCATCGCCCCGATGGTCGCCACCGCCGCGGCGGCCGCCAACGGGTGCCCCGAGTAGGTCAGGCCACCCGGGTAGGCCGTTTCGGCGAAAGTGGAGTAGATGGCATCATCCATCGCAACCCCGCCCATCGGGACATAGCCGGAGTTCACCCCCTTGGCGAAGGTCACGATATCGGGCTCGATGCCGTAGTGCTGATGGGCGAACCACCGTCCCGCCCGGCCGAAGCCGGCCATCACCTCATCCATGATCAGCACGATGCCGTGCTCATCACAGAGCTCCCGTACACCCTGGAGATAGCCCGGGGGCGGCAGGTAGATCCCGGCGGTGCCTGGAATCGCCTCCAGGACAATGGCGGCCACCTTGTCCCGGCCCTCCAGCAGCACTACATCGCGCAGATGGTTCAGCGCGCGCTCGGATTCCTGCTTCTCATCCGCCGAACCGAAATAGGACTGGTAGGTGTAGGCCGGCAGGAAGTGGACCACGCCGTCACTGGCCTGGTCCGAGGGAAGCCGCCTGGGGTCTCCGGTCAGATTGATCGCCAGCTGGGTTCCGCCGTGGTAGGAGCGGTAGGCCGAGAGCACTTTGCGCCGTCCGGTGTGCAGCCGGGCCATGCGCACCGCGTGCTCATTGGCATCAGCACCGCCATTGGTGAAGAACACGTGGTTGATGTCAGCAGGGAGCATCCCCGTGATCAGCCGTGCGGCCTCCGAGCGAGCCTCATTGGCGTGCTGCGGTGCAACGGTGCACAGCGTCTCCGCCTGCCGCTTGATGGCAGCGACCACCTTGGGGTGCTTATGCCCGATATTGGTGAAGATCAGCTGTGAGGTGAAGTCCAGCAGCTTCTTGCCCTCCCCGTCCCAGATCCAGGAGCCTTCGGCGTCCAGAACCGTCATCGGGTCGAGCGCCTGCTGCGCGCTCCAGGAATGGAAGACGTGCTTGCGGTCCAGCTCATAGGCCCGGCGTCCCGCCTCGATCTGTTCTGGGGAGATCTGGGGGTCTGCGACCGCAAGGCGGTGTGCAGTCTCAATCATGATTACTCGTTTCCTCGTCGTTGAGCTGTTCGTGGCACCCGGGTCAGTCGTTCTGGGGGAAGCCGAGCTCCAGTCCGCCCTCTGCCGGGTCGCCCCACCGGGTGGTGACGGCCTTGCCCCGGGTGAAGAAGTGCACACCTTCGGTGCCGTGGGCGTGGCTGTCGCCGAACAGGGAGTTCTTCCAACCGCCGAATGAGTAATAGGCCATCGGCACCGGGATCGGCACGTTGACCCCGATCATACCCACCTGGACATCCATTTCGAAGCGCCGGGCGGCAGCACCGTCGCGGGTGAAGATGGCGGTGCCGTTGCCGTAGGGGTTGGCATTGATCAGCTCCAGCGCCTCCTGGTAGGTCTCTACGCGCACCACACAGAGCACCGGGCCGAAGATCTCCTCCTGGTAGGCCTTCATCTCGGGAGTGACGTTGTCCAGCAGTGTCGGCCCCAGGAAAGCAGCCCCGGGCTGATCAGACTCTTCCCAGGTGCGCCCGTCCACCACCAAGGAGGCCCCTTCGGCCTCAGCACCGTCAACGTAACCGCGCACCTTGTCACGGTGCGCCTTCGAGATCAGCGGACCCATATCCGGATCCTCGCCCTTGAGGCTCAGTCCGCGGGTGCGCTCGGCGATCTTCTCGACCAGTTCATCGGCGATGTCACCGACAGCCACGGTGACTGAGATGGCCATGCAGCGCTCGCCGGCGGAGCCATATCCGGCGGAGACGGCACTGTCAGCCGCCCGGTCCAGGTTGGCATCGGGCAGCACCACCATGTGGTTCTTGGCCCCGCCCAGGGCCTGGACGCGCTTGCCGGCAGCCGTGCCGGTCTCATAGACGTACTTGGCCACCGGAGTGGAGCCCACAAAGGAGACCGACTGGATGTCGGGATGGTTCAGCAGCCCGTCGACGGCCACTTTGTCACCGTGCAGGACGTTGACCACACCGTCAGGCAGTCCAGCTTCCTTCCACAGCTCAACCTGCCAGTTCACCGCACTGGGGTCCTTCTCACTGGGTTTGATGACCACGGTATTGCCGGTGGCCACCGCGATCGGGGTGAACCACATCGGCACCATGGCCGGGAAGTTGAAAGGAGTAATCACCGCCACCGGGCCCAACGGATGCCGGGCGGAGTGGACGTCAACACTGGTGGAGGCGTTCTGAGTGAACGAACCCTTCAGCAGATGCGGGATTCCGCAGGCGAATTCGACCACCTCGAGTCCGCGAGTCACCTCGCCCAGGGCATCGGAGTGCACTTTGCCGTGCTCCCGGGAAATGATGGCAGCCAGCTCGTCCTTCCGGGCGTTGAGCAGTTCTCGGTAGCGGAAGAGGATCTGGACCCTGCGGGACAGCGAGGTGCTCCGCCAGGACTGGAAGGCATCCTTCGCTGCGGCGACGGCCTGGTCCACCTCGGCGGGGGAGGCCAGCGGGATCTCGGCGACCACCTCGCCGTTTGCGGGATTCTCGACCTCGGTGGTCCGGACACCGGAGGGGAAGACGTTGCGACCGTTGATCAGATGGGATGTTGTAGCCATAGTTCAATGATCACCTCTGAGACGCCGGTGGGCGCAGTAGCAGAGTGTCGACTTGCCAGATCAGTTTTTTTACACAGTGTCAAGCAGCTCTCGGGGACGGTGCGCTCCTGGACTGCCGCGGCTGCGGCAGGGGGATGAACCTCAGCACAGCAGCGGAGCGTCCGCCGACAACAGCCTTGACCAGCACCATGATCTGGTCATCCAGCCGCTTGCGCGAGGTGGAGACTTTCCCGGAGAAGGCCCCGGACCGGCCCTTGACCGGCAGCAGGATATGACCGTCTGCCCAGGCCTGGACCTCCGCCTCCGCCACAGAGGTCTCAACGGTGGCCGTGATGATCCAATGGGTCTCGGAGACCTCCGCGGACACTTCGCAGCTCAGCGTGAAACCCGCAGAGCCGCTGCTTTCAGCAGCAGCCTCAGCTCGGCCGGTGACCTCAGCCGGAATCCGGTTGCTGGGAAGGGTGGGCGTCAGATACGGGGCCACCCGGGCCGCAGCGGCCTGCTCATAGGCCCAGGCGTAGTCCAGCAGGCGGTCATCAGCATAGGCGGCCCCGGCGATGGTCAGCCCCACCGGCATCTGCAGGTCGGCCATCGTGCCCATCGGCACCGTCACCGTGGGGATGCCCAGGTGCCGGATCACCCGGTTTCCGTTGGAGTAGACCACACCGTTGCGGGTGGCCTCAGCCATCGACTCCGGCCGGCTGAACAGGTCATCGCGCCCCACATCCCCTGCCGCCGGGAAGATCACTGCGTCCAGGCCCTGATCGGCCATCCAGTCCTCGAAGTCCCGGGTACGGGCCTCCTCCAATCCGGTGAGCAGCCGGTCCAGGCCGTCGAACTCGTCAAGGCTCTCCGGCAGCCCGACCTTGACGTACTCCGCCATACGCTGCCAGTCGAAGCCGCCGCGGGCACGCTCCACCCATACATGGACCGGTGCGTCCTCGGCGGGGAAGACCGCATCACCGTCGATGTCTGCCCAGCTGCTGAGGTTCGGATCACCGTTGAGCCGCAGGAACTGATCCAGGACAAAGGCTGCCACCGCCCCGGACTCCAGAGTTCGCCAGTTGGCGGGCATCATCCCCCGCTCCACCAATGACTCCGCCTCCGGCCGGTCCTCCTCATAGTGGGAGACCACCGGGAAGTCCACGTGGAGAATCTCAGCGCCGAGTGCTTCGAACTGACGTTCGGCGGCGGCCCACAGCATCGCGACCGTCTCCCGGCACACCGGAGGCACGGCTGCGTGCGGATCCTCGCCCACATACATCTTCGGCACCCCCAGGCGGACACCCTCGAGCCGGCGCGGCCGCTCCCTGAGAAACGTCTCCGGCCGCACCGAGGCTGGAGCCGGCAGCGTGACCGCATTCTGCTGGCGCCAGAAGTCCCCCTCGGTCTCCGGATCCTCCACCACCAGCACATCCAGCAGATGCAGCAGGTCCTCCACCGTCCGGGTGTGGGGTACGACGACGTCGCAGCTGGGCCGCAGCGGCCAGTTTCCCCGGATGGAGATGAGTCCGCGGGAGGGCGTATAGGCCACCAGTGAGTTGTTCGACGCCGGCGAGCGGCCCGAGGAGACGGTCTCCTCCCCCATCCCGAAGGCGCTGAAGCTGGCGGTGGTGCCGGTGCCTGACCCGCTCGAGGACCCGGAGCCGTAGGCTGCGGTGAGGTAGTCCGGGCGATAGGGGCTGCGGGCGTAGTCGTACACACCGGGCTGGATGCCGCCGGCAGCCATCGGCGGCATGTTGGTCTTGCCGATGAGCACCGCACCGGCATTGCGCAGCAGCTGGACCGTGGCGGCGTCGTGACCGGCTATCAGATCTTTCAGCGCCACCGATCCCGACGCCACGGTCAGACCCTCGACCATGTAGCTGTCTTTAACCGTGAACGGAACACCCTCCAGCGGGCGCACCGGCTCACCCCGGCGGCGTCGCGCATCCGACTCCTCGGCCTCAGCCAGACAACCAGGGTTGATGATCGGCACCGCGTTCAGACACCATCCGGTGCGGTCGTAGTAGCCGATCCGGTTCAGGTAGGCACAGACCAGATCCGTGCTGGTCACCTCCCCGGAGTCCAGCGCGGCGAGCATCTCGGCGATGCTCATCTCGACGACGTCGTAGTGCTTCATATCCTCCAATACTGATCATGGGCGTAGGCGAATGAGCTCTGCCTCCTTCTGTTCCGCACCGTCATACAGCTGTTGCGCCTTCATACACTCATAGTCGTGTGATAGGACAACAGGCGTCGGATGCGGCAGGCAGAAGTGGTGGCGGGGGAGGTGACTAGCACCGGGCCATCAAGCGAACCCGGCCCCGGCCACCGATCCCGGCACCCGCCATCGCTAGGAGCCGCCGTCGCTCTCGAAGGAAACCTCGATCGGCGCCCAGCTCTCGCCGGTCAGATCCAGGTCCTCATCCTCCAAGTCGGCGAGCGCGGCTTCAATGTACTCATTGGACCAGGCCTCATCGCTGGGTTCCTCGGTAATCGGTGAATCGCCCTGCTCGTTGACCGCCTCCAGCGCGGCAGCCACCGTGTCTCCCCATGCTGCTTCATCGATCATTGCGAAACCGTCCGGGGCGGGCCAGATGAGCCGGTTGGTCTCGTTGACCATCCACAGCTCATGGTCGAAGTCCCAGCCGGAGCCGGCGTCGAGGACGGTCTCTGCCGCCTCCTCGGGGTTCTCAGCGGCCCAGGCCCAGCCGCGGGCCACCGCACGCAGGAAGGCCACGGTGGTCTCCTCGTAGTCAGCATCCTCGGCCAGCCGCTCACCGTCTGCCCAGATGGCATCCTGCAGCATGGCACCGCCGGTCTCCTCGTATTCGATGACGGTGAAGTCATCTTCGGTGTAGAGCTCACCGGTGTCCGGGTTCTCCGCCTGCAGCAGCTGGGCGTACTCGTTGTAGGTCATAGCCTGGGCGGCGTCAATATCGCCTTCCAGGAAGGCGTTCATGTTGAAGTCCTGGGTGATGATGTCCACCGTCGAGGAGTCCAGGCCGTACTCGGCCATGGCGGCGAAGATCTCCCACTCATTCCCGAAGCCCCAGGATCCGATCCGCTGACCCTCGAAGTCATCGACACCTTCGATGTCATCGTCTGCCCAGGCCACCTGCAGGGTTCCCGAGCGCTGGAAGACCTGGGCGATGTTCACCAGTTCAGCGCCGGTGGCCTCCATGGTCTCCAGGACTTTGGGAACCCAGGCGATGGCGTAGTCCACCTCACCGTTGGCCAGCGCGTCCTGGGGGACGATGTCACCGCCGGATTCGATGATCTCCACCTCCAGGCCCTCCTCCTCGAAGAAGCCCTGCTCGGCGGCGGCGAAGTAGCCGGCGAACTGTCCCTGGGGCAGCCACTGCAGCTGCAGGCTGATCTGCTGCAGCTCGCCGTCGTCACCTCCGGCCCCATCATCTCCGTTGTCGCCTCCGCACGCTGTCAGCGCAAGCGCACCTGCGGCAAGGGTGCTCAGGGCCACGCTGCGGGTGGGATGCCGCTTTGTCGAGTGCTTCATGATTCTTCCTTCTTTCTCATCGGTGCTGCGGTTGGGTTGTATGGTCTCTCAGCCGGAGGCCGTTGAGCGGGAGCGGTTGGCCAGCCATTCCAGCAGCATGGTGGTCAGATAGAACACCAGGCCCACGGCGATGGAGGCCAGCACATAGGCCCAGGCGCGCGGGTACTGGCTCGACGCCGCGGCGGTGGAGATAATGCCGCCCAGTCCGCCGCGAGGCCCGCCGAAGTACTCGGCCACCAGCGCAGAGATCACCGCCAGCGAGGAGGCCAGCCTGACGCCGGTGAAGACGTAGGGCACCGCGGTGGGCAGGGTCACAGTGAAGAAGGTCTGCACCGGGGACACCGCGTAGGTGTGCATGAGGTCGCGCAGCTCCGGGTCGACCTGCCGCAGCCCGCGCAGCGTGGAGACGAAGACCGGAACGAAGCTGGCCAGGCCGGCGATGGCCTGCCGGGGGAACTGGGTGGAGCCGAACATGGTGTTCAGGATCGGGGCCAGCGCCACGATGGGGATCACCGCCAGCGCGGCGACCAGGGGGTTGACCATCGCATTGACCGATTTCGACGCTGCCGCGCAGGCGGCGAAGACCACACCCAGGAGAGTGCCCACGATCAGGCCCGCAAGAGCGTTCCAGCCGGTGATCAGCGCACCGTTCCAGATATGTGCTGAGGCCCGGTTCGCCTCAGCGAAGATGGCCGTGGGCGCCGGCAGCAGATAGCTGGAGACACCGAAGACGCCGACCATCAGCTGCCACAGCAGCAGCCCGAGCACACCGACCAGGACCGGCGCGCCCACCCGCCCAATGGTCCTCTGCCGGGGGCTCAGCGTTTCTGCGCTCATCAGCGGGTCTCCACTCCCCGAGAGGCGGAGCTGCCGCCGTGCAGAGATTCGCGCACGGCAGTGATCATGTCGAAGTAGCTGCTGTCCTCACGCAGCGCGTCGCTGCGCTGGGAGGAGTCGGCGAGCTCCATATCGATGACCTCGGCGATCCGGCCCGGCCTGGGGGACATCACCACCACCCGGTCGGAGAGGTAGACCGCCTCCGGGATCGAATGGGTCACGAAGACCACCGCGGCCCCGGTCTCGGCACAGATGCGCAGCAGTTCGGTCTGCATGCGTTCGCGGGTCATCTCGTCCAGAGCTCCGAACGGCTCATCCATCAGGAGCATACGGGGCTTCTCCGCCAGTGCGCGGGCGATGGCCACTCGTTGCTGCATACCCCCGGAGAGCTGATCAGGGTAGTGGCCGGAGAAGTCGGAGAGGCCCACCATCTCCAGCAGCTCGGCGACTCTGGCCTTGCGCTGGGAGGCCGGGGCCTTGTGCAGCTGCAGCGGAAGACCCACGTTGTCAGCCACCGTGCGCCATGGCAGCAGCCCAGCCTTCTGGAAGGCGATGCCGTAGTCCTGGTCACGGCGGGCCCGGTCCGGGGTCTTGCCGAAGACGCTGAGCTCACCGGTGCTCGGAGAGTCCAAGTCAGCGATCAGCCGCATCAGCGTGGATTTGCCGCAGCCGGAGGGCCCGATCAGGGAGACGAATTCCCCGGGGGCAACCGTCAGGCTTACATCGGAGAGAGCGTGGACCTCCCCTGATGAGGTGGCGAAGACCTTGTCCACGTGTGCGGCATCCACCGCGGCAGTGTTGGTCCCGCCGGCGGGGGAACCCCGCTCGGCTCTCGGCCGCGTTTCCGCGGCCTTCGCACCTGAAGCAGAAGATTCACCGTTCGGTGTTGGGTCAGTCATGAGCCCTCCTCCTGTCGTCGGTATTTCCGCAGTGTCATGCCCAGCAGGGCCACGGAGCCGGCTGCGACCAGCCCCAGGGCCACTGCCCCGAAGACTGGACCCCAGGCCTTGGCGGGGTCGTTGGAGGCCTGGCCGGCCCACTGGATGAGGATCCGGCCGATCCCGCCGCGAAGCCCGGTGGAGACTTCGGCGACGACCGCACCGATCACCGCATTGGCCGCCGCAAGCCGCATCGCCGCCAGCATGAACGGTACCGCGGCGGGGGTGCGCAGACGCAGCAGAGTGGTCCACCAGCCCACCGCATAGCTGCGCATCAGTTCGGTGTGCATAGTCTCCGGGGACTGCAGGCCTTTGAGCACGCCCACCGCAACCGGGAAGAACGCCAGCCAGGAGGCGATCAGCGCCACCGACATCCAGTCCTGCCAAGCGAAGAAGGGCGGGTCCAGCTGGATGCCCCAGTTGCGCACCACCGGGGCGAAGGCGATGATCGGCACCGTCTGGGACAGCACGATCCAGGGCAGCAGACCCCATTCGGCCCACTTCCAGCGCAGCATCACCAGGGCCAAGGCGACGCCGACCACCACGCCCACCACCCAGCCTGCGGCCGCTATGCCCAGGCTGAACAGTGCGGCCGCACCCACCGCGTACCAGAGCGGATCGGCAGTGGGCGCTCCGGTCTCTGCCTCGGCCAGCCGGGCGAACATCTCCCACAGATGCGGCATGGCCAGGTCAGAGGTGCGCGGCAGCACGCGGGTGCCGAAGACGACCACACCATCGGCCGGGCCCAGGAATTTGTAGACCTCCCAGAGCACCATCAGGGCGAGTATTCCCGCCGCTCCCCAGACCCAGACGCGCAGCGCGCCGGCTCTGCCGGAACGGTCCTTGAGCTTGACGGTGGTCGGGGCTGCTGTCATAGGGCTGCTTTCATGACCGGGCCAGGATCTCGTCCTGCAGAGCGGGGATGATCTGCTGGCCGTAGCTGGCCATCGTCGCATCCTCCTTGTCATGGCCGAGGTAGCCTGCGAACTGGGTCATACCCAGAGCCTTGAGCCGCTCCAGCTTGGCGATGTGCTCCTCGGCCGTACCGATCATGCAGAACCGGTCGACGATCTCGTCGGGGACGAAGTCCACATGATCGTTGCCGGAGCGCCCGTGCTGGTTGTAGTCATAGTCCTGCCGGCCGGCGATGTAGTCAGTCAGCGCCTTGGGCACAGCGGAGTCAGTGCCGTAGCGGGTGACGATATCAGCCACATGGTTGCCCACCATGCCGCCGAACCACCGGCACTGCTCGATGGCGTGATGGTAGTCCTCCTGAGTTCCGTCGGTGACGTAGAAGGGTGCAGCCACACAGAACTTGATCGCCTCAGGGTCGCGCCCGGCCTCCTCAGCCGCTGTGCGCACGCTGGCGATCATCCACTCGGCGATGTCCACATCTCCGCACTGCAGGATGAAACCGTCGCCGACCTCTCCGGCGATCTGCAGTGCTTTGGGCCCGTAGGCCGCCACCCACATCTCCAGCTGTGAGCCGCGGCTCCAGGGGAACTGGATACTGGCCTCGTTGATCTGCGCCGGACGCGAGTTGGCCAGCTCCTTGATCACCTGGATGGATTCTTTGAACTCCCGCAGCTTCACCGGCTTATCACCCTTGACGCGCACCGCGGAGTCCCCTCGGCCGATGCCGCACACGGTGCGATTGCCGAAGTGGGCGTTAAGAGTCGCGTAGACCGAAGCGGTCACCGTCCAGTCCCGAGTGGCCGGGTTGGTGACCATCGGCCCTACGGTGAGCGTGGTGGTCTGCGAGAGGATCTGGGAGTAGATGACATAGGGCTCCTGCCACAGGATATGTGAGTCAAAAGTCCAGAAATTGTCGAACGAGAGCTCCTCCGCCCGGCGCGCCAGGGCGATCGTTCGGGCGGCTGGAGGGTTGGTCTGGGCGACGACGCCGAATTCCATCGGTGGTTTCCTTTCATCGGGACCCGGTGCAGTGCGGGTCGGCATATCAGACGAGGTACTGCGAGAGGCCGCGCTTGACGAACCGGCCGTGGCCCTTGGTGCCGAGATATTCACCGTTGTCGACCAGCACAGTGCCCCGGGAGATGGTGACATCGACATGGCCGTCGATCTCGAAGCCCTCCCATGCCGAGTAGTCCATATTCATGTGGTGGGTCTTGTCCACGCCGATGGAGGTGTGACCGTTGGGGTCATAGACCACGATGTCGGCATCGGCGCCGGGCTGGATGACGCCTTTGGTGCCGTACATGCCGAACATCCGCGCCGGCGTCGTCGATGTCAGCTCCACCCATCGCGGCAGGCTGATCCGTCCGTCCACCACGCCCTGATAGAGCAGGTCGACCCGGTGTTCGACCGACCCGATGCCGTTGGGAATGGCGCGGAAGTCGTCCTTGCCCAGCTCTTTCTGGTCCTTCATGCAGAACGGGCAGTGGTCGGTGGAGACCATCTGCAGGTCATTGGTCCTCAACCCCTGCCACATCGCCTCCAGGTGGCCCTCTTCCTCGCTGCGCAGCGGGGTGGAGCAGACCCACTTGGCGCCTTCGAAGTCACCCCACTGCTCAGATCTGGCGCCCAGTTGCTTCTCCAGGGAGAGGTAGAGGTACTGCGGGCAGGTTTCGCCGAAGACGTTCTTGGCCTTATCGCGGGCCCAGGCCACCTGCTCGACGGCCTGCTTGGCGCTCATATGCACGATGTAGAGCGGCGCGTCGGTGAGGTCAGCCAGCATGATGGCCCGGTGGGTGGCCTCCTCCTCCATCTGCCAGGCCCGGGCGATGCCGTGGTAGTAGGGGGCGGTCTTGCCCTGGGCTGCCAGCTGTTCGGCCAGTACGTCGATGGCGGGGCCGTTCTCCGCGTGCATCATGGTCATCAGCCCCAGGTCGCGGGCCTTCTGCATGGCGCGGAGGATCTGTGCGTCGTCTGCGTAGAAGACCCCTGGGTAGGCCATGAACATCTTGTAGCTGGTCACGCCCTCATCGGCTAGGGACTCCATGGCCTTGAGGGAGTCGTTGTTCACCTCGCCGATGATCTGGTGGAAGCTGTAGTCGATGGCACAGTTGCCGGCGGCCAGCCCGTGCCAGGTCTCCAGACCGTCCTGGACCCGTTCGCCGTGCTTCTGGATGGCGAAATCCACGATGGTGGTGGTTCCACCCCACGCTGCCGCCCGGGTGCCGGTCTCGAAGGTGTCCGAGGCGTTGGTGCCGCCGAAGGGCATCTGCATATGGGTGTGGGCGTCGATGCCGCCGGGAATGAGGTATTTGCCGGCGGCGTCGATGATCTTCTTCGGCTGCAGCTCGGCGGTCTCGGCGGTGCCGGGGCTGAGCAGGCCGACGATCTTCTCGCCCTCGACGACCACATCGGCTTCGACGGTCCCGGTGGCGTTGATGACCGTGCCGTTGGTGATGATCAGGTCAGGCATCGCTCCTCCTTGAGAGATATGTCATGCATCTGATGGTCAAGAGGTCAGGGTGCGGTGATGGCCCCGTAGCCGTCGGGCCGGCGGTCCCGGTAGAACTGCCAGTCGTCGCGTACTTGGTAGATGAGGTCCATGTCCAGATCCCGGACCAGCAGTTCCTCATGCTCTGAGGAGCCGCGCTCACCCACGTAGTTGCCACGCGGGTCGGCCACGTAGCTGGTGCCATAGAAGTCCACCGCGAGATCGCCGTACTCATTGTCCTCCCTGCCGACCCGGTTGGGGACCACCACGAAGTAACCGTTGGCCGCTGCGGCGGTGGGCTGTTCGAGGTCCCACAGCCGGTTGGAGAGTCCAGGCTTGGAGGCATTGGGGTTGAAGACGATCTGCGCCCCGGCCAGCCCGAGCATCCGCCATCCTTCGGGGAAGTGCCGGTCGTAGCAGATGGTCACCCCGATCCGTCCGATGGCAGTGTCGAAGACGGGCCAGCCCAGATTTCCCGGGCGGAAGTAGAACTTCTCATAGAAGCTCTCCACGTGCGGGATGTGCATCTTGCGGTACTTGCCCGCGAGGGAGCCGTCAGCGTCGATGACCACCGCGGTGTTGTAGTAGACCCCGGGCATCTCCTCTTCGTAGATCGGCAGGATCATGACCGTGTTCAGCTCCGCGGCCAGAGCGGCGAAGCGGGTGACGGTGGGGCCCTCGGCAGGCTCAGCGAAACGGTAGTACTTGGCTTCCTCGGTGATGCCGAAGTAGGGGCCGTAGAAGAGCTCCTGGAAGCAGATCGCCTGGGCTCCCTGCTGTGCGGCATCCCGGGCGAACCCCTCGTGCTTGTCCAGCATGGACTCTTTGTCACCTGTCCATGTGGTTTGACTGAGCGCCACGCGCACTGTGGCCATGCCCTCACATCCTTCTGCTGGTGCCTACGTCGCGAGACTGTACGCCTGAGGTGTTACCGGACAATCGCGCACTGTTAAATCCGTATTTCTCACAGCCCGCACCCACGCCGGGGGCTCGCTGGTGTTCTGATCATCCCAGAGTTGACAGAGGCACGAGGCTTACACTGTGTCAACGTGATGCTGTGTTGTTTTTCCAGTGTGTCAACAGAAAGTCTTGGCGGCTGACAACCGGTGCCGCAGCATCGGATATGGTGACGTTTATCTTTTTGCCCCGCGGGTGTGTGGAGCGCCCGCAGTCCAGCCATAGGAAGCAGGTGTCAGCAGCTGGTGCCCCAGTCCTTCCCGATTCAGCTGTCCATCACCGCTGTGCTGGGCATCCCGGAGCTCACCGAAGCCCACTGCCTGTGGCAGGAGATTCTGGATGCCACCGCGGATGCTCCCCTGCGGGACGGCGATGTTCTGGCGGTGACCAGCAAGGCCGTCTCCAAAGTCGAAGGCCGTTTTCTGCCGGCTGCTGAGCGGGAAGAGGCACTGCGTCAGGAAACCGTGCGGGTGGTCGCGCACGCACCTGGGACCGGTCAGCCGCTGATCGTGGAGAACAGGCTGGGCATTGTGGCCGCTGGTGCCGGAATTGACGCCAGCAACGTCCCCGGCGACCGGATTCTGCTGCTGCCGGAGGACCCCGACGCTTCGGCCCGGCAGCTGGTGCGGGAGGTTCATGCCCAGACCGGGGCGGATATCGGGGTGGTGATCACTGACACGGTCGGCCGGCCGTGGCGTCACGGGCAGACCGACATCGCCATCGGCTGTGCGGGAATCACACCGCTGGACGACGCCCGGGGCGGGACGGACACTGATGGCAAGCCGCTCTCGGTCACCCTGCGGTGCATCGCTGATGAGATCGCCGCGGCCGCGGACCTGGTCAAGGGCAAGGCCTCCGGTGTCCCGGTGGCGGTGCTGCGCGGGCTGGGGCACTACGTCGACCGTCAGACCCCGCGCTCAGCGCGGGAGATCCTCCGCGAGGCCGACACCGACCTCTTCCGCCTCGGATCCGAAGAAGCCTACCGTCAGGGGTTCGCCGATGGTGCACGCAGCCAGTGACCGCTTGGTGGCCGGTGCCCCGGGCAGCTGGGTGGCGATTGTCCCGCTCCGCAACTTCGCCACAGCGAAGTCCCGGCTGCGCACTCACCTGTCCGACGAGGTGGTCGAGACCCTGATGCGTGACGTCTCCTCCGCGGTGCTGCACCAGCTGGGGCGCAGCGGCGCTGTGGGGCGCATACTGGTGGTCTCAGACGCTGACCTCTCGGAAGAGCTGGCGGGCAGGCACCGCGAGGATCAGGTGGAGACGCTTGTGCAGTCCCCGGTGGGTGGCCTCAATGAGGCCGTCGCCGAGGCCGTGTGCCATATCCGGGCTCAGGACGGGATGTCACCGCTACTGGTCATCCACGCCGATCTGCCGTATCTCGGCGCCGCAGAGGTCGACAGGCTCCTTGGTGAGGTGGAGAGGCTGGGCAAGGATGCTTTCGTCCCTGACTGCTCAGGGCGTGGCAGCACTGTGATCGCGCTGTTGCCCGGGAGTCCTCGCCGAGCGGCTTTCGGCCCCGACTCCGCTGCACGGCATGCCGAGTCCGGCTTCACCGAGATTCAGCTTCCGCAGCAGAGCGGACTGAGGCATGATCTGGACACGGCGGAGCACTATCTCAGTTATCTTCGGCACACCGGCCGGCGCCCCGGGGCCGGTACGGTGAGCCCCTCGCAGCGGTGAGGACCAGGCGTTGCTGAGCTAGCCTGCGCCGGCACCTGGCTCACGTCCGTAGCGCAGGACGTGACGCCGTCTCTGTCCGTCCTGGACGCTGGTCACCTCCACGCCCCAGTATCTGCGGATCGTGTCCGCGGTCAGTGTCTGCGAGGTGGGCCCGATCACCTGGACCTGGCCCTGGTGGAGGATCGCTGCCCGGTCGGAGAGCACCGCCGCGAAGTCGAGATCGTGGACGCTGATCACCAGTGCGACTCCGGAACGGGCCAAGTCCTCCAGCAGATGTGCGGTATTGCGCATCACCGCCAGGTCAAGGTGGTTGGTCGGCTCATCCAGCAGCAGCACGCCGGGGTCCTGAGCCAGGGCGCGCGCGATGCGTCCACGTTGGCGCTGGCCGCCTGAGAGCTGCTCCATCCACGCGTCTGCGTAGTCGGTCAGGCCGCAGAGATCGAGGGCGGAGGCCACCGCAGTGTCATCCTCGGCGGTGAAGGGCTGGAAGAGCCCGCGGAAGGGAATCCGCCCCAGCCGCACATACTGGCCCAGACGCAGCGCCGGCGGCGCGCTGGCCTCCTGGGACACGAAGGCCACATGCTTCGCCCAGGCTCTGCGACCCAGTGCGGCCCGGCTCTGTTCCTCCCACATCACACTGCCCTGATCTGGCTTCAGCTGTCCGGCCAGCAGCTGGAGGAAGGTACTCTTGCCGGCCCCGTTGGGTCCCAGAACACTGAGAATCTCGCCCTGCCGAAGGTCCATCGCAGGGCTGTTGAGGCTGAAGCCCCGGCTGCGCCTCAGTTGCAGCGGTGTCACCGTCAGCGTCATAGGCTGACCCTCCGCCGGCGAATCATGATCACTGCGAAGGCGGTGGCTCCTAAGATGGCGGTGGTGATGCCCACCGGCAGCTCTTCGGGCAGCAGCACGGTCCTGGAGAAAGTATCGGCCCAGATCAGCAGCAGGGCCCCGATCAGCAGCGAGGCGATCAGCCGCTTCGTCTCTGAACCTTTGACCAGGGCACCGGCCACATGCGGGACGATCAGGCCCACGAAGCCGATGGCGCCGGAGACTGAGACCATTCCAGCGGCCAGCAGCGCGGCGAACACCAGCACGGTCCCACGTGCTCGCCGGGTGTTGATGCCCAGCGCCTCGATCTCGGCGTCGCTGAGGTGGAACAGCCCCAACAGGCGGGCGCTGGCCAGCAGCAGACCCCCGAAGATCAGGACGGTGATGCCTGCAATGGTCACAGTCTGCCAGGTGGAGCTGGCCAGTGATCCCAGCAGCCAGTGCAGCACCTGCCGGTATCCGTCGCTGTCCGGCGAGCGGAAGATGACCAGCGAGGTCAGCGCGCTGAAGAAGGCCGTCACCGCCACCCCGGCCAGGATGACCCGCTCAGTGGTCATGCCTGCCGGCCCGCTGCCCAGACCCAGCGTGGCCGCCAAGGCCAGGATGCCCCCGGCGAAGGCCGCCAGCGGCAGGAACAGCGCCACCCCCAGCAGAATCACCGAGACGGCCCCCAGGGAGGCGCCGGAGGAGATGCCCAGCAGATAGGGCTCAGCCAGCGGGTTACGCAGGGTGCGCTGCAGCACGGCTCCGGCCAGCGCGAGGCCGGCGCCGACCAGCGCAGCGGTCAGCACCCGCGGAATCCGCACCTGGACCAGGATGGTCTCCTGCATCTGCCAGTGCTCAGAATCGGTGGTCAGCGCCTGCCATATCCCCCTCATCGGCAGATCCACTGCGCCCAGGGAGACTGCGCTGATGAGCGAGACGACCAGGCCGACCGCCAGCACGGTGATGACCACAAGCCCCGGCAGTCCCCGCTCGGAGGTCTCACCACGCGGTAACCGCCAGGCGGCGCCGAAGCTGCTCACTGATCGCCGACCAGGACGTGGATCGACTCAGCGAGAGTCTGCACGGCCTCGATATTGCGCACCCCGGCCTCTGTGGTGGCGAAGTCGACGACGACGAACTGCTCCTGCTGCACCGCGGTCATGTGCTGGGCCGCAGCATGGGACTCCAACCGCTGCCGCTTATCGGCGGCAGTGTGCCAGGGAGCGTCCACCAGCACGATGATGTCCGGGTCACTGTCGACGAAGGACTCCCAGGGCATGCTGAACCAGGTCTCCGGATGGTCCGCGCCCACGTTGGTGTGTCCTGCCGCCTCGATGATCATCTGCGGGGCCCCGGTTCCTCCCCCCACGAAGGGGGTCTCTTCGCCTGAGGAGTACCACAGCAGCTGCTGCGGGCTCTCAGGCTCCTCAATGCCCTCCAGGGCGGTCCGCTGCTCATCGATCAGCGCTGCCGCCCGGTCCTCGGCGGCGAAGAGCACGCCGACCTCGGTGATCATCTCGAAGATGTCCTCGAACCTCAGCGGGGAGGCCTCCTGGCCGAATTCGCAGGCCGGCGGAGCGATGTAGCTGCGCAGCCCCATATCGCTCAGGTCCTCGCGGGTGCCGATGCCGTCGGCGCTGAGGTTCGACTCCCAGCCGGCGAACACCACATCGGGTTCGGCAGCCAGCAGCGCCTCGCGTCCGGGCAGTTCCTCGGCGAGCACCGGCACCTCCCAGTCCCGGGGCAGAAGCTCCTCCGGCGGCGGCCCGTCG
Source organism: Nesterenkonia muleiensis (assembly GCF_003600155.1). Lineage (GTDB taxonomy): Bacteria > Actinomycetota > Actinomycetes > Actinomycetales > Micrococcaceae > Nesterenkonia > Nesterenkonia muleiensis. The sequence goes on along the minus strand of NZ_QWLD01000004.1, from coordinate 31,676 downwards.
AGGAAGGCCGCTCCGACCACCAGCTCAGAGAGGTCAAGGGCGAGCATCAGCTCCAGCGGGGTCGATTTGATGGTCACCACCCGCTCCGGAGTGGGCTCAGCGGGCAGGTCGAACCCGCAGTTCTCGATGATTGGTGAATCCGTTCCGGCAGCCGGATCGGCCGTGTGCGAGGAGCAGCCGACCAGCCCCAGCAGCGCAGCCACTGACGCTGCCGCAGACACACGCGAGGCTCTGTTCATCGGTGCTCACTCTCCATGATCGGGTCGTCGTCCTTCTGCTGCCCACCGGGTGGGGCCGCGCGGTGATGTCACGGTCTTGCCCCGGAGCACGCTGTCAGAACGGTGATATCTTTTCATGAAGGTCAGCCGAACCTGGTACGGCCATCAGCGCAAGTCCCCACTCGAAGGAGAGAGACGTTGTCTATTGCCATCATCGGTGGAACTGGCCCCCAGGGTAGCGGAATCGGGCTGCGGCTCGCCCTCGCCGGCGAAGACGTTGTCCTCGGCTCACGCAGTGCCGAGCGCGCCCGGGCCCAGGCCGCCGAGCTCACCACCACGCAGTCCTTCCCCGGCAGCATCAGCGGCGCAGCCAATGACCAGGCGGCTTCCGGGGCCAGCACGGTCATCCTTGCGGTCCCTTACAAGGGGCACGACGACGTCGTCGCCTCCCTTGCACCGTCCTTGGCCGGAAAACTGGTGATCAGCTGTGTCAATCCGCTGGTCTTCGACAAGAAGGGCCCAGTCGGCGCGGAGATCCCTGACCGCAGCGCCGCCGAGGAGGCGGCCCGGCTGCTTCCCGACTCCACCGTCACTGGGGCCTTCCACCACCTCTCAGCGGTCAATCTCCACAAGCTGGAGCACGATCTCAGCCACGAGGACGTCCTGGTCTGCGGCGATGACACCGCTGCCAAGGAAACGGTCGTCGCCTTGGCGGCCAAGGTCACCGGGGGCCGCGGCATCGATGTGGGCCCGCTTCGCCTGGCCCGGCACCTGGAGCCCTTCACCGCTGTGCTCATCTCGGTGAACAAGAAGTACAAGACGAACTCGAGCATCGCCCTGACCGGGGTCTCCTGAGCACCCCAGGCTGCACCAGTGGTGTCCCCATGAGACAGGTGGTGCTGATCGCCGGCGGCGTCGGCGGGGCGAAGTTCGCCCGCGGTCTGCGGTCTGCCCTCGCCGAGGAGCGCGCCTCACTGACCGTGGTCGTCAACACCGGCGACGATATGTGGCTCACCGGAGTGCGGGTCTGCCCCGACCTGGACTCGATGATGTACGCCCTGGCCGGAGTCAATGACACCGCGCGGGGGTGGGGGCGCGCCGGGGAGTCCGAGCGGGTCGGCGCCGAACTGAAGGCCTACGGCGTCGGCTGGCCCTGGTTCACCCTCGGCGACCTTGACCTGGGCACCCATCTGGCCCGCACCACCTTGCTCCGCGAAGGTCTGACCCTCTCCGAGGCGACCGCGCAGCTGTGCCTGCGTTGGGAGGGTCTGCGGTCCGGGCCGCGCCTGCTTCCGGCCACCGACGATGAGGCGGAGACCTGGGTGGAGACTGCCGAGGGCACCATGCACTTCGAAGAATGGTGGGTGCGGACCCGGGCTTCAGCCGCTGCTCGGCGATTCGTTCAGCGCGGGGTGGAGCAGGCGGCTCCGGCAGCAGGCGTGGTGGAGGCGATCACCGAGGCCGACCTGGTGATCCTGGCGCCGTCGAACCCGGTGGTCTCCCTCGGAACCGTCCTGGGGTTTCCGGGTGCCGCTGGGCACCCTGGCGTGCCAGGCATTGCCGGGATCCGCCAGGCGGTGCAGCAGACCCGCGCACCGGTGGTCGGCATCTCCTCGATCATCGGCGGGGCTGCAGTCCATGGCATGGCGGCCCAGTGTCTGGCAGCACTGGGACAGTCCTGCACCGCGGAGAATGTGGGGCTCAGCTTCGGGGCGCGCAGCCGCGGCGGGGTCTTGGACACCTGGCTGGTGGACACCGAGGACGCCTCCGCACTGACAGCGCTGGAGGCCGGGGGACTCACCGCACGCGCGGTTCCGCTGTGGATGCATGACGACGGCGCCAGCCGGCGTCTCGCCGAGCAGGCGCTGCTGAGCGCCCACGCCGCCGCAGAGCCCCGGGGACACAGGCCCTCGGCGTCCTGACAGGATGTAAAGTCAGGGATATGTCCGATCCGCTGACTCTGCACGAGGCGCTGCAGCTTGAGCCGATCTCCACGGGAAGTCCAGAGCTGCTCACCCCTTCAGCTCGTATGGACCGCTCTATTCGCTGGGTGCATATCATCGGGCAGGAGCTTCCGGGCAATATGCTCCAGGGCGGGGAGCTGGTGCTTTCCACCCTTCCCCGCCTGCGCGAGGACCGCGATGACCTGGTGCCCGCCCTGCACGGCTACATGGCAGATCTCGACGGAATCGGTGCGGCGGCGCTGGCGATCGAAGTCCTGCAGGACCGGCCCCGTCTGCGCAGCGCCTTGCAGCAGGTCGCCGCTGAGCGTGAGACGGTCGAAGACCCCGAGCTGACACCGCTGCTGCTCTTCAGGCGCATCGTGCGCTTTGTGGAGATCACTGAGGCGCTGCACCGGCAGCTGGTGTCCCGGCAGCTGGGCCTGGCCGAGGCGCCCTCCTCTGCCTGGGACCCGATCGTCAGCGCCACCACGAACCTCTTCGACGACCTCGCCTCTCCCGGAGGTCTGCCGCAGGAGGAGATTTTCGACCGGGCCAAAGCCTTGGGCATGCCCGCCGGAGCGCGGTACACCCCGATGGTCTTCCGCATTCACGGCGTCCACGGGCCCCGGGACACCGCCGACGGGCAGGCCCCCTTCTTGGCAGCGCTGATTCGCAGCTCCGCGAGCTCGCTGCGGTTTCCGGCCCTGGTCGGATCCGGCGGCGCCGGGGAGATCTGGGTGCTGCTGGCCCACGGCGTTCCGCAGAAGCTCTGCACCGGACTCCGGCAGGAGGTGGTGCGACGGCGCAACCAGGAGATCATCCCTCGCTACACCGTGGCCCTGGGGACCGGGCCCATTGCGCTGCCGGAATCACCGGAGACTTTAGGAACGACCGCCAGGATTGCCGCCTCGGCCGCCGAGCTGATGCAGCGTTCGCCGATGGGCAGCATCCCCTCGCAGGTCTCCCAGTGCGGTTTCTGGACAGCGGCGGATCTGGGTCTGACCGGCCTGCTCGTTCATCTTGCGGACAGCCCACACGCGGCATGGTTCCTCGACCACCATCTGGCACCGTTCCGCGGCGCAGAGGGGGAGCAGATGCGGCAGTTGGTGCTTGCCTCACTGGCTATCGGCAACAACAAGGCTGAGCTGGCCAGGACACTGGGCGTCTCCCGGCCCACCCTCTATGCGCGGATCTCCCGGCTGGAACGGACTCTGGGCCGCCGGCTGGACGGGGAGACCCTGACCACTCTGCACATCGCTCTGCTGCTGGAGGGGCTCACGGGGCAGGCTTGACCGGCGGCATCCTCGTCAGGAGTCCAGCCTGGGAACACCGGGCGGAGAGTTTTCCCCAGATGAGGTCCGGGACCCGCCGGCTCGCCGGCCAGTCCACAGACACACATCCGGCCCCCTTCCGGCCGGCAGGCACCTTCTAGCGTGGGTGCGGGAGGAGCCCCATTCCTCCCGCACTCCCCAGCACAGGAAGGGAAGATCCATCATGGCAGTATTCCAGATCGACACCGGCGACCTGATGGCCAAATCCGGCACAGTGGAGGCGACCCTGAGCCGCATCCAGTCGGATGTCAACTCGATGGAGGGACAGCTGCGTCAGCTCCAGGAGACCTGGAAGGGCGCCGCCTCCGGCGCATTCCAGGACGTACTGACCCAGTGGCGAGCCACCCAGGCCCAGGTGGAGCAGTCCCTGGCCAGCGTGCGCCAGGCGATGTCCGCAGCCAGTACGCAGTATGAAGACACTGAACTGGCCAATGCGAAGATGTTCGGCCACTGACGGGCAGAGAAGAAACCCGCAGCCACCGGGTGGCTGCGGGTTTCTTCTCGAGTGGGGTGGGGTTACATCATGCCGCCCATGCCGCCCATTCCGTCCATGTCACCGCCGGGTGCGCCGGCCGGCTGCGGCTCAGGCTTGTCGGCGACGACGGCCTCGGTGGTGAGGAAGAGGCTGGCGATGGAGGCTGCGTTCTGCAGAGCAGAGCGGGTGACCTTGACCGGATCGGCCACGCCGGCCTCCAGCAGGTCCTCGTACTCACCGGTGGCGGCGTTGAGCCCCTCACCGATGGGCAGGGACTTGACCTTCTCGGCGACCACGCCGGCTTCCAGGCCAGCGTTGATGGCGATCTGCTTCAGCGGAGCCTCGATGGCGAACTTCACGATGTTGGCACCAGTGGCCTCATCGCCCTCCAGGGAGAGGGAGCCGAACACCTGGGCGCCGGCCTGGATCAGGGCCACGCCACCGCCTGCGACGATGCCCTCGTCCACAGCAGCCTTGGCGTTGCGCACGGCATCCTCGATGCGGTGCTTGCGCTCCTTGAGCTCCACCTCGGTGGCGGCACCGGCCTTGATCACCGCGACACCGCCGGCCAGCTTGGCCAAGCGCTCCTGCAGCTTCTCGCGGTCGTAGTCAGAGTCGGTGTTCTCGATCTCAGCCTTGATCTGGTTGACCCGGCCGGAGATCTCATCGGCGCTGCCTGCGCCTTCGACGATGGTGGTCTCATCCTTGGTGACGACCACCTTGCGGGCCGTGCCCAGCAGATCCAGGGTGGCGTTCTCCAGGGAGAGGCCGACCTCTTCGGCGATCACCTGGCCGCCGGTGAGGATGGCGATGTCAGCAAGCATGGCCTTGCGGCGGTCACCGAAGCCGGGGGCCTTGACCGCCACAGACTTGAAGGTGCCCTTGAGCTTGTTGACCACCAGCGCGGCCAGGGCCTCGCCCTCCACGTCCTCGGCGATGACCAGCAGCGGCTTGCCCGACTGCATGACCTGCTCCAGCACGCCGATGACGTCCTTGACCGAGGAGATCTTGGAGTTGACGATCAGGATGTACGGGTCCTCCAGAACTGCTTCCTGACGCTCAGCGTCGGTGACGAAGTAGCCGGAGAGGTAGCCCTTGTCGAAGCGCATGCCCTCGGTGAGCTCAAGCTCCAGGCCGAAGGTGTTGGACTCCTCAACGGTGATCACGCCTTCCTTGCCGACCTTGTCGAGGGCCTGGGCGATCAGCTCACCGATCTGCTGGTCAGCAGCAGAGATGGAAGCGGTGGCGGCGATCTGCTCGGTGGTCTCCACCTCCTTGGCGGAGCCCAGCAGCTCGCTGGTCAGGGCGTCGACCGCCTTGTCGATGCCGCGCTTGAGGCCCATCGGGTCAGCGCCGGCGGCCACATTGCGCAGGCCCTCCTTGACCAGGGCCTGAGCGAGGACGGTGGCGGTGGTGGTGCCGTCGCCGGCGACGTCGTCGGTCTTCTTGGCGACCTCCTTGACCAGCTCGGCACCGATCTTCTCGTAGGGATCCTCGAGCTCGATCTCCTTGGCGATGGAGACGCCGTCATTGGTGATGGTCGGTGCGCCCCATGATTTCTCGAGCACAACGTTGCGGCCGCGGGGGCCCAAGGTGACCTTGACGGCGTCGGCGAGGCTGTTCAGGCCCCGCTCGAGGCCCCGGCGGGCCTCTTCGTCGAATGCAATGGTCTTAGCCATATCGGCACAAGTCCTTCCTGGACGTGAGTAGATTCGGACGGTATTCGCGTCAATAAGTCGAACCTGGAGTCAGATGCCCGCGACGGACGGCCCACGCCCGGGTGTCACTCCAGGCATTCTAAGAGCCTCATCTGATGGGTTCGTCTTAGCAGTCTCGACACGAGAGTGCTAAAACAATTTTTAGCACTCTGACGCTGAGAGTGCAAGGAGGAAGACGCTCTGCGGCCTACTCGTACTCAGGGCCGATGACCACAACAATGGTGCTCCAGGACTCGTTCTGGCTCACCGTGTCGATCCCCAGCTCGGCAGCGATGGCCTCGGCCAACTCCTGCTGCTCGTCCTCGGGGTAGATCACCTGCGGAGTGGTAGGGGTGCTCCACTCTGCGAAGTTCCAGTCGAGGGACTGGCCCACATCGAGTCCCAGCTCCTGCAGCTGGCTGGTCAGCTGACCTGCGGAGCCGTCCGGGGCCCCGGCGTTGACCGCGCGCACCGGATGCTCATCGCTGAGCCCGCCCCCGGGCTCTTCTTCGGCTCCGTTCTCCCCGTCCTCGCCGTTCTCACCCTCAGCGCCGTTGTCACCGTTCTCCTCGTCCGGATCAGCTTCCTCCTGGCCGTTCTCCTCCTCGGCGACGGGGGCGCCGTCGTCGCCGTCCCGGGTGACGAACCAGCCGACGGCGACGATCACCAGCACCGCGACCACCAGCAGACCGATCCACTTGGCCACGCCTGAGGACCCGGTGGCTCCGCCGGCCGGTGCTGCTCCTGGGGCGCGGTGTTTGCCGACTTCGTCCTGCCGGTAGGGCGGAACCTCATCGAAATCGTCATGGGGGAACTGGCTCATGGAACCCATCCTACGGGCGTGTCGCCCGGTGACGGTGAATATCCGCGCACTTCGGACCGCTGTGGGTGGTCTACCCTGGTGTGGTGTGAGCACCTTTGAGCAGCTGATCGATCCCTTGGACCCTGGGTGGGAGCGGGCGCTGGCTCCCGCGGAGGCACAGTTCGCCGCAGTGGCCGAGGAGCTGAAGGGACGGCGACGCAGCGAACGCATTCTGCCCGAGCCGGCCAATGTTCTTCGCGCCTTCCGGCAGCCGTTCGACCAGGTCAAGGTGCTGGTGATCGGCCAGGACCCCTACCCCACGCCGGGGCACCCGATCGGCATGTCCTTCGCGGTGGCCGCCGACGTCCGGCCGCTGCCGCGGTCACTGATCAATATCTTCCAAGAGCTGCACAGCGATCTGGGCATCCCGCCGAGCAGCCACGGTGATCTCACCGCCTGGGCCCAGCAGGGGGTTCTGATGCTCAACCGGGTCCTGACCGTGGCCGCCGGGGCACCGGCCTCACACCGGGGCATCGGCTGGGAAGCTGTCACCGAGACCGCGGTGCGAGCCCTGGCCGAGCGCGGCACTCCGCTGGTCTCGATCCTGTGGGGCGCCCAGGCGCGGCAGCTGCAGCCGGTGCTGAACTCCGGTCCGCACACCGAGGTGATCACCTCCCCGCATCCCTCGCCGCTCTCAGCCAGTCGCGGCTTCTTCGGATCCCGGCCGTTCTCCCGGACCAATGCCGCACTGCAGAGGCTGGGGGTGACTCCGGTGGAGTGGAGACTACCGGCGGCGGGTGTTTGAGCGCTCGTTGGCCTGCATGTCTGAGGTGAAGGGCCGCATGATGACATCACCGAGCACAATGCCGGCGGCGATGGCCATGATGATGATCAGCGCATTGAACAGTTCAAAGATGCCGCCCATCATGGAGCCGGCGGTGTTTTCGATCGCGATCTGGTACATGCCGCGGAAGACCATCAGGCCCGGCAGCATGAACATCATGGCTGGCACGGCGACCACCAGCTGAGGTGCGCCCCACCGGAGCGCGACCACGCGGCCCAGCGCGCCCACCACCAGGCCCCCGATCACCGGGGTGAAGCGATCACCGAGGCCGAGCAGCTCCCCCAGGTAGAGCGCGCAGAAGCCCAGGGCGGCGACAGCGCCGGTGGGCAGAATCAGCACGGGGCGGGTCTGCTCAACGATCGCTGCGGCGCTGCAGGCGGCGAACACCAGCGCGATCAGCACCGGTGCGGGGTAGATGCGGTCAAGGTCCTGGGCCAGCTCGGTCTGGACCACTCCGACCATCTCGGCACCGACGACGGCGGCCATGATGCCGGCCGTCATGCCTGCGAAGGCGATCATCGAGGAGACCAGGCGGCCGGCTGCGGTGATCGGGAATCCGTTGATGGCGTCCTGGAGGGCACTGACAATGCGCACACTGGGCAGCAGGATCATCAGTCCGCCGGCGGTGACCATGGAGGGGGTGATGTCGGCATCCAGCCCGAAGGCCGTCATGGCGAAGGCTGAGGCGATGAACCCTCCGGAGGCCAGCGCGAAGAACTCCGGCACCCGCCATGCAGTCAGCTGGCGGGTGGCCCACAGCACCACCAGAGTGGCAGCGAAACCTGCAGCGGCGTCGAGCACCGGTGCGCCGAGGTAGGCCGCGAAGAAGCTGGCGAACAGTGCTCCGCACAGCGTCACCATCCAGCGCGGGTAGGGCTTGGGCTGGCGGGTGATCTCCTTGAGCTGGTCCTCCGCCTCAGCCCGGGTGAGCCTTCCAGAGGTGATGTCTGTCACCAGGCGGTGCACGGCCGAAAGCGCCTGGAAGTTCGAGGACCAGGAGCGCACCACCCGGACCCGGGAATAGGGGATCTGTCCCTCAGGGGCCCAGTTGAGGATGATGGACTGGTTGGTGATGTCCGCATCGGTGTTCCGCATCCCGAAGGCGGCGGTGACCGCGATGATGGAGGTCTCGACTTCCAGGGCACCAGCACCGTAGCGGAACAGGGCTTCGGCGAGGTCCAGGACGAAGTTGATGGTCTCCAGCTCGTTCCCGGCGCCGTACTGATCGCCCTGCACCGTGTTCTGGAAGGGAGTACCCCGCAGCCGGTCGATGATCGACTGCTGATCGGTGACCGGCCGCTCGGTCTGCATGATCTTGGTGAAGACGTGCTGCGGGTTGAGCCGCCGGTCGAAGACACTGCGGTCGAAGATCGTGGAGCTTCGGCCCCCTGCTCGCTTTTTGGGCTTGAGCCAGGAAGGGCGGAGGGCCGGGCGCCTCCGGATCGGCTCGGAGGGCGCAATCCGCGGCAGCGGCGTCGAGGGGGCAGTGATCGGCAGGCTGATGGGCCCGGTGGCCCCGGTCTGCGGTGTCACCACAGGCATGGCTGAGGTGGCGACCGGAGGCTCTATGGTCTCCGCCAGTGAGAAGTCATCCCGGTAGGCGTGCCGCGTGACCTCGGCGCTTTCGGCCTCAGCCTCCTGGGCAGCACGTGCGGCAGCCTCGGCATCGTACTCCTGCCACTCCAGATGGGCTTCCTCGGCAGCGGAGGCCCAGGAGGCGGCGATCGAACCGGTCAGCGTTTTGACGAGTCCTTCATCTTGCTCCGGAGAGGTTTCGGAGGGGCGGACGACCGGGGTCAGGCTGGTATCGGTGGACGGTCCTGAGACAACGGGATCGATGGGCTTAGTGTGGTGGGCGGCGTCGTCGTCATGACTCCGCTGAGCGGACTCAGCGGAGTATCTCTCCCGCTCTGGCATGGATCCTCCCGCACACAAGACAATCACCGGTAGGCCCGCCGAAACGGACCTACCGGGTGAAGAGAACGTATGAGCCTGAGATTCAGGCAGTCGGAGGCAGACTGCCCCGTACGTGGATCTGAATGGACTCGAACCATCGACCTCACGCGTGTGAAGCGTGCGCTCTAACCAGCTGAGCTACAGATCCTGAGAACCACAAAATCTTAGCACCCGGCGGCGCTGCGGCCCAATTCAGCTGATGGCCTCGGAGATGGGAGCATCCCCGTCGAAGAAGTTGATGACCTGCCGGCTGGCGGCACCACTGACCAGTACATGACGGATCACCTCGGCGACGTTGCCGCGGGAGGTCCGGGTGGCTTCGGCACCGCCCTGCGCGCTGGTACCGGCAGCGCCTGCCGCATCGGTGAGAATGACCGACCCGCTGGCAGGTTCATCGGTCAGCCTGCCAGGACCCAGGATGGTGTAGTCCAGCTCAGTGCCGCGCAGGTAGTGATCCGCATGGTGCTTGGCCTCGGCATAGGGGTAGAAGGAGCTTTCCGGGTCCAGCGAGTGGATGTCCACCTCCGAACGCGAGTAGGAGACCATCACATAGCGGCTGACTCCGGCCTGGGCTGCCGCATCCATGGTGCGCACGGCCGCCAGGTGGTCCACGGCCTTGGTCCGGGCCGGGTTTCCCCCACCGGCCCCGGCGGAGAACACCACAGCCCAGGCCCCGGCGAATGCCTCAGCGAGCGTCTGCGTCTCAGCCTGCTCGACGTCCAGGAGCACCGGTGCGGCGCCGGTGGCCTCGACTTCTTCGGCATGTGCGGGGTTGCGGATGAGAGAGTCGACGGCGAATCCGGCGTCTATCAGCCTGGGCGCAGTCAGCAGGGCGATCTTGCCGTGCCCGCCGACGATGACGATGTTCTTCTGCTCAGTCATACCAGGCACAACACGTCTCAGCCATGCCTATTCCTGCTGGTGCGGTGCTGGTTCCGCCGGCGGGCAAAGCCCGCTCGGCTCTCGGTCAGCCCAGGCTGACCATCACACCTGAAGCCGCTGGTTCCGCCGGCGGGCAAAGCCTCACCTGTCCGCAGAGCGGGCAACCCTCAGTCACTTCGGAAATAGTCCCGCAAGCGGCACATTTCACGCAGCTCAGTCGGGTCTCGGAAGAGTCCGAGCAAGCTCACTCTCCACTCGATTCAATCGGGTCTCCGAGGTCCAGGCCCATCTGCCAGAAGGCGGTCTCCATGCGGGTGGCGGTGGCGAAGGTCTCAGCCAGCGCAGGGAACCGCGCCGGGGAGAGGAAACGGGCGCCGAGCTCTTCGATCTCTGCGATCGCCTCTGCGGCCAGCTGCTGCGAGTCCTCGCCGGCGTACTCCGCGATCCATTCCGCGTAGGGGTGCTCAGGGTCGGCCTCAAGCGCGGGCTGGAGCCTGGCGCCGATCTCCGCATACCCCACCACGCAGGGCGCGAGCGCCACCTGGAGATCCAGAAGATCTCCCCGCATTCCGGCGTCGAGCACGTACCGGGTATAGGCGACAGTGGCCGGATGCTCCGGTGCTGCCTCCATCTGCTCCCGAGTGATCCCCCACCCGGCACACAGCCTGACGTGCAGCTCACTCTCTTCGATGATCGCGGTGAGCCCCCGCTGGCCCTTGGCCAGATCTGCGAAGGTGTGACCCTTATAGGCGGCCAGTGCGTAGGCGCGCGCGAACTGAAGCAGAAACAGATAGTCCTGGACCAGATAATGACGGAAGGCCGGCTGGGCCAGGCTCCCCCTTCCCAGCTGCCGGACGAACTCGTGGTGCGTGTAGTCAGACCAGTCATCTGCCGCAGCATGCTTAAGCTCCTCGAAGAGCGTCATGTCGCACTTCCCTTCCCTACGCCAGTTCGAACTGGATCAGGTTCATAGGGTCCCACGCGGACTCTGCGCGGTCTCAGCCCCCTCCCGGAGCACCCCTCGGACATTACACGACGCTATCAGACTGGGTTTTTCCATGATGTGCCTCACACCAAGGGCATATCACCGCAGGTCACGGCCGGAAGGCACCAAGCAGGAGCCTGCGCGGCAAGCATTTCGAAAGACATGTATTGCCTAATCAGGCGAGCTATGTGTAAGGTAGACATCACTTGGGTGCGATACAGCGAGCAGCAACTCGCTGAAAGGGGACCAGCTCGGTGCGGGCTGGTCCCCTTTGTTTTCCCGAAGTCTGGGCACCACAGAGTGCAAAACCGGGGTTATAAACAGAAATGTGTGCATGGCCCGCGCGTGTCAGCTCCTGCCTGCCCAGTCTTTTCTCGCCCAGAAGCCTTCCTCGGCGACGAGTGCTGTTGTTGCTTTGGGAACAGGGGCGACGTTGCGGTGATCAGCAAGAAATGACAGCACTCGTCCATCGCGACGACGCCCATGTCACCTAAGAGCCACCGAGAGGCTCAACCACCCCGCCGCCTCCGATCCCTCCTGACGCCCGCCCTCAGAACGGCCGGCCGACTCAGCGAGCGACCGGAGTGGACGCACCCGCCGAGGCGTCGTCGTCGGAGCTGGTGGCGCGCAGGCTCAGCCCCAGCAGCAGAGTGCCGATGCTCAGTGCGGCAGCGACCCGGAAGGCAATCCGGAACCCTTCCAGTGCCGCCTCCTCCGGCCCCGCACCCTGGGAAGCAGCGACGGCAGAGCCGATGCCCACCACCGCCACCAGAGCCGCGGTGCCCACAGCGGCCGCCAGCTGCTGCAGGGTGTTGAGCACCGCTGACCCATGGGAGTACAGCGGCTGCGGAAGCGGATTCATCGCGGTGGTGAAAGCGGGGGTGAACAGCAGGGCGAGCCCGCCGGAGAGCACCAGGTGGAGGCTCAGCACCACCCCCAGCGGGGTCTCCGGACCGAGCAGGCTCAAGCCGAACAGCGCTGCGATCAGAATCCCCGCGCCGGGGGCGACCAGGGGCCTGGGCCCGACCCGGTCGTAGAGACGCCCCACGAACGGTGCCAGCAGCGCCATCAGCAGGCCACCGGGAAGCATCAGCAGGCCAGTGGCCAGCGTATCCAGACCCCTGACAGACTGCAGGAACAGCGGCAGCAGGATGAGCGCACCGAACAGTGCCACCATCATCAGCAGCATCATCATCAGGCTGCGGGTGAACATCGAGTACTTGAAGGGCTTGAGGCTCAGCAGGGCGGAGTCGGTCTTCTGCAGCCGCACCTGTAGCAGAGCAAAGGCCATCACACAGAGCACACCCAGCGCCAGCACCCCGACGGCGAGAGGATCGACGCCGGGACCCTCAGCAGCGGCCTCCACATCCTCTGTGCCGTGGCCGCCGCCGATCTGGCTGATCCCGTAGACCACGCCGCCGAAGCCGGGTACCGCCAGCAGCAGGGAGGGGATGTTCAGGCCCTTGCCGACCGTCCCCGGCGTGGTGCTCAGCCGGGGGCGGCCCAGCACGAGCGCGATGAGCGCGATGGGCAGGACGGTCAGGAACAGCCACCGCCATTCGGCGATGTGCAGGATGAACCCGGACAACGTAGGCCCGGTGGCAGGTGCCACAGAGATGACGATGGCGATGTTCCCCATCACCACCCCGCGGCGGCGCAATGGCACCAGGGTCAGCACAGTGGTCATCAGCAGCGGCAGCATGATGGCGGTGCCGGCTGCCTGGACCACCCGGCCAGCCACCAGGAAGCTGAATCCCGGGGCGGCAGCACACAATACGGTACCCAGGAGGAACAGGCCCATCGCTGCGGTGAAGACACCACGCAGGCTGAACCTGCCGATGATGTAGCCGGTGGTGGGGATGACCACGGCCAGGGTGAGCATGAAAGCTGTGGTCAGCCACTGCACCGTGGGCTCGGAGACCTGGAACTGCTGCATCAGCGGAGTCAGGGCCACATTCATGATGGTCTCGTTGAGAATCATCACGAAAGCCGCCACCAGCAGTGCTCCGATGGTGAGCTTGTCAGCCCTGGGCATGCGCCGATCCTCGAACGCAAGCGGCTGAGATTCCGTATCAGACAACATGAGGGCCTCCATCAGCCCAGGGGAGGCACGGTGCTTGATGCCGCTGGGCGCTAGCTGTGGTGAATGTGGTCGAGAATCCCCATGGCACCGGGAAGAACCACACAGAGCCGAACGCCCCGGGTCTGTGAGAACATTCCCGCACGCTTCGGCATCAGAGAGCCCCCTGCCGGGTTCGAACCGACGACCTGCTGATTACAAATCAGCTGCTCTACCAGCTGAGCTAAGGAGGCTTGCGGACGTCTTGGGTACGACGACGCGACATATCAGTCTAACGCCGAACGCACCTGTCTGACCAACTCAACGGCTTCAGGCGTGGGGGTCGAGGCCCCCGATGTAACCTCCACCCATGCCTCGACATTCATTCCGAATCCAGACGTCAAGGACCGGGCGCGGGCTGCCCGCACCGCGCTACTCGTCGTCGTCAGCGTCCTCGGCGTCGGACTGCTCCGGGGCGTCCTCGTCGTCGATATCCTCGAGGTCTTCCTCAGGCGACTCCACCAGGTCCTCACCGAGCTCTTCCTGATACTCCTCCACTGCGGCGAGGATCACCTGAGCTGTGGCGCCGAGATCCTCGACGAACTCACCGTTCACATAGACATACGGGGTGCCGGAGACACCATTGGCAGAGGCCAATGTGGTGGTGTAGTTCACCATGGCCCGGTAATCCCCGTCAGCGATGCACTGGGAGATGTCCACTCCGTAGTCTGATTCAGCACGGGCGGCCAGCTCGTCGTTGGAGTACTCCGCCCCCTGGGCCCGCTCTGCGGTGACCGAGCCGAGGAAGGAGCCGTAGTGCTCGGGGTACTCCTCAGCCATGCAGAAGAACGCATTGGCAGCGCGCGCCGAATACGGCAGCTGGTAGTCAACCGAACGGTACTCCAGGGTGATGGCCCCGGCATCGAGCCATTCCATCAGGATCTGATGGTTCTGCTGCTCGAAGCTTCCGCAGCCGGGACAGCCGGCATCGGTATAGATGACCACATGCGGGGGCTCACCCTCTTCGCGGGGCTCCACACCGGGCGGAAGGTCACCGGCAGAGCCGACGGTGAGCGCATCATCGATCTCTTCGGAATCCACTGTGCTCAGATCGTCGCCCTCGGCCAGCTCGGTGGAGGAGGTCAGGACGATGCCGCCCTGCTCGTTGGCGGCGGCCGGCGCCGGACCTTCGGTGTAGCTTCCGTTGTCCTCCCGAGTCACCACGTAGAACGTCAGACCCACCACGACGGCCAGTGCTACCACCACGACGCCGATGCGCAGCAGCAAAGATTGGAGCTTCCGTTTGCGCTCCTGCTCCTGCTGGAGCCTGCGAGCCTGTTCGCGTGCGCTTGCGCCGCCGTTTCGTGCCATAGATTTGTCTCCGTTGAACGCGGTAGAGGGAGATGAACAACAGCTACCAGGGTACAACCGAAGTCCTGGAACCTCCGCTCCAGCCGCCAGAAAGGTGCCAACCATCACACCTGAGTGCTGCTCACGGTAGGGTAAGAGCAATAAGGAGAAAGGGGCACAGCGGCGATGACTGAGACAGCTGACAAGGGCGGATATCAGACCGGGTACGACTTCGTCGTCGTCGCCAACCGGCTGGCCGTCAATCGGATCACCCACCATGACGGCTCCATCGGCTGGCAGCGCTCACCTGGAGGGCTGGTCACCGCCCTGGCTCCGATCATGTCCAGCTCAGAGGGAGCCTGGGTCGGCTGGCACGGCGCCGCCGATGAGACCTTGGAGCCCTTCGACCACGCCGATATGCACCTGCACCCGGTGGCGCTGAGCGCCCAGGAGGTCGAAGACTACTACGAAGGCTTCTCCAACGGCACGCTGTGGCCGCTGTACCACGATGTGATCGCCAGGCCGCTGTTCCACCGCCACTGGTGGGACGCCTACCAGAAGGTCAACCGGCGCTTCGCCGAGGGAGCCGCCAAAGTCGCCGCCCAAGGTGCCACGGTGTGGGTGCAGGACTACCAGCTGCAGCTGGTGCCGCAGATGCTGCGCGAGCTTCGCCCGGACCTCAGGATCGGCTTCTTCAACCACATCCCCTTCCCCCCGCCGGGCCTGTTCGCCCAGCTGCCGTGGCGCCATTCGGTCATGAAGGGACTGCTGGGGGCGGACCTGATCGGCTTCCAGCGCGAGTCCGACGCCCGGAACTTCCAGCGCGCGGTGCGGTACCGACTGGGCTACTACATCAGGTCGGACCAGGTGCACGTTCCTCTGGAGGACGACGGCGCCGAAGCACCTTTCGAAGGTTTCCACGCCGACCCTGCCCGCGGCACCGCATCCCGCCAGTTGTCAGCGCCTGCAGAGGGCACCTTCCGCCGCTCGGAGGCCAAGGCGTTCCCCATCTCCATCGACACCGAGCGGATCGTGGAGCTGTCCAACGACCCCAAGATCATCGCCCGGGCCGCGCAGATCCGGGCCGAGCTGGGCAACCCGGAGACGATCTTCCTAGGCGTGGACCGGCTGGACTACACCAAGGGCATCCGGCACCGCATGAAGGCCTACGAGGAACTGCTGCAGGAGGGCCGTATCCGGGCCGGAGAACACACTATGGTGCAGATCGCCTCACCCTCCCGCGAGGGCGTGGAGTCCTACCAGCGTCTGCGCGATGAGATCGAGCTGGCGGTGGGCCGGATCAACGGCGAGTTCGACACCATGGGCCACACCGCCATCAGGTACCTGCACCATTCGTACCCGATAGAGGAGATGGTCGCGCTGTACCTGGCCGCAGACGTGATGCTGGTGACCGCGCTGCGCGACGGGATGAACCTGGTGGCCAAGGAGTATGTGGCAGCGCGCAAGGACGGCACCGGGGTGCTGGTGCTCAGCGAGTTCACCGGCGCGGCGGACCAGCTGCGGCAGGCGCTGCTGATCAACCCCCATGACATCGACGAGCTCAAGGCCGCCATCGTGCAAGCCACCACCCTGGACCGGGAGAACGTGCGCAAGCGGATGCGCTCACTGCGCCGCCAGGTGGTCTCCCATAATGTGCAGCGCTGGGCCGAGGATTTCCTTGACCGACTGGGACAACTGTGACCACGCCATGAGGGAGGTTCTCTGTGACGCTTTCACCCGAACTCGCCGACGCCGTTGAGCAGTTCGCGGCCAAGGACACTGTCCTGCTGTGCCTGGACTTTGACGGCTGCGTGGCCGAGTTGGTGGCCGATGCCGCCTCCGCCCGGCCAGTTCCGGCCAATGCGCAGGCCATCGAGCGGCTCTCCGAACAGGCTGGGGTGACCCTGGCCTATGTCTCGGGGCGCCCCCTGGAGACCCTGCGTGCGCTTGCGCGTCCGCCTCAGGGCGCCTTGCTGTTCGGCTCCCACGGCGCGGAGCGCTGGCTGGGACCGGACTCCCCCGGCTTGGAGCTGACCGGCGCCGAGCAGACCGCTCGCGCCCAGGTGCTCGAGGTCCTGGAGTCCATCGCCTCCGAGCATGAGGGCGCCTGGGTGGAGCACAAACCGGCTGGCGGGGCGGTCCATGTCCGTCACATCACAGACCACAGCCGTGGCGAGCAGGTACTGGACCAGGCACGCGCCGCACTGAGCCTGGTCGACGGGGCGCATGTCAAAGAGGGCAAACGCATCCTGGAAGCAGTCGTGGTGCAGTCCACCAAGGGCGAAGCCATCGAGGAGCTGCGCGAGCTGACATCACCTGATGCGGTGTTCTTCGCCGGCGATGACGTCACCGACGAACACGGCTTCGCCGTGCTCCGCACCGGAGACCTGGGGGTCAAGGTCGGCGAGGGTCAGACCAAGGCCGACTATCGGATTCCCGAACCGGAGGCCCTGGCCGAGGTGCTCAACAGACTCGCTGACGCCAGGGCGCAGGTGCCCCTACACTGAGGACCTATGAGACCTGCCGCGGGCCTGAGCCTGACCGCATCGGGCACCATTCCCCAAGAACTGCTGGACCTTCCCTGGCATCTGCCCCTGGTTGAATGGCCCGATGACGTGCTGGCTGCCCTGCCGCGCGGCATCTCACGCCATATTGTGCGCTTCGCCTATCTGGGCGGCTCAGTGATCGCCATCAAGGAGACCTCGGAGCGGGCCGCCCGGCACGAATACCGGATGCTTCGCCAGTTGGGCCGGCTGGGGGCTCCCTGCGTCAAGCCCGTGGCGGAGGTCACCGGACGGGCCGGCGAGGATGGCCAGCCGCTCTCCCCGGCGCTGGTCACGCGGCATTTGCGGTTCTCCCTGCCCTACCGGGCGGTGTTCAACCAGATGATGCGCAAGGACACTCTGCAGCGGCTGATCGACGCCCAGGCGCTGCTGATGGTGGAGCTGCATCTGCTGGGCTTCTACTGGGGCGATGTCTCCCTGTCCAACACGCTCTTCCGGCGCGACGCGGGCCATTTCAAGGCCTATCTGGTGGATGCGGAGACCGGGGAGATCCACCCGAGCCTCTCTGCGGGGCAGCGGGAGTACGATCTCGACGTCGCCCAGGTCAACATCGCCGGGGAGCTGATGGACCTCATGGAAGGCGGGTTCGTGGACGAGGACGTCGATGCCGTGGCCACCAGCCACCAGTTCATCGACTCCTACCGCGGACTCTGGCAGGAGCTGACCGGCGACACCACGTTCAATCCTGATCAGCGCTGGCTGATCGAAGAACGTATCCGCAGACTCAATGAGCTGGGCTTCGATGTGGAGGAGTACGACATCCGTTCCGCACGCGAAGAGGGAAATCTGCTGCTGCGGCCCAAGGTGGTCGACCCCGGGCATCACCACCGGCGTTTGATGGCGCTGACCGGGCTGGACGTACAGGAGAACCAGGCGCGCCGGCTGCTGGGCGCGATCGATGCCTACCGCGCGGCCACCGATCCGCACGGCGATGAGTCAGTGGCCGCACATATGTGGACCCAGAACGTCTTCCAACCCACTATCAGCAAGATTCCACGTGATCTGCGCGACAAGCTGGAGCCGGCGGAGATCATGCATCAGCTGCTGGACTACCGCTGGCAGCTCTCCGATCGCCAGGGCCGGGACGTCCAGCTGGAGGAGGCGCTGCCCAGCTTCATTGACGAGGAGCTGCGCGGTTACCGTGACGAGGCCATCCTGATGGTCAACCCCCCGACCGATGTGATCAGACAGCTGGACCCGAGTGCTCACCCCGCAGAGCAGGAAGAGTCCGTCCCCGACCAGGATGCATCCGCCTGGTACGGCTGAGTACGGCTGAGACGCTTCACCGGGCACTGCTCATGATCCTGCCTGCCGGACGCTCATCGCACCTCCGATGTCTCACAACTGCGATATGTCAGCACCTCAAGGCCACACTGCAGGTGCGGATCCTGGGTCAGCGGGGAGGCAGGTGGATGCCGGCGAGCATGCAGCGCACTGACCCGCCGGAGGCCTCAATGGTGGAGACATCGGCGCTGAGGATCTGTGAGCTCCGCCTGATCGCCTCCGCCTGATCGGGGCGCAGCACGGCCCTGGCCGTGATGGACATCGCCAGCACCGGGCCGTCATCGCCGGTCAGCTGCAGCGCATTTCCGGCGAAACCGCGAATCTGGGTCTCGGTCAGTTCCACCACTGTGCGCCCCGATTCCCGCAGTCGCTCCAGCACTGCTGCCCGTTGGGCGGGATCACGGATGAGCTCGCTGCCGATCAACACCACGTTCTCCCCCACGCTGAGCATGATATTGGTGTGGAACACCGGCTTTCCGGCGGCGTCCGCTGCGTCGAAAAGCACCGGTTCCAGGCCGAGCAGCCGGCAGTAGTGCTGGAAGAGCTCCTGGGACAGCCGGTGCGAACGGCATCCATAGGCCAGCCCGCCGGCGTGGTCGATGACCACCGCACCAGTGCCCTCCAGGAACTGGCCGGCCTCCTCGGCTGCGCTGAGATCGACCACCTGACTGACCTGGAACGCCGCCCGCAGGTGCTCGACGACGTCGCCCCGCCGTTCCTGCCGGCGGTTCTGAGCGTACATGGGGCACAGGACCACCTGTCCAGCAGGGTGGGTGGTGAACCAGTTGTTCGGAAACACGCTGTCCGGGCTCAGTCCGTGCTCGTCGTCGAAGAGCGAAACTCCCACCCCCGCTGCAGCGAGGGCCTCTGCGAGTCTGCTGGACTGCTCATAGGCAAGCCTGGCGGCGTCAGGAGTCTCAACAGCTGCTCGCTGGTACGCATTGTCCGCGGCGGTGGCGAGGTTGACGGTGAACCGGTGCGGCCGCACCATCGCGACATGTGCCGGTGCCTGTGCTGGTGGGGCCGGCGGGCGGATCCCGCCCGGTCCCTGACGGGGTCTGCCCCGGCCGGTCAAGGTGGCGTCCATCACGCCGAAAGCGCCTGCCGCCGCAGGCGAGGCAAGCAGCTCGGCGGTCATCGCTAGCCCACCGGTTTCAGCGAGTTGATCAGCGAGAACAGGTCCTTGGGGTCCTCCGGATCTGCGACGAGGTCGATCCTGGCCTGCATATCGGTGCCGGCGGTGGCATCGCGCAGATAGCGCAGCGCGGAGAAGTCGGCGATGGCGAAGCCGACGGAGTCGAAGATGGTGATCTCCCCTTCACTGCACCGGGCATGCTCTTGGCCTGCCAGCACTTTCCAGAACTCCACCACGGGGAAGTCCGGAGCCATCTGCTGGATCTCGCCTTCGATCCGGGTCTGCTCAGGGTACTCGACAAAGACTCTGCCACGGTCCAGAATGGCCGCCTCCAGCTCGGTCTTGCCGGGACAGTCACCGCCGACGGCGTTCAGATGCACCCCTGGGCCCACCTGGTCACTGCGAAGAATGGTGTTGCGCGCCTTATCCGCGGTGCAGGTGGTGATCACATCCGCGCCCTCGATAGCCTCATCGGTGGAGTCCGCGGCGAGAATGCCGAAGCCCAGCGGCTCAAGGTTGCGGCGCAGCTTGACCACCGCCTCGGGAGCGACGTCGTAGACCCGCAGCTGATCGATGCCCAGCACCGCACGGAAGGCCAGAGCCTGGAACTCCGCCTGGGAGCCGGCACCGATCATCGCCATCACGGTGGAGTCCGGGCGGGCCAGCCGCTTGGCGACCATGGCTGAGGTGGCGGCGGTGCGCAGGGCGGTGAGCAGCGTCATCTCCGCCAGAAAGGTGGGGTAGCCGTTGTCCACGTCGGCGAGCATCCCGAAGGCTGTCACCGTTTGAAAACCGCGGGCCGGATTGGAGGGATGTCCGTTGACGTATTTGAACGCATACTCCTGATGGTCGGAGGTCGGCATCAGCTCAATGACGCCGAAGGGGGTGTGGCTGGCGACCCGGGGGACCTTGTCGAACTTCTCCCAGCGGAGGAAGTCATCCTCCAGGTACTGAACCATCCCGGCCATGATCGGCTCCACGCCGTCGCGGTGAATCCACCGAGTCATGTTCTTCACATCAACGAACTGGGTCACGAAGAGGCCTCCATCATGTCTGCGCATCAGGGTCTGAGACCAGGATACGAATATCGATGTGCAACCGTAATACCCATCTCGCACAAATTATGATCATTGTAGGAACACTTTGCCACCTATGATTTACCATGATGACCATGGAACCTGTCTCTGACCTTGACCGGCGGCTCATCTCAGAGCTCCGGCGCGACGGCCGTGCCGCCGTCTCAGCCCTGGCGGACCGTCTTGGAGTCTCACGGGCCACAGTGGCCAAGCGGATCGACAAGCTCACCGCTGAGGGAATCATCGTGGGCTTCAGCGTGCGCATCCGGGACCCCCAGGAAGTCGGGGAAGTCAGGGCCGTCAGCCTCATCGAGCTCTTCGGCCGGGCCACCAGCCAGGTCATTGCCGAACTGCGCGGCTATCCGGAGATCACCGCACTGCACACCACCAACGGAGCCTGGGACCTGGTGGCGGAGATTTCCTGCGCCGATCTCAGCCAGTTCGACGCGCTGCTGACCCGCCTACGCGGGGTCAAGGGCATCATGAACTCGGAGACCAGCCTGCTGCTCAGCTCGGTGGTGCGCTAGTGAAGGATGCGATGCCGCCGGTCACTGATTAAGGGCGTCAAGAGCCCCGCCCGGCCTCTGAGGACACCGTCCCCTGCTGGGATTGATGACGAGGGACGGCACCCGATCAGGGTGCGGCTATCCCGCCCCGAGGTAGATTCCGGCCAGCTCCTCCGCCGCCTCCCAGGCAGGATCAGTGGACTGGCCCCGCAGGTCTAGGTCCAGTGAGTCCAGGATCATGTGCCAGCCAAGGGCGAATTCGCGGGCCGGCTCTTCGACCAGTTCCTGGTGCAGCAGAGACAGCCGGGTTCGGCCGTCGCCCTCTTTTTCCACAGTCCAGGTCACCAGAGAAGTTGGCACCCCTTCCCACACCCAGGTGTGCCGCAGATACCCAGCGTCTGCGCCGGATTCCGAGAGACTGCGGACCTCCCCGGTGGCGGTTCCCTCTTCTCCAAAGTCGAATCGCACCGCACCGCCTTCCCGCGCATCGATCTCACAGCCGGGAAGCCACTGCTGCAGCAGCTCCGGAACAGTCAGCCAGAGCCACACCCGTTCTGGCGGCTGAACCAGAGTGCGAACGAATTGGATCTGAAACGATCCGTCGGGGCCAACGCCAAGCGTTCCGCGTGAGCTGTCACTATCATTCATCGGTTTCGTCCTCCTGTTGGTTGGCGCCGTCCTGGAGTTCCATCGCAGCTTCCAGCCGATCCAGCGCACTGTTCCACCGACCACGCTGCTCCTCCAGCCAGTGGTGCGGCTGAGCAAGAGCCTGGTCGTCAAGGGAATAGACCCGCCGCCGCCCCTGTGCTTTCACCCGCAGAACCCCGCAGGCGGTCAAGACGGCCAGATGCTGAGAGACCGCTGGGCGGGAGATGGAGAATTCTCCGGCGATCTCACCGGCGGCGCGTGGAGCTGCCGCCACCAACTCGATAATGCGGCGTCGGGTGGGATCGCTGATCGCTTCAAAGACATCCACCCTTAAAGTGTAAGTTTCAACTTACGCTTTGGCAAGGGATCAGCGGCGGGAGAACTTCCGGGAAATCTCCGCGGCAGTACGCGCCATCAGCGGCGCAGCATGCCGGACGAAGCCATCGTCCATCCTGGAGGTGGGCCCGGACACCGAGAGCGCCATCCGGGTGGGGCCGTGCGGGATGGACACGGCCAGGCACCGCACACCCAGCTCCTGTTCCTCGTCGTCGAGCGCATAACCCTGCCGGGCGATGGTGGGCAGCTGCTCCACCAGGGCGTCCGGCCGGGTGAGGGTCTTCGGCGTCATCGACGGCATGCCGGTGGAGGCCAGCACCTCCCTGACCCGTCTTTCGTCCAGCGTAGCCAGCATTGCCTTCCCCACACCGGTGGAGTGCATATAGGCCCGGCGCCCGACTTCGGTGAACATCCGCATGGAGTGCGGAGACGGGGCCTGGGCGATATAGACCACCATCTCCGACTCCATAGCCGCCATGTTCACGCTTTCGCCAAGCTCTGCCACCAGCGACTGCATCTGCGGCACGGCCAATCCGCCCATCTGACGTGTTGCCCCCTCCCCCAGAGGCACCAGGTTCGCGCCCAGGGCATAGCGCCGGTCAGGAAGCTGATGCACAAGACCCAGGTGAATGAGGGTGTGCAGCAGCCGGTGCACCGTGGGGCCCGCCAACCCTGAGGCCTCCTTGAGCTGCCCGGCGGTGGCGCTGCCCTCGAACTTCACCAAGGCGTCCAGCAGCCCGAAAGCGCGCTCAACCACTTGAACCCGTTGGGGATTGCCGACACGCAGTGAGTCCGCATGGTGGACTGCATCTTTCATAGTGTGGATTCTATGACATAGAAATGATGCTGAACACCACCTCACTTCCCTGTGACCATCTAGGAGCAGCCATGAGCATCACTGTCAATAAGCCCTATGACGTCGACGGAACCGACCTCATCATCACCAGCGAAGCACTGCATTTCATCGAAGAGCTGCACGCCAGGTTCGCCGGAACCCGCGACGATCTCCTGCAGAAGCGGGGCACCGCCCAGGCTGAGGCCGCGAAGGCCGGCACCATGGACTTTCCCGCCGAGACCGCCGAAGTGCGCAATGGTGACTGGACCGTGGCCGAACAGCCGGCGAGCCTGGCCGACCGCCGGGTGGAGATCACCGGCCCGCCGGCGCCGGCCAAGATGGCCATCAACGCCCTGAACTCTGGCGCCAAGGTCTGGCTGGCCTGCCTTGAGGACGCCCTCTCCCCCTCCTGGCGAAACCTGGTCGATGGCCAGAAGAACCTCTACGAGTCCGCCCGCGAAACCCTTCAGTTCACCTCTCCAGAAGGCAAGGAGTACACACTGCGCGAGGACGTGACCCTTCCGGTCGTCGTCGTGCGCCCCCGCGGCTGGCATCTGCCGGAGAAGAACATCGAGATCGACGGCAAACCGGCTGTCGGCGCCCTCGTCGACTTCGGCCTGCACTTCTTCCACAACGCAGCGGTTCTTGCGGAGAAGGGCACCGGGCCGTTCTACTACCTGCCGAAGCTGGAGCATTACCTGGAGGCGCGGCTGTGGAACGCCGTGTTCACCTTCGCCCAGGAGAAGCTCGGCATCCCACACGGCACCGTGAAAGCTACCGTGCTGATCGAGACGATTCCCGCCGCCTTCCAGATGGACGAAATCCTCTACGAGCTGCGCGACCACGCCTCCGGGCTCAACGCCGGCCGCTGGGACTACCTGTTCAGCATCATCAAGTACTTCCGCGCCTCAGGGCCGCAGTTCGTCCTGCCCGACCGTGCCCAGGTGGGCATGACCCAGCCGTTCATGCGGGCCTATACGGAGCTGCTGGTCAAGACCTGCCACCAGCGCGAGGCCTTCGCCATGGGCGGCATGGCCGCGTTCATCCCGAACCGCCGTGAACCTGAGGTGACCGCCAAGGCGATCGAGAAGGTCCGCGATGATAAGTCCCGTGAGGCCACTGACGGCTTCGACGGCTCCTGGGTGGCCCATCCTGACTTGGTGGATCTCTGCGATGAGGAGTTCACCAAAGTCCTGGGCTCGGAACCGAACCAGATTCAGCGCAAGCGCAACGACGTCGTGGTCACCGCAGCAGACCTGCTCAACGTCGGTGCCGCCGAGGGCGATGTGACCGAACAGGGTGTCCGGATGAACCTCTACGTGGCGGTGTACTACACCGCGGTCTGGCTCTCCGGCAACGGCGCAGTGGCCATCCACAACCTCATGGAGGATGCCGCGACCGCCGAGATCTCCCGATCCCAGGTGTGGCAGCAGATCCACAACAAGACGGTCACTGCTGATACCGGTGTCACCGTCACCACCGATCTGGTGCAGAAACTGCTGGATGAGGAGGTGGAGCGGCTGCGCTCAGAGATTGACGACGCCGAAACCTTCACCAGCTACTTCGAGCCGGCGGCGGACATCATCAGGCACCTGGTCCTCGACACCGAGAACTACGAGGACTTCCTGACCACACCTGCCTACAAGATCCTCAGGTAGGTCGCCGCAGACGAAGCCGGTATCTACTGCAGGGCCGAGGTCAGGCGCATCACCGACTCGGAGTAGCGCCTGGCCACGGAGCGTTTGGGCCACTCTTCGGGGTCCACCAGCGTGCTGAGCCGCTGGTACTCGGCGATCACACCATGAATCTGCTCCACGACGTTGCCGCCGGTGGCCAGCAGGCTGATCTCGTAGTTCAGGCCGAATGAGCGCATATCCATATTCGATGAGCCCAGCACTGCGCAGGTCTGGTCGATGAGGAAGCATTTGGTGTGGAGCACCTGCGGTGCCGGGTACATGTAGATCTTCACCCCGGCGTCGAGCAGCGCCTGGTAATAGGACGACTGCGCGCGGTCCACCATGAACTGATCGGCCTGCTCACTGACGTAGAGCTCCACCTGAACTCCACGCATTGCTGCGGTGGTCATCGCTTCAAGCAGAGACTCCTCGGGCACAAAGTAGGGGCTGACGATCGCCAGACGCTCTTTGGCGGTGTACATCAGGGAGTTGAAGGCGCGCAGGCTGGCACTGGTGCGAAAACCAGGACCGGAAGGGATCAGCTGGAGAGCGTTGACCGACCCGCCCACCTCGCGTTCAGGCCCGTGTGCCGAGGGCAGCAAGCGCTCATCTGGTAGGTGCTCACTGAACCGGTAGGCGTGGATATTGATGACTTCGCCGGTTTCGCTGTACCAGTCGACGGCGAAGACCGCCTCCAGGGAGCTGACGATTTCTCCGGTGAGCTCGACCATGATGTCGTGCCAGTGCCTGCCCATCCTGTGGTTCTTCTCAGAGCCGTAGGTGGAGCCGATGAGATTCGCCGACCCCATCATCGCGACCCGGCCGTCGACCACCAGGAGTTTTCGGTGGTTGCGAAGGTCGGGTCGTTTCCAGGAGCCTCTGAACGGTCGGAAGGGCAGCATGAAGTGCCAGTCGATCCCCACCTCAGTCATCCAGCTCTGCATCGCTGTGAAGCCGGGGTACTTGCGCGAGCCTATGTGATCCAGCAGCAGCCTGACCTTCACGCCGCGCCGGACCGCGGCGGCAAGTGCCAGGAAGAATCCCTCGGTGGTCGAGTCCCGGGCGACAATGTAGAACTCGACCTCGACGGTCTCCTCGGCTGTCTTCACCAGCTCGGCCATCCGTTCGAAGCACCTCTGGTAGTCCATCTCGACCCCGAGGTTGCTCCCGGTGACCATCGGCAGCGAGGTCAGCGAACGGGTCAGCTCCACCACACCGCGCAGCTCACCGGAGAGCTCAACCGTCGGCGGCGCCGAGGGCAGCTGTTCAGCGCCTGTGGCCAGGATGGTGTTCGCCCGTGCTTGGATACGCTGCCTGCGTTTGTTGATGTAGGGGCTGCCGATGAGCAGAAAAAGCGGCAGCCCGATGAAGGGGAAGAAGAGGATGATCAGCAGCCAAGCGGTTGAGGAGGATGGCTTGCGGTTCTCCGGGACCACCCCGATGGCGACGACTTTGATGATGAGGTCGACGGCGATGAAGACTCCCATGAGAACGCTGCTGAGGGTCATGAAGGCTTCCTTCCGAATGCAGTGATCGTCACAGTATCAACTGTTCTGCTGAGACTGCGTCATCACCGGGCCAGAGACTCACAGCCAAGAGCATCATCGCCGCGCAGCTGCTGGGGGAAAGGTCCGCGGCTACAGCTACAGACCCTCCTGCCGGAACAGCCGCTCATCAGGATCGGTGAGCGCCTCCTCCAGCAGGGCACGGTTGGCTTTCAAGGCTTGGAGGTCTTTCTGCACCACCTGATCGCGAGTCTTCGCCACCGCCTGAGCCATCACGCTGATCTGGTCCTTGAACTCCTCGGCGTGCTTGGGCTTGGCCGAGTCGGGCAACCCGAGGAACAGCTCCAGAGTCCGCGGCAGATGGCGGGTGATGGTGTGATAGACCGCATCCTGCTGCTCAGGGGCGCGGTCCAGGGTCTCCCAGCGCTGAACGATCTCCTCCAGTCCAAGGACTGTCATGCGCAGCTGGCCGTGGGTGGCCGGCGGAAACTGGTTCGACCTGGCCCGCACTGTGGTGCCGATCTCAGCCAGTCTGGACTTCAGCGCCTCCTGCTGTGTGGTCAGTTCAACGTATCTGCGCCGGCTGCTGATCTCTCTGCCGTACATCATGCCGTAGGTGCCTGCGGCAGCGGCACCGCCGACGACGGCGCCTGCCGCCAGTGCCCAGGGGTTGGGCAGCATCAGGACCAGCAGGATCACGAAACCGATGAGGAACGCGGCAAGGGACGCAGAGACCTTGAGCTTCCTCTGCTGCCGTCTTCCCCCCGGTGTGGGGCCTTCTAGTGTCACGTGTCCACCCTATCGGCGGAAGGTGGAGAGGACCTCACCGCTGATGTCCAGGGCCAGGTCATCAGCGCCCAGACCATTCCGGTGAGCGCGACCAGCCATAGGACATAGATGGGCCATGGACCCAGGAAGTCCAGCAGTGAAGCGCCCTCAGGCGTTCGGTTCAGGAACGCGTAGTTCGTCCCGAGCACAGAGTTGACCACCATCACCATCCCGGCCCACAGGAGGGCGGCAGTGAAGGCGATGAAGAAGTCCTTCCACTGCGGCCGGTGCCCCAATCCCCAGACCAGCCACAGCGGCCCCAGAAAAACAGCGATGTGCAGGCCCCAATAGAACACGAAGTTCACGGAGAACACCTCGAGTTGACTGGGATGCGGAGTGATCATGGCCTGGGTGTTCAGGGTCAGCCCCCAGTAGTAGCACACGGCCACAGCCCACTGTGACTTACGGATCAGCGCGACAGCGGTGATGAACCGCAGAGCATCCGAATAGTGCAGCGGCAGTGAGTCCTCAATATCCCAGTTGGCCGGGAGCATGCCCCAGATCATCCACCCCAGGGAGGCGGCAAGAAGAACCCAGCCTGCACTCCGGCTCAGAGCGGCCTCCGCGTCAGTTCCTCGCAGCCGCCGCCCGGCCCAGATCACCAGGATAGCCAGAAGCACCGTGACGACCAATGTACCCAGGTGCACACCGCCGAAGAGCTCTGGGCGCTGTACCGAGGCGATCACTGGGCTCACAGCATCAAGTCTACGGAGCCGCCCGTACACAGCAACGCCATAATACGATTCGACCAGCACAAAGGAGCTGCTAAGAAAAGGGCAGCGGGACAGCCGGTCTAGCCGGACTCACTACTTGAGCTCCTTGGTGAGGCCATCCGGCTGCTCGGCGCGGTCAGCAGGTCTAGTGGCGCGGCCCCGGAAGCCGTCCATGCTGGTGTTGACCCCGAAGAAGTTCATGGTCCTGTCGAAGATCCTCACCGGCATGGCGCGTGCCACAGGAATCGTTCTGGCCAGCCGTGGCATCACCAGCTGGGACTCACCCCTCTCGATGCAGTCCAGGGCACGTTTTGCCACAGTCTCCGGGCGCAGAATCGGCAGCAGCAGCGGGAAGCGGGTGCGGACGCCGTCGAACATACCGGTGCTGGTATAGGAGGGACAGACCACTAACGAGTTCACGCCGGTGCTGTCCTTGGCCAGCTCGGCGCGCAGGGACTCTGCGAAGCCGAAAGCGGCGAATTTCGACGCCGAGTAGTCGGTCTGCCGGGCCACTCCCACCAGCCCTGCCGCGCTGGCTACTGTGACCACCGTGCCATGCCCCCGTTCCACCATGCCGCCCAGGAATGCTCTGGTCACCCAGTACAAGGAGTGCACATTGACCTGAAAAGTGCGCTCAATCTCATCCTCCTGAGCCTCCAGAAGCTTCTTTCCGGTGACCACCCCGGCGTTGTTGATCAGCACATCGATCTCACCGGTGCTCTGGGCAGCCGCTTTCACTGCAGTGCGGTCGGCGACATCAACACCGAAGGCCTCTGCTGCTGCACCGGTGCGGTGAATCTCGCGGCTGACCCGTTCGGCGGCAGCTGCATCGATGTCCCAAATCGCCACTCGGGCACCCCGGTGGGCGGCACCGAGAGCCAGAAGCCGGCCAATACCGCGTGCGCCGCCGGTGACCAGGACTTTTCTGTTCTGAAGGTCATACTGCACGGGCAGTCATGCTACCGCAGACGCTTGAGCACGTTGATCCCGCGCAGCATCATCTGCGCCCAGAGCCGGCGCCCCACTCCGGCTGGCCGCGCCACTGAGGCGAAGCGTTGCCGGGCGACGGTCTGACTTTCGGTGTATTTCAGGATGCCCTGTGTACCGTGCCGGCGGCCCACGCCTGATCTCTTCATCCCGCCCATGGGGGCGTCAAGGGATATCCAAGAGGCAGCGTATCCATCGTTGATGTTCACGCTGCCGGTCTGTAGGCGGCGGGCCACAGCGGGGCCGCGCTTGGCGGAGAAGACACTGGCGTTGAGCCCATAGGGGGAGTCATTGGCTGCCGCGATGGCCTCTTCTTCGCTGGTCACGCGGTAGAGACTGACCACCGGCCCGAACGTCTCTGTGCTGTGCAGCGCCATCTGCTCAGTCACGTCGGTGAGCACTGTGGGCTCGTAGAAGAAGGGGCCGAGGTCAGGCCGGGGTTTGCCCCCGGTGAGGACGGTGGCGCCCTTCTCCACAGCGTCTTCGACGTGCTCTGCGACAACCTTGAGCTGCTGCTCGCTGATCAGCGATCCCACATCGGCTTGCCAGGTCAGCCCGGGGGCCAGTTTGAGCTGGGAGACTCTTCGCAGGAACCTGGTGGTGAACTCTTCCCAGACTGAATCGTGGATGTAGATCCGTTCGATGCTGACGCACAGCTGTCCGGCGTTGGAGAAGCAGGATTGGGCGGCGGTGGCCGCTGCTCTGGAGGTATCGGCGTCGTCGAGAATCAGCATCGGGTTCTTTCCGCCCAGCTCTCCGGAGAAGCCGATGAGCCTCTCGGCACAGCGAGCGGCCACACGTGCCCCGGTGGCGGAGGAGCCGGTGAACATCAGGTAGTCGGCGCAGTCCACCAAGGCCGCTCCGGCTTCGGGACCCGAACCGACCACAATCTGCATCAGGTCCTCAGGGATCCCTGCGTGGCGCAGCAGGCTCAGTAGGCGCAGTGCGGTGTGGCTGGTCTGTTCATCGGGTTTGAGCACCACAGCGTTGCCTGCCAGCAGGGCAGGCAGCGAGTCTGTCACCGGCAGGGTCAGCGGGTAGTTCCATGGCGTGATGACCCCGACGACGCCGATGGGCTTGTGGTGCTCCGTGGTGCGGGTCAGCAGCGGAAACGCCGAGGAGCGACGTTGACTGCGCAGTGCGCGGGGCCCGTGGTGGACCAGGTAGCTGGACCAGAGGACGATGTCAGCGATCTCTTCCAGTGCGCTGGACCGGGCTTTTCCTGTCTCCAGCTGCACTAGGTCCAGCAGCTCCTCGGAGTGCTGGAGAACCAGCTCGCGGAATTCAAGGAGCGGCGCAACGCGTTCAGCCACCGGCCGCGCCGCCCATTCCTGGTGGGCGTCGCGAGCAGCAGCGACGGCGCTGTGCACATCCTCATCGCTGGACGCGGGCAGCGTGCCGACCAGGGTGCCGTCGAAGGGACTGCTCACCCACACCTCACCCGCACGGTGGGTGGAACTGACCAGGTCCGCCAATCCCTGGGCTTGGGGCTGGGCGTCATGACGCTGTGCAGCGTGCGGAGTGCTCATATGTCGCCTCCTTGGTTGAACAATGATGAGGCGGCTCAGATGACCGCGACATACATCAGGATAGGCGCCACCTGGGTGGTGGTGCACTCCTCGGATCTGAGGACATGTGAGGTGAAACCCAGTCTCTTAAGACATGAAGTCTATTGCCGCCTCATGCGGTGCCGGGCTGCCCCTCAACCTGTCTTCGACGATAAGTGGATACCCCCTATGGGGGTGGGTTCTTCCTCCATCGCCTCTTCCGGAAGAACCGTACGTGCTGGACGCTCAGTCGTAGACGCCGGCCAAGCGGTGGTCGACATCAACAGCGACGATGACCAGCTCACCATGCCGCAACCGGATGAGCACACGCCAGTCCTTGAACACCCGGAGGAGAATGTGACCCGCCAGCGGCGCAGACAGCGGTTTGAGCCCTTGAGCGAGATCCTCGAAAGTGGTGAGCCTGTCGAGTTGCCGCCGTACTTCTCGAGCAACCTGCTTATCACGTTTACGGAGACTCTTCTGCGCTCTCGGCAGATGAATCAGTCGCCACGAGGGTGATTCAGGCACGAAAACGGATCATTCCTCGTCAAGGCCAAGCTCGGCGTAGAGCTCCTCGGCAGGGACTCCCTGGGCCTCACCACGGCATAGGCATCATACTCAGCATTAAGCTCAGCTGCGTAGAGCTCTTCGTTGATGTCAGACGCGGCCAGTTGACGCATCGCCTCTGCCTTGGACAGATTGCCAAACTTGTCGAAGGGGGTGTCTGTCTTCGGGTCGAAATCAAGGGCCTCGGACATCAAGCAGCCTCCTCTCTCGTTCCGTCACTATCCCACAGACGTCTCCTCAAGTAACAAGGGAATCATCTCCTGGGACCTCCTTCGGGTTCAGCGCTGCAACTTTACTATGCTCACCTCGCAGGATCTGCGCTATGGTTCACACCTGTTCACAACACACAGTCAATCCGGCATCGCATACCGCGCAAGCCCCAGCCCCATACAGGTGACCGCATTCTGCCCCGACGGAGTCTGAATCAGCCTCGCAGACGCACAATCGAGCGATGGGGCTGTAGCCGCCTTGGGCGCTTGTGGTTGCACTGTGCTGGGTTCGCCGAAAGAAGCTCACGGAACTGCAAGCCGCCGGTGACGCAGCGTCTGGATGTAGCCGTCTGTGGTGGAAAAGTGGTGGGTTCAACAGAAAACCCAGCTACCGCGTGATGCGGAGCCGGGCTGCGTGCCTGTAGTATCAGCGATTTGTGGTCGGGGTGACAGGATTTGAACCTGCGACCTCGTCGTCCCGAACGACGCGCGCTACCAAGCTGCGCCACACCCCGTGGCCACGTGCTAGAGCCACAATTTAGCTAAGCACGCGAAGATCAATTTTAGCGTGAAATCGTATTGCTTGCGAATCGTCTGTGCATACAACTGAGGCCCGAATCAGGCATCATTGCCTGATTCGGGCCTCAGTCATTCAATGTTGTGTCCGGCGGTGTCCTACTCTCCCACACTCTTTCGGGTGCAGTACCATCGGCGCTGT
>NZ_QWLD01000011.1 GCF_003600155.1 Nesterenkonia muleiensis | reverse complement strand
CGCCCGCGGGACTAGCAGGCGTGATGGCCGGCGTCAGCCGGCCGAGAGCGTGGCGGGGTTTCCTCGCCCGCGGGACTAGACAGCACGGTAAAGTTGTCCTGTGCCCCCCATCAACGTCTACCAGTTCGTCATCCTCGTCGTACTGGCACTGGTCCTGCTCGGGCCGGAGCGGCTGCCCCAGTACGCCCAGGCCCTTGCGCGATGGACGAAGAGGGCCCGGCACTGGGCTGATGACGCCAAAGTCCGGTTCAAGGATGAGACCGGCACCGACTTCGACGACGTCGACTGGCAGAAGTACGATCCCCGTCAGTATGATCCGCGCCGGATCATCCGGGAGGCCCTGGCCGAGGAGATGGACGACGTCGCCTTCCCCGGCGCCTCCCGGACGTCCCCCCAGCGCAGCGGAATGCCGCGCAGCGGGCGCAGCAAACCGGTGGATCCGCTTGAACTGTTCGGCGGCGGCGCCCAACATCGTGGAGCAGTGGCGGCGGGAGTGGCCGGAGCGGCAGCCGCCGGGGCGAGCACAGCCGCTGACTCGTCTGGGCAGGAGGACGAGGATCCTCTGCAGAGTCAGCGCGCGCCCTTCGACGCCGAGGCCACCTGAGGCGCAGCACCTAGTGGCCCTGCGCGGTGAGCCAGTTCAGGATGTGATGACGGTGTTCGTCCAGCCGGGGTGGGGCGTTCCGGTAGCTGACGCGTGAGCGGGACCACTTCACAGGATGGGCGATGGAGGCCGACTCAGTGCCGTCGTCACGTGTCAGCCTGATCCGTGGTACCAGGCCCAGGTGCTCGGCGTAGTCGAGGCTCTGCGCCACATCGTTGATCGGCGCGCAGGGGACACCTGCTGTCTGCAGCGCATCGGTCCAATAGTCGGTTGTCTGGGAGCTCAGGCACGCCTCCAGCAGCTGGCGCAGTTGGTGGCGGTGCTCGTTGCGACCGGCCATCTGCGTCCACCGAGGATCCGTTGCCGCCTCCGCACAGCCGAGGGCCGTGCAGAGCCGGGTGAACTGTCCGTTATTGCCACAGGCGATGATCATCTGACCATCGCCTGTGGCGAACGGCCCGTAGGGGAACAGGCTGGGATGCTCATTGCCCATGCGGTGCGGTGACACCCCGGTGTTGACCGCAGCAGAGGTCTGGTTGACCAGGCCGGAGAGCATGGAGGAAAGCAGGTCGGCCTTGACGTGCTGGCCCTGTCCGGAACGGGTGCGTTCATACAGCGCTGCCAGAACAGCCCCCTGAAGGTGCAGCCCGGCGATCACATCGCAGACTGCGACGCCTGCTTTGGTGGGACCGCCTTCAGCCTCGCCGGTGACATGCATCAGCCCGGAGGCGCCCTGGACCAGCACGTCATAGCCGGGCAGCGCAGCCCCCAGGCCCTCATCGCCGAATCCGGAGAGGGAAGCATAGATCACTGCGGGATGGCGGGAGTGCACAGAGCTGAAGTCGAGTTCAAAGCGTGTCAGGCCGTCGGGTTTGAAGTTCTCGACCAGGACATCTGCCCGGGCTAGGATCCGCTCGGCCGTCTCCCGATCCTCAGGATCGCTGAGGTCCAGGGCGATGGACCACTTATTGCGGTTCACGCTTTGAAAATACGTCGAGTGCCCATCACTCTCCGGCGGACGCCACGTCCGGGTCTCATCACCGTGGGGAGATTCGACTTTGATGACAGTTGCGCCGAGGTCGGCCAGCAGCATCGTGGCATAGGGGCCGGCCAGCACGCGGGAGAGATCCAGCACGACGACGCCGGCAAGGGGCCCGGCGGTGGTGCTCGGGTCAGTCGGCAGGGTGTGGTTCATCGGGGCGTGCTCCTTTTCTGGTAGGCGGTTCGGGGGACCGGCGCATAAAGCGGCGGGACCGGCCTAGGATGGCGGTGTGGAGATACAGCAGGCCCGGGCATTCGTCGCCGTGGCGGAGGAGCTTCACTTCGGCCGCGCCGCTGAGCGGCTGCGCGTCTCCCAGTCGACGTTGAGCCGGTCTTTGGCGCAGCTGGAGCGAGGCCTGCAGAGCCAGCTGCTGGAGCGGACCACGCGGTCGGTGGCGCTCACCGCCGCAGGTGAAGCTCTGCTGCCGCATGCCCAGGAGATGCTGACGATGGCTGACCGGTCCGCTGATATCGTCGCTGCGGCCACACAGGGCAGGACGGGGCGGGTCAGGCTTGGATTCGCCAGCCCCTCCACCAACCATGTGGTGGGCTCTCTGGCCCGCGAGATCCGGCGCCGGCTTCCGGGGCTGCGGCTGGAGCTGATCTCCTCGGTGCTCTCCCATGCCGGGCTGAAACAGGTCTGTGACGGGGAGCTGGACATTGCGCTGGGACGCTGGGATGCGCTGCCGGCACAGGTGACCTCGCGGGTGATCGCCCAGGAGAAGCTCGTGCTGGCGCTGCCCGAGGGCCACCGGCTTTCCCGGCGGGCGGCAGTATCGGTCAAAGAGCTTGAGCGCGACTCCTGGGTGGTGCTGCCCAGCGGCCCCGGTGCTGCACTGCCGCAGAGACTGCATATGCTGGCCGCACAGGCAGGTTTCGTCCCGAAGATCACCCAGATCGCCCCGGACTCGGCCACGTCGATGGTCCTTGTGGCCTCGGGCTACGGAGTGGCCATGACCCAGTCCAGCGTCCAGGATCATATCTACGCCCCTGGGGTGGTCTTCCGAGAGATCGCGGAATCTCCGCCTCCGCTGCCGGTGCGGCTGATCTGGCTGCGCGATGGCTGGAGCCCGGCGCTGAGCGAAGTGGTCAGTGTGGCTAAGAATCTTCACCCCCCGGTGGCCCACGGTGCCGAGGCCCGAGTGCAGCGATGACATCATAGCTGACATTCTGCGCACTGAGGCGTCGGAAGTAGTGCATTGAGCCGCAAAATCATCAGTACTGATGCGAATTATGCATGAATGATGGGGCGAGATGTGGCCAGGCAGCAGACTGAACGCATTGTTCTAGGTGTCTGCTGAGAAGGAGCCGATATGACCAAGCATCCGACCGACCTGCTGAACATCGAATCGCAGTTCACTGCCGAGGAGTTGCGCGTGCGGGACCAGGTGGCGGAGTTCGTGGACCGCCGGGTGCGTCCCGATATCGCCCAGTGGTATGAGAACGCCGTGCTTCCGCTTCAGCTGCTGCCGGAGATGGCGGAGCTGGGGCTCTTCGGGATGCACCTGCAGGGCTATGGATGTGCCGGCCGTTCAGCGACCGAGTACGGCCTGGCCATGCAGGAGATGGAGGCCGGCGACTCAGGTCTGCGCACAGTGGTGTCTGTGCAGGGGTCGCTGGCTATGTCGGCGATCTACAAGAACGGTTCTGAGGAGCAGAAGCAGAAGTGGTTGCCGAAGATGGCCGCAGGCGAGGTCATCGGGTGCTTCGGCCTGACTGAGCCCACTGCCGGATCGGACCCGTCGAGCATGACCACCGTGGCCCGAAAAGAGGCTGGGGAATGGGTGCTCAATGGAGAGAAGAGGTGGATCGGTCTGGCCACCGCTGCGCAGGTGGCCATCATCTGGGCCAAGGCGCCCACCGCTGATGAGACGGGCAATCTGGTGGAGAAAGTGCGCGGATTCATCGTCCCCACAGACACCCCGGGGTTCCGGGCCGCGGCCATCGAGTCGAAGCTTTCCATGCGGGCATCGCTGCAGTGCGATATCCAGTTGGATCAGGTGCGGCTGCCCGAAGAGGCGATTCTGCCGCAGAACCCGGGGCTGCGCGGCCCGTTCTCCTGTTTGGCGGAGGCGCGCTACGGCATCGCCTGGGGGGCGATGGGCGCTGCCCGTGACGCCCTTGAGGCGGCGCTGGAGTATTCCCAGCATCGTCTGCAGTTCAGCCGTCCCCTTTCGGGCTACCAGCTGACCCAGAAGAAGCTCGCCGACATGGCTCTGGAGCTGAACAAGGGTCAGCTCATCGCCCTGCAGCTTGGCCGTGCCAAGGATGCCGGTACGCTGGAGAACCATATGATCTCAGTGGGCAAGCTCAACAATTGTCGGGCGGCCATCGAGATATGCCGAGAAGCGCGGACTATCCTGGGCGGCAACGGGATTACGACGGAGTATTCGCCGCTGCGGCACGCCAACAACCTCGAATCGGTGCGAACCTATGAGGGCACCGACGAGGTCCATACCCTCATCCTGGGCCAGGCACTGACCGGCGAGGCTGCCTTCCGCTGACCTGACCGGTGTCCTTCAAGGGCCGAGGCCGGGACCGTCCGCTCAGCCGATGCGCACCGGCAGGCTGAGGCCCCTGATGCCGCGTGGGCGCCTGGTCAACTCACCGGCCACCTCATGCAGTGCCTGCCCGGCAGGTGAGTCCGGTGCGGAGATCACCGCCGGGGCGCCGTCGTCGCCGGCTTGTCTCAGGCCAGGGTCCAGGGGCACAGAGCCCAGCAGCGGCACGTGCGTACCAAGGCTCTCGCTGAGCCGATCCGCCACCTGCTGCCCGCCGCCGGAGCCGAAGAGGTCCAGCACGGTGCCGTCGGGAAGGGTCATCGGCCCCATGTTCTCCACCACTCCGGCCACCCGCTGCTCGGTTTGGGTGCTCAGGGCCCCGGCGCGTGCGGCCACCTGAGCCGCCGCCGCCTGGGGAGTGGTGACCACCAGAAGCTCCGAGCCGGGCAGCAGCTGGGCCACCGAGATGGCAATGTCCCCGGTGCCAGGGGGCAGATCCAGCAGCAGCACGTCGAGGTCGCCGAAGTGCACATCGGTGAGGAACTGCTCGACCGCTCGGTGCAGCATCGGGCCACGCCAGGCCACCGCCTGGTCCCCGTCGACGAACATGCCGATGGAGATGGTCTTGACCTCATAGGCCACCGGCGGCAGGATCATCTCATCGAGCCGGGTGGGCTTATCGGTGATGCCCATCAGGCCCGGCACAGAGAACCCGTGGATATCGGCGTCGATGACACCGACTTTCAGGCCCTTGGCCGCCATGGCGCAGGCCAGATTCACCGTGACGGTGGACTTTCCGACTCCGCCTTTGCCGGAGGCCACCGCGTAGACCCGGGTCAGCGAATCGGGCTGGGCGAACGGGTTGACCTTGGCACCCTGGCCCCCGCGCAGCTGCTCCTTCAGATCTGCCCGTTCCTCAGGGGTCATCACCCCCAACTGCACCTCGGCGGTGCGCACGCCCTCAGCGCGAACCGCAGCCTCGCGGACGTCATCGACGATCCGGCTGCGCATCGGGCAGGCCTCGGTGGTGAGCTTCACGGTGATCCAGGCGGTGGCGTCGTCGTCGACCTCCACGCCTGAGACCATGCCGATCTGGGTGATCGGTATGCGCAGCTCGGGATCCAGCAC
The DNA here is from genome assembly GCF_003600155.1 of Nesterenkonia muleiensis. Classification (GTDB taxonomy): domain Bacteria; phylum Actinomycetota; class Actinomycetes; order Actinomycetales; family Micrococcaceae; genus Nesterenkonia; species Nesterenkonia muleiensis. The sequence goes on along the minus strand of NZ_QWLD01000011.1, from coordinate 79,633 downwards.
TTCGTCGAGCCGGCGGCGGACGCGTTCGGCAGCAGCTGATTCGGACACACCATCAGTGTAGTTGCGGGCACAATGGGTAATAACATCGAGTTGGGAAGCGAGGGAACCATGGCCAATCTGCCTCTGCACACCGGCGGACTGCCCCAGGGCGAGCTGCTCGGGCGTTACCGCACCTACGAGGACGCCCAGAAAGTCGTGGACCACCTGACTGCGGACCAGAGCTTCGACGTCAAAGCGCTGACCATTGTGGGCAATGAGCTGCGGTCGGTGGAGAAGGTCCGCGGCCGGCTCAGCTACCCGCGGGTGGCCGGGACCGGCGCCCTGCAGGGCGCGCTCTTCGGGACCTTCATGGGTCTGCTGCTGATGCTGTTCTCCCCGCAGGACCCGCTGATGAACCTGGGCATGGCGGTGCTGATGGGCATGGCGATCTGGATGATCATCGGCGTGATCAGCTTTGCGGCCAGGCGCGGCACCCGCGGTTTCGTCTCCGCCTCCCAGCTGGTGGCCACCAGCTTCGATGTGGTCTGCGACGTCCAGGTGGCAGGCAAGGCCCGCCAACTGGTGCAGGGAGCAGGAGTGAGCAGCCTCAACGCATGGAACGACCCCACGGGCAAGTCCGCCGCACTGAGCGGTGGTCAGCCGCAGCAGGCGCCCCAAAGCCAGGTGCCACAGGACCAGGGTCCCCAGGAGCAGGCATCCGGGCAGGGTCCCGCCGGTGAGTCTGCACCGGCAGAGCAGCAGCCGGCCCAGCAGTCAGGCCGCGGGTTCCAGGAAGGCGGCCGCCCGCGCTACGGCGTCCGCCTGGCGGACGTTGAAGAGCCGGAGCAGCCCGCCGCCGGTGCCCAGGAGGCCGCGGGCCCTTCGAAAGACCCCGCCGACGAGCGGCCCTGAGGCTCTCTTCGCCAACGAGACCCTGATCCTGGGCAATGAACGTCACCGCTGTCCCTGCGGTCCGCCTAGGTCGCCCGTTTCCGCTGACGCGGTCAGTATGCTGCGCAGATGCTCCCGGGTGTGCTCAACGTGTTCGCTCATGCGAGCCGCCGCGAGTGCCTCGTCCCGCTCCCTGATGGCCTCCAGGATGCCTGTATGGCGTTCGGCATCGTCCTGTGGTGAGGTCGGAATGCCCAGCAGGTCCATCGGGGTGAAGATCTCGCCGCGAGCTTGGCGCACCGAGCGCTGCAGCCGTGGGCTGCGTGCCGCTGCCGCCACAGCCTCGTGGAATCGTGAATCATGCAGCCTGAAGTCGTCCCGGTTGCCAGCGGACACCATCGCCGAGACTGCCCGCTGCATCCGGTAGAGGTCTTCGCCGGTTCTGCGCAGCGCGGCGAAGCGGGCAGAGGCCATCTCCACTGCGACTCGGAAGTCGAACAGCTCATCGACGGCAGACTCATCCTGGCGCATCCGCTGTCTCCAGGACTGAGCCGGGATCTCGAGTCCGGTCACGTAGGCCCCACCCTGCGGTCCCCGGCGGACCTCCACATAGCCTTCCTTCTGCAGCTGTCTGAGGGCCTCGCGCAGCGTCTCACGGGAGACCGAGAGTCTCGCGGCCAGCTCCCGCTCGGCAGGGAAACGGTGGCGGGGAAGGATCTCGCCGGAATGGACCATGGCGCGCAGATGCTGGGCCACACCGTCTGTCAGCCGTGGGAGGGGACTGTCGGGATCCATGGGCCAACACTAACGGTGCACTGTTTTCCTTTCACGGCGCGGCACGAGACGGGCATCTCCACCGGTTTATGGTATGGTCACTAGACCATTAGAGTTCTTCGGGGAATCGGGGAAAGAGAGGCTTCAGGTGTCGATCAGCTACGCCGCCTCGGTCGCTGAGGCGTTCTGGGCCAGTGATGTTGCCAGGGTGGTGTACATTCCCTCGGTGACCGTCGCGCCGGTGATTGAGGAGTTGGTCAGACGTGACGGCGGGGCCGATGGTGTCTCACCACGAGTTACCCCGCTCTCACGCGAGGAGGAGGCTGTCGGCGTTGCCGGTGCCGCTGCCCTCTGTGGGAAGCTGGGCGGCATCGTGATGCAGGACAATGGTTTCGGCAATGCGCTGACCGCCCTGACCACGTGGACACTGTCCTACCACCTGCCCCTGTTGATCTTCGCCAATACCCGGGGAAGCCTCGGCGAGTACAACTCGATGATCCACAGCATCAGCACTGCGGTGCCGAGACTGCTGGAGGCGACCGGCATTCACTACCTGGAACTGGACCGGCGCAGCGGTCCAGAGGACTGGGGCGCGGTGGTCAGGGAAGCCGCGAATCACGCACAGATGACGTTCCGCCCTGTGGTCGTTCTCGGTTCCTTCTGGAACACTGATGGGAGGCTGGCCTGAGCATGAAACGCATTGAGGCGCTGGAGGTGCTCGCTGAGCTGACTGCTCAGCATCCGGTCGTCGTCACCTGTGCGGCCACCAGCCGTGAGCTGGCTTCGGTGAAGGACTCCGATAACCACCTCTACCTGCTGGACTCCATGGGACTGGTCGGTTCGGTCATGACGGGCCTGGCCCTGGGACGTGATGCCTCGCTTCCCAAGGTGGTGGGTCTTGAAGGCGATGGTTCGCTGCTGATGAACCCCAATGTCCTGCCCACCGGCGGCTACCTCAAGCCGGAGATGCTCATGGTGCTGCTGGACAATGAGGTCTATGGTTCCACCGCGGGTCTGCCGACCTACTCCTCTGAGGTCAACGTAGAAGAACTGGCCGCCGCGGCCGGATGGGCCACCGGCCGCGCCCCTGACCAGCAGAGCCTGAGATCAGAGTATGCCCGGCTGCTGCAGGTCACCGGCCGGCCAGGGTTTCTGCACGTGCCGATCGAGGCCGGCAATGCCGCTGAGATCCCCAAGCTGCTCATCGATCCGGTGCGCATCACCCACCGGTTCAGCAGATGGCTGGCCTCAGCGGATAAGCCCTCGGGAAGCCGGGAGACGGTGGCCGAGTGAACCGGCAGCAGTGGACCTGCAGAATCAGATGGCTTTGATCCTCAGGTTCTCGTTCTGCTTGGCCTTGACCATCTGCACCGCCAGCACTGCCAGTACCAGGCCCAGTCCCATCAGGTCATACAGAAGGTCTGTGTTGAGCATCATGATTGCTCCAGCGGCGATGACCGGACGCAGGTACCAGGCCATCGGCTCCATGAAGTGGCCCTCCAGTGCGGTGGACAGCAGCAGTATGGCGATAACGGCCGAGGCGACCACCCAGACGCCGTCGAAGAAGCTGACATCGCGCAGCAGCAGATCCGGGTTGTACACAAAGATATAGGGGATGACGATGCCTGCGCCGGCGAGCTTGAACGCAGCCCCCCCGGTGGCCATCGGCCGGCCTCCGGATATTCCGGCCGCGGCGAAGGCTGCCAGCGCGACCGGCGGGGTGATATTGGCAAAGAGTCCGAAGTAGAACACGAACAGGTGTGCTACCAGCGGCTCGACGCCCAGCTGGGTCAGAGCCGGGGCGGCCATCGTGGCGGTGACGATATAGGCCGGGATAGAAGGCAGCCCCATCCCCAGGACCAGGCAGGCGATCATCGTGAAGAACAGCGTCCAGAACAGCACACCGCCGGAGAGCTGCACGATGGCGGAGGCCAGAGTGACACCGAACCCCGAGATGGTCACCACCCCGACGATGACCCCGACAGAGGCACAAGCCACCGCGACCCCGATCGCTGCCCGGGTGCCGTCTTCCAGGGCCTGCAGGATCTCACGGATGTTCATCCGGCTGGTCTTGCGCAGCGTGGCGCAGAGCAGGGTGACTAGGATGGTCAAGAACGCCGAGTAGAGAATGGTGCGGCCGGAGAAGAACAGCATATAGAGCAGGAAGACCAGCGGGAGGATCATATGCCCGCGCTCTTTGAGCACTGCCAGGACCGCAGGCAGATTGTCCTTGGAGATGCCTTTGAGCCCCAGGCGGGTCGCACGCAGGTGAATCTGGGTGATGAGGCTGATGTAGTACAGCACTGCCGGGACAATCGCGGCCAGCGCGACCGTGGTATACGGCACTCCGATGGTCTCAGCCATGATGAAGGCGGCCGCGCCCATGATGGGCGGCAGGATCTGTCCGCCCACCGAGGCTGAGGATTCCACGGCGCCGGCGAAGTTCTTGGAGTATCCGATCTTCTTCATCAGGGGAATCGTGAAGGCCCCGGTGGAGACCACATTGGCGATGGCTGAGCCGTTGATCGAGCCCATCAGGCCTGAGGCCAGGGTGGCGACCTTGGCCGGTCCGCCGCGAGTCTGACCCGCGATCGCCAGGGCGAGGTCGTTGAACAGTTGGCTCATCCCGGACTTCGCGAGGAAGGCACCGAAGAGGATGAACAGGAAGATATAGGTGGAGGAGACGCCGATGGCGGTGCCGTAGATGCCCTCAGTGGTAGCGAAGAACTGGTAGGACAGGGTGTCCCAGTCGAAACCGCGATGGCGCAGCAGCCCAGGCATTTCGCGGCCGAACATGCCGAAGAGGATGAACAGGACCGCCAGGATCGGCAGGGCCCAGCCCGTCACACGGCGGGCAGCTTCAAGGACCAGGACGACGAGTAAAGTGGCGACCAGCGCGTCAGTCGCGGTGAATCGGCCGGCCTGGAGGACCAGCTGCTGATAGTTCAGCCAGATGTAGAGCCAAGGCACCAGCGAGAGCAGGGCCAGCACCGCATCGGGGATCCGCCACCAGTTTGCCTGTGCTCGGCGTACCGGTGGGTACAGCAAGAACACCAGGAAGAGAATCAGGCTGACGTGCAAGGAACGGTGGATCAGCGTGGGAGGCGTTCCGAAATATGCTGTGTACAGATGGTAGACGGCGGTGAAAACCGCCACGGCACTGATCAGCAGGGCCAGCGGCCTCCAGTGCGTCTGCCTGATTCGGGACTCGGCGTCGTACTTCGCCGCGGCCTCGGCAGCCTCCTTCTCCTTGGCTCGCCGCTCCTCCTCAGATTCCGGGAGCAGCGTCAAAGGTGACTGCACCGAGGATTCAGCGTCTTCGGCTGCGGCACGATCCTCCGGGGAGCGCCCGGAGTCCCCAGCAGTAGTCCTAGCATCCCTGCTCATCTGGGCCTCAGTTCTATAGGTTCACGGTCAGGCAGCTCATCGATGTCGATGAGACTGGTATCGCCATCGATGCCGATCCGGTAGTCCACCCTATGCGAGTGAATCCAGCCGATGGCCTCGAAGGGACGGTCAATATTCTCGATGACGATCTTGCCGTCTTGAAAGGTAAGGTCCCCTTCATCCAAGGGCATTCCTGCGCCATACTCCTCGAACTCGGTGCTGGTCAGCATCAGCCGGTCTCCGTCGAATCGGTAGATGTCGGTCCAGCGGGACAGCTCGATGGAGTGAAGCCAGGAGTGGGTGATGATCGAGCCGAGTTCGATCCTCAGTTCTGCATACACCTCGCCTGTGCGTTGATGCTGGCAGATGAGCCTGGGTTCCTGTCCAGCCGAGCATCCGCTGGTGAGGACCAGTGCTGCGGCGGCAGCTGCTGCACTGAACAGGCACCGCCGCGGCACTGGCTCCGAGAAGGGGAGTTCGGGCCGGGTCGGATTACTCCTCGTCGGAGTCCTCGCCACTGCCCTCACCGGTGTCGACACCCTGTTCCTCGTAGTACCGCTCAGCGCCGGGGTGCAGCGGGATCACCAGTCCCTCGGTGGCGGTCTCCACAGTGATGTTCTCCGCTTCGGCATGTGAGCTGTGGATGCGATCGATATTGTCGAACAGCGTGGAGGTGATGTCGTAGACGGCGTCCTCGCTGAGCTCTGAACTGACGATCAGGTGGTTGGTCACACTGACGGTCTCGACATCGGAGTCGTCATCGTAGGTGTCCGCTGGGATCGTGGCTCCCTCGAAGAACTCATACTCCGAGAGCAGGTTCTCCCTGCCTTCGCCGTCGATTGGCACGGTGATGAAGTCCGTACTGGTGGCCAGCTCGGTCAGTGACGGATTGGGCAGACCGGAGGTGGCGAACAGCGCATCAATGTGCCCGTTGGCCATCTGATCGGTGGCCTCGGCATAGGACAGGTAGTCCTCATTGACGTCGTCGTAGCTCATGTCGTAGGCACCGAGCACCATCTGGGCGTTGAGCTCGACGCCGGACCCGACGTCGCCGACGGCTACATTGGCCCCGGCCAGATCCTCGACAGACTCGATGCCGGCATCAGCACGGGCAATCAGCTGGACCGTGTTGGGGTACATCGTCATGATCGCCAGCAGGCCCTCGCGCGGGTCATCCTCGAACGGACCGGAACCCTCCAGCGCCTGGACAGTAGCGTCCCCCATGGTCATCGCCAGCTCGGCGTTGTTGTCGGTGACCAGGTTGATGTTTTCCGCCGATGCGCCGGTGGCCTGCACCGAGGTGTCTGAGCCGAGTTCATCGGCCAGCACATCGGACATCGTGGCCCCGATCTGGTAATACACTCCGGAGGAGCCGCCGGTGGCAATGGTGAGGAACTCGGCATCGGTGTCGCCGACCTCCTCGTCGGCGCCCTCAGCGGATCCGTTGTCCTCATCGCCGCATGCTGACAGCAGCAGCGCCGCGGCAGCCAGTGCGGCACCTGCGGATGTCAAACGTCCACGCTTTACGAACATGGTGCTCCTCTTCTTTGTGGGGCGAGCTTATTTTCTGCGGTGGTCCGCAAGCCATTTTACGGTGCATCTCATCAGTGGAGGGGCGAGGAGATCGCGTACTCGTCGTGACGTACCTCCGCCGAACCCGAGATCCCGCGCTCTCGCACCCGCGCAGTTGTGAGCTGCGTCGTGTGACCTGCACTACATCGTACAGGGTTGCATGCAACATGCAACCCAGAGTACGTTGACGTCAAGAGATCGCCCGGTGTGTTGCAGCCCACGGTTGCCTGAGGCGCCTGTATACGAGCGTAAAGGAGCGCAGATGAGCCTGAGCCGAGTAGCCGTCGTCGGGGGAGGAATCATCGGATTGGCCGTGGCACGGGAACTCCTGGACCGCAGCCCCGGCCTGGAAGTGGTCGTCTATGAGAAAGAGGACCGCGTCGCTGCCCACCAGACCGGCCGCAACAGCGGGGTGGTCCACGCCGGCCTGTACTACACTCCCGGCGGGCTCAAGGCACGGTTGTGCCGCCGCGGCGTCGGTCTGCTCCAGGAATTCGCTCGTGCCAAGCAGGTCAGCTATCAGGAATGTGGCAAGATCGTCGTGGCCAAGGACCAGGCGGAGCTGGAGCGGCTCAAGGATATCTACCAGCGCGCCACCGCTAATGGGGTGCCGGGGATCCAGATGATCGGTCCGGAGGAGATCGCTGAGATCGAACCAGCTGCGGTGGGCGTGGCGGCACTGCACTCACCGACCACTGCGATCGCAGATTTCGCCGGTGTGGCCCAAGCGCTGGCGGAGGATATCGACGCCGCAGGCGGAGAGGTGCGGTTATCCACCGAGGTCAGAAGCATCGCGGAGGGTACGGCGTCCTCGGCGTCCTCCGGCCACGGTGCCGTCAGGGTCTCCGCGGGTGCCCGCGGGAAACCGGGCGAGCCAGGGGACACCGAGCACTTTGATCTGGTGATCACCTGCGCAGGGGCCCAGTCGGACCGGATCGCCCGCGGTTGCGGGGAGGATGCCTTCCCCAAGATCGTGCCGTTCTACGGTGACTACTTCATGCTCTCGAAGCAGAAGGCGGCCCAGGTCAATGGCCTGATCTATCCGGTGCCTGATCCGCAGTACCCGTTCCTGGGGGTGCACATCACCCGGCGCTATGACGGAGAGGTCATGTTGGGACCCAACGCGTTCCTCTCGCTGGGGCGGGAGCAGTACAGCAGGCTCGGGCTCAGCCCCCGGGACATGTTCGACGTGGTGCGCAGCCCGGGGTTCTGGAAGTTCGCCTCCCAGAACATTCCAGCGGCGGTCCGCGAGACACGCACCGCGTTGAGCAAGCGGGTTTTCGTGGGGGAGGCCAATAAGTACATGCCCGGCATAGCGCTCGGCGAGGTCACTCGGGGGCCCCGCGGTATACGCGCTCAGGCGATGAACGCCGATGGCAGCCTGGTCGACGACTTCGTCATCACCGGTTCAACCAGGCTGATGCATGTCCGCAACGCACCCTCTCCGGCGGCAACGAGCGCTCTGGCCATCGCCGAGCACATCGTCTCACAGGCGCTTGCCGAAGAACGCGCTGTCTGAGCCCCGGGGCAGCGGCGGGCCATACGATGGAGCAGATGAGGAACCAGCCCACACTGACCGAGCAGATTCTTGACCAGCTGCGGACAGCCGTGCTCAACGGCGAGCTCAAGCCCGGTATCCGCTACAGCGCTTCTGGGCTGGCCAAGCAGTTCGGGGTCTCCCGCACTCCGGTGCGTGAGGCGCTGCTTGAGCTGGAGCGCAGCGGGATGGCGCGTATCGAGAAGAACCTCGGTGTCACGGTGGTGGCCAACTCGCTGGAGGAGATCGTCAACTGCTACCAGCTGCGGCTGCTCCTGGAGGTGCCGGCCACAGCCAGGGCTGCTCAGATCGCCGATGATCGGGCCATAGCTCAGATCGAAGCCAAGTTCGCGGACATGCAGGGGGCCGCCGACCGCGACGACGTAGAGACCCTGCTGCGCGCCGACCGCGACTTCCACTCCGAACTGCTGGCGGTGGCCCAGAATCCACGGCTGGTCACAGTGCTGGAGGGACTGCGAAACCTGGTGCTGACCACTGGGATTGCCACTGTTCCACGTTCGCGTAGCTGCCAGGAGCTCGTGGAGGATCACCGCGACATCCTCGAAGCGGTTCAGGGCCGGAGCCCTCAGCGGGCAGCAGCCGCAATGCGCAGGCACGTGCACAACACCGCCACGCTGATCATCCGGCGTGAGGCCGCCCAGCGGCTGGAACACGAGACTCCCGGGGTGGGGACGACCTCACCGAACGCCGCGGAATTCGAAGCCAGGCTGTTCTCGTTCGAGTTCGGTGACGGCCGTTCCCCTACCCCGGGCGAAGCGGCCGGCTCCTCGCCGTGATCCGGCTCATTCGCTCTCAGCCCTGCTGCAGTGCGGCGATCCAGGCCTCGACGTCGTCGGGGTCCCGCGGGAGCTCAGCCGAGAGATTCTCAGCCCCGGACTCGGTGACCAGAACATCGTCCTCGATCCGCACACCGATCCCTCGATACTCCTCCGGGACCGCCAGGTCCTCGTTCTTGAAGTACAGCCCGGGCTCGATGGTGAAGACCATGCCGGGCTCCAGGATCCCGTCCAGATAGAGCTCGCGCTTGGCCTGCGCACAGTCGTGGACGTCCAGCCCCAGGTGGTGGCTGGTGCCGTGGGGCATCCAGCGCCGGTGATGCTGGCCCTGTGGTGACAGAGCCTCCTGCAGAGAGACAGGAAGCAGTCCCCAGTCATTCAGCCGCTCGGCGAGCACCGTCACCGCTGCCTGGTGGATCTCCCGGAACATGATCCCGGGCTTCACCACGCTGAACGCGGCGTCGGCGGCGTCCAGCACCGCCTGATAGACCTTCCGCTGCACCGGAGAGAACGTCCCGGAGACGGGAATGGTGCGGGTCAGATCCGCCGTATAGAGCGAGTCGGCCTCCACCCCAGCATCGAGCAGCAGCAGCTCTCCGGGCTCGATCCTGTCGTAGTTGCGAATCCAGTGCAGGATGGTGGCATTGTTGCCCGAGGCCGCGATGGTGTCGTAGCCCAGATCGTTGCCCTCCAGCCGTGCACGGGCGAAGAACGCGCCCTCCACCATCCGTTCTCCTCTGTCGCGCCCGACCGCCTGCGGCAGGGTGCGCACCACATCCTCAAAGCCGGTGACGGTCGAGGCCACCGAGCGCCTCATCTGTTCAACCTCCCAGCTGTCCTTGACCAGGCGCAGCTCGGAGCAGAACTCCGTCAGTTCGGCATCCAGGGAGTCTGAGGATTCGACATCCACCCCGGTGTTGATCCGGGAGGTGTCCACCAGTGCGTCCACGTTCAGATCCACCTCGCGCAGCAGACGGATCCGGGTTCCGCCGATCTCCACGGCCCCGGCGTCCTTGGTGACGGCCGGCTCCAGCTCGTCCAGGTCCTTGGTGCGGATCCCCAGGCGCTGGGAGAATTCCTCCAGGCTGGGGCGGGGCCCGACCCAGAACTCGCCGTAGCGCGCGTCTGCGTAGAACTCTTCGGTGTTCCGCCCGGCCATCGGCTTGAAGTAGAGGGTCGCCTGGTGGTGGCCGCCGTGGTCCCCTTCGCCCTCATCGACCGGTTCGAAGACCAGCACGGCGTTGGGCTCATGATCCACTCCCAGTCCGGTCAGATGCGCGAAGGCCGAATGCGGGCGGAACCGGTAGTCGGTGTCATTGGACCGGACTTTCGGCGGACCGGCGGGGATCACCACGCGCTCCTCGGCGAACCGCTCGGAGACAGCACGACGACGCCGCCAGGTATAGTCGGCCACCGCGTCCCGAGAGTGGTCGCCGGTCTGGGGTGTCGCCCACTGGGAGGCCATGAACTGCTTGAAGGCCTCGGACTGAGGGCGTTGGGAGCGATTGTTGACCCGGTCCTTGAGCTGCTGGCTGTCCTCGGAGGTCTGTGCTTCAGAAGTCATGGTTTTCAGTGTAGGCGTCGGGGTGAACCAGATGCGCCGAGGACTGGATAGAGTAAAACGATGAGCTTCGACCTGCACACCCACTCCACGGTCTCTGACGGGACCGAGGCTCCCGCGCAGGTGGTGTCCGAGGCTGCCAGGGCTGGGCTCACCGGGCTGGCGCTGACTGACCACGACTCCCACGCCGGCTGGGACGAAGCCCGGGTCGCTGCTGCCGAGCACGGCCTGGTGTTCCTCCCCGGGATGGAGGTGACCTCCAAGACCGCCTGGGCCAGTGTGCATATGCTCAGCTACCTGCACGATCCGCTGGAGCCCGGCATGGTCGAGATCAATGCTGAGGCCCGTGGCGGACGTGTGGAGCGGGCCAAACGGATCTGCGAGCGGCTGGCCGAGGACTTCCCCATCACCTGGGAGCTGGTGCTCGAACACGTCAGTGAAGGCGCGTCCATCGGACGGCCGCATCTGGCCGATGCTCTGGTGGCAGCCGGTGTGGTGGAGAACCGCGGGGAGGCCTTCGAACGGTTTCTGCACAAGAACTCCCGCTACTACGTGGACCAGCAGAACCCTCACCCCGCGGAGGTGGTGGAGCGGATCCGGGCTGCTGGCGGTGTGCCGGTCATCGCCCACGCCATGGCCGGCGGCCGCGGAAACACGCTGAGCCTTGCTGAGCTGGAGGAACTCGTGGAGGCCGGGATGCTCGGGGTGGAGGTCTACCACCGGGACAATACGGCCCAGGGGCAGAAGCTGCTGCTGGATCTGGCCGCCCGGCACGGGTTGATCGTCACCGGCTCCTCCGACTACCACGGGGCCGTCGGCAAGCCGAACAAGCTGGGGGAGAACACCACCAGCGTCGACCAGCTGGTGAGAATACTGGAAGCAGGCTCCGGGAACACTGCCAGCGGCCCGCTGCCGCACTGAGTTGGTCCCGGCGGCGCGCACATGTGTCGCACCTACGGTGCTCCAATCCTCAATCGCCTCAGAGTTGCTTCCGCAGGCGGAGCAATCCATTCGGCTCAATCGGATCTCGCACCGCCTCTCGGCCGCTTTACCGCGGCCCCACGCCCGAGGAGTTTGGTTTCGCACTGTCGGCGCATAAAGTGCGCGCTCTTTGACCTTCTGCGCGGTTTATATCCCGGGCAGTTGTGCATAACGTGCGCAGATTGTGCTGCTGCGGGTCGGCTATCGGGCACAAGGCGCTGGACGTCAGCCCTGGAGACGCTGAGCTGTGCCGTGGTTCACAGGGTGTTCTAGACTGTGCACTCATGACTACGGCATCAGCCCCGGAACCAGGCAGGGCCAAACGACTCCCGCGCGAACAGCGCCGCACTCAGCTGCTCGACTGCGCGCTGAGAGTCTTTGTGGCCAAGGGGTTCCACGCCGCTTCTATGGATGACATCGCCGAGGCCGCGGAGGTCTCCAAACCGGTGCTCTATCAGCACTTCCCCGGCAAGCACGAGCTCTTCCTGGACTTGCTCGAGACTCATCTGGGACAGCTGCAGACGGAGCTGACCAGTGTGCTGGCCGACTCGGAGACCAACAAGGAGCGGGTCTCCGGCACGGTGACGGCTTTCTATGAGTTCATCGCCCGCAAGGACGAGGCCTACCGGCTGATCTTCACCGCCGGGATGGACAACGACGACGACGTCTCCGAGCGTCTGGAGCGCTTCTACGACGCGGTGGCCGGCGCGATCGCCGAGGTGATCGCCGACGACACCGGTCAGCCGATGGCTGAGGCCACGATGCTCGGCCACGGTCTGCTGGGCATGGCCACCGCCGCAGCCCGCCACTGGTCCAAACTCTCCGAGCGCCCTGACCTGCTGACCTCGGCCCAGCTGACCTCGCGTTTGGCCTGGAGAGGAATCTCCGGCTTCCCGAAGGAATCTGAGGGCCAGTAAACGGTAGGATTGTGCTCCAGACCTGTACCTGACGGCGTCGTCGTGCTCGACCATGAGCGTCCCGGTGCCGATATCAAGAGCTCAAGGAGTGGCATGGAAGTACGCATCGGAGTCCAGAACGTTGCCCGGGAGATCCTCATCGAGACCCAAGCAACGCCTGAGGAGGTCGAAAAGGCCGTGGCCGAGGCGATTGAGAAGTCCAAGCCGCTGCTGAGCCTGACCGACCGTCGCGATAAGACCGTGGTGGTGCCGGTGAACTCCATCGGATACGTGGAGATCGGCTCCGACACCAAACAGACGGTGGGATTCGCCGCCGTCGCTGAGTGAAAGAACGAATGACAGATACTGCAACAGACACGCTGACCTTCGCGGACTTTGATGTCCGCAGCGAAATCGTCGCCGCACTGGCCGAAAAGGGCATCACCGCCCCCTTCCCGATCCAGGCTGAGACTCTGCCGATCGCACTGGGCGGCAACGACATCATCGGCCAGGCCAAGACCGGCACCGGCAAGACCCTCGGCTTCGGCATCCCCGCCCTGCAGCGGGTGGCTGTCCCCGGCAGCGAAGCCTTTGAGGCGCTGCCGGCACCCGGGGCGCCCCAGGCGCTGGTGGTGGCGCCGACCCGTGAGCTGGCCGTGCAGGTAGCCGGTGACCTCACCACCGCTGGCTCGAAGCTGGGTGCGCGGATCGCCACCATCTACGGCGGCCGTGACTACGAGCCCCAGATCAAACAGCTGAACGCAGGGGTGGAGATTGTGGTCGGCACCCCCGGCCGGCTGATCGACCTGCACCGGCAGAAGCACCTGAACCTGAAGAACGTGAAGATCGTGGTGCTCGACGAGGCCGACGAGATGCTCGACCTCGGGTTCCTGCCTGATGTGGAGAAGCTGCTCTCCTATGTGCCGGAGGTCCGGCAGACCATGCTGTTCTCCGCGACCATGCCGGGGCCGGTGGTCTCTATGGCGAGGCGGTTCATGACTAAGCCGACCCATATCAGCGCAGCAGATCCCTTCGACGAGGGTGTGACGAAGAAGGACATCCGCCAGGTGGTCTACCGGGCGCACTCGCTGGACAAGGACGAGATGATCGCCCGGATCCTGCAGTCCGAGGGCCGGGGGAGGACCATCATCTTCACCCGCACCAAACGGCAGGCCGATAAGCTCGCCGAGGAGCTGAAGACCCGCGGGTTCGCCGCAGGAGCCATCCACGGCGATCTGGGACAGGGTGCCCGGGAGCAGGCGCTGCGGGCCTTTCGCAATGACAAGGTCGATGTGCTGGTGGCCACCAGTGTCGCCGCCCGCGGCATCGACGTCACCGACGTGACCCACGTGATCAACTACGTCTGCCCCGAGGACGAGTCCACCTACCTGCACCGGATCGGCCGCACCGGCCGTGCGGGCCAAAAAGGCACTGCGGTCACCTTTGTCGACTGGGAGGACGTGCCCCGCTGGAGCCTGATCAATAAGGCGATCGGCCTGGACCAGCCCCAACCGGTAGAGACCTACTCCTCCTCACCGCACCTGTTTACGGACCTGGACATCCCCCAAGGCACCAAGGGCCGGCTACCCCGTCACAAGCGCTCCAAGGAGGGGCTTGAGGGCGAGGTCCTCGAAGACCTGGGCGGTCCGGAGAAGTCCGGCGGACGGGGTGGTGGCGAGCGGTCCGGAGGAAACCGGTCAGGTGGTCGAAACCGGAACCGCAATCGTCGTCGCTCCGGGGGCGAGCCAAGCGGATCAGGAAACAACGACGCCGCGGCCCCGGCTGGGCAGCCCAAGAAGACTGAGGGCAACAACCGGTCCTCGGGCCAGCGACGCCGACGCCGCCGTAAGGTCTCCAAGCCCGACGACGCCTCTTGAGGTGCCGCCGGGCCCATTACTGAGGCTCTGGCTCTGGCTGCCCTCAGCTGTTGAGGCCCTGCTCTTCCAGCCACCACTGGGCGACATCGGCGGGGCTGGCCTGGGAGGACTGTGAGTAGGCGTTGATCTCCAGCAGCGCCTCCTGGGTCAGCAGCCCTTGGACCTCTTCAAGCGCTGACCGAGCACCGTCATCGACAGCCGAGGAGACCACCGGCACCACATTCTGCGGGAGCACCAGTGACTCGGTGTCCTCCAGGATCACCAGGTCGTTCTCCTCGATGGCCGGGTCCGCGCTGTAGATATTGGCCACTTCCACCTCGCCGTCGAGCAGGGCGCCCAGCGTCAGCGGGCCCCCGGAGTCCTCCACCGGCACCAGAGTCAGGTCCACCCCGTAGGTCTCGGCGAGCCCCTCGATGCCGTAGGGTCGGGTCTCGAACTCGGAGTTCGAGGCGATCCGCAGGTCCTCTTCGACATCAGCCAGGTCACCGACGGTGCTCAGGTCATGCTCTTCGGCGAAGTCCGCGGTGACCACATAGCTGTCCTGGTCGGTGGCCTCAGCGTAGTCCAGGACCTCCAGGTCGCCGGGCAGGGCCTGGTCGAGCTCAGCGTGCACAGTCTCGGCCTCGGCGGCGTCGTTGTCACCATCGAGATAGTCCAACAGGTTTCCGGTGTACTCGGGGAAGACATCGATCGCCCCTGACTCCAGCTCCGGGATGTAGACCTCGCGCTGGCCGATCTCGAACTCCCGCTGGACCTCGTACCCTTCCTGCTCCAGCACCTGGGCGTAGAGCTCTGCCAGAATGGTGTTCGAGTAATACCGCTGGGAGCCGATCACGAGTTCCCCGGCCTCACCGTCGGCTTCAGTGTCTCCTCCGGTGTCCAGGGGGTCGTCCCCGCCGCCGCATGCGGTCACGGCAAGCAGGGCGACACCGGTGATGGCCAGCATGTTCTTGTTCATCAGAGGTTCCTCATCTCAGTGGTGGGTCAGGCAAGTCCCGGCACCCGCCGGAGCAGTCGTTGGGTGACCTCGAAGGAGGCATCGAGGACGATGGCCAGCAGGATGACCGCGATCGACGCCGCCAGCATCATCGCGTAGTCCTGAGTCCGCAGCCCCAGGAAAAGCTGCCGGCCCAGGCCCCCGGCACCAACATAGGCCGCCAGCGTAGCAGTGGCCACCACCTGCAGGGCGGCGTTGCGCAGCCCGCCGATGATCAGCGGAAGACCCAGGGGGATCTCCACCCGGGTGAGCACCTGCCACCGGCTCATGCCCTGGGCCTTGGCGGCGTCGACAGTGACCGGATTGACCGATTCCACCCCCGCATAGGCCCCGGCGATGATCGAGGGCACTGCCAGCACCACGAAGGCGATCATCGGAGCGGTCAGCCCGATGCCCAGGAACAGCGCAGCCAGAGTGATCAGCCCCAGGGTGGGCAGTGCGCGGACCATACCGGTGCTGATGACCGCCAGGGCCCGGCCGCGTCCGGTGTGCCCGATGACCAGCCCGGCAGGAAGCGCGATCACCGCCGAGATCAGCAAGGCCAAAGCGGTGTACCAGAGGTGCTCCAGCGTACGAGCCCCGAACCCGCCGGGCCCGCCCCAGGCATCAGGGTCTGCCAGCAGCTCGAAGGCATCGATCACATGGTTCACCGGCGGCCCCCCTTCACCCAGGGCATAGTGAGCCGGCCCGCGGCCACCAGCAGCAGGTCCAGCAGTAACGCCAGCACAGCGGTGAAGGCGATTCCGGCCACGATCGAGGGAACGATCCCGCGCTCGAACCCGTCGGTGAACAGCGAACCCAGCGACTGCACCCCCAGCACCGCACTGACCGAGACCAGGGAGATGGTGCTCACCGACACCACCCTCAGGCCGGCCAGCAGCGCGGGTCCGGCCAGGGGGAGCTCCACGGTGAAGAAGCGCAGTGCCGCAGAATAGCCGACCGCTGTGGAGGCCAGGCGGACCCCGCCGTCCACGGAGTCCAGCGCGTCGGCCGCGGAACGGACCATCAGGGCCAGGCCGAAGATGGTCAGGGCGACGATCACGTTGAGCGTGTCCCGGACCCCGGTGCCCAGGATGATCGGCAGCACGATGAACAGCGGCAAGGACGGCACCGCATAGAGCAGGCCGGTGCCGGAGACGACTATCTCGCGCAGCGGGCGCACCCGGTTGGCTGCCCAGGCGATGGGAACAGCGACCAGGAACGCCGCGGCGATCGCCGGAGCGGCGAGCAGCAGGTGGGCAAGGCTCAGCTCCAGAATCCGGGGGAGGTGATCGAGAATCCAGGCCATGACGGCAGCCGAACTAGGCGTTCTGACCAGGGTGCTGGGGCAGGGAGTCCACCACACCCAGGGGCCGGCCCTGTGCGTCGCTGACGAACCAGCCGCCGTCGTCCCGCGGTGCGGCGCTCAACGTTCTGCGCGCAGAATCCAGCCCCAGGAACTGGGCCACGAAGTCATCAGCCGGAGATTCCACGATCTGCTGCGGGGTGCCGATCTGGGCGACCTCTCCGCCCTTCTTCAGCACCACGATCTGATCGCCCAGGGTGAGAGCCTCGTCGATGTCGTGAGTGACGAAGATGATGGTCTTGTGCAGCTCGCTCTGAATGCGGGTCAGCTCCCGCTGCAGCTCCAGCCGGACCAGGGGGTCTACGGCGCCGAATGGCTCGTCCATCAGCAGGATGTTGGGATCTGCGGCCAGGCCGCGGGCTACCCCCACTCGCTGCTGCTGCCCGCCGGAGAGCTGTCCGGGGTAACGCTGTGCCAAGGCGGAGTCCAGGCCGACGGTCTCCATCAGCTCATGGGCGCGGCGGTGCGCTGCGGCCTTGGCCACACCGTTGAGCCGGGAGACGGTGGCGATGTTGTCGATGACCCGCCGGTGGGGGAGAAGCCCGGAGTTCTGCATCACATAGCCGATGCGCCGGCGCAGGGCCACCGGCTCCACACCGGCCACGTCCTCATCGTCGATCAGCACGGCGCCGGAGCTGGGATCCACCATCCGGTTGACCATCCGCAGCAGGGTGGTCTTGCCGCAGCCGGAGGAGCCCAGCAGCACCGTCGAGGTATGCGAGGGCACATGCAGGCTGAACTGATCGACGGCCACGGTGCCGTCGGGATAGGTCTTGTTGACGTTTTGAAACTCGATGCCCATCGTTCAGTCTCCTTGCAGACGGTGTTTCAACGTAACCGGTGCCTCGGCTTGAGCAAGGATACCCCGGCGCTCGCGGCTGGGGGCCTAGGAGGTGGAGCGTGCCTGAGATGTGAAAAGATAGGGGACCTATGAGCACGACGACGCAGGGCACCGCTCTGGTGCGCGAAACCCACCCCGGTGACTACTCCCGGATCGAGGAGCTCACCGTTTCTTCCTATGTGGACGGCGGGCACCTGGGGCCTGAGGACTCCTATGTGCACCATCTGACCGAAGTCGCCGAGCGGGCCCAGCTGGCCAGAATCTTGGTGGCCGAGGTGGACGGCGTGGTCGTCGGCTCGGTGACGGTGACCGACTACCACCAGCCCTTCGCCGAGGTCTCCCGCCCCGGGGAGATGGAGTTCCGGATGCTGGCAGTGGCCCCGGAGTATCAGGGCCGCGGGATCGCCCGCACGCTGGTGCGCCACATTGTCGCTGAAGCCACCGCGCGCCCGGAGATCCGGGCGGTGTCCCTGTGCAGTCTCACGTCGATGACCGCTGCGCATGCCCTGTACGAATCGGAGGGCTTCGTCCGCGATCCGGACCGTGACTTCGTCCTTCAGGTGCCGAACAAGCACTCCACGTTCCCCTTCTTCATCAGAGAGGTCTGATCCCCAAGGTGACCGCGACATACACCATCCTGGCCGTCTGCACCGGCAACATCTGCCGCTCGCCCGCCATGGAGCGCCTGCTGGCGCACCTTCTCGACGACCAGCCCGGCATCGAGGTGATCTCCGGAGGCACCTACGCCCATGACGGCGAGGACATGCAGGCCCCGGTCAAGCGCCGGTTGGCCGACTACGGCGCCGATACCGAAGACTTCGTGGCCGAGCAGGTCACCCCGGAGATGATTCAGCGCTCTGATCTGATCCTCGCCGCCACTCGGGTGCACGTCGAGGATATGCTCGCCGAGGTGCCCCAGGCGCAGGAGCGGATGTTCACCCACCCGGAGTTCGGCCGCCTGCTGGAGTCAGTGACCCCGGAGGACCTCGAGGCTGCCGTGGGGGCCGAGGCTGCCGCGGCGCAGAGGCTGGCGGCCCTGATCCCTCTGCTGAACCAGGCGCGGGGCCGTGCCGGCTCGCAGAGCCGTGATGAGGACGTCGTGGACCCCTACATGCTCCCGGAGTCAGTCTTCGACGAGTCTTTCCGTCAGATCCGTGAGCCGATCGAGGCCCTCGGCGAACTGCTCATCCTGCGCTGAGGCGCTAGCGGCGGGCCTGCACAGCTAGAGGCCGTCGAGGTCGAAGCTGGCCAGCACCAGGGGAAAGCCGAGGAAGGCCACAGCGTCGAGCAGGAAGTGCGCGATGACCAGCGGCATCACCCGCCGGTAGCGCAGGTAGAGCCAGCCGAAGATCACACCCATCAGCGCGTTGCCGATGCCCGGGCCGAAGCCCTGGTAGAGGTGGTAGGCACCGCGGAGCAGCGCTGAGGCGAGGATCAGCAGCCAGATCGCAGCCCCAGGCTGGGCAAGCTCGGTTCGACGGGTAAGCACGGGCCAGATCCTGCGTGCCCGGTCGAAGAGGTAGGCGACCATGATGATCTCCTCCACCAGCGAATGCCGCAGCGAGGCCAGCAGAAGCACCGGAGCGCTCCACCAGTACTCGGTCACATCGGCCGGCACCATCTGGGCGGTGATGCCCAGACTCCGGCCCGCGGAGTAGACCGCCAGGGTGCCCAAGCCGATGAGTGCGAAGAGCCCGACGCCGATCACCGCGTCCAGGCCGGGCCGCCTGAAGTCCAGGCCCCAGCGGCGGAAAGGATTGCCGCCGTGCAGGAACACCAGGTAGAGCACCAGGGCTACCGGTGCCAAAGCGAAG
Source organism: Nesterenkonia muleiensis (assembly GCF_003600155.1). GTDB lineage: Bacteria > Actinomycetota > Actinomycetes > Actinomycetales > Micrococcaceae > Nesterenkonia > Nesterenkonia muleiensis. The sequence continues at coordinate 60,384 of NZ_QWLD01000011.1, read as the reverse complement.
AGCGAATCGAGCACCTGGTAGCTGAAGTCGAAGAACTCAGCGCGCGAGCGTGAGCGCTGCACCGTGGCGGTCTGGTCGGCCAGCGGGGCGATGCTTAGCCGTTCGGCCAGCTGCAGCACTGCGTAGACCGCACTGCGCCCCAGGGAGAGCGCCAGGACGATGCCCATCTCCCAGCCGTAGAACCGGCGGGGGAGCGCGGCACCAGGCCTGCTCTCGGTCTCCACATGCCTCCCCGGCGTCGTGCCCGTCATGTGTTCAGTCTATGAGGCGGCTGGGCAGGTCGGTGTTATCCACAGTCTTGAGGTGCTTGTGGATAACCGACATGCCAATCTCTGTTCTGAGGCAGGCTGTAGAGATGAAGAAACTGCAGCCGCTGCCGGAGGCGCTCCGAGGCCGAGTGTTCACACGTGCCTGGGCGCATCAGCACGAGGTGGATGAGCACCGGCTCTATGCCAGAGACATCAGGCTGGTGGGGCGCGGCCTCTATGAGCACCTGCTGAGACCTGGACAGCAGACCGACCGGTCGATGCTCCTCAGCGCACTGTGTGACAAGCACCGGGGAGTTCGGGTCAGCCATGCCACCGCAGCGGAGGTGTGGGGATTGGCCATACCGAACCGGTTGACCTCAGACCAGGTGATTCACCTGAGCGTGCGGCAGGACTTCAGGCTGAACCTGCGTGGTTACCAGGTGGTCATGCACCGGCCAAGGATGACCGACGGGGAGACCCTGCGCTGGCGGGGGATGCGGCTTTCGCATCCTCTGCGTGTGGCCGTAGACCTCAAGGACCGGCTGAGTGTTGTGGAGCTGGTGATCCTCCTCGACCAGCTGCTCAGAGAGCCCCGGCCCGGGATTGATCCTCGCCAGAACCCCTGGACCACGCGAGAGGGCTTGGAGGCGTGCCTGAGTGAACACCGCGGAGCACAGGGGATCACTAGTCTGCGCGAGGCGGTGCTCCTGGCACGCGTGGGGGCAGATTCGCCGGCTGAGTCGCGGCTGAGGCTGGCCATAGTGCAGGGTGGCCTGCCAGAGCCTGAGCTGCAGATTCGGCTGAACCCGCTGGACCGCAGGAGCCGCCAGGGGGATATGGGCTACCGCGATCAGAAGATTGTTCTGCAGTACGAGGGTGAACACCACTTCACGCCTGAGCAGCAGGTGGCGGACCAGAGGCGCAACGCCGCATTCGAGGCTCGGGTGGACGGTGATCCTGGTCAACCGTGTGGATGCGCGGGAGAACTTCGCCGGAGTGGTTCAGCGGCTGCGCCGATTGCTGGCCAGCCCGTGGTGAGTGCGGTCATTGCTGGCTTAAAGCGCCTGAATCGCGCGTTTTAAGCCAGGAACAACAGCACTCGATGGGACGGCTGGGGTCTGGCATGCCTCCGGTGGGCGTTTGGTCTGGTAGGCCTGGGGGCTTGGACTGGCCCGAAGCAGCACTGAGGCCCCGGCTCCAGGTGAAAGTTCACCAGGAGCCGGGGCCTCGGCGGTGGAGTCAGACGGTGATCAGAGGATCAGTCCTCGTCGTCTTTGTCCTTCTTCTCGACCACGAGGGTCTCGGTGGTCAGGACCAGGGCGGCGATGGAGGCCGCGTTCTGCAGGGCAGAGCGGGTCACCTTCACCGGGTCGATGACACCGTCGCTGATCAGATCGCCGTAGGTGCCGGTCTTGGCGTTGAAGCCGTGGTTGGGCTCCAGCTCGGCGACCTTGGAGGCGACCACGAAGCCGTCCTCGCCGGCGTTCTGGGCGATCCATCGCAGCGGCTGCACCAGGGCGCGCTTGACGATGCCCACTGCGGCAGCGGCGTCGCCGGCCAGCCCCTGAACCTCGGAGTCCTCGTCCAGTACGGACAGGGCATTGATCAGGGAGGTTCCGCCGCCGGCCACAATGCCCTCCTCAAGGGCGGCGCGTGTGGAGGACACCGCGTCCTCGATCCGGTGCTTGCGCTCCTTGAGCTCGACCTCGGTGGCGGCGCCGACGCGGATCACACCCACGCCGCCGGCCAGCTTGGCCAGCCGCTCCTGCAGCTTCTCGCGGTCCCATTCGGAGTCGGTGGACTCCACCTGGGACTTGATCTGGGCCACGCGGGCGTCCACATCCTCCTTGGAGCCGGCACCGTCGACGATGGTGGTCTCGTCCTTGGTGACGGTCACCCGGCGGGCAGTGCCCAGATCCTCCAGGCTGACCTGGTCCAGCTTCAGGCCCAGGTCCTGGGTGATGACAGTGGCACCGGTCAGAGTGGCGATGTCCTCCAGCATGGCCTTGCGGCGGTCGCCGAAGCCAGGGGCCTTGACGGCCACAGCGTTCAGCGTGCCGCGCAGCTTGTTCACCACCAGGGTGGACAGGGCCTCGCCCTCCACGTCCTCGGCGATGATGAACAGCGGTTTCTTGGCCTGCAGCACCTTCTCCAGCACCGGGAGGAACTCCTGCATATTGGAGATCTTGCCCTGGTTGATCAGGATCAACGGGTCCTCCAGCACGGCTTCCTGGCGCTCAGCGTCGGTGACGAAGTGCGGGGACAGGAAGCCCTTGTCGAACTGCATGCCCTCGGTGATCTCCAGGTCGGTGGAGGTGGTCGAGCCCTCCTCGATGGTGATGACACCATCAGCGCCGACCGCGTCGAACGCGCGGGCCAGCAGCTCGCCGACCTCGTCGTTCTGCGCGGAGATGGCACCGACGTAGGCAACCTCCTGCTGACCGGAGACCTCGCGGGCGTTCTCGTGCAGGCGCCGGGTCACCGCGTCCACGGCGACCTCGATGCCGCGCTTGATCTCGCTGGGTGCAGCACCTGCGGCCACATTGCGCAGACCCTCTTTGACCAGGGCCTGGGCCAGCACGGTGGCGGTGGTGGTGCCGTCGCCGGCGACGTCGTTGGTCTTGGTGGCGACCTCCTTGGCCAGCTGGACGCCGAGGTTCTCATACGGGTCCTCGACCTCCACCTCGCGGGCGATGGTCACACCGTCATTGGTGATGGTGGGTGCGCCCCAGGACTTGTCGAGCACCACATTGCGGCCCTTGGGGCCCAGGGTGACCTTGACGGTGTCGGCGAGCTTGTTGATGCCGGCCTCAAGTGCCTTGCGGGCGGCATCGTCGTATAGCAGCTCTTTTGCCATAGGTTCTTAACTCCTTATAAGTCGAGCGTGGGGTTTTTACTTCTCGACCTTGGCCAGCACGTCGCGGGCGTTGAGCACCAGGTACTCCTCACCGCCGACCTTGACCTCGGTGCCGCCGAACTTGGAGTAGATGACCACGTCGCCTTCGGCAACGTCCACGGGCAGGCGCTCACCTGCGTCGGAGACCTTGCCCGGGCCTACGGCGACAACCTCGCCCTCCTGCGGCTTCTCCTTGGCGGTGTCCGGGATGACCAGGCCGGAAGCGGTGGTCTGCTCGGCCTCCAGGGGGCGGACAACAATACGATCCTCGAGGGGCTTGATGGAGACTGACACGTCAGCTCTCTCCTTTGCTGAAGTTGAATCTTCTCTTGGCTTTCACCGAGCACGACGACGCCGCGCCCGGTCTTCTTGTTGCGCGCCTTGGGAATGACCAACCGTCGTCGCGGGAGCCGGAGGTCTCCTTCAGGCTTGATGCTCTCAGTCGGTTGACGGCCTCCTGAGAGTTAGCACCCGAGTACTTCGAGTGCTAACAGAACTATAGAACGTGCATTAGCACTCAATCAAGCAGAGTGCTAAAAATGTCGCTTGGTGAGTGGCTGCGCCTGAGCCTGGACCGATTACTGATCGCCTGAAGTCGGCAGTGTGGCCTGCTCCACGAAACCCCCGTCAATCGGAAGGTTGACGCCGTTGATGTACCTGGCCTCGTCAGAAGCCAGGAAGACGGACGCCCCAGCAATGTCATGGGGTTCGCCCATGGATCCGGTCGGGGAGAGCCGGTTTCGTTCGGCGACCATCTCCTCGACGGAGTGATAATTGCTGGTGATCTGCTGAAAGATCATCGGTGAGGCGATGAACCCCGGGGAGATAGCGTTGGCCCGGATGCCCTGGCGGCCGTACTGCACTGCCAGATGAGAAGTGAACTGGATCAGGCCGGCTTTGGCGGCTGCATACGCGGGATAGTTGTAACCCACGTAGCGCATTCCGCCAACAGATGCGATGTTGATGATCGATCCCCGGCCCTGCTTCAGCATGACCGGCAGTACATGCTTAACAGTGATAAACGCACTGGTCAGATTCAGGCGTATCCCCCTCTCCCACTCCTCGACCTCAAGCTCCAGAGGTCCGCCCATGGTGGCCACCCCCACATTGTTGTGCAGCACATCGATAGTGCCCAAGGTCTCCACAATGTCTCCGACACACCTGTCGACTGAGCCGGAGCTGGTGACATCGCCCTGCAGAGCGATGACGGAGGCGTCCGGGACCGTCTTCAGCACTGTGGTGCGGGAAGTTCCAGCAGCATCTTCAGACAGATCGACCACGGCCACTTGAGCTCCCGCCTGGGCATAGGCCAGCGCGCAGGCCAGCCCGTTGGTGATGGCTCCGTCAGTGGAGCCTCCGCCGAAGATCGCGACCGTTCTGCCACTGAGCTTTCCGGCTGTTCCGGGACGGTTCGACGGCGTAGGGAGCGGAGTCATGTATGGCCTTGTCTTTCGTGGACGAGTGGGTGAGCGAGGGTTTACAGTGCGGGCTGGAGCGTGAGTTCGAAGGTCACGGCTACAGGGTTCTCACCGGGCAGCAGCCGACCGGAGTGAATCTCCCCGTGCCGGTCCACCAGTGTGGTGGTGAGCTGGGCTTCGAGACCATTGTCTCCGGTTTTGACAAACCCGGTGAGAGTGATGATCTCGGTGCCGGGACCGTCCACCTGGCGAACCTGCCCCGTGGCGTCGGTGAGCCTGGCACCGATGAGGCTTCCTAGTCCGGCGCGGACCACGGCTTTGCTGTATCCCGCCTTGCGGCAGACGGAGAGTACAGCTTCGGTGATGTCTTCATTGGGCAGCACGCGGGACACTGTCACAGTGCTGTACTGGTCTGTCATCAGGGGCTCCTTTGTCCGGGATGCACTGGGCACAAACGTCGGCATAAACGTTTCTGGGTCGTCGATACTGGTCCATTCGGCGTCCAGCAGCCCCACCACGGCGGCCACCGGGGCGGGGGATCCGACTACCGTGGCCGGAAAGATGTGGCCGCCCAGTGCTCTGCCCCGATCGTCACTCCAGTGGAGATGGCTGTGAATGAAGGGCCGGCCGTCGCGAGTTCCGATCGTGGCTGAACCGTAGACGAGGTGCCCTTCTTTGGTGATGCGCTCCTCAGAGAAGGAGACGCAGCGTTTGTGGTCACTCGGAGCCGGCACGCAGTAGTGCAGCGGGGACAGCATCCCCGAGGACAGTTCAGCATAGGCGGCTGTCACTCCCAGACTGGAGGTGATGCGCAATAGCTCCTCAGTCAGCAGCGCGCCGCTGCGCAGGCTCTGGAGCGCGCTGATGGAGCGGCTCTTATAGGATTGGATCCTCGGTGATCCAGGTGGTCCTGCATGGTGAAGCCTGGGTGGCGCCGCAGGTGGTTCTGCGGGTGAGTAGTGGCCGGGCATGAGTGGTCTCCTCGGTAGGGGATATCTCGTGAGATGCCGCACAAGGGTGGTAGTGCGCAGTCTCTGGTAATACCAGGCTGAGAGCGGTGGCTCTGCTGCTGGCCAGCGAAACCCATAGTGATGAAGTTGTGTGTGACGGGTGCCCGTCACGATCAGCCAATAGGCTGAGCTTCTTGGTTCTGCAGCATGTTGCGGATGGTCCGGCGGACGATCTTGCCGTAGCCGGAGCGGGGAAGCCCCTCCCAGAAGACCACCCGGCGAGGCACCTTATAGCGAGCCATACGCTCCTTGAGCCACTCACGCAGCTCTTCTTCGCCCAGGCTGCAGCCGGCCTCGAGCACACAGACGGCTACGCCGATCTCTCCCCAGTCCGGATCGGGCATACCCAGCACCAGGGTCTCTTTGACTGCAGGATGGTTAAGGATCTTCTCTTCGATCTCTCGGGGATGGATATTGGAACCCCCGGAGATGTACATGTCTGATACCCGTCCGGTGATGAATAGGAAACCAGACCCATCCAGCATCCCGATGTCTCCGGTGCGAAACCACCCGTCGCGGAATGACTGGGCATTGGCGTCGGGGTTGTTGAGGTAACCCGAGAAGACAGCGGGTCCTGCTACGCAGATCTCGCCGGTGTGAAGGGCAGGGACTTCGTTGCCGTCGTCGTCCTGGATGCTGATCTGCATCCCAGTGCGGGGGTAGCCGCAGGTGCTGAAGGGCACGTCCGGAGGAAAGGGGTGGTCGTGGTGGTGGGGTGGTAGCACAGTGATGTTGCCGGTCACCTCGCCGAGGCCGTAATACTGCACTAACACATCGCCCAAGGCGTCCCGGGCCAGTTTGATGTCCGGGCTGGGCATCGGCGCTCCGGCATAGATGACGTACTGCAGGGTGGAGTGATCGTGCTGATGGACTGAGGGGTCCTCTACGAGGCGCTTGAGGATAGTGGGTACCACGAAGATGTTAGTTACCTTCTCGGTCCCCACCAGCTTCCAGACCTCTGCTGGGTCTAAGCTGGCCGATTCAGGGATGACGGTGGCTGCGCCGCGGGCCACCTGCGGCAGCAGATGGATGCCGGCGCCGTGGGACAGCGGTGCCACCACCAGGGAACGATGGGTGACGTCGGTGGAGGGCATCAGATCGGCCAAGTGGTTGGTGATCACGAAGCCCATTTGGTCGTGAGTCAGCACGGACGCCTTGGACCGTCCACTGGTGCCGGAGGTGAAGAAATACCAGGCGTGGTCGCCGCGCCAGACCCGTTGGTCGGCGACGGGCTCAGCCGGTTCCACGTAAGAGCCTACGGAGTCCTCACTCACACCATCCAGCCACATCGTGTGCTGCTCAAAGGGCACAGCCTCCGCGGCAGCCTCAGCATGCGAGGCTGTGCTGCTGTGAGCGATCATCACCGCTGGCTGACACAACTCTGCGAGCTGGCTGATGTCGTTGGCGTGCAGCCGCGAGTTCACCGGCGCGATGGCCGCACCGGCCCGCCAGGCGCCGTACATCGCCTGAATAAATTCCGGGCTGTTGGGGCCGTCGAGCATCACACACTGTCCCGGTTGGACTCCCCGCCGGATCAGTTCAGCGGCAAAGGCCGAGGCGCGGGTGTCCAGATCATGCCAGGTCCAGCGAGTCTCGCCGTGCCGGACCGCCAGGCCCGTCGGGTTCCGCCGAGCGGTCTGGGTCAGCATCTGGGCGAGGTTGACTGCCTGCCGCGGCGGGGTGTCGACACTGTTGATCGGTGCGTGGCTCATTTCGCCTCCAGAACGGTGGCGTAGTTTGCCACTGCTGAACCGCCCATATTGAAGACAGCGGCTCTGTCGATCTTCTCCAGCTGCATGTCGCCGGCCTCTCCAGTCAGCTGCATAGCGGCCATGACATGCTGTGAGACACCGGTGGCACCGATGGGATGGCCCTTTGACTTCAGTCCGCCCGAACGGTTGACCGGCAATCGGCCGTCGCGCTCAGTCTCCCCTGAGGCCAGCACCTCGCCCGCCTTGCCCGGTTCAGCGATGCCGAAGGCCTCGTACTGCAGCATCTCAGCGATGGTGAAGCAGTCGTGGGTCTCGAGCATGTCGAGGTCCTCCAGGGTGACGGAGGCGTCGGCCAGAGCCCCTTGGAAGGCTTCCCGGGCTCCGGCGAACTCCAGCGGGTCACGCCGGGTGGCCAGTGCCAGATGGTCGTTGGCCTGCGCCCGCCCGCGGATGGCCACGCTGCGCCGGGCCGATCGCGCCAGGTCCTGGGTGGTGACCACGACGGCGGCAGCGCCGTCAGAGACCATCGAGCAGTCGGTGCGGAGCAGCTTGCCCACGACATAAGGATTTTTGTCCGATTCAGTGGAGCAGAACTGACGATCCAGGTCTTTGCGCATGTGGGCGTAGGGGTTGTCTACACCGTTGCGGTGGTTCTTCGAGGCTACGGCCGCCATGGCTTCCCGCGGGTTGCCATAGCGTTCGGCGTAGAGGTCAGCCAGCTGAGCGAAGACTCCTGCGAAGCTTCCTGCAGACTCTTCAGTCTTGCGGTGCGAGGCGGCCAGTAGGATGTCATTGACCTCTGACGCCGAGGCTGCGGTCATCTTCTCCGCGCCAATAACCAGCACCGCTTTGGCCCGGCCTGATTCCAGCCGGTCGAGTGCACCGAACAAGGCGGCAGATCCGGTGGAGCAGGCGTTCTCGAAGCGGGTGGCGGGTACGGTGGCCAGGGCGGGGTTGCCAGCACCGACCAAGGCTGCTTCGAAGCCTTGCCGCGAGAAGCCGTTGTTGTAGACACCAACGGTCACGGCATCAATGTCTTCAGGGCCGAGTCCGGCGTCGGCGATGGCCTTGCCGCTGACTTCGGCCATCAGCGCTTCAACGTCCTCGTGCGTCTGTTTGCCAAAAGGTGTGTGTGCCCACCCAATGATGTGTGGTGATCCGGTCATGGGAACCTTCTTGCTAGGAGTCGGATACGTGCTGCATCTCACAATTCCATGCCACGGCAATCAGGGGAACCGACCTGGGACGAATCCTCTGCCGGGGTTTTCCTCTCTTTGTTGAACTCGCCTCTGATGTTCGACAGATCAAGGAAAACCAGAGCTACAGACTCAACACCGGTCTGTGGTGATTCGCATCACGGCGCTGCAGAATTAAGGCAGACTTGAACCACCCTCGCCTATCTCTCAAGGAGCCTGCATGTCGTTGCTGTCCAATACGTCCGGACCTTCATCGATCAGTGGTCGCGGACCAGGGCTGGGCAAGCATGCGGTCTCCTCGTCGCTCAGCGATGACGCCGCGAAGGATTTGCGGACCTGGGGCGGGGGGTCTGGGTTGGTGGAGTCGGAGTTGGAGCGGCGGGTGATGGCTCATGATGCCTCCAGCTATTTGTTGCAGCCTCAGGCTGTGGTTCGTCCGGGGACGGTTGAAGCTGTGGCAGAGCTGTTTGGTGTGGTCGATAGGAATGGTCTGGGGTTGACCTTCCGCTCTGGTGGTACTTCCTTGTCTGGTCAAGCGGTGAGTGATCAGCTGTTGGTGGACACTCGGAGGAACTTTCGGAGTATTGAGGTTCTTGATCAGGGGCAGCGGGTGCGGGTTCAGCCCGGTGCCACGGTGCGTCAGGTGAATCAGCGGTTGGCTCGCTTCGGGCGTAAGCTGGGGCCGGATCCGGCTAGCGAGATCGCCTGCACCATCGGTGGAGTAATTGCCAACAATTCTTCGGGGATGCATTGTGGCATCGAGTTCAATACGTATCAGACATTGGAGTCAATGGTTTTGGTGACACCATCGGGCACAGTGGTGGACACCGGAGCCCAGGATGCGGATCAGCTGCTGCAGGAGATGGAGCCGGGGTTACATGCTGGGTTGGTGGAACTGCGCCAGCGGATTCTGGCAGATCCGAAGTCGGTGGAAACCATACGGCAGCAATTCTCGATGAAGAACACTATGGGTTACGGGTTGAATTCATTCCTCGACCATGAGCTTCCGGTGAAGATCCTCGAGCATCTGATGATCGGCTCAGAAGGCACTCTAGGTTTTGTGGCAGAAGCTGTTTTCCGCACAGTGGAAGTCATGCCTGAGGTGAGCACAGGGCTGTTGGTTTTCCCTGATCTGGTGACCGCCACTAAGGCGGTGCCCGAACTGGTGGATGCTGAGTCTGCGACTGTTGAGCTGTTGGATGCTACTTCGCTGCGGGTCTCTCAGCGTTCGGGGAAGGTGCCGGGGCAGGTCGCGCAGATTGCCGTCGGGGACCATGCCGCGCTGCTGGTGGAGTTTCAGGGCCGGGATGAGGACGAGCTCAGTCAGCGCAGGCAGCGCGCCGAGGAGGTCTTCACCCAGTTCAATCTGAGTACTCCGGTGAGGCTGACGGTGGATCCTGCGGAGCGGGCCGCGCTGTGGAAGGTCCGGAAGGGCCTCTACGCTGCTGTGGCGGGTAGTCGTCCCTCGGGCTTCAATGCGTTGTTGGAGGATGTGGTGGTGCCGGTGGGTGATTTGGGGGCGACCTGCAGGCAGCTGACGAGTCTGTTTGAGTCCCATGGGTATGAGGATTCGGTGATTTTCGGACATGCCAAGGACGGCAATATTCATTTCATGCTCAATGAGCGATTCGACGACCCTGTTTCGTTGCGTCGGTATGAGCGGTTCACCGAGGAGATGGTGGATCTGGTGCTGCAGCGCAGTGGATCGCTGAAGGCCGAGCACGGGACTGGGCGGATTATGGCCCCCTTTGTCCGGCAGCAGTACGGTGATGAGCTCTATGAGGTGATGTGCAGGCTGAAAGCCCTGTTGGATCCGCGCGGGGCGTTCAACCCCGGGGTGGTGATCAACGATGATCCCCGGTCCTATTTGCAGAACCTGAAATCTGTTCCGCCGGTGGAGGAAGAGGTCGATCGGTGTGTGGAATGTGGATACTGCGAACCAGTGTGCCCCTCAAAGGATCTCACGCTGACTCCGCGCCAGCGCATTGTGGGCCGGCGTGCTATCGCTGAGGCTGAGGCGGAGGGTGACACCGCCACAGCTCAGCGGCTTCGCCGGGAGTACGACTATGAGGGGCTGCAGACCTGCGCAGCCGATGGCATGTGTGTGACCGCCTGTCCGGTGAACATCAATACCGGTGACCTGGTACGCCGGCTGCGCCAGGAGAACCACTCGGTGATCGCTGACCGAGCCTGGGCAGCTGCGGCGAACTCGTGGAAGAGCGCCACTGGGCTGCTGAGCACCGGGCTCACAGTGGCTAAGGCGCTGCCGGCTGCCTTGCCACGAGCTGTGACATCGGTGGGGCGGTCGGTGGCCGGGGCCGAGTACGTGCCGCAGTATCAGCGACGTCTTCCCCGCGGTGGGCCCCGCCGCCCCCAGGTCCAGGATAGGGACGCTATCGCGGTGTTCTTCCCTGCTTGTGTATCGACGATGTTCGGCAGTGGTGAGCTGCCGGAACAGAGTCCCAAGAACGAGCTCACTGCCGCGGAGGCCTTCCTGAGGTTGTGTGAACGGGCCGGGGTCCCGGTGACTGTGCCAGAAGGCATCGCCGCGGCATGCTGCGGCACGCCGTGGAAATCCAAGGGGCTTCCCTCCGGGTACGCGACGATGACTGAGCGGACCTTGGGGATGCTGTGGGAGGCCACCGACTATGGTCGGCTTCCGGTGGTCTGTGATGCCTCTTCCTGCACTGAAGGGCTGATGACTATGCAGCAGACGGCGCAGGAGGGCCCACAGTACAGCGCTCTCCGCTTTGTTGACTCAGTGGAGTTCATCGGGGAGCAGGTACTGGCCCAGCTCACGGTGACCCAGCCAGTGGACTCCATGGTGCTGCACCCGACCTGCTCCTCAGTGCAACTGGGTCTGAATGAAGCGTTCGAATCCCTTGCCGGTGCCATATCACACCATGTGGAGATCCCTGAGTCCTGGGGCTGCTGCGCCTACGCCGGGGACCGGGGAATGCTCCACCCGGAACTCACCGCATCCGCGACCCGGCAGGAAGCCGAGGAAGTCCAGCGCCGGCACTACGACGCTTACGCCTCACTGAACCGAACCTGCGAACAGGGAATGACAGAAGCGACCGGACACACCTACCGCCACATCCTCCAACACCTGGAACAAGCCACCCGAAGCTGAGCTGAGACCGAGGTGCGATGAGCCCTCAGCGCTCGTCTTCTAGAAGCATCGGGAGCATAGTCAGCCCCAGATGCAGGCTCAGCCGTGTCCTTCCGTCGGAGAGGTCGAGTCCGGCCAGGTCGGAGATCCTGCCCAACCTGTAGTACAGGGTGGTTCGGTGGATGTGCAGTGCCTCGGCGGAGGCAGGCCCGTTGCCCCCGTGATCCAGATACACGCGTAGGGTGCGGATAAGTTCATCAAAAGGAACGGCCTTGAGCAGTCGCTGCATTTCGTCGGGCAGCAGAGACCGCGACAGGTGGGTACGAGGCAAACCCAGAAGCACCCCCATGGGCCCGAGCTTCGACCAGAATGTGACAGGTTCGGCCGTCAGGCCCTGCTGTGCAGCCTTCAGCGCGGCCCCTGCCTGTCGAGCGGAGGCGTAGGCATGTTCCACACCCCTGACGGTGGATCCGCACCCGATCCGCAGCGAGGCTCCCTCGGGGGCCGCCTCAATGAACATGCGACGGATCCGGCTGATCTCTTCGGACGCCCATTCCCCGGTGTGCGCAGGGCTTTCCACTGCGTCCCGGCAGCCCAGGAGCAGCACGGCGGTGTCCTCGGCGACCGCCGAGAGCATCTGGGTCACAGGCGACTGTGGAGACATGTGCCGCGGGCGTGCCACGTCGTGCAGCGCCACACGGACTTGCGCCTGTCGCAGTTCAGAGGGTTGTGGATCATCGACAGCCATCCGGGTCACCATCAGGTGGGTCAACGGCTGCGGGGCGAGATCCGCCAGACCCTGCTGCCGACGAGCTGGATCATCTGACAAGAGATCCCACAGTGCCTGATCGTGCTGAGCTTCGCCCGCAGCCGGGTACAGCCGAGCTTCCATCAGCGGAGCAAGAAGCTGAGAACTCCGACGGATCAGGTCCAGGTCCTCCGGGGTGAGCGAATCCCCAGGGTCGACCAACATGATCATCCCGATCATGTCCTCTCCGGGCCGTCCCGGCCTTCGGATCGGTGTACAGACCCTCGGATGGATCATGCCAAGTTCAGGATTGGGCGGAATCCTTCCCGGCCCGGTCCAGGAGGGCACACCGTGAGCAAAGATATAGCTGACGACGTCGGTACCCGTGTCCCGCTGCAGAAGAGCACGGATGCGCAGTGGATCTTCATCACCGAAGTGCGCACTGCGGTAGAGATTTCGCACCATGGGGTCATTGACCAATACAGATCGACGCAACCGTTGGGCCAGAGCGTCGACTTCGGTCTGAATCGCCTCGTCGTAGGTGAACTCTGCCATTGGTACCACACTCCACCTTCTACCTTCTACGCTGACGCCAGGAGCAGCTCGAAGGTGACCGCGACCGGATTCTCCCCGGGGATCAGATAACCGCTGTGGACGGTACCGTGGAGATCAACGAGCGTGCAGTGCAGCTGATGCACCGCTCCAGGTTCGCCCGCAGCAGCAGAGGGCGCCAGCCCCTTGACAGTGCCGCTGAGGGTGATGACCTCAGTAGCGGGACCATCGATGATCACACGGTGACCCTCCTCTGACACCAGCACCCCGCCGATCAAGCTGCCCAGCCCGGCAACGACCCGGATTGCGTCGAAACCTGATTCCCGCCCGATATGACGCACTGCTTCGGTAATATCCTCATCGGGAAGCACGCGTGCCACTGTGAAGTCATGAGGTTCACTGGCAGATCGTTGGGGGTTATGCCTGCTGTGCGGTTCGAATGCGGGCATCATCGTTTCTGGGTCCGTGATGCTTTCCCACTCGGCGGCGCGCAACCCGGACACTGTCACTTCCGGTGCGGGAGATCCGACCATGGTCGCCGGCCAGATATGACCGCCCTGGGTCACGCCCTGTTCATCTCTCCAGCGTAGGTGAGCGTGGACGAACGGCATCCCCTCACGCAGCCCCACGGTGGCAGACCCTCCGGTCAGCTGAGCGTTGTGGGTGACTTGCTCTGGGGAGAACCATGCGGCGCGCTGGCCGGTTCCCTCCGCGGGGAAGCAGTAGTTCAGGGTAGCCAGGACACCCGCTGAGAACGAGACGGACCCGGACGTCACACCCAGGCCAGCGGTCAGGCGGATCAGTTCATCCACCAATCGCTCACCGGGCTGGAGCCGCCCCGTCACGCTGACAGCCTGCGTGGGCTGCACGAGCAGACGCTCGGCGTTGCGCGGTCCCGGATGAGGCAGCGCACGCGGCAGCCCTGGCGGGCGCATCGAGGTCTCTGCGGTCATCTGCAGCCACTATCCGATGGCCGAACCGCCGCAGACCTTCAGCGTCTCCCCGGTGACGAAGCCAGTGCGAGGAGAGGCCAGGTACGCGACAGCACCTGCGATGTCCTCTGGATCCCCCATGCGTTTGATGGCCTGGTTGTCCAGCGGATAGTCGACATCGGAGGTCAAAGGAGTAGCGACAGGGCCGGGGGCCACTGAGTTGGCGGTGATGCCCAGCGCCCCTACGTCCTTCGCCAGCCATTTGGTGAAGGCGATGATACCTCCCTTAGAGGCGGCATACGCCGGCCCGGAGCGACCGCCGCCCTCTCCTGAGGAGTAGGGACCGCCCATAATGCCGGAGATGGAACTGATGTTGATGATCCGCCCATAGCCCTGGTTGCGCATATGCGGGTAGATCGCTGCTTGGGTGAAGAGGTAGGTTCCCTTCAGGTTTGTGGCGATATCCCGATCCCAGGTGTCGTCGTCCATTGCCTCAAGATCGATCCGTGCTGCGGTGCCGGCATTGTTGACCAGAACATCCAGCCGTCCGAAGCGTTCGACGACGCCGGCCACGCACCGGGTTACCTGGGCTCGGTCGCGTACATCCGCAGTCCACGCTGCCGCGTTGTCTCCTAGCCTGGCGGCGACGTCGTCCGCACCTCCAATATCGACGACGGCGACCTGCGCGCCCTGTGAAATCAGTTCCTGGGCGATGCCGTATCCGATGCCACGCGCCCCTCCGGTGACCAGGCAGACCTGCCCGGTCAAATCGGAGGAGGTGGGTACCGGAGCGGCGCCTTCGGTGTGAGTGGTTGACACGGATCAGACTCCTAAGAGGTCGGGCAGCCAGTTGCTCAGCTGCGGTATGAAGGTCACCAGAATGAGGACCACGAGTCCGGCCCCCAGGAACGGCCAGATCCCTCGGGTAGCCTCGGTGTATGAGATCTTGGCGATGCTGCCGGCCACCAGCAGATTGACACCTACTGGGGGAGTGACCAGGCCGAGCGCCAGATTGATAGTCATCATCACACCGATCGTGGTGATGTCCATGCCCAGTTCCAGCAGTACAGGGACCAGCAGTGGGACTAGCAGGTAGAACGCGGAGACTGCATCAAGGAACATGCCGGCGATCAGCAGGATGATATTGATCAGCAGGATGAGCAGCAAAGTGCTCTCAGTCAGGGAGAGCAAAGAATCTGAAACCCGGGCTGCAATGCCGTGCCTGGTGATGACATAGGCATACAACGAGGCGGCAGCCACGATGATCATGATTCGTGAAGACTGCACTCCGGCTGTGGTGAAGACCTTGAACAGTCCGGTGAACTTCAGGTCTCGGCTGAAGAACAGGCCGACCAGCAGCGCATAGACGCACGCCACGGCTGCTGACTCTGTCGGGGTGAAGATACCGCCGTAGATGCCACCCAGAATGATGACCGGCACCAGCAAACCGGGGATGGCACGGAGAAAGGCCATACCTATTTCACTCCACGGCGCGCGGCCGGTGCGTTCACCGACTTCTGTGTCGGTGTCGACAGTGTCTTCGAGAGTGATAATGCCATCGGTGGCTGTGCTGCCGGCGGTGATCGCGACAGGACTCTGTGTGCTGCCGCCGGCTGGGGTACTGGAGGATTTGGGCGTCAGCCCCAATCGGTCCATGCCTTTTTCGACATTGCGGCTGGAGTTCTCTGTCAGCTGCTCTACATGGCGGGGGAGGTAACGGGCGACGCAGTAGAAGGCCAACCCCATGAGGATCCCGGGAATCACACCGGCCATGAAGAGTCTGCTGATGGACACCCGTTGATGATCGCTGGCGACCACTGCGAAGACGATGAACGCGATGCTTGGAGGGATCACAATGCCCATGCCCCCGGCACTGGCTAAGAGCGATGCTGCGTGGCGTTTGGAGTAGCCGTGCTTGACCAGTGCAGGAATGAGCACGGCACCCAGTGCCGCCACTGTCGCCGGCCCTGAGCCGGAGATCGCTGCGAACAGCAGTGCTGCGATGATCGCGGTCAGCGCCAGTCCGCTCTTACGGTGCCCGACCACTTTGTCCGCGAACTCGATCAGCCGTGTGGAGATGCCCGTCAGTTCCATGATCACGCCGGCAAGGATGAAGAACGGTATCGCTAGCAGCGTCTCTGAGGACATGGACGCGTACATGACACCGGCGGCCGGATTGAGCGCGTGGGTGCCGGTGGCGTAGAGGATCGTGATGACGGCGGAGAGTCCCATGGAGAATGCGATGGGAATGCCCAGCAGCACAAGGAGGAAGAAACTGCCGACGAGGATGAGTTCAATCATGCGGTGACTCCCTGTCCATCACTGCTGATGCGGCGAATCTGCACATAGCCTGCTTGTGCTGCTCGCACTGCACCCAGTGCGGCTCCAACGGGCAGAGCCATGGAGAAGATCCACTGAGGGATGCCCAGCGCGGGGGTGACCCGCCCCTGGTCAAACTGACGGGACGCCATCTCCCAGCCCAGCCACAGGAAGAGGAGGAAGAAGACGAGGGTGGCCGCCGCGATCAGGGAGACCATCACCGTTCGCAGCAGTCCCTTGGACATGGACGGCAGCAGGTCGAACCCCGGATGGGTGCCGAGCCGGACGCCTGCTGCGGCACCGACCATCGTGAGCAGCACAGCGAGGTTGACCACGATCTCTGTGGTGAAGGCTAGCGAGCCGTGCAACAGGTAGCGGCTGACAACGTTGGCGAAGTATACGGCGGTCATGGCAATAAAGGCTCCGATGATCACCGTGTTCTCGACGCGGGTGAGGATCTTGTCAAGCATGGGCTACTCCGGCTGGACTGCTTCCATGAGGTCCTCGGTCCAGTCTTCCTGGTGTGCGTCGTAGACCGGTTCCATGGCCTCACGGAATGCGGAGAGCTCATCATCGCTGAGCTCGACGACCTCCATATCCTCGCGAAGCTCAGCGAGCTGCTCTTCCTCCAGCTCTCGATTCTGCTGGATCTGGAAAGCATTGGCCTCGGCGGCAGCGTCTTGGACGATCTGCTGATCCTCTTCGCTCAGCGAGTCGTAGAGATCGGCGTTCATGCCCAGGATCAGCGGGTCGTAGACGTAGTTCCAGACGGTCAGGTGGTCCTGGACCTCCTGGAGACCGCTGGAGTAGATGACGTCATAGGGGTTCTCCTGGCCGTCGATAGTGCCGGTCTGCAGGGAGGTGTAGACCTCGGCGAAGTTCATGGTGGTGGGATCCGCACCGAGCTCGTTGAAGATGTTCAGGAACAGGCTGGAGCCAGGCACCCGGATGACGAGGTTAGCCAAATCATCAGGGCTGGTCACCGGAGTGTCAGTGGTGGTCAGCTGCCGGAAGCCGGATTCTCCGAAGCCGAGCATCTCGACGCCCATTTCACGGCTGAGCTCGCGGTAGGCGTCTTCGGCGCCGGCTTCGATCGCTGAATCGGCCTGCTCGTAGTCGGCGAACAAGAACGGGGCGTTGATGGCGCTGAACCTGGAGTCCAGTCCGTCGTAGATGATGGTGGAGTTGTAGGAGAACGCCTTGTCCCCGTTCATCAGCTGCTCAACGCCAGCGGCGGGGTCGCCGCCTGAGAGCTGCTCATTGGCGTGGATATTGAGCTGCATGCGTCCGTCGGACTCCTCGTCCAGAGTCTCACCGAACAACTCGGCTGCTTCGTACCACGTGGAGGTATTGCTGGTGGTGACCGTGAAGTCCCAGGTGTAGGTTTCTTCTTCTCCTCCGTCTCCGTCACCGCACGCGGTCACGCTCAGGGCTGTCAAGGACAGAATTGCGAGGGGGGCAGAGCGCTTCATGGGCCTCTCCATTCATCTAGGTCCTGTGAGTGTGGTCACAGATCGAGTGTGCATGTGAAGTGTGTCACGCACTGGTAATACCAGTCAACTCGAACGACTGATTGAGTTTTTTGGCAAGCAGATGATTGCTTTCAGTAAGCCTCACCGAAATGGTTGTTATGAAACCTATGGCTCATGCAATCGAGTTCTCATGGTTTACTATCGGGTCATGACTCCGGAAAATGAGGCTACAGTCCACGGTTCCGCAGCACGAGGTTATCGAGAGCGATTCACTGCTGCTCATTTTGGTGACCCTATTATTGGCGATTTAGTTGAACTTATTCGTGAAAAGAGACCAGGCGATAGATTGCCCAGCGAGCGAGAATTGTCTGCGCGGTTGGGCGTCAGCCGGACCGCCTTGCGCGATCGAATAGGTCGGCTGGAGGCGTTTGGTGTCATAGAGAGAAGAGAGCGGGAAGGGGCAATCTACACCGGGCTGCAGCCGGAGCGCATGGGCGAGGCGCTGATCATCGGACTGATCTCCGCGGAAATACATGTGGAGTCACTCAGCACGGTGCGTCAGGCCCTTGAGCGGGAGGCCGCCATCCTTGCGGCCAAGGACCCTGATCAAGATGGGATCCTGTCAATGAGAAGCGCAATACATAGGATGAATAATACAGATGACGGATCCGAGATATTTGCCGCAGACGCTGATTTTCATGAAGCACTTTTCACCGCCTCAAATTCTTCTGGTCTTCGTTTCCTCGCTCGTGTGCTGCGCACAGTCCTGCACGGCACCTTGCGTTTCGTGACACTCGCCGAGGAGCGAGAAATGGTCCGCGGCGTCCATGCAGACATTCTGGCGGCCATCGAATCCTGTGATCCGGAGAAAGCCCAGGTGGCGGTCGACCGGCATTTCGAACTGCTTGAAGGGCTCTTCGAAAAAGATGCACGCCACCGTGCGTTGGAGCAATGAGATCGCTCTAGCCATTACGGTGAAGGAGGGAACACCCCCGGAGCGGCTTTGCGGTGGAGGCCGAAGCGGAAGCCCAGGCCTGCGGCGACCACGATCGCGGAGCCGAAGACCCAGCCGGAGAGTGCGAAGGCCTGTGTCCCGGAGAGCAGGACCCCGATCGTGCAGCCCAGCCCAATCATCGCCCCCCAACCCAGGAGAATCCCGCCCGCAAGAGCGGTGGCGGAGTTGTACGCGGTGGTCTTCTCCAGCTGGACCCGCCGTCCGGGCAGGGCTGCGGCCAGCGAGGCCAGCACGATTCCCAGAATCAGCCAGCCGTTGGTGGTGATGGTATGGACCACCATGGCCACGCAGCCGGCCAGCCGTTCGTCCAGCCCCGGCATGAAGTGCGGCAGCCAGCTGGCCTCGGTCATTCCGGTGCGCGTCAGCGAAGAGATCTGCGAGGTCACCCCCAACGGCTGATCCTTGTAGTAGGCCAGTATCGCCAGCAGGCCCACTGCGGTGCCGGTGATCAGTGCAGGCCAGCGCTTGAAGAACAGCAGCCGGCGCACCTCCGTGGCGTCCACCACGCGGTCTCCGCGTCCGGCCACCGGCGGGTTCCAGCGCAGCAGCCATAGGCCGAGACCCACCAGTGCTCCGAGCTGGATCAGCACTGCCATCCCGTACCCGTTACCGGCCGGCAGCCACGGCACCGGGGCGCCGAGGATGAAGCTGGAGTACATGAAGTCCCAGCTCAGAAAGCCCAGACCGAAGCCGATGACGACGCCGCCCAAGGCAGGTATGGACCGCAGGTGTCCCTCTGGAAGCCGGTAGAGGTGCCCGGCGATGCAGCCCCCTGAGATGACCATGCCCAGGCCGAAGGCCAGGCCGGCGATCACCAGAGCGATCGAGACCGGGGCGATATGCGCATCAGTAGGGGTGTTCTCCCCGGTGGGAGTGGGGATGCGGGTGGAGAAGATCACCGCATAGCCGATCATCCCTACTGCGATCGAGACCAGGATCGCGTACATCCCCCGGCTGTCCTTCTTCTCAAACAGATCCCGGAACACGCAGAAGAAGCAGTACCGGCCACGCTCAAACAGGATCCCCAGCCCAGCCCCGACCAGCAGCATCAGCGCAGCGTTGGATCCGCCCAGTCCCTCACCGTCGGTGGTGCTCAGATACCAGGCCAGCCCCAGCAGCACCGCGGCCACCGTCACGGAGATCGAGGTGCGGATGGTGTCGCCGCGGGTCCATCCCAGTTCACGGTCGGCTTTGACCGCCACGGTGCGGGAGGTCTTCTGCGGGGGGTTTTCTAACATGGTCAGTCCTTGGTGGAGAGGCTGGTCGCAGGTGCTTTAGACAGCCGAATGCCGGGTCCGGCACAGATGTCCGGACCCGGCAGATGGGCCTTATTGCGCGGCGGGGATCAATCAGAGCTGCCCGACTGGCCCCAGAGGCCGGCACGCTCACCGGTGTTGTTGGCCACCGGAACGCCGACGCTGTTGCCCCACTCGGTCCAGGAGCCGTCATAGACGGCGACGTCCTCGCCCAGGATCTGGCTCAGGGCGTACCAGGTGTGGGAGGCGCGCTCGCCGATGCGGCAGTAGGCCACGCTCGGGTCGTCGAAGTCGACTCCGGCCTCCTCGTAGATCTCCCGGATCTCCTCGCCAGGGAGGAACTCGCCGGTCTCGTCGTCGACGATCTCGGTCCAGGTGACATTGACCGAACCGGGGATGTGCCCCCAGATGGAGGCACCCTCACCTTCGAAGATGTCCGGGTCGACCCCGATTTCACCGTCGTGCTCACCGGCGGAGCGAATATCGATCAGGTTCACCCCGGCTGCTGCCTCGCCGTCTGCTTCGGCGTTCTGCTCAGCGATCTCCAGGACCTCGGGCTGGAAGGCGCGGATATCGTGGTTCTGCGGCAGGGCTTCGAAATCGCCTTCGGGGACTGAGGGGACCTCTTCGACCAGCTCGCGGCCGTCGTAGGCTTCCCATTTGTGCAGGCCGCCGTCGAGCAGGCGGACGTCGCCGACCCCGTAGAGGTTGAAGACCCATGCGGCATAGGCGGCGAACCAGTTGTTGTTGTCGCCGTAGAGGATCACCGTGGTGTCGTCGTTGATGCCCAGTGACTGGGCCAGCTCGGTGAACTCGTCCTGATTGATGAACTCCCGGGTATTGGGCTGGGTGAACTCCTGGGACCACTCCAGATACTGAGCCTGGGGGATATGCGCCTCGGAGTAGGGAGTCAGCTCAGAGCTGGCCAGGTCCTCGGAGACATCCACCAGCACAATGCCTTGGTCGTAGAGCTCGCCCTCCTCCAGCCGGCCGGCCAGCCAGTCGGTGGTCACCAGAGGCTCGTCGGTATGAACCTCGTCGAAGCCGCGGTTCTCGCCGGGGATCTCCGCGGCGGTGACGGTGGAGGCGGCCTCTCCTGCCGTGGCACCCGAGCCGCCGGCAGCGGTGGTCTCGGCGTCGTCGCCGCCTGTGGAGTTGGCGATCGCGAAGCCTGCGGTGCCTGCCAGTGCGGCAACGGCCACCACGGTGATCCCGGTCTTCAGTCCAGAGTTCCTCCGCCCCGGCTGCGGGTCTGAGGAGATGGTGTCTTCGGTGCTCATCGGTGTGCCTTTCGGTCTGTGTGCGGTGCTCAGTATCTACTATGCGCGAAATCTTCATTTCTCCGCAGAGTTAAGTTCACACGGCGTCACATTGTCCACAAGCACGACGCCACCGCCTGCCCCGCAGAAGGCCGAGCGGGCTTTCTCGCTCGGTAGGAATGGCACTGCCAGTAGACTTGTTGACGCATGTCTGACCCGTCACCATTACTGCTGGAGGCCCCACTTTGAGCCACACCCACGATGAGGAGCACGACCCCTTCGCCCTGGTCGGTCTGACCTACGATGACGTGCTGCTGCTGCCCGGGGAGACCGATGTCATCCCCTCGGATGCTGACACCTCTACCCAGCTGACTCGGAACATCCGGCTGAACGCTCCGGTGGTCTCCGCGGCCATGGACACCGTCACCGAGGCCCCGATGGCCATCGGGCTGGCCAGACTGGGTGGCATCGGGATCATTCACCGGAACCTGTCGATCGAGGATCAAGCCCGGCAGGTCGATCAGGTCAAGCGCTCCGAGTCCGGCATGATCACCGACCCGGTGACCATCCGTCCGGATGCCACGCTCGCCGAGCTGGACGAGATCTGCGCCCACTACCGGATCTCGGGGCTGCCGGTGGTCGATGAGGCAGGCACTCTGGTGGGCATCATCACCAACCGCGACATTCGCTTCATCCCGGATTCCGAGTTCGCCTCCCTGAACGTGCACGAAAAGATGACCCGTGCACCGCTGATCACGGCGAAGGAAGGCATCACCAACGCTGAGGTGCTCAGGATCTTCAGTGAGCACCGCGTAGAGAAGCTGCCGCTGGTCGACGACGCCGGCAAGCTCACCGGCCTGATCACCATCAAAGACTTCGACAAGGCCGATAAGTACCCCCAGGCCACCAAGGATGACGAGGGTCGGCTGCGGGTCGGTGCGGCCGTGGGCTTCTTCGGCGACGGTTATGAGCGGGCCATGGCCCTGGTGGAGGCAGGGGCCGATGTCCTGGTGGTTGACACCGCCAACGGTCATACCCGCGGGGTGCAGGAGATGATCGCCCGGATCAAGTCTGATCATGCCTCTGCAGGCGTCGATGTGATCGGCGGGCAGGTCGTCACCAAGGCCGGTGCGGCAGCGCTGATCGAGGCCGGAGCCGATGCGATCAAGGTCGGCGTCGGACCCGGCTCCATCTGCACCACCCGGGTGGTGGCAGGGGTCGGCATGCCCCAGGTGACGGCTATCCACGAATCCGCCAAAGCAGCGATCCCCGCCGGTGTGCCGGTGATCGCCGACGGCGGGCTGCAGCACCCCGGCGATATCGGCAAGGCCCTGGTGGCCGGTGCAAGTTCTGTGATGCTCGGCTCGCTGCTGGCCGGAGCGGCCGAGTCCCCGGGCGATCTGGTCTTCTACAACGGCAAGCAGTTCAAGGCCTACCGCGGCATGGGCTCTCTGGGAGCGATGCAGACCCGCGGCAAGAACACTTCCTACTCCAAGGACCGCTACTTCCAGGCCGATGTGCCCGATGACGAGAAGCTCATCCCGGAGGGCATCGAAGGCCAGGTACCCTACCGCGGGCCGCTCTCGGCAGTGCTGCACCAGCTCACCGGTGGGCTGCGCCAGGCCATGTTCTACGTCGGAGCCCACACCATCGATGAGCTCAAGGCGAAGGGCAGGTTCGTCCGCATCACCCCGGCAGGGCTGAAGGAATCCCATCCGCATGATGTGATGATGACCGTCGAGGCCCCCAACTACCGTGGCCGGTAAGGAATGAGGAATCAGTGAACGAGATTCAGATTGGACTGGCCAAGTCCGGGCGCCGGGCCTGGGCGCTCGACGACGTCAACCTCACCCCGTCACGCCGCACCCGCAGTCCGCAGGATGTCTCGCTGGACTGGCAGATCGACGCCTACACCTTCTCCATGCCGGTGATCGGCGCGCCGATGGACTCGGTGATGTCGCCGGCCACGGCGATCAGCCTGGGCAGGCTCGGAGGTCTGGGCGTGCTCAACCTGGAGGGCCTGTGGACCCGTTACGAGGACCCCGAGCCGGTGCTGGAGGAGATCACTCACCTTGAGGCCGAAGAGATCTCCCCGGCCAACACCCGGCGGCTGCAGGAGATCTACGCCGAGCCGGTCAAAGCCGAACTGATCACCGCCCGGCTGGCAGAGATCCGCGAGGCCGGCGTCGTCGTCTCCGGTTCCCTGACCCCGCAGAACACCAAGGAGTTCTACCAGACCGTGGTGGACGCCGGGGTGGATATGTTCGTGATCCGCGGGACCACCGTCTCCGCCGAGCATGTCTCAGAGACCCAGGATCCGCTGAACCTCAAGGAGTTCATCTATGAGCTCGATGTGCCGGTGATCGTCGGCGGAGCTGCCGGATATACGCCTGCGCTGCATCTGATGCGCACCGGTGCTGCCGGGGTGTTGGCCGGTTTCGGCGGGGGCAGTGCGACGACCACCCACCGCGCCCTGGGCATCCGGGTGCCGATGGCCACCGCCATCAGTGACATCGCCGCCGCCCGCCGGGACTATCTGGACGAGTCCGGCGGACGGTATGTGCATGTGATCGCCGACGGCGGACTGGGCTCCTCCGGGGACATCGTCAAAGCATTGGCTATGGGGGCCGATGCGGTGATGCTGGGGGCGACCCTGGCACGGGCGGCAGAGGCTCCTGGCCGGGGCTGGCACTGGGGCTCAGAGGCGGTGCATCCGGTCTTCCCGCGCGGGCACCGCACCAAGGTGGGGACGGTGGCTTCCCTGGAAGAAGTGCTGCTTGGCCCAGGCCATCACACCGACGGCTCCTCCAACCTCATGGGCGGGCTGCGCCACGCGATGGCCTCCTGCGGCTACGTGGACCTCAAATCCTTCCAGCGCGTGGCTGCCACCGTCTCACCGACCACGAACTGCTGAGCTGATCCCGCCGCCGCCGCAGAAGGGCATGCGGCTCAGGCGGCGCTGCGGCGGGTGCGGACCAGGTAGATGAGTCCGGCGATGATCAGCACACCGCCGGCGATCGCCAGGCCGATGATCCAGTGGGTGGTGCTCTCAGTATCCGAGGTTTCCTCAAACTCAGTCGGCTCGGTCTCCTCGGTGTCCTCCGGCTCGGGCGTCTCAGTGGGCTCTGGGCTCTCGGTCTCCGCGTCCTCGGGCTCTTGGGCCTCACCTTCGCCGGTCTGGCCCTCATCGGGGCCGGCCACGGAGTCGGGGATGGGCCAGATGCTGCGGTCGGAGTAGCCGGCTTCGGTCTCGTGGACACCGGGGTCGCCCGGCTGCAGGGACTCACCGTCGGCACTGAGCCCAAAGGGTGTCCAGCCGATCAGACCGTCGGACTCATTGGTGGCCACCAGCCCGTAGATCCCGTTGTACTCGACGTCCTCGCTGCTGACCGAGGTGCTCCACTGCGGGTACTCGGCGCCGTCGTCGGCCAGCTGGGCGGGCAGGAAGACCGCCTCCTCGCCGCCCGGGGGCAGCAGCCAGAGGTCGATGTTGGCCAATGAGGTCTCGACTTCCACGGTGAACTCCTGGTCCAGGGGAATCACCGGCTCATCCCGCAGGATGCTGACCAGCCCGTAGGTGTCCTCCGTCAGGACCTCCAGAGTGGGCGAATCGCTGCTGGGTTCGGTGTTCTCGTTGTGGTCGGGCACCGGCCAGATATCAGTGGGCTGTCCCACAAAGTCCCGCGGGTCATCGTCTAGTGCCACTGGGTAGGCGGTCCATGTGATCAGGTCTCCGCTGGAGGAGTCCACAGCGGTGAACGCGTACCATTCGGAGGTCGGAATCTCAGCGCTGGGAAGGTTGACTTCGATGAGCTCCACACTGATCTCGGGATAGGTGTCCGAGCCCGGGTTCTGATACGTCTCTGACTCGGTCTCCCCGGAACCGATGAGGATGGAGCCGCCCTCGGGGGAGAGCGCCCAGATCTCCACCGAGTCTGGAATCTCGAAGTCGTCGGCGGCCAGCATGAGGTCGAACTCGCTGTCCACCGGGAAGGAACCGGCACCCTCGCCGAGTGTGACGCCGCCATAGGTGTCCTCGGAGAGCTGATCACGCTCCGGCTCGGTGGCCTGCGCGGCGGCAGGCGCTGTCAGGATGAGGATGGAGGCTGCGCCGAAAGCAGTGAGTAGTCGTATGGATGCCGGTGTGCGTGTCATGGTGAGTCATTCCTCGCGTAGATTTCTGTTGAGTTGAAGCGCTCACCACGACACTAGACTCTTTGCGAAAGCAATTCAAGGTGAATTTGAGCAAATAATGTAACGATCATCGTGATGTGGTCACCATCGGATAACCTCCATGACGACGTCCGCACACCACGGATCTTCCACCGGCCCCGGGTGCGCGTGCGGCGGAATCAGTCCAGAGCGCTGAGTTCACGGCGGGAGAGCCGCAGCACCAGGGCTCCCAGGCCCATCAGCAGCAGGGCCGCCAGAAGCACTCCGCCGATCGCGGCACCGGTGATGGCCAGGCCGTCACCGGTGCCCTCCTCCGCAGCCGGTGGTGGGCCCTCGGGGTCTGTCGGCTCCCCAGGTCCTGGGGCGGCGTCGTCCTCTTCCTCCTCATCGGCGGGCGGGGCCGGACTGTCCGCAAAGGCGATATCGGCCACGATCGGATCGTGGTCGGAGGAACGCCACTGGTCCAGCCGGAAGATGTCGCTGGCACTGCCGTTGTGTCGGGAGTACTCCAGGGCGATCGGCTCCACAGCGTTGATCGGCCAGATCTCGGTATGGGTGACCGACTCCGCGGCAGCAGGCGAGGAGATCAGGTGGTCAAGGGACCCGACCTCGGCCTGGAACATATAGCTGAAGTTCCCGGTCTCTGCGGAGAGGTTGGTGTAACCGGAGTCGAAGAACACCTGCAGCGGGTCCTCCTTCTCGTAGGAGTTGAAGTCGCCCATCAAGTGCACGTTCTCGGTGCCGGTGGCCTCGATCAGCGCATCGGCGAAGGCCTGCACTCCCTGGGCCTGGTAGATGCGGTCATAGTTCCAGGGTGACTGGCCGTCGCCCTGGTCGGCATTGGGATCGTCATCCTCGACGCCGGAGGCGCCCTTGGACTTGAAGTGGTTCACGATCGCGATGAACCTGTCCTCGTCCTCGCCGTCCACCGGTTGGAACTCGACAGCGTAGGGTTCGCGGGCGTTGGAGTAGATATCGGCCAGATCGCGGTCCAGGTCCTCGAAGTGCTCGGGGTTCAGTTCGGTGATTCCCTCATCGAACAGGATCCAGCTATCGGTGACTTCCAGGGCCTCGGGCTTGTAGATGTAGCCGTTGCGGATCACATCCTCATCCTCCAGCGGAGGCACCTGGTCAGGCTCGGACACATAGTCCCACCCCTGGTGGCCGAGGTCCTCGTTCAGCGCCTCCACCAGGCGGGCATGGGCGTAGTCACGGTCACCTTGCGCGTGGAAGTGGCCGGAGTTCTCCACCTCCTGAAGTGCGACCAGGTCAGCGTCCATCGCGTTGATCGCGGCGACGATCTTGGCCTGCTGGCGCTCAAAGGCTTCGGTGCTCCAGGCACCGCGCACATCGCACCAATCGGTGGTGGTGGGGTTGCCCTCACGGTCTTCGAAGTACTCGCACCCTTCCTCGTCCTCGCCGAGGTGAACGAAGTAGTTCAGCACGTTGAACCCGGCGATCCGCAGGTCGGCGGTGCGCTCGGCCGGAGCCTCGTTGCCGCTGCGGGTGTTCTCGAAGCTGGCTGGGGCCGCCGGGTCCTGCGGGCCGTCCAGCCTGGTGGTGGGCTGCAGCCGGTATTCGCCGAAGTCGTAGTGGACGATCACCGGGTGGTCGAACTCCACCCCTGCGCCCACGCGCACCGGATCTTCGGCGGTGAGGTAGGGAAGCTCCAGGTCAGAGTTCTGGAAGTCATTGGTGGCGCCGTCGTCCAGGTAGACCAGCCGCTCACGGTTCTGCTGTGCCAGCTCTGCGGCGGACTCACCCGGCTCCACCACGGAGGTGGGGTTGAACAGGGGGTCCTCGCCGGCCACAATGCCGATCTCACCGTACCGGTTCAGCGTGAAGTGGTCGGTGACCGTATAGGCCCCCTGCGGGTCGATGAGCATGCCCAGCAGGGAGTCGCGCTGTTCAGCGGCCTCGGGGAACTCAAGCTCAGCGGGCACCACCGGGTCGAAGTCCTCATCCTCGATCACCAGCAGCTCGTGGTGCGGTGTCTGGTCTGAGCCGGGGTAGAGGCTGATCTGCTTCTGCCCGCTGGCCTCGTGCACGGTGGCATCACCGGTCAGCTCCACGTAGTCGCCGATCTCCACCTCAGCCTCCCCAGGCTCATCGCCCACTGTCCAGGGTGAGTAGACAAAGATGGCTTCAGAGGTCTCGTGGTCCTCCAGATCCAGCTGACCGCCGGTGCCCTCGGCCTGGATGTAGAACCCGGAGTAGCTGCGTTCGCTGGGGTAGACGCCGGTGACCACTCCGCGGGTGGTCACCGGGACATCGCCGGTGTCCTGATGGTCATCGAGGCCTTCGACGATCTCGGAGATCTCGTAGTCGCCGGCTTCTTCGGCGGTCTCCTCATCGATCTGGACGGAGAGCTCGATCTCGGTCCCGGTGACCGGTTCGGTCAGCACCAGGGGGAGTTCGCCGTTCTCGCCGGTCTCATCGGGCACCTCCAGGCGGACCTCTGCCTGACCGCGCTCATCGGAGTCGTCGGTGTAGGTCAGGTCGATCTCGAACTCCTCGGTGACGGTCTCGCCCAGCTGCACCTCCAGGGTCTCGCCGACCGGCACGTCAGGATGGGCATAGGCCAGCGAAGAGACATCGAGTTCCAACGCATCACCGGGGGAGTAGGTGGCCTCCTCATCGGTGATCCAGTGAAGCCCGACGCCGCCGCGGGCCAGATCAGGCTCCAGGGTTCCCAGCTCACGGCCGTAGTCCACGAAGGCTTCCAGGTCGTTCTGCCCGGTGTCATGGAGTTCCAGGGCTTCTCCTGCGACTCGCAGATTGTCGCCGCCGGCAGCCATGTAGGAGTTCATGGCGACCTGATAGGTCTGGTCCGGGTCCACGGATTCGCCGTCGATCCATACCCCGGTGATCCGTTCGCCCAGGTCAGCCTGCGGGTCATAGGTGTAGAAGACGTTCTCAGACTGCCCGTGCCGGGAGAATCTGCCGTCTTCGCGCCATTGCTGCTCAAACAGCTGATAGACCTGGTCTCCGGTGTAGGTGCCGACCACCAGCGTGTTGGCGAACGGCTGGACGTTGCCGAGATCGCGGATGGTGACATCGCCCAGCGGCAGATCATCGCGCAGCCCGCCGGAGTTGGTGATGGCGAAATCAGTCTCGGGATTGGTCTCCTGGACTGCCCACAGCTGGGCGTCGGCGACCAACTCACCGATGGTGGAGGCGGCAGCGCGGTTGTCCCACTCTCCGTCCTCTTCGAAGGCGCGGGCGAAGGGGATCTCCCCGATGACCTCGGCGACGACTTCGGAGCCGAGCTCATCGGCCACGGCCGCGGCATCGGACACGATCTGCTCCACCTCGGGGTGGCTGTCGCAGAACGGGTCGCCGCCGGGCCACAGGTCGACCAGCTCCATCTCAGAGCTGATGATCTCATCGGCCTCGGTGTCGTAGCTGACCTCCCAGGAGACGAAGTAGGGCACATATTCACCGCCCTGGCCCACCCAGAGCCCGTCGACGTCGTGGGCATAGGCCTGATGGGTGTGCCCGGAGAACACCGCGGAGATGGACGGGTGGGCGTTGTTGATCAGCTCACCGAAGGGCTGGCCCTCTGCGGCGTCCAGGCTGCCGCCGGGCAGACCCTCGTGGGTGACCACGGTGACCACATCGGCCAGATCGTTGTCGGTGAGGTACTCGGCGTAATAGTTGGCCTCGTCGCTCAGCGAGGTCCACTCGATGTGGTCGATTCCGGCGGGATTGACCAGCCGCGGCATGTCCTCGGTGTTCAGGCCGATGAAGGCTACGCGCACGCCGTCGACCTCGTGGATGTAGTAGGGCTCATAGAGATGCTCACCGGTCTGCGCGTCCCGCGCATTGGCGCCGACCCAGGAGAAGTCGGAAAGCGGGATGACGCGTTCGTCGAAGTCGGCAGCCCCCTGGTCGAACTCGTGGTTGCCCAGACTGGAGACATCCAAGCCCATGGCGTTGAGAGCCTCGATGGTCGGCTCGTCGTCCTGGATGAAACTGGTGAACGTGGTCGCACCGATGCTGTCGCCGGCGGCGCTGAGGATCACATTGCCGCTGTTCTGTTCACGGTAATGCTCCACAGCGCAGGCCATGACCACTGCGGATTCTTCGAGCCTGCCGTGGAAGTCGTTGAAGCCCAGAACCTGGAACTCGACGACGCCTTCGGCTGTCTCGTCAGGGGTTTCCTCGGTATCAGCCTGAGCGGCTGAGGCAAAGCCGATCAGGGCCGCGGTGAGCCCTCCGGCAGTCATCAGCGCCGACGCCAGCCGTCGTGACGTGATGCGCGGCGCCTGATCAGGCGCGGCAGGCTCTGGGGTCATGGTGGTTCCGATCCTCAATCTCAGGCTCTATGCGGTGATTCAGTTCTGTGCAGTGATTTCTGTGCAGTGATACATCTCAATGCAGTGATGCCGCTATGCGCAGTGACGGTGACTCGTCGCACAACCTCTACCTTAGCGAGGTTAAGATGAACGCTGTGCAACATGAACCTGTGGGCAGGTATCAGGTGGTCCCGGCCGCCTTCGTGCTGCTGGTGGATGCCCGGGACCGGGTTCTGCTGACCTACCGGCGTGGCACCGGCTATATGGATGAGCATTGGTCATTCGGCGCGGCCGGTCATGTGGAGACAGGTGAGACGGTGCTCCAGGCTGCGGTCCGTGAAACCCATGAGGAACTCGGAGTGACTCTCCGTGAGGCAGACCTGCTGCCGATGACAGTGGGGCACCGAACCTCTGGCAACGGCAGGCCCATCGATGAGCGGGTGGACTTCTTCTTCTCTGTGCGATGCTGGGAGGGAGAGCCTGACATTCAAGAGCCGGACAAGGCCGCCGAGCTGCGCTGGGTCAGCCTGGACGACCCGCCGGAGCCGGTGGTGCCCCATGAGCTGCTCGTCCTGCAGCAGTGGAGGCAGGGAACCCTGGCCCCGGTCAGCACCTTCGGGTTCCCTTCTGCGCTGCAGGAGCCCGGTAGGCTTGGGCCCGTTCATCGCGGTGACCGGGTGAAGGTTCAGGCCGAGGCAAAAGATACCAGGGAGACCGAAGAAGAGCTCATGGATGGTGATCACCAAAGATATGCCGCCTTTCTCCCCGACAGCTACCGGGAACTGCTCAAAACTGCCCCAGAGGTGACCTACTGGGATTGGTCAGGACACCATGTCCGGATTCTGCGGCGGCGGAGACCTGAAGCACCTGTCCGGCTGATCCTGATCCACGGCGCCGGTGGCCACGCTGCTGCTCTATGGCCTTTCGCCGCCATACTGCCTGCTGAGATCTTTGAGATTGCTGCTGTCGATCTTCCCCTCTATGGGGGAACGGAATCACCGGATCCGATCGCTGTGAGGTACCAGGACTGGTTGGACCTGCTGAACGATTTCGTCGATGCTGAAGACGACGGGCGGCCGTTGGTGCTGCTGGGTGCCAGCATCGGTGGGATGGTCGCCTACGAGGTCGCAGCTCGCGGCGAGCGTGTGTCAGCAGTTGCTGCTACATGCCTTCTGGATCCACGGGATCTGCACGCTCGTGCGGTCATGACCAAATTCGGCAAACTGGGGGCGCTCAGTGGATGCCTGACATGGATGGTGAGGGGCCCATTGACCCGACGGCGTATTCCGATGAGCTGGGTTGCCGCGTTGTCCAAGATGAGCCGCAATCCGGAACTCTCAGCGCTTTGTGCGCAGGACCCGCGCGGAGGTGGTGTGAGGGTGCCTTTGGGCTTTCTCGCCTCGTATATGAACTACCGGCACACCGCCCCGGAGTCCATGGCCACCCCGGTGCTGCTAGTCCATCCTGAAGCTGACGACTGGACACCTGTGAGAGTCAGCCGTCGGTGGTTCGACCGCATTGCCGCGGATAAGCAGCTGGTGCTGCTGCCGGACGCTGGGCATTTCCCGATTGAGGAGTCCGGCGTCGAGGTCCTGGTCGACACCCTCATTGCTCTGGGACAACACATCGGCAGGGGCAAGCGGCAGCAATAAGAAAAGTGCCAAGACATCGACGGAACGATGTCTTGGCACTTCACATGGCGGAGACGGAGGGATTTGAACCCTCGGCAGAGAATTAACCCTGCACCACCATTCCAGGGTGGCTCCTTCGGCCGCTCGGTCACGTCTCCATAATGGTCACTCAGTAATGAGGACCGGTACATCGTAGCCGAAAACCGGGCCGGTTCGCACATCGGAACCAGCCGGAGCCTCTCTGCCGCTATTCCACGAGCTTCGCGTGCAGGCTCTCCGAGAGCGTGCTGGGGTCGGTTTCACGCCGGAGCAGGTCTCTGATCCCACCGGCGCCACCGAGTTCGCTGATCATCGAATCCATGGAGTCCGCGGTAGCTGAAAGCAGCGGATGCCCTGAGGCGAAGAAGTCAGCGGCTCGCTTGGCGTCCTCTGCATCGTCATCCGGTGCGGTGTAAGCGGTCATCCTCAGTCGCTCGAAGATGGCCACTAGGTTCTGCTCGGTGCGGGCGTAGTCCTCCACGATCTCGCTGTGATCGGCCCCCAGCAGCAGCAGCACCACAGCGGCCAGGATCCCGGTGCGGTCTTTGCCCGCAGCACAGTGGAACAGCACCCCGCCCGGTGAGGTGCCGATGATCTCCAGCCCTTCAGCGACCTCATGGATATGGCCGCGCACCAACCCTGCATACCAACGGCCCACATCAGCGGGGGAGCGCACGGCCGGGGCCGCCTCCACCAAGGCCAGGGGGTTCACCGCGGTCTCGGCCAGTGGCAGGTGGTGGGCGGAGACACCCAGCTCGGCCACCGCCCGGTGCGGAGACCGGATCACCTCAGGTGTGGAGCGCAGGTCCAGCACCGCGGTCAGGCCCTGGGCCGCCAGCGCGGCGATCTCATCGCGTGGAGAAACGGTGGGGTCGTCACCCCGCCACAGCACCGCGGGCCGGACCCTCCCGCCCTCTACGGTGATTCCGCCCAGGTCGCGGAGGTTGACCAGCGGCCGGGGGGCAATGGTGGCGTCGTCGTATGTCATCACCGTCATCATAGAGGCAGTTCGCGCCTACCGTGCCTCTCGCGATACCATGGACGACGGCCCCACGCGTGGTGCCATCCTGCTGAACTCCCCCAGGACCGGAAGGTAGCAAGGGTAGGCGGGCTCTGGCAGGTGCGCGTGGGGCTCTCAATTTCTACCTGTCGTAGAAAACGGCGGTAGACTGGTTTGGGCGAGCACCGTACGACTGCACTGAACTTCAAGGAGCGCTATGACCCGCGAATACTCCACCTCCCCGATGCCCAGACTGACCTTCATCACCGGTGCGATCCTGGTGGTCGTCGGCGTCGGCGGCTACCTCGTCTCTGTGGCCAGCGACACCGCGCACTGGACGGCACTGATCCCGGCCATCATCGGAGCCCTGCTGCTTCTCAGCGGCGCCATCGCGCTGAAGAATCTCATGGCAGGCATCCACATCGCACTGCTGCTGGCCCTGCTGGGGGCCCTGGGCATGATCATGCCGCTGCAGAACCTGGGCGCGCTGTTCGCCGGTGAGGCCGAGCGGCCCGCCGCAGTGGTCTCAGCATTGATCTCGGTCATCGTGCTGGTGGTCTACCTGGTGCTGGGCGTGCGCAGCTTCCTTGCCGCCCGCCGCTGGAAGAAAGAGAACGCCTAGCCGACCGGCTCGCCGACCCGACAGCCCAGACCCTCTGAGAACAGCCCATCTCCGGCCTCCTCGGCCAGGCCCCATGCCTGTTGGATCACCTCCAAGTACCTGTCATTGGGTGCGAAGTACACCGGCTCACCCCAACCCTGCAATGCCATCTGCTCATTGATGAACAGCTCGGTGGTGAACACTCCGGCCAGAAGCCGCCCATAGCGGTCACGCTGCTCCTGGTCGAACTCCAGCACGACGACGTCGCCGGGACTCAGCAGCCCGCGGATCGCCTCCGAGGCTTCCGGGCCTCCGCATTCCACCGGGGTGTGAGGGCTGACGGTCTCCGGGGTATCGATGTTCAACAGCCTCACGCGCTCCTCGGTGCCGTCCGCCTCCACCACGATGGTGTCACCGTCGATGACCCGGACCAGCTCCACTGCCACGGCGTCCTCCGAGAAGCCGTCCGGAACCTCCAGCGGCCGATTCTCCCACCAGTGGATGGTCACCGCGGTCAGAACAGCAACCACAATGACCGCCAACCAGGCCCAGGCCCGGCGGGTCAAAGGTTGGCGGCGTAACCTGTTCCCCCTGCTGCCGTGCCGGTCCCCGCTGACGCCCGAGTCGGCGCGGCGGCGCGCCTGATGCCGCATGGGCCGCCTGCCTCGGCCCGATAAGGCTTGTTGCCGGAGTCCTCGAGTGTTCATCATCGGGCATCACTGTAGCCTTTGGCCCCCACCCCTCAGGTGGAAGTCCGCTATGTGGATCCGGGTGTCGCGGCCTGCTCCCTGCCGTAGGCTCCGTGCCCAGACCTCTGACAGTGGCGCTGAGTGCTAGATTCTCTCTGTTTTCATCGCCAGCGACGGAAGGAGGTGGAGAGAATCTAGCACTCGCTGGAAGTTGTCGGGCAGGTGAGACGCAGGTACAGGGTGCGCAGTGTGGGGTTGGGCGAGGACGTGGCTGGGCGAGGTCGTCGCGGCGGGCGAAATCCCCGGAGGTATGGAGATCGCCGACGGGTTCTTGGCAGTTGGCGCAAGATATGACGCCCAGGTGCCCAGAACGGACCGGCACGCGGGCAGAAATCGGTGCCAGATGTGCTAGTTCTTCGAAAACGCGAAGAAATGCAAATCTTTACCTGGTTTGAGGTGGCGGCCGGGTTGCAGAGTGGCGAAAACTAGTGAATGTCAGCGATGACGGACACCACGAATCGAAGGAGATTCACATGACTGAGACCCTTTCCACCCCCGCAGCACCAGCGCAGACTGCCGGTGACTTCACACCCGAGACCCGCGATGTGTTCGAGGAGAAGGTCCAGGCTCTGCAGAAGGACTGGGACACCAATCCACGCTGGGCCCAGATCACCCGCGACTACTCCGCAGAGGAAGTCATCAAGCTCCAGGGCACCGTGCAGGAGGAGAACACCCTGGCCAAGCGCGGCTCACAGAAGCTGTGGGCACAGCTGACCGAAGAGTACGCGGCAGGCAAGTTCACCAACTCACTGGGTGCACTGACCGGCAACATGGCCGTCCAGCAGGTCAAGGCCGGGCTGCGCGCCATCTACCTCTCCGGCTGGCAGGTGGCAGGTGACGCCAACCTCTCCGGACAGACCTACCCGGACCAGTCCCTCTACCCGGCCAACTCGGTTCCGGCGGTGGTCCGCAGGATCAACAACGCCCTGTTGCGCGCCGACCAGATCGAGTACCTGGAGGGCAAGCGCACCGTGGAGGATTGGCTGGTGCCGATCGTGGCCGATGCCGAGGCAGGCTTCGGCGGGCCGCTGAACGCCTACGAGCTGATGAAGCAGATGATCACCTCCGGAGCCTCCGGTGTGCACTGGGAGGACCAGCTGGCTTCCGAGAAGAAGTGCGGTCACCTCGGTGGTAAGGTGCTGATTCCCACCGGTCAGCACATCCGTACCCTGCAGTCGGCACGTCTGGCCGCCGATGTCTCCAACACCCCCAGCGTGATCATCGCCCGCACCGACGCCGAGGCGGCCACTCTGATCACCTCCGACGTCGATGACCGCGACCAGCCCTTCATCACCGGTGAGCGCACCGCGGAGGGCTTCTACAAAGTGAACAACGGCATCGAACCCTGCATCGCACGGGCCAAGGCCTACGCCCCCTACTCCGATCTGATCTGGATGGAGACCGGCACCCCGGACCTGGAGGTCGCCAAACGCTTCGCCGAGTCAGTGAAGTCAGAGCACCCGGACCAGATGCTGGCCTACAACTGCTCACCCTCGTTCAACTGGAAGAAGCACCTAGACGATGACACCATCGCCAAGTTCCAGCGGGAGCTGGGTGCCATGGGCTTCACCTTCCAGTTCATCACCCTGGCGGGCTTCCACGCCCTGAACTACTCGATGTTCGAGCTCGCCAAGGGCTACAACGCCGAGCAGATGAAGGCCTATGTGGAGCTGCAGGAGAAGGAGTTCGCCGCAGAGGCCGCCGGCTACACCGCCACTAAGCACCAGCGTGAGGTCGGCACCGGATACTTCGATGCCGTCTCCACCACCTTGAACCCTGAGTCCTCCACCACTGCGCTGAAGGGCTCCACCGAAGAAGGACAGTTCCACTAAGGAGTCTGCCTGCAGGCAGATCCGAGACAGGAGTTACGGCCATGAATACCGGACAGACCATCACCATCAACGGAATCACCCTCACAGGCCCGGCAGTGGCTCGGCAGAATGAGCTGTTCACCGCAGCGGCACTGGAATTCCTGGCCACGCTGCACAAGGAGTTTGGCCACCGTGTGGCGGCCCTGGGACTGAAGGTGGGGACACACTCCGCCAAAGGCTGGCAGGAGCTGGTGGACCGGCATCTGACTGAGCCGCCGAGCAGCTTCATCAGCCCGCGGCGGCTCTCACGGGCCGAGGACCGGATTCTGTGCGGCAGCGGCCCGATCTCAGCCGGGATCGTGGACTTCGGCCTGCATGTCCACCGCAACTCCCGCCGTCTGCTCAGCGAAGGCCGTGCCCCGTTCGTCTCCCTGCCGGGAACCGAGGGTGAGGAGGAGCTGCAGCTGTGGCAGGAGCTTTTCACCCGCGCCGAGGATCTGCTGGACCTGCCTGAGGGCACTATCCGCGCCATCCACCTCAGCGCTGGGGAGCCGGATATGGACGACGACGAGGACGGCCAGGCCTCCAATGCCGCGGTCCTGATATCACGAACCGCTCAGGGAGCCCACGTCAGGGCGGCCTGAGTCAAGAGCCTGCTGCGCCCCCGAGGATTCGAGGTCCCTCGGGGGCGCAGTGGTGTCTATGCAGTCACTCAGCAGAGGCGGTGATCAGTTGATCAGTTCGTCCACCAGATCCTGGTTGTTCTCCACCCAGACCTCTGCACCTTCGATGCCGCCGTACTCGTTGACGACCAGGTCTTCGAGCTCGGCGTACTCGTCGTCGGTCAGTTCGAAGCTGCTCATCCACTCAGCGACCTCGGGGAACTCGGTGGAGAACTCGGCGTTGGCCACCAGGTTCAGTGTCTCCTCAGCACCCAGATGACCCTCGGGGTCCTCCAGGTCCTTGAGGTCACGCTCTCCGTCATAGGCCCAGAACGGACGCCACAGGGTCACCACGATGTCCTCCTCGTTGTCCAAGGCATCGTCGAGGGTGGCCATCATGGCTGCCGTGGAGGATTCCACCAGCTCGAAGTCCTCATCCAGCCCGTACTCGGGGAAGACGGTCCCGGAGGTGGTGTCCATGTGTCCGGAGCCCGGCTCGATGCCGATGACCTGGCCGTCGAAGAGGTCGGCGTTGTCCGGAAGGTCAGCGATGGAATCGACATCGGTGTAGCCCGGCACGGCGAGGGTCAGCACAGCACCTTCGTAGTAGTGGCCGAGGTCCTCGAGGTCATCGCCGTGCTGATCCATATAGTTCTCATGGGTCACCGGCAGCCAAGCGGAGGGGTAGACGTGGATGGCGCCATCTGCCAGGCCCTGGTAAAGGGGTGCTGCGTCGGTCAGATCCATGATCTCGATGTCATAGCCCTGCTCCTCCAAGATCACCTGCCAGAGGTAGGAGGTGGACTGGCCATCAGTCCAGCCGTCCACGTAACCCAGAGTGATGGTTCCGCCGGCGGCCTCGCCGTTGTCGCCGTCGTCGGTCTCCTCGACACCGTTCTCGTCGGGGTCCTCGCCGTTGGCGTCGTCGTCTCCATTGTCGCCGCAGGCGGCCAGCGTGAGTCCGAGCATCGAGAAGATGGCAGCGGACTTCAGGAATTTCGATGAGGTGCTCATGATGTCCTGATTCCTTCCGTTTTCAGTTGGGGTCGGTTTCTCTACAGAGTCCCGCCACATGGGGCGGGCAGATTTTCAGGTCGTCGGAGAGCCGGTAGCGGCCTTATCCTCTGCCGTCTCCTCAGTCTGGACAGGAGCGGACTTACGACGGCGCAGCAGCTTGGCCAGGACGCCCTCGCCACCGCCGATCCCCGCGGTGACCCGGTCGAGGTAGATGGCCAGCATGACCACAGACAGGCCGGCGTCGAAGCCCAGTGCCAGGTTGAGCTGGCTGATGGCCCGAACCACCTCGGTTCCCAGTCCGCCAGCGCCGACGAAGCCTGCGAAGACGGCCATCGACAGTGCCAGCATGATCACCTGGTTGACCCCAGCCATGATGGTCTTGGCCGCCAGCGGCAGCTGGACGCGGAAGAGGATCTGTGCGGGAGTGGAGCCGAAGGCGTGTCCGGCCTCGACGACTTCGGCATCGACCTGCCGGATGGCGAGCTCGGTGAAGCGCACACCCGGGGGCAGGGCAAAGATCAGCGTGGCGAAGATTCCAGCGGTCATGCCCAGGCTGAACATGGCCAGAGCGGGGATGAGCCACACCAGGGCGGGCATGGTCTGCATCAGGTCCATCACCGGCCGAATGATCCTGGAGGCGATCTGGCTCTTGGCGGCCAACACTCCCAGTGGTATGGCGATGATCAGCGCGATGGCGGCGGCTACAGCGACCAGGGCGAGAGTCTCCAGCGCCTCGTTCCACTGGTCCACGGTGATGATGAAGAGCATCAGCCCCACGGTGCCCAGCGCAAGTTTCCAGTTCCGCACCAGCCAGGCGATGGCTGCCAGGATCACGGTGAGGATCAGGGCATCGGGTATGGCGAGTATCTCTGCCAGACCGTCGGAAATATAGGCGACGGTGCTGCCGACCCAGTTGATGGCGCTGTCAAAGGTGTCCTCGAACCACTCGAACCCGGCCTCGAGCCGTTCGCCGACCTCTATGCGGGGGACTATGGTGCTTTCGGTCTCGTCTGCGCGGATCATGCGGGAGCCTCCTCAAGGATGGTCCGGACCGCGCCCTCGGCGCTGGTGTCGGCCAGGGCGTTGAGCAGGGTGACCCGGGGGATCACCCCGTGCAGCCGGCCGTGATCGTCGACCACGGCCAGCCCGGCGGCGTGCTGGGAGGCAGCACCGATCAGCTCGGCCAGCAGTGTGCCGGGCAGAGTGGCGGGCATCTGCCGCAGCAGTCCGGTCAGTCCCTCAGCGCCGGCAGCCACGGCGGCGGCGACGTCGTCCTCGTAGACCACTCCCTGCAGATGCCGGGTCTGGTCGACCACGCACAGGGCGCTGGTCTGGTGTTCGCGCATCAGGCGGTGGGCTGCCCGCGGACCCTGTCCCGCACCCAGCACAGCGACCGGCGGTTCCATGATCTCGCCAGCGGTGAGCACCCGGGTGCGGTCCACCTCTTGGATGAACTGGGCCACGTAGTCGTTGGCCGGATCGTTGAGGATCTGTTCTGTGGTGCCGATCTGGACTATCCTGCCATCGCGCATCATCGCGATCCGATTGCCCAGCCGCATCGCCTCGTTGAGGTCGTGGGTGATGAACACGATCGTCTTGCCCAGCTGCTGCTGGAGTTCGAGCAGCTGATCCTGCATCTCCTTGCGGATCAGCGGGTCCAGGGCGGAGAAGGCCTCGTCCATGAGCATCAGGTCGGTCTCGGCGGCCAACGCCCGGGCCAGCCCGACCCGCTGGCGCATGCCGCCGGAGAGCTCATGGGGGAAGGAGCCGCCATAGCCGGCCAGGCCGACCATGTTCAGCGCCTCTTCGGCCTTTTTCTCGCGGTCGCTGCGGCTGATGCCCCGGACCTCCAGGGCATAGGCGGCGTTCTGCCCTACGGTACGGTGTGGCATCAGGGCGAAGTGCTGGAAGACCATGGCGATCTTCTCCCGCCGGATGCTACGAAGCTGCCGGGGGCTGACATTGGTGATGTCTTGGCCGAAGATCTTGACAGTCCCGTCAGTGGGCGGCTGAATCCCGTTGAGTGTGCGGATCAGGGTGGACTTCCCGGAGCCGGAAAGGCCCATCACCACGAAGATCTCCCCAGGGGCGACGTCGAAGGACGCATCGATCACCGCAGCCATTCCCTGGGACTTCAGCTCATCGCGGGTGGCACCCTCTTTGAGCCGCTTCACAATCGTCTGCGGCCGTCTGCCGAAGGCCTTGTAGGCATTCTGCACACTGACCGCAGGCGCAACATTATTACTCGCGGTGTCAGTCAAAACGTGGGCTCCTCAGGTGCGTGAATTCATCTCTTAACTTATCAAACGCAAAAATAACGCTGAGTAAATTCGTAAATCGTGACCTTTCTCACCCGTGGGGCGCCCAAGTTGACTCAGGGCTGCCACCAGCGCTAGGTGATGCTGATGATGCCCAAGAGCATGGCGGCTCCCAGCATCAGGACGGAGAAGCCCCACACGATGAAGAAGGAGTACCGCAGGTGCTCGCCCAGGTTGGCTCCGGCCAAGCCCAGGGCCAGCCACAGGGCGGGGGAGAACGGGCTGACGAAGGTGCCGATGATATTGCCGATCAGCATTGCGTGGGCGATCTCCATGGAGTCGGTGCCGAATTGAGTAGCGGCGGCGTCCACCAGCGGCAGCACTGAGAAGTAATAGGCGTCAGTGGAGGTCAGCAGATCCATCGGGACACCGATCAGGCCCATGGCGATGTGCAGATTCGGTCCCAGCTGCTCGGGCATGACTGACAGGGTGGACAGCGCCACAGACTCCAGCATTTCAGATTCGTTGAGAACGCCCAAGAAGACCGATGCCGCCAGGATGACAGCGCCCATCATCAACGCGTTCGGGGCATGGGCCCGGATGCGTTCCATCTGCAGGCTGGAGCCTCGGAAGTTCAGCGGCAGCGCAAGGGCGACGCCGAGCATGAACGCAAACTGCGGTGGCAGGATATCGGCGAGCATCATGGTCACAATGGCCAGGGCCAGAACGACATTGGCCCAGTAGACCCAGCGTGCGGAATTCATTCTGTCGACGATGTCGGCGCGCTCCTCGCGTTGCCTTTCACTGAACGCATCGGCGATGCCACGGACGTTGACATCTTCTGCGAGTTCGATGTCTCCGGCAGCAACCCGGCGACTGATCCGCCGGCTTTCACGGATGCCCAGTAGCACTGCGATGATCACGACCACAACAACACCGACTATCTGCAGCGGGATCAGCGGCCGGTAGAGGGCCACCGGATCGATGCCCTGCACCGAGGCGGCGCGGCCCAGCGGACCGCCCCAGGGGATCATGTTGACGATGCCGGCGGAGATCGCCAGCAGCAGCAGAAGCAGGTACCGGCTCATATGCAGTGCCTTGTACAGCGGCAGCAGGGCTGGGACCGTCAGCAGGAACGTGGTGGCTCCAGCACCGTCGATATGCGCCACCACGCCGATCAGCGCAGTGCCGACTGTCACCAGGATCACCTTGCCGCGGGTGGCCAGGATCAAGCCCCGGACGATGGGGTCGAACAAGCCAGCATCAGTCAGAATGCCGAAGAACAGGATGGCGAAGATGAACATCACGGTGACATTCATGACCTGGCTGACCCCGGAGTCCATGAACTCGGTGATGTCGCTGATGCTGAAGCCCAGCAGCAGCGCACCGAGGAGCGGGGTGATCACCATGGCGACCACCGGTGAGACTTTGTTCCACATCAGCAAACCGACGGTGACGGCGATGATTCCGAGACCGCCGAATGTCAGCAACGTTGATGGCTCTTCCATGAGCGCACGCCTTTCATATGGGCTGGGTCAGTGACCGAGGGCCCACAGAGGTCCGCTCGGCGGTTCGCCCATACCCTAGCCGGAAAATGTTGCATGGGTCATATCAGTGTCAGTTTCGGACGGTACCTGGCCAATGAGACCTCCGGTCACCCATCACGGCTGCCGTACACTCATTGATATGCGAGCAGCGGAGCCCGCCCCGAACCAGCAGCCCGAGTCCTCCCGCGCTCACCTGCGTGCGGTGGAGGATCAGGACGACGGCGCCCTGGACCTGATTGCCCTGGGCCGCCGGGTGCGCCACCTGCGCAAGAAGAAGGGGATGACCCTCGACGATGTGGCCGAGCAGGTTGGCACCGCCCCCAGCCAGCTTTCGCTGCTGGAGAACGGCAAGCGCGAGCCCAAGCTCTCTCAGCTGCAGCAGCTGGGCAGAGCGCTGGGGGTGAGCATGGATGATCTGGTCGGCGCAGAGCCGCCGTCTAAGCGTGCCGCACTGGAGATTGAGCTGGAGAAGACGCAGCGCGGACCGCTCTACGCGGCACTGGGCCTGCCCGCTGTCAGGATCTCCAATCGTCTGCCGATGGATGTGCTGGAGTCCCTGGTCTCACTGCAGCGGGAGCTCAAGCGGCGGCTGGAAGAGCAGGCCGCCACCCCGGAGGAGGCCCGGCGGGCCAACACCGAGCTGCGCGAGGAGATGAAGGCCCGCAACAATTACTATCCGGAGATCGAGGCTCAGGCCGCAGAGCTGCTGGAGGCGGTCGGTTATAGCTCCGGACCGCTGGGCCACCATCTTGCCGCCCAGCTGGCTGAGCATCTGGGGTTCTCCATCCGGTTCGTCCCCAATCTGCCGAACTCCACCCGGTCGGTGACCGACCAGCGAAATAAGGTCATCTTCCTCACCCAGGGCCGCTCCCGGGACTGGGATGCCCGGTCTGTGCTGCTGCAGGCCCTGGGCCATCACGTGCTGGGCCACACTGAGCCGGCCGACTACTCCGAGTTCCTCAGCCAGCGGGTCTATACCAACTACTTCGCCGCCGCGCTGCTGATGCCCGAACGCGCTGCGGTGGAGTTCCTCTCCAGCGCCAAGAGTGCCAAGGAGCTGGCTCTGGAGGACCTCCGGGATGCCTTCGCGGTCTCCTACGAATTCGCTGCCCACCGCTTCACCAACTTGGCCACTGAGCACCTGGGCATCACCTGCCACTTCCAGAAGGTCCATGAGTCCGGGATCATCCATAAGGCCTATGAGAACGACGGCGTCAGCTTCCCGGCTGACCACTCCGGAGCCATTGAGGGCCAGACGGTGTGCCGTCGGTGGACTTCCCGCGAGGTCTTCGACGTCAAGGACAAGTTCCGCTCTTTCAACCAGTACACCGACACCCCGGCCGGCACCTACTGGTGCACCGCCCGCACGGAGGGCCATTCCTCGGGCATGTACTCGTTGTCGATCGGGGTGCCGTTCGAGCACGCCAAATGGTTCCGCGGCAGGGACACCTCCTCCCGCTCAGTCTCCGGCTGCCCGGAGGACCCCACCTGCTGCCGTACCCCGCCGGCCGATCTCGCCGAGGTGTGGGAGGGCAACGCGTGGCCGGCCACCCGGGCCAATACCCACCTGCTGGCCGCCATGCCGGAGGGAGCTTTCCCCGGTGTGGACACCACGGAGGTCTACCGGTTCCTGCAAGACCACAGCTGAGC
The DNA here is from genome assembly GCF_003600155.1 of Nesterenkonia muleiensis. Lineage (GTDB taxonomy): Bacteria > Actinomycetota > Actinomycetes > Actinomycetales > Micrococcaceae > Nesterenkonia > Nesterenkonia muleiensis. The sequence continues at coordinate 17,803 of NZ_QWLD01000011.1, read as the reverse complement.
GCATGTGGAACGGTCTCACCCAGCGCAGAGTCGGTTAGTTGCCGTTGACCGCTGCGGAAAGGGCCCAGGCCCGGAGGCTCAAGTGCACGTCGAGCGACCGTGGCGCGGCGTCCCAGTCGGGCCCCAGCAGTCTGGTGATGGTGTCCAGGCGCTGCCTGACGGTGTTGCGATGCATGAACATGGTCTCTGCGGTGCGGTCGATGCGCTGATCAGCGTCGAAGTATGCCAGTGCCGTCGCGGTCAGAGACGTGTCGCGTCTGGTGTCGTAGTCCACCAGCGGTGTGATCTCTGCTGTCAGATTCACCTCGCCTGATTCTGCAGCAAGATGCACCACAGTCCCCACAAGCCCTAGGCGGGTGGCATCGATCATTCCGTGCTGGCGTGAATAGCGCAGCACAGCCATTCCTGTCTGCGTCATCCGCCAGAATGCCGGAAGCTCAGTCACTGAGTCCATCGGCCCGGCATACGCAGCCCGACTTTCGCCGGCGAGTGTCTTGAGATCCTGGAAGCTCTCCACCCACTCGGGGGAGGAGAAGACCACACAGAGGTTGCCGTCCACCGCTGCCAGAAGCCGGGTCCCGGGAAGCTGCCGGACATTGCGTTGCACCTCTCGCTGATGAGCAGAAGGGTGGGCGATCGTTGCTACCCAGACCTGATCACTGGAGGTCAGACCCCAATGTCGGAGTCGTCGGTCTAGTCTGGAACGCGGAATCTGCTCTCCCCTGAGCAGCTCATCGAGAACATCCAGCTGCGCCCGGTACTGGGCGTCCTCCTCTGCGCGGAGAAATAGCAGCACCAGGGCGCAGTGCGATGCGGCACGCTCCAGGAGGGTCTGCTGAATGTGAGTCAGCGGTGTGCCTACCCACAGATAGCCCAGGGCGGCGTCGCCGGACTTTACAGGTGCGATGACGCCGCTGCGGCGCCCGGTGTCACCGTGCTGTTCGAGGTCCAACGGCACCGAGCGTCCCGCACGGTCAACCGCGCGCATGCCCCGCTGCAGGATCTCACCGCCAGGTGGGTCTGTGCTCAGCTCGTCAAGACGGGTCCCCGCTTTCTGGCGCATCCCCTCAGGGACGACGACCGCCAGCTGCTCGCCCCGTTCATTCAGCAGGGTGACCGGAAGATTCAGCGTCCCGGCGGTGACTTCCAGCACTCCCTCGGCGGAGGGTCTCTGCAGGACGGCGTGCATGAGTTCTTCATCGAACCGGGCAATCTCGGTCAGCGAGAGCAGCTCCTGCTTGTTTTGCGCATTCGTCAGACTCAGCAGTTCGGCGTCGCGCAGTGCCTGAGCATTTTTTTCGGCATTGTCCAGGGCCACGGCGGCGTGCTTGCCGAGTGAGTCGACCGTGCTGACCTCGTCGGGACTGAAAACACGGTGAGAGCGTTCGGCGACCATGAGCGCGCCGATCACCCGGCCACCCACCAGCAGCGGTACACCCATGATGGTGCGCACCCCTTCTCCTGCGACAATCCGGTCGATCTCCGGAATATGCGAAACAGAGGTGTCGGGTAGGTAGTCAGTGGTCTGGTACGGAGCTTCCCCGGCGGCGACCAGGCCTAGGATCCCCGTGCCGATCGGCATCCTGATGGTGCGGTAGGCGCTGGTGGCCACCCCGTCAGACTGACGGATGTATGTGGTGCCCTCGGTGTGGTCGTTGAGGCTGATGTAAGCCATATCGGAGCGGACCAACTGCCGTGTGCGGCGCACGATGGAGGCCAGGACGGACTCTACGTCCCGGAGGCTGGAAAGTTCAGCTGCTGTATCCAGCAGAGCGCTCAGCAGAGCCTCCCTGTCCGATGTGGACATGTTCATCATGCACATAGTCTAATCCGAAACATAGCCTGCATAAACATGCTCTGAGGTAGAACATGGCCATCCACTACTGGTTGTATCTCAGGGTATGCCTTGTGATGCCAGTCACCAGGTTGTCGAAAGATAGAAGAGAGGACATGAATCGGATGAGGATCACTGGTGCAGTGTTGGAGGAGATCGGCCGCGAAGGGCCCTATGCGAATTCGCAGCCGATCAGCATCAGCGAACTTGACCTCCAAGCGCCCCGATCTTCTGAGCTGCTGGTACGCATGGAGGCAGCCGGCGTCTGCCACTCCGACCTCTCGGTGGTCAACGGAGATCGGGCTCGGCCGGTGCCCATGCTCCTGGGCCATGAGGCGGCAGGGATCGTGGACGCCGTCGGCGAGGACGTTGAGGGTATCGAGGTCGGTCAGCGGGTGGTGATGACCTTCCTTCCGCGCTGCGAGAGCTGTGAGCACTGCGCTGAGCAAGGGCGACTGCCGTGCACCCCCGGGAGCCGGGCCAACGCCGAGGGCAGGATGCTCTCTGGTGGGAGCCGGCTGACCCGCGGCGGGGAACTGGTGCATCACCACCTGGGCGTCTCCGGGTTCGCTGACTATGCCGTGGTCGATCAGGCAAGTGTGGTGCCGGTGGGCTCCGATGTTCCCCCAGAGGTCGCCGCAGTGCTGGGGTGTGCGGTACTCACAGGCGGCGGCGCTCTGCTTAACGCCGCCCAGCCGCGGCCCTCGGACACCGTGATGATCGTCGGGCTCGGCGGAGTCGGCATGGCAGCCCTGCTCACCGCTGTGGCTGAGCGCTATAAGAAGGTCATCGGCGTCGACATGGCCGAGGACAAGCTCGACCTTGCCCGCGAGGTCGGCGCCGACGAGGTGTACACCCCGCAGCAGATCCAGGAAAAGGGCATCACCGCTCACCACGTGATCGAATGCGCTGGGAACCCACGCGCCTTCGAGACTGCCTTCGGCGCTACGGGAGTGGGCGGACGCACTGTGACGGTTGGCTTCCCCCATCCGGAGTCCACTGCCGCGATCCCCCCGGCCATCATCACAGGGGAGGCTCGGTCCATCATCGGATCCTACCTGGGGTCTTCGGTGCCCAAGCGGGACATCCCGCATTACGAGCAGCTCTGGCGGGAAGGACGGCTGCCGGTGGAGCGCCTCATCACCTCACGAATCCCTCTGGCTGACATTAACCGGGCTATGGACGACTTATCGGCCGGTAAAGCTGTTCGGCAGATCATCACCTTCGACAGACAGGAAGCCTGACCATGTCCCAGATCACCGAGGATCCCGGCTCTGGCGCCGGCGAGGATCCCAAGAGGCCCAACCGCTCCGGACATCCCAGTACCACCCCGCACTGGAAGGTCGGTCCCTTCGAGGTCCGGCTGCCGTTCGTTCACTACCGGTTCGAATGGGCGGACTACACCCAAGGACTGTTCATGTGCGCGGTGGACCTGGCCGCCATCCCGCTGATGGTCAGCCTGCTGGGTATGCCGTTCGAGGTGGCGCTCGCGGTGATCCTGATCAACGGCCTGCTCTACCTGACCCACCACCTGCTGGGGGACCCGGTCGTGCCCGGCTGGATTACGCCTGCGATTCCACTGGTCATGGCCTACTGCGAGACCTTCCCCGAAGGCGAGGAACGAATACACGCTCTTATCTCGTTCCAGATCCTGCTGGGGCTGTTCTCCATCGCGTTGGGCGTCACCGGGTTGGCTCGCCGGGTGGTCAAGGCCATTCCGGCGGCGATCAAGTCCGGTGTGCTCATCGGCGCCGGCATCGCCGCCGTCCAGCGCATCTTCGACGAGGGCGGAGAGTTCCACGATTTCCCCGTCACCATCACGGTAGCCGTCGGGCTCGCCTTCTTCCTCATGTACTCCCGGGGGTTTTCCTCCTGGCGTGCACGCAACCGGTTCGCCATGCAGATCGGCAAGCTCGGGGTCCTGCCCTGCATCCTGGTGGCTGTCGTGGTGGCACCACTGGCCGGGGAAGCGGAATGGTCCCAGGTCGAGTGGGGCATCATCCAGCCTGACTTCATCACCCTGTGGCAGGAGTACACGGTCTTTGGACTCGGTATGCCGCCGGTGGAGATGTTCCTGATGGCGATCCCCACCGTGCTGGCCACCTACATCGTGGTCTTTGGCGACTCGCTGCAGGCGGACGGGCTGCTCAAGGAGGCCAATAGAGCCCGGCCTGACGAGCACATCGACTACAACCCGGATCGGGCGCACATGATCTTCGGTGCACGCAATGCGCTGATGGGGGTCATCGGTCCGGACGTTGCGATGGCCGGCCCGGTCTGGGCGGCGATGCAGGCTGTGGTGGTCGAGCGCTACAAGGACGGCAGGAAGGCCATGAAGTCACTCTTCGGCGGCATGGGCTCCTTTCGCTGGGGCACCAACACCGGCCTTCTGCTGCTGCCGATCGTCACCCTCGTGGAGCCCATCCTGGGCGTGGCGATGGCGCTGACCCTGCTGATCCAAGCGTTTGTGAGTGTCCGGATCGGCATCATGGAGTCACGCAGTCAGCGAGACCTGGGCATCGCCGGAATCACCGCTGGCACTCTGGCTCTCATGGGAGCAGCCTGGGGTCTGGCTGCTGGTGCGCTGCTGTGCCTGCTCATCTATGGGCGCCGCTTTCTCTCCGGCGAGGACGATGGTACCTTCGCTCGGAAGGATTGAGGCCGTTAGGGGTGTTCGTCTCCGGCCGTGGCGATCCCGCCCTGGAGCTGAGTTCAGGCCGAGGGCGTCTTGGCGCTGGGGGCGGCGTCGTCCCCGTCGTCGTCTTTGTCGGTGGGCGGCACCAGCGGCATCACACCGGTGGCGTCATTGACCCAGTGCTGAGCACGACGCCGCGCCACACCTTGCCTCACCGAGTACTTCCCGTGCACCAGCCAGTACATCAGGATCGTCAGCAGCACCACGCCCACACATCCGGCGTACATCACGTGATAGCCCCAGTTCTCCACCAGGGGCCCGAGGAAGAGTGGGGCGAACCCGAAGCCGATGTCCATCATGATGAAGAAGGTGGAGATCCCGATGCTGATCCGGTGGGTGCGCAGCTTGGAGGCGATGATCGCCTGGATGGCCGGCAGCAGCGAGCCGAATCCGAACCCGGCCAGCACTCCGGCGGCGATCATCACGCCCTGATTCGGAGACCAGGCCAGCAGGCTCATGGAGACGGTGAAGGTGGTCAGCGCGGGGAGGATCACCGCGTTGTCGCCGAAGCGGTCCTGGACCTTGCCCATGAACAGGCGGGTGATCAGCATGGTGGCCGAATAAACCACAAAGTACAGGCTTGCCCCGCCGGTCATGCCCAGGGACTGGGCGTAGCCGTTGAGGAAGGTCATCACCGAGGCGAAGGTGATGCCCATCAGCATGGCCACCACCGCGATGGAGAAGGCCCGCGGCTCGATGATGTCCGAGGGCCGCAGCCTCAGCTTTTGGCCCAGGGTGGTCCCGCGACGCTTGACCTCCGGGGTCTCGATCAGGCACGCGGCCAGGAAGGAGATCGCGGAGATGATGGTCACGGCGATGAACACCCCGTCGAATCCGAACCGCCCGGAGAGCTCGATCGCCAGCAGCGGCCCCAGGGCAGGTGGCAGCGAATTGGCCAGCAGGTAGTAGCCTGAGCCCTCGCCGCGGCGGGTTCGCGGAATGATGTCGAAGACTGCGGCGGTCAGCGCGGTCTGTCCGAAGCCTAGGGCGATGCCGTGGATCACCCGCAGCACCAGCAGCCATTCATAGGAGTCCACGCCCAGGTAACCGATTCCGGCCAGTGTGAACAGTCCCAGGCAGATCACCAGGATCCGTTTCCGGCCCAGGGTATTGACGTACTTGCCGGCGAAGAACCGGGCGCACAGAGCCCCGATCACAAAGGCGCTGGCGGCGAAGCCGGCGGCAGTCTCCCCTGCGCCGAACTCGCTGGCGGCATAGACTGCCATTCCGGTCACCAGAATGAAGAACGAGGTGGTGATGGCGAGGTTGATCAGGATCGCCAGGATGAAGTTCCAGCTCAGCAGCGGTTCTTTCGTATCCTGATTCACATGGTTGATTCTTTCACGAGGGAGTGGCAGTGGATTCGGATTTCACCATCGGCCTCAGCGCCGGTGCCGGCCAGGCATTGGCTGCCTGGCCGATGAGTGACGCTGCCGCTGGGCCGCGCGATGAGAGTGACCGCTGATGCCTGACTCCGTGCGCCCGGCTGGGCAGCGTGCGCTGCTGGCCGAATTCGGCACTCCGGCCGAGGTGTTGGCCTTCCACCGGCAGCTGAGCGAGAAGCCGGTGCCTGGGCAGCTCGAGGTGATTCCTGCCGCACGCACCGTGCTGGTGGCCTTTCGCACCCGCCACCATACGCAGGAGGCGGCAAAGCAGCTGCGGCGGATGCGCACCAAGCCTGCCAACGTGGAGACCGGCCGAGAGCTGGAGATCCGGGTGCACTATGACGGTGCCGATCTGGAGCGGCTGGCCTCAGACTTAGACATGAGCCCCCAGGCGTTCATCGACTGGCACAGCTCCACCCGCTGGGTCGGGGCCTTCGCCGGCTTCGCCCCGGGATTCACCTACTGCCTGCCCCATGCGCTGGCCGCCCGACGCCGCCCCCGAAAGTCTGAGCAGCCGCCTGTGGTGCCGCGGCTAAAGACCCCGCGCACCGAGGTGCCGGCCGGGGCGGTTGCTCTGGGAGGCGAGTTCTCCGCCGTCTATCCCCGCGCCAGCCCCGGAGGATGGCAGCTGATCGGCACCACCGATGCCTCCATGTGGGATATCGGCCGCAGGGCCCCGGCCCTGGTGCGTCCCGGGGACACCGTGCGCTATCTGCCCACCACAGAGATCATCACGGTGACTGAGCCCAAGCAGGGAACCGTCCGCGGGCAGGTGCCTGCAGGCGATGCCGTGGTCGATGTGCTCAGCCCCGGTCCGCAGACCCTGATCCAGGATGCCGGAAGACCCGGTCACAGCGGGCTCGGCGTTCCACATTCCGGGGCGGCCGACGCCCAGGCGCTGCGGCAGGCGAATCAGCTGGTGGGAAATGATGAATCTGCGGCCGGGTTCGAGGTGCTCTACGGCGGGTTGGAGCTCTCGGTGCGGCAGACCTCCGTGCTGGCGGTCACCGGTGCCCAGACCGGGCTTGAGGTGGCCACTCCAGCGGTCCCGGAGACCTCGAACATGGCGGTCAGCGGGACAGGTGCTGCGCTGAAGGCAGGGGACCCGGACGCCTCAGCACCGGAGAGGGTGCGGGAGGTGCCGCTGCGCGCCCCGTTTTTGATGTACCCGGGGGAGAGGCTGCGTCTGGCCCCTCCTGAGCGCGGCATTCGCAACTATGTGGCCGTCTCCGGAGGGCTGGCCAGCCCCACGGTGCTGGACAGCGCGTCCACGGATCTGCTCTCCGGGCTGGGGCCGGCGCCGGTGAGTGCCGGGGAGACCTTTGCGCTGGTCGGTGTCCCCTCAGGGTTTGTGGGCATCGCCGATGTGGCCCGCACCGCATTGCCGGAGCCGGAGACCTCCACCCGGCTGCGGTTCGTTCCCGGCCCGCGCGAGGACTGGTTCGCCGCCAAGGGCGCAAATCCCGGACTGGAGGTGCTGCAGTCACTGACCTGGGAGGTCTCCGAGGACTCCAACCGCATCGGGATCCGCCTCACTAGTCCCACCGGCGGGGGTGCCCCGCCCGGTTCTCGGCCGGCTGCACAGGCGCCGGAGCCGCCGATCCAGCGCACTCACACCGGGGAACTGCCCAGTGAGCCGGTGGTCCGCGGTGCCATTCAGATCCCAGGGTCAGGGGAGCCGATCGTTTTCCTGGCTGACCATCCGGTGACCGCCGGGTACCCGGTGATCGGCGTCGTCGTGCGTGAGGATCTGGGGCTGGCCGCTCAGTTGCCGCCGGGCACCAGAGTCCGCTTCCAAGCGGTGACTCCCGACGCGCTGGATCCGCTGACAGGCTGAGCCGCAGGTAAGCTTCACAGGTGACTCATTCCCCCTCTGCGCACGACGACGCCGCCCACCCGCCCGTTGCGGAGTACCGCCGCACCTCCGTGCCGGGAAACCTGATCCGAGGCGGCCTGATCGGCGTGGTCGAGACCATCCCTGGTGTTTCCGGGGGCACCGTGGCATTGGTGGTCGGGATCTACCGGCACCTGATCGATTCCGCCTCGGCCATGGTCTCAGCTGCGCGCAGGCTGATCACCGGCCCGGACCGCCGCAGGGGCTTCGCTGGGCACATGGCGGGTGTGCAGTGGCGGGTGGTCATTCCGGTGGTGATCGCCATGCCGGTCGGACTGCTGATCGCGGTGCAGTTCGTCGGCGACTGGGTGGAGAACCACCCGGAGCTGACGCGTGCGGCGTTCTTCGGCATGGTGCTGGTCTCCATTGCGGTGCCGCTGCGCATGGCTCGCCGCTCTGCCGGAGGAGCGTTGCCGCTGAGGATGTGGTTGTATTCCCTGGCCGCGGCAGCAGTGGCCTACGTTCTGGTCTCGCTGCCGCCGGGCCAGATGGAGCCGCAGTGGTGGATTGTGTTGCCGGCGGCTGCGGTGGCGGTCTCAGCTCTGCTGCTGCCGGGCCTCTCGGGGTCCTTTCTGCTGCTGACCTTCGGACTCTACGAGCCCAGCATCGCTGCCGTCCGCGACTTGGACCTGGGGTATATCGGGGTGTTCGCGGCCGGGATGCTGATCGGCATGGTCAGCATCATCAAAGGGCTGAAGTGGTTGCTGGACCATCATTTCACTGTGACTATGGTGGTGCTCACCGGGGTCATGTTCGGCGCTCTGCGCACCCTGTGGCCCTGGCAGGACGAGGACCGCACCCTGCTCGCCCCCGATGACCTCCTGCTTCCAGCTCTGGGGCTGGGGGCTGCCGGAGCCGCCGTGGTGGGTCTACTGGTCCTCCTTGACGCCCGCATGTCGCCCCGCCACTGAAGCTTGCTGCGATTTCGCAGCATAGAGTGCTGCAAAATCGCAGTGTTTGCCGTGGGTAGCTCCCCTCACCTCCAAGGATAGACTCATCAGCATTGCCTCACGCCGAATCGACCCAGGCCCGCAGCGCACAACGGAGGGGTTAGAGACCTAGCAGCGCGAGCGGAACTACCCCGATGCCGTCGTCGCGTCGGTAGGCTGCGGGGCCTGTCGTGATAATGATCGCGTCAGTGAGACGGTTGCCCAACTTCGTTTTCAGCCAGTGCAGGTGTTTGAGATCCTCCCGGGAAACACGGCCGGAGAGCTTGACCTCTATGGCCACTACGCTGCCGTCGTACCCTTCCACGATGAGGTCAGCTTCATGATCCCCATTGCGCGTTCGTAGGTGGTAGACGTCGGCTTCGGCCGCCTGTGCGTAGACGCGTGTGCAGAGGGCGGCAAGAGATTCAAAGAGGTTCCCTGCGATTGTCCCGTACGGAGGTGTGATTCGCGGAGTGTCTCCACGCATCAGTTTGGCTGCGGTGAGGCCTAAGAGCCGTGCTGCGAACGCAGGGTCGGCGAGGTGGTGCTTGGGGCTGGTGCTGAGTCGTCCGAGGTCCGCAGTCCGTGGGTTCCAAGCGTCGATCGGGTCAAGGATCCATATCTGCCGTAACAGCTCGCGGTAGCGTGTGACCGTTTCATGGGCGGGTTTGTCCGGTTCTCCGGGGGTGGCCCGTTCCAGAATGGCTTTGAAGCTGGCGGTGGTACCAGATGCTGAGGCATAGGCCCTCAGCCAGTCCATGAGCAGCGCGCGCCGTCTGACAGTCTGACCGAACTCCTGGATATCGCGTTCTACGAGATTTTCCAGATAGGAGTCCAGCCGCAGTACCAGGTTGCGGCGGTTGAGGCCCCGGAAGTTGGGTATGCCAGAGGCAATAGTCTCTGTGACGTATTGTTCAAAGTCCACCTCTGAGTACCCGTCGATTGCTGCCGGTGCTTGATAGAGCAGCTCTCGGAGGCTCACCGTCGGTTCCCCGACTCCTCGTTCACTCAAGGCCATGGGGCGCATCCGCATTCGCACGATTCGCCCAGCGCCGCTGTGCGCCGTGGCACCTGGTGCCGGGTTAGCGCTGCCAGTGAGGAGAAACTGGCCGCCTTCTCCATCGTGGGCGTCGACCGCACGTCGGACGGCGTCCCAAATGGGAGGTGCCTTCTGCCATTCGTCAATGAGCAGTGGCTTCTTTCCGCGGAGCATCACATGAGGTGCCTCTGCTGCGGCTTGCTGGACTGTAGGGTCATCGAGGGAAATGCTGCTGTGGGCATGTTGCAGCGCTGTGGTGGTTTTGCCCACGAACTTGGGCCCGTCAATAGCGATGGCTGGGATGTGGGGCAGGAGCGCATCCAGCTCGTCGTCGAAGACGCGGCGAATGTACTTCACAACAACCCCTGGAACTCTTAAGTCTAGTATTAGCAGAACAGCTACCTGAACTTTAGCAGGAAATGAATTCTAGTAATAGCAGGTAGGAACCTATTGATAATCCCCCCATTTCGGTGACGAGAAGCAAGCGGGTGTAACGGCATTCCAGGATTCCGGCTGTGTGGGATGCATACGCCCACTCATGACGGTGCCAGCGATCGACAACACCGCTAAACTGACCAACGATGACTCACACGGACTCTGCCCAGGCGCGCAGCGCGCTCGAAGGTGCCCATGACCTCATCCTCAGCTTGATGCCGCAGCTGGATCAGCTGCGCTCGCAGGTGACGATCAAGGGCGACGACACCCCGGTCACTGCCGCGGATAGGCTTGTCCAGTCTGAGCTGGAGTCCTACCTGCGCACTCAGTTCACCGATCTCACCTTCGTGGGAGAGGAGGATGAGGCCGGCTGGGACCAAGAGCCCGCCGGCTGGGTCGCGGTGGTGGATCCCATCGACGGCACGGAGAACTTCGCCTCCTCACTGCCGGAGTGGGGGACCGCAGTCTCGATCTTCACAGACGGAGACCACGCGGCCAGCATGATCACACTGCCGGAGCTGGGCAGAAAGATCATCTCCGGCGATGAACTCCGCTACGGCAACTCCAGGATCACCGCGTTCTCCTCCGGCATCAGTGAGGAGCTGGTGCAGCAGATCGCTGAAACCCCTCAGTCACGACTCTTCGGCGCGGCGGTCTATAACCTCTACAACGTGATCATCGGCCGGGTCCGCCGGTTCGTCAACCCGGTGGGCGCCTACTCCTGGGATCTGCTGGCCGGACTGCAGCTGGCCCTTGAGCACGGCTGCTCCGTGACCGTCGACGGCGCCCCCTACAGCGGTCACTACCTGGAGCCTGGGATCACGTACCGAGTCGACATCACCCGGTAGCTGGAACACAGGTGGTGCGATCGCTGCGTCGATTGCGGTTCGTCCTAGTCGGAGTTCTCTTCCAGTTGTTGAGTACTCCAGCGGGTGATCGGACGTCCCTGGCTGTCCTGGAAGTCGGTGACGGTGTTTTCGGGGTCGATGAGGATGATCCGGTGCCCTTCGTCAATGAGTTTTGTCGCTGTCTCCGATGAGGTGCGGCGTGCCACGGGCAAGACCTCGTCGACGCGGGTCATGTCGAAGATGACGATGTCGGTTGAGGGAGGGTTTTCGATGATTTCGCGCACAAGCGATTCGATGCTGCTGAGTACCATGTCGCCTTGGAGGACGTAGATCGTGGCCGGCTGCCCTTCGATCGTTGCTGTTCGTATTTCTCTCAGGGAGGACCGGGCGGGTCTGCCGGTCTCCATCAGGTGCAGACCGAGGTCTTCGGAGAGCCGTTGCATCATCTGGACTCCTCGTGCGCTGTTGCCGTGGGGATCAAGGCGTGGTGAGAACACCGCGACTCCGATCTGGCCGGGCAGCACGCCCATGATACCGCCGGCGACCCCGCTCTTGGCAGGGATGCCTACAGTGGTCAGCCAGTCTCCGGCAGCGTCATACATTCCGCAGGAAGCCATCACACTGAGCACGTGTTTGGTGCCTTTTCTGCTGAACACTCGCTCACCGGTATTGGGCTGGGTGCCCGCATTGGCCAGTGTCGCAGCCATCAGGGCTAGATCGCGCACCGTCACCGATGCCGCGCACTGGCGGATATAGCCGGCGACCGCCGCTGGGGGATCTTGTGTCAATCCGCCTGAGGCGTGCAGCAGGTAGGCCAGCCCAAGGTTGCGGTCCCCGGTGGCCAGCTCAGAGGAAGCAACCGCCTCGTCGATGCCCACCTGCCGCTGGGCAAGCTGCGAGAACAGCCCAAGCATACGATCCACCGCAGGCACCTCATCATCTGCGATAAGTGCATGTGCTGCGATGGCGCCGGCGTTGATCATCGGGTTGCGGGGCTTTCCGGTCTCCGGGTCCAACGAGAGTTCGTTGAAGGCCTCCCCGCTGGGCTCCACACCGATGTGCTCGAGAACGGCCTCCAGCCCATGGTCTTCGATGGCCAGGGCATAGGCGAAGGGCTTGGACATCGACTGGATGCTGAACCGGTGGTCGGTGTCGCCGCTGGCGTAGACGGTTCCGTTGACCGTGCACAGTGCGACAGCCACACTTTCGGGATCGGCTGCCGCCAGCTCCGGTATGTAGTCAGCCAGGGCGCCAGAATTGATGTCCTCTGTCTGCTCGATGATGGTGTCGAGGTAATCAAGAATCGGTGATCGCATGAGGTTTCACTTCCGGGTCGGCGGTTTCCGGCACACAAGGCGTCCACTTCCCACTCCGGACCTCCGTGGGCTGGGTGATGGCACGGTAGCGCCAGCGGACTTCATAGGTGAAGCGCCGCGGTGGCACCACCGCGCCCGGTTGAAATGGGAGACGTTCAGCCTTCGCGGATGGTCATTTTCACGATCTTCTCGTCCTGAGTGCTGAAGGCGAACCGGCTGCGCCCGTTGGCATGGTTGCTGCGCCAATCACCGATCACCACGAGCTCGCCGGCATCGTTGAAGACTTCTTCGGGTGTCAGGGTGCCTAGAGCACCGACGAACTCCTTGTCGCTCCAGGCTTTGATCTGGTCGCGTCCGACGAAGGTGCGCCCCCAATCGTCGACCGTACCCTCGGCTGTGAACGCGTTGAGGAACCCTTCTTCGTCGTGCTGGTTGACAGTGTGGATGAACGAGGCGACGGGCTCGGGAATACTGATGTCAGTCATGGTGTCTCCTTGATCAGGATGGGGTTGTTGGGTTAGCGGGTAGTGTAGCCGCCGTTGGCGAAGATCGTCTGACCGGTGATCCACCAACCCTCGGTGGCCAAGAACTTGACGATGGGCGCGATGTCCTCGATCTGGGTGAGCTGGCTTCCCATAGCCTGCGACTTGTGGAATTCCACGCGTTCTGGGGTCTCCTGTCCGTAGAAGAACGGCGTGTCCATGGGGCCCGGCGCCACGGCTGTGACGGAGATTCCCCGACCGGCGAATTCCTTGGCCCCGGCGCGGGTGAAGTGCTCGACAGGACTCTTGCCACCTGCGTAGGTGGAGTAGCCATCGGTGAACGCTGCAAGCAGAGAGGTGAGGATGGTGATGATCTTGCCGCCCTCAGCAAGGTGCTGACCTGCTTCTTTGATGAAGAAATACGCGGACTTGGCGTTGATGTCGAACATCGAATCATATTCGTCCTCAGTGGTCTCCACCATCGGCTTTCGCAGCACCTTGCCCACGGTGTTGACCGCGACATCGATGGTACCTATCGCCGATGCTGCCTCGGCGAACAACTTCTCAACATTGACCGGTTTCGTCAGATCACCTGAGAGCAGCACTCCCTGGACACCTGCTGCCTCAACATCGGCCAATGTCCCCTCCGCCTCAGGGCGAGTGGCATCAGAGTTGTAATGAATCGCGACGTTCGCCCCCGCTTGAGCCGCTTGACGGGCAATAAGACCGCCGAGGTTTTTGCCGCCCCCTGCGATCAGAACGTTCTTGGCGTTGAGCGTGTGATCAGTCATGACGAAATCCTCCATGTGTCGTCGCTATGTAACTATATATCGATGATACACAAGGTACTGTAGCACTATGACAGAGACATCGCACAGCGATACACGCACGCGGTTGTTGAACTCCGCCGCCGACATGATCGCCGCCGACCCCGGCGAGGACTTCTCGCTGCGTGCAGTCTGCGAGGCCGCAGGGGTGAAGATGCCCACGCTGTATCACTTCTTCGGCAGTAAGCAGGGTCTGATCGAAGCGGTCATCGAACGTGGTTTCGACATGTACCTGGAGGCGAAAGCCTCGACCGAGTCCTCTGGAGATCCCATCCAGGACATCCGGGGCGGCTGGGACGCCCACGTCGCATTCGGACTGGAGAACCCGGGTTTCTACACCCTGATGTACGGCAAAGTCCGGCCCGGCTATTCACCGGCAGCGCAATCAAGGCCCAGTGAGATCCTCCGTTCCATCACGCGCCAAGCCCACAAACAGGGGCGTCTGGTCGTGACCGCCGAGCAGGCCGCCGCCCATGTGCTGGTCACCAACATCGGCGTCACACTGCGCCAAATCGTGGTGAACGAGGAAGACCGGCAACTGTCAATTGCGGTACGGGAAGGTGTCATCGCCGCGATCACCGGCGGTACGGCATCTGGCGACCAAAGAGGATCCGCGAACATTTTGATCGAGGAGGCCGCCGCCCACCCCGAAGCCCTTGGCCCCACGGAAACACGGCTCTTCATCGAATGGGCCGAACGCCTGAAACGAACCCCACAGAACCCTGGATAAGTGAGACCGGATCGTGACGCAGCCCCTTGTAGTTCCAGTGCGGTGGTGACAATGGTGGGGTTTCATGTCCCCTACCAGGAGAGTTCCTGGCGCGGGCGCACCTGAACCTCGATCAGCTGAGAGCGCGCGACGTCGCCGGTGAACAGTGATGTCCTATGCTCTGTGGTGTTCTTCTGCTCCGCCGTGACGAATCCTCCTGTTCCGTGTGGATCGATGGTTCTGGTGGAGACTCTACTCTCGAGCGCCAGGTGGCGGAGTAGTCGGAAGGCGCTGGTCGTCTCCAGGAACGAGCGTCCGCACCCTCAACGGGTGCGGTGTCATGTGGCTTCTTCGTTCATAGCCGAACGAGCATCTTGCCGATGTTGGTTCCGTCGAACAGGCTGAGGAACGCTTTTGGTGCTTGGTCGAGACCATCGATCACAGTTGACTCGGCGCGCAGGCTCCCCTCAGTCAGCCACGCGGTGGCTTGTGGGATGTACTCGTCGAAGACGCTGAGGTGGTCGCTGATGAGCATGCCGCGCAATGACAGTCGCTTTGCATAAACGCGGAAGAAGTCAGGCGGACCGGAGATGGGAGTCGGGGAGTTGTAGCCGCTGATGGCTCCGATGAGCGCTATACGGCCGTGCTCGTTGAGCACGTCAAGAGCTGTGTCGAGGTGATCGCCTCCCACGAGGTCGAGGTAGACGTCGATCCCTTCAGGTGCAGCAGCACGGAGCTGGCCGGTGAGGTCGCCTGCCGTGTAGTCCAAGGCGGCGTCGAATCCGAAGTCCCTGCGGATCTGCTCGGCTTTGGTCTCACTCCGGACAGACCCGATGACTTTCGCTGCACCTTCGATGTGGGCGAGCTGCCCAGCGATGCTGCCGACAGCGCCGGCTGCGGCCGAGATGAACACGACGTCGCCCTGGCTCACCGGGGCGATCTCTTTTAACGCGACATAGGCGGTGAGTCCGGTCGTGCCCAGGACTCCGAGGTAGTCCTGTGACCGGGCGAGGTCGGTGTTGACCGCAATGACGCCTTCTCGGCGGAGAACAGCGTGACTGCGCCAGCCTGCGAAGTGGGAGACGACCGTGCCTACCGGCAGCGATTCATCGCGCGATGCCGTGACCAGGCCGATCGCGCTGCCCTCTAGTGCAGATCCGATGGTAAACGGTGGCATGTAGGATTCGACATCATCCATGCGCCCGCGCATGTAGGGATCCACCGACATCCAGGTGTTTTCTACAAAAACTTCGCCAGCAGCCGGTTCAGGAAGGTCGACCTCGACAAGTTCGAAGTCGCCAGGTAGGGGAAGACCCTGTGGACGGGATGTCAGGCGAATCTCGTGGCCTGTGGGAGTCGTGTTCATCGAGCCCACCTGCCGTTGCCGACGGTGTCGGCGATATAGTCGGCGAAATCCAGGGGCTCACGTCCGAGCGCTTGTTGAACACCCTCAGAGAGATGGGCATCCTCACCGCTGCGGATAAGGTCGCTCAGGCCTACGACTCCCTCGGCGGTTCCCGGTGGATAGTGATGCTCAATCAGGTGATCGCGATAGGAGCTGGAATCAAGGGAGCGGGATCGAATTGAGCGTCCTGTCGCCGCGGTGATAGCCTCAACAGCCTCGCCGACTGAGAGGGTGCGGGCACCCGTGAGCGCGTAGTGCTCTCCGGCGTGACGATCATCGGTGAGAGCTGCTGCCGCGACCGCTGCAATGTCCCGGGTGTCGACGAAGGGATGACGCCCTTCCCCGGTGCCATGGAGAAGTTCACCACCGGCTATCCCTTCAGCGAAGAACGACTCTTCGCTGAAGTTCTGCGCAAACCAGACAGGCCGCAGAATCGTCCAGCCGAGTCCGGACTCACGCACAATATCCTCACGAGCCAACGCCTCGGCGATCTTGAGGTCGGTCCATTCACGGGCTGAGAGCAGCACCAGGCGTTGGACTCCGGCCTTCGCCGCGAGGTCGGTGAACGCAGCGAGTCGTTCATTGCCACCTGGTGCTTCATGGGGCAGGAGATATATGCCGTCAGCACCGGTGAGGACTGGATCCCAGCTGGTCTCGTCCTCCCAGTCGAATCGTAGGGTTCCGCGGCGCGATGCTTCTCGGAGATGGTGGCCGGTCTCGCGCAACTGTGCTGCGACATGCCTTCCGGTTTTGCCGGTGGCTCCGAGAACAGTGATGGTCTGTGGTGTCGTCATGACCCCATTCCACCAACGATTTGTGAGACGGAGAATAGCTTAGGGTCTCACTTTGATGCGCAGGCGTCTAAGATTGACGCATGGACGCTCTGACCAACATCCTCAGCCACATCCGCTCCGCGGGGGCCTTGCTCGGTAAGAACCTCATGACCCCGCCGTGGTCGATCCGCTTCACCGATGGCGCCTCGATCACTCTGCTGACCATGTTGCGTGGCGAGGCGTGGGTGATCCCCGACGACGACGCACCTGTTCGGCTGCAGAACAGGGATCTCGCCGTCGTCAACGGGTCACGGTCGTTTCTACTGACCAGCGACCCTCACGTGAGTGTTGAACCCTTCTATGTGTTCGCAGAAGAAGGCACCTGTACAGACGCAGCCGGCAATCTCCTCGCTGATGAGGAGATTTGCCTGGGTGTGAGGACCTGCGGCACGCAGCTGGAGGCCGAGCATGCTCTGCTCACCGGTTCATACACCACCACAGGCCGGATCGCCGAGCGGTTGATGAGCTCGCTCCCTCGGGTACTCGTGGTTCCTCACCAGCAGCAGCGATCGTCGCATCTATCGCTGCTCGAGGCGGAGATCGTCCTCGAGGAAGCCGGCCAGCAAGCCATACTTGATCGGCTCTTGGACCTCGTCCTGATCGGCACTCTACGAGACTGGCTGGCACTGCCTGAGGCCTCACCGCCCGGTTGGCACCGCGCCGCCACCGACCCGGTCGTGGGAGCCGCCCTCACCGCGATTCACAACGCGCCATCGCAACCTTGGACCGTCGAGACGCTCGCCGATGAGGCTCAGGTCTCCCGAGCTACCCTCGCCCGAAGATTCAGCGAGGTGATGGAGGAATCACCCATCGCCTATCTCACCGGATGGCGACTCAGCATGGCAGCCGATCTCCTCGAACGTAGTCAGGACACGGTCGAATCCATCGCCCGTCAGGTCGGGTACTCCAGCGCATACGCTCTCAGCGCTGCTTTCACCCGCGAGTTCGACATCAGACCAACCCAACATCGTACGATGACGGCAGACGCTGGATGCTAATGACCCGGGCCCCACCAGAAGATCCCTGCTCCTTGGGTGGGTGCGTGAGCTCAGTGCAGACTGGTCATTCTTTACACGATAAAGAATCACTTCCATTTGCGCTGTTCGAGGGGGACTGTGGATTTAACGGTGTTTCCGGCCTGACACGCCGGGTGTGAGTTCGGCGGGGAAGGT
>NZ_QWLD01000009.1 GCF_003600155.1 Nesterenkonia muleiensis | reverse complement strand
CTCCATCACCCTGCCGGTGGCAGCCATCACCGCCGCCACCATCGGGGTGCCCCAAGCCGCCGGGAACATCGACCTGACCGTGGTGGCGATCGCCCTTGGCCTTGCGCTTCTGGCCCCCGTGCTTCTGTTCGTACTCGAGCTTGCCGCACTGCGGAGAATGACCACCCCAGCCTTCGGGACCCTCATGGCCATAGAGCCAGCCATCGCCCTGCTGCTGGGACTGGTGGTGCTCTCTCAGATGCCCACCGTCATCCAATGCCTCGGCATCATTGTGGTCGTCCTCGCAGGCGCCACAGCCCAACACGGAGGCCGCCGAGAACCTCTAGCCAACACCGGCGCCATGCCCATCCATACCCAACAAGTCGAAGAGGGCTCCCCACACAACAAGGATGCGACTGATGCGGTTCAGTCTTCATCTGGGAACACAGCGGCAGAATCCGTTCAGCACTCCGCGGTGAACACAGCAGATTCTTCCTGTGACGAAGTGCTGCGAGCGTCGCACGAGGATCGGTCCCAGCGACAACCGAAGGCAAGCACACCAACTCCAGGACCGGATGTGCGAGTGTGTTTCGTCGGTGACTCTTTCGTTGCTGGCACTGGAGATCCCACCGGACTCGGATGGGTGGGACGGGTCACCGCACAGGCAATCTCCCGAGGGATGCGGGTCACCACATACAACCTCGGTGTTCGTAGAGAAACGTCAGTGCAGATCTCTCACCGCATCCTGGCCGAGGTCAAACCCCGGTTGAGCGACGTTGATGCGCCACGAGTGGTCGTCTCCTTCGGAGTCAACGACACCGTATTGGAACACGGGCAGTCACGAGTCCAGGCACATGAGGCAGTGACAGCACTGGTGAACATCCATCAGTCCCTTGCGCCGCTGCCGTTGCTCATGGTCGGGCCACCAGCAATAGACGATAATGCTCAGAACGCTCGCCTGGAACACCTTAACGAGCTTCTGCGCACCACGGCAGAAGCTCACAACATCGCCTTCATCGACACCTTCCATGCCACCGTGACTAACCATTCATGGAGAGACGAAGTCCGCAACGGCGACGGATACCACCCAAGCGCGAATGGATATCAACTACTCGCCGAAACCGTAGTCAACCCACTGACTGATTGGCTCCACGACGGCAACCATCCGGAGTTTTAAGCGGGTCAACATTGAACTTCCTATACTCACAGTCATGGCCGAACTACGAATGGTGACCGCTGCTTCCCTTACTGAGCCTTTCATTGTGTCCTTGACTCAGATGCTCGGTGACTTAGTCCGAGAAGGAGCAGCGCTAGGTTGGACAGAACCTCCATCGTTTTCCGAAGTCGCCGACATGGTCGAGAATCTAGCGGCCGCACCCGTGGGAGAAACCTGTGCTGTCATAGCCGAAGAAGAACTCGAAGTTGCAGGGTTTGGCTACTGGCGTCGCTACCAACGCCCCACCCACAGACCCCACGCAGACTTGGAGAAACTCGCAGTCAGGCCTACATCCGCAGGATCGGGCCTCGGACGCCGTCTACTGCACCACCTTATCGACCAGGCACGAACAGTCGGAATCGAACAACTCACACTGGATTTCCGTGGCGACAACCTGGCTGCGGAACACCTCTACTTATCCGAGGGATTCAAAGAGTACGGTCGCCTCAGGGACTTCGTCGCTCCAACAGCAGGACGCCGCCTAGATAAGGTCTTTCATGTCCTGGACCTACGAGACTCCAGTCGCTGAAACTCTTAAGGGAGCTACATTTTATAGTACTTTCGACGAAAGCGGCCGCTGACCTGGAGTATAAAACTCATGGTCAGAGGCCACTTTAACACTCGTGCGCGAGGGGGGACTTGAACCCCCACGACCTTTCGATCACTGGCACCTGAAGCCAGCGCGTCTACCAATTCCGCCACTCGCGCATCGGTCCTGTTATCCCGGTTTTTCACCGAATCCCTGGGACCTCAACCTGCTGAAAACAGCGAGAGTCATCGTACCCCCAAAGCGCACCGAGAACCTAATCCACCATCACGACTTCCCGAGCCAGTCGGTCCTGCTGCGCACACGTCCCTGTAGACTCACCTCGGAGATGAGATCTAAGAACTTTCTCCTGCTCGCCGCTGTCCTCTGTGCAGGCCTTCTCACCAGCTGCGTTCCAGACCCAGCCTCTGATCTGCGGTCACAGGCCTGGCGCGTGGTCTCCACCAACGGTGAATCCGGCCAGATGACCTTCAACGTCAGTACCGCTACCTACACCTCACCCACCTTCAGCCGAGGGTTCAGCTATGCAGTGGAAGAAGGCATGCTCACCCTGGACGTGGAGGACGCTGAGGACCAGGGTCCCTTCGTGTTCGAGATCGAACGGGAAAGCGGTGAGTACATCTTGGTTCCCGAGAATGAGGAAGTCCGCGAGGAGCTCGGGGAGCTGACACTGGCCCCCACCGAGGACTGACTCCGGTCTGCAGGCCGATAGACTCAACAGGTCATGCCTACGGAGACTTCCACCACCTCGGCCTACTCCCCTGCCGACCTGAACTACCCCGAACACCTCCCGGTCAGCAGCCAGCGCGAGACCATCCTTTCGGCGCTGCAGGATCACCAGGTGGTGATCGTCGCCGGTGAGACCGGCTCCGGCAAGACCACCCAGCTGCCCAAGATGCTGTTGGAGCTGGGGTTACACCACCAGGGACTGATCGGCCACACCCAGCCACGCCGGCTGGCGGCTCGCACCGTGGCCGAGCGCCTGGCCGAGGAGCTGGGCACCGAGATCGGCAGCACCGTGGGCTACCAGGTCCGCTTCACCGCCGAAGTCGGTCAGGACACCTCGGTGAAGCTGATGACTGACGGCATTCTGCTCGCCGAGATCCAGCGCGACCCGAAGCTGCGCAGATACTCCGCCATCATCATCGACGAAGCCCATGAGCGCAGTCTCAACATCGATGTGATCCTGGGTTATCTCAAGAGGATTCTCCCCGAACGGCCGGATCTGAAGATCATCGTCACCTCCGCCACCATCGATCCCGAGCGCTTCAGCGAGCACTTCGCCACCGAAGAATCCGGCCCCGCCCCCATCATCGAGGTCTCCGGGCGCACCTACCCGGTGGAAGTCCGCTACCGGCCCCCGGAGGAGACCGACAGCGACCTCCTCGACGCCGTCTCCCAGGCGGTAGCGGAGCTGGCCGAAGAGCCCGAGGGAGACATCCTGGTCTTCTTCCCCGGCGAGCGCGAAATTCGCGATGCCTCCGAGGCGCTGGCCGATACTGTCCGCCGCCACCGACGACTTGCCGGTGCCGAGATCCTGCCGCTGTTCGGCAGGCTCTCGCTGGCCGAGCAGCGCCGGGTCTTCTCACCGGGCGGGCGGCGTCGTATAGTGCTGGCCACCAATGTGGCCGAAACCTCGCTGACCGTGCCCGGCATCAAGTATGTGGTCGACACCGGCACCGCACGGATCTCCCGCTACTCCACCCGCACCAAAGTGCAGCGGCTTCCCATCGAGCCGATCTCCCAGGCCAGCGCCAATCAGCGGTCCGGACGCTGCGGCCGCACCTCTGACGGCATCTGCCTCCGGCTCTACGCGCAGGAGGACTTCGAGGCCCGCCCGGAGTTCACCGACCCGGAGATCCTGCGCACCTCCTTAGCCTCAGTGCTGCTGCAGATGTCCTCGATGGGCATCACCAGGACCCCGCAGGAGCTGCTGGACTTCCCGTTCGTGCAGAAGCCCGATGCCAAGGCCGTCAACGATGCCGTGCGCCTGCTCTCCGAGCTCGGGGCGCTGGAACGCTCGGGCAGGGTCACCGGCACCGGCCGCCGGATCGCCCAGCTGCCGGTGGACACCCGGCTGGCACGCATGATGGTCGAAGCCTCCCGCCGCGGCTGCCTCACCGAGGTCACGGTGCTGGTGGCCGGGCTCTCCATCCAGGACGTGCGCGAACGGCCCACCGACCACCGCGACGCCGCCGATCAGCTCCATGCCCGCTTCGCCGATGAGAAGTCCGATTTCTCCGCCCTGCTGAACCTCTGGCGCTACATCAGCGAGCAGCAGACTGAGCTGTCCTCCAGCCAGTTCCGCAAACTCTGCCGCCGCGAACACCTGAACTGGCTGCGCATCCGGGAGTGGCAGGATCTGGTCCACCAGCTGGGCGAACTGGCCCAGCAGGCCAAGCTGTCCACCCGCCGTATCAGGGTGCGCGATGCCATCGACCCGGTCGGCAAGCACGATGAGGTGCACAAGTCCCTGCTGTCGGGGCTGCTCAGTCACCTGGGCCTCTACAGCCCGCGCACCCGCGAATACCAGGGAGCGCGCGGCACACGCTTCGCCATCTTCCCCGGTTCGGGGCTCTTCAAGAAGAACCCGGATGTGGTGATGGCGGCCGAACTGGTGGAGACCTCCCGGCTCTGGGCCCGCACTGTGGCCGCGGTGGACCCCGCCTGGGCCGAGGAGCTGGGCTCCCACCTGGTCAAACGCAGTCATTCGGACCCGGTCTGGTCCTCTAAGCAGGGGGCCGTGGTCGCCACCGAACGGGTCACCCTCTTCGGCGTGCCAATCGTGGCCGACCGCAGAGTGCTCTACGCCACCATTGACCCGGAGTTCGCCCGCGCAGAGTTCATCCGTCACGCACTGATCGAGGGCGACTGGAACACCCGCCACCACTTCGACAAGCGCAACCGAGCGCGGTTCCAGGAGATCGCCGAGCTTGAGGAGCGGACCCGCCGCAAGGATCTGCGTGCCGCAGACCACCATCTGGTGCAGTTCTTCGCCGAGCGGCTTCCGGAGCACATCACCTCCGCACGCGCCTTCGACGCCTGGTGGAAGAAACAGCGTCACCAGACCCCCGAGCTTCTGGACCTGCCGGAGTCCACGCTGATGGCCCCGGAGGCCGAGCAGGTGGATCTGGACGCCTTTCCGGAGCACATTGACCATGACGGCCTCCAGCTGGAGCTCACTTACGCCTATGAGGCCGGTGTCACTGTCCGGGTGCCGGTGCTGTTCCTCAATCAGCTGCAGCCCCACCGGTTCGAATGGTTCATCCCTGGCCGGCGCTCCGAGATGATCACCGCCCTGATCCGGTCGATGCCCAAGCAGCTGCGCCGCAACTTCGTGCCCGCCCCCGATCTGGCCGGTCAGGCCCGCGACCTCCTGGAGCAGGAGTTCGACGCCGGGACCTCCCCGTTCAGGCCCGCACTGTCCACTGTGCTCAGACGGCTCAAGGGTGTGGTGGTCGAACCCGAGGATCTGGATCTGGAGGCGCTGCCGGATCATCTGCGCTTCACCTTCGCCGTGGTCTCCGACCGGGGCCGGGTGCTGGACTCCGGCTTCGACCTGGGTCAGCTGCAGGTCAGGTTCAGCGGCGAGAACCGCGAGGCGATCAGCCGCTCGGTCAGTCACACTGCCCATACGGTGGCCCGCCATGACGATGAATCCTGCCCGTCACAGGCCAAAGTGTCGTCACCACGGGCCACCGAACAGGTGGCGCAGCCGCAGTCCGGTGACATCGACACCTCGGCCCGGAACCAGACCTCCTGGAGCTTCGGGAACATCGATCAGCGGGTCTCCAGCAGTGTGGCCGGCCAGGAAATCACCGGATACCCGGCGCTGACCCAGGACGATGACGGCGTCCGGCTCACCATCACCCAGTCCCCGCAGGACCAGGCACGGACTCACCGCCGCGGCGTCGTCGTGCTCCTCGCGTCTGTGCTGCCCTCCCCGCAGCGGTATGTGGTGGATCACCTGAGCAACCGGGAGCGCCTGGCCTTCGGGCAGTTCGCCAAGGACGCTGCCACCAGCATCGAGCAGGTGGTCGCAGAGGCCACTACTGCGGCACTGGACCACCTGGTGCCTGAGCAGCTGCCCTTCACGGCCGCGGAGTTTGAACGGATCTCCCGGCACGCCCGTGCTGAGCTGATCGACACCGTGCTGAGGCTGACCGATGTGCTCGCCCAGGTGCTCACCGCCAACACCGAGCTGCGTACACGGCTGAGCGCGGTGAAGTCGGTGACGCTGGCGGCCGCGGTCTCCGATATGCAGGCCCAGATCGATCAGCTGGTCTACCCGGGGTTCATCACCGCCGCCGGCTACACCCAGGCTCAGCACCTGCCGCGGTACCTCACGGCCATGCGCATCCGGCTGGACCGGCTGGAGGCTGGGGAGTCGGTGGCCAAGGACACCACGGATATGCAGCAGGTCCAACAGCTGGAGGATGAGTACGACGCCGCGGTGGACTCAGTTCCGGAACAGCTTCCGGTCCCTGCCGGTCTGGCTGAGGTGAAGTGGATGATCGAGGAGCTGCGGGTCAATCTCTTCGCCCAGCAGCTGGGCACCGCCCAAACGGTGAGCGCCAAACGCGTCCGCCGCGCCATCAAGCAGTCCGGAAAGTAGACTTACGGCAATGGGTATGCCAGCAGCGATCAGCTTCGCCCCCGACGGTCTCCCCCGGTGTCCCTGGAGTGCCGGTGCCCCAGAGTTCCTGAACTACCACGACACCGAGTGGGGATTCCCGGTCGGCACCGACCAGCGGCTCTTTGAGAAGCTGTGCCTGGAGAGCTTCCAATCCGGTCTGAGCTGGCGCACCATCCTGGCCAAACGGCAGAACTTCCGTGAGGCTTTCCACGGCTTCGACATCGCGCAGGTCGCCCGGTTCACCGACGACAACGTCTCCGGGCTCCTCCAAGACGCCGGCATCGTGCGGCATCGCGGCAAGATCGAGGCGGTCATCAACAATGCCCGCCGGGCAGAGGAGCTCATTGAGCGCGAAGGATCCTTGGCCGCCTTCGCCTGGTCCTACGAGACCGTGGCCGCCGAGACCGCCGAGCCGCAGACCGTCTCCACCTCAGCGGAGTCGGTGGCCATGTCCAAGGAGCTGAAGAAGCGCGGCTGGAGGTTCGTCGGCCCCACCACCGTGTTCGCGTTCATGCAGGCAATGGGCCTGATCAACGACCACGTCCACGGCTGCTTCATCCGGTCCGCGGTAGACCAGGCTCGGGCAGAGTTCTCCCGCTCCTGACCAGACACACGGGTCAAATTTCGTATACACTATTGATGTGAGCATCCGGGTTCACCGACGTTCTGCAACCAAACATGGTTGTGCCATTGAAGCAATAATCTATGCAGCTGAAAACGCAGTCGTTGATATTGAGGAAGAGGAGGATCCTCCCAAGCGTCTTCTGCTGGGCTGGGATCCTCAAGGCCAACTTCTAGAGATCGCTGCTTTGATCCTGGACGACGGCACCTACCTGGTCATCCACGCCATGAAATGCAGATCGAAGTACTATCCGCTCCTGGAGAGGAGATGATTGCTATGACTAAGTACCGTCTGGCCAACGGCCAGCCCCTTACCGAGGAGATGGTTGACGACTTCGCCGCCGAAGCCGAGGGCGGCTACGACGTGGACAAGCTCCAGGCAAAACGTGGCCGGGGACGCCCAGCCCTGGGTGAGGGCCCTTCCACCGTTCTGCCTGTCCGACTGGATCCTGAACTGGCGCAGGCTTTGCAGAACCGCGTATCTGAGACAGGCCAGCAGCGCAGCGATCTCGTGCGCGAGGCGCTGCGGGACTATCTCGCCGCTTAGCCGGAATCGTTGACCAGACGCTCGTCGATGGCGCGGTGAGCAGCGCGCCCTCGCCCATCCATCAGTCCTCTTCTGCGGGGACATGCTCGGCATCGCCCATCAGGCGCAGTGCGACCCGGAGCTTCTCCGCGGCCTCATCCATGGCCGCATCCTCAGGATCGGTGATGACCTGGGAAAAGTCGTGATCGGCCAAAGAGTTCGAGGGCCAGACGTGCAGATGCAGATGCGGGACCTCATAGCCGGCGATCGCCAGTCCGGCCCGGGCGGAGCCGAAGGCCTCCACCTGGGCCTTGCCGATGCGGTGCGCCACCTGACTCAGATGCGCCACCAGCTCCGGCTCGGCCTCGGTCCACTTATCCACCTCGACCCGGGGCACCACCAATGTGTGTCCGTAGGCCAGCGGGGCGATGGAGAGGAAGCCCACGCAGACCTCGTCCTGCCATACGAAACGGCCGGGGAACTCCCCGCTGATCACTTTGCTGAAGACTGTCGCCATGCATTAAGCCTACGCCCTGCTACCCTTATCGCACCATGAGTACAAGCACCTCCTCCACCCCGTCGAAGGGCCGTTCCACCCGCCAGAAGCGTGCTGTGTGGGCCGCCCTCAGCGAGCTGGAGGACTTCGTCTCCGCCCAGGATCTGCACCGGATTCTCAGCGACCGCGGGGAGCGGGTCTCACTGGCCACCGTCTACAGGGTGCTGCAGTCCCACCAGGAGGAAGGGCTGCTGGATGTGCTGCGCCCCGACGACGGGGAGGCCATCTTCCGGCTCTGTGCCGCCGAGGAGCACCACCACCACCTGGTCTGCCGCAGCTGCGGGCTCGCCGTGGAGTTCGAAGCCCCCGAGATGGAGTCCTGGGCCAGCACGCTTGCCGCAGACAACGGGTTCACCGATGTCCGGCACACCCTGGAGATCTTCGGACTCTGCAAGACGTGCAGCACGAAGTAGCGCATATGAGGCGCACACAAAGTGATGTGCCGACTTCAGGTCGTGAAGGCCGCGGTCACGCCGCCGGGACCGGCACAGGCGCGCTCGTCCTGCACGGGTTCACCTCCACCACCGCCTCCATGCAACCGGTGGCCGATGCCGTCACAGCAGCCGGCTTCGAGGTAGAGCTGCCGCTGCTGCCCGGACACGGCACCCGGTGGGAAGACCTGGCAGCCACACCCGCTGAGCAGATCTTCGAGACCGTCACCGCCGCCTATGAGAGCCTGGCTGAGCGCTGCGACACGATTGTGCCGGTGGGCCTGTCGATGGGAGGCGCACTGGCACTGTGGGCCGCGGCAGAACACCGCTGTCCGGGCGCCGTCGTCATCAACCCCGGCCTGAGGCTCAAAGCTGGCACTGGTCTGCTGGCTCGGGGGCTCCACAGGATCCGGCCCACCATCGACTCGATCGCCGGCGATATCGCCACCCCCGGTGTCACCGAGGAGGCCTACGCGGTGACACCTGTGCGAGCGGTGGTGCAGCTGGACCGGGTCTTCAGGCATGCCCGGGCGGTGCTGCCGAGGCTGGCACAGCAGGGCACCCCGGTGCTGATGCTGCGCTCTCCCATCGACGCAGTGGTGGGATCGTCCTCGGCCACCCTGCTCAAGCGCACAGTCCCGCAGACCCAGGAGGTGATCCTGCGGCGCAGCCGGCACGTGGCCACGCTGGACTACGACGCCGAGCTGGTCAACCGGCGGGTGGTGGAGTTCATCCGCGCGCGCTGACGGCGGCCCACCAGCAGGCACACCACGTAGATCAGGAAGCTGATGGTGGTGATGTAGGGGCTGATCGGCACTGTGCCCGCGATGGCGATCATAATGCCCCCGACGGCCGCGGTCACCGCGAAGACGCTGGAGAGCAGCACCACCGCCGCAGGCCTCCGGGCGACCTTCAGCGCTGCCGCGGCGGGGACCACCAGCAGAGCCAGCACCAGCAGCGCACCCACCACCTGGACGCTCATGGCCACCGCGCCGCCGAGCAGGACCATGAAGACAATGGTCAGCAGATTGGTGCGGACCCCGCGGGCAGCGGCCAGCTGGGGGTCCACCGAGGCGAACATCAGCGGGCGCCAGATGAGGATCAGAACTGCCGAGATCAGCACCGCACCGGTGACCAGAGTGCGGGTCTGGAGGTCATCCACCCCCACGATCTGTCCGGTCAGCAGTCCGAAACGGTTGGCTGAGCGCCCCTGGTAGAGGTGGAGGAAGAGGATTCCCAGGCCCAGGCCGAAGGGCATGAGCACGGCGGTCACTGACGAGGTGTCCTTGTCCCGCAGTGACAGCACGCCGATCAGCAGGGCGGCGGCCACCGCCCCAAGGGCTGAGCCGGCCACCACATCGAGTCCGGCCAGCAGGAACAGGGCCGCTCCGGCGAAGGAGATCTCGGCGATGCCGTGGACCACCAGTCCTGACCGCCGCAGCATGATGAAGATGCCGATGATCCCGCCCATCAGGCCGAGCACAGCTGCGGTGATCACCGAGTTCCGGACCAGCCAGAACAGGTCCCAGTAGCCATCGGTGGTGAAGCTGGAGGTGATCTGCTCAAGCATGGTGGTGGTCTCCTTCGG
Organism: Nesterenkonia muleiensis; assembly: GCF_003600155.1. Lineage (GTDB taxonomy): Bacteria > Actinomycetota > Actinomycetes > Actinomycetales > Micrococcaceae > Nesterenkonia > Nesterenkonia muleiensis. The sequence continues at coordinate 58,695 of NZ_QWLD01000009.1, read as the reverse complement.
CATGCTCGCTCATCACCACAAGACGGCCCTTGTGCTCGATGACCTCCACCGGGGACTGGTAGAGCTCAGAGAGCACCTCGGAGCGCATCACCTCGGCCACAGTGCCGATCCGGTGACCCCCGCGGGCGAAATAGAGCACACGGTCCACATGTCTGACCACCGGGTTGATCTCGTGGGTCACGAACACCACGGCTGAGCCGTGGTGGACCGACTGGGCGTGGATCAGCTCGGTGATGGCCCGCTGGTGGTGGAGGTCCAGGGAGTGCAGCGGCTCGTCGCAGAGCAACAGTGCGGGATCACCCGCCAGCGCCTGTGCTGCCCGCAGCCGCTGCTGCTCCCCGCCGGAGAGCAGGCCCACAGGACGGTGGGCGTAGTCGGCGGCGCCGACCTGCTCGATCAGCTCATCAACACGGGCCCGCGCCTTCCTGCTGGCCCATGGAATCCCGTATTTGTGCCCCTCCAGGCCCAGGCCGACCACGTCCTTGGCCCGCAGCGGGGTCTCCGGCTCCAGCTGATGGTGCTGCGGGATGTACCCGACCTCCGCCGAACCCCGCCGCACCGGCCGGTCCAGCACCTCTGCAGTACCCGAGCTGAGCCGCTGCAGGCCAAGCAGCACCTTCAGGAAGGTCGACTTTCCCGCCCCGTTGGGCCCCAGCACCGCGAGGAACTCACCTTGCTGCAGGGCGAAGCTGACCTGTGACCACAGCGTGCGTGCACCGAATTGGACGGCGGCCTCGTGAAGCCGCAGCGCGGGGCCGGTCAAGGGACCTCTCCCAGGGCATCCTCAACGGTGTCGATATTGGCACTCATCCAGTCCAGGAAGCCCTCGGCGTCGTCGGGGATCGTCTCAGTGAACTCCACCACCACGGCTCCTGACTGTTCGGCAGCCTCGCGGATCCGCGCCGACTGCTGAGTCTCGGTCTGCGAATTGTAGGAGAGCAGATCGACCTCCTCGGCCAGGTCCAGGGCATCGGAGTAGAGCCGCGGAGCGACGTCGTCGCCGTGTTCCACGGCATTGAGGAACTCCAGCGGAGTCTGATTCTCCAAGCCGGCGTCATCGAGCAGAAAACCGCTGACCGCCTCGGTGGCCACGTACCCCATGCCCTCTGCCTCGAGGGCGCGGTTGCGCCGGGCCAGCTCGTCAATCTCCTCCGCCAGGGCTGCGGCGTTGTCCGCGTAGTGCTGTGCGTTCTCCGGGGCGGTCTCCCCCAGATGCTCGGCGAAGTCCATCACGAACTCGCTCATCCGGTCCAGGTCATACCAGATGTGCTCGTTCTCCCAGGTCCCGTCGAACTCATGGGAGTGATGGTTCTCCCCGTCGATGAGCTGATAGACCTGGTCCTCTTTGTCGGCTGATGAGGCCAGCAGGGTGATGAATGCGTCATAGCCGCCGCCGTTGGCGATGATCACATCGGCGTTCTCCACCTTGAGCCGGTCCTGGGCGGTGGCCTCATAGGAATGCGGGTCGACCGCGGTGGACGCCACCAACGGCTCGACCTCCACGGTGTCCCCGGCGATGCCCTGCACCAGGTCGGCGTAGACATCGATGGAGGTGACCACCCGCAGACCGGTCTCACCGGATTCTGTCTGGTCATCCCCGTTTCCGCAGGCAGTGAGCACGACGACGCTCGCACATGCCGCAGCAGCCCACAGGTGTCTTTGCATGGGCACCAGAGTACAGTTGTTGCAAACTATTCTCAAAATCAGGTGTTGTCCACCGAATGCTGACGCCGGCTGTCTCTGGCCTGGGTGATGTCGTGGATCTCACCGACCAGGACCTCGAGCACGTCCTCCAGGAAGAGGATCCCCACGGTGGCTCCGGCGTCGTCGATGACCCGGGCCAGGTGCGAGCCGGAGACCTGCATGGAGGCCAGGCAGTCCTCGAGCTCATCGCGCAGGCGCATATTGCCCAGCGAGCGGACCGCGGTGACCGGGATCGGCGACTCCACCGAGGAGGCAGGCAGTGCCATCACGTCTTTCAGGTGGAGGTAGCCGGTGTAGCCGTTCGACTCCGATTCGACCACGAAACGGGAGAACCCAGTGCGGCCGACGGCCTTCTCCACCTGCTTGGGAGTCACGTCCTCAGGCACCGTGACCAGCTCCTGGACAGGGACCATGTTGTCCTCGGCGACATGATCGGTGAACTCCAGGGCTCCGGCGATGATGCCTGCCTCATCGCTGACGGTGCCTCCGCGCTTGGACTCGGCCACAATGGTCTCCAGCTCCTCCAGGGTGAAGGTGGAGATGACCTCATCACGGGGTGTGACCTTGAAGGCTCGGAGCACCAGGTTGGCGAAGGTGTTCAGCAGCCAGATGATCGGCATTGAGATCTTGTAGAGCAGCACCAGCGGCGGAGCCAGCAGCAGCACGGCGCGGTCGGCCACTGAGACGGCGAAGTTCTTGGGCACCATCTCGCCGAAGGTCACATGCAGGAAGCTGACCAGCAGCAGGGCGATGACCAGGCTAACCACAGAGCTGGCCGCGGCAGGGATCCCCATCGCCTCGAAGGGCACCGCGAGCAGGTGGTGGATGGCAGGCTCTGCCACCAGCAGCAGCAGCAGTGAGCAGACGGTGATGCCCAGCTGAGCGATGGCCAGCATCTGGCTGACATGCTCCATGGCGTAGAGCGCGGTCTTGGCCCGCTTGGAGCCGGCGTCGGCCTTCGGCTCAATTTGACTGCGCCGGGCGGAGAGCACCGCGAACTCACCGGCCACGAAGAAGGCATTGCCTGCCAGCAGGACCACCAGCCAGAACAGTCCGAAGAGATCTGAGGTCATCGTCCACCTGTCTTCTGACGCTCGGCGCGCTCTGTGGCCAACCGTTGGACACGTTCGGCGTGTGCCTCCAGGACCGCACGGCGGGCCTCCGGGTCCGGGGTGAACCTGACCCGGTCGATCCTGCGGCCGTCGATGCCCGCCACGGCCAGGCGCCCGGAGCCGAACTCCAGCTCATCTCCCAGGGCCGCGACCCGGCCGAGCTCATGGAGGATGTAGCCGGCCACGGTCTCGTAGGCAGAGTCTTCGGGGATCTCCAGCTCCAGAATCTGCGCGTTGATCTCGTCGGGGCGCATGAGCCCGGAGAAGTACCAGTCCCCGGTCGCCGACTGCAGCACTCCTGGGGTCAGGGCATCGTGCTCGTCGGCGACCTCACCGACGATCTCCTCCACCAGGTCCTCCAGGGTGACCACCCCGGCGGTGCCGCCGTATTCGTCCTCCACCAGCGCGATCTGCAGCGGCGCCTGGCGCAGCTCGGCCAGCAGGGCGTCCAGATGAATCGTCTCCGGCACCCGGGCGATGTCACTCATCAGGGTGGCGGCCACCAGCGGGGCGCGCTTTCCGCGGGGAACGGCCACGGCCTTCTTCACGTGGACCACGCCACGGACTTCGTCGATTCCACCCTCGCCCAGTACCGGGAAGCGTGAATAGCCGGTGCGCCGGGCTGTGTCGATCAGCTCCTCCAGAGAAGCCTCCGCCTCCACGGTGACCATTCGCGGCCGCGGGGCCATCACATCGGCGGCTGTCTGTTCGGAGAAGCGCAGGGTGCGGTCCAGGAAGGTCGCCGCCTGCTCATCCAGGGTGCCCAGGCTGGCCGAACGGCGCACCATGGCCGAGAGCTCCTCCGGGGTGCGGGCGCCTGAGAGCTCTTCCTTGACCTCCAGGCCGAAGCGGTTGAGCACCTTGTTGGAAAACCCGTTGAGCACGATGATCAGTGGTTTGAAGATGGCGGTGAAGACCAGCTGGGGCCGCGCCAGGGCCCGGCCGATGCGGAAAGACTCCGCCACCGCCAGGTTCTTGGGCACCAGCTCACCGATGAGCATGGTGACCAGTGTGGCCACCAGCATGGCGACGAACAGCGAGAGACCAGAGACGGCCGCTGCGGGAAGGCCGAAGCCCACCAGGACCGGTTGGAGCAGCGTGCCCAGCGCCGGTTCGACGACATAGCCGATCAGCAGGGTGTTCAGGGTGATGCCCAGCTGACAGCTGGAGAGCTGGGTGGACAACGATTTCAAGCATTTCATCAGTGGCTCTGCGCGCTTGTCGCCGTTGTCGACGGCGTGTTGAACAGTCGGCTGGTCGAGAGCCACCAGAGCGAATTCGACGGCGACGAAGAACCCGTTGCCGAGGATCAGCAGCAAGCCAATGCCAAGGAGGATCCACTCCACTTAGCGGATGCACCCCCAGTGGGAGCCGATGGGAACTGAGCGAAGAAACCAGCGCGAGCCGGGTTGTCGATACTCCATAAGGATTCACATGTTAGCGCAAAGGGCCCCAGCACTGGAACTGACCCAGGAGACTCAGATGAAGTCTCCTCATCGGCAGGGCCCGGTCAAGCTGGCGACCACCCGGTCAATGTCCCAGGTCATCGAGGGATCCGGTTCGAGGTAGGACATCAGCACTGCGGTCAGTGAAGGTGATCTCCGCCCCCACTCACAACGCCGGCATGTCCAGGCCCAAAACCCGCAGGCAGGCGACGGAAGATCCCTGCCGCCCTCGCCTTCGAGCCCGGCGAACAGCGTCGGGAGCGGGTACCCGTCATCCACATCATGGGCATAGGCCTTGGCCGTGCTCGGTGAGCATCTGGACTCATCGGTGCCTCTCTGGGGTATGTGTGAGATGGAGCGCGTTGGCGGTCCTCTCGAGGCTTTCGCTGACGTCGTCGGCGTCCCACGTGGTCTTCTCGAATCCTGGGACCGCAGTGACGATAGTGTTCTTCCAGCTCCTCTGCCATTGATCGGGAAAGCACTGTCTGAGGAGATTGAGCATGATCGGAACGGCGGTCGAGGCCCCGGGCGAGGCGCCAAGGAGCCCGGAGATGGAATGGTCCGCGCTGGTGACCACTTCCGTTCCTTGGCGCAGGACGCCGATGTTCTCCTTGTCGGGTGTGACCAGTTGCGCGCGTTGGCCGGCGACGATCAGCTCCCACTGCTCGAACGCAGCCTCAGGGTAGAACCGTTGCAGCTGGGCGAATTGCTTCTTCGGGCCGGCGGCAAGCTCTTTGATCAGGTAGCGAACCAGTGGCAGGTTCTGCAGACCGGCGGCTGCGATGACGTGAAGATTGCGCCACCGCAGGGTCGTGAAGAAGTCAGTGAGCTTGCCATGCTTGAGGAGTTTCGTGCTGAACGTCGCGTATGGGCCGAATAGCAGATGGCTTTGGCCGTCAACGATTCGCTTGTCCAGATGCGGGACTGACATCGGAGGGGCACCTATCGCTGCCTGGCCGTAGACCTTTGCATCGTGCCGGGAGGCGACCTCCGGGTCTGAACACCGGTAGAACGCGGCACCGACAGGCAGCACTGCATATCCACGGACCTCGGGTAGAGACGCGCGCTGGAGCAGTCGCAGGGCAAATCCGCCGGCGCCGACGAAGACGCGCCGTCCCCGGATCGCGAACCGCCCACGGCTGGCACCGCTCCGGCCCGATACGAGCCAGCGGCCATCCGGTTGCTGACGCAGTGAACTCACGTCGTGACCGAGCAGTACCGTCCCGCCCCGGTCGGTGATGATGCTCGTGAGGGCACGGGTCAACGCGCCGAAATCAACGTCAGTGCCATGCCGGTGACGAGTCGCGGCGATCGGCCCATCGTCGCCTCTGCCCTCCATGATCAGAGGTGCCCAGGTGGCGATCCTCGCCGGATCCTCGGAGTATTCCAGTCCGGCAAAGAACGGATCGGTGATGAGCGTCTGATAACGCTGCCGCAGATAGTCCACGCCCCGCCGGTCGAACACCACGTCCATATGCGGGCTGGTGCGGATGTACGCGCGTGGATCCAGCAGGCCGGAATCTGCCAGGTATGCCCACCATTGTCTGGTGATGTGGAATTGTCGGGCGATCTCGACGGGTTTTCTCCCGTCGGTTGGGTCAGGCATGTAGTTCAGCTCGCTCAGCCCAGAGTGACCGGTTCCGGCGTTGTTCCACGGATCGCTGCTCTCAGTCGCGAGTGAGTCCGATTTCTCCACCAGGACGATGCGCCAGTCCGGCTGGAGAAACGTGATCATCGCTCCGAGAGTCGCCGACATGATCCCACCGCCGATAAGGACGATGTCGGCCTCCTCGAACTCTCCTGCTGTTCGCCACCGCTTGCTCATGGTGTTGCCCTTTCTAGAAGCCGCATCTGGTGATCCCACCGTCGCGCACAACAGAACGTTCCGTCCAATGAACTTTCAGGTCGATATAATCCTCATATGGATGAATGGGTGACAAGCCTGGCTCCACAGCTTCGTGCACTCACGGAGGTCGCGGCTCAAGGCGGTCACATGACTGGAGCCGCTTCGGCGCTCGGGATCCCGCAATCATCGATGAGCCGACGCATCCACGCACTCGAAGAGACGCTGCATATGCCACTGCTGATTCGTGATGGCAGAACGGTGCGTCTTACTCCGTCTGCTCTGCGGCTCGCACAGCTGATCCGAGGTCCGCTCCACGACATCGAGATGTCCATCGCGCAGGTCACTGAGACTGCCGATCCGGACCACGGTACGGTCCGTTTCGGGTTCCCCCTGACCATGGGGTCAGGCGCGGTGCCCGATATGCTGGCCGAGTTCAACCTGAGGCATCCCGGCGTCCGTCTTCAACTCAAACAAGCGCACGGCTCTGCCCTCATCGAAGACCTCCGGACTGGAGAGCTCGACCTGGCGATCACGATCCCGCCACCAGCAGATCTCAAGCACACCATTCTCGCGACTCAGCAGATCAACGCAGTGCTGCCCAAAGACCACCACCTTGCCGGCCGGGCATGCATCGAGCTCGAGGAACTTCAGGACGCCCGCTTCATCGCCAATCCCACCAGCTACAACCTGCGCCAACTCACCGAACGCTGGTGCCGTCGCGCCGGCTACGAACCGAACATCGGGATCGAGATCACCGAGTTCGCCACCATTCGCGAACTGATCAGTCGTGGACTCGGCGTCGCCCTCCTGCCACACAGTCATCAGCCTGTTGAGGGGACCCTCGAGGTCCCACTTACTGGCGAAGACCACACCCGCAGAATCGCCCTGACATCGGCGACGGTCACCCAGACGGCGGTGACCCAGCGCCTTAACGACTTCATCCTCGCCCAAGGCATCAACTAACCGACAGGTTCCCTAAACCTTGGTGGGAACCGCCCCATGGCAGACGACAATGACACCTCGCTCCCAAGCCATTAGTTCCGCATGGCGCACCCACAGCCCCGGCCAGTGAGCGTCTCGCCCAGACGGCTTCTACGGAGTCTCAAAGGTCGCGGGCGAGGCAATCGGATACCTGCCCGAAGACCATGCGGTCTCTTTCGGGCCTGCCGAACCCAATAGGTGCTCATTCCCCACAGGGCGGCCTCTGCCCATCGCCGGAATATTCACTCGAGCGGATGCGGGCCTCAAGACATACAGCCACACGGCACCGAGGCTAACGCTAGGTCCATCCGGCGGGCACCGGTTTGCCCTCTTCGTAGCCGGCGGCCGACTGCACACCGGCGACCGCGCGCTGCCGGAACTCCGCCTGCGAGCGCGCCCCGGCATAGGTGAAGGAGGAGCGCACCCCGGCGGTGATGGAGTCGATGAGGTCCTCAACGCCCGGGCTGGCCGGGTCCAGGAACATGCTGGAGGTCGAGATGCCTTCTTCGAACATGCCTTTGCGCGCCCTGGCAAAGGCAGACTCCGAAGAGGTGCGGTGCTGCACCGCACGGGCCGATGCCATACCGTAGCTCTCCTTGTAGCGCCGGCCGTCGGCCGCGGTCAGCAGGTCCCCGGGGGACTCAAAGGTTCCGGCGAACCAGGATCCGACCATCACCGAGGAGGCCCCTGCGGCCAGGGCAAGAGCGATGTCCCGCGGATACCGCACTCCCCCGTCGGCCCAGACGTGAGCGCCCAGGTCTCGGGCTGCCTCAGCGCACTCCAGCACCGAAGAGAACTGAGGACGCCCGACCGCGGTCATCATCCTCGTGGTGCACATGGCCCCGGGACCCACACCGACCTTGACGATATCGGCCCCGGCCGCCACCAGCTCCCGGGTGCCTTCAGCGGTGACTACGTTCCCGGCCACCACCGGCACCACCAATGAAGTGGATTCTATGGCCGCACGCACCTCGGCCAGGGCCTCGAGCATCTTCTGCTGATGCCCGTGCGCGGTGTCGACCACCAGCACATCCACTCCACCCTCCAGCAGCGCCTCAGCCTTAGCACGGACATCGCCGTTGATGCCGACGGCCGCGCCGACCTTCAGCCGGCCAGCGGCGTCGAGGTTGGGGCGGTAGATCGTGGAGCGCAGCGCGCCGGCCCGGGTGAGGACTCCCAGCAACTCACCGGAGCCGGTGGTGACCGGGGCGTAGTCGGTGCCGGCGGCTTCCATCGCGGAGAAGGCCGGCTCCAGAGACGCGGCGGGGGCGCCGTCGTGCTCAAACAGGTCATCGGCGGTGAACTGGACCTGCGGCATCCGCATCACCGAGGCCACCGAGGAGAACCTGTCCACTCCCTCACCGTCGGCAGCGGTCACCACTCCGGCCAGCTGCCCTGCCTCGTCGAGCACACAGACAGCCCCGTGGTTGCGCTTGTCCAGCAGATGGAGCACATCGAGCACGGTGTCGGCCCCGGTGACCTTCAGCGGAGTTTCCAGCACCGGGTGACGGTCCTTGACCCAGGCGGTGACCTCCCGGATGATCTCGGTGGGCACATCCTGGGGCAGGATGCCGAGCCCGCCTCGGCGGGCCAGAGTCTCCACCATCCGGCGGCCGGTCACTGCTGTCATATTGGCAGCCACCAGAGGGGTGGAGCTGCCGGTGCCGTCATCGGTGGAAAGGTCCACGTCGAAGCGAGAAGACGCCTCTGAGCGGGACGGAATGAGAAACACGTCCGCGTAGGTCAGGTCATAGCCGGGGTCACTGATCAGATGCATCATGGACACGATACCGCGAACGGTGGCAACTCGTACCAGAAAGTCACTATGCTGGAGTGGAGAATGATCCACTGACGCACAATGCCGTGCCCGGCAATCAGATCACAATGGAAGAGGCGTATCCACAGTGCCAGAGCTAACGTCCAGCCGTCTTGCGGAGGAATTTCCCGGCAACGAATGGCTGGTCGCCGACATATATGACAAGTTCCGCAATAATCCGGACTCAGTGGACCGAAAGTGGGCGGATATCTTCCGCCGCCTGGAGTCAGAGTCCACCAACGGCGCAGCGGAGAAGGCCCAGAAGGCCGAGCAGTCCGGTTCCGGCGCCAAGCAGGCGCCCCGGCGCAACGTAGACTCTGAGCCCTCTGCGGCCAACCAGAAGCCTCCCAAGGAGGAGACCACGCCGGCCACCGCCAAGCCTGCCGAGCCGGAAGCCTCCCAGAAGCCTCGCAGCGAGCAGTCGGCGAAACCTGCGGACAAGCCGCAGGCCCCGCGCCAGCCCGCGACCCGGAAAGCCGACCCGACCCGCCCGATCCCCTCCGAGCCGAGCGCGCCGGAAGCTTCCGATGACAAAGCGGAGAAGAAGGACGAGCACACCCCGCTGAAAGGCATCGCCAAGGCGATCGCCTCCAATATGGACGCCTCGCTGGAGGTGCCCACCGCCACCACAGTGCGCGCTGTCCCGGCCAAGCTGCTGATCGACAATCGCACAGTGATCAACAATCACCTCAAGCGCACCCGTGGCGGGAAGGTCTCGTTCACCCACCTGGTGGGCTTCGCCATGCTCAAGGCGCTGGGCGAACACCCCTCGATGAACGTCACCTATGACGTCATCGACGGCAAGCCCACCGCAATCCAGCCGGCACACGTGAATTTCGGACTGGCCATCGATATGCCGCGACCCGACGGCACCCGGGCGCTGATCGTGCCCAATGTCAAGGGCGCGGAGGAGCTGAGCTTCACCGAGTGGTGGTCCGCCTATGACGATCTGGTTAAGAAGGCCCGCAACAACAAGCTCACCCCCGGCGACTACGCCGGTACCACGGTCAGCCTGACCAACCCTGGAGGAATCGGCACCGTACACTCAGTGCCACGGCTGTCCAAGGGGCAGGCTGTGATCGTCGGCGTCGGAGCCTTGGAGTACCCAGCGGAGTTCCAGGGCGCCTCGGAGAAGACGCTGAACAACCTGGCGGTCTCGAAGATCATCACCCTGACCTCCACCTACGACCACCGGGTCATCCAGGGGGCCGGTTCTGGGGAGTTCCTCAAGACCATCCACGAGCTGCTGCTGGGCAGGGATGAGTTCTATGAGGAGATCTTCGAAGCCCTGCGCATCCCCTACCGGCCCATCCACTGGTCGGCGGATATCCAGGTCAACCCCGAGGAGCAGGTCAACAAGGTCGCCCGTATCCAGCAGCTGATCCACGCCTACCGGGTGCGCGGTCATCTGATGGCCTCGGTGGATCCGCTGGAGTACAAGATGCGCTCCCACCCGGACCTGGACATCGAGAACCACGGCCTCACCCTCTGGGACTTGGAACGTGAATGGCCCACCGGCGGGTTCGGCGGCCAGCAGAGTCTGCCGCTGCGCTCCATCCTGGGGGTGCTGCGCGACACCTACTGCCGCAACACCGGCATCGAATACATGCACCTGCAGTCGCCGGAGGAGCGTGACTGGTTCCAGGATGAGATCGAACACCCCTACACAAAGCCCGACCGGGATGAGCAGTTCCGGATCCTTGGCCGGCTCAACTCGGCCGAGGCCTTCGAGACCTTCCTGCAGACCAAGTTCGTCGGCCAGAAGCGGTTCTCCCTTGAGGGCGGCGAATCGCTGATCCCGCTTCTGGACACCGTCCTGTCCGGGGCCGCCGACGAAGGCCTCGACGAGGTCGCCATCGGCATGGCGCACCGTGGACGGCTCAATGTGCTGACCAACATCGCCGGTAAGACCTACGCCCAGGTCTTCCGCGAGTTCGAAGGGCGCGACGCCGGCACCGGCTCCGGCGACGTGAAATATCACCTGGGCACCCGCGGCTCCTTCACCTCGGACAAGGGCAACACCACCCGGGTCTACCTGGCGGCCAACCCCTCCCACCTGGAGGCGGTCAACCCGGTGCTCGAAGGCGTGGTCCGGGCCATGCAGGACCGGCTCGACCAGGGCGCGGACAACGTCAACAGCTTTTCGGTGATGCCGCTGCTGATCCACGGCGATGCAGCATTCGCCGGGCAGGGAGTGGTGGCCGAGACCTTCAACATGTCTCAGCTGCGCGGCTACCGCACCGGCGGCACCGTGCACGTGGTGGTCAACAACCAGGTCGGGTTCACCACCTCCCCCACCGCTGCCCGCTCCATGACCTACTGCACCGATATGGCCAAAGCCATCCAGGCCCCGGTGTTCCACGTCAACGCCGATGACCCGGAGTCCGTGGCCAGAGTGGGCCAGCTGGCCTTCCGCTACCGGCAGCGGTTCAACAAGGATGTCGTCATCGACCTGGTCTGCTACCGCCGCCGCGGCCACAACGAGGGCGATGACCCCTCGATGACCCAGCCGAAGATGTACAACCTGGTGGAGGCCAAGCGCACCACCCGCCGCCTGTACACTGAGGCGCTGGTCGGACGCGGTGACATCACTCAGGAGGAGGCCGACCAGGCACTGGCCGACTACCGGCAGCGCCTGGAGCGGGTCTTCACCGAGACCCACGCCGCCCAGACTCAGCCGGTCTCCACCGTCGAATCCGGCGGCGGCGCCGCCAGTGGCGACGTCGCTCCGACCGCCTCCGAAGAAGAGGACGAGACACCGGAGCGCTCCCCCGAGGATACGGCGATCACCGAGGACGCCCTGGCCCATATCGGGGAGGTGCACACCAACATCCCCGAAAGCTTCACCCCTCACCCGAAGTTGAAGTCGCTGCTGGAGAAGCGGGCCAAGATGTCCCGCGAGGGCGGCATCGACTGGGGCTTCGCCGAGATCGTGGCTTTCGGCTCCCTGCTCATGGAGGGCACAGAGGTGCGTCTTGCTGGGCAGGACTCACGCCGCGGCACATTCGTGCAGCGCCACGCGGTGTTCCACGACCGGGCCAACGGCGACGAGTGGTACCCGCTGAAGAATCTCACCGATGAACAGGGCAGGTTCTTCATCTACGACTCGCTGCTCTCGGAGTATGCGGCCATCGGTTTCGAGTACGGCTACTCGGTGGAGAACCCGAACTCCCTGGTGCTCTGGGAGGCCCAGTTCGGCGACTTCGTCAACGGTGGCCAGATCATCATCGACGAATTCATCTCCACCGCTGAGCAGAAGTGGGGCCAGCGCTCCTCCCTGGTCATGCTGCTGCCCCACGGCTATGAGGGACAGGGGCCTGACCACTCCTCGGGGCGGCCCGAGCGATTCCTGCAGCTCTGCGCTGAGGACAATATGACTGTGGTCATGCCCTCCACCGGTGCCAGCTACTTCCATCTGCTGCGCCGCCAGGCCGTGGCCAGACCGCGCCGTCCGCTCATCGTCTTCAGCCCCAAGCAGCTGCTGCGCCTCAAGGCGGCGGCCAACAGAGTGGAGGACTTCACCCAAGGCACCTTCCAGGAGGTGATCCCCGACGCCGAGGTGGATCCCGCCAAGGTCAAGCGGGTGCTGGTGGTCTCCGGCAGGCTGTACTACGATCTGCTGGCCACTCGCTCCAAGCATGATGACCAGACCACGGCCATCGTGCGTCTGGAGCAGCTCTACCCCATGCCGGTGGAGGCCCTGCAGGAGGAACTCGACAAGTACGGCAACGCCGAAAAGTTCCTCTACACCCAGGACGAGCCGGAGAACCAGGGGCCCTGGCCGTTCTTCGGGCTGAACTTCGCCCCGCTGCTGAACCAGGACATCTCTCTGGTGGCACGCCCGGCCTCCGCGGCGACCTCGGTGGGACAGGCCAAGCGCCACGCCAAGGAACTTGAGACTCTGCTCTCCGAAGCCTTCCCGCACCTGGACCTGTGACAGTGATGGAGGAGGGTCAGGCGCATACCCGGCGGATCCGGGTGGTGGCGCTCGGCGATGAGCTGCTCACCTCCGCCGCAGACCCGCGTGCCCTGGGGTGGTTGGGCCGGGTGCTGTCCAAAACGCCCGTGGAAGAGCTGGACCTGGAGACCTATGTGCTTGCCGTTCCCGGCGAGGGTGTGGAGGCACTGTCCAAACGCTGGGAGGCTGAGGCCGCTCTGCGGTTCGGCCCGGTCGCCGGGGAGGACGCTGTGGAGCGCCATCTGCTGGTCGCGCTCAACGATCATGACCTCCGCTCCACCTCTTCAGCCCGCGCCCGGCTGAACCTCGCCAATATCCTGGACCGAGCCTCTCAACAGGGCATCAGGTGCTTTGTGGTGGGGCCCCCACCCGGACCGGACCCTGAGCACAATCGGCGGATCTCCGAGCTCAACCGGGCCTATCAGGACGTCGCCGAACGGCGCAGCCACCCTTTTGTGGACATCTTCACTCCGTTGGTGGACCACGCCCAGTGGCGCGAGGACCTCACCGGCAATCAGGGGCGTCCCGGCCAGGCCGGCTTCGGCCTCATCGCCTGGCTGGTGCTGCACCGCGGCTGGCACCGGTGGCTGGGTATCCAGCAGTGAGAGCGCCTATGCGAAAGCCCCGCCAGAATCACCTGGCGGGGCTTTCCTGATGGCTTCTTGCGCTCTAGGCGTTGGGCCGCTTACCGTGATTGGCGTTGTTCTTGCGGCGTGCCTTGCGCTTGCGTCCACGCTTACCCATAGTGAACTCCTTTCGTCGACAACCAGGCCAAGTTTACCGGATACAGCTCAGTGCCGCGCTTCGATCTTGATCTGGCTGATTCGCTCGATGATGGTCAGCTTCAGCGCCTCCGGGGCCTGCTCGGCGCAGGAGCGCCTCACCGCTGAGCGGATGACGCACTCGAGATCGTAGTCAGAGGCGCATTCTGGGCATGCGTCCAAGTGGCTCTGGACCTCGGAGATGTCATTCCGGGAGAGCACGCCGTCGAGATACGCATAGATCCGCTCCAGCCGCTGAGCGGCCTCAGCGGTGGTCTCACAGTCCTTGCAGTTCTCGGTGCCCATCAGCCTTGACTCCCTTCGCCCCGGTTGAATCCGCGTTCCCGGGCATAGTCACTGAGCAGACCGCGCAGCAGCTTCCGGCCGCGGTGCAGGCGCGACATCACCGTCCCGATCGGGATGTTGAGAATCTCTGCGATCTCCTTATAGGCGAAGCCCTCGACATCGGAGAAGTACACCGCGAGCCGGAACTCCTCAGGAATCTGCTGCAGGGCCTGCTTGACGTCATTGTCCGGCAGGTGGTCCAGAGCCTCCGCCTCGGCGGAACGCAGTCCCGAGCTGGTGTGCTCGGCGGCCTGGGCCATCTGCCAGTCCTCCACCGTGTCGGTGTTGGCCTGCTGCGGCTGGCGCTGGCGCTTCCGGTAGATGTTGATATAGGTATTGGTCAGAATCCGGTACAGCCACGCCTTGAGATTGGTGCCGGGCTTGTACTGGTGGAATGCCGAGTAGGCCTTGGTGTAGGCCTCCTGGACCAAGTCCTCAGCGTCCTGCGGATTGCGGGTCATCCGCATCGCGGCCGAGTACAGCTGGTCCACGTACTGCATAGCATCGCGTTCGAACCGGGTCCGCCGCGCGGCCTCGGTCTCCTCATTCAGGTCAACACTCATCACGTCTGAGTCTACGCCCACCCCCGGATACCGGGTGGGACGGTCCAATACTGCCGTCGTCATGATCAGAAGAACGACGGCGAACGCCCCCACATTCCTGCCCTCTTGATAGATTGGTGGAGGACAACGTTTTTCAGCCGCGGAATTCCCGGCGCAAGGAGGAATGAAGCATGACCCTGATCCGCAAGATCGCCCGACCGCTGCTGGGTGCCAGCTTCATCTACGGCGGCGTGAACAGCCTGCGCCACCCCGAGGAGGCAGCTGAGGAGCTCTCACCGGCCCTGAAAGATATCGCCAGCTACTTTCCGCAGGCTGAGGCCGTGGCGGCCAAGCCCAGGCTCACCGCCCAGGTTCTCGGCGGGGTCCAGGTTGCCGCAGGTGCGGCACTGGCCATCGGGAAGTTTCCCCGCCTTGCCGCACTCACTCTGTGCGGAGTGCACAAGGTCAATTCCTACGCGGAGTTCCGCTCCGCTCCGCTGGAGGCGGAGGGCGATGAGGTCTCCCAGCGCAAGACGCTGCTGAAGAACCTCTCCATCGCCGGAGGCCTGAGCCTGGCGGTGGTGGATCTGGCTGGTAAGCCCTCCCTGTCCTGGCGTGCCGAGCACATCTCCAAGCAGGCCAAGAAGAAGGGCACCAAGTTCGGAGAAAAGACCGTCAAATGGGCCGAAGACCTTGGTGATGATGCCTCCAGCACCCTCAGGGCATGGGAGCGCGACGCCAAGAAGAGCTTCAAGAAGGCGGAGAAGCAGGCCAAGAAGGCCGTCAAGGCTGCTGCCGCTGAGGCCGAGAAGGCCAAGGGCAAAGTCTCCTGACTGTTCCAGAGACTGCGGTGACCCCGGGTGGTGGATGGAATGCTCCGCACCCGGGGTCTGCTGTGCGCGGGGTGGTGCACGTCCCGGCCTCGAAGTCATTGACCAACCGCTATCTGCTGCTTGCGGCATTGGCCGAAGGTCCCAGCGTCGTCGTCAACCCCCTTGACTCCCGGGACTCTCAGCTGATGCTCACAGCGCTGGAGACCCTGGGCGCTGAGGTCGAACGCCTTCAGGACTTCTCCGGCAGCGGCGAGCATGCCCTGAGGATCACCCCGCCGAACCTCGCCGGGACAGCACCTGTCTCCATTGACTGCGGTCTAGCCGGAACAGTGATGCGTTTCCTTCCCGCTGTGGCTGCGCTGACTGGACGCACCGTGCGCTTCGACGGTGACCCCGAGGCCAGAGTCCGGCCCATGGGCGCAGTACTGAACGGACTGCGGGCGCTCGGGGTGCAGATCAGCCAGGAGGGCGCCCCGGGTTTTCTGCCCTTCACCCTCCAGTCCTCCGCGGCGGTCCAGGGCGGCGAGGTCACCATTGACGCCTCGGCCTCCAGCCAGTTCGTCTCCGGACTGCTGCTTGCCGCTGCCGGCATGCCACAGGGACTGACCCTGCACCATTCAGGCACGCAGGTGCCCTCCCTGGAGCATGTGGAGATGACGTTGCAGGTCCTGGAGGAACTCGGCGTACAGGTGAGCTCACCGGCTCCCTACACCTGGCGGGTCGAGCCCGGCCCGATCGCCGCCTTCACCGCCCGGGTGGAGCCGGATCTCTCCAATGCGGGCCCCTTCCTCTGTGCCGCAGCAGTCACCGGCGGGGAGGTCGCCATGCCGGGCTGGCCCCTTCGCTCCACCCAGATCGGACGCCGCTGGCCCCAACTGCTGTCCGACTTCGGCTGCCAAGTGAATCTCTCGGCCACCACCGAGTCCACAGCGACGCTGAAAGTGCGGGGTCCTCAGCGCCTGAGCACTCCCGGGGTGGTGGACGGGACCGCTGAGCTGACCCCCACGGTGGCCGCCCTGGCAGCGCTGTGCTCCGGTGAGACGAAGTTCACCTCCGTGGGACACCTGCGCGGTCATGAGACGGACCGGATTTCGGCCCTGGTGGCCGAGATCCGCAGGCTCGGCGGCCAGGCCCGGGAGACCGACGACGGTTTCCGCGTGCTGTCCCCCATTACCCGCGGGGCACAGGTGCGCAGCTATGCCGACCACAGGATGGCGACCTTCGGCGCGGTGCTGGGCCTGGCACAGTCTGGTGTCGCGGTGGAGGATATCAGCTGCACGGCTAAGACGATGCCCGATTTCCCCGAGCGTTGGGCCGGGCTGGTGGACCCATGAGCAAATGGGACTCCTGGGACGAATCCCGGGTGCGCATCAGGCCCAACAAAAAGGGATCACGGCCGCGGACCAAGGAGACTCCTGATTATTCGGAGGCCCAGCTGGCGCGTGTGGTGCAGGTGGACCGCGGCCGCTACACCTGCTTCCTGGATGAGGATGGCGCGGTGGTCACCGCCATGCGGGCCAAAGCACTGCGGCGGATCCCGGTGGCACCCGGGGATGTGGTCAGGCTGGTCGGTGACACCTCCGGAGCCCAAGGCACCCTGGCCCGGCTGGTGCTGGTCGAGGAGCGGGCCACGCTGCTGCGCCGCTCCGCCGATGACACCGACGATGCCGAGCGGGTGGTGGTCGCCAATGCCGACCAGCTGCTGATCGTGGTGGCCTCGGCTGATCCCGAGCCCCGCACCGGCTTCATCGACCGTGCCCTAGTCGCTGCCTTCGACGCAGGCATCGAGCCGATCCTGCTGATCACCAAGGCTGACCTCGCCGGAAACCCGGCTGATCCTGCAGGTCTAGTTTCGCATTACCGGGAACTGGATCTGACCACCGTCATTTCCGGCCGCCAAGACGCACAGACCCTTTCGGCTGCAGCGGTGGCGCAGCTGCGCGAGCTGCTGAGCGGACATGTCACGGCACTGATCGGCCACTCGGGGGTGGGCAAGTCCACTATGGTCAATGCGCTCACCGGTGCCGACCGTGCCACCGGCGGGGTCAACGCTGTCACCGGGCGGGGACGGCACACCTCATCGTCGGCTGTGGCGCTGCGGATGGAACCTCAGGGATGGGTCATCGATACCCCGGGGGTGCGCAGCTTCGGGCTGGCACATGTGCACCCCGATGATGTCCTCGCCGCCTTCGAGGATCTGGTGGACGGCTCAGCCGAGTGCGAGCCGGGTTGCCTGCATGAGTCGCCTGAGGGCGGGTGCGCGCTGGACGCCTACGTGGCGGCGGGACATGCCGGATCCCACGGCGCCGCCAGGTTGACATCACTGCGCAGCCTGCTGAAGTCACTCAGCGGCGGCGAGGATGAGCGTCAGGAGAAGTCACTGGGCGTAGGCTGATCGCATGAGCCTTGCCTCCAGCCCCTATACCGAAGATCTGCGCTTGGCGCATATGATCGCCGATGCGGTCGATGCCAAGACCATGGCCCATTTCACCCGTATGGACTTCGAGGTGGAGACCAAGCCGGACCTCACCCCGGTGACCGTAGCCGACCGGGAGGCGGAGGAGCTGATTCGCTCGCAGCTTTCCCGTGCCAGGGGGCGAGACGCCGTCTACGGCGAGGAGTTCGGCGAATCAGGCTCGGGTCCGCGCCGCTGGGTGCTGGATCCCATCGACGGCACCAAGAACTTCATCCGCGGAGTCCCGGTCTGGGCCACCCTGATCGCACTGATCGACCACGGGGAGCCGGTGGTCGGCCTGGTCTCCGCCCCTGCCCTGGGCCGGCGGTGGTGGGCGGCCAAGGACGGCGGCGCCTACACCGGCAAGTCACTCTCAGCAGCCAAACAGCTGAACGTCTCCAAGGTCTCCTCACTCACCGATGCCAGCTTCTCCTATTCATCGTTGGGCGGCTGGCGGGAGATCGGTCGCATCGACCAATTCCTCACACTGACCCAAGAGGTCTGGCGCACCCGCGCCTACGGCGACTTCTGGTCCTACTGCATGGTGGCTGAGGGCAGCGTGGACATCGCGGCTGAGCCGGAGTTGGAACTCTACGATATGGCCGCCCTGGTGCCGATCGTCACCGAAGCTGGGGGCATATTCACCTCCCTGGACAATGACCCCGGATGCACAGGCCCCAACGGCCTGGCCACCAATGGCCTGCTCCACAGGACCGCGCTGAACGCCCTGCAGCCGGTGGTGAACGAGCCCACATTGGACTTTTAGCCACACCTAATACTAATCTGTAGTCATGCCTAAACATCGTCTGGCAGCAATGATGCTGCCCTTCCCGCTTCTGCTGGCAGCCTGCTCCCCCACCGGAGAAGATCCCGACGACGCCAACAGCCTGCCCCTGGTGGTCACCACCTTCTCCATCCTGGCCGATATCACTGAAGAGATCGGCGGCGAGCGCATCGAGGTCCGCTCCATCACTCCGGTCGGCGCGGAGGTCCACGAGTACGACCCCACGCCCTCAGATGTCCAGGCCGCCGCCGATGCTGATCTGGTCATCGAGAACGGCTTGTGGCTGGAGGCATGGTTCGGGCAGTTCATCGCCCATTCCGAGGCCCCTACGGCCATCGCCTCCGAGGGGATCGACGCCCGGCCCATCACCCGTCTTCCCAATCACCCCGACGACCCCGGCGAAGCAGAGGATCTTCCTCTCGATCCGCACGGCTGGATCTCCCCGGTCCAGTCCCAGACCTATGTGGACAATATCGAGGCGGCCCTGGCCGAGCTCTCCCCCGACGACGCCGAGTACTTCGCACAGAACGCGGACGCCTACCGGACCGAACTGGAACAGATTGCCGAAAGCGCCAAGGAACGCGCGGCCGAACACTCTGCCGCGATCCTGGTCACCTGCGAAGGCGCCTTCGGGTACCTCGCCGATGATCTCGGACTCGATGAGCACTACCTCTGGCCGCTCAATGCCGAAAGTGAGGGCACACCCCAACAGGCTGAGGCGCAGATCCGGTTCGTCGAAGAGCACGGCGTGGAGACGATCTTCTGTGAGTCCACCGTCAACGATTCCGCCCAGCGTCAGGTGGCAGAGACCACCGGCGCCGAACTGGCCGGGCCGCTCTACGTTGACTCGCTGACCGACTCCGACGGCCCTGCGCCCACCCACCTGGAGCTGCTGGAGCACACCATCGACACCATCCTCGGCGCCCATGAGTGACCGAAGCGACACCGTCGTCGTCGACTCCCTCACCGCCGGGTATCCCGGCGTCACCGCACTCGAGGACGTCAGCCTGAGCCTGGAACCCGGCCGGGTCACCGCGCTGCTGGGGGCCAACGGCTCCGGGAAATCCACTCTGTTCTCCGCGCTGCTGGGTCTGGCCCCTGTGGCCAGCGGCAGGGTGCGGCTGTTCGGGCGCCCCCCAGCCGAGGCGCGGCGTCGAAATCAGGTCAGTTTCGTCCCGCAGCATGAGCAGATCGACTCCACCTTTCCGATCACCGTGGAACAGGTGGTGATGATGGGCCGGTACCCGCATACCGGGTTCCTCCGCATTCCCCGCGCCAAGGACCGCAGCGCCGTCGACCAGGCGCTGGAGCAGACCCAGCTGACCGAGTACCGCAGGCGGGCCATCGGAGAGCTCTCAGGGGGCCAGCGCAAGCGGACCTTCGTGGCCCGCGCCCTGGCACAGGGCGCCCCTCTGATGCTGCTGGATGAGCCCTTCGCCGGAGTTGACCGCAGCAGTGAGGCACTGATCACCACGGTGCTCCATAACTTGCGCAGCCAAGGCAGCACCGTGCTGATCTCCACCCATCACCTGGAGGGCGTGCAGCAGCTGGCCGATCAGGTCATTCTGCTGCACCGGCGCGTGTTGGCCTCAGGACCCCCTACCGAGGTGCTCACCGAGGAAAACCTCGCCAGTGCCTTCGAAGCACAGCTGGGAGGCACGAATGCTTGACCTGATCCTCACCCCGCTGCAGTACCCGTTCATGCAGAACGCCTTGGCGGTGGCCGTGATCTCCGCCGCGGTCTGTGGGATGCTCTCGGCCTGGCTGGTGCTGATGGGATGGTCCCTGATGGGCGAGGCGGTGGCCAACTCCATCCTGCCCGGCGTGGTGCTGGCCTTCGTCCTGGGCATCCCTCTGGGCTTTGGCGCCTTTGTGTTCGGCATGGCCGCGGTGGCGCTCATCGGGGCGCTGGGCCAGACCACCACGCTGAAGCGCGACACGACCATCGGAGTGGTCTTCACCTCGCTGTTCGCACTGGGACTGGTCCTGATGTCCACGGTCACCACCCAGACCCATCTGCAGCACATCCTCTTCGGCAACGTCCTGGGCACCTCCCGGGCTGACCTGTACCAGGTGGCCGCACTCGGGACGCTGACTGCGGCAGTGCTGTTCATCAAGCGCCGCGACTTCACCCTGGTGGCCTTCGACCGCATCTACGCCCGGGCCATCGGGCTGCCGGTCGGGGTGCTCACCACGGTGCTGCTGATGCTGCTGGCGCTGACCACGATCACTGCGCTGCAGACCCTCGGGGTGATCCTTGTGGTGGCGATTCTGGTGATTCCCGGGGCCACGGCGTTTATGCTGGTGCGCAGTTTCGGAACGATGCTGGCCGTCTCGGCCGCGGTGGGTGGGCTGTCCGCAGTGCTCGGGGTCTACACCAGTTACTGGCTGGATGTGTCCACCGGTGGATCCATCGTGCTGGCCGCCTCGGCCCAATTCATCCTGGCCTACCTCTTCTCCCCCCGGCGGGGACTGCTGCCGCAGCTGTGGCAACGGGCGCGAGCTCAGGCACAATAGGTATATGCCACGCACTTCAGCCCAAGGCCGTTCGACCCTCCCTTCGACCGGAGGGGCAGCTGGGGCGACCACCTCCATCGAGGACTACGCCAAGACCATCTACGGTCTGGCTGAATGGGAGGGCGCCGATGTCACCGCCAGTGCCCTGGCCAAGACGCTGGGAGTCTCCAATCCGTCGGTCTCACTGATGATCCGCAAGATGGCGGAGCAGGGCCTGGTGGAGCACCGGCCCTATGCTCCGGTCAGGCTGACGGAGGAGGGACGCCGGCTGGCCCTGGCCATGGTGCGCCGGCATCGGCTGATCGAGACCTGGCTGGTCCGGGATCTCGGATACTCCTGGGATGAGGTGCATGATGAGGCCGAGCGGCTGGAGCATGCGGTGTCTGAGACCTTCATCGCTCGGCTGGACGCCAAGCTGGGGCACCCCAGCACCGATCCTCACGGCGATCCGATACCCGCACAGGACCTGAGCCTGAACTATCCGGACACCACGTTGCTGTGCCAGGCCCCCGCCCAGGCCGAGGTCCGGGTGGAGCAGGTCGATGACGCTGTCCCCAGCGCGCTGCGGGTGCTAGCCGAGCAGCGCGTGCCGATCGGCGCGATGGTCACTGTGGTGGCCTCAGCAGACGGAAACGTGGTGATCAGCGGACCGGACCGCCAGGCCACGGTTCCCATTGAGCACGAGGTGGCCCACGCTGTGCGCGTCAGCGTCCGTACGGACTGACTGAGGGTCTATTCTGTACCCCGTGCCCACCACCGAAGAGTATGCGGCTTCGCCGCAGAGGAACGACGACGCCGGGCCTTCGCTCCCTGCCCTGATCATCTGGGTCGCCGCCGCCGGTGCCTGCGGCGCTGTGCTGCGCCTGCTGCTGGTGGTGGTCTCCGAGGAGCAGTACATGCGGTTCCCGTGGGCGACCCTGGTGGTGAATCTCTCCGGTTCGGCAGCACTCGGGGTGCTGATCGGGGTTTCTCATGCCTGGTCGAGGCTCCCCCGGTGGGCGGTTCCGGTGCTGGGCACAGGCTTCCTGGGCTCCTTCACCACGTTTTCGGCAGTCATCCTGGCCGGGGCGGCTGCCCAGCAGCGTGACCTCTTTGCCCAGATGGCGTCCTCGCTGGTGATACCTCCCGAACTCTGGGAGGTCGGGGCCTACCTGGTGATCTCCATGCTGTTCTGCACAGCGGCGGCCGCTGCGGGGATCACCGTGGGCCGAGCGGTGTTCGGGGGTGCGTCCCGTGATGACGCTTGAGCTGACAGCAGGGGTGGTTGCTGCAGTGGCCGTGGGCGGAGCGGCGGGTGCTGTCATCCGGTTTGTCCTGGACCGCTGTCTGCGGGCGGGGATTCTCTATGCCAACACGTTGGGCTGTCTGCTGCTGGGCGTGCTGATCGGCGCCGGCGGCGCAGGGGAAGCGATCTGGCAGCCTTGGGCGGCGGGATTGTTGACCATGGGGCTGGTGGGAGCGTTAAGCACCTTCGCCACCGTCGCACTGCGTGCCGCGCAGCTGTGGCTTGGCGGGTCCCGCTGGAAGGCCGTGGGCCTGTGGTCTGTCCACGCCGGCTGCGGTATCGCGGCCGCGGCGGCGGGGCTGGCGCTGGGCTGGAGCCTGGCCGGGAATGTTGCCGGGGCCGTGGTGGTTGATATATTCTAAGTGGTCCGCCTTCGTGGCGGGTGACGAGTTTGATAACTCCATACGGGGACGATCGGTTTCGACGATCTGAGGTGATCGTGGGGAAGCGTGTCGTGGACGCCAAGTGACCACGTTAATACCCCTTGCGCAACCCAATAAGTGCCGAATCTAAGCGCACTGACTTCGCCCTCGCTGCCTGAAATACAGCGACCGCGAGTCTGTCAGCCTGAGTACGCCATCGGCTCAGTGACTGGCATCAGCTAGATGGCCACTGGAGAGTCCTTCTCGCCGCAGGGAGGATTCTCAACAATTAATGCGGCTGGGTCTGTCAGGTGCTTGTCCGTGAGACACCTGGGACCGAGTAACACGCCAAGCGGACTACACACGTAGAAGTCCACGAAAGTCCAGATCGGACGCGGGTTCAATTCCCGCCGTCTCCACCCTATGGGGCTTATGCCAAAAAATGGCCCAATCTGGACCATTTTCGTTGAGCTGTATGAGCCTCCCACAGAAGGCGTCGCCCATCCGGGCGGCGCCTTTCTTGGTTCCTGGAGACGTACCCGGATGGTGCTTCCCCCAGGTGTCGATAGCCTTCTCACGGGTACGCTCCAATCTCTCTCCTGCCTTGCCCGATCTGTAAATGGTCTGCATAGTCAGCAGATCACCGAATGGCTCATCGAGTTCGTGCCCGGTGACCTCATCTCGGTTTATGAAGATCCTGGTGAAGACCGCCTGGTTGAGCCTGCGCCGAATCTCGTCGTCGGCCTGCACATAGAGCGTGTGGGCATCCTGGAGCAGGTCCAGGCTGACATCAACGAACTCCGCCACATTGGTCAAAGTATCGACCACGTTGGACAGTTCTTCCTGGAGACGGCCTTTGTCTCGTTCGATCTCATGCAGCTTGGCTTTGACCTTCAGCTTCGGCATATCACCATCGGCCAACATGTCTATCAGGCGGCTCTCTTGCTCCTCGAGCTGAACGAGCCGCTTTTCTAGCTGGGAGTGCCTTTCTCGTTGACTGACTTCATCCTCTAGCAGCGCCTTCTCCAGCACTTCGCGCATGCTGTTGGCAAAGCCCTGGTCGACTTGCACCGTGCGGTAATGCTCAGCGACAGCCGCTTCTACGCGCAAAACATTGGAGTACTTGGCACTGCAACGGAAGGGCTCGCGCTTGGTCTCCGGGCAGAAGAAGTACAGGTACTCATCCCCGTGGCGGTTCCTTGCTCGCTGGATAACTAATCTCTGGACTCGTTTCTCACGGTGCCAGCACTCGCCACAATGAACACTTCCCTTGAGGTAGTGCTGGATGACCCGCCGTCGCTCTCGTGAATAACCACGCGCACGCATCAGTTCCTGAGTCTTGTCCCACCGCTGCTGGTCGATCAGCGGCTCATGTCTTCCCGGATACAACTCCTCTCGGTACTTCACGTATCCGCGATAGAACGGGTTCTGGAGTATCCTCTGGAGCGTACTGACATTGATTGGGCCAGCTGGACGTGTCGGCGTTGGGCGTGTGGTCAACCCACGATGAGTAATCTCATCCAGTACATCCCGGAGTGTGGCATCAGGATCACCATAGAGCTCAAACGCCAGGCGGATTAATGGGGCACGCTCTTCATCCACCGTCACGTCACGCACCTCACGGCCGTCCACCCGCTGCAGCGTATTGATGTAGCCGATGGGAGCTCGACCCAGGGCTCCTCCGCTCTGCGCTTTCTGGCCCATTTTGTATGAGATGTCCGCTCCGTCTTCTGCGCTGCGGTACTCATTGAATGCTGCCAGCAAGCCGTGCATAAGCTGACCAACCGGAGTCTCATCAATGGACTCGGTGGCCGAGATGAGCTTGACGTGCCGCTGTTTGAGTTCGGCAGCGACCACGGCGTCGTCCAGACGGTTGCGGCTGAATCGGCTGAGCTTGTAGACGATGACGGCATCGACGTCTTTGACCTCGCGGATCCGTTCAAGCATCTTCTGGAACTCAACCCGCTTGGTGATTTCTCTGGCTGACCGACCCGGCTCGATGTATTCGTCCACGATGGTCAGGCCGTGCTTCTCCGCTGCCCGGTAACACTCCTGGCGCTGAGCGGGCACGGAGATGCCCTCTGGGCCGAAGTCTTGGCGCATCTGCTTGGGTGTGGAGACCCGCAGGTAGGCCACAGCCCGCTTGCCCTTGGGAATACCGTCAGGGTACTGCGGCTCCTGCCCATTGCCGGAATAGATACCGTCCAGCTCTAGCTGGTCGGGATGTATTGGTATGGAATCAAGCTCGGTCATAGCAACTCCTCCTGGTGGGTGATCAGGTTGTACGGGAACGAGAGGTGCTTGAGTTTCTCAGCTTGGCGATGGCGGCTGATATCGGCCAGAATCTGCCCATGGTGAGCGATGCGGTCACTGACCGCAGGCTCGTCGAAGATGTGGGTCTTTTTGACGGCAACCGCTGCCAGAAACTGCCGTCGTGTGGCACTGTGCAGCGACGTGATAACAGGGGTCGCTACACAATCAAAAGTGTCTTTTGTCAAGCTCATAAGCCTGAGGTCACAGGTTCGATCCCTGTCGGTGCTACCAGGTTTTATTTCGCTTCTGACCCCCGTTATGCGGGGGTCTTTTGCGTCCTTGACGACTTCAGCTTCTTGTGGCGTCGCCCGGTCTTGTGGGTAGTTTTGACGGTAACCGCTGCCCAGCACCTCTATGTCGGGCTTCTGTGTGCCAATGAGATCACCGATTCTCTCCAACGCTGCGCGGCGGATATGGAGGTTCGCGTGGGTGTAGATCTGCTGGGTTGTCGCGATGTTGGAGTGCCCGAGGATCAGCTGCGTTTCACGCTCCGGTACACCCATAGAGGCCAGAAGTGTCGCAGCCGTGTGGCGAGCATGGTGAATCTTGATTGCAGGCAGCCCCGCTCGCTCGATATCCCGATACCAGGATCGGCGGAGGTTCGATGCCTCCACCGGTGTTCCGCTCTGTGTCTGAACGACGGTGTCATCCGTACTGTGAGGCGGACTGCCGGGAACAAACTCTGGTATCTCCACCTCCCGCACAGCCGCGTAGTCCGTGAGGACTGTTCGTACGACGTCGATCATCGGCAGCACGCGTCGGCCGGACTCGGTTTTGACCTCTGATGCCTCAAACTGCCGGTTCCGGTGATGTACCTGTTGGCGGACGTGGATCTCGCCGTTGTCGAAGTCGATGTCGCGCCAACGCAGACCGAGGACTTCACCCTCCCGCATGCCGTAGACCAGCAGGAGTACGTACGCCGCATGGAGCCTGGCTTTTCTCGATGATTCGAGGAAGTGCTTTGCCTGCCCTGCTGTCCAGGGCTGAATCGGTGCGCGCCGGTAGGACGGCACCTCCACCGCCATCGCGACATTGCGGAAGACGAGTTCCCGGCGCATCGCATGGGTGAGCGCAGATGAGAGCACCTGGCGTGATTTGCCGATGGTGCGGGTACCGATGCCATCTCGCATCATCTGGTCAATGGCCGACTGGACTGTCAGAACGGAGAGCGTCTCCAACTTCTTCCGACCCAGCCTTGGCTTGAGGTGCAGTTCGATGATGTCCCGATAATTATTCAAAGTCGAAGATCGCACGCGCTGGGGCATAATCTCTCGCAGCCAGAGATCCAGCCAATCGCCGACTGTGAAGTGACGGTCACTGCGTGGAATGTTCCGGCGCGCCTGCCGCAGCGCCTCCTGGAGTTTCGCGGCCACCTGCTCACGGGACTTTGCGACGAAGCGGATACGCTTACGACCGCCGTTGATGACCGGGACGAATGCACTGGCTTCCCAGCGTCCGTCTTTTCGATGGTAGATGCTGCCCTCACCGTTGGCTCGTCGTTTAGCCATGGTGTGCCTCCTGAGCTGATGAAGGCGAGGCGACACCGCGAAGTGACTGGACGTAGTCCTCCAGGTCCTCCTGGGCAATTAGCCTGCGGGCTCCGATCTTCACTGACCGGATTTCCTGTTCTCGGATGAGCTTGGCTATTGTCCACTGGCTGAGGTGCAGAAGATGAGCAACTTCTGCGACAGTGTAGAGCCTCGGCTCATCTGGTGGGTTGTACTTCTGGGGGTGCATGGTAGTTCTCCTTTGCGCCGCTAGATGACTTCCTCCATATCGGCAGTGTCAGTATCTAGTGATTATTTACCTATTACTATTTTACCTCCGTTGGCCTTGGATTGGGAGTCCAATGTGCGCCTGACCTGGGGTTTTATCCAGCCGAGCGCGAACGGCCCAGATCCTGAGGACCAGCAGTCAAGAAGAGGTAGATCTGCCCGTCTGCGTAGTGGATGACCTCGTAGTAGCTCTCCACGCGTTCCCAGAGCTCATCGATGTCGTGGTCGTAGTCCTCCAGATCATCGGTGCCGATGACGGACTGTATGGCTTCCCGTTTGGATGGGAAGCAACCGTGGTAACGGCGGACGAAGCCCGTGGCCATTTCATCGACCACATCTTCAGGGGCGATGGAGTCCAGGTATGCCTGGAAGGCGTTCCCCTTCTCTGAGATGACGCCCCCGAGCAGGTACCGGGTGGTGTGGAGATAGTCATCCAGGGCATCGTCTGGGCGCTCGTGGTCGTAGTGTTCGCTAGCGTCCTGGTTACGCTCCATGGTGGTGCTCCTGGGTCGTGTCTTCTGCTGAGAATCTCAGTTTCGCGAATGCATGCACTCGGCCATCCAGGGGCACCAGGTCGGTGACGGCCATCAGGTCGGCCTTGACCGCCTCCCAATTGATGACTATCCAATTTTCGGGGAGCCGAAGTTCGTCAGTGAGATTTCTCAGGTGACCTTCGATGCGGTCGGCCTGTAGCCGTTTCTCCACAAAGTGCTCGACATCTTCGAAGGAGCCTTCGTAGGTCGCGAGGTATTCGTCTTCCCAGTCCGCAGGATCGTCGCTGGATTCGCGGTGAAGAATCCAGGCGATCATCGGGGTGCCGTAGCGACGGTGTAACTCGCGAACGTGGTGGTTCTTCTGCGGGTAGATGCCATGAAGAAACGCTTCGGGAAGTCGGCTGGAATCGACGAGCTCGGCACGGTCCTTCTCGGTGAGGTGTTGATTGCAGTTGAGTTTTTCATACATGTTCTTGGTTCCTCCCTTCGAGGTCATTTACTGAATTGATGCAGCCAGCCGTCGAGCTCGACGATGTCCCAGGCTTCGGTGATGAGTTTGATGACGACCTTGTAGTCCCAAGTGAAGAAGCCTGGTGGGATGGCTTCAGTTCGTATGAGTTTGTCGATTTCTTCTTGCCAGCCCAGGGCTCGGATGTGTGACTGGGCCAGCTCTTCGTAGGTATTGAAGCTGCCCAGGTAGCAGGAGTGGAACTGCTGCGCGAGACTATGGCCGCCACCGCTGAGGTCGATGTCCTCCAGGTTCAGGAACGCGGCGAAGGGTGTGCCGTACCTGCTGTGAAGCTTCGCGATGTCGTTCTGGATTTGGGAGTTGTAGGTCGACTGGGTGTGGTGTTCGACGATTTCTGAGGTGCGGGACCCATCTAAGAGTTCCTGGACATCGCCGTTCCCCAGCTCGGGGTTGAATTGTTCGAGCCGCAGGAGGGCGTCGGTGTCGATGCTTGCGTCGAACTGCTCTTGCTCGGTGTGTGGGCCGGGGTCTGCGCCTTCCATCTAGGCCATCTCTCCGAGTGGGTTGGATGAGGTGAGGACGCTTTCGCGGCGCTGGAGGGTGACGATGCGCTCGAGGTAGTCCCAGAGTGCGGATATCCATGGGATGTAGTCGTTGGCGTTGAACCGGCATTCCAGTTCTGCCAGGGCGCATTCGGCATCCAGGTGTCCGGTCTGGGCGAAGTGCCACAAGGCACTGTCAGCCTTGAGTCGCATGGTTTGGCAGATCTTCCGGGCGATGGCGTGGTCTACGCCTCCGGTGCGCACAGCGGCGTCTATCGCATGATCTCTCTGGGGGTCGAGAGGTTGTTCTGGTTTATCTTCGGCTGTTGGTGGTTCCAGCGTTGGTGCGGGAGTTTTCATCTGTGGTCCTCCTTTCGAGGATTAGTTATTGCATTGGGCACATGAGGGCTCCCTGGTCAGGGGATCTAGGCGGCTTGGAGCTATGGCGGTCGCGATGGAGCTGGACCTGTCATGTCCTACCGTCCTTCGGCCGCTTAATCGAGTCGGAGAACGAGGAAGCCTCGATTACGCTCATGAAGCCAGCTGGAAGCGCCTCGTGGGTAGCGATAGCAGACTGAAGAGCCTCGGTTCGGGCCTTATCGGGAGCTAGCCAGGTGACTGCGGGATGAACACCCCAGCGCCGCCCTTCAACACCTGCATGCAGGTGCTGGAGGTAGACCTGGATCTTTCGGCGGATTTTGGTCAGGTCTTCGGTGCCCTTATCGACTTCCAGGAACTGGTATTCCTCCCAGTCACCGACCCTGTAGGCGAAGAACAGATCGGGTTTCAGCGTGACTGGTTGCCCGTGAGGGCCGAGAAAGTCACGCCAGCACTCAGGCTCCAGTTGCAGATACTTCTGATCGATTTCGCCACCGCGGTGTAGTTCGCGGAGGGTGACCGCGACTTCAGAGACCGCGTGCTGGTGCGCCATGAAAGCAGTACTGGGCGCGAGGTATTGTTTTCGTTTGGTCCGTCCGGTGCGGTGGCGCTGCAGTGTGTCTCCGGCGTAGCTCAGATGCCAGACGTAGCCGCTGGAACCTGCCCGGACCCCACCGATGCACCGGTCATGCCGGTCCACCAGACCGTGACTTTTCAGGCGGTCTAGGACGCGTATGCAAGCCTTGGTAGCAGCAGTCTGGGTGGCGTGACCATCTGGCCAAACAGGAAAATGCAATCGCTGGATGTGCCTGGTGGTCAGCATCTTGTGAGCTTCGAGGTCTGCGATGATGCGCAAATCTCTATCTGAGAGTCGACCCATCAGATCAATGGTTCGTTGTGACATGAACGAAAGTCCCTTCTAGTTACACGTAGATATTTCTGGTTGCCCCGGAGAGCTCTGGCACAGCTTGGGAGATCGGTCGACCACTGGTGAGCGGTATGGTGGCCGGGGACGACTCACCTGTCCAAACAGGGGTAAGAGTCGTTTGCTGCAGTGGGCGAAGATGCCTATGGTTCCGGGGAACTGGCTGCCCTGACCCCAACGCGAAGTCTCTGTCGATGACCCGTCCGATGACCCCATCTGGCAAGGAGGTCAGATGGGGTCATCGGTGGTTTTCTTCCCGCCGAATCCGACCTCCCCGCTGCTCTCGGGCCCTTTGACGAGTGGTTCTTCTGCTCCGTCAGAGTTCGGCGGGGGGTCTTCTTCGCGCAGATGGGTAGCACGGGAAGAAGCCAGCACGATGCTGGGGGCGTGCTCGGGCGGAACAGGTGGCAGGGTCTGAATCAGCGCCCAAGGTGTTGAGACCCCACCGACGCTGAGTCGGGTATAGGCCTGGAACCGGTCCAAGGCCATCCAGTCCTCTGCCTCAAGCTCCGGTGCAAGCTTGGCGACTGCTTGAGCCTCGGCATAGTCTTCTGCCTTCCAGACCACCATCGACCGAGCGTTGGTTTTCAACGCCGCCTGGATGTCCTTCGGCGCTTGGGAGAAGGCCTGCATGGCAAGCACCCAGCCAACGCCGTAGCTGCGGGATCGCTGCAACGCGTCGGCGAGGTTCAATGGCAGGCTCATCAGCCGGTCAGCCTCATCAATGTAAACCACGGCTGGAGGCCGTTTACCGGCGGGCAATGCGCCGCGTTCCTGCACCGCCATCCAGATTTCATTAATGACTAGGGCGGAGATCGCCGCAACGGTCAGCTCACCGGCGGTGGCGGGGTTGGTGGAGAGCAGGACGATCCGCCCATCCCGGAAGACATCGCGTAGCGCCGACCCACTGTGCCGTTGCCCAAGGATTCGCGCTGCTGCGGGTTTCAGCAAAGCGCGTAGCTTATTGCTGGGTGCGGCAATAACGTTGGCTGCCTGACCCGGGCTCAGACTCTCGTACCAGGCCCAGAAGGAGACCAGCGCCGGATCCTCCTGGATGACAGGCTGGCGAATGAGACGCCTGCGCCACGTGTGGTCAAGCCACAGGCGCTGGATATCTGGAATCGTGTGCGGGTGCTCCGGGGTACCAGTCCTGCTCAAGGTTCTGGCTGAACAGAGGAGCAGGTCTGCGGTCCGGGGTCCCCAGCCGTCTGAGAAGATTCGGGCAAACACGGCGAGCACGTTGTCGGCGACGACGTCGGGGTCTCTCCCGGTGGCATCCAGTGGATTGAACCCCAACGGCTCGGGGTCTGAGGGGTCTATTTCGTAGACGTCCTTCCACCGGCTCCTGGGGATGCAGGCACGGATTCTGGCGCTAGCTCCGTCACCCTTGGGGTCCGCGTAGACCACTGCTCGACCCGCTCGGATGTCTTCAATGGCCAGGCGTTCCATGGTGGAGGATTTCCCAGCACCGGTGGGCGCAATCAAGGCCATATGCCTCATGGCACCACCGTCGTCGGCAGCTAGGCCGACGGGGCGCTGATCACCGGAGAATAGCGAGCTGGCGAACACGCGCTCCTTGCCGTTGACTCTGAAGTCCAGCCGCGTCATCTTCGGATGCGCCGGTGGCATACCCGGCAGCGCGGTGTCGCTGCGGGGATCTGCGACAGGTAGACCACTCAGCCCAGCCAGCTCCGAGACCGACAGTCGCCAGGGACGCCTGATCTGGGCGTGGTGAAACCACTTCGGGTTCTCCACTCGCAGCGAGACATCCACACCTGGAGCTTCCATCACTGCCAGGGCGGAGATCACGCTGGTGGCCAGGCGCTCTCGACGTTCTGGTGTCGCTGCGGTGACTCCCACCCGAATATTGGCCTCGAGGCCGTAGTCGGCTCGGCGGTCTGCGATGCGCTTGCGCACCTCATGGGGAGCCTGCCCGACCCCGTGGCCGAGTACTCCCAGGAGGCTCTGTGGTCGCGGATCCGGGAGCTTGCCCGGCGTGCTGGCAGGGTGCAGACCGCGCCCAAGGACCACTTGGAATGTGAGCCGCTCACCAGGTTCTAGCCGGGTTTGTAGCGCCTCGTAGAGGGCGAAGGTGGTTGCCTCAGCTCGGTCAGCGTTCAGGGGCAAGCTGGCGGGCTTGAGCACCATCCGGGCAGCACTGGTCGGCTTCTGCCGGACAACATCTGCTGCGGAGTGGATCACCACTCCAGGCAGCAGGTCTGCCAGCAGGCGGCGCACTTTGGCGGTGTTCTGTGGGGTGGTGCCGAGCAAGTGCTCGGGTGCTGTCTCACCAGTACGGGAAGCCTCCAGCAGAATGCGACCAGGTTGACTCTCGGCGGCAAACTGCCGCAGCACCTGCACCAGTTTGTCGCTGGGGATCGTGCGCGGGAAGATCATCCGGGACAGCACCAGAGCGCTGGCATCCCTCATCGTCGGAGTCAGCCGGGCCGGGTCCTTCGGTGAGGCAGTCATGACGACGCCTCACCGTCGTTATCTGCTCGGTCACTGACGGTACCGTTACCGAGCAGGTAGTCCCGGGGATCTGACGCGGTGCCCGAGATGTTGCGGTAGTGAGCCAGCAGCGCACTGGCTAGAAGCTCCGAATCCGAGCGTTTCGGGCGCTGGCTGGTCACATAGATGGGTGACTGATCAGCCGGTCGCCCACGAGAGCGTGTTCGTTGAACTGTGTGTTTTCGCTGGGGACTCATAGGACGGTCCTCCAGGCCACAGAAGACGGCTCAAGCGCTATCTGTGGTGTGAGACGTTCGCAGTGGAACGCTATATGAAATTTTTCATAGTTTTTCATTTTTGTCAATAGCAAGATTCGTTTATATGCCGTCGTAACAGAGGTAAAAAATACACCCATGACTACCACCTCCCACGGCGTGCATTGTGTGCCCGGATCAGCCAATAGATTCCGCCACAGATGACTGCTGCGCCGATGATCCACGGGGCCAAGGCGATGGCGATTTCCACCGCCCAGGCCAGAGCCACCAGGCCCAGAAGGATGAGCAGGCAGGCGGTGAAGAATTTCTTGGCCATGGATCCGTCCTCTTTCTTGGTGTTCTTGGTGTCGGGTTCTAGCCAGGTCATGAGGAGGTGTCTCCGACTCTCCTGAGTTCCCCGCCCCGAGTGAGCATCTGACCGTGGACGTAGCCGTGCCCCTCTGGCTTGATGACGTAGCTGGGCTGGTATTCATAGCCACTGCGAATGACTCCATCTGGCCACTGTGGGTCACCGGAACTCGGGTTGTAGGCACGGTCGGAATATTCAGGTACAGGAAATCCGGGCACATAAACATCCGAGCCGCCGGGAGCTTCCCATCCCCAGCTGTCGAATCCAGGAAAGCGACGTCGGGCAAACATTTCCAAGAATGGGCCCTTCGCTAAGCGTTGAATCGCTATTAAACTTTCTTCTGGTTTGCGGCTGTGATTCTGTACCGGCCATCTCTCTACGGTGCGCTGAGAATGAAAGAGCGTAGGTGCTTTGCCGCGTGCGAAGTACAGCAAATCCTCATGGCTGTTACGCAGATGAGGTCCGGTACTCATGCGTGGGCTCTTGTCCCAGACGACTCCCCCTCGATCATGCTTCAGACCCCATGCCTGCATGGCGATGTCCTCTGCCATGCGGCGGGTAGCGCGGTAACACCAGATGAAGACGTAGCCATCCTCATCCAGTAGATCCGGGATAGGCAGCTCCGCGATTTTCTCGGGCGAAAGAAGGTCGTAGTGAGCGCCGGCCCCTATACCACCGCCTCCACGCTGCTGAGTGGACCACGGCGGATCTAAGACGATGGTCTTGTACTTCTTCTTGGGGAACTTAGAGACATCCAAGTTCTTGTGGGCTGCATCGATAGCGGCCCGTGAGAGGTGTGCTGACATGGGGACTCCTTTTCATGCTGCGCCTATCCCCGGGCATAGAGGCCCAAGGGAGAATCGGCGCTTAGTGGTGATATTCAGAGGTTGCCGCAGATGCCAGGACCGCGAGGCGAAGGCTCGGGCTGGTCGGCCGCCTCCTGATTAATAGCGGCAATATTCTATTTTTCAAGTGTCCGTTCGCCTTTTCTGTCAGCGAAAAGACACCACCGGAACAGTGGCCAGATGACCTGTCCAGCTATGATGTGGAATTGTCAACGTTCGGTCAGGACCACGTCAGAGACATCCACCGGCTCGGCGTTGGGTCGATTCGCCGTCAGTGCAGCGCTCAGGCTGCGGGCCACTGCGCCGGGCTTGGCATCGGTGGCAATGTAGTAGGTAGCATCCACGGCCTCCTGCACTTGCCGTGAGGGCGGTTGGCCGAGGCAGACGGCGTGTACTTCGCCGGGGAACTCACCCAGCCGCTGGTAGAGGCCGTCGAGGTCTGGGTCGGTCAGCAGGAAGTCGGAGAAGACGATCAGCTGTGGCCAGTATCCCGATTCCGTGCCCCGCTGGGCATCTTGTTCCAGTGAGCCCAGTACCGGTCCGAGGCTGGATGAGCCTCGCACATCTGGTGGTACCCGCAGGTTGCCGTAGACCTGGGCCATGTGGCCCCTGTCCTTCATGAACCCGGGACTGGTGACGTACCGGCTGGGTACATCGAAGTGACGCACCTGAATCCGCGTTCGGCTTCGGCTGCGCCCGCGTGTCCGGGTTTGTAGATTCCGGATGGCAGCGGCCGCCTCATCGAACCTCTGCCCAATCGGGTCGCCTCCACCTTGGGCGGCGCAGATGCTGGCAGAGTTGTCGAATACCATCTGGATCAGGTGCGGAATATCCGGTTCACCTCCGGGGTGCCCGAGGTCGTAGTCAAGCTCCGCCTCCACTGGAGACGAAGTCACCGTGGCAAGGATGGGAGCCGGGCCGAACACCCGAGAGGGCTGTAGGCGGGATTGGGCAAGCCGTGTCATTTCCGGACGCCTCCCCGACGCTCCGCACTCCCGGAAACCTTGCCAGTGGGCCTGGCCGCACCGGTCGGGTGTGTGGCCCGCTGTCGGCCCAATGGCTCCCGGCCCGGACCGTGCCCGGCGGTGGCGGGATTGCGGGCAAGCAGCCGGTACTTCGCCCCCTCTACCACCAGCCGGGCGGCCTCACCCTGGTGGGCATGCTCCTCCCGGATAGAGGCAGCACGCGCGTGATTCGTCGTCTCGGAAGATACTGCTCGCGAGGCGGCGTAGCGGCGCAGGCGCTTGGTCTCCCGCGAGTAATCGGCCTCGTAGATGGCCAGGGTATCGGCGACGTCATCCCCGAACATCCAGCCCGAGATGACCGAGGCCGCCGCCAGCATCAGCGCCAGAGCGGCGAACAGTAATCCAGCAGTCCCTCCGTCAACCACACTTCTCAGTCCGTAGACGGCCACGGCCAGGCAGACGAACCCGAACCCGGCTAAGCCCACCACGCCGGTGAGCGTCTTCTGCCCCGTAGTCGGTGCGGTGAACAGTTCTCGGTAATTGTGCAGCGACTCTGGCAGCTCGCCCTCGGCGTAGATGGCTGCCCGGCGCTGACGCCGCCACTGCACAGCGAGTGACTTTCCGACCATTCCCAGGATGACCGCGCTAACTCCGGCCACCCCACCGATGGCGTAGGAGTTCAGGGGCGTCTCGCCGAGCATGAGGGCGGCACCAGAGACAGCAGCCACCTCCCCGCAGGCCAGCGCCGCCATCCGCGCGCCGTAGAAGTACTTGCCCTTGGGTGAACGGGTGCGGAAAGGCTGCAGGGCCTTCTGCGTGTCCATGTGTGCCTCACGTGCCTGGTCTGCGACCTGCTGCTGGCCAGCGGCAACGTGGCGGTCAGTGTCGGCGGGGAGCAGCAGGCCGGCGGCGTCGACCTCGGAGTCCCGGGCGGCTTCGGCGGCTTCGGCGGAGAAGGACTCCGTCTGCTCGGCAGCGCGCCGATCCCACTCTTCCTCCCGGTAGGTCGTAGCCACTGTGTCGGGCCGGGGCACCATTTCAGCACTCTCGGACAGCGGGATGCCGGTGTTGTCGGCATCTTCGCGAAGCTGGGCAGCAAGGTCATCGCGGCCTCGAGGCGAGGACAACGAGCCGGGATCACTGACGAGATGGTGCGGCCGGGGCTTCCTGTTGGGCATGAGGCCGTTCATGGAGATCACCGCAGTCCCTGATGCTCGGTAACGACCAGTACTTCGTCAGCGCCGGTTCGCTCGCCCATGAGCTGGTAGAAGGCCGTCAAAGCCTCAATGTGCGCGGTGGACGGGTTCTCACCGCTGGCCACCTGGCCGATGCCGACGATCCGCAGATTGGCACCCGAGAGATCAGGGACGTCGATGTTGTCCGCCAACTCGAGAGCCTCTTCGACGGTGGCCTCAGCAGGCACTCTGCCGGATCCCTGGGTGTTGAGCCCGTCGGTGACCAGCACGATGTTGGCCTCCGCCTCCGGGCTGGCGGCGCGGGCCTGGGCGAGGAACTCCTGGCCACCGCGGAACTGGGCCACCACGTCGGTGGAGACATCCAGCTCCTCTGCCACCTGCGGATACGCCGCGTCGATGGCCTCCATGGAGGTCTCCACCAGCTCTGGCACCGCGTTACGCAGGTGCGAGTTACGGGTCGCTCCCACCCTGGTGATGGTCTCCTCCAAGATGGGAGCCGTGTCTGCAGCCCCGGCTGAGAACGCCACCAGCGAGAACCGGCCACCGCAAGCGGCGGTGTAAGTCAGGTACTCTTCGACGACCGTGCGAGGCGTGCCGGCCAGATTGGCGGATCGGGCGCTGCCAGATTCATCGATGCGGAGCTGAGTGTAGACGGGGTTCTCGTCGGCAGGACAGGCCTGGGCGACCTCCCGGAGTTCATGGAACTGCTCCGGAGAGACCGCTGAGTCCCCGCAGGCGCTGAGGAACGTGATTCCTGCGGTGATGGTCGCCGCCAGGTAGACCGGGCGGCGTAGATTGGTATGCGTCGTCATGATGTCCTTCTTCTGATTCGCGTTGGATGTAAGGGACTTGCGTAATGGCGATGGCCTCGCCGGGAGCGGCAACTCCCGGCGAGGCACCACTGTGGATTACAGGTTCTTGTAGGCCTCGAGCTCCATCTGCTCGGCCTTCTCCAGAAGCTCAACGGCTTGTTCTGCCTTATTGAGCATGTGCGTCCTGGTCAGCCGCATGGTCTCGATATCCATAACGTGCTCGCCGGTCCGGTCGGGCTTGAACAGATACGCTTCACAGACGACCTGCTCGATGGCGTAGACAGCGTTTCCGAGCAGCTCGTGCAGCTCAGTGGCGTTACTCGGGCGGTCGGGGGTTGAACGGCTCGTATGCAAGCTCGTGGTCATGATTCTTCTCCTGTGTTTGATAGTGATGACGGATTGGAAGGTCCGGTGCCGCCCCTGAGCGGGGCGGCACCGACGGATAGTAATCAGTGGTGAATGGCGGTCTTTTCGATGCGATCGAAAACCTCTCGAGTGTGATCAAGGATGCCCAAGAAGTCGCCAGTGTTGAGATGGACATCCTCATGGCGGTCCAGTTCATCGCGGACGTAGTGCAGCGCATTCTGTGCCGCAGCCTCAACATCCAGTAGGTACTGGCCGACCCGGCTGCTGAGCTGCCTGGAACGATGGAGCCGGTCATTCGTTGTGGCCGGTGTGTTGTTCTTCGGTGGGACCCCGGCGATGGGGCTGATGGGGATGGTCATGACTTCTCCTGGTTCTCAATGGTGGTGAAGTGGTGTTCAGTGATGAGCTGCCTCTGCCGCTCCAACAGTTCCTCAACGACATCGATCCGGCTGAGGAGCTTGGTGGCGTCAATGCGCGACTGCTCTTTCTTTCTCAAGAAAGTGCGCATCGCAGAGGTGTCGAATCCGATGCTGGTGATGGTCGCTCTCAGCACGTTCAGAAGCGTCGTAGTGAGTTCTTCTGTTTGTTCTTAGGTGGTCGTCAAACCTCCTGCCATATGTTGTGGTTTCGGGTGTATGCGACCAGATAGGCCGTCAGCGCCGTCGGTGGCTCACCGGCAGCCATCCAGACCTCATCGAAGTGGGTCCAAATGTCTTGGGGTGCATCACCGAGGGGTCTCTCAAATAGCCCTCGGCGATACAGGTCTTCATGTCCTCTATGACTTGGGGCCACTGGCCCTCATACACGGCCTGCTTGAAGATGCCCACGGCAACGAGGATGTCCTTCTGCTCGACGGCGGTCTGAACCTGGTGTGAATAGTCAGTTCTCATATCGGCGCCAGGGGCCTCAGGCCGGGATTGATCTACGTGTCCTGGTGTCCCGATCATGCCGGCGTTGAGCCAGCGACCCTTCGAATGCGCTAGAGCGGATCCGTCTAGACCCACTGTTACGTTGGTGGGATGTCATGGTGAACCTCTTTCTACGACTCGATACGGGATGAGTTTGGGAGACGAAGCCGTGGCATCGGCCCTCGGTGCGCCAACACCGAGGGCCACACGACTAGTCAGAAAACTGAAGAAGTGAGTGGACTGTTGGGGGCGGAGCCCGAAGGCTCCGCCCCCAACAGTCGTTGAGGTACTCACTCGTGGAACCGGCGCTCGAGATCCGCGATGGTTTGGATCTCTGTGATGTGGCGACTGAACTCCTGCATAAGTCGCATCACGCCTGTGACCGGCTTGAGCAATTCGTCTAGATCCGTCTCGATACCGGAACGTTGCTGAATCTCAAGAAACAGCTTGCGTCCAGCGACTGAAGCGACGATGGCCTCGCTAATGGACTTGTTGAGTCCATAGGCGAGCTGGTCGTTACTGAGCTGATCCAGACCCATGTCAACGGCCATCAACTCCTGTTCCAGGGATTCATGCCTGCGCTCCATCTCTGCTTCCTCTCTTCAGTTCTCAATCTGCTGCTCGGAGTGCCACCCCTACTGAGGTGAAAAATACTCCGATGCATTCGACAGTAAAGCGTGATGAATCGCTCTGACCAGCAGGTTTGGGAAGCTAAGATGGAATACGGATTGGAATCCTGGAATGGAGAATGGAACTTTCCAGGTGAGCGCGGCAAAGCGAGCATCAACTCTTCTGGCGATCTTTGTGGCATGAAAATGCCCCGCAGATGAAGTGCGAGCTACGACCGCGGACTTCTGTCATTGCGGGAGCATCTTCACTTCAGCCTTGCGGGGCTGTCCTGTTAGTACTGAACTACGTAATTCGCCACCTTCTCTGCCAACTCCTGTGGTGAGTATCCGTCGAAATGACCACCGGTCAAATAGCTATGGAGCTGACTACGTAACTCTGGAAGGGCCGCTTCGGAGTCCCCGGGTGCCACCTCCCAGAAAATGTGCTCAAGTTCGGCATGTCCACGCCCCAACAGCTCGAAGTCGAGAATGTAGCTGTAGACCTCTGTGCGGATGTAAGGGTTCTCATCCGCGGCCAAAAGAACCAAAAGATCAATTACCCACTGCGGATCCCTTGGATATATCTCATATCTCAAAGTCTCCCAGAGGGCCGAGGGCCACTCGCTAGTACTTCTGTTCATACTTATGCCAAGGAAGTGGTTGCTTGCGAGGATAAGGCCCACCAAGAATTCTGCATCCTTGATTGCCAGACCCTCGAGAAGTTGCTCGATCTTCTTGCGGTGACCGGTCCACGGCCCACGGCGCTGATAGTCAATCATGTGCTGTCCTTTCTGCGAGGAGGTGTGGGTAGAACCGCAACTCAACACAGAATGTGAAGAGGGCGGCGTCCCGGAGCCATCAGCTCAAGGACGCCACCCTCCACGGGGGACTTATCGTTATTTATAACAGAAACTCTATGATAAGTAAATGACATTTTTTATTTCTGAGGGGGCTAACATATTTCTCCGGAATCCTCTGTCCGTTAGGTAGCCTGTAAGGCATGATCAGAGACGCCTCAGAGCTTTCTGCCGACAAGCAAGAGTGGGTTCGTGTTCTCCGGCGCTTCATCCAAGAAAGTGAGCACTCCGAGGACATCTTCGAACGACTGAAGATCGCCATCACTGATACTTTCGGTGAAACTGAATTTGACGCTGAATCTTGGAAGTACATTCTCAACCGGTCCTGGATCTACAACCGCCAACTGGATAAGCAATTGGGACTCGGGGAGGACGAACGCGACGTGCGCCAGGGGCGCAGAGAGGCAGCGCGCGCCTACTTACTCGTCAAAAAAAGTCCGCGAGATCCCGATAGCAGCGTCGAGCCGACCGGCAAAGACCGGGTCATCGTCTTCCCCGAAGGACGAGTCGCGTGGAAGCTGCGAGCCCGGCAAGCATGGGCGTGGGTGAACTACTGCAAGCACGCCAAAACAAACACCGTCACTACCTTCGGCACCGCCCAGAAAAATGGACTACTCAATAGACCTGATTTTGCAACGCAGCTAGTTGAGGATATTTTCAGGTTCTTAGAACATCAGGAAACTGACCCTGATGGAGCCTCAGAAAGCTCCGACACGACAGTCGGTCGGGGTTTCAGCGAAGACTTCGGCACAGAACGTAAACCGTCCCAGATCTTAGCAGAAGGCTTGCATGAGTCTTCTGAAAACAGCTTGGAGGCCCCCGCGGTTGTCCCAAACTCAGGGCCTGCGGCGAGCGACGTTCAAAGACTTCTGGCTTACTCCCGATCATACGTCGGTGTCCTCGAGCA
The DNA here is from genome assembly GCF_003600155.1 of Nesterenkonia muleiensis. GTDB lineage: Bacteria > Actinomycetota > Actinomycetes > Actinomycetales > Micrococcaceae > Nesterenkonia > Nesterenkonia muleiensis. The sequence continues at coordinate 18,514 of NZ_QWLD01000009.1, read as the reverse complement.
GAATGTTCTCGGCGGCCACGACCGGAACCTGCGTGAGGACAACCCGGCTGATGCCTACATTGTCAGGGACATCGAAGCCGACCTGCTGGCAAAGATACGCTCCGGGGACGTTCATCATGTGCTCATTGATGGCGAAGCCGGGCACGGGAAGTCAAGCCTGCTATGGCATATCAGCTCAATACTGGAAAGCGGAGGCCACCCCGCTTTGGTCGTGTCCGCCACATGGCTTCTAGCGGCGGGCGATCAGCCGCCGCTTCTGAGCCCTGAAGACATCGTCGAGGCTCTGAGCGCGCTAAGCAATGGACCCAGAACACCTATCCTGCTATTCGACACAGCAGATGTTCTGCTACACACCCAGAACCTGATCATGCAGACACAAGACTTGATCAGAAAGGTCATCGGCATTGGCGCTCAGATCATTGCCACCGTGCGGCCAAGGGAAAAATCGCGGCTGAGAGAACTCTTCTCGACCCACATCACCCTGACTCATTATTCCGACGGTGAGATGGAGAAAGCCGTTCTTGCGCTGATGAGGCGTAACCTCCCTCAGCTTGAACCCAGTCTTGGAATAGAACTGATCCGGCAGGCGCATACCCGAGGGTTGCCGATGCTTGACATCTTGAGGTCACCACTTCTCTCCGGCATCTTATTCGAGCTGAGCAACGGAGACCTTCCGGGCCTGGACTTAGACGTGACCGGCTTGTACCAGCGCTACTGGAACCACCGGGTCAGAGACGACATGCGCAACAACAGCCTTCCCTCACATGCCCAAGACCTGAGACCTATCGCGGGCTATCTTGGATTAGCGATGCTGATCGAAGCCATCCCTGAACTCGACCGGGACGTAGCAGAGAACCTCATCGAAGAGATCAAGGATCCTCAGAAGCTGCCACACGGCACCCCCGGGCAGCTCAGTACTCTCAGCTCTCGAGGAGTGGTGGTCCTGACCGATTCCCGCTACCGTTTTCCGCATCAGACGCTCTTCGAGTTCGCAGCCGCACAGGGACTGAGAAGTCGCGGCGGAGCCAAAGAGATCCGACGGCTGACCAAAATCATGATCGACGAGCGTCCCCACGACTTATTCACAGGTGCGGTGCTGGAGCAGTTGCTCATCCTCTCGGCGAAAGAGCGCCACCTCCAGCCAGTGGTCGGGCAGGCGATCGCAGCGCTGCTGGCTTCAGACAATCACGGTCTGCGCACGGTCGCAGTCATCGGATGGGTCCACCTGCCAGGTGCAGACATTGACAGTGACCGGTTCATCACCGGACTCGACGAAGACTCGGTAAATCGCCTGGTCAATCACCTGCCGCAAGTCCAACACAGGGACCCCTGGTATGTCACAGACCTACTGCGTAAGACATGGCGATATCACCGCGAGACCAACCATAGGAAAATAATCGAGTGTATTCACCGTTTTTCTCTCCGCTTCCCAGCCCAGATAGTAGAACTATGCCGAGACGAGGAAATTGTTGGATATACGATGACCTATCAGAGGCGATCGCTGCATAAACCCCGCTATCTCATCGACCTCATTCTTGCACTCACCGATGAGGACCCAGCCTACGTCAAACGTCAGATCATGACGCTTATGAAGATACTTCCGCAAATATCCGATTGCGCGAAACTCTACGAGCTGATGACGACTCTCCCATCACTGATCCAAGACGCAGAATTCTCAACAGCCCTTGAGCGCACGGGCACCGAGATTGAACACCGATTCTCCAGAAGCAGTCACACTGAGCTACGACTCTCAGCCGCAAGATTCTTCCATGCACACATTGCCCACGCCTTCGCCGAAGACCCAGTTAATTCATGGTATGAATACGCCCAGAAAACCCTCAACCTCGTAGGACCCAGATACCCGAACTTCCCGTTGGGCGTGCGTCTTTTCAGCATCGTCATCTACTGTAGTCAACAGACCGACACCGCCTACCTCAGGCGTCTTCTCACCCCATTATTCAACGCAGAACCGATCAATGGTCCGCTCTACATTGATGGGCCATTCCTCAGGCCCATCCTATGCTTCGATGCACAGGCCGCCCTCGTAGTTCATCAGTTCTTGGAAGAAAAGCTCCGAAACGGACTACCAACAAGCCAGAACACAGAGGTAACCGGCGCGCAATCCTGGGCTATGACCGCTCGCACTACCTTGTCCCATCCTGATATTCCCGCCCATCTCAATTCTCGTATCCATACCCAGATCCCCGGCTATGAGCCAAGCTGGTGGACTCACCCGCACTACCTTATGTCTCTACTGCCATCGGCGGCGCGGGGCGGTAACACTGACGCCAAAAGGGCACTACGCTCCCTGGTGCAGAAACCCGAAAGCCTAGACCCCTCCAAGAGGCGAGCACTACTCAAAGCCGCAGCTTTACATCATGAGTTGGACGAAGAGGTAGCAGAAGCCACCGTGAGCCTGATGATCCAGGCACAAGCCCTCGGTTCCCTAAAGACTCTGTCCAATAGCTATTCGGGAAGGGTGGCCATCTGTCGGCATCTGGATACTATTTTGGACCTAATCAGTCGTCGCATCTACAACACGTCCAGCTCAGAGACCGCCATCGATCTCTGGCAGACACTGCTGTCCTCAGGCATCGTCACCTGCACGAATAAACAAGTTACCGACGCTCTGAGCGTGGTCCGAAGCCCAAAGGCCAAATCTGCGCTAGTGCGCATACTCCCTGAAGCTGTCACGGGAGACACTGCGGCTATGACTTCTGCCCTGGCCCAACTCGTTAAAGAAGTTCCACAACTTCTCCCGGACGCCACTGAGCCCACAGTCACGCAGAACAGCCATGTAGTCAACGAACTCATCGATAGCGCGCGCATTTCCTACCGGGGAATCTTAGCAATGCGGGCAGACCCAACCGACTGGGACGTCTTCTTCAGCCTGGTAAAAACCCCAAGAAAAGCAGGAAGCACGGCACATCAATTCGATACCAATCGATATATCGATGTGAGAGTTTACCTGGCAAGTCTTCTGACCAACAAAGAAACTCCGCGTACAGAAGTGCTGCAACACCTGGTCGTCGCTGCATCGTTCCTCGCGTCCGACGCATTCACCCCACAACAGCAAAAGTCAGCGTCGAAGTACCTTTCACCCCCCGCAAAAACCCTATTGAACTACCTCTCACCCACCGAGAGTTTCCACGCGCTCAAGAACCTCAACAGCTTCCCGTCAGTGCTAGCAGAAACGCTGATATCCCACCAGATCACAGGCAGCGGAGCACCAGACGTCGAACGGCTGCTGGCCAATGGCGAACTTAAAGACAACCTGGTGAGATTCGCAACCAAGCGCTTACGCACACGCCGAGAGGCCGGATTCCATCCGTTGACTGAACTGCGGGAACCACCCCAGTAGCCACTCCGTGGACTCACGTCGGGAAAACACGTATCCGCGCAGCGTAGAGCATTGGCCGGAATGAAAAACGGGAGCCTGTACCCCGGCGGAGAACCATCAGGTTCTCAACACCGGGGCAGGCTCCCAGGGGGGTGTCGCTGGCCGTCAGCGTGTGGACCTGGCCGGCGACTTCTTGGAGGTGGCGGCACGGGTCGAAGCTGTCGCGGATGCTCCCCCACTCACAGACGTCCCTGACGCTTTGTTCCCGTCCGCAGCAGCCGGTTTTCCGCCACGTGCAGTTCCAGGCTTTGCGGGAGTGGGCGTCACGCCTATATCACCGAGGACAGCTGCAATAGCTTTGCGCTTCTCCTCGGCTTCTCGCTCGATTCGCTTACGCTCCACTTCAGCAGAGCTGTTAAGCCGGTTCTGCACTCCCGCAGCTCGCTTCTTCAGCTCCGGGTCATCCTTTGCTCTGGTGACCCAATCAGCCAACGCGATACGCGACTCTTCTGTAGCGCTGCGGCCGTTGATCTCGGCCAGCACCTCCAGCTGGGCGCGCACCTCATCGGACTGTCGGATGGTGAACGGGCGAACAACCTCGCCGCTGGTGTGGATGGATACTTGCTCGCTCATGGCGAGACCTCCTTGGTTGTGTGCGACGGAGGACTCCGAATGAGTCCTCTGAACCTAACGCCGCAGTGAACCAACGAGGCCACGTGTCGGGATGCAACTGCTGCGAGACCTTGGGGCAACACGCAAATCACCGACCCGTGTAAATGGTTATACGCAGATGTTGCAGGATTTTCAATCGTCTCTTCGCTGATGTTGTTAAAACGACTCGATCACGACCGGGGTTAAATCAAAACAGTATTGACTTATTTGTGAGTTGTAAGATAATCATAAACATAGTGTTGAAAGACGAATCACAGCAATCGCGGCCCAAGTACAGTCGCCTTAAGCGACCACTCAGAATGACTCGAAGAGTGGTTTTTGCACAGCTTGCTTTCTTGGCTTTCGGCGCACCCGCTGTACTTCTCTCTCTCATTGCAGCAGAAATAGTGATCGGGTTCAGCATCACCCAGCGCTTGAATCCTGTAGCACGGGTAGTGAACTGGCCAAGCGAGTACATACTCAACTCGTGTAATTACGTATCAGCTGAGGAAGGCGGGTACCTAAAGGGTGCTCCTCCTAACGATAGCCCGTACTGGGATGGCGCAGAACACAAATGCCGCGCACGCGGAGATGGGCACTTACTGCGACCCTGATGGACTTGGGTCTCCTGATGGTCTCCCAACGAAGTGAGCCGGCTCATCTTGGGCGCGCATGGGCTTTCTGATGCGGATTACGCGGACCGTCGCCGTTTACCAACCAGCATTGCTGTTCCAGCACCTATAAGCGCCAGAGCAACCAAAAGCGATACGGCCATAGCAGTGCCCGTGACCGGCAGTCCGCCATCTGCATCATCACTGTCATTTTCGTCCTCTGCTCTGGGTGAGGCTGTGGACGGTGTATCCTCGCTAGGAACAGTTTCGGTCGGCAAGCGCAGAGAGGGATGGCTAACCTCCGCTGTAGGTGCGGCTTCGGCTGTTTCGCTGACGCGTGGCGGAACTGTCGTAGTTGCTTCTTCTACTGAGCTCGACGTGGAAACTGATTCAGTTGCACTTGGAGCCGGGCTTGAAGTACTCGCATCGGAGGGTGTCGGAGTTTCCTCCGGGGTTGATGCTGTGGTTTCGCTAGGCTCCGGGACTGGTGGGGTCTTTATGCTGACATACGTCCAGCCAAGCAAACTTCCGGAATCTACGTCATAGGCGGCAAGTTGATGCTCGCCAATTTCGACATCAGCCCCAAGTGTTGCCGTGATTGAACCGTCTACAACTTGATAGTCACCCAGGTGCTGCGGTTCAGCGAAGAGCCACAGACCCACTTCGGAACTAAGTGACGAGTCTACGAAGTGCACGGTGAAGTCTTCTCCCGGCGTCAAGGAACCAACATCCAAGAGGATCTCACCCTCTAATTCCTCAACCAAGTCCTCCTCGCTAGGCTCAAAGTGTGTGGGGTCCTCTGTGACAGTGGGCTCTTCAGCTGGCGTAGGGGCCTCACTTGGTGAGGGCTCCGAGGTTTCGATAGGAGCAGGACTGCCCGTGTCGCTATCCGAAGGAGAAGGAATAGGTGAGGCAGAAGGCGACTCTGTTGGTGTGGGCTCCACGGTGCCACTCTGTGTAGGTGAGGGTTCAGGAGTTGGACTCGTCGTAGGCGATGGGCTGGGAGATGCTGTCGGAGTGGGGACATGCTCTGTTTCAACCATGGCCTCAGCAATTCCAACAAGCTCCGGATTTAGACCGTTTTCCACAGCCTGACCCACTAGTTCATCCAGAGTCTCAACCATGATTTCGTCCGATAGGTCAATTGCATAGACGTCAAATTCCAGGGCGGAAACGACATCCTCATGCGAAGAAGACCATAGGGTTATGTTCAGGACGTGATCACCTGGAGCGAGACCGGAAGCGTCGAAGTTCACGGCCACTTGGGTGGCTCCGAAGCCATCAAGCGACACGGGAATCTCGCCTAAAGTGTCACCTTCTGAGCTTGCCACGTTCAAAACGAACTCTTCAGCATGTTCACTCCGGCTCTGCACATCGACTAGGACCTGTTGCTCCTCAGTATGTGCCGCGAAGAAAGCTGGCCCCTCAGCTTCGATGTCTCCCACGCCGTCGAAACTGGTAACTGGTTCAGCTGGAGGTTCTGGAGCATTTTCCGAGCGTGGGGCACCGAATCCGCCAATTCCACCACCGTTGTAAATCAGGTTCTCCCAGTCGTTGAACGGGTGGTGCCGAGAGAAATCGAGCGGGAACGGAGAATATGCCGGACGAGGAAGTTGGTAAATCCTGTTCATGACACTACGATAATTTTCGTCCTCATGATACTCGCCGTGACCCTCTCCAGGACCGCCATGTCCTAACCCCAGGTTGTGTCCAAGCTCATGCATGAATGTGCCGGCCTCGGCCCGGCGTGCATCGGTATAAGTCGATGTCGATCCTCGGAAGAAGCTACCGTTCATCATCACGTCAGCGCCTGGAGCACCACGCGCTTCCCCACTGTGGGTTCCGCCTGCGATTTGGTTTACATACACGAAGTAATGAAACGAGTCGCGCCGGACGTCGTCGAAATGATCATCCATAATGTCGTAGAACTCATGCCATGCAGTCTCGCTCTTCCAAGGCACCGCATTCCCCCCGGTGCGCCATCCGCCTTGATCACTCCATACAAAGGGAGATGAAAGTGACGGCGAGTATGGTCCCGCATCTATATGAAGGTTTATTCCCACACCCGCTGTCCCATCAGGGCGCGTATATGGCGCTACGGCGAAGGCATCCACAACGTCTTGGAGTGCGTCAGGGTTCGGAGTACGAGAAATCCGAGGCTCTAGACACCACAGCTCCTGGGGTATTCCATGATCCCAACCTTGGAGCTCTGGGCGCTCGCTCACCACATTGTCAATGGCATCAGCCAGACAGGCCCCTGCCGGTCGTTCCATCCAGTCAACTTCCACGAAGATATCCGGACGATTGGGATCAGCACCCATTTCATGCAGTGGAAGATCCGCAGTGCCATCACCGGAGTAGTCAATCCCGTTTCGCTCCCACTCATCAGGCAGCGAGTCACCGTCCGAGTCGGTCAACAGGTCAACGGTCTGATGACAGCCGCCGCTGTAGATCCACCGAAAATTGTCGACCAGTGCGGCCGAGTCATAGATGGAGTCGCCGATGTCCTGAACGCTGAGAATGACCGCAACCTGTTCCGCTGACTCATCTTGCGCGATCGGGGTGACAGCCACCAGTGGCTCTGTTGCCCCATTCATGCCAGTGCCACCGGAGGTTTCGGTAAGACCCAGGACAGTGTTGATGGATATATAGTTACCCTCGTCGTCGTAAGCGAAGTTGTGAGGGGCAATCACTTGATTGTCCTCCATGTAGAACTCGCTCTCGAACGGTTCAGCGCTGATGAGCTCGGCTGTGAAAATGTCGTTGAAACTAGAACCGACGTAGTCAGGGTATTCCTCGGAAAGAAACTGAAAGTCAAACGCTAGGCACTGAGCTGCTTCTGGTGGGTCCAGGAGCAAGGTCACGGCAGTCAGGTCGTTTCCGTCAGCCCCCGTTGGCGCGCCATCCAGTTCCGTAGAGAGGAAATCTTCTGGTTCACCGCCAATTACCTCGCCTGCAATGCCAGTCGACAAAATGAGATACTCGGACCCCGCATGAGGGAAGATCCCAAACGGGGTACTGCTCGTTACGATCGCATCAGGGTGTGCATTGACCCGTACGTCGTCCAACCCCTCAAGGTTTAATGCTTGCTTGATCTCACTGTCAGAGACACTGACTGCTCCTGAGCCCTCGGTAGAACTGTCCTCGTCCTCTTCGTAGGCCCCTTGCGCTGTCGCGGGGACAAGGCCCAACGTCAGACAGGCAACGGCGGCAGACATAGTGGTAAGCAGACGGGTGGCCCGAGCCATAGGATCCCCTTCAAGATGTGAGCAAGCAGCGCTGTCGAAAGTGCTTCGTGACAGCTTCCTTTAGCACGCGTGATCCGAATATCCGATTCACTATAGGACAGGGGCACCCATCAAAACGCTCGTTTCTGCACAATCCGGAAAATCCGAACAATTTCCGAACCCATGTCGAAACCCGGAACTCGAGCTTGCCAATCGTTACAGGACCTCACCTCGACGCGACTAACCACTTGTCGTCGCGTTTCGCCATCACCGCCGCAGCCCAAGACAATGGAGGTGTATTCCCTCAACAGATCCGAACCGAGGACTCACCCTCGTCATAGCGACCCGTAGACCAACCAGATGGTGGAGTCCCTCCCTGGGTGCAGGACACTCGTCGTACCCGAACACACACTGTCATAGTAGCGAGAGGCGCCTCCGATGAGCCACAAACATGGATCAATCACCCGTTGCCGTCCGCAAGAGTCGGCGCGCGGGTAACTCTCTTCGTAGTCGGCAGCGGCCTCAGCCAAGAAGACGTTGCCTCTGCCGCAGGGTTTGCGCAGTACACCTTCCAGAAATTCGAGAAGGGCGAGTCCAAACCGGGCACAGCCGCCAATCCCTCACTTCTCAATGTGCTGGCCATCGCCCAGGCTCTGGACACCAGCATCGAGGATCTCCTGCCGAATGGCGGGCCAAATCCGCTCCAGGGCAGGCATTAGATCACGGTCGAGTTCAAGCAGAAGACCGAGGAATAGAAAGAGCCCGCCACACGGGGAGCTGCAAGTCGCGGTATGCAACGAGCTCTTTCGTAGACCGTATAAACTAGGAAAATTGGGTTCCATCGCCTCGAAAGCATATTAGCCTTCGTGAACTTCTTGTCGCACAGGCATCCAGCTTACTACGGTCAGGTCTCCCGGACGGACGACTCGTATATCTAAAAGTGTTTTAGAGCCCTATGCGGGATTCTTCATAAAGCCGGCTTTAATGAGTTCTACGTCCGAAAACATAGGCTTGGTTGGGAACGCTACCTCAACAGGATTCGCCCCGTCCTTATCGTACATCTTGTAGATTGCAACTTCGCCTACTCGCCGCACGAAAACACTTTTATTCTCTAAAGCTGGGTTAGCAAAGATCTCCTTGTTCTCTCGGTTTTGCGGGGTCTCATGCTGTTCTGTGAGTTTTTTCATTAATTTTCTCCTATTAAGGAATAATATATCACGAATGACCTAATTCGTATACTCGGGACAGCGCATCTGCCACCAACCAGCCGACAGCCACGTCTCGCTTCTCATCAAAAGCATTGACCTCTTCTGAATCAAGACAAAGAAAAGCTCGAATAGGTATTCGCGCCGAGCCTTTTCCCTTTGTTGGCATTCTAGGGCGAGGGGTAACTGGCCAAACAATCACTGATTCGTATTTTGGGTTCACGCTGGTTGTGTTGTAGTCAGGGTAGGTTGACCGACTGCCCGTAAACCACACCTTCTTCTCTCCGCGGTAAAGTTGGCGGAAGTCTGTGTTCTCGTCAATGAGGTGGGGCTGAGGAAATGAACGATCAATGACTTCATTTGTGCGATACGCATCTGTAACGAAGGGAGGTTCGACGCCCTCGCTCCCCACCTGTTTGACGCAGACCCTTACTTCTATTCCAAGCAAATTCACATAGGCATCCCGTATCCCGTCGCAAGCTTGTTTGATAAAGGACAAGATCTCTGTCGTCGTGTCCTGATTGCCAAGCGAGGCAATCTCTTCATTCAGTCTTCGGACTGCGGCAAGCGTGAAGTCAATCGCCTGCCTTTCAGATACGGCCTTCTCCACTTGTGCCTTGAGGGACTCAGTCTCTGTCGTGAAATTGCGAAACAGCCGATCGAAGTGGTGAGCCATCAGCCATGTGAGGAATCCAAAGAGAACAAACAGCATTCCAAAAACGAGTGCAAGCCATGCCCCCGATAAGCTACTTCCCAGGAGAACAATCAGCGTTACCGTAACACCAGTGACCGCTGTAAGTGCACCAACGACATAGATCACCCATCGGACTGCCACAGAGAGATGATCGAGTCGGCTAGCAACCGGACTCGATGGCGGCAAGGCCCCGTTCAATGATTCCTCCAAGTAGTCGCAATACTGGGTACATCCAATGTTGTCATTCACCACTGCTTCAATACGGCAACACCACGCGAACACGCTCGTGACGCATGCATGGAAGTTTAGTCGGGACGGGCGATATCTCAACCCTCCCCCTGGTTCCACCGCTGGTGACGCTGCGCCGTAAAGGCCTCGACTACGCGCCGCCAGGCACTAAACCCACCCCTGGCCAATGTATACGGGGTGCGCACAGCTCACCCGAAACCAACCACCTACATCAGAGGTGAATCATGAGCTAGGCGCTACCAGTCTCAAGCTTACGAGTCCGACCATTGTAGTCTTCCAGCGTTTCTTCGTGGTGCCTGACTTGGTGTTTCCAGGCTGCACCTTCAAGCTCGCCTGTAGAGTCGCGGTCAAGAATCTCGTCCAAACGGTTGTGCACCTGATCCATAGCTTTGCTGAGCCGCTCCGCTGATCGCTCTTCATTAGCCTCAATCTCCCCCAGCAAGCGAATCTCCAAGAGGTTCATGCGCTTGTCCATAGACTCGAACCGCTGATCCATAGTCTTATAGCATTGACCGATCGAGCCGAAACGCTCATGCATATCGTCAGCCTGAATTTCCATCTCACCCAGTAGTTTAGAAAATATTATATCTTTTAATGTATATATTTTTTATAAGTCATCTTGCAAACCATTGTAAGCACACTCCTGAAAGATATTAAATATACTCTTTCAGTAAGAAGTAGCTGTCAACGACCTGAGCGTTTGAGGTGGCGACTGAGCACGCCTAATATCCCAGCAGGAGTTATCTCGTATTGAAATCATGATAAGGACTAGCGTCAAAGCCTGATCGGTCCCACGCCTAGTCCTTGAGCGGCGTATTAGCAGCATCCTTGAAGATGAGGCGCAAGCTCTTCCGCTCCTCGTACGGCTGCTCATACCAATCGTCGCGTTCCTTCAACCATTCTAGCACCCATAGCTCTGCTTCGTCGTCCATCAGGCGTCGGCATCGGCGCAGGTACTCCGGCGTTCGAGGCTCGCGGAGCGTTGAAGTACCACTGACCCGTGCGAGTAGCCGATGCTCATCAAGCAATAGCGTCCTCAGCAACCCGTTATCCTTCTGGACGATTGTGTATGCGCGTCTAAGCGGGTCATCAGACATCTGCTCCCGCCAGACTGTCACTGTATTCACTTGTATCCCCCATATATTAATTTATATACATCTAGAATAACTCGGATGGCGCGAAGAGTCGATAATGATTATGACGTTGCATTTGAATCACTTTATTTCAGCTAGTCATCACACTGGGTCCACGGGAATTGCCGCAGCTCCCAGCCGTCAATGACACGGCTCATCATGTGCGTCGCCACCAGCTCCGGTGTCGTGAGGAACGTCTAGTCGGCGGGTTCTCCGCACGTACACAGTGCGCTTGGCCTAAGGTTCAGGTCTTGGATAGATGCCTCTCACGGCGAAAGCACACGGCTCAGGCACACCAAGGCCCCTATTGCCGCTGTGTGATCGTTTCTGATTTTTCCGTTCGGGCCCGGAACTCGCCCCAGCGGAGCCTACTTAGACTAATCTGGAACCCGACACTCTTTCTTATGGCTCGCGTCGACAGAGAGGAACTGCGGGATGGCATCAAGCAACTCAATCATGCTTGAGGAACAAGGCAATATTTCCGTAACTAAATGCACCGTCGAGCCACTTCTGGACCTCATAGGCTTGAATATTTGCAGAAAATACTCATCGTCGCACTCTACAGGATATATTACTTATGTGCTCACTTAAAAAGTCTTAATACCTTACAATATAATGCGTACATATTATTGCTAATTTAATTTTATCTAAACGTCGCGAACAGCGCGAACAAGGAGAAGCACTCACCATGAAAACCCAATCAGAATCACTACCATCAATCGAGAACGAGACGCAAGAGCGCCTTACTGGCTTGCGTAAAATCATTGCCATCGGGTCGCTCGCACCGTTTGCCTTGAGCGCTTGTGGCGACAATACCGAAGCAAAAGGGCCGGAGCCTACTGTCGTGCAAGAGACAGTTGACGAGACAGAGCCAGAAGATACTGATACCGTAGAGACAGAAGCACCTACAGAAGAGGTTGTTGAGTATGACGAGGATGAACTAGAGTGGCGTGCTACAGCATTCGACAAGGAAGCAGCAGTAGAATTCATCGACTATCTAGGAGGGGATCTTGAGGAGTGCGATGACCCTGAGGCTGCAACTGAGCCATGTATCGGTGAGCCGATATTTACAACCGAGGGTTCAGAGATATATGCCGTCGAGGGCGCGAACGAACAGGCACTCGAGTGGATACAGAACCGATACCCACAGGAGACCATCGTAACAGTGCAGCATGTAGACTATCATGGCTATAATGATTCTATTACCATCAACACTGGACGAGTCCCACAAGACTAAAATTTCGCTGAGTACTCGCGAAGTTACAAAAAACTCCATACGCACAACAGACCTCCGAGCAATAGAGGTCTGTTTTTTATTTTAGCTCATATTGGGATGTATTGCAGGTGAGTCGGCCGCTTTAAACGTATTCACTGAAAAGTCATATACCCTGATGGAAAACAGTGAAGAGTCGTGGCACAGCTCGCGATCTCTTAATGTTTATTATTTTCGGAATTTTATAGATTCCACTGCATCAGAAACTTCGGGCGAAGACCCGGGGCTTTTCGGCTTAAGGACCACTTTACAAGGTCGCTCAAAGTCCCGATATGTCCCGGGGGGTTGTTGCGAAAAGTGTGGTCGTCACTGCTGTCCCTCAACCCAGTCCACCAGCTCGTGGAGCCAGTACCGCACCGAGCCGCCTACCTTCCTATGTGGAGGGCCCTCACCGCGTACCCTCCAGTTGCGCGGTGTTTTGGGTCCCAACGTCCAACACTGCGGAGGCGGAGTCCTCACGGAGCATCTTTACGGGGAGTTCTGATTCAGTCTTCTCACTCATTCTCTCTCGGTGTCCTGCATACGCAGTAGTGAGTGCTTCGCAGTGAGTGCGTGTCCGTGTCTGGGCCTGAATGTAGGCTGAATGCATGGAGAAGGCGCGCAGCTTTGAAGAGATCTACCGGCAGGCCGATAGGTTCGTGTTGGACTGGAAGGAGGCCGCAGGCGACGAGCGGCAGGAAGCCCAGATGTTCGTCCGCGATCTGCTGACCATCTACGGGCTCACCCACTCCCGCGCGGCTCTCTACGAGCGGCGGGCCAAGCGCACCTCCACCGGCAGACAGGGCTACATCGATGCCCTGGTTCCCGGCATCCTCGCCATAGAGATGAAGTCCGATGGCGAAGACCTCGCCAAGGCCGAAACCCAAGCCCTGGACTACCTCAACGACCTTCCCGACGCCGAGTTCCCGGACTGGGTGCTCACCAGCGACTTCAAGACCTTCCGACTGCTGAACCTGAAGGACGGCTCCGAGACCGAGGCCGCCAAATGGACCATCGAGGACTTTCGCGACCACGCCGATAAACTCGCGTTCCTGGCCGGATACGGCCAACGCGTCCTCTCCTTCGAGGAACGCGAAGCCGCCTCCATCAAAGCCGCCCAGCTCATGGCCTCCCTCTACGAAGGCTTGGCTGAGTCCGGTTACGACGAGCACGCCTCTTCGGTGTTCATGGTGCGTTGCCTGTTCATGCTCTACGCCGATGACACCGCACTGTGGGGAGAGCGCGACCTCTTCCTGGAGTTCCTGGAGAACCGCACCGAGGAATCCGGCAATGACCTGGGGCCGATGCTCGCCCAGCTCTTCCAGATGCTGAAGACCCCACCGGAGCGGCGGCCGAAGAACCTCACTGGTTTGCTGGCCCGCTTCCCTTACGTCAATGGCGGACTCTTTGAAGAAGACGTCTCCATTCCTTTCTTCGACGCGGATATGCGCCGTCGGCTCATTGAGGCCTGTTACTTCAACTGGAGCGCGATCAGTCCGGCAATCTTCGGCTCACTGTTCCAGGCGGTGAAGGACAAGGCCGCCCGCCGGTCGCTGGGTGCGCACTACACCACCGAGCGCAATATCCTGCGGGTCATCAAGCCGATGTTCCTTGATGAACTCACCGCTGAGTTCGAGACCAAGAAGGACTCTGTGCGGGGACTGCGCAACCTGCGTGAACGGCTCGGGAAGATGCAGTTCTTCGACCCCGCCTGTGGATGCGGAAACTTCCTGATCATCGCCTACCGAGAGATGCGCGCCCTGGAGCTGCGCATCATCGAACGCATCCAAGAGATGGAAGCCGGACGGAAGTCCGTGTCGGCCTTGGATGAGGGGCTGTTCTTCATGGGCGAGCAGGTCAGTGTGCGGGTGCGGAACTTCCACGGGATTGAGATTGAGGACTGGCCCGCACGTATTGCCGCCACTGCCCTGCATTTGGTGGAGCACCAGGCCAACCAGGAGATGCAGGCCCGCCTCGGCGCAGCCCCTGAACTCCTACCCCTGGACAAGGTTGAGACCATCCACACTGGCAACGCCCTGCGCATGGACTGGACCGAGGTCGAACCCAGCGAGAACGTCCACATTCTCGGCAACCCGCCCTTCCTTGGCGACAACACCCGAGAGGCCGACCAGCTCGAAGACCTCAAGGATGTCTGGGGTCGGGATTACACCGTCTCACGCATGGACTATGTCACCGGATGGTACAAGAAAGCAACGGACTACTTCGGTGCCCGCAACGGGACCTGGAGCTTCGTCTCCACTAACTCCATTGTCCAGGGAGACCAGCCAGCACGTCTGTTCAAGCCGATCTTCGCGGCTGGGTGGCAGATCAAGTTCGCCCACCGCACCTTTGCTTGGACCTCGGAAGCGCCAGGGGCAGCCGCCGTGCACTGCACCATCATCGGATTCACACGCCACCCCCGAGAGCGTCGCCTGTTCACCTACGAGGAACTGCGGGGAGAACCTTCTGAGGAGACGGCGACCAACATCAACGCTTACCTCGTTGATGGGCCGGATGTTTTGGTGGAGAAGGCCTCCAAGCCGATCTCTCCACACATCGAGAAAACTGCCTACGGCTCCAAGCCTACTGACGACGGCAATCTCATCATCGAACCCGAAAACTATGACGAGGTCGCCGCAGACCCCATCGCGGCGAAGTACCTTCATCCCTACGTCGGCGCGCGGGAGCTGATCCACAACGAGGACCGCTGGTGCCTCTGGCTCGATGGCCTCGACCCCAAGGACTTAGCGAAGTCTCCCATCCTGAAAACGCGAGTCGAAGCCGTCCGAGACTTCCGCGCGGCCTCCAAAGCCGCCTCCACCCGTGAGTTCGCCCGCTACCCCCATCTCTTCCGGCAACGTGCGAAACAGGAAACGCCCTATGTATGCGTGCCCAGACACGTCTCGGAGACGAGGCACTACTTCACCGTGGCGCTCTACGAACCAGAGGTCATCGCCAGTGACGCTAACTTCACCATTCCGGACCCCACCGGGTTCCAGTTCGCCCTCATGTCCTCCTCGATGTTCATCACGTGGCAGAAGACCGTCGGCGGACGCATCAAGTCTGACCTGCGGTTCGGGTCCACACTCTCTTGGTACACCTTCCCGCTCCCCGAAGTCCCCGACGACCTCCGCGAGAAGATCATCGCCGCCGGACAGGGCGTGCTCGAGGCTCGGGAGCGGCACTCCGACCGCTCGCTCGCCAACCACTACAACCCCCTGGCGATGGACCCCGCCCTGATCAAGGCGCACGACAGGCTGGACGCCGTCGTCGACCGTGCTTTCGGCGCCAACCGAACCTGCCAGTCTGAGAAGGAACGTCAGGAAATCCTCTTTGCCCGCTACGCCGAGATGACCGCCGAAAACTAAGGAGCCGTACTGTGCCTGTCTCGATCTACGCTTACCGCACTCTGATTTGGGTCCACCGCCAGAACCGGGACGACGTACCTGCCTCGATCATTCCCGAGGACGTCCTACCCACCGAAGAGCGGCTGGGGGCACGTGATGAAATGAACAGCTGCGGGTGGCTAGCCCAAGCCGATGAAGCTCTCGCAGGGGGCCCGGACTTCACTCTGTCCAACAACGGAAAACGGCGTGCCCGGAGGTGGAAAGGCGATTACACTCTCCGAAGTGCTCAATACACGATTCTGCACGCAATTCCTACTGAGCCGAACACCGCCCTGACAAGCGCTGAAGACGCATTCTGGCCCCAGTACCAGGACCCGGTTACCGGCGAATCCCCCTCAACGGATCTCATCGAACAAGCCGCCGAAATGCTCTACCAGGACCAGCTTGTCACAGGTTCTCGTACTTCGGGACCTGCTCCATTCTACCTCGAACTGACGCAAAATGGCCGCGCAGTAAGGCGAGAGCACTACGTGCCCAGCCTCAGCGCCCCGGAGTTAAGCCCCGCAGCAGGAGCATCTACGACGAATCAGTTCAACGCCAATATCAGCGGTGGAACCTTCGGGGCCGCCCAGTTCGGACAGAACAACCAGGCCACTGTCGGCGATGTGCACTCCGAACTCAACCAGCAGTTCCAAACCCTGCGAGAGCTCGCGAACTCTCAGACTGCCGGCGATGATCGCCAAGAAGTGCTGGAACAGATTAATCAGCTTGAAGCCGCAGCTCGGCAGGGCTCTGAAACGTTCGAGACCATGAAGAACAGCTTGCTCAGCGGGTTCGCGTCGAAACTTGGGGACCGCGCCGTTTCGGTCCTGCTGGCGATTCCGCCGCTCCTTGCTCAGCTCAATGGATGAACCGTTCCGCCACACTGCCCGGCGGTTCCGAGCGTAGGGCTATTCACAAGATCAAGCGGCCGCTATGACGGCCTCGCGGAACCTGCTCAGAACCCGCTCGCGCTTCCCAATTCGCTGGACCGGGTGGGCCCCTTATGTCGGACCTGCCGACGTCCAGGCGAACGCTACCGCTTGCCCCGGATTCAAGCGGCTCGCGATGTGAGCTCCTAGAGGAGCTGGACTATCCGTTCGAGGATTGTGAGGGCACCGAATCTAGTGAGGTCTACTATTCAGCGGGTCTGAATGTATATTCTGGAGGAGAACTAGCTAATTCGAAAGATGCTATTATTGAGCGCCTTAGAGTTTCCGCCAATAGGTGTCATGGGCGTCGGGCTGGTCGGGTGCCCCACCGGTGAGTTAGCCAGGCTTGTGAAATCAGTCGGCGGATGATGATCACGCAATTGGCCAGGCACATCAACGCGTCGATCACCCGCAGACGGCGTTCAGTGCAAATAGCGAGTTTGCGAAATCCGCGGTTATGCCAGGAGTTGGTGCGCTCCACTGCCCAACGGGCACCTGCCTGCAGCGGCTGGCCCTTGGTGCTGATCACCCCGACATAGCCGAGATCGGTCAGCAGGGCCTGGTTTTCTTGGAGTCATATCCGGCATCCAGGTGCACAGTAATGCGGTCGGGAAGATGCCCAGCGAAGCGGTCCAGCTTCGCCAAGGTCGGTGCCAGCAGCGGAGAATCATGAGCACTGGCCGCCGCGGTGACACACCCCAGAGGGATCCCGGCAGAGTCGGTGAGTAGGGAGCGTTTGGTTCCTTGTTTGCCGCGGTCTACCGGGGATCTCCCGGCGGCTTCGCCACCGCAAGGAGCCTTGGTGATGCACCCATCGACCACGATGTTTTCGAAGTCGAGTCCGATGATCTTGTCATAGGCCTCTAAGCAGATCTGTTCCAGGATGCCGAACACTCCGGCGGTGATCCACTCGTCCCGGCGGCGCCGGATCGTGGTGGCAGAACAACTCGCATCTGCGATGCGTTCATAGGCAGCACCAAGCACCAGGGACTGGATGAGTTTGTCGAAGACGACACGGTCTGGGATCCGGGGCCGGTGACAGCCCAGCGGGTGAGTGTCTTCAATGGGCGGCAGTACGGTGTGGAACTGTTCCCAGAAGGGTTCGGTGATAGATGATGGCAATGCAGGCACGGGCGCTGCCGGGGAAGAGAAGAGCTTTGGTTGACACCCTCTGATCTACCCGGGCCCGTGCCTGCCCTACCTGATCAACACGCTGCTGGCGTCCCTACCGGCGGAAACTCTAAGACAATCTATTAGGTTAGATGTTCCTAAGGTTGTTGAACTTCATCTTGAAAAGATAACATTGGTCGTCATGCTTTCACAATCGGTCGCTCCGACTTTGACTAAGTATATTTACTCACCTTATCAATTCATATATAATCGTAACCATCATGGTTGCGATCATATTATTACAAGGTAGCGGGTGGTGCCGCGGCTAGACGAACAGACCGATAGCCGCGAAGACAGCCGTATTGCGGACAATTACAAGCGTCACGATGGTCGCTATGACGCAGGTGAACTTAGTGACGCCGAGAATACCGATGCCGGTGCGGGTCAGCAGGAGACAAACGACGCCTCGGCGTAGACTGCTTCTCATCAGCAGCCAGGACGGACGTCAGTGCCCGCAGAATACTCGCCGCGCTGACCCCGAACCTCTCAGCCAGCTCTTTGCGCGGCACACCATCGAAAGCAAGTCAGCGAACATCAGCTTTGGCCTGATCGCTCAGACCACCTCGCCCGTCCCTCGCCTGGATGCCATGACGATTCAACACTTGTCGCACCGTGGCTCTGCGGACGTTGACCTTCCGGGAGATCGAGGTGATCGACGTTCCGG
>NZ_QWLD01000016.1 GCF_003600155.1 Nesterenkonia muleiensis | reverse complement strand
GTCCTCGGGCTCATCGTCATCCGGCTCAGGCGGGTCGTCCTCCGGGTCGAGCTCCTCGGGCTCATCCGGCCGCAGCGGGCCCAGCACCGGTCAGCACCGGCAGAGCTCCCACGGCCCCTACAGCTCGGCCTGGGACCGACTTGCCCAGTGCGAGTCCGGCGGAAACTGGTCCATCAACACCGGAAACGGCTATTACGGGGGGCTGCAGTTCTCCGCGTCCTCCTGGCGCTGGGTCGGCGGCAGCGGTCTGCCGCATCAGGCGTCCAAGCAGGAGCAGATCCAGCGTGCCTACCAGCTGTGGCAGCGTCAGGGCTGGGGAGCATGGCCCTCCTGCTCACAGCAGCTGGGCCTGACCGGAGATCCAGGCGGTTGGGGCGATGACTACTTCGATGCCCACAGCGGCACTCAGACCAGCTCGTCGACCACCTCCACAGGGCAGTGGCGGGCCACCTACTCGGTGCCCCTGCGTGAGGAGCCCGGCTCAGGCTCTGACAAGCTGGCACAGATCCCCCGCGGAGCGGTGCTGAGCACCGGCGAGCGCACAGGGGCATGGATCCAGGTGGAGTACGACGGCGCCCTCGGCTGGGTCAACACCGCATACGTCACCGCTGCTTAGGGGAACCGGGCCCGCACCGCATCGCCGTGGGCGGGCAGGTCCTCGGCGGCGGCCAGCGCCTCCACATGGGCGGCCACCTGGGCGAGTCCCTGCTGCCCGTAGCGGATCACCTGCTGGGAGCGCAGAAAACTGGTCACATTCAGCCCCGAGGAATATCTTGAGGCGCCGCCGGTGGGCAGCACGTGGTTGGAACCGGCGCAGTAGTCGCCCAAGGAGACGGGCGTATAGGGGCCGATGAACACCGCCCCGGCATTGTGGATGCGTTCGGCCACTGCGTCGTCGTCACCTGTCATGATCTCCAGGTGCTCAGCGCCGTAGGCGTTGGCCACCTCCACCGCAGCATCCAGCGACTCCACCACCAGCGCGGCCGACTGGCGTCCGCCCAGAGACTGCTTGACCCGGTCCAGATGGCGGGTCGCAGCCGCCTGCTCCTGCACCTGAGCGATCACCCGGTCGGCCAGCTCGGGCGAGTCGGTGACCAGGACAGCGCTGGCCAGCTCGTCGTGCTCAGCCTGGGAGACCAGGTCTGCCGCAATGAGGTCTGCCGGTGCGGTGTGGTCGGCCAGCACCATGATCTCGGTGGGGCCGGCCTCAGCATCGATCCCCACCACACCTTGGACCGCCCGCTTCGCGGTGGCCACATAGATGTTTCCCGGCCCGGTGATCAGCGAGACCGGTGGGACAGCGACACCGCCACCTGCCTCCAGCGCGCCGTAGGCGAACATGCCGACCGCCTGGGCGCCGCCGACAGCATAGACCTCATCCACCTCCAGAAGGTGGGCCGCTGCCAGAATGGTCGGATGCGGCCAGCCGCCGAAGTCCTTCTGCGGGGGCGAGGCGATCGCCAGCTGCGGGACCCCTGCCACCTGGGCGGGCACCACATTCATCACCACCGATGAGGGGTAGACCGCCTGACCGCCAGGCACATAGAGCCCCACCCGCTGAATCGGCACCCAGCGGTTGGTCACCTGGGCATCCGGACCGGGGGAGACCATCGAACCAGGCGGAAACTGAGCAGTATGCACATCGCGGGCGCGCATGATCAGCGCCTCCAGGGCTTCGCGAACTGCCGGGTCCAGCCCAGCCAAGGCCTGGGCCAGCACCTCAGCGGGAACGCGCAACGAGGCCGGCCGCACCCCGTCGAAGCGTTCTGAGAGTTCCAGCAGCGCTTCCGCGCCGCCGGTGCGGACCTGCTCCAGAATGGGGGTCACAGTGTCCACGGTCGCTGAAATGTCCTGGTCCGCCCGCGGCAGGGCGTGGGCCACATCCACGTCGCGGCCACGCAGATCAGTAAGAGTAAGCATGACTTCCATTGTTCCCTGCCTGCCGTCCTTCTGGTGACACATGACGAAGCTCGCATGTCCCAAGGCTGGTCGAGGGCCGGCCCCGCGTGCCACAATCGGCCATGATGAGCTACTTCGCGCAAGCGCCGGTACTGGGTGCCGATCCTGAGCCTGCTTCCGACGGCGCCACCGGCGACCCCGCTGAGGGCATCACCACTGAGGTCGAGGACCACATCCCTGAGCAGTTCGAGGAGATGATCGCCGAGGCCGGTCCCCTGATGGGCGTTCTGCTCGGTGTGGGCATCTCCGCGGCCTTCGCGCTGGTGGCCACCGTGGTCTTCGCCACGGTCCTCAAGCAGATATTCCGCCGCAAGCCAACCGTCAGACGCGCTGTGGACCGGACCCGCACAGCGATGTTCGGCATTCTGCTGTTCACCGGCACGGCGCTGACCGTCCGTTACGCCGTGGACGCCAACCTCTGGTGGCGGGGTCCGCTGTTCGTGCTGCTGAACATTGCAGTGATCATCACCGTGGCCTGGTGGGCCCTGCGGCTGGTGAAGATCGTGGAGGCGGTGATCCTTGCCAAGTACATCGGCGAGGACGAGCCAGGGATCGAGGATCGGCGGGGCCGCCGGGTGCGGACTCAGGTCACCCTCATCGGCCGCATCCTGGCAGCGGTCATCATCACTCTCGCGGTGGCCGCGGTGCTGCTGCTCAACGAGAACGTCCGCGGTCTTGGTGCGGGGCTGCTGGCCTCAGCCGGTGTGGTCTCAGTGGTCGCAGGCCTGGCCATGCAGTCAACCTTGGCCAACCTGTTCGCGGGGATCCAGCTGGCCTTCACCGACTCCATCCGGGTCGGAGACGTGGTGGTCATCGAGGAGAACTTCGGCACCGTCGAGGAGATCACGCTCTCGACGGTGGTGGTCAAGTCCTGGGACGGCCGCCGGTTCATCTACCCCAGCGCCCACTTTGTGGCCACACCCTTCGAGAACTGGACCAGAGTCGGCACCGAGCTGCTCGGCACCGTGGAGCTGGACGTCGATTGGAGGGTCCCCACGGATAGTCTCCGCGGCCGTCTGAAACGACTGCTGGCCACCACCGACCTCTGGGACGGCCAGACCTCAAGCCTGCAGGTCACCGAGGCCGTGGGTGGCCACGTCCAGGCGCGAGTGGTGGTCTCTGCCCGCAACTCCGGTGAGCTCTGGGACCTGCGTTGCCTGATTCGGGAGGATCTGGTCAACTATCTGCGCACCGAACATCCCTATGCCGTGATGACCCAGCGGATGATGATCACCAGTCAGGAGGCACTCGGCGGCCGACCCGAGCCGGTGGCCACCGGTCAGTTCGGCAGCGTGCCGCAGGACAGCGACGCCGCCCCCTCGGGGGAGCCGCAGTCCCCGGCGACGCACATACCGGTGGAGGAGGGCCTGTTCACCGGTTCGATCGCCGCAGTGGAGCGGAACCGGGACTTCTCCGGTCCAGGAGAAGAGGCCTACCGTGAGCGCCAAGACCGGCGGACCGACACATAACAGCCTTGCAACGCTTCGGTCTCAATGCGGCCACAGAGTCAGGTGGAGCTGTCGTTCCCCGGGCCATTCCGCATACGGTGAGGAGGAAGAATGCCCGCCAGCCCGTTCAGTGCCAACACATTCGGTACCAACAAACCTGTCCAGTGAGGTGAGCCGCTCGTGAACGATGGTCTGCGCGGTGCTGCCCCCTGGGTCATGGTCTCTGCTGCCTTGGCGGCGAGTCTGGTGCTCTCGGGCTGCGGCGATGATCTCGGTGCCCCAGACTCGGAGGCCCAAGACTCAGCCGCCCAGGAGACTCCGCCGCTGGATGAGCCCACTGATGAGCCGGCAACCCAGGCCGAGCCGGCAGAGAGCCCGACTGAGGAGGCCGAGAGCACCCCGGCCGGCACCAGCGAGGACAGCGAGGTGCTGGATGTCTCCGAGTTCACCGCAGAGTCCCAGGAGTCCAGCGGATTCCCCGATCTGCTGACCGAGGTGCCCGAAGAAGCCGACATGCTGCTCAGTGAGGTTCGGGTCGGCATTCACGAGGGCTACCACCGGATCGTTTTCGACCACTCCGGGGCAGGAGCACCAGGGTGGGTCGCTGAATACGTCGACGAAGCGGTGGAACCAGGGTCGGGCCTGACCATCGATATGGACTCCGAGACCATCCTGTACCTGGGAGTGGTCGGTCTGGAGCCCGGCAACGCAGGTCAGGAGGATGGACAGCTGGAGGTGGTCGGCTGGACAGATCCCCAGGACACGGTCTTCGAGGAGGTGGCCACCACCTTCGTCCACCACGGCTCGGCCAGCTACTACATTGGGCTGGACCAGGAGAGAGAGTTCCGGATCTCAGTCTGGGAGCATCCCAACGGCCCCCGACTGATCATCGATGTGCTGGTGTGAGGTGCTCGCACCTGAAGTCGGCGTGGCACTTCCGTTCCACGCCTCACGAAGTGCTCTCCCCGGCGTCGTCGGCGTCTTCTTCGCTCTGGCCGGGGATGCCCAGCCGCTTATCCGCCGCCCAGTGAATCACTGAACCGGGGATGAACTTCAACGAGGCTGTCAGCGCGCGGTACTGGGCAGAGGGTACGCAGACCGCAGCGCCCTGGGCATTGGCCGCCAGTCCCTGGCGCACCACATCCTCAGGGTCCAGCCACATCCACTTCTTGGACCCGCTGATGGTGATGCCGGAGCGTTCGTGGAACTCAGTGCGCACCAGCCCCGGGCACAGGGCGGTGACGGTGATGCCCTCCGGCTTCAGCTGGGCGTGCAGCGCCTTGGAGAAGTTCACCGCCCAGGCCTTCGCCGCGGAATAGGTGCCGGTCGCGGTGAAGCCTGCTACCGAGGAGACGTTGATGATCCGCCCAGCCCGCTGGGCCGCCATTGCACGGGCAGCAGTGTGGCTCAGTTCAAGCGGGGTCTGCACATGCAGGCGCAGCAGGTCCAGCTGATCCTCCAGCTCGTTCTCCAGGAAGCTGCCGGCCAGGCCGTGCCCGGCGTTGTTGACCAGCAGGTGCACCGGGTGAGAGGCATCGGCCAGCCGCTCCTGCACCGCACCCACCCCGTCATCGGTGGTGAGATCTGCGACGATCGTCTCGGCACGCACCCCGTATTGGGCTTCCAGCGACTCGGCCTGTGACTCCAGCCGCTCTTCGGTGCGGGCTGCCAGCACAAGGTCATAGCCCTGTGCCGCCAGCTGGCGGGCGAAGGCTGCCCCGAGACCTGCGGTGGAACCGGTGATGACTGCGGTGTGCGTTCCCATAGGAATATCGTAGAACCCAGAAGCAACCGCCCGGGACAAAAACATACAGCCCAGGTTCAGGGTGATGTGCCAAGCAGTGAGGAGACAGCATGCGGTGGAGCAGACGGGGCGAATGGGGACCGGAGATTTTCGGCGGTCCCAGCCTGCGAGCTGATCAGTGGGCCCCGTTGGAGGCGCAGATCGTCAGCTCGGACCTCGATGCCGTGGAGCGCATCCTCGACGAGCTCACCGGGTTCATGGACTATTTCCGCGAAGACCTTGAGGGCTCGCCCCTCACCGGAGTCACCGACGGGCAGCTGGCAGTGACCCACATTGCCGGGACCGACAGCTTCGGCCGCCGGATGCTGCGGGTGAGGTTCTTCGCCTCCGGGCCGGTCGGTCAGGCGTCGCCGAATGCCTTTGAACGGCTGGCCAAGGCTGCCGGATCACTGGTCGATGAGCTCAACGCGGAGGGAGTCGAGATCCAGCAGATCCGCTGGACAGAGCAGGCCTATCTCAAGAGGCCCTTCTGAGGTGCTCCAACTGCGCGCCGGCGATCTTACTGATCACCCTGGGGTGTACCGCGGGGTTCTCGCCGTAGAGCAGCCGTCCGAGCTCCTCGGCGGTCAGCTCCCCGTATTCGTCCCGCAGCGCCCGAACCTCGTCCAGCCGTTCCCTGCGGTGCTGGATGTACTGGTCGATCACCGGTCCCATGCGCTCGTGGGCCGGCCCGTGGGCCGGTAGCAGCGCGGCGTCGTCGTACCTGCTCAGCGTGTCCAAGGTGGTCAGGTAGTCGCTCAGAGTGCCGTCAGGGTAGTCGAGCATCGTGGTGCCCCGGCCCAGCACCGTGTCCCCGGTGAGCATCGCCCGGGGCTCCGGCAGCCAGAAGCACACCGAGTCCGAGGTGTGCCCAGGGGTGTGCAGGACTGTGATCTCGGTGCCGCCGGCGCTGACGGTCTCCTGATTCGCCAGCGGCAGAACGGTCCCCTCACCACCGGGAAGGCAGACCTCAGGGTCCAGGCCGCGGACCTCGGCCCCGGTCATCGCAGAGAGCAGCTTGGCCGCACCCAGATGGTCGCTGTGCCGGTGGGTGATGAGGATCTGCGTCACTGTGCGTGAGCCCGCGGCGGCCATGAGGGCGCGGACATGCTCGGTATGCCCCTCTGGGCCGGGATCGACGACGACGACGTCCTGGGCAGAAGGCTCGCCGATGAGATAGGTGTTGGTGCCCTCCAGCGTCATCGGTGAAGGGTTCTGGCAGGTCAGCAGCTGCACAGTGCTCGGTAGCGACATCATGGCTCCTAGCCTACGTGGGGGCTTCCGGCATAGGCTGTGGATGACGTGGCCCCGGATGGAGAGAAAGAGCTGAGAATGAGTGAACCGACGACCGCTGATGGCTCCGAGCGCTCCACTCAGGGGGCCTATGTGACCGGAGGGGAGTTCACCCGGGACACCAACTACATCGAAGACCGGGTGGTCGCCGATGTCGAGGCGGTCACCGCAGCACCGGCTGAGGAGCCTTCCACCATCGGTGATCCGCGAATCACGGGGCTGACCGAGGGGGCCCAGGCCTGGCCGATGGAGCCGGGACGGTACCGCCTGGTGGCCGCGCGGGCCTGTCCGTGGGCGCACCGGGCGATCATCATCCGGCGGCTGCTGGGGCTTGAGGACGCGATCTCACTGGCCACCCCAGGCCCGGTGCACGATGCCCGCTCCTGGACCTTCGACCTCACCGAAGAGGGGTGGGACCCGGTGCTGGGAACGGCGCGGCTGCAGGAGAACTACTTCGCCCGCTTCCCCGACTATCCCCGAGGGATCACCGTGCCAGCGCTGGTGGACGTGCCCACCGGTGAGGTGGTGACCAACAACTACCCGCAGCTGACCTTCGACTTCTCCACCCAGTGGCGCGGCCACCACCGCAAAGGGGCACCAGATCTGGTGCCGCAGGAGCTGGTCGATGACATGCTGCCGGTGATCAAGCGGATCTTCACCGAGATCAACAACGGGGTCTACCGTGCCGGTTTCGCTGGTTCGCAGGAAGCCTATGAAGAGGCTTACGGGCGGCTTTTCGCTGCCATGGACTGGGCAGAGGAGCGGCTGTCCAAGCGTCGTTATCTGATGGGCGAGCACGTCACTGAGGCTGATGTCCGGCTCTTCACCACCCTGGTGCGGTTCGACCCGGTCTATCACGGGCATTTCAAGTGCAACCGGCAGAGGCTCGCTGAGTTCCCCCACCTCTGGGCCTACGCCCGTGACCTGTTCCAGACCCCCGGGTTCGGCGACACGGTGGACTTCGACCAGATTAAGGAGCACTACTACGTAGTGCATGAGGATGTGAACCCCACCCAGATTGTGCCCAAGGGACCGGATCTGGAGTGCTGGCTGGCCCCGCACGGGCGGGATGTGCTGGGCGGATCGCCCTTCGGCGAGGGCACAGCCCCGGGGCCTGTCTCTCCGGAGGAGCGGCCGCCGGGTGCGAATCCGCTGTACAAGTAATCTCAGACCATTTGTTGGGTGGCGGAGAAGCAGTGTCTCGACAGTGCACGCTGAACTGCCGGGTAATCCGGCATAGCTTCCTGCGCACCTTCCCCGAGAACGGATAATGAAGCGGCATGAACAGCGAATTCTACGCTGTCGAGAAGCGATCGATTTGAGCTAAGTGCCACAGCTAGCGCTCCGCAGAATGTGTCGCCTGCTCCCACAGTGTCTACAGGGGTAACTTTCGGGGCGGGAACATGTCTGATGAGAGTCCCGCTCCGCACGAGTGCTCCTTCGCTACCTAAGGTTGCAATAGCTGCACCTCCCACTTTCGGGAGTTCCTCAAGTGCATGCCGAGCTTCGGAAAGAGCCGAAACAGGAATCTTCCGGCCCGCAAGCTGAGAGAGTTCGGCTTCATTGAGGACAAGGACATCAACCAGATCCAGCAAGGTGTCTGTTTGAGGTAAGAATGGAGCGGGGTTGTAGATCGTTATTGCATCAGGGGATTTCCGTAACGTTGATTCAACAACTGCCCAGGGCACTTCGTTCTGCACCAGAAGCAGTCCTTTAACATCATACGGGATATGATCCGGGACGAGCCCACCATTTGCGCCCGGCGTTAGAACAATGGCGTTTTCTCCCCCGTCCTCCACAAGGATGACAGCGACACCTGTCAGCTGTTCAGGTAGAACGACGGCGTGATCAACAGCAACGCCTTGATCCCTTAGTTTGGACAGAACGTCTTTTCCATCGTGGCCAACGGCTCCAATCCATTCCACGGTCCCGCCGAGTTTGGCTGCGGCGACGGCCTGATTGGCGCCTTTCCCTCCGATCCTTTCGTAAGTTTCTTTGCCGCTCAGGGTTTCCCCTCTGTGAGGGAGTCGAGGAACACGAAGAGTAAGGTCGCGGTTGATAGAGCCGACAACGGTAATAGCCCGGGGGGTCGAAACTGTGGCCAATGCAGGTCCTTTTGAGTGAGTCATGAATCAGAATCGGGGAGATGATGACAGAAGTGGTGCGGTCAGTTGGTAACGCTACGAGTTAGGTATTCTTGCAACAGTCGTACCAGCCGCTCATTGTCGACTTCTCGGGCTACTTCAACTTCAGGGGAGCTGGGCAAATCGATGCCTGCCGCGAGTCTGACGTCCTCGCTTCTCCAAAAGAGAGGACGACTCCGCGCCAAACCGTGGAGTTGGACGTCGACGGAGCCCCGCTCAGAAGTAATCAGATCGGGCTCAATCAACAGAGCGGCAGCCAGAGGGTCATGAAGACGACACCCGACTGTGCCTCGCTCAGCCTCGCAATAGGTGATCCATGGTGCGGTTGTCACCGCCAGATATTCTGCGAGGGGGGTAGTTGCAGACCTGAGTGCTTCAAGGTCTTCGTGCAGAAGAGTGGTCTTAATCGTGACATCCAGCGGTACCAGAGTAATGTCAGCACCGCTGGACATCACCAGACGAGCAGCCTCTGGGTCGATGCCAAAATTAAGCTCTTGCAAATAACCGGATACGTGGAATGCCCCGCCCATGATGACCAATTTGCGCACATCATGTGCGAATCCCGGGTGAAGCTGTATGGCATGGGCGATATTTGTCAGTGGGCCGATGGCTACGACTGCTATCTCGCCAGGTTTAGCAGCTACACGACGAGCAAGTTCTGCTCCGGCGGTGTAACTGAATTCTGGGTTAAACGTATCTGGAGGTGTGACATCCTCCCAAAGCTCCTGAGAAGACGAATTGTCACGTTTACTATCACGCCGAGTTACCCATGGCGCATCAGGTTCGATAAGTGCTGTGGCTGCGCCAGGGTAAACAGGAACATCTGCTCCCACAGTATTGAGCATACTCCTCGCAACGTTGTAGCCCACATCGCGATGTGTATTCCCGGAGACGATCGTGATTGCCTCGAGATGAATATTCGGGGCTGTGAGTAGTAGACCGAGAGCGAGTCCGTCATCTATGTCAGTGGCGGGCACTCCGTTTCCCGGGTCGCAGTCGAGGATGACACGCTGTCTGGTAATTTCTTTCATTCTTTACTCCCTGAGTTGGCGTTGGAACCGGAGAAGTGGCGTTGGAAAAAGAGGACTAGCAAGAGAGGGATGGCAGCTGTGAGAATTGCCGCGGCGAACATCTGGCCGTAGTTGACCCCAGTCTCTTGAGCGAAGTCAGCAATTGCTACAGGTGCAAGTCGGACATCCGGCGCTGGTGCGATGAGGAGGGGCCAGAGAAAGGACTGCCATTGGAAGACAAACAAGATCAGACCTGCTCCGATCATCGGTCCTTTGGACAGGGGCAAGTAAATCCGCCAAAAAATTCCAAACCATCCCAGACCGTCCATGCGTGCTGCTTCTGCTAGGGAGGAGGGCACTCCCATAAAGAACTGACGAAGCAGAAAGATCGCCAGTCCGTTCCCTAACGCGGGCAGGATTAATCCGGTGTACGTGTTGGCTAGTCCAAGATCTCGGAATGTAGTGGAAAGGGGAATCGCGATAGCTTCGAAAGGAACTAAGAAGCAGATCACTAAGAACGCAAAAATAAATGATCGTCCCGGAAAATCCATGCATGCCAGCGCGAACGCTGCCAGTGACGCCAATGCGAGTCCCACTACAACGCTGACAGCAGTCACAAAGACTGAGTTCCACAGCGCCATGCCGAAAGGCCCCGTGAGCACTGTAGTAAAGTTATCGAACGTAATTCGACTAGGAATAAATGTTTCCCAGGAGATTGGGTAGAGGAACCGGAAGATGTCCTCTCCTGGCCGAAGCGATGAAATTAAAGCCCAGACTAGCGGTGCGATTGAGAGCAAGGCGATCGGAACGGCTAGAAAAAGGGCGCGGCGTCCTGTTCGTCTGCTCCGTTCATTCAGAGTTTCGGATGCCATATTTAGTCCTTTCCAGGCATGAGACGGAACTGAACGGCGACCACGGCAATGACAACTACAATCAAGACAAGGGTGGCGGCCGACGCTGCTCCGGTGTCCCCGAGGGTGTAGGCCCGTTCAGTGATGTTGTACATAATCAGGTCTGTACTGCCTTCAGGGCCACCGCGAGTCAGGATTCGAACTGGGGCGAAGATCAAGAAGTTAGACACTGTGTCTGCTACAAGGACAAAAAGCAGTGGACGTCGAAGCCCGGGCACTGTGATATGCCAAAACTGTCTCCAAGCTCCGGCTCCGTCAATAGAGGACGCTTCGTAGAGTGAGTTTGGAATCTCACGGATTCCAGCTACGAGAAAAGTCATCCAGTACCCGACCCCTACCCATGAACACACGACAATGATTGACCAGAGGGCCCAACCCGGTTCTGTCAGCCAAGGGATGGAGGGAAGGCCCAGTGCTCGGGTTATACCATTGAGTGGCCCGTCAGGCCGGAACAGCACTAACCAGATGATGGCCGAGACCACTTGGGGAACTGCTACGGGTAGCAAAATGAGCGTGCGCCATAGGCCCACCATGGGAATATGTTTAGTGAGGAGAACCGCCAATCCTAGGGCGAGGGCGATCTGGAGTGGGTTGATAATGATTGAGAAAATCAGCGTGATCCATAAGCTGTTCCAGAAAGCAGGGTCAGAAAAAATAAATGAGAAGTTTGACCAGATTCCCCGGGTGGAGCCGAACGCTAACGCATCAGAGAAAGCCGCGACCATTGGGGCAAAACGCAAAAGAATGAGCAAAATTACCGAAGGTAGCAGGAATATTCCTGCCCACATCAAGGTATTAGCGCGTTGCGCGCCGAACCTAGGTTTGCGGCGTGTGGGGGGCGGGGATCCGGAGACTGTCTCAGCTTGTATGGTAGTCACAGGTAGTCCTTGGGGTCGGGGTGTGGCTGGACTAGTTGTCAGCCGCTAGGTTTTCTAGGTTCGCCAGTTCACGATCCAGTGCCTGTTGCCCCTGGTTGAGGGTGTTCTCAACGTTCGCTCCGTTGCGAATATCAGAGAATGCCTGATTCATCTGGGTTTCAAAGTGCACGTAACCGACACTTTCTGGGCGGTGTCGTGCATGTTCCTCGCTGTCTATGCGGAAGAGTTCCGAAAATCCCTCAGTCTGCTCCGGGGCGAGGTCTTGGATAAAGTCCACATATGCTTCAAACGCTTCCGTGTTAACAGGCGGCAATGTGTTGACACTGGATGCGAGCTCGGCACCTCCGGGGTTGAGGGTTGCGAATTGGACAAACTCGCGAGCCAGTTCCTCATGCTCCGTAGTGCTAGTAATGCCGATAGCCCAAGAATCGGTAGGTGTTACAACAGCGCCATTTTCGAAATAGGGGTGGGGAGCCATCCCCCAAGAGTCTGAAAAATCCCCGTCCTGCATCCGTCCAATCGCCGAAGCGCCACCCAGGAGAAATGCTGACTGACCTGAGCGAAACAGGTCGACCATTTGCTCGGGCTCTACGCCGCGGGGTGCAAGGCCGGAGCTGTGGATATCTGAGTACCACTCGCCGAACTCAACCCATTCAGGTGTGTTGACCTCGGGAGTTAGGTTGTCGTCTCCAGTCAATCCGTTCCCGGCCCCGATCGATTCAATCATCGGCTGAAGCGCATAGTAGCGGTCCACTTGGTCCATGCCGAAGCCGTAGGTTGTCTCGCCCGCGTCCACGACTTCCTCTGCACGTTTGAGCACGTCCTCCCAAGTCAGTCGATCCTCATGAGATTCTCCGGGGATCTCGACACCGGCATTCTCCAGCGCTTCACGGTTGTAGAAGAGGAAGTTGTTGCTCGTCCACAAGGGGTATGCCCACTGCTCGCCATCAGCGGTGACTGAGTTGATTCCGGCCTCAATGAACTGGTCCTCCATCTCCGGGAGATACTCGCTCTCATTGGTGAGAAAACCCTGGGCGACCATGTTGGCCAATCGAGGTGGATCCACCGAGACAATGTCGATGCCGGTGTCCCCGGCTCCTAGACGTGCTTGCGTTTGCTCCACCACTTGGTCAAAAGGGACACTCTGAAGTTCGATGCGCACGCCCTCATTGCGTTCCTCGAACGCCTCTACGACGGGTTCATAAGCGCCAGCATGAGGATTGAGCCAAGTTAGGACTACCTCATCCTCACCGTTACCTCCTCCGCAGGAACTGAGCAAAAGTACAGTGGACAGAAGAGATGTTGCAGCGACGGAGGTGCGAGTTCTAGCCATGATCTTCCTTTGTCAGAATGGCTCCCATCACGGGAGATCGATTTCCGAGAATAGTGATACCAGTCACTTTCTGTCAAGATTCATTGAAAGGTGACCTGTTTCTGCCGTGCCAACTGGGTTGCTTGAACTATGCTCGTCAGGGTCGATTAGACGGCGGCTAAGCCCTGAGATGGTGTAGTTTCTCGCTCGATGTTTGGAGCAGATTGCGACCTGAGCAGTGGACAATGTGAAAGTAGGGAGCCCATATGGCCACTACGTTGAATGATGTGGCGAGGGCTGCTGGCGTATCGCGATCAACTGCCTCTAGAGTGCTGGCAGGGACAAAACGGAATGTAGACCCTGCTTTGGCCGACCGAGTGTTTCAGGCGAGTGCTGAACTGGGGTACAGAACGAATGCTGTTGCCCGGGCATTGCGAACGCAGCGCACAAGGATGATCGGTGTTGTGGTGCCCTCATTGCAGAATGCCTATTTCGCAAATGTCGTACACTCTCTGTCTTCTGAGATTAGTGATCATGGCGGTGGATTGCTGGTTGCAGCATCAGAAGACCAGCCAGAAGTTGAGCGAGAGCGATTATTAGGATTCAGGGATTCGATAGTTGAGTCCCTAGTTGTAGTGCCGACCTCTCGTGTAAATAGCGGTCCTGCCATCAATGAAGTTGCCGAAAGCTTGCCCGTTGTGCAATTGGACCGCTATGCGGATGGAGTGGAGGCCCCGTATGTAGGAATTAACAACAGGCTCGCTGTGCAGCTCATGGTGACGCATCTGCGGAGTCGTGGCTACGAACGGCTGTTGTTTCTTGGGGCAGATGAGGAGTCTTCTGCCGGAGGAGAGCGAATTGAAGCATTCAAGGTATATAAGGGTTCGGGAGATGAGATTCGAGTTGTTCCCAGTTTTTCGGTGGAAGCAGGGCGTGCCGCGGCGATAGAGATTATGGAGCATAGCGAGCTTCCTGGGGCAGTTGTGTGCAGTGCTGACGTTCTGGCTGTGGGTGTTTTCTCTACGTTGCAGCACCAGGGCGTATCAATCCCCGAGCAGGTTGCTGTGACAGGCTTTGATGACACTCAGCTATTGGAGCTCATGACACCGGCATTGACCACTATTAGGCCG
The DNA here is from genome assembly GCF_003600155.1 of Nesterenkonia muleiensis. Lineage (GTDB taxonomy): Bacteria > Actinomycetota > Actinomycetes > Actinomycetales > Micrococcaceae > Nesterenkonia > Nesterenkonia muleiensis. The sequence goes on along the minus strand of NZ_QWLD01000016.1, from coordinate 309,395 downwards.
CCTCTCCCGGTCATGGCCAAAGCGACTATTGAGGCTTTAGCGGATCTAGCTGATGGTGCTAGTCGAGCGACTGTGCCCGCAGCGGCGCAGAGGTTTGATCCCGGACTGATCACCAGGTTCTCGACATGAAGATAATGGGTGAGTATTTTCGGGTCTCCGAGTATTGAGTGTGGATCTGTAGTGACCGGGATACGGGTCGGATCGTAGGCGTGGCAGGGCGAAAAGACGCATGGGCTGGGATGCTGGGAGTTGTTCAACTCCCACATCAACAATCCCAGGGATCCACAGACCATCCGTGTTACTACATCTATGCAACCAGCTGTTGAAACTCGATGGGGTGAGCGTTACCGGTGTCGCACCGCTCCGGCAGGTGTGATTGTTCACGTCCGGTTGCGTCGTAAACGGCTAGTGTGCCGACGGTGCGACTACTTGAGCAGGTTCCGATGCGACACTCGTGAGGCGCTATCTTCGTGGCGTCATCTGCGAGTCGGGATCGCGCGGTTGACGATCACTGCCAGGCTACTGCTGATCGGTTGTGGCAGTAGATTCCTTGGAGAGCTCGATGAATGCCGCTGAGGAGCTGGAGCTCTCAGCACAATTGGCCCCCGCTCCGCGAGCGGAGCGTGGGAACGCCCTCTCAACGTGGAGCAGATCGAAGAACATCTTGAGTGAGCAAAAGAGTTTATCCTTGGGCACCTGTAGGGTGGAAATATGCCAGTGCGTGATGAGCTCGACGGACCGTTTGAGAGGCGTTATGTCGCCCTAGGTGACTCGTTCACCGAGGGCGTGGGCGACATCGATCCCTCCAGCCCCAACGGGGTGCGCGGTTGGGCCGACCGCGTAGCCGCCCAATTGATCGACTATGACAGCAGCTGGGGGTATGCGAACCTCGCGATCCGGGGCAAGAAGCTCCAGCAGGTCCTAGACGAACAGCTCGACGCCGCTGTGGGCTTAGAGCCGACTCTGATCACCGTCTACGCCGGCGGCAATGACATTCTGCGCCCGGTGGTCAACCTCGACGGGATCATGGAGCGCTACCGCTGGGCCCTGGAGAAGCTGGTTGACACCGGTGCCCGCGTGGTGGTCTTCACTGGGTTCGACTCCGGCAAGGCTCCGATGTTCCGGATGACCCGGGGCCGGACGGCCATCTACAACGAGCACCTCCGGAAGATGGTCGATGACCTTGGCCTGGACCTGGTGGACTTCTGGCATATGAAGCAGTTCCAGGACTGGCGCTACTGGGACCCGGACCGGATGCACCTGAGCATTGAGGGACATATCCTGATGGCCAAGGAGGTCCTGGCGGTCCTCGGCGAGAAGGATGACATCGAGCTCCCCGAGATGGAGGAACCCCCCGTCTCTTCGCTTCCGGGGCGGATGGCCGCTGAGGTGGTCTGGAGCAAGGACTACCTCTACCCCTGGGTCAAGCGCCGGGTGACCCGGAAGTCCTCCGGCGATGATCTCTCACCGAAGTACCCCAAGCTGACTCAGCGCATCTGGTGATCAGCGCGGTTTCCGCCGCGTTCCAGGGAGCCTTACTCTGCAGCAGCAGGAGCGCCCTTGCTTCTTGCGGGCGCACTAGCGGATCGGTCATGAAAGAAGTCTCTGTAAGAGACCCCGCGGTGCCGCAGATGCTTGAGCATCTGCGTGGCGGATAGCCGTCGCGTGCTTTTCCTCGGCGTTGACCAGGAATCCTCAGCGGCGGCTGAACGCATTGACGCATTCCGCGAGTGCAGTCAAGAGGCAGACGAGAGCAGTGCCCTCCCGAGGTTTGCCGTAGATGCTGGCCCGGCCGCGGCTTTGGAGTCGCTGGATCGACAGAAATAGGCGGAGCCGATGCTCGGCAGGGGCAATTGCTCGGGTGGTAAGGCTGGTCTCTGCAATGCCGAAGGCATTTGTCGCCGTGCTGATCGGAGATGGATAGGTCAGTCCCCGGGGTGTGGGTCTCCCTGCCTCCCGGGAAGATGTGCCACCACGAACGTCCTTTTGCTTATGTGGCTTGCCTCACGGTCAAACCTCTGTAAAGATACTGCCATGTTGTACGTACTTTTCTACGAGTGGTGCTGACAACTACCAGATCATCCGTAACGAGAAAGTGTTCCCCCATGGCCAACGATGCCCATATGCCCCGGCGCGGATTCCGCCTCCCGCTCTTCGACGGTATGAACAAAGTTCCTGGCGGGCTAATGCTCATTCCGTTAGTGCTAGGTTCCGTCATCGGCACATTCTTCATGCCGGCTCTGGAGATCGGCAGTTTCACCACCGCCCTCTTCGTCGACAGTGCCCTGCCGCTGATCGCACTGCTCATCTTCGCTACAGGCACCCAAGTCAGCATGCGTTCCACCGGGCCGGTTCTTGCCCACACCGGAACCATTCTGCTGATGAAGTCGCTGATCCCCGCCACACTGGTGATCCTGCTGGGTCTTTGGGTGGGACTAGACGGCATCCTGGGAGTCTCGATCCTGGCGCTGCTGGTCATCCTCGACAACAGCAACGGTGGCCTCTGGCTGGCTTTCACCGGACGTTACGGCGACCATCGGGATCGCGGGGCATATATGGCCTCGGCCATCAATGACGGTCCGTTTGTCAGCATGCTCTTCCTCGGTGTCTCCGGGCTGGCCGACGTTCCTCTGCTGGCGATGGTCGCGGCGATCCTTCCGTTCTTCCTGGGCATGCTGGTCGGCAACCTGGATGAGAAGTGGAAGAACATCATGGTCCCGGTGCCCAACATCGTCATTCCCTTCTTCGCCTTCGCGCTCGGCACCAGCATCGACCTGACCGCTGTGGTCACCGGGGGCGTGCAGGGCTTGGTCGTCGGGCTCATCGCTGCGCCGTTCACGGGCTTCCTGGTCTACCTCGGCTACAGGTTCATGCTGCGACGCGGTGCTAAGTCAGGGCTGGGCTTCGCCGCCGGCACCACTGCCGGCAATGCGATCGCTACCCCGGCCGTCATCGCCCAGGTCGACTCCAGCTTCGTTCCGTACGTGGAGACTGCGACTGCTCAGGTAGCTGCTGCGGCGCTGATCACTGCGATCCTCGCACCGCTGATCGCCTCGCTGGTCCTCAAGCGTGCCGGCGCTTTAGAGCCCGCATCTGATATAGCAGAGGCAGCCGAAACCGCCACTTCTACCGAAGCCCCGGGTGATCCCAACCCGCCAGCCGACCCCCGGTCCAACCCGTGACGGCTGCACCAGGCGCCCCTGTCGCAATCATCGCTGATGACCTCACCGGCGCCAATGATACGGCGGTCCAATTCACGCGTCAGGGCTGGGATGCCCGACTGGTCTTAGCAGAGCTGAATGCGGTCGAGCTCTCCTCGGAGGCGACCACCGTCTTCGCCGCCACCACCGATGCCCGCCCTATGCCCTACGACGACGCCCGCCGGGTGACCTCTGATGCGGCAGCTCGTGCGGTGGAAGCTGGAGCGGAGAGGTTCTATCTGAAGGTTGACTCCACCGTGCGCGGTAGTATCGCTGCGCAGGTCGATGGAGCGCTTGAGGCGCTCGGCGGCGAGGTTCTTGCCGTGATCTGCCCCGCATATCCACACATGGGCAGGACGCTGCACGAGGCCGTGCTGCTGGTCGGCGGAATACCGGTTGCCGAGACCTCTTTGCGTGACGACCCGACGACGCCGGTGAGCTCCAGCGATATGCGTCAGCTCGTCCCCGGTGCTACAGCGCTGCCGCGTGCCAACAGCGCGGACGGCTACGCGGCTGCCATGGCAGCCGCCTATGCCCGGGGTGACCGTCTTGTGATCGCTGACGCTTCCACTGAGGCGGACCTGGACAGCCTTGCCCGTGCTGTCGCTACAGCCTCCCATCGGGTGCTCCCAGTCGGCTCGGCGGGACTCGCAGCAGCGCTGGCCGGCGCCTGGGAGCGCCACCAGGTGCCTATGGAGCCTTCCTCCCAGCAGCGGGTTTCGGACGTAGACAACATCCTGGTTCAGGTCAGTTCGCTTAATCCAGTCTCGCTGGCCCAGCTCGAGGCGCTGCGGAGCGCTCCTGGTACCCGGGTCACCGTGCTGGAGCCGAAGCCAGCTGATTTCGCCACTGAACAGGCGATGCACGAGTGGATGGAGGACCACCTTAGGCAGGTGCCGGACGGCGTCACAGTGATCACCGCGCCTCGAGACCGGGCAGGCGATGCTCGCATGATTGCGGAAGGGCTCGGAGAGATCTCTGCCACACTTCTGCGCAGCGGAGCCTTCGCCGCTGCTGGCTTCGTGGGCGGAGATGGTGCTTTCGCCGCTCTGCGCGCCGCAGGGTGCACTGCCCTGCGGGTTCTCGAAGCCATTGAAGAGGGCATACCGCTGGCCATCGCCACTGACGGTGAACTGGCCGGCATGCTGATCTTCACCAAAGCCGGAGGGTTCGGTGCCGATACCTCGCTGACCCAGGCTGTCGAATCCATGAGACGAATACTGAAAAGGAATATTGCATGACCGCTGTCCCTACCCTCGCTGTCACGATGGGCGATGCTGCCGGCATCGGTCCGGAGATCACCGCCAAGGCTCTGCTGAGGAACCCCGAGCTGCGGAGAAAGGCCGTGCCGGTGGTAATCGGAGATGCCGACGCGATGCGTCGCGGCGCCGAGTTCTCCGGGCTGGATCCTGAGGCGGTGCGCACCATCTCTGCCCCTGCCGAGGCCACTAACGATCCGAAAACGATCGAGGTCATCCAAGCTGGGCCCAGCCTTGCCCATCTGCCCATGGGCCAGCTCTCGGCCGAAGCCGGCGACGGCGCCCACCGGTTCGTCGTGGAGGCTTGCCGTATGGCCAAGACAGGTGAGGTCGATGCCATCGTGACTCCGCCGTTGAACAAGGCTGCAATGCACGCAGGTGGGCACAGCTTCCCGGGGCACACCGAGCTGCTTGCCCATGAATTCGGAGTGAGCAACTATTCACTGGTGCTCTCTGCCGGTGACCTCTATTTCTTCCACCTCACCACTCACGTGTCACTGCAGCAGGCCATCGAAGGAATCACCCCAGAGCGTGTCGACGGAGTGCTGCGCCTGGTGGGCGCTTTCGCGCGGTCGCTGGGAAAACCAGATGAGCCTATCGGTCTGGCAGGCCTGAACCCGCATGCCGGTGAGAGTGGCCTCTTCGGTCACCAGGATAGCGAGATTCTCGCCCCCGCTGTTCAGCGGGCTCGTGAACGCGGCATCAACGCCCACGGGCCCATTGCCGCCGACGCGCTCATCCCCCAGGCAGTCAAGGGCAAGTGGGACCTCGTCATCGCCTGCTACCACGATCAGGGCCATGCTCCGTTCAAGGCAGTGTACGGCGATGACGGCGTCAACATCACCGTTGGGCTTCCGGTGGTTCGTGTCTCGGTCGATCACGGCACCGCCTTCGACATCGCAGGCCGGGGCATCGCCCGCGAGGCTAGCTTGGTGCTGGCCATGGAGCGTGCCGCGGAGCTGGCCCCGGGATGGGATCTGGTCTGGAAAGAGGCTCAGGCCTCCGAATCTGTGCTTGGGGCCTGAACTTCTGGCGTCGTCGTTAGACTGCCGTCCATGACTTCTTGGCTGCTGGACGACGTCGCCCTCGATTCAGATGTTCGCGAGCCCCTTCATATTCAGCTGGCGGCTGCGCTCCGGGACAGAATCCGCGACCGCCGCCTACAGCCGGGAGAGACCCTGCCGTCGGATACCGAGATGCAGGCCAGGCTGGGAGTCTCCCGTTCTGTGGTCCGGCAGGCGATGAACTCCCTGGTCGCTGAAGGGGCAGTGGCCCGATCCCGCGGGCGGGGATCGGTGGTCGCTCCACGCCGTCAGCATCACCGATTGGCGCACCGTGCCGCCGGGCTCTCTAGCCAGGTCGCCGAATCCGGAGTTGAGGTGAAGACTCATGTCCTGGCCCTTGAGGAAAGCCTCAAGCCGGCGCACGCTGAGGGGCTGGAAGGAGACAGGAGCATCTACATGGAGCGGGTGCGCAGCATCGAAGGACTACCTGCTGCCTATATTCGAACCTGGCTGCCGGTCCGGTTTGGGGAGGGCCTCACCCAGGCAGAGCTGACGGACACTTCGTTGCACCGCATATTGGAGGACCGACACGGGATCGCGCTCACAGGCGGTTCACGACAGGTTCGTGCGGTCTCCGCTGACGATGAGCTCGCCAGGCTGCTGAGCACGCGCCAGGGTGCGCCGCTGCTGCTGCTGGAGGGCACGACCACGGCTTCCGACGGCACGGTGGTGGAGGTTTTCTGCACGTGGCATCGCGGCGACTTAATCACTTTCGATCTTGACGTCAAGGAATCAGACGGTGTGGGTGAGTCTGAGGGCGTGCCGAGAGGTGAGGTGCTGGACGCTGAGCGCACCGCGCGCCATCTGGCTAACCAGCTGCGCCGAATCGCCGGCTGAATCGCGCATCCTGTGCGGCCAGGACCAGTAAGCCGGTGAGCCCGGGGCGTTCAGCATGGAGCGGTAGAATAGTTGCATTGAGCAACTTGTGACGTGTTGAAGGGTGGGATGTGGGCAGCGAGGGTGCACCGCGGCGTCGTCCACGTCATCTGTGGGGCCTGCTCCGGCTGTTCGCCGGCGCAGCGGTGGTCGGCACACTCTTCGAGCTGCTGGGAGTCCCCGCCGGGATGCTTCTGGGCGCCACCATCGGTGCGGCCCTGGTCAACCAGCGGTGGACTGAGCGTATGCGTCCGGCCGAGGTGCCATTGCCGCTGCGCCAGTCCGGGCTGGTCACCATGGGATTCGTCACCGGAGTGCTGCTGACCTGGGAGTCGCTGACCAGCACAGCCATCATCGCGCTGCCAGTGGTGGCGGCCTATCTGCTGGTGGGAGTGCTCAACCTGGCTCTGGTGACCCTGCTGATGAAGCGTTACGGGGTGGACCCCGCCACCGCCGCCTTCGCGGTGATTCCCGGTGGACTGGGCGAGGTGATGTCCATGGCGATGGACAAAGGCGCTGAGGTGACTGTCGTGCTGACCGTGCACGCAGTCCGCCTGTTCACCTTGGTGCTCATCGTGCTGCCGATCCTGCTGGCGGTGCTCACGTGATGGAGGTGCTGATGATCGCCGCAGTGATGGCCGGCTCTGCCGCAGCCGCGCTGCTCTTCCGTTGGGCCAGGCTGCCCCTGTGGCCACTGACCGGGGGCCTGGTGGGCGCTGCAGCGGTGAATCTGGGTTTCGAGCTGGCAGTTGAGGTGCCCGGCGTCGTCGCCCTGCTCGCTCAGCTGATGATCGGCACAGCGATTGGGGCGACCATTGGGCCGGAGATCTTCCGGCACTTTATCCGAATCATCGCCCCTGGCACACTCGCCGTGGTGGTGGTGCTCGGCGCAGGGCTCGTCTTCGCATGGATTTTTGCACTGCTAGGCCTGCTGGAGCCGGCAGAGTCCGCCTTCTCGCTGATGCCAGGAGGAGTGGCCGAGATGGTCGCCGCAGCCGTAGCACTGGGATACGACGGCGCGGTGGTCATTGGAGCTCATATGGTCCGGCTGTTCACGGTGATCTGGTCGGCCCCACTGTTCCTCTGGGCCGCCGAGAGGATCTACCGGCGGTGGGTCCAGCCTCCAGGGGCCTGAGGATCAGCCCAGCGCTTGGGTGAGCGTCTTGTCCCAGATGGCCAGCGCGTCGTCGACCTGGGCCTCAGTGACTACCAGAGCAGGGATGAACCGGACGTTCTGCCCGTACATGCCGTTGGTCAGCAGCAGCAGACCGTTCTCAGCGGCCTTCTTATGCACCGCCGCAGCGGTGGCACCGTCGGGTTTCCCTTCGGCATCAGCGAACTCCACCGAAACCATCAGCCCCAGCCCGTGCACGTCAACCACCTGGCTGTGCTTCTCGCCGATCTTCTTCAGCCCCGACTTCAGCTGCTCACCCCGAGCCTCAGAGTTGGCCACGAGCCCCTCCTCCTCGATCACCTCGAGGGTGGCCAGGGCAGCGGCGCATGCCACCGCGTTGGCTCCGTAGGTCCCGCCCTGGGAGCCCGGCCAGGCCTTGGACATCACGTCCTGGGAGGCAGCGATCCCGGAGATGGGGAAGCCTGAGGCGATACCTTTGGCGAACATCTGAATATCTGGCCTCAGCCCGAAGTGGTCCTGGCCCCAGAACTTCCCGGTGCGGCCGAACCCGGTCTGCACCTCGTCAACAATCAGCAGAATCCCGTGCTGGTCCGCCACCTTACGCAGTCCGGCAAAGAACCGCTGGTTGCCGGGGATGTAGCCCCCCTCGCCGAGCACCGGCTCCACCAGGAACGCTGCGGTGTCGGCCGGGTTCGACTGGGTGGTCAGCACCAGGTCCAGCTCGCGCAGGGCAAAGTCAGTGGCCTGCTCCTGGTCCCAACCGTAAGTCCGGTAGTGAGCCGGGTTCGGGAACGGGGAGACGACGACGCCGGGCATCAGCGGGGAGAAGCCGGCCTTGAATTTGGTGCCGGAGGTGGTCATAGAGGCTGCGGCGACGGTCCGGCCGTGGAAGCCGCCCTGGAACACCACGATATTCGGCCTGCCGGTGGCCTGGCGGGCCAGACGCAGTGCGGCCTCCGCGGCTTCGGAGCCGGAGTTGGCGAAGAACAGGGAGTCCAGTCCCTCCGGCAGCACCTCTCCGAGGGTGGCGGTGAGCTGCTGCAGCGGCTTGTGCATGATGGTGGTGTACTGCCCGTGAATGAGACTGCCCACCTGGCGCTGTGCGGCCTCGACAACCTTCGGGTGGCAGTGTCCGGTGCTGGTGACCCCGATGCCGGCGGTGAAGTCGAGATGACGGTTGCCGGCGTCGTCGTAGAGGTACACGCCTTCACCATGGGTCGCAACCACCGGTGTCGCCTGCTTCAGCAAGGGGGAGAGCTGTGCCACGAGAAACTCCTGTTCGGATTGTTGACAATCTGCACTGTCGACTAGGCTACCGATCAAAGCCCCGAATGTCACAAGGCGTTCAGCCATGCTCCGCCAACACATCAGGAGGAAAGATCATGAGTGCTGTCGTTCAGGATCGAGAGACCAGCATCGTCAACGCTGCGCCCAAGCAGCTGTACATCAACGGTGAATGGCGTGATGCGCGCAGCGGAAACACCCTGGAGGTCCATGACCCCTCCACCGGGAAAGTGCTGTGCCGCGTGGCCGATGCCTCTGTGGAGGACGGTTGGGATGCGCTTCATGCCGCTGAGGCTGCCCAAGGCGAGATGGCCGCCATGGCTCCGCGCAAGCGCGCGGAGATTCTCATGCGCGCCTTCGAGCTGATGCACCAGCGCAAGGATGACCTCGCGCTGCTGATGACCCTGGAGATGGGCAAGCCGCTGGCCGAGGCCGCCGGAGAGGTGGTCTATGCCGCTGAGTTCTTCCGCCACTTCGCCGAGGAGGCCACACGGATCGGCGGCAATTACCAGACCGCTCCGGCGGGCAATGCCCGGTTCTTGATCCGCAAAGAGCCGGTGGGGCCCAGCATCCTGATCACCCCGTGGAACTTCCCGCTGGCCATGGGTACCCGAAAGATTGGCCCGGCCATTGCCGCAGGCTGCACCTCTGTGCTCAAGCCCGCCGCGCAGACCCCCTTGTCCATGCTCGCCCTGGCGGGAATCCTCGAGGAGGCCGGGGTGCCGGCAGGGGTGGTCAACATTCTGGTGACCTCCAACTCCGGAGGTGTCATGGAGCCGCTGATCCGTTCCGGCATCGCCCGCAAGCTCTCCTTCACCGGCTCCACTGCCGTGGGAAAAATCCTGCTGGAGCAGTGCGCGGACAAAGTGCTGCGCACCTCCATGGAGCTCGGCGGCAATGCAGCCTTCGTGGTGTTCGAGGACGCTGACCTGGACAAGGCCGTCGAGGGTGCGATGCTGGCCAAGATGCGCAACTCCGGGGAAGCCTGTACCGCGGCCAACCGGATGTTCATCCACCGCAGTGTGATCAGCCCATTCGCGCAGAAGCTGGCTGAGCGGATGGGTGAGCTCAAAGTCGGCCGCGGCGTGGACGAGGGCATCCACGTGGGCCCCATGGTTGATGCCACGCAGCGCGACAAGGTCGCCGACCTGGTCGACGACGCCGTCGGCGCCGGCGCCGAGGTGCTCCTCGGCGGTGAGCCCGAAGGTGGCGAAGGGTTCTTCTACCCACCCACCGTGCTGAAGGATGTGCCGCGCAGCGCCCGGATGTGGAGCGAGGAGATCTTCGGGCCCGTCGCACCGCTGACCCCCTTCGACGCGGAGGACGAGGTGGTGGATCTGGTCAACGACACCGAGTACGGCCTGGTCAACTACGTCTACACCAATGACCTCACCCGGGCGCTTCGGGTGGCGGAGAGCATTGAGTCCGGCATGGTCGGCCTCAACCAGGGTGTGGTGTCCAATCCGGCCGCACCCTTCGGCGGCATCAAGGAGTCCGGCTTGGGCCGTGAGGGCGGTGAGACCGGCATCGAGGAGTTCCTCGAGACCAAGTACATCGGCATCGCAATGGACTGACTCCCCTCATTTTCATGGGGCTGTTGGATTTTCACGGACCTGCAGGAGCATGATTTCCCAATAATCCCATGAAATCGCGGAGCTGCTCAGAGACCTCTCAGTCGACGGGATCCTAGTCAGTCCCTTGGGACGGGCCAGGGCAACGGCGGCAATAATTGCTGAAGCTCTGGGCGTGCTGGTCGCGGTCTGTAAGGACCTCGCAGAACTCAATCTCGGGGAGATGGGCGGTCTGACCCGCGGGGAGTTTGGGGAGCCATACCCCGGAGCGCTCCACAAGCGGTCGCAGAATTGGCATCACTGGCGGTTTCTCGGAGGAGAGAGCGATGCAGGGGTGGCAGAGCGCGCCGCGTCGGCTCTCCATGCGGCCCGACTGGTGACTTCGAGCGACCTGTGATTGTTGCCCACGAGATGATCAACAGAATGGTGTTGAAGGTCTTGTTCGGCCTTGAAGCCCGTGCGGCTCGAGAGCTGACCCATCCGAACGATGCGGTGTACGAGGTCGGCGTTGCTGCGGGCAGATTCACTATGCACCAGGCGTCGTCTGGACAGGCCGGAGGCCGGCTCTGCTGAGCCGTTTGATCAGTTCCCGTGGGTTCCTCAATTCGGCCTTGCCCCAACGCACCAGGTGCCACCCTTCTCCCTCAAGAGCTTCGCGGCGCTGCTTCTCCCGGTAGTGGACCTCGGCAGGATCGGCGCCGTTGGTGTACTGGGGGTCGAAGTACTTGGCCTTGCCATCGACCTCGCCTGCCACCCGTTCGTGCTCCCAACAGAAATCCATCCGGAAGTTGCCGATGGATGTTCGGACGACCTTCTGGAGCGTCGGTGCCGGACAGTTGACCTGGGCAAGCACCACGCGTGATTCTGATTCCAGGGCAGACTCAGCTCGACCATCAGCGAAATTCCAGGCCCTTTCCCAGCGTGCTTGCTGCCGGTGTGTGCGCAAGTAATGCAGCCAGGGTTCCGGGGCGGCGTCGTCCCGTGCTTTCACCGTGTCCAGGACGACTACAGCTTCGGTGAAGGACATTCGGCTGGTGGCGTCGAGTGCCGAGAGCCCCAAAGGTTCAGCGCGATACCCCCGCGCGGGCCCGGTGACCGCTTCCACAGCATCGGATGCCAGGCGGACTTCAGGAATGCTGAACTTCCCGGTACGTATTCGAGCGCGCTGATCGGGACGCGAGACGTTCCTGGGGCAGGCAGGCTCGAGCAGTCTGGTGGGAAAATTCCTCAGTTGCGCCGCTCTCAGCGGAGCTGCCTCAGGGTGAGACTGTGAATAGCGCTGCAGAAACTGTTGACGTGGCACTTTGCCCGTCATGTGCGATGGCGCATGGGTTTTCGCTTCGCCGGGATTTGCCGTGCGGGCAAAGAGGACCGACGGAGTGTTCAGCAGCGGGATCCCGTGAAGGACGAGCGCGGTCTCACGGCAGAAGATCAGCTCTCGGGTCATGGCCACTGCGGAGATCGCGATCCCGTACCGGGTCCAGGGCGGTGCCGCCGCCCACATGTGGGCGGGCAGGTATATCCCGCGGCGTATTCGCACCAGCTCGCCTCGATCAACCTGGCCTACCAGGCGGGCGCTGGAATGGACACCGTCCTCCTGCCACGAACTGCGGATAAGCTCAATGCGCTGAGGATCATTTCGTGTAGTAGACATGTGGATAGTTTTGTTGAGTGACGTTTAGTGCGCTAGAGGGTCCTGCAATCTGTGGATAACCTGCGCTGCCGCACGAAGTCTTCTGGGCGAAGTCATGCTGATGTTGCGAAATCATGCCCCCACAGGTCCGTGAAAATCCAAGATGCCCATGAAGACTCGACCGGATCGCGCGAGGCGTTGTCCTAGAGTGTGGGGAGTGCCACTGTGGCCGGGGCTCGGCGCGGGAATAGCTGCGCCGGCGGCGTTGTTGGGACCCCTGAAAGCAAAGTTGAGCGTCATCGACTCAAGTCAATTTGACAGCGGTCAGCTCAAGTTCCAGACTTGAGCCGAACTCGCTCAATGCGAGAGGCCTTTGCTTCGCAGAACCCTGACGAAAGGAACCCAGATGTCCCGCGCAGTCGGAATCGACCTTGGAACCACCAACTCTGTAGTCACCGTCCTCGAAGGCGGCGAGCCCACTGTCATCGCCAATGCCGAGGGCGCCCGCACCACCCCGTCGGTGGTGGCGTTCTCGAAGACCGGTGAAGTGCTGGTCGGCGAGGTCGCCCGCCGCCAGGCCGTGTCCAACCCGGACCGCACCATCGCCTCCGTCAAGCGCCATATGGGCACCGACTGGACCACCGAGGTGGACGGCAAGACCTACACCCCGCAGGAAATCTCCGCACGCACCCTGATGAAGCTCAAGCACGACGCCGAGTCCTACCTGGGCGAGGACGTCACCGAGGCTGTCATCACCGTGCCCGCCTATTTCAACGACGCCGAGCGCCAGGCCACCAAGGAAGCCGGGGAGATCGCCGGTCTGAAGGTCTCCCGCATCGTCAACGAGCCCACTGCCGCCGCCCTGGCCTACGGCCTGGAGAAGGGCAAGGAGGACGAGCAGATCCTGGTCTTCGACCTCGGCGGCGGCACCTTCGACGTCTCCCTGCTGGAGGTCGGCAAGGATGAGGACGACTTCTCCACCATCCAGGTGCGCTCCACCGCCGGTGACAACCGGCTCGGCGGCGACGACTGGGACCAGCGGATCATCGACTGGCTGGTCGAGCAGGTCAAGCAGAAGGAGGGCGTGGACCTCTCCAAGGACAAGATCGCCGTGCCCCGCCTGAAGGAGGAGGCTGAGCGCGCCAAGAAGGAGCTCTCCTCCACCTCCACCGCCAACATCAACATCCCCTACGCGACCCAGCACGACGGCGCCCCGGTGCACGTCAATGAGACCCTCTCCCGGGCGAAGTTCGAGGACCTGACCTCTGATCTGCTGGACCGGACCAAGAAGCCGTTCCAGGACGTCATCACCGAGGCCGGGGTCAAGATCTCTGACATTGACCATGTGATCCTGGTGGGCGGCTCCACCCGGATGCCCGCGGTGGCCGACCTGGTCAAGGAGCTCACCGGCAAGGAGGCCAATAAGTCGGTCAACCCCGATGAGGTCGTGGCCGTCGGCGCAGCCCTGCAGGCCGGCGTGCTCGCCGGTGAGCGCAAGGACGTGCTGCTGATCGACGTCACACCGCTCTCGCTGGGCATCGAGACCAAGGGTGGGGTGATGACCAAGCTCATCGAGCGCAACACCGCCATCCCCACCAAGAAGTCCGAGGTCTTCTCCACCGCAGAGGACAACCAGCCCTCGGTGGCCATCCAGGTCTTCCAGGGCGAGCGCGAGTTCACCCGCGACAACAAGCCGCTGGGCACCTTCGAGCTCACCGGCATCGCCCCGGCTCCGCGCGGCATGCCGCAGGTCGAGGTGACCTTCGACATCGACGCCAACGGCATCGTCCACGTCTCCGCCAAGGACAAGGGCACCGGCACCGAGCAGTCGATGACCATCACCGGCGGCACCTCGCTGGAGAAGGAGGACATCGACCGTATGGTCGCCGACGCGGAGAAGCACGCCGAGGAGGACAAGGCCCGCCGCGAGGCCGCGGAGAAGCGCAACGCGGCAGAGGCCACCGCCTACTCGGTGGACAAGCTGCTCAAGGACAACGCCGAGAAGCTGCCCGAGGAGGTCAAGACCGAGGTCCAGGCCGACGTCGATGCCCTGAAGAAGGCGCTGGAGGGCACTGACAACGACGACGAGGTCAACGCCGCCTTCGAGAAGCTCCAGGCCTCCCAGGTCAAGATCGGCGAGGCGCTCTACGCTCAGGGCGCGGAGTCCGCACCTGGTGCAGAGGATGCCCCCGCCGGTGAGGCTCCGGCGGATGACGAGGACATCGTCGACGCCGAAGTCGTGGACGAGGACGACGACGCCGAGAACAAGCAGTAGCGGGCGCATAGGCTGATCCGGGTCGCGCTGCCGGATACGGGAGCGCGACCGGGATGCCTGAGGTGCCAGCGAAGCGGTGCACCGACTTTAGGTGTGATGGCCGCGGTGACGCGGCCGAGATCCGATTGAGCCGAGTGAGGGTGTGAGCTTGCTCGTAGCCTCCGAGGCGATTGAGGATTGCGCACCTTGGGTGCGCAGAGGCGAGCGGGGTCCCCCCCGCCGCCGGGACCAGCACAGCACTGGAAGGACACTGCGATGGCAGAGAAGAAGTACAACCCCGAACAGGGTGATGAGGCGGCCGAGCCGGTCCGTTTCACAGACAAGCGCCGGATCGACCCCGAGACCGGTGCCGCCCGCCAGCCCGCGGAGGGCGAAGCCACCGTTGAGGACCGAGAGGCCGCAGCAACTGACCCGACGGCGGACCCGCTGGCAGAGGCCGAGCGAATCCTCGCCGATGTGCCTGATGAGTCGATTGAGGTTCAGCAGGCTCACGAGCAGTCGGCAGACCCAACACTCGACCTTCACGAACCGCCGCCGGGGGAGGACCCCGAGGTGGCTGAGGGCCCCGAACTGCGTGAAGTGCCTCTTGGGGAGGCCGTCGGCGGCGGAGAGACGGAGCCGGCTGAGCGGATTGATGCCGCACAGGAGGAGCTCGAGGCTCAGGGGTATGACCGGGAGGCTGAGCTGGAGAACGATCTGCGCCGGGTGCAGGCCGAGTACGTGAACTACCGGCGCCGGGTCGACCGCGACCGTACGCTGGAGAAGGACCGTGTCAAAGGACATCTGATCTCCGAGCTGATGCCGGTGCTCGACGATATTGCCGCAGCACGTGCTGCCGGTGATCTTGAGGACGGACCGTTCGCCCACATCGCCGGGCGTTTGGAACAGGTGCTCACCCAGCAGGGTCTCACGCCAGTGGGTGCTGTGGGGGAGAAGTTCGACCCCACTGAGCATGAGGCGATCATGCAGCAGCCCGATGAGGAGGTCGAGGAGGACCACATCGTGGTGGTGGTCCGCTCCGGCTACCGGTTCGGTGACCGGCTGCTGCGCGCAGCCCAGGTGATCGTCTCCACCGGCAGCGCCGAGCAGTAGCTAAAGTTGGCGTGGCGAAGGCCGTGAGGCGTGGAGCGACGCGACCACGCCGACTTTAGGCGTGAGGGCCAGCGTAAGCTGGCCGAGAGCTGAGCGGGGTTTCCCCGCCAGCGGGACCAGCAGAGGAAGGAGGAGGCATCCGTGGCCTCGCAGGACTGGATCGACAAGGATTTCTACAAGACCTTGGGTGTGGCCAAGGATGCCTCCGCCGAGGAGATCAAGAAGGCCTACCGGCAGCTGGCGCGCCAGCACCACCCGGATAAGAACCCCGGCGATGAGGCCGCCGAGCAGAAGTTCAAGAACATCTCCGAGGCGCACTCCGTGCTCGCCGACCCGGAGCAGCGCCAGCAGTACGACGCCATCCGAGCCATGGGCTCCGGAGCCCGGTTCTCCGGAAGCCCAGGCGGCGATGGCGGGGGCTTCGAGGACATCTTCGGCGGGCTCTTCGGTCAGGGAGGCTCCCCAGGCACCGCAGGCGGACGCTTTGGCGGGGGCTTCGAGGACATCTTCGGCGGCATGGGTGAGCGCTTCGGCGGACGCTTCGGCGGCGCTCCCGCCAAGGGTGCTGACCGGACGGCGAAGACCACCATCTCCTTCAAGGGAGCGGTGCGTGGGACCACCGTCGGGCTGCGCGAGCCTTCGGGCAACGTCATCGATGTGCGTATCCCCGCCGGGATCAAAGAGGGGCAGAAGGTCCGGGTCAAGGGCAAGGGCCAGCCTGGTCCCGGAGGTACCGGGGACTTGCTGGTGGAGGTTTCGGTTCAGGACCATCCCTTCTTCGCCCGCGAGGGCGACAACATCCGCGTCCATTTGCCGGTCAGCTTCGACGAGGCGGCGCTCGGTGCCACCGCCGAGGTGCCCACCATCCACGGGGAGAAGGTTAAAATACGAATCCCCGCCGGCTCGAGCACCGGCAAGACGCTGCGGCTGAAAGGCCATGGCATCCGCCGGAAGAACAGCTCCGGGGACATGCTGGCGGTTTTGGACGTCGTGGTGCCGGACCAGCTCAGTGAAGAGGCCGAGCAAGCCGTGCGTGCCTTCGCCGCCGCGACGGCCGGAGTCAATCCTCGGGAAGGTCTGGAGGGTCAGGCCGCGTTGTAACAGGCATCAGCGAAAGGAGGTGAACGTCTGTGGCTTACACCAGAATTCGTATTCGGGAGAATATCGCTGAGTACGACGACGACCCTCGCATGCTCGCTGCCACACACCGGCATGACCCGCTCTTCGTGATCTCTGTGGCGGCGGAGCTGGCCGATATGCACCCGCAGACCCTTCGCCAGTACGACCGGATCGGCCTGGTCAGTCCGCGCCGCCAAGGCGGGCGTCACCGTCGCTACTCCCCCTATGAGATCGAGCAGCTGCGGCAGATCCAGCAGCTCAGCCAGGAGGGCGTCTCCCTCGAGGGCATCCGGCGCATCATCCAGCTGCAGAACCGGGTGGAGGTGCTCGAAGAAGAGGTCGGTGAGCTCCGGCAGGCGCTGCGTGAGGCCCAGCGCGAGCCGGGCAGCAGGCGGGTCTTCGCCGTGGGTTCCCGGGGAGATGTGGTCACCCTGACCAGAGGACAGCGTCCCAGGCCCGCCGGCAGGGAGCTGGTCGTCTGGCGTTCATCCAGACCCCCTGAACCTCCACGTAGACTGGACGGATGACATTTTCCAGGTCCGCAGCACTCACCGGCTGCTGTGCCCTCCTGGTGCTGCTCACCGGGTGTGGCGGAGAGGATGAGCGCGCAGATGTCTCGGTGGCCGCGGCGGTCACCGCTGAGGCGATCAGCACAGGGAGCTTTGAGGGGATCAGCTTGGCCGCAGGAACTCCCCAGGCGCTTGAGGAGGCTGTCCAGAACCTCCAGGAGCCCTTCGATGGGCTGAGACCAGAGGTCGAGGTCGCCGGCGTCCAGGTCCACGAGCCGGAGGAGGACTCGGTGCGCCCGCCCACTGCGGAGGCCGCCTTCGAGCATGTCTGGGAGCTGGAGGAGATCGGCCTCGACGGCCAGGAGTGGACCTACACCACCGAGGCCGACTACACCTACGACGAGGAATCCGACACGTGGCTTGTGGACGGTGAGACCCAGATCATCCTGCCCGACTACGCCGGCCATGAGAACATCGGCATCTCCACCACCACCGCGGACCGCGGCCGCATCATAGACGGCAGCGGACGGGCTATGGTCTACAACCGAGATGTGGTGCGCATCGGCCTGGACAAGACCCAGCTGGAGTCGGAGCAGGACCAGCAGGAGGCGGCCAGGGAGCTTGCCGAGGTGGTGGGGGTCAATGCTGAGACCTACCAGGAAACAGTCCAGGCCTACGGGGATGAGGCGTTCGTCGAAGCCATCACCGTACGCACCGAGGGTGGCCACGTCAGTGCCGAGGATGTGGAGGACATCGCCGGGGTGCACCTGCAGTACAGTCAGCTGCCGCTGGCGGAGAGTTCTGACTTCGCCCCGAACCTCTTAGGCCGGGTGGGTCCGGTGACTGCCGAGCATCTGGAGGATGACCCTACGCTCAGTCACGGCGACATGGTCGGACTGTCCGGCATCCAGGCGGTGCATGAGAGTACGCTTCGCGGAGTCCCCGGTGTGCGCATCAGCATGGGAGAGACCACCCTCTACTCATCGGAGCCGGAGGAGGGGGGTGATGTACACACCGGGCTGCTGCCCAGGGTTCAGGACCTTGCCCAGGGCATCGTCGATGAGCAGGAGGTCAATGCTGCCCTGGTGGCGATCCGGCCCTCCGACGGTGCGGTGCTGGCCGCTGCCAGCCACCACCCTGAGGCACCCCAGGTGGACACCGCCACCCAGTCGGCGTATGCGCCGGGCTCCACCTTCAAGATGGTCTCCGCCCTGGCGATGCTGCGCGGGGGCCTCACCCCCGAGTCCACGGTCCCCTGCCCGAACTCGGTGACTGTCCACGGCCAGCAGTTTCGCAATGTGCCCGGCTTCCAGGACCAGTATGTTGGCAGCATCCCCTTCAACACCGCTGTGGCGGTCTCCTGCAACACCACCTTTGCCGGGGCCTGGGAGGATGTCAGCTCTGCCGACCTCGCCCAAGCCGCCCTGGACCTCGGGATGGACAATGACGTGGGAATCGGCATCCAAGCGCTTAAGGCACGGGTGCCGGAGGACTCCGAGCTGAACCTGCATGCTGCCAACCTCTTCGGACAGGGAACGGTGGAGACCTCCACCTTGGGCATGGCCGCGGTGGCGGCCTCGATCGCTGACGGGCGCACAGTCCACCCCTGGCTGGTCCAGCGCGAGGACCACCCCCAGGAGGGCGGCCTGACCGAGGAGGAGGGCGAGCAGCTGCGCGAGCTGATGCACGGCACCGTGGACTACGGCACCCTGAGCGGTCTGGACCCGATCCCCGGTCCGCACGTCTACGCCAAGACCGGCACCGCTGAAGCCGGGGCAGACGATGACACGTATTCCCATACCTGGGTGATCGGCTCCCAGGACGACCTCGCCGTGGCAGTGTTCCTGGAGGAGGGTGAATGGGGCTCATCAACCAACGGTCCCCTGATGCGGGAGTTCCTCATCGGCGCCCGGGAGATACTGGACGAGCAGGACGGTTAGGCGCATTCCCCATGTCTGAGAGACCGCAGAAGCACTACCGCAAGCCGCTGTCATTCGTGCGCCGCAGCAATAGGCTCAAGCCCAGTTACCAGCGGGCCTGGGACGCCGCTCTCGGCCAGGAGCTGCTCGATGTGCCCCATGGTGAGCGCGACACCTCTGTCGCCCCAGGGTTCAGCGTTGACTGGCACGCCGAGTACGGGCGGACCGCTCCGCTGATCGTGGAGATCGGCTCAGGTTCGGGAGAGGCCATCGCCGGCGCGGCGGCGGCCAACCCGGATACCGACTTCCTGGCCATTGAGGTCTACCGCCCCGGAGCCGCACAGCTGGCAGCACGGATCCGCCGTGAGGGACTGGCGAATGTCCGGGTGGCCTGCCTGGATGCGGTGGAGGTGATGGACAACCTGCTGCCGGCAGGCTCAGTCGCTGAACTGTGGGTGTTCTTCCCCGATCCCTGGCATAAGTCCAAGCACAAGAAGCGCCGACTGGTGCAGCCGAGCTTCGCGGAGAGGGCCGCGCAGGTGATCGCACCCACCGGGGTGTGGCGGCTGGCCACTGACTGGTCCGACTACGCCGTGCAGATGCGGGAGGTGATCGGGGCGTCGTCGTCGTTCTGGAACCCTCATGCTGGTCGGCTGGCAGGGGAGGAGTCGCCGCTGACCCAGGTGCGGCTGGGTGATCTCGATGCGGCGAGCCTGGGGAAACCGGCTCACCCGCTGCCGCTGCCTCAGGCCCGCGATGATGAGGGGGGCTGGGCGCCGCGGTTCGCCGCCAGGGTGGTGACCGACTTTGAGCAGAAGGCCCTGCGCGCCGGCCGGAAGATCTTCGACCTCAACTACCTGCGCAAACCCTAGCTTCGTGCAGGTGGTGAGCCTCAAGTGAAGCGATGGCACCGACTTTAGGCGTGATGGCCGCGGTCACGCGGCCGAGAGCCGAGCGAGGTTTCCTCGCCGGCGGAACATTACAGCGCCAGGCGGTAGCCGCGTTTGACCACTGTCTGTACGGTGTCCGGATTGGGAAGTGACTGGCGGAGCCGGGAGACCCACATCTCCAGGCCGTGGGCTGATCCGCAGTCCGGCAGTACGCGCAGCAAATGCTCCCGGGAGATCACCGCGCCCTGTGCCTTGACCAGCGCCCGCATCACGGACATCGGCCCGGGTGCCAGCTGTGCCGGCTCCGCACCGGGCAGATGCACCTCATTGCCGATGATCTCCACTGTGCCCTGCGGTGTGTGGACACGCAGATAGTGGTCATCCTCCACCACAGGTTCGGTCACGTCAGCCAACCGGCCACCTCCTCGCTGATCAGCGTAGATGCGCTCGGTTACCCAGCGTTATCGGATATGTAACCCGAAAGTGTCGAGATTCTCACAGTGCGGAACCTTGCCCGGGTAGGGGCACAGAATCACAACACAACCCGGTATTGCGAATGGTTTGCAATTGTGCGAGGTAACTCTTGATAATAAGTCTCATGAGCAAAAAAATGATCTCTCTCACCTCCCTGATCATGATCTCTGCGCTGGCGCTCTCCGCTTGCGCAGCCGATGACAGTGACGCAGAGGAGCCCGATGATGCCGAGACCGCAGTCGCCGCCGAAACCGAGGAGAACGGTTCCGATGGCGATGACGAGCACGACGAGGACCATGACGAGGGCCTAGAGCCTTCCGACCGGGAGGCCCATGAGGCCGGCGGGCCGCAGCCCCGTGCAGTGGTGACCTATGACGGCGGCGTCGCGGTGCTCGACGGGGTCAGCCTAGAAGTCGTCGGTGACTTCGAGGTCCAGGGCTTCCTCCGGGTCAACGAAGCCGGCGACGGTCGCCACGCATTCCTCACCGAGGGCGAGAGCTTCCGGCTGATCGACGTCGGGACCTGGGGCGAGCCGCACGGCGGACACCATCATTACTTCACCACCGAGCCGCTGCTCAGCGATATCACGGTGGATGGTGATGCGCCCGCCCATGTGGTGTCCCACCGGGGGGTCGGCACGCTCTTCTTCGACGGCTCCGGCGAATACCGCTGGTTCGAGCTGGCCGACTTGGATGTGGAGTCTGAGATTGTGACTGAATCTGACGAAACCGAAGGCCCGCATCACGGTGTGGCCGTGGTGCGGGAGGACGGTTCCCGGTTCGAAACCCTTCAAGACCGCTCCGGCGCCCGGTTCATCGACGCTGACGGTGAGGAGATCGCCCGCAGCGAGGACTGCCCCGGTGTGCACGGTGAGGCTGCCGGGCCCGATGAGATCATCGCCGTGGGGTGTGAGGACGGTGCGCTGATCTGGGATGGACGTGAGTTCCATAAGATCGATGCCGGCCCGGAGTACGCGCGTACCGGCAACCTCTTCGCTGCCGATGGTTCACACATTTTCCTGGGCGATTACCGTGACGGCGAGGACGAGCCGATGACCGAGGTGGCACTGGTCAACGCCGAGTCCCTGGAGATCACCACCGCAGAGGTGAGCTCTCCCTATACCTTCCGGAATCTGGCACGCGGCCCCGAGGGTGAAGCCATCGTGCTCACCGAGGACGGTCGGCTGCATATCATCGATGCAGAGACCGGCGAGCACCTGGACCATATCGAGATGCTCGACGAGTGGACTGAGCCCGAGCAGTGGCAGGAGCCCCGCCCGGCAATCCGCGCCAGCGGCGACCTAGTGTATGTGACCGATCCGGACAACCAGGAGGTCCACCTGGTTGATCTGTCCGAGGGTGAGATCATCGCCGCCGGCGAGCTGGACTTCGCGCCCAATGAGATCGTCGTCATCGACGGCCGTCCGGTGGACAGCGTCTCTGCGGACTACGACGGCGAGCATGACGATGACCACGGTCATGGAGACGATGACCATGGTCATGACCAGTGATCATGGCGGCGCTGCTGTGCCGTCTTCTAAGACTTCACCAGCCGCTGGATGGCGGCACTGGCCTCCCGGATCTTCTCTTCGGCCGTGTCGCCGCCGGTGGCCGCGGCGTCGGCCACGCAGTGTTTGAGGTGATCGTCGAGAAGCGCGAGGGCCACGTTCTCCAGCGCCGAGGTCATAGCGCTGATCTGAGTGAGAATATCGATGCAGTAGGTATCTTCATCGATCATGCGGTGTACCCCGCGGGCCTGGCCCTCTATCCGACGCAGGCGGGTCAGGTACTTGTCTTTGTCACTCATATAGCCGTGTGAGGAGGATTCCATAGACAAAACTATACCCTATAGGGGTATGGTGGAGCTATGACTACTACCAAGAGCTTCAACGTCACCGGAATGTCCTGCGGCCACTGCGAGGCGGCAGTGCGCGGCGAACTGGCCGAACTGGCCGGCATCGAAGAGATCGAGGTCTCGTCCGCCTCCGGCTCGCTGAAGGTGACACTCAGCGAAGATGCCGAACTTGTCGACCAGGCCATCGTCGAGGCCGTCGACGAAGCCGGCTACCAGGCTGAGCGTGTGCAGTGACCCAGACTCTTCACACTGAGGATTCCGGCCCGGCCGAGCCGGAGCGCATCGAGCTGGCCATCGGCGGCATGACCTGTGCCGCCTGTGCCCACCGGGTGGAGAAGAAGCTCAACAAGCTCGAGGGAGTCACCGCCAGCGTCAACTACGCCACGGAGAAGGCCTGGATCTCCACCGACACGATCAACGAAGGACATGCCTCCGGTCGCCAAGATGTTGTCGACCAGCTCATCAGCACCGTGGAGAAAACCGGCTACCGCGCCGAGCTGCCCCCGGACCCCCAGGACGACGACGCCGCCGAGCCAGGCACCCGTGATCTGCGGATTCTGCGCATTCGGCTGCTCATTGCCTCCGCACTCACCGTCCCGGTGGTGCTCTGGGCCATGGTCCCGGCCACCCAGTTCGACTATTGGACTTGGGTGTCCCTGGTGCTCAGCGTCCCGGTGGTGCTCTGGGCGGGGTGGCCCTTCCACCGGGCAGCCGCGCTCAACGCCCGGCATGCCACCGCGACCATGGACACGCTCATCTCCCTGGGCACGCTCGCCGCCCTAGGCTGGTCGGTCTACGCGCTGGTCTTCGGCCATGCCGGCGATCCCGGTATGCGGCACGAGTTCAGCCTCTTCGATGAGCCCTACTGGCTATCCGGGCATTCCATGGGCTCAGCGAACGTCTACTTCGAAGTGGCCACCGCCGTCACCGCATTCCTGCTGCTGGGCCGCTACTTCGAAAAGCGCTCCAAGGCCTCAGCGGGAGCAGCACTGCGCTCACTGCTGAACATGGGAGCCAAAGAGGTGGCGCTGCTGAAATCCGGCAGTGAGATCCGCATCCCGGTCAAAGAGCTCTCCGTGGACGATGAGTTCGTGGTCCGGCCCGGGGAGAAGATCGCCACCGACGGGGTGGTGATCTCAGGAGCTTCTGCAGTGGATATGTCCATGCTGACCGGAGAATCGGTCCCGGTGGAGGTGGCCGAAGGCGATGCCATCGTCGGGGCCACGGTCAACACCTCGGGCCGGCTGGTGGTGCGTGCTTCCAGGGTAGGCTCCGACACCCAGCTGGCACAGATGGCCAAGCTGGTCGAAGAGGCTCAGTCCGGCAAGGCCGAGGTCCAGCGACTGGCCGATAGGATCTCCGGGATTTTCGTGCCGATCGTCCTGGTGGTCACCCTGATCACCTTGGCCCTCTGGCTGTTTCTGGGCGCCCCGGCGGAGGCGGCTTTCACCGCGGCAGTCGCGGTGCTGATCATCGCCTGCCCCTGCGCTCTGGGCCTGGCCACCCCCACCGCGCTGCTGGTCGGCACCGGCCGTGGCGCTCAGCTGGGAATCCTCATCAAGGGACCTGAGGTGCTGGAAGCATCCCGCGGAATCAGCACCGTGGTGCTGGACAAGACCGGGACGGTCACCACCGGAGTCATGCAGCTGACCTCGCTGCTGCCTGCCAGGACATGGGAAGGGGAGTCTGAGTCCTCCGAGCTGCTGCGGCTGGCCGGAGGGCTCGAATCCGGTTCGGAGCACCCGGTGGCCCGGGCGATCACCGCCGCTGCGCGTGAATCCCTCGGCTCCAGCCAGAGCGCGCTCCCGCAGCCGGAGGACTTCCAGAACCATGAGGGCAGAGGAGTCTCCGGCGTCGTCGATGGTTATCAGGTGCTCATCGGAAGGCGTCATCTCCTGGGGATGCACGGGGTGGGACTGCCAGCTGAGGTCGATGAGCTGATAGCCGGGTCCGAATCCCGGGGCAGCACCGCGGTGCTGGCGGCCGTCGACGGTACCTTCGCCGGAGTGCTCACCGTCTCCGACACGGTGAAGGAGACCTCTGCTGAGGCGGTCGAACAGTTCAAGAGCCTGGGTATGGAACCGGTGCTGCTCACCGGCGACAACCAGGGTGCGGCTCGCCGGGTGGCCGAGCAGGTGGGGATCGATCAGATCATCGCCGAAGCGCTGCCGGAGGACAAGGTGGCCGCGGTGCAGAGGCTGCAGCAGCAGGGCAAGACCGTGGCGATGGTCGGCGACGGGGTCAACGACGCCGCCGCTCTGGCTCAGGCTGAGCTGGGCATCGCGATGGGCACCGGCACCGATGTGGCCATCGACGCCGCCGATATCACCGTCATCCGCGGTGACCTGCGTTCGGTGGCCGACGCGGTCCGGCTTTCCCGCCGCACTCTGCGCACCATTCGCGGGAATCTGTTCTGGGCGTTTCTGTACAACACTGCGGCGATTCCGCTGGCCGCGGCAGGGCTGCTCAATCCGATGCTGGCCGGTCTGGCCATGGTGCTCTCCTCACTGAGCGTGGTGGCCAACTCCCTGCGCCTGCGCCGCTTCGGCTGACCGCCGGGGACTGTTCTACGATGTCCCAGTGATGACCCCCGCGCGTGGGACGGCGCTGATGCTGTTGGACAGTCTGGCCATGGCCGGATCTGCGGCGATCGTCTTCAACCTCGGCGCTGAGCCGATGACGGTGGCGGCGTTCCGCTGCCTGCTGGCGGTGCCGATGCTGCTGCCGCTGGTGATCTGGGAGCTCAGGCGCGTTGACCGGGCCCAGGCCCTGCCGCGGATCACGGTGATCGGGGCGGCTGTGGGCGGCGTCGCCATCGGTGTGGACTACAGCTTCTACAACACCTCCATCGGGCTGATCGGGCCGGGGCTGGCCACGGTGCTGATCAATATTCAAATCGTGATCCTGCCGATGATCGCCTGGGCGCTGGAGGGCGTGCGACCCATGCGGCAGCTGGCGGTCATTGTGCCGCTGATGATGCTGGGTGTGGCCTTTGCCGCCGGGGCCTTCGACGACGCCGGGCTCAACTGGTTCGGTGTGTTGGCAGGTCTGATCGCCGGGGCCGGGTATGCGACGTATCTGGCCATCATCCGCCGGACAGCGCCCAAGACCATCCGGCCGGCCCCGTTCACCGTGCTGAGCATCGTGTGCCTTTCGGCCGGTCTCACTGCTGGCCTGGGTGCGCTGGTGTCAGGACGGTTCGAGGTGCCAACCCAAGGCGTCGAGTGGCTGTGGCTGCTGGCCCTGGCCTTCGTCGGCCAGGTGGTGGTCTATCTGTGCCTCAACATCGCGATGACCGGACTGAGTGAGGTGCTGGCCAGCACGCTGATGCTGACCGGGCCGATCTTCGCGGTCCTGCTGGGCGCGCTGCTGTTCAGCGACATCCCCACCCTCTGGCAGGTGGTGGGCTGCGCCATGATCATCGCCGGTGCCTGGTGGACCGCCGCAGCCCAGCGCCGCTCGCGCTCGGCATAGCTCCTTACGTATGAGGTATTCAGAACTCGCGGGAGGCGGCGCCGCGCAGACTGATGACCTGGGTGCCGGTGAGGTTGCCGATCTGGCGGGAGAGCAGCCCGCGGCCGCGGTCGGAGAGCAGCTCGTCATGGATCGGGATGCTGAACTGCGGTGCGCCGAGGCTCCGGACGAACTCCACATGCTCCTTCATCGCGGCCCAGGGTCCCATCAGCGGCAGGGCCAGCACATCCACACCCGCTGGGGCGGAATCGAGCGCATCGCCGGGGTGGAAGAACGTGGGCTCTTCCTCTGCGCGCAGAAGGTATCCGATATTGTGGATGCGCGGGATGTCCTGGTGGATGATCGCGTGGTCTCCGCCCACTGCCTCGACCTCCACATTGCCCACAGCAACCTGCTGGCCGGCAGTGACCGGCACGGCGCCGGGGAGGGCGACGGCCTCGTGCACATCATCGGCGGTGAACACCCGGGCCTCTGGATTGGCCTCCAGCAGGGCAGGAGCGTGTTCGGGATCCACGTGGTCAGCGTGCTGGTGGGTGATCAGCACAGCGTCCAGACCCGTGACACCGTGCCATAGATCAGAGAACGCACCAGGGTCGATGAGTATCCGTGCTCCCGCAGCTTCGACCAGTACGCAGGCATGTCCCAGATGCGTGACCTTCATAAGGTCCATCATGGCAAAAGCTGCGGGAATTGTCAGTCATCTGCTGTAGAGATCCTGCAGAATCTCCTGCAGCACCCCCAGGCCGGAGATGCCCTGGCCGCGCGGCCAGCTGAGCCGGACCTCAACGTGCGGCGCATCAGTGACGGGCAGATACCGCACACCGATGGGGCGGTGCTGATGTGCGGTGGCCTCAGTGGTGATGCCCACCCCGCGGCCCGCGGCGATCAGATCCAGCCAGGCGTCCACACTGTCCACGTCGAAGGCAGGAACGGGACCGACGCCGGAGGGCCACGGCATCACCCTTAGGTCCGACTGCACGTTGACCACCAGCGGACGTCCGGCGAAGTCTTCGAGCCTCAGCCTCCGGCGGCGGCCCCACAGATCATTGTCTGCGCAGGCAGCGACCAGCGGCTCGGTGCCCACCACCACGCTGGAGTACTTGGCCGGATCGGGCTCACGCCGCAGGACCGCCGCATCGCAGAGGCCTTCGCCCATCCCGGCCAGCGGCCCTTTGCCATGAATGAGCCTGAGGTCAACATCAGGCCGGGCCTGCCGCCAGCGCCGCTGCACAGCCGGGGTGTGCCGGCCCGCTGCCGTGGAGACATACCCGAGGCGAATGATGCGCGCGCCACCTGCGGCATCTGCGATGGACTGAGCGAAGGCCAGCAGGTGCCGGCCCTGGTCCGAGGCCCGGAGTCCCTCCGCGGTGAGAACGGTGTCCCGGGTGCTTCTGGAGACCAGCTTCACACCCCATGCCGTCTCCAACGCCTTGAGCGTGCGTGATGCCTGCGGCTGGGAGATGCCCAGCTCAAGGGCGGCATCGGTGATGCTTCCAGCCTCAGCCACCGCCACCAAGCAGCGGATATGACGAAGATCCCAGTCCATGTATTTAGCGTATATCAGTGCGGCTGGAGGTATTATGCGCTTTCCCGCAGTGGCTGGAGAATGCTCGTATGACCAGCAAACTCGAGGGAAGACCGGGGCGGGGGTTCGCCTGCATCGTCACCGGTGCGCTCAGCACCCAAACCGGGGCGGCAGTAGGTTCCTTCGCCTTCTCCACGCTCGGCCCCCTGGGTGTGGTCGCTGTGCGGCAGATTGCCGCTGCGCTGATCCTCTGCTCCATCGCCCGGCCCCGGCTGCGCAGCTTCACCGGCGCGCAGTGGCGTCCGGTGATCCTGCTGGCAGTCTTCTTCGCGACGATGAACGGTGCACTGTACATGGCCATTGACCGGGTGGGGCTGGGCACCGCGGTGACCATCGAGTTTCTGGGCCCCTTGGCGGTGGCCATCTGGTCCTCCCGGCGGGGCCGGGACATCCTCGCCGCCGGACTGGCGCTGCTGGGAGTGATTCTGCTGACCGGACCGGGTCCCACCACAGACTTCGTGGGAATCGGCATCGCATTGATCGGTGCCGTCAGCTGGGCCGGCTACATCCTCACCAACCGTGTGGTCGGCCAGCGGGTACCCGGGGTCCAAGGCACAGCGGCGGCCACCATCCTCTCCTCGCTGGGCCTGCTTCCGGTGCTGGTGATGATCATCTGGCATACGCAACCGCCGCTGGAGGCCTACCTCTTCGCCGCCGTGGCCGGCCTGCTCTCCACGGCGGTGCCCTATGCCCTGGACCTCATCGTGCTGCGGCACATCAGTCCGCTGATCTTCGGGGTGGGGATGTCGCTGCATCCGCTCTTCGCCGCGACCATCGGTCTGGTGGTGCTGCAGCAGCAGCTGCCGCTGCTCGCCTGGGCAGGGGTGCTGCTGGTGGTGCTCAGCAACGGGCTGACGCTGACTGGTCCGCAGTCTGCCGCCGGAGCGGCGCCGCGCCTGCGGCTGCCCAGGCGCGGCGGGCGGCGTCGTTCTGCGTCCCCGATGTAGTCTGCGCTGATAGGTTCTACTGCTATGGATACCCGCATTGCCGCCTATGCGGTCATCACCGACGCCGAGGGCCGGATGTTGCTGCCTCACTGGCATCTACAGGATTTTGCCTCCGGGTGGACTCTCCCCGGCGGTGGCCTGGACCCGGGCGAGGACCCAGCCGACGCCGCAGTACGCGAAGTCTTCGAGGAGTCCGGATACCACGTAGCGATCGATGAACTGCTGGGCATCGACAACAGGATTGTTCCGGGTGAGCAGCGTACCCCGTCCTCCGGACGGGACGGAATCCCCCTGCAGAGCCTGCGGATCATCTACCGGGCGCATATCACCGGCGGGGAACTGACGGTGGAGACCGACGGATCCACCGACGACGTCGCCTGGTTCACTCAGCCGGAGATCGATGAGCTGGACAGGGTCTCACTGGTCGACGTCGCCCGTCGTCTGGCGGGGCTGCTCAGCTGAGCAGCAGCTGGACGGACTCAACGGTCTCGACCACCGCAGGGATCAGCGAAAGCACCAGCAGAGCCGCCATCACCAGGTTGAAGATGCGCAGATGGTGCGGCGTGGAGATGACCTTGCCGGCTCCGACCCCCAGCAGCGCCCAGGCCACTGTGCAGGGGGTGCTGAACACCACGGCGAATGCGGCGAGGACCAGCACCTCTGCCAAGAAGTTGTCCCAGAACCCGGTATAGGTCGAAACGGCTGCGACCACCAGAGTCCACGCCTTGGGGTTGACGAACTGAAACAGCGCCATCTGCACGAACCCCGGAGGCCTGCCCTGACCGCGGGTCTCAAGGTCAGTCAGTGCGGTGCCGATCCGCCAGGCCAGCCACAGCAGATAGAGCACGCCGATGGGCCGCAGCACATCCAGCACCCAGGGCCACTGGGTGAGCACTCCGCCCAGGCCGAGTCCTATGAGGATCAGCATCACGGGGAATCCGACATTGACTCCGGCGACGCACGGGAAGGTGCGCTTGAGCCCGTAGTTGGCGCCGGAGGCCATGGCGATCGTATTGTTCGGCCCCGGGGTGCCGGCCCCGGCGATGAAGAACAGGATCAGTGGCAGAAACGTCGTCACTTGGATAACCTACTTCCCCGCCGAGGCCGTGACATCTGTACCGCCGGGTGTTCCAGCTACCGGACTCTTCCTCGCCCAGCCCAGGAGTCTGGCGTTCACCGCGACCGCAGCACAGGCGATGACCGCGACACCGCCAAGCACAGTGATTGCCGTGATCGGCTCACCCAGCAGCAGCGCGGCCCAGCCCAGGCTCAGCACCGGCTGGACCAGCTGCACCTGGCTGACCCGGGAGACAGGCCCGATCCCGAGCCCGCGATACCAGGCGAAGAACCCCAGGAACATCGACATCAGGCCCAGGTACACGAATGCGGCCCACTGCGCGGGGCCTCCTGAGGGCGGCTGGCTGACCGCGGAGGCTCCGGTCAGCACCAGCATCACCGGCAGGCTCATCACCAAAGCCCACGAGACGGTCTGCCAGGCGCCGAGCTCCCGGGCCAGCAGACCACCTTCTGCGTAGCCGAAAGCTGCGGCAACCACTGCAGCCAGAAGCAGCAGGTCCGACCAGTGCAGGCCGCCGAGGCCCCCTCCGTGCGCCGCGGCGAAGCCCACTGCGGCGACGGCGCCCAACACAGTCGCGGCCCAGAACACCGCGCCTGGCCGCTCCCGGATGCGCCGCACTGCGACCACCGCAGTGACAGCCGGCAGAAGCGCGATCACCACTGCCCCATGAGTTGCTGTCGAGGCAGTCAGGGCATAGGAGGTGAGCACCGGAAATCCGATCACGATGCCGCCGGCGATCACCGCCAGCCGCCCCCACTGTGCTCCTCGGGGGAGGTGCTGCCGGGTCAGTCCCAAGGCCAGAGCGGCCAAGACACCGGCGATCACGGCGCGTCCGGCGCCGACGAAGAGGGCATCGAGCCCGTTGTCCGATACCGCGATACGGGTCAAGGGGACGGTCAGGGAGAAGATCGCTACGCCTAGGAAGCCCCACAGGATCCCTCTGGCTGACGGCATCTCAGCGAGTAGCACAGAAGAGCGATAAGCAGTAGCGCTATTATCTATTCTCATGAAACAGGATAGCAGTCACCGGATCGTGGAGGGGCTCACGCGTTGGATCAGCGGTGCGGCTCCCGGTGCACGGCTGCCCAGCACTCGTAGCCTGGTCGCTGAATACGGCGCGAGTCCCGTGACCGTCCAGAAGGCTCTGCGCAGCCTTGCCGTGCAGGGACTGGTGGAGAGCAGGCCCGGTGTGGGGAGCTTCGTGCGCTCCTTGCGGGATGTCAGGCCTCATGACTACTCCTGGCAGACCAACGCGCTGGGTGCCGGGCGGTCCCGGTCGGTGCAGATGGCCTCAGCCTTGCGGCCGGCACGTCCAGGCACCATCGACCTCAGCCTCGGCTTCCCTGACCCGCAGCTGCTGCCTGAGCGGCTGATTCGCGCAGCCTTCACCAGGGCTGCGCGTACCCGCTCATTCCTGGCCGGCCCTTCACCGGCAGGAATGCCTGAGCTTCGTGCATGGTTTGCCGCAGAACTCGCAGCCAGTGTCCCCGCCGGGTTGGCTGCGCCGTCGGCAGAGGATGTCATTATCTTGCCTGGGAGTCAGAGCGGACTCAGCGCCGCTTTCCGTTCACTGGCCGGGCCGGGTGAGCCGCTGATCATGGAGTCACCCACCTACTGGGGTGCGATCCTGGCGGCAGCGCAGGCGAACGTGGAGATCGTGCCGATCCCGAGCTCATCCGCTGGCCCAGACCCGATGGATGTGGAGCGTGCCTTCGCTCAGACCGGCGCACGAGCCTTCTACGCCCAGCCGACGTATGCGAATCCCACCGGGGCGCAGTGGAGCCGCGGGTTGGGGCAGAAGATCCTAGAAGTGGTCCGCAAGCACCGGGCTTTCCTGATCGAGGATGACTGGGCTTGTGACTTCTCCATCGATTCCGAGCCCCGTCCGCTTGCCGCTGATGATGACCTCGGACATGTGGTGTATC
The DNA here is from genome assembly GCF_003600155.1 of Nesterenkonia muleiensis. GTDB lineage: Bacteria > Actinomycetota > Actinomycetes > Actinomycetales > Micrococcaceae > Nesterenkonia > Nesterenkonia muleiensis. Next base: position 278,232 of record NZ_QWLD01000016.1, on the reverse strand, counting down.
TGCGCTCGCTCTCCAAGAGCGTCTCCCCGGCAGTGCGGGTGGCAGGTGTGGTGGCTCGGGGCCCGGTTCGCGACCGCCTGCTGCACGCCGCCCAGTCCGAGTCGATCTACGTCAGCGGAATGCTGCAGGCGGTGGCGCTGGATGTGGTCACTCAGCCAGCGTGGAAGACCCACTTGAGGAATCTCAACGAACAGCTCGGCTCACGCCGAGACCTTCTGCTTGCCAGCTTGGGGGAGCACGCCCCAGAGCTGCAGGTCGAGACTCGGCCTCGGGGTGGACTCAACCTCTGGGCGTGTCTGCCTGATGGCACTGATCTGGGGCGGTTCATCCGTGAAGCTGAGATGGAAGGCGTCAGCGTTGTTCTGGGCGATGAGCTCTTCCCCGCCGAACCGGTGGCTCCCTGCATCCGTCTCACCTATGCCGGCCGTGACCCCGGAAACTACCCGCAGGCCGCACGCATCATGGGAAAAGTGCTCCAGCAGCATCTGGCACCATGACAGCGGGGCGCACAGTGCCCTTGGTCTGGCTCAGTGGGCCAGGCGGTCCCAGAGGGCGGCGTCGAAGGTGTCCGGTGCCAGGGCTGACATGTGGCGTACCGCATTGTCCTGCTTGCTGCGCCAGATGCGCACCGCCTCCCCGGCCCGGCCCTCCAGCACCGCGGTGAGGATCCGGCGATTGTCGCTGACCAGACGGTCTGCGGCCGGGGAGTAGTCCAGCTGAAGCACTGAGATGAACATCCGCACCCGCAGGGTCAGGGCGTGGAAGCTCCGCGCTGACTGCGGCAGCCCTGAGGCCTCGGCCAGCTCCTGCTGGAACCGCAGGTCTGCCTCTCCGGAGTCAACCCGGGAACCCCGTGCAGCCACAGCCTCCAAGGACCCCAGTGCCAGCCGGGCAGGCAGCAGCCGATGCTTCGGCTGAGCGGCACAGGCACGCAGGATGACCATTCCCACATGCAGACGGGAGGCATAGAGATCGATCACATCCGCCCCGGTCAGCAGCGGCAGCCGGAACCCGCGGTCACTGCGGGCCAGCAGACCATCATCGGCAAGCTGACGCATGGCTGTGCGCACGGTGGAGGGGTCCAGGCCCAACCGCTGAGCCATGCCCGAGGCGCTGATCCTGCCGCCTGGGGCGAAGCCCGAGTCGGTCATCTCCTTGCGCAGAGCCACGGCGATCTGCTCGGTGGCTGAGAGCTCCACCCGCGGCAGCCACCGGTTGTGCTCCGAGCGGCCGGGGGAGGGGAACTCCGCGACGGTGACCCGTTCTGAGTCAAAATGTGAAGAAGTTTCCGGCGCCTCGGCTGACCCCCGGGCCCAGCGCACCCCGTGCAGTGCGTGACCCACCCGGGAAGCCAGAAGCCTGAGCAGGCCGGCGGGAATCGCCTCCGGAGAGGTGACGCAGTGATCCAGCATCCCGGCCACCTGGGCCAAGAAGGTCTCCCAGCGGCACGCGGCTGGATTCCAGTGAACCAGGAACTGGTGTGCTGAAACGGTGGGAACTCCGGGGTCTTCGATTGGTCTTTCAACAGTTTCGGTCCACGTGTTGCGTGAAACACCCGCCGCTGAGGGCCACGACGCCGCCCCGGAGACCCAGAGCGCGGCCATCACCGCCGCAGCGCGGCGCTCGAAGACCCGGGGGCGCAAGGCAGGATCCGCGTCGGCCGGTTCGAAGCGCAGGGTGATCTGAGGGAACTCCACACCGAACTCGGCCAACTGCAACGCCGGAATCTTGGGATCGGCGGAGGAACCCGCAGCAAGAGGCGGGCCGGACGCGGCTGCCATGATGCTGCCGGGGCGGCGAATGCGCCGGACCGCGCGCGAGACCAGGGTCTGGCTCAGCCCGGTCAGCTCGGCGATGCTGCGGGTCGAGTAGGCAGGGGTTCCCACCCGGGGTCCGGCAGTGGCCAGGACCGAGGCCACGATGTCATCGACAGTCTCCTGAACTCGCGGCCGGCCAGGAGTCAGTGTGTCCATACCCACCAGTCTGCCCTATTTTGACTCAAAAAGGTGGTGTGGGCGTCGTCGTTCTCCTTCCGGGATGGACCGGCAGCTCGCAGACTGGGAGGACAGCAGACAATAGCCGTGCTAGAGGAGCGAATCTATGGTCCCCCACGTCCAGGACAGTCCTACCCGCCAGAAGCTGGAGCGGCTCTCTGATGCTGCGGTGGAGAAGGTCGCCCAGTGGCTGCAGAAGACCCAAGCCTCCGGCGCCAAGCCGCACAAGTCCGCCGAGCGGCTCGCTACGGTACTCTCCCACCCCACCGGATTAGACTTCACCGTCGGATTCGTGGACCGGGTGATCCGCACCGAGGACTCCAAGGCTGCGGCCAAGGCGCTCAGCGAACTCGGCGGCCTCGCCCCGGAGACCCTCGGCCGGCTCGACCGCGCCCAGATCCAGGCCGGCTCCGCGCTGGGCAAGCTGCTGCCGAACGTGGTGGTGCCGGCAGCCCGGCAGCGGATGCGCTCTATGGTGGGTCATATGGTGGTCGACGCCCGCGACAAGCAGCTCGGCCAGGCCGTGGCGAAGATCAAGAAGCAGGGCAACCGGCTGAACATCAACCTGCTCGGTGAGGCGGTGCTGGGCGAGGACGAAGCCGATAAGCACCTGGACGACACGTTCCGGCTGCTGCGCCGCACGGATGTGGACTATGTGTCCATCAAGGTCTCCTCCATCGCCTCCCAGATTTCGATGTGGGGCTTCGAGGCCACCGTGGACTACGTGGTCGAGCGTCTGATCCCCCTCTACGAAGAGGCCGCCCAGGCGCCGGCCGGCTCGAAGTTCATCAACCTGGACATGGAGGAGTACCGGGATCTGCGGCTGACCATCGCGGTGTTCAAGCGGCTGCTGGCCATGGAACAGATGAAGAACTACGAGGCCGGCATCGTCATCCAGGCATACCTCCCCGATGCGTTGGCCGCGGTCCAGGAGCTCGCCGAGTTCGCCAATGCCCGCCTCGACGCCGGAGGAGCGGGCATCAAGATCCGCCTGGTCAAGGGTGCCAACCTGGCCATGGAGCAGGTGCATGCCGATATCCATGACTGGCCGGTGGTCACCTGTGCCTCCAAGCAGGCCTCAGACGCCAACTACAAACTGGTTCTGCACTGGCTGCTGACGCCTGAGCGGATGCGGGGAGTGCGGCTGGGAGTGGCCGGGCACAATCTGTTCGACATCGCCTTCGCCCACCTGTTGGGGGTTGAGCAGGGTGTCAGCGACCGGCTCGAGTTCGAGATGCTGCAGGGAATGGCCGCTGAGCAGCAGGGACCGATCAGCGCCGACGTCGGCCAGCTGCTGCTCTATGTGCCCGCAGTGCGCCCGGCCGAGTTTGACGTCGCCATCTCCTACCTGGTGCGCCGGCTGGAGGAGAACGCTCACCGGGAGAACTTCATGTCCGGAATCTTCGACCTTGCCGTTGATGAGAACGGGCAGGGTTCGGAGATCTTCATCCGGGAGGAGGCCCGGTTCCGGGCCTCGCTGGAGACTCTGACCGAGATCCTGGAGAACGACGACGCCGTCCCCTCACCTGCCCACACCCAGGACCGGTTCGCCGAAGAGTCCCAGGAGCCGAGCGACTACAGTTCAGGTATTCCAGCCTTCGTCAACGAGCCCGACACCAATCCCGCCCTGGAGGCCAACCAGCGCTGGGCTGAGCAGATCATCGCCCGGGCCACTCCCGAATGGCTGGCTGAGCAGTCGGTCCCTGAAAGCGTCGGTGTCTCAGATATCGACCAGCTGGTGGAGACCGCGCGCACCGCTGCTGATGACTGGGCCCACCGTCCGGCTCAGGAGCGGGCGGCGATCCTCTACCGGGCGGCCGATATTCTGGCCGCCCGCCGCGGGCACCTGCTCAGCCTGGCCGCCGCCGAGGTCGGAAAGTCCATCATCCAGACCGACGCCGAGATTTCCGAAGCCATCGACTTCGCCCGCTACTACGCACACAGCGCCCTGGAGCTGGAGACTGTCGACCACGCCCGATTCGTTCCGGACAAGCTGGTGCTGATCACCCCGCCGTGGAACTTCCCGCTGGCGATCCCGGCAGGCGGCACCTTCGCCGCGCTCGCCGCCGGGGCAGCGGTGATCCACAAGCCCTCCAAACCCACACCGCACTGCTCCATGGCCATCCTGGAGGCGCTCTGGGACGCCGGTGTACCGCACGAGGCGCTGCACGGGGTCTACCCCTTCGAAGGTGAGGCGGGCAAGAAGCTGGTCAGCCACCACGGTGTGGACCGGGTCATCCTCACCGGGGCCTCAGAGACTGCCGCACTGTTCCGCTCCTGGGACCCGCAGATGACCATCAACGCCGAGACCTCAGGAAAGAATGCGCTGATCGTGACCCCGGCCGCCGACCGTGATCTCGCGGTGGCCGACCTGGTCAACTCCGCCTTCGGCCATGCCGGCCAGAAATGCTCGGCGGCCTCCCTGGGCATTCTGGTGGGCAGCGTGTACCGCTCGGAGCGCTTCCGCCGCCAGCTCATCGACGCCGCCCAGTCCATGGTGGTGGACTGGCCGCAGAACCTCTCGGCCACCATCGGTCCGCTGACCGAACTGCCCTCGGAGAAGCTGGAGCGTGCCCTGACCACGCTGGAACCAGGGGAGGCCTGGCTGCTGAAGCCCAAGCCGCTGGATGACACCGGCAAGCTCTGGAGTCCCGGTATCAAAACCGGGGTGCAGCCCGGCAGCTTCTTCCACCTCACCGAGGTCTTCGGACCGGTGCTGGGGCTCATGGAGGCCACGGATCTCCAGCAGGCCATCCAGTACCAGAACCAGGTGGAGTTCGGGCTCACCGGCGGGATCCACTCCCTGGAGACCAAAGAGGTCACCCAGTGGCTGGACGAGGTCCAGGTAGGCAATGCCTACGTCAACCGCGGTATCACCGGTGCGGTTGTCCAGCGCCAGTCATTCGGCGGCTGGAAGAAATCCTCGGTGGGACTGGGATCCAAGGCCGGCGGTCCCAACTACGTGATGCTCTTCGGCACCTGGCAGGAACTCACTGATCCGACGAGAACTGCCCCAGCACAGGTGGCGACTCCCGAGGTAGGTGAGTTGCTGGAGATCATCGAGTCCAAGGGCTTGCTGGAGGGTGAAGCCATGCAGTTCCTGCAGATTGCTGTGGCCGACGACGCCCGCTGGTGGAAGAAGAAGTTCGGCACAGCCCAGGACCGCACCGGTCTGAGCTCGGAGGCGAATATCTTCCGCTACCGCCCCTCCGAGGTCCTGCTGCGTGTGGGGCCGGGGGCGCAGCCGAAGGAGGTGGCCCGGGCGCTGGCCGCAGCGGCGGCCGCCGGAAGCACGCTGAGCATCTCCCGGCACCCCAAAACCCCCAAGCCTGTGGTCAAACTACTCAAGGCCCTGGGCGCCAAACCAGCCAAGGAGAATGACTCCGATTTCGCCGCAGCACTCTCCGAAGGAGATCATGACGCCGGCGTCGGCGTCCGGGTCCGGGTTCTCGGCGGGCTGGATCCAGACGTCTGGGACGCTGTGGCTGAGCGTCCTGAGGTCGCACTGCTGGATGACCCGGTCACGGCCTCCGGCAGGGTGGAGCTGCGCTACTGGGTCAAAGAACAGGCGGTCTCCATGACACTGCACCGCTTCGGCAACCCGTTCCAGGCCTTCCACGACCTCGCCGCGCGGCTGAAGTCATGAAATCTTGGGCCGCCACCCAAAAGGCGATACCGGTGATTTTGCCGCGCTAAGGGTCCCGGAGGGCTTTACTCCTGGGGCTCAACAGCCAGGTGTTTCCACTGTGTTACATGTATATTGAAGTTTCATTAAATAGTGAAACTTCAATATACAGAGTGTTTTTCGGGTGCTACTGTTCGAAAATGCGCACTGAGTGGACAGTGCTGCTCGCATCCAGAGGAGGACTCGAATGAACACTCGTACCGCGGTAGCGTTAGGTTTGGGCCTGGCATTTGCCGTCACCGCTTGCGGGGACAGCGCAGATGACGAGCTAGAGGCAAGTGACATTGACGGATCGATCAGCATGGCGGTCACGGAGCCGGAGATACTCATCCCCGGACGCCAGTCTGTTGCCTTTGACTTTGGCATGGCTGTGTGGTCGCCGCTGATTTACCTTGAGCTGGACGGCGAGCTGAACTACATTCAGGCTGAGTCGGTGGAAAGTGATGACCAGACTACCTGGACCATCACTCTGCGTGAGGGATGGACTTTCCATGATGGGTCACCAGTAACTGCCCAGGACTACATCGACTCATGGAATGCGGTGGCTTACGGGCCCAATGCTTTCGAGAACTCGGGGCAGCTGGCCAATATCGTTGGCTTCGATGATCTCAACCCAGCCGAAGGTGAGCCTGAGACTGATGAGATGGAAGGGCTGAACCTCGTCGACGAGCTGACGTTCGAGGTTGAACTGGTCGGTCCAGACAGTCAGTTCCCCGTTCAGCTCACCCAAGCCCAGACGGCACTGTTTCCGATGCCGCCGTCTGCTTTCGAAGACTTCGACGCCTACAATGAACATCCGATCGGCAACGGCCAGTTCGCCATGGTCGACACCTATGTGGAAAGCGAACCCATCACCGTCCGGGCCTACGAGGACTATGCGGGCGATCCGCCGAACATCGGAGAGATCACGTTCGTGGCCTACTCGGACCAGGTAACCGCCTACACCGACGCGTTGGCCGGCAATATCGATGTATCAGGTGTCCCGGCTAATAGGCGTACCCAGGCCGAGGACGACTTCGGCGCAGATCGCAACTACAATTTCGAGGCACCGGGGATGAATCATCTGGGACTCCCGCTCTGGGATGAGCGGTACGACGATATCAGGGTCCGTCAGGCGATCTCTTTGGCAATCGATCGCGAGACTATCAACGATGTCGTTTTCGGAGGCGCATGGGAGCCCGCCACCGCCTGGACTCCTGCCGTGATGCCGGGAACCCCGGAAGGAATCTGCGGTGAATACTGCGAATACGACCCCGAAGCTGCCGCTGAGCTTCTTGAGGAGGCCGGGGGCTTTGAGGGCGATATGGAGATCGTCTTCCCAGGCGGCAGCGGTCAAGACGACTACTACAACGCCATCGCCAACAACATCCGTCAGAACCTCGGCATCGAAGCTGTCGCCGCCCCTACAGTGGACTGGGCCGAGTTTGCCGAACGACGTGAGAACGCAGAGATCGACGGTCCGTTCTTCTCCCGCTGGGGTGCGCTCTATCCCAGCCAGCAGGCAACGATACGTGAGATGTACCTTGAGACCGGTGGATGTACCAACTGCGTTCCGATGTACCTCCCTGAGATTGAGGAAGCTCTGGCAGAAGCGGACGCGACAGGAGATGAGTCCGGCGAGGCCTATGCGGCGGTGCACGAAATCCTGCAGGAGAACTTCCCTGTTGTTCCGATGTTTTTCGAGACTTACTCGTACGCAACCAGTGAGCGTGTCGAAGAGTTGGTGACACAGCCCGGTGGGAATCCACGGCTGAGTCACATTGTCCTCGTCGACGAGGATTGAACCAACAGTTGACGTGACAGGGGACCGCAGGGCTGTAACGCTTCTTCGCTCCCTGCCGCCTGTACAGAGAAGCACTGGAGATTCCCTTTTGGCTATCGAAACGCGAACGACGGTAGGCGCAGACTTCATCGACGAGCTGCTGAGGCACATCCGGCAGTTCGATGCCCTCACCGAGTTCCCCACTGTGGATGAGATTTGGTCTCGGGCCGATCAGATAATGGCTGAGAGCTCAGGGAGTGTGCGGAGGACCAGGGTCGGAACGAGTCGTCTCGGTGAGCCGCTTTACCGTTACACGGTGGGATCAGGGCCAGCGGTCCTGGTCATCGGCGGAGTCCACCCCAATGAGCCCATCGGTTTTCACACTGCATTGCAACTGATGGAGGATGTGGCCCTCCAGAGGGGGCCGGCCGCCAAACTTCCAGTGACCTGGGAGATCCTGCCGTGCATCGATCCTGACGGAGCTCGACTGAATCAGTCATGGTTCCAGAATCCGGGAGACCGGGTCACCTACGCCAAGGATTTTTATCGCCCGGCACCCATAGAGCAGGTGGAGTGGTCCTTTCCACTTGATCACAAGCGTGCCTACTTCGATCGTTCTATTCCTGAGACCCAAGCTGTCATGCGCGTGGTGGACCAGATTCACCCGATTATGGCTGTGGGACTTCACAACGGAGAGCTGGGCGGAGTTTACTACTACATCAGCAGGCTCTCCGAAGCGCTTGAGGAGGCACTTCAACGCATTCCTCAGCAGTTGGGTCTCCCACTTGACAAGGGCGAGCCAGAAATTTCAGGAGTGGAGCCACTTGGCACCGCGATATTCCCTGCCCCTCGGGCACGGGATATATACGACAGCATGGAGGCGGTCGGCGTCGATCCGGTCGGACGTGTGCAGGGAGGTGGCCTCGCCGACTACCTGGAGGCATACGGGACATTGACCTTCGTGGCGGAGCTGCCCTATTGGTCGCATCCTGACTCTGACAGTGCCGACCCTGCTGACGAGCTCTACGTAGAGGTGCTCCGCAGAAAGGGAAGAGAGCTCTCCGAGCTGGGAACAGTATTGGTCACAGCACTGGATATGTGCTCTGAGCACCTGCGCATTGACTCTCAGCTGAGCAGAGCGGCCGCGGTGTTCTCCTCCATGATGCAGGAGATCAGCGACGCAGAGGATCAGCGTGCCGAGCGGGTGGACTCCCAGCGGACGGCGACAGTAGCCGAAGTCTTCTCCAACGCCGACCTGGTCCGGTGCTTCCGGTTACGTTTCGGCTCTATGCTGTACCGCACTTTTCACACCGAAATATTGGCTGGCACGGCAGCTCCTCAGGTGCGGAATGCGGCCGCGTACCTCAAGCCGTATCTTGACCAATGGTATGAGGAGGCACGCTCTGTCACCGGGCTGACAACCTGGCCCATCGAAAAGCTAGTCGGCGTGCAGTACGGAACTTTAACAGCCGTGGCAGCCGCAGCCGTGGCGGAGGTCTCCTGATGTCCCGGTTTCTCCTTCGGCGCGTGATAGAGCTGGTCATTGTCTTTATTGGAGTGACTTTCATCATCTATGCGGCAGTGTTCAGTCTGCCCGGGGATCCCATCGCCTCCATGGGAGGGGACCGGCCGCTGCCGGACAACGTCGTCGCTCGTCTGCGAGCTGAGTACCGTCTCGACGAGCCCCTGATTATGCAGTACTTGCACTATCTCGGCGGTCTGCTCACCTTTGACCTTGGAACAACGTACGACGGCAGGTCGATTGCTGATCAGTTAGCCGCGCGCTGGCCCACCACTATCGCGCTGGCCCTTACAGCGTGGGCCTTGGAGCTGTTCATTGGCGTGGTTCTGGGGTTGGTTGCTGGGCTGCGCTATGGCACTCTCACGGATCGAACCATCCTTTTCGTGACTGTCTTGGCCACTTCTATTCCGGTCTTCGTCATGGGCGTCTCTGCACAGCTCATCTTCGGTCTGGAACTCGGTTGGGTGCCGATCGCCGGAACGAGCGAGGGGTGGCCGCAGGCATATGTCCTTCCGGCGCTGATTGTCGCGCTGTACGGGCTGGCCAGTGCCTCCCGTCTGATGCGCGGCAGTGTGGTCGACACACTCCGCTCTGACTTCGTGCGCACCTTGGTGGCGAAGGGGATGCCCTCCAGGCAGATCGTCGGCGTACACGTGATGCGCAACTCCGCCGCGCCGGTTCTGACCTTTTTGGCGATTGAACTCGGGTTCCTCCTCGGAGGCACGATCGTGATCGAAGGAATCTTCAACATTCACGGTGTCGGCGGTCTTCTCTTCGATGCCATCCGCACACAGCAAGGGCCCCTTGTGGTGGGTGTGGCCACTGCCCTCATTCTTGTCTTCCTGGTCGTCAACGTGCTTGTTGATGTTCTCAGTTCCGTTCTCGACCCCAGGATCCGCCATGACTGAGCAGCTAGCCGCCAAAGAGATATCCACGACGGTCTCCAGACGCGGCGTCTGGACCACCGTACGCCGCCGTCCCCAGTTCTGGATCAGCCTTGCAGCATTGATTCTGCTGCTGCTCATCGCCGCCGTTCCCGGGCAGATTGCCGGTTTTTTTGGAGAATCAGACCCGCGCGTATGTCCCCTTGTCGAGTCGAATCAGCCACCCAGTGCCGGGCATCCGTTCGGCACCGACATCCAGGGCTGCGATGTGATGGCCAACGTGTTGCACGGAACCAGAACCTCCCTGTTCATTGGGCTGGCCACCACCAGTGTCTGCCTGGTGGTAGCGGTCACTCTGGGAACTATTGCTGGCTACTTCGGGGGTCTCGCCGACAGGATCATTGCCCGGCTGGCTGACGTCATTCTAGGCTTCCCGTTCCTACTCGGCGCCATCGTCGTTCTCAACAGCGTTCCTGAACGGACTCCTTTGATCCTCTCCCTGGTTCTGGCGTTCTTTGCTTGGCCGACTCTTGCGCGACTGGTTCGCAGCTCCGTGAGATCGGTCAAGGAGAGGGAGTTCGTTCAGGCTGCACACGCCGTGGGATTCTCGCACGCCCGGATCATTCTGGGGCATGTGTTGCCCAACTCATTGGCTCCTGCACTGGCGGTGGCTACGACAATGGTCGGTGGTGTCATCGTGGCAGAGGCGACTCTTACCTTCCTGGGGGTCGGGCTGACTCAGCCATCCATTTCATGGGGACTGCAGTTGTCCGTCGCTCAAGGGTACTTCCAGACGGCGATTCACACTCTGATCTTCCCCAGCATCCTGTTGACAGCCACTGTGCTGAGCCTCATCGCACTCGGTGACGCGCTCCGCGACGCATTAGACCCGAAGGGCCGTTCATGACCATCGACAAGCTGACTGTGCTGCGATCCGCTGCTCCGTACCTCGCTAGCTGGGCAAGTCACCAAGCTGAGCATCGAGGCGCTACCGGACTTCAACTAGCAGTCGCCTATCACGAAGAGGTTGTCGTCAATCTGGCGTGGGGGAAGGCAAATGGTGAGACTGGCCAGGACCTCACAGAAGACCATCTGTTCAGGATCGCCTCCCACTCGAAGACAATGACCGCTGTGCTGACGATGCAGCTCATAGAGAAGGGTACGTTGCGTCTTGACGACCAGAGCGGTGAGATCGTCCCCGAGCTGCTGGACAGCCCAATAGCCTCCTTGACTGTACGTGAGCTGCTCGGGCATCAAGGAGGTGTGATTCGTGACTCCTCGGACGGGGACTTCTGGCAGCGCAGCCGCCCGTTCCCGGACCGTGAGCAGCTCATGCATATCCTCCGTGCTGAGGGCGCTGTTTTCGAGGCTAACGAACACTTCAAATACACCAACATCGGCTATAGCCTCCTCGGTCTCATCCTGGAGAGGGTGACAGGCCAAACATATGCCGAATTGTCGAAGGAACTCATCGTGAGACCGTTGGCGCTGACCCGCACGGGGCCGGAATACGTGGCTGAACGTGCTGAGGAATATGCTGCGGGCCACACAGGCCGTACCGCTTACGGCGATGTACGGCGCACCATCGGCCATGTGGACACCCGTGCCATGGCTGCGGCGACCGGCTGGTACTCCACTGCTGTGGAGATGACCACCTACGGGGCAGCACACGTATTCGGAAACGAGACACTGCTCACGGATTCATCGAAAAGACTCATGCAGCGCAAGGAGTCCGCGGTGACCTTTCCCGGCGGTGAAACCCGCCACTACGGGTTGGGTCTGGATCTGGGAAAGATCGGTGACCGTGAATTGGTCGGCCATTCCGGTGGGTATCCCGGTCACATTACTCGCACCTGGATTGATCCCAAGGAGGGCCTGGTGGTATCCGGGTTGACGAACGCCATCGATGGACCGGCAGACGCCATTGTCGCCGGAGTCATCCAGCTGATCAATCTCGCCTTCCACGCAGCGGAGGCCGAGCCCGAACCGATACCAGATGCGCTGAAGGTCACCGGCCGGTTCGGAGCGCTTTGGGGTGTGACAGACATCGCGGACCTCGGTGGTGTCCTGCACGTGATTCCCGCCAGCAGTCCAGATCCGCTGTCGGTGCATCAAAAACTTGAGGTCAAGGACGGGGCCCTCATCTATGAGCGTAAGCCCGGATACGGCACCACCGGCGAAGCTGTTGAGGCCACATACGGCGATGACGGCGAGATCTTTGCCGTGAGGCTCGGGGCTATAAGTGCATGGCCGATTAAACGGTTCCGCGCGGCTATGGCTACCCGTAAACCCGGGGAAGCATTGGAGAGGATGGCACTGTGACCGGCGACAATACTGCTCTGTTGCGCTCCATCGCTCCCTACCTGGAGCAGTGGGCGACGTATCAGGCTGACTATCGAGGTACCACCGGGCTTCAGCTTGCCGTTCGGTACAAAGGTGATTCCATTCTTAACCTGGCCTGGGGCAAGGCCAACCTGAACACGGGTGAAGACTTGACACCCCAGCACCTGTTTCGCATCGCCTCCCATTCGAAGACCATGACGGCGGTTATCGTGTTGCGCCTGGTCGAAGACGGCGACCTGCGCCTTGATGACCTCGTCGGAGAGATCGTGGCCGAGCTGGCCGACACCGCGGTCGAGAACGTCACCGTGCGGGAGCTGTTGGGTCATCAAGGAGGGATCGTCCGGGACTCCATAGAGGGAGACTTCTGGCAGCTTCGCCGACCGTTTCTCAGCCGTGATGAACTACTTCAGGTCTTCTATGAGGAGGGTGCGGTCTTCTCCCCTAATGCGCACTTCAAGTACACCAATATCGGATATGGCCTGCTGGGGCTGATCGCTGAGCGGGTCCGGGGGCAGAGCTACATCGAGCTGGCCGAAGATCTTATCGTCCGGCCGCTGCATCTGGGCCGCACCGGTCCGGAGCACGACGAGACCCGTACCTTGGAATATGCCGCCGGTCATACCGGCCGGGTGCGTTACGGTGCGAAGCGCCGCACAGTTGCCCACATCAATACCCGGTCCCTGGCGCCGGCCACGGGGTGGTACTCGACCGCTGACGAGTTGGCACACTACGCCAGTTCGCACGTCTTCGGCAACGAGACCCTGCTCTCGGATGCATCTAAACGGATTATGCAGCGCAAGGAGTCTGAGGTTGAGCTTCCCGGAGGTGCCATGCGGTACTACGGCCTGGGTCTGGAATTGTCCTCGATCGGAGACCGAGAGCTTGTTGGCCATTCCGGTGGGTATCCCGGTCATATTACCCGCACCTGGATCGATCCTCAGGAGGGTCTCGTAGTATCCGGGTTGACGAACGACTACGACGGACCAGCGGACGCCATCGTCACTGGAGTCATTCAACTGATCAACCTGGCCGAGGCCGCTGCGAAGGAGGACCGTCCTGAGAACCCCCAAGAGTTCTACCTCACAGGTCGCTTTGAGAACCTGAGCGGAGTCGTGGACATCGTCGATCTTGGGGGAATTCTGCATGTGATAACGCCTCGTATGCCGGAACCCGCCTCAGCCCATCAGCGTCTGACGGTGCAAGACGGGAGACTGATCAGCGAGCCTGGGTCAGGGTTTGCCACAGCGGGAGAGCCCATACACATCCGCTGGGCGGGCGAGCAGGCCGAATCGGTCCACCTTGGGGCCAAGACAGTGTGGCCGATCGACACGTTTCAGCGTGCGATGAGCAGCATCGACCCTCTTAGGCCGATGGAGCACCTTCCCCTATGATCGTGCAGAACGCCCCGACCGGTGTTGAGACTGAGGAGGACTCGGTGAAGGACGATAAACCGCAGGAGCTTCCCGAGTCGCTTGATGAGGGGGCGACTGCGTTCATAGAGAACTTTGCGACTGCATGGGAGAGCATGAACAGCTCACGCATGGAGGGACGGGTTCTCGGGCTGCTGATCATCTCCGACGAGTCGTACATGTCCGCCCGCCGTATAGGGCGTCTCCTGCACGCCAGCGCGGGAGCCATCTCGACTGCGACACGGCAGCTTGTGGCCATTGGGTTTGTCAATCAGCACACAGTCCCAGGGGACAGAAGGCATTTTTATCGGGTCGAGGACGATGTCTGGGGTGCCTTCCTGGCTGGTGAGAGAGACTACCTTCGAAAAATGTCAGCCGTTGTGCGCAGAGGCCTTCAAACCCCGGCAGGGCAGCACGAAGGGCCGCGGCGGCGGCTGGTTAATGCCGACCGATACATGACGTGGTTGACCGGATACCACCGCAAGATGCTGGAGGACTGGCAAACCTATCGTGACCAGATCGACAACGCACTCGGAGAGACAACCCCTGACTCGGAGGATTCAGTATGAGCGAGCCGGTGCTCACCATTGATCATCTCGGCGTCAATTTTCGTACCTCCGACGGAGGTATGGTTCAGGCTGTCGCAGATGTTTCCCTTGACCTGTACGACCGTGAGGTCTTAGCGATTGTCGGTGAATCCGGATCGGGGAAGTCGGTCTCTGCCATGAGCGTCCTGGGACTGCTTCCGCCGAACGCCGAGACCTCCGGCAGTATCCGGCTGGGGAACATGGAGCTGCTCAACGCTGACGAGTCCGTGCTCTCCCAGGTGCGGGGCAGACGCATCTCCATGGTGTTCCAGGACCCTTTCGGTGCGCTGGACCCAGTATTCACCGTCGGTTTCCAGCTGCGAGAGATGCTCAAACGGCATTTTCCGAAGATGACTCGGGCAGAGCGTAAGGAACGGGCTGTCGAACTGCTGCGTACAGTGGACCTGCCCGAGCCGGACAAGCGGGTCTCCTCCTACCCGCACCAGCTATCCGGTGGGCAGGCGCAAAGGGTCGTCATCGCCATGGCGCTGGCCTGCGACCCTGAAGTGCTCATCGCCGATGAGCCCACCACTGCCCTTGATGTCACCGTGCAGCGGGAGATTCTTGACGTGCTGATGCGGTTGCGCGAAGAGGTCGGAGTCGCAGTGCTGATGATCACCCACGACATGGGGGTGGTCGCAGACGTTGCTGATCGCGTCGTCGTCATGCGCCACGGCCGGGTTGAAGAGACCCAGGGGGTTCGCTCCCTGTTCGCCTCTCCACGGGCCGAGTACACGCGAGAACTGCTGGAGGCCGTGCCCCGGTTGAAGGCTGAGCCGCGCCCCACAGTTTCCGCTGAGGATCCAGTGCTGAAAGTTGAAAGAATCTCTGTGGAGTACAAGCGCCGGCTGCACACCGTAACAGCTGTTGACAGCGCCAGTCTGACAGTCCGTCCCGGGGAGGTCACTGCACTGGTCGGAGAATCCGGTTCTGGAAAATCCACGATCGGCAAGGCCATCATCGGGCTGGCTCCTGTACGGGATGGATCCATCTGGGTCGACGGTGTAGACGCGGTGAACTCATCCGGCAAGGAACTCAGAAAGCTGCGTAAGCGCATTGGCGTGGTCTTCCAAAACCCCCTCGGCGCACTCGACCCCAGGCTGACCATCGGCGAAGCCACAGGAGAGCCGTTGCGGGTGCACCGAAAGCTGCGTGGACCTGCGTTAGAGGCCAAGGTGCACGAGCTGCTTGATTCTGTCGAGCTCCCGCGTGCCTGGGCCGAACGCTTCCCTCACGAGCTCTCCGGAGGCCAACGGCAGCGGGTGTCTATTGCTCGGGCGGTGAGCCTGGACCCGGTTCTACTCATCGCCGATGAGCCCACCAGTGCTTTGGACGTCTCCGTGCAGGCGACTGTCCTAGAGCTCTTCAGGAAAGTCCAGCAGGAGCTGCGTTTCGCCTGTCTTTTCGTCAGTCATGACCTGGCAGTGGTCGATGAACTCGCTGACCATGTCGCTGTGATGCACCACGGAAAAATCATCGAACACGGCCTTCGCACCGATGTGTTGAAGAATCCGCAGCATGGTTATACCCGTCGTCTCCTCGAGGCCGCTCCGGTGCCGGATCCTGTCCAACAGCGCAAACACCGGCTCGCCCATGTGGCCGCGAAGTAGTACGTGATCCGGGCACAAGAGCGGAGAGGTTCTGTGTTGTGCCCGCACAGTGGAACCGACTAGCGGCCATGGAAGAGTGGATCTATGCGCGACAACCCTGACTATGCGTTCAGCGACCCCGAAGGCGTCAAGGACCTCGTCCGTGAGAACCCCTGGGCCACTTTCGTGAGCCATGTGCCGGGGGAGGGACTGATCGCTTCGCACTATCCTGTGCTGCTGGACGAAGAGGCGGACGGCGTCGTCCTGCTCTCACATGTCGGCCGCCCGGACGAGGTGAAGCATCAGCTGGGGCGCCATGAGATGCTCGTGATCATCCAGGGGCCCCACGGCTACATCTCGCCAAGCTGGTACGGCTACCGTCCCAACGTGCCGACCTGGAATTTCACGACCGCGCATCTGCGCGGCACCCCGGAGATTCTTCCGGATACAGAGAATCTCGCGGTGCTGGACCGGCTGGTCGAACATTTTGAGAAGGTGCTGCCCGACCCGCACCTGCTGCACGCCACCCAGCAGAACTCCGAGTACGCACAACGGATCGTCAGAGGAACGGTCGGGTTCCGGATGAGG
Organism: Nesterenkonia muleiensis; assembly: GCF_003600155.1. Lineage (GTDB taxonomy): Bacteria > Actinomycetota > Actinomycetes > Actinomycetales > Micrococcaceae > Nesterenkonia > Nesterenkonia muleiensis. The sequence continues at coordinate 261,869 of NZ_QWLD01000016.1, read as the reverse complement.
GTGGAGCACATTGAGGCCAAAGAGAAGATGAACCAGGACAAGCCGGCGGAGTCGGTGCGAAACATCATCGCGACTCTCAGAGAACCAGGGCCGTATCAGAGCCCCGCGCTGGCTGACCGGATGGAGCATGTCAACGCCGACACCCTGGGAGGCACCCCGTGACGGAGCCGCTGCTGCTGACTGATGTACGCCTACCAGGAAAGTCCCGTAAGGGTCAGAGCCCCGCAGTCGACGTTCTGCTGGCCGACGGCGCCGTCGAGGCTGTGACGCCCAGCAGCACGAAACGTCCGCCAGGCGTCGAAGTCTTTGACGCCGCGGGGCGCTGGCTGCTGCCGGGCCTTTGGGACAACCATGTGCACTTCGCCCAATGGGCCATCCAGCAGCAGCGCCTGGACTTGAGCAGCACATCCAGTGCCGCAGAATGCCTCACCCTTGTGCGCGGTGCTGTCCAGCAGCAGCAGGGCGGGCCCCTGGTCGGATACGGATTCAGGGATGGGCTCTGGCCCGATGTGCCCTCGGCTGCTGCCTTGGACGCCGTTTCCGGTGCACTTCCGGTGGTACTGATCTCAGCAGACCTGCACTGCGCCTGGATCAACACTGCTGCTCAGCAGCTCCTGGAGGTGCAGGCAGAGCAGGACGGACTGGTGCGCGAGGATGCATGGTTCGGGGCGCTGGAGAAAGTCCAGAACCCTGCGGATCTGACCAGCGAGCAGTATGCGAGGGTGGCCCGGGACGCCGCTCGCCGAGGTGTGGTCGGCGTCGTCGATTTCGAGAACACTGACAATATCTCGCTCTGGCCCCATCGGGTCTCCGACGGTGTGGATTCGCTCAGAGTGGAGATCTCCGTCTGGCCGGACCGTCTCCAGGGAGCCATCAGTGCGGGCCTGAAGACCGGTGACCCTGTGGACGAACGTGGGCTCATCACCATGGGCCCGCTGAAAGTGGTGGTGGACGGGTCGCTGAACACCCGAACGGCGTGGTGCTGGGATCCTTACCCGGGCCTTGACCCTGCCCATCCGCATGCCTGCGGGACGGAGACTGTGCCGATTGACCAGCTGCAGGAACTCATGGGCAGCGCCCGGGACGCCGGGCTCAGCGCAGCGATCCACGCCATCGGAGACCGAGCCAACACCGCGGTGCTGGATGCATTCGAGTCACTGGGAATGACCGGAGTCATCGAACACGCCCAGCTGATTCGCGAGGCGGACTTCCCGAGATTCGCTGAACTGGGACTGGCGGCCAGCGTGCAGCCCGAACATGCCATGGACGACCGTGATGTCGCCGATGCCTACTGGGCGGACCGTACCGGTCGTGCCTTCGCGCTTCGGACTCTCCATGAGTCCGGGGTGGCTCTGCACCTGGGCTCTGATGCTCCCGTCTCCCCACTGGACCCCTGGTGTGCCATCGCCTCAGCGGTGACCCGCAGCCGCGATGACCGCCAGCCCTGGCATCCCGAGCAGAGCATTGCGCTGGAGGTAGCGCTGGCCGCCTCATCCCGTGGCCGTACCGGGGTGCGGGTGGGCGATCCTGCCGACCTGGTTCTGGTGGACAGGGACCCTTACACCTGCAGCGGCGACCAGCTGCGCAGCATGCCGGTGGCGGCAACGCTCCTGGGCGGCCGCTTCACATGGTTCGGCCTCCAGTAGAAGGAGGGTGCTCCATCCATTGACTTCACCCATCCCCACTCCCGAATGTCTCTACTATTGAGGACAAATGTCCGCATATTCGGGCACAAGAGGATGGGGAAGGATAGAAGTCGCGCAAGGAATCCGGCCCTCTAGCTGATGTCAGAGTGCTGGAGGTCTCCAGTGTCATCATGGCCCCTTTCGCCGGGAGGCAGCCGGGGCTCCACCGGAGCCTCGCTCTCCATGGGGACGGCAAGCTCAGTATCGCCGTGGACCTGAAGTTCGAGCAGTGCCGGGAGAAGCTGCGGGCGCTGATCGCGGTCTCGGGCGTCTTGCTCACGAGCCATCCCCCGCGCAGGAGGCGGGAGTATGGCCTCGACTGGGAGACGGGGCGTGAGCTGAATCCCCAGGCGGCCTCCGGGGTATGTGACATCTACGCCAAGTTCCTGGGCCGGCCCCGCTTCGCGTCCTAACATCATGGACGATAAGAATCTGCGGGATCACCATCGTCTATGCTGTCCTGGCGGCTCTTCACCACCAGGAGTGGCCAGTAGGTGGATGTCATGGTGGACTTCAGCCTCGCGGAGTAGGACTGGGCGCCTACACCTTCACCCCGCCCCTGGGCGATGCTGGGTGGTAGCGGACAGTGGCTTTCAGCAGAACGCCCCACCAATGCGCGGACGGCTGGGTCTGCGTCTTGCCGTGCTCAGCGTCGTGCTTGACGGAGACCGGGGCGATCACCTGTTCGGCAAATTCGCGGACCGATTCAGCCAGGACCTGGTGCTCCTCGGATAGCAGCGCGGTCATCAGATGTCCTTACTCACGGGTTCTTCAGACTCGACTGGGGTTACTGATTCTACGCTGACCACACCTGGTCCAGCTTGACCCTCAAGCTGAGGAGACGACCATTTGAGACATACTATTTTCTAATAACATAAAATATAATATAGAGCAACAAGATTACGACAGGCTGTTAGGAAGCCAGAGGGCCATCTCAGGGAATACCGCAAACAGTGCCACAACTGCCAGGATTGAAACAACGAATGGAAGAGCCCCAACGAAGACCTCTCCTGCATCACGGTCAGCGGCGCGAGAGACCACGAAGACGTTCAGTCCCAACGGTGGAGACACCAGACCGATCTCAGCGAGCAGTACGACAAAGACGCCAAACCAGATCGGGTCGTATCCGAGTTCCATAATCACAGGAAGAACGATCGGAACAGTCAGTGCCAAAATCGCCATCTGCTCCATAAAGAACCCGAGAATGATGTAGAAGATGGCGATCACGACGATGATGACCAGAGCGGGAGCTTGGATGGCGCTCACCAGATCCACCGCAGCCTGCGCCACTCCCGACATGGTGATGAAATAGCCGAGGATGGCAGCTCCAATGATGATCAGAAGAATCATGACGCTCGCACGCGTCGCGTCCACAAGGGCTTTGCCGACCCCTTGCCACGAGAAGTTCTTTGTCGTGGCGTAGAGGAGGAACGCCCCCAATGCGCCCAGGGCGGCGGACTCTGTCGGAGTCGCGATGCCGAAGTACATGGTCCCGATGACGATGCCGAAGAGAAAGAGCACCGGCAGAACAGAAGGGGCTGAAGCGAGCTTCTCCCGAAAGCTGTAGGCTGTGCCCCTGGGGGCATATTCGGGCCGGATGGCCATGATAATCACCAGAGTAACAATGATCGCCAGCGTGACCAGGACGGCCGGCAGGAAGCCGGCTATCAGCACACGGGCGACGCTCACCTCCGCAAGAACCGCATAAAAGATCAGAATGATCGACGGCGGCACCATCGCAGCCAATGTGCCGGCGACTGCGACAAGCCCTGTTGCGATCTTCGGGTTGTACCCCTCATTGATCAGCTCCTTGCAGGTCGTCCTGGCAAGAGTCGCCGCAGCAGCGGTGGTGGATCCCGAAACCGCCCCGAAAACGGCACCAGACAGCGTCGTGGCAACTCCGGTTCCTCCGCGCACACGTCCCACCCAGATCTGGGCCGCCTTGAAGATCCCGGTCATGGCACCGGCTGCCAAGACAAACTGCGCCATGAGGATGAACAGCGGAATGGGAGTCAGAGAATACGATGCAGCCATGCTGGGGGCAGACTGCAGAATCCCCTTCAGGAGCGTGCTACCGCCCATGAGGTACAGGCCAAGCGAACCGCCCGCAGCGAGAGCAATGCCTACAGGCACCCTCAACGCAAGGAGAACGACTATCAGGAGGACTATCAGGAGAACTTGCAATTCATCACCTAACTATCAGCCATAAGACGTCTTGCATCCGGTTCGAGTTGCCGGCAGGCGACGGTTACCAAGAAAATGGCGAAGCCGACGACGATCAGAACGTCGGAGGTCCAGTTCGGAAGCAAGAGCTGCGATGATCCGCGTGGCGGCGCACTCTGGGTAACCCAAGAAGAACGAAGGTCAGCGAAATTGGCCCATATGAACAATATGATCACGATCGCAGTCACTGCGTCAGCCACCGTATTGGCGAGCACCTTGTAGCGGCGGGAGAACAGCCGGTACAGGCTGTCGATGGTGACGTGTTCCTGGGCTCGGGCGGTGTTGGCCAGAGAGAAGCACAGAAAAGCGAGCATCAGATGCGTCTCGATCAAGCTGATGTTCCAGGCGATGGGACTCGCGAGGATGTACCGTTGCGCCACACTCCAAATGATCAGGAGTGTCATGCCGGTCAGGCTGATGCACGAAATCCATAGGCCTAGACTGTCCAGATAACGTGCACCTACGAATATTCGTGTCATCGTGGAATCCTATTCATGTGCCTCGAGAGCGGCCTCGTACTCCTCCAGAATGTCTGCACCATCCAGGTCCTCGACCCACTGCGAGACTGCCGGTTCGACCCTTTCCAGCCATTCGGCCAACTCGTCATGAGTCAGCTCATAGAGCTCGGTGCCTTCCTCCAGCAGGATCTCATTCGCCTCTTCATTCTCCCGTTCAATGGCCTCACAGACGTTCTGATTGGCCTCCGCTGCAGACTCGAGGACAATCTCCTGAAGGTCTTCGGGAAGTTCTTCGAATGCGTCATTCCGCATCGTATATATGGCAGTGAAGTTTCCCATGGGGGCACCGATAGTGCCGTAGTCAACGACCTCTTGCAGGTTGTACGGCAGAACCGAAATGGCGTTCACAGCAGTTCCGTCTACTGTTCCCCTCTGGATAGCCTCGTACATTTCGGAGGCGGTCATCGCGACAGGCGCGGCTCCAAGTTCTCTGACTGCACGGTCCTGCGCCCCTCCGCCGGATCGGAGCTGAAGTCCTTGGAGGTCGTTAGGTACTCTGACTTGTTCATTCCGGGTGAATACTTCGTACCGTGTCGAGATCGTCACGAACAGCGGCCGCAACCCCTTCGGCTCGAACTCACGCTCATAGAGGCTCCCGCCTGGTGAGAGAAGCTCCATGATCGCCGCAGATACATGACAGGACTCACCGCCCAGGCCTGGCAGATTTGAGACACTCGTCAGTGGGTAGTCGGACGGCAGATAAGCAGGGCCGATGGACGTAATATCCGTTGCTCCGGACTCCAGCAGTCCGGGCAGCTCCGCTGCGGCGCCGAGCTGTTCAGCTGGATAGTGGCCAAAGGTGATCGCCCCATCGGACCTCTCCTCGACGCTCTCCATGAAATGCTCTGCGCCATCCACCGAGAAGACGTGGCTGGGCGGGATCCAGTCGGCAAGGCTCAGCGTGAACTGCTCCTCCTCATCCGGAGCCGCATTGCATGCCACCAGGGGGGAGAGCATCGCGCCAACTGCGAGCGCGCCTCCGGTGCGTCGGAGAAGCCCGACGGAGTGCTTTTTGCGCGGTTGCCCGTTAGACAGGGATTCTAGGCTCCCAAATCTCTGTGTCATGATGTCTCTCCTCTTTGGTGTTGGTCGAGTGGGCGGACCAGAGCCCCTTCTTCGAATGCTAGTGTTGCGCGTCACACTGTGGTATGTGTATTCAGCACATTGAACACCAAGATCTATGAGATGAGACTCCATGACCTTGTATCGTGAGTCCGCTACTGCTCTGGACCAGGCAGTGGCGCACAATGAGGAGGCTCAGAGAGAGCTCTCCCGTCTCCGCCGACGGGAGCATGAGCTAGGGGTGCTCTTCTCAAGCGCCGGCGAGCTGGCGGCCATCCAGGACAGCGATCTCCTGCTGCAGCGGATCGTTCAGCGCGCGCACCAGATGATGGCCGGTGACCTGAGCTACCTCTCCGAGTACGACCCCAGCAGCAAAGAGCTCTTTGTGCGGACAACGGTAGGCTCCGTCTCGGCAGACTTCCGCTCACTGCGGGTCCCGCCCGGTAAGGGGCTGGCCAGTCTGGTGGTCGAGCAGCGCGTCGGCGGAGCCGTGCGGCGCTACACGGACTTCGAGGCCGAACGTCACGTGGCCGAGATCGACGCCGCGGTGGACTCGGAGGGCATCGTTTCCATGGCTGGGGTGCCGATGCTGGCCGATGACGAAGTGCTGGGAGTCCTTTTCGTGGCCACCCGGCAGGAGCGAGTCTTCGGTGCCGAAGACCTCGCCCTGATGACCGCGTTGGCCAACCATGCCTCGGTGGTTCTCCAGACCGCCAGAACTCTGCGAGACCTCCGTGTGGCTCAAGAGGAGTCTCGCGCGGCCATTGAGAACCTTCGCGAGCATGTGGTCCAGCGCGACCGCGCCCACGCCGTCCACCGGAACCTCGTCGACGCCGTGCTCAAAGGTGGCGGGTTTCCCACGGTCGCCGAAACACTGGCCTCGGAGCTCGCCCGCCCTGTCCTGGTCGTCGACGACGCCGGCCGGTGTCTTGCCCAAGCTGGGAGGGCCGGCAGTCGGCAGGGGTCCGAGTGGGAGAACGAGGTGCCGCCGGCGCTGGAGAGCAGCCGCGTCTCCGGCACATTCGTCCGGCTCCGGGTGCATCACCACATCACCGGGGCGGCTGCCATGGCCGCCGGGGACCGCCACTTCGGCGCGATTCTGCTCGGTGAGGGAGAGTTCGGCTTAGAGGACATTGACGTGCGAACAGTGGAGCGGGCTGCTCAGGTCGGCGCCCTGCTGGTTCTCTCTCAGGAAGCGGTGGCGCAGGCAGAGCACAAGGCTCAGAGTGAGCTGGTCGCGGACTTGCTCTCCTCGGGTCAGCAGCAGCGCCGGAGTCTGCTGGAGCGCGCGCGCCGACGCGGTATGGAGGTGGTTGACTTCACCTCTGTGCTGGTGCTCTCTGTTCGGTCAGAGAGCAGGTCTGAGGCCGCCCGGAGTGCTGCTGCCGCAGCTGAGGCGCCCGCGCTGGTCGGAGAGTACCGAGGTCTTGTTGTCGTGCTGAGCGATGAGAGCCTTCCCGGGCGTGCTGAGCATATCCGGCGGGCAGTCAGTCAGCGGCTGGGCCGCCAGGTACTCGGGGTCACTCCGCCTACAGGTGACATCGGGCGCGGCTACGAGGCTGCCAGGCGCACGGTGCGGCTGCTCGAAGCGCTCGGAGTGCGCGCGAGACTGGCCAAGACTGAGGACTACCTGCCCTATGCGGCCATCTTCGAGACCACCGCAGCGGAGATGGAGATGTTCCTGGACGGATGTGTGGGCCAGATCAGGCGCTACGACACCGAGCGCGGAACCGAACTGCTGCAGACCATGCGCACCTACGTCACGCATGGGGCCAGCCCCACCAAGACCGCACGGGCTATGAACTACCACGTCAACACCATCCTGCAGCGGCTCGAACGTCTGGACCGCCTGCTGGAACCAGGGTGGAGGGAAGGCGAGCGCTATTTCAGGATATCCCTGGCCGTCCGGCTCGACGAGGTCCGGGAACAAGTGCAGGGGCAGGAACGAGGATTCGGCAGAAGCATGTAGCTCCAACACATAGTTTGGCAGATCCTCTGGGGCCTTGGCACATGGTAGTCATCACATCGTCAGCCATATGCTCTCTCCCAAGGCTGCGTCTGAGCACGCAGCGATCAGCCTGAGAAGACACTGGAGGTAGATGTGGTGGTGAAAAGCCGGATTTCTGGGCTGCGTGAGCTCTCTGTGCAGGAGCGTCGGGCTGCAGTAGTCAAGAGCGCGGAACTGAGCGAGGACGCGCTCGGAACTTTCGGAACCGGTGGCATAAGCGATGACCAGGCCGATCACATGATCGAGAACGTCATCGGCCGTATCGCACTGCCAGTAGGTGTGGCCACCAATCTGACCGTCAACGGACGTGACTACCTGGTGCCGATGGCCACCGAAGAGCCCAGCGTGGTGGCCGCCGCCTCGAATGCCGCCCGGATCTGCCGCGGACTCGGGGGGGTGCACGCGACGGCAACTGCGCCAGTGATGATCGCTCAGATCCAATTGGTGGAGGTGGACAACCCCGAGGCCGCCAGACTGAAAATTCTGGAGGCCCGGGAGGAGATCCTGGAAAAGGCCAACCTCCAGGATCAGGTGCTGGTCTCCCTGGGTGGCGGCGCCCTGGACGTGCAGGTCCGGACAGTCCCCACGCGGTCAGGCGAACAGGTCATCGTGCACATCCTGGTCGATGTGCGCGACGCCATGGGCGCCAACGCCGTCAACACCATGGCCGAGGCCCTGGCCCCCCGCCTGGCCGAGATCGCCGGTGGCCGCCCCTTGCTGCGCATTCTCAGCAATAAGGCAGACCGCCGTCTGTTCCGGGTCAGGGCAGAGTTCGACGCCGCACTGCTGGGCGGAGAAGAGGTGGTTCGCGACATTGTGCTCGCCAGCGATCTCGCCGCCGCGGACTCCTACCGCGCCGCCACCCACAACAAGGGAATCATGAACGGCATCAGCGCCGTGGTGCTCGCCACTGGAAATGACACCCGTGCGGTGGAGGCAGGCTGTCATGCACACGCCGCACGTCACGGCGTATATTCGGCACTGTCGCGATTCGAGCACAATGCGGCCGGCCACCTCGAAGGAACCATGGAGGTTCCTTTGGCAGTCGGACTGGTCGGAGGTGCCACACGCGCCCACCCCACCGCTCGGGATGCGATCTCCCTGCTGGGGGTGGAGACCGCCACAGAGCTCAGCCAGGTCATCGCGGCGGTGGGCCTGGTGCAGAACCTCGCCGCCTGCCGGGCATTGGCCGCTGAGGGCATCCAGCGCGGACATATGACCCTCCATGCCCGGACCGTGGCCGCCTCGGCAGGCGCCACTCCGGCAGAGGTGGCTCAGGTGGCAGTCCGCCTGGTCCAGGCTGGTCGCATCAAGGACGACTACGCCCGGGACGTGCTGGTGGAGCTGCGTGGAGCCCAGGCATGACCACCCCGGAGGAAGCACTCTGGTCTCCACGACCGCTGGGCCGGCCGCAGCCAGGGGCCACAGAGAAGGTGCGTGTGGTCGAGGTCGGCCCCCGTGACGGCCTTCAGGCGGAGCAGCAGCCGCTCCCGAGTGCTGTGAAGCGTGAGCTCTGCGAACGCCTGTGGTACGCAGGAGCACAGAGTGTGGAGATCACCAGCTTTGTCCCGCCGGGGTGGGTTCCACAGCTGGCCGACGCCGCGGAGCTCACCGCCGCGCTGAGCTTTCCGCAGAGCACCCGCAGCATTGCGCTGGTCCCCAACCTGCATGGGCTGGAGCGTGCCCGGGCCGCCGGCTACCGAGAGGTCTCTGCGGTGGCCAGCTGCACCGAGAGCTTCGCCCGGGCGAACCTCAATGCCACCGCCGAGGAGGCGTTCGAGCGTGTCGGGCAGATCGTCGCAGCGGCGCGACCGGCGGGAATACCGGTCCGGGGATATCTGTCGATGTCGTTCGGCGATCCGTGGGAAGGCCATACCTCTCCGGAGAAAGCCGGCGAGTTCGCCGCCCGGCTGCACCGCCTGGGGTGTTCGACAGTGGCCATCAGCGACACCATCGGCACCGCCACACCGCAGCACACCAAGGACGTGCTCGCTGCGGCAGCCGCCGCCGGACTGCCGGTTGAGGCCACGGCTCTGCATATGCACGACACCTACGGCCTGGCGCTCACCAACGTCTATGCTGCCCTGGAGGAGGGAGTGACGGAGTTCGACTCCTCGATTGGCGGACTGGGGCGCTGCCCCTATGCACCCGGAGCTGCCGGGAACCTCGCCACTGAGGACCTGGTCTGGATGCTCGAGGGGCTCGGCGTGGACACCGGTCTCGACCTGGATCTGCTGGCCGATACCTCCGGCTGGATCTCCGGTCACCTGGGAAGACGCTCACCGTCCCGGGTGGTCCGGGCCTTCAGCGCCCGAGCCGCCCACCGCCGAATCACCGACCCTGACACCACCTGAGGAGCTGAGGAGTCCATGACCGCCACCGAAGAGATGATCCGCAGCCTTGGCGCAGCCAAGGGCGCATTGCGCGGCGTCGTCGTCCTGGACCTCTCCCGGGTTCTGGCCGGACCTTATGCCGCTCAGTTCCTCGCAGACCTCGGCGCCACCGTCATCAAGGTCGAGAACCCTGCGGATCCGGACGTCTCCCGCGGCTTTCCGCCGTACCTGGAAGACGGTCAGGAGGAGTTCAGTGCTTACTACGCCCAGTACAACCGCGGCAAGAAGGGCCTCACGCTCAACCTTGCGAAGGACCAGGGCAAGCAGGTGCTGAAGGACCTGGTGGCCGGCGCGGATGTGCTGGTGGAGAATTTCAGGCCCGGTACCATGGACAAGCTTGGAGTCGGATACCAGGTGCTCAAGGAGATCAATCCCAAGCTGATCTACACCGCGATCTCCGGGTACGGCCACACCGGGTACCGCAGCCGCCGCCCGGCCTTCGACAGCACGGCCCAAGCCGCTGGGGGGCTGTGGTCGATGACAGGGTATCCGGACCAGCCCCCGGTGCGGGTGGGGGTCACCATCGGAGACCTCTCCGCCTCGCTGTTCGCCGTGATCGGCACGCTTGCTGCGCTGCGGCATGTGGAGCAGGGCGGCTGCGGACAGCTGGTGGACATCGCCCAGGTGGACAGCGTCATCGCGCTGACCGAGACCGCCGTTGTGGACTATACCGTGGACAAGAAGGTCGCCGCTCCCCAGGGCAACGCCCATGCCTGGGTTCGCCCCTACGAGCTCTTCGACTGTGCCGACGGTCAGGTGTTCTTCGGCGGCTACACCGACAAGCTCTGGCGTGTCAGCTGCGAGCTCTTCGGCACGCCCGAGGCGGCGGAGGATGCGGAGATCGACACCATGCGCAAGCGCTTCGACCCGGAGGTCTACCAGCGCAAGGTCAAACCCCTGGTCGACTCGTGGTTCGCCGGACGCACGCAGCAGGAGCTGGAAGACCTGGCCGGGGACACCGTGCCGCTGACTGCGCTGCGCAGTATTGCCGATGTGGTGGAGGAGCCGGGCACTGCTGAGCGGGAGATGCTTGTTGAGGCTGATTACGGACCCTTGGGGTCGCTGACGATGTTCGGCCAGCCGGTCAAGCTCAGCGAGACTCCCGCGGACCCGGCCCGGACCGCCAACCGGTTGGGTGAGCACACCGACCAGGTGCTTTCCGCCCTGGCCGGCTACTCCGATGAGCAGATCGCCCAGCTGCGCCAGAAGGGGGTGCTCTGACGATGAGTGGGGCTGATACCGGGCGGCAGAGCCAGGCCCGCACTCAGCAGATCGACGCCGCGACTGCCGAGAACTACCGTGGCACCTTCGTTCCGGACCGGCCGGAGCTCGCAGAAGGAGATGCGCTCCCGCCCGGCTGGGAGGGGCTCTACTTCCCGTTCTCCAGCCCGATCGCCGGCCTGCGCCCCGACGGAACGCCTCAGGACGACGGTCTTGCCGGGATTGATCTTCCGCGGCGTCTGTATGCCGGGGAGGAGACCCGCTTCCACCGACCGCTGCAGATCGGCCAGACGGTGGCGCAGCACACCAGCCTGGGGCAGGTCACTGAGAAGTCCGGCACCAGCGGGCGGCTGGTCTTCGCCGATATTCACCGGCAGTATCTCGTCGACGGTGAGCTCTGCGTGGAGAGCATCTGGCATGACGTCTTCCTGCCCGCCGAGGCACCTGAGGCCAAGCTGAGACCTGCTGAGATTGACCTTTCCTGGTGGAGCACCACCATCACGCCTGACTCACGGCACCTCTTCCGGTTCTCCGCGATCACCTTCAACTCCCACCGTGTGCACTACGACCGTGTGTGGGCCCGGGAGGCCGAAGGGCTCGAGGACCTGCTGGTGCACGGACCGCTGACCCGGCTTCTGCTGTTGGACGCGGTGCTGGCACACCATCCGGGCCAGTGTCCGGCGGGATACCGGTTCACCGCGACGGCGCCGCTGTTCGTGGACCGGACCATCACGCTGGCCGGCAGGGATGACGACGACGCCGCTGAGGCGGTTGCCGTCAACGACAGTGGGGAGCTTGCCGCGACCGGCCGGGTGGAATGGTGAGCTCAGCCAGCTGAGCGGTCCGCCGCAGGATCTGCACGAATTCCGGGATGAGCGCTGGCGGGAAGAAATGCCCCATTCCCGGATACACGTGCAGCTCTGCCGACGGTATCGCTTCGGCGATGTCCACTGCGGCGCACCAGTGCAGCACATGGTCCTCGCGGCCATGGACCACTGCGGCGGGGACGGTGACCGACCTCAGCTTTGCCAGGCGCTCGGGCGCACGTTTGAGGGCGTTCCACTGACGAGGGGCGCCGTCGGGGGAGTACCGCCGGGCGTAGGAGTCGCCGATGTAGCGCCGGGTCTCCTCCTCATACCACTGCTGCTCCCCCCAGAGATCACCGTGCGGCATGAAAGCCCGGTGTGCGGCCAGAGCCCGCTCCAGAAGCTCCGCGGCGGAGAAGCGGGGCTGCGGGGTGCTCAGCTCCTCCCGCGGTCCGTGCAGGATGTACCGGGGGTCCTGTCCCGGGATCGAGTAGAACAGGCCCAGGCTGCGTACCCGCTGCGGATATTCGAGGGCCATCACCTGGCTGATCATTCCGCCCATCGAGCGACCGGCGCAGTGGGCGGAGTCCACACCTGCGTCGTCGAGCACGGCGATCATGTCATCGGCCATATCTTTGAGCTGGTAGCCGCCGTCGAGATCCTCCGGGCCGCCGAAGTGCGTGGAGAGCCCGGTGTCACGGTTGTCTGCGCGGATGACGAAGAAACCGGCATCGGTGAGCTGCTCGACGAAGTCCGGCGCCCAGCCGATCAGCTGGGTGAACCCGCCCTCCACCAGCAGAAGCGGCAGCGCGTCAGGGTCGCCGTCGGTCTCGTAGTAGATCTGACCGGAGGCGATGAGCGCATACGGCATTGGGATCTCTCCTCGGGGTGGGCGTTGTGCTCCTGATTCGTCCTCAGAGTAGGGGCAATCACCGGTGCAGTCTTGTGATTGATCACCAGATGATTGGCAAAATCTGTGTGAGGAACACAATAGTCAGCTCAGCAGTCGCACTCGGCAGGCCAGCTGCAGGGCGAACTGCGTGTCCGCATCTCTGAGATCGAGCTGAAGCTTGTCTTCGATGTTCCGGATCCGGTAGCTGACGGCGTTGGGATGGAGATTGAGCTCAGCGGCTGCTTTCGCTGGTGAGCCTCGGTTGCTCAGATAGGCCAGCAGGGTGCGCACCGCAGTGTCCGCCTTGGCCCTGCCGGGGGCGTCCAGCGGTCGCAGCATGTCCTGGAGCAGTTCGCGGCTGGTCGGAGAGGCATAGAAGTCCAGCAGCACCCGGCGCAGTCCGGTGACATCGGTGACCTGAATATGCCCGGCCCGCCCCCCTGCCACAGCCGTCTCAACGGCGATGTGCGCTTCCGTCCCCGACTGCCGAAGACCCGCCGCTCCCGTCTGCGGGGTGCCCAGGCCGACGGTGACGTCCCAGTCCTCGCCGGCCAGAGTCTGAGCATAGTCGGCGATGTCGGCGGCCACTTCCCGCAGCCTGCGCTGGTGATCCCCGGAGCCGGGCCGCTCCGTGGAGACCAGAATGGCGTCATCGCGGCTGAAGGCGATGTGCCACAGCTCCGCACGCGACTCGAACAGCTCCAGTGCGTAGAGTTCCACCGCTGACTGCAGCGCCCTGGGCGGACGCCCTGAGCCGTCCTCGCGGGCGGTGGGTTTGATCCAGCCGACCACGTGGGAATGCTGGACCGGAAAGCCCAGGCCGTAGGCTTGCGCAGCCAGAGTCTCGACCCGGGAGGAGTCGGCGAGCACCAGCTGGGCGATGAGCTCTGCTGATGACTGTTTGGGCGCGAAGCGGTGTTCGACCTGTCGTTGCAGCGCCCGGGAGAGCACCGAGGCGATCACCGGCAGCGCCAGGTGGGCGGCGTCGGCGACCGGGTCCTCCGCCGGGGCCCGGCAGACTAGTCTGCCGCGGGGAACCTCACCGATGAACACGGCGGCCGGTTCGCTCCATCTCACCGCCGGATCCTCCTGGAGCTCCACGGCGGCCCCGAGAGCCTGGCCAGCTGCGGCGAGAATCACTTCGACCGGCTCCTCGGGCTCGTTCAGGGCCGCCTCGCGTGCGCGGCTGACCGCGAACTGCACCCGGGTGACGGTGTCGGCGGCACCGGCGCCCACCATACGGTCCACTGCCACAGCCAGGTCAGAAGGCGTGACCCCGGGTGCGCACAGGATGGGGACGCCTCCGCGCTCTGCTAGATCCTGCGAGGTCATCGAGAGGCTCATATCGGCAGGGAGGACCAGCCCGCCCAGCCGCCGGGCGCTGGCCTGCCGGACGGCGATGTCCAGCCGATACGAAGGGGGTGGTTCCTTTAAGTCTGCTACTACAAGGGTTCCGGGAGACAACGTGTTGAGTTGACCGATCTCGGCGATCTCAACTCCGGAGACAGGTACTCCTCTCAATGGCCCTGCGATCGGTGTAATGCCGAGTCGCGACGCCTGCTGAAGGAGCTTTTCGATCAAAATTTGTGCCATAACTACAAATTGTAATTATTTTATGTGTCAATACAACATTGAGCTGAGGCTGTTGCTGCCTAAGCTCTAAGAATGGTGATCGACACACACAATGATCTCGCGACTCTTGATGGTCTCCAGACAGGTCATAAGACCATCGCTGCTTCTGACGTGAGTGCGCTAGCTGCTGGGGCGGCAATCTTCGGCACCGGCGGGGGTGGATCAGTCGATAGTGCACAGATCGTGGTGAAGGCTGCGTTAGAGAAACACGGAACGGTTCGTTTGCGCCAGGTCGAAGAACTGACCGACGACGACCTGGTCATAGTGATGTCGGGAGTGGGCGCGCCGACAGTGGGAGTGGAGATGCTCTCTGCGGAGCACCAACCGGAGACTCTTCTCCGTGAGATTGAACAGACTCTCGGCCGGCCTGTTACAGCAGTTATGCCTGGCGAGATTGGCGGTAGTAACGGAGTAGCTCCTGCCGGTTGGGCAGCACAGCTCGGGCTGGACGTCCTCGACGCCGATGGGATGGGTAGAGCCTTCCCCGAAGCAACGATGGTCGCGATGAATGTCGCCGGGGTGCCTCGCGACTTCCGCGTCCTTAGCGACGTGGTAGGCAATGTTGTGGTTATTCGAACCATTAACGCTACATGGCTGGAGAGGCACGTTCGGGCATCGACCGTAGCGAGCGGTTCTATCTGTCTGGCTGCCTCACCACTTAAAGCTGAACATGTTCCCGGTGCCGTCATCGAACGCTCAGTCAGCCGCGTGATCGAGGTTGGCCACGTTCTGCTCAACTCTGAGGATCCCGTTTCTTCTCTAGTAGGCAGTCTCGGCGCGGAGAAGTTCATCACCGGTAAAATCGTCGACGTTGAGCGCCGTACAGAAGGCGGATTTGTCCGGGGCGCGGTCACTGTGGCGGGTCTTGGAGAACAGCGCGACAGGCTGCTTCGGGTGGAACTGCAGAATGAGAATCTCCTGGTTCTGGAAGCTGGAGAAGTGCTGGCGAGTGTTCCTGACTTAGTGACCGTTGTGGACAGCGAGACGGGTCACGCCGTCTCTACCGAACAGTTGCGCTTCGGCCAGCGCATCTCAGTGTTGGCTTGGCCTAGTGATCCCTTGTGGCGTACTACTCGAGGGCTGGAGATTGCCGGCCCTCGGGCATTTGGCTACGACATCGATTACCAACCGTTGAAACGCCTCGCACAGACGATGCGCCCTGATAATCAGGGGGATATTGAATGACAGCGCATTTTCAGAACGAGTTCGAGCAGGGTGGATACTCTGTTGGCATCGACGTGGGAGGGACGAATACAGATGCCGTGGTGTTGGACGTGGACAACACCATTCTGACCTCCACTAAGGAAGCTACAACGGAAGATGTAACCAGTGGAATTCGCGCAGCGCTCGAGTCCGTACTCGACAGCCTGGGAGATCAACGCTCGCGAGTCTCCAGAGTCATGTTGGGCACCACTCACGCCACTAACGCAATTGTGGATCGCCGGAATCTAGGTCGCGTTGCGGTCCTTCGTCTCGGCGCTCCCGCGTCAACGGGCTTTCCTCCGCTGATGGGCTGGCCTGAAGATCTTCGAAAAGCAATTCTTGCTGGATCAGCGGTGCTGCCAGGCGGATTCATGGCCGATGGCATGCCGATCAGTCCTCTTGATCAGGATTCTATCCGGCGCTTCCTCGATAGCATCAAAGGCCCTATCGACGCCGTCGCCATTTGTGGGATCTTCAGCCCTTCCTTCCCGGAGCAGGAGCGGGAAGTCGAAGAGATCGTCCTCGATCATCTGGGGCTTTCAGTGCCGGTCTCTCGCAGCCATGATATCGGGGCTATTGGTCTGCTTGAGCGGGAGAACGCCACAGTGATCAATGCTGCGCTGTATGGAGTAGCTAAGAGTGTAACTCAGGGCCTCATGACTGTCGTCGACGAACAAGGCCTAGAGAACTCCTCGGTCTACTTTGCCCAGAATGATGGCACGCTTATGGCAGTGAACTATGCTGCACGTTTCCCAGTGCTGACCATTGGTTCTGGGCCGGCTAATTCCATTCGCGGTGCAGCCTTGCTCTCCGGAGTCACAGACGCGATCGTTGTCGACGTAGGGGGCACTACGAGTGACTTAGGCGTGGTGACCGGTGGATTCCCCCGAGAATCGACACTGCCTCGGGAGATCGGTGGGGTACGTACGAATTTCCGAATGCCGGACATCATCAGCATCGGAGTTGGTGGGGGCACTCGCATTGATCCCAGCACCGGAGATATTGGTTCTGGCTCCGTTGGGCATCACCTTCACACTGAAGCACTGATCTTCGGCGGATCCACCCCCACTCTCACTGACGCAGCAGTTGCCTGTGGAGTCAAGACGAATATCTTGAGCAGAAAGGAGCGTCAGAAAATCAGCTCTCATTTGAGTTCTGGCACAGGACAAGCTATGCAGTGTGCCCTGATCAATGCCCATGAACGTATACAAGACGCGGTCGACCGCCTCTCTCACGGAAAAGCAAACCTTCCGCTCGTTATCGTTGGTGGAGGTGGTTTTTTGGTTCCAGAAGGTCTAACTGGCGTAGAAGGAATCGTGTACCCCAAACATGGAGGTGTGGCCAACGCTGTTGGGGCCGCATTATCCCTGGTGGGAGGCCGTGCTCAGCAGGTCAGCAATTTCGAGGAGCGCAAAGTGGCGATTGATGCAGCCTCTAGGGCTGCAATCGACAAAGCTATCGAAGCGGGAGCAGATCCTCTGCTAGTTGAAGTTGTTGACGTATCGGAGTCTCCAATGTCGTATAGCACTCAACAAAACATACGGATTTCCGTCAAAGTAGCCGGACCTTTGGCCCGCCTTGACAGCCCGATACTTCCAATCGGGACCTGAATCAAGGAGAAAGCAGGAATGAAAGAAAAAATCGACCTAGTCGACGCATCAAAAATTCGTGAAGTGATCAAATTTTCTTTAACAAACAAAATATCGTATGAGAATCCTAGAATGGGAATTATTTCAGTAGGACAAACACCAAGGGTGAGTATGATGAGCGAGTTAAGAAGTCTCTTGCCAGGCATTCAACTTATTGAACGAGGCGCTCTTGACGATACATCCGAAGATGAGATCTATTCGAGCAAAGCTGTGGGGGATGCTCCTGGACTCGTGACAAAGCTCAGGAGCGGAGAGAGTGTTGTGGTCAGCAAAGCGTTGGTCTCCTCTCGTACGACAATTGCGGTGCAGAAGCTGGAAGTGGAAGACAAGTGCGATGCGATTCTGATTGCCTGCACAGGAGAATTCTCGGAGATTCCTCATTCTAAGCCTCTCATAGTTTCAGGGCACGCGGTGTATTACACAGTTAGAGAACTAGCAGAAAAATACAACAGAGTGAGCATTATTTGTCCTCTTCCTGAACAGATCGGATTAGTTGAAGAAAAGTTTTCCCGACTGCCCTCGATTAGAAAACTACAAGTTCAAAACTGCTCTCCATACGCAGAAAATATTTATAACTTTCTTGAAGTAGGGAGGAAATTCAAGGAAAATGGATCTGATCTAATAATATTAGACTGCATGGGTTACACAAGAGAACAAAGAAATTTTCTTGCGGAAAAGACGGGGGTTCAAGTTGTGCACGCTCGTTACGCAGCTGCCGAATTTGCCGCTGAAATGCTGAAATTGCTGGGCGCCAAGTGATCGTCCTCTAAGAATATGTGAAGTACGGTGAGAAAATGAGCTGCATTATATATTTATGTAATATTTATACCCAATTTTTAATGGAAAATAAATGCAAAATTGGCGAAAAAGGTTAAATCTTGAATAATTTACAAATAACAGAAGAAAAAGGTTTTCGTACACAAAACCCTTCATCTAATGAAATAGAAAAACGCTTTGAATATTTAAGAAATGAATCTCTTCAGGTTGTCTTAGATAAATCTCAGGAAGCCTATGAGTCTTGGTCACGCTTGGGTATGAAGGAGCGTGCTGATATTGCATACCAGATCGCCGACTCCTTCGATGAGAGGCAGAAAGAGCTCGCAGCAATCGCTACGAGAGAAATGGGGAAGTCACTACCTGCCGCGCAGGGAGAAGTCAAATTTTGCGGACTGATCTTCCGGTACTTCGCTGACAACGCTGAGGACTTGGTTGCGGATAAGCTAATCAAGAATAAAGGTGGCCATAAAGCGATCATACAATCGAGGCCCTTAGGTGTGATTTTGGGCATAATGCCCTGGAACTTTCCTTATTATCAGATAGCACGTTTTGCGGCTCCTAATCTTATTCTAGGAAACGTCATCCTCCTGAAGCATGCAGAGATATGTCCTCAAGCCTCCTTAGCGGTAGAAGGTCTCTTGAAGCATAGCGGCTTGCCTCAAGGAGTATATCAAAACATCTTTGCCACTCATGAGCAGGTGGAGACTGTGATTAGCGACTCTCGGGTTCAGGGAATTTCTGTTACGGGTTCCGAACGTGCTGGTTCGGCGATCGCTGAGGTTGCTGGGCGGAATCTGAAGAAGGTGGTACTGGAACTCGGTGGATCAGATGCGCATATCTATCTCGATGCCAAAAACGTTCAAAGTGTTGCCCTACAGGCATTCAATCAGCGAATGCAGAATATGGGTCAATCGTGTACTTCCAATAAGAGGCTACTTGTTCATGATGACATTTTCGATGAGTTTGTCGACCATGTCAGCAAAGCTGCTTCGGAAATGTTTCCAGGCGATCAGCTAGCCCCTGCTAGAAACAGTTATTCACCACTCTCTTCGGAGGTGGCCGCACAGAGGGTTCATCGGCAGGTCAGACACGCAGTGGAACAAGGTGCGGTGCTTCACGTAGGAGGTGGTAGGCCGGACCAGCCTGGAGCATGGATGGAACCGACTGTCCTGTCGGGGATAGGGCCGGAGATGGATATCTATCATGAGGAAGTCTTTGGGCCAGTGATATCGCTCTATCGTGTGAAGACCGCTGAAGAAGCATTAGCTATCGCTAACAGCTCGCCCTATGGACTGGGAGGAGCTGTGTTCTCTGAGGATCAAGAGTTGGCCTGCGAAATAGCTCAGCAGCTGGAATGTGGCATGGCAAAGGTGAATATTGGGGAGTCGGGAGCGCCTGACATGCCCTTTGGAGGCATTAAACGGTCCGGCTTCGGTCGTGAGCTTGGCCCGCTAGGAATGGATGAGTTTGTCAATAAAAGGCTATTATATATAAATGAAAGTGGCCTTCATTAGTTAGATAAAATGTTAACTGGAACGAACATTAAAACTTGAACCAAAGCGACCTATATCAGATTAATAAATAAAAGAAAGATATTTTAATGTTAAAACCGTCACTGACTGCACATGAATTAAGAGACAAATTGAGAAGCAGAGATGTGTCAGCAATTGAAGCAGCGGAGTATTATCTGAAACGAATACACGAGATTGACGGTGACATTAATTCCATTATTTGGCTTGATGACGAAGATGTCATGAATCGCGCGCATGAAGCGGATCGCCGAATCACCAGTGGCAAGGCGCGCCAGTTTGAAGGAGTCCCGATACCTATTAAGTGCCTTAGTCCAGTGCAAGGTCAGCCATTCAGCAACGCATCATACGGAGTCAGGGAGAGGCTCTCGGACTTCAGTGTGCCAGCCGTAGAACGCCTTGAACAGGCTGGGTTTGTTCTTATGGGGCATAGCAATGCACCGGAACTTGGCCTATTGAGTGTTTCTGAGAACGTGAGGTTTGGCAAAACGCGAAACCCTTGGAATATCGATTACACTTCAGGCGGATCATCTGGGGGTGCATCTTCAGCTGTAGCTGGAGGACTTGCGCCATTAGCGCATGCCTCAGATGGAGCCGGTTCCACTCGAATTCCTGCCTCACTGACCGGCTTGATAGGTCTCAAGCCTACGAGGAGTCGCATCACCCCGATAATCAGAAGTATGGAAGATGCCGTTACTGACGGCGTGATAACTCGCACCGTGGAAGATACGGCTGCACTGCTTGATATTCTTAGTGTCCCAGATCCCCTCGCATGTTATGCGCCACCGATACCAAATGAAACATATTTAGATACATTATATAGACCGGTTAGACGTCTCAGAATTGGTCTTATGACTGAGGCGCCTATTGATGTTTATGTCGACCCCCAAAATGTCGATGCCGCAAAACGACTTGCCACTGAACTAGAAGGCACGGGTCATACTGTGTTCCCTGTTGAACCAGAAGTGTTCAGCCCTGAGCTTGTCGATGGATTCGGAGATCTGTTGCTCGGGGCTGCGTCCTGGGCTACTCCATTAGACGAACCCGAAAAAGCAGACTCGTATGTCAAGACATGGCGCAGTCGCGCGGAGAGCGCGCATGCTGGCCAGTATGTAGATCTTGCTTTTAGGATGCAGTTTGAGTCTCGGCGAATCGTGGCACAGTGGGGGCGTGATTTCGACCTCCTGGTCACTCCCACTATGGCGAGTTTGGCAAGTCGAGTGGGGGAAGTCTATGACGATGTGAGGGATAAGGCTCACCTTGGGGTCTGGAAGAACACGCTCCTCGGACGCGATTGCGCATTTACAAGCTTGTGCAACATGTCGGGGCTTCCCGCGATTAGCTTGCCTGTTCATTTCGATTCGAATGGACTTCCTGTGGGTGCGCAACTGGTGGGGGGACTTTTCAGGGAGGATCTGATCTTGAAGGTAGCAGCCGAGATGGAATCGGTTTTCGAGTGGCACAAATTTCTTGCTGAGCCTGCAAGAGTCTGACCCTTAGCTGGCATGAAGGATGAGGAGAAAATCATGCTACCGACGATCATGATTCTACAGCGGGTGATAAGTACCATTCCTACTTTGCTAGGTGTAGCTACTCTTGCCTTTCTCGTCAACCGAGTTCTGCCGGGGGACCCTGCTCGCGCCGTCCTCGGAACCCAAGCGAGTGAACTCCAGTTGGAGGCCTTGCGAGAGCAGATGGGGTTAAACGATCCGTTGTGGATGCAGTTTTTGAATTACATCTGGAATCTATTTCGTCTAGATTTTGGTATCGCTTGGCACACCAGTCGTCCTGTGGTGGAGGATTTGGGAAATCGCTTGCCAGCCACTATTGAGCTAGCATTATGGGCATTCATCTTCGCTCTGGTTATCGGCATACCTATTGGTATGCTGCAGGCGACCCGGGCAGGTGGCACCCTGGACCTGCTGCTTCGCGTGGGTGCCCTCGTTGGGCTCTCTGTTCCTAGCTTTTGGCTGGGCATTCAGCTCATCCAGATTTTTTATGTTCAGCTGCAGGTGGCGCCCGCCCCATCTGGAAGGTTAAGTGCTAACGCCTATGTCCCGGAGCGTATCACCGGCCTTTACGTACTCGATGCGATTCTGCAGGGCGAGTGGGGGACCGCAATCATGGCTGCTCAACACCTGGTACTGCCCACCTTTGCCCTTGGCCTAGTTGGCGTCGCTGTCATCTCGCGTATGACTCGCTCCGCAATGCTGGATGTCCTTCGACGCGATTATATTCGCTCTGCAAGGGCTAAGGGCGTTTCACCTAGCTTTATCATTCGTGGACATGCTTTGAAGAATGCGTCACCGGCGATCTTCACTATTTCCGCCATGCAATTGGGGTATCTGCTTGCTGGTGCAGTAGTTGTTGAGGTGATCTTCGGGTGGCCCGGCATCGGCAGCTATATCTACACAGCGGTTAACGCCAATGACTACGCGCCCGTCCAGACAGTAATGGTGCTTACTGCGGGGTTGTTCATTTTTGTAAATTTGTTGGCCGATGTGGCCCAGATGATCGTCGACCCGAAAACAAGGGGAGTCTGATGAGAGATCCGGTAGTGACAACACCAAGGCTCGGAACCGCGAGAATTGCTGCCTCCAGTATCCGATTTAGCTCTGCCTTGAAATGGGCGTTGCGCAATCCCCTCGCCATTGTTGGAGCTATGGTGATCCTTATTGCAGTAATCGCTTCTATCTTCGCCTCGTGGATCCAGACCCATGAACCGAGCGCGCGTGACGCAATGTCTGCACTCAATGCACCCTCAGCTGAGTTTTATTTCGGCACCGATAGCTTTGGGCGCGATATTTTCTCTCGTGTCATCAATGGCGGTCGTATTACACTTTCAGCGGCCGCCTTGGCTGTTTTTGGATCGGCAATATTTGGTGTAACTCTCGGCCTTGTGTCTGGATATTTCCCCGGTTATACTAGAAATATTATAAACCGATTTATAGACATTTTATTTTCTTTTCCGGATTTAATTCTCGCTATGAGTATCGCCGCCGCTATTGGTCCAGGGTTCTGGACCACCGTGATAGCAATAGCCTTTGGCGCTATTGCCCCTTTCGCTCGCGTTACCTACTCCACGGTCCTGAGCATGAAGGAGAGCGAGTTCATTTATGCAGCTAGGATATCAGGTATTAGCAGCCTTCGGATTATGTTCACTCATGTTCTTCCTAACTGCATTAGCCCTATCTTAGTGCAGCTCACATTAGCTCTAGGTTTCGCTATTCTTAACGTTTCGGCACTCAGCTTTATTGGTCTCGGGGCACAACCTCCGGATGCAGAATGGGGTCTCATGGTCTCTGAGGGTAGGCACTATATTCTCTCTGGGCAATGGTGGATAACCTTTTTTCCTGGATTTACTATAGCTATATTAGTTCTGAGCTTTAATCTATTAGGTGACACGTTAAGAGATGTCTTTGATCCTCGATATAAATTATAATAAAATCCACTTTTAAATATTATTTCATTCGTTCAATAAAAGGATTAAAATTATGACTAAAGTAAATATTAGAATATTTGCCAGTTTGGCCCTTGCGGCACTGTTGATGAGTGCCTGTGGTGACGATTCCGAGATCAGTCCTGGTGGCGATTCCGGTGTAGTTGGAAATACGGCCACCCTGGCATTCACTGATGGTGGAGCCACTCTTGATCCGAGAGCTGCCCATGGTGCAGTGCCCAATACTATCTTGCTTGCCTCCTACAATACCCTCGTTACCAATCACATTGGGGAGGACGGTAACCAGGTCGATGGGGAGTACGACCCGGCGTTGGCTGAGTCCTGGGAGGTCAGCGAAGACGACCTTACCTGGACTTTCAACCTTCGCAACGATGTTACCTTCCAGTCTGGGAACGAGTTCACTGCCGCTGATGTGCTCTGGTCCTTCGAGGGCTTCGAGCTCAGTTCGCTTTATCAGCTGGCGAATATCGAGAGCGTCGAGGCTATCGACGAGCACACCGTCGAGTTCCAGCTGCATACGCCGCAACCTGTCCTACCCGACTACTTCGGCATGATGTCCATTATGGACAGTGCGTACTTGGAGAACGAGGTTGATGACATCGACTCCTATCTGGCTAGCAACGCAGCGGGCTCTGGCCCCTACATCTTAGAATCCTGGGACCCTTCCTCGGAGGCTGTGCTGACTGCAAATCCTGATTACTGGGGAGAGGAGCCGGCTATCCAGCAGTTCACACTCCGTTTTGTGTCAGAAATGACCACCCAGATCCAACAGCTTCAGCAGGATGATGTTCAGCTGATTATTTCAATTCCGCCGCAGAACCTCGCTGATCTCGAAGATGATGAAAATATTGAGGTCATTGCCGCTGATGCCGGCAATACAGAGTGGCTCTCCTTGAACGTGCAGGTTGAGCCCTTCGACGATGTCGCTGTGAGGCAGGCTCTTGCTTGGGCTACTCCTTACGAGGAAGTCATTGATTCAGTACTAATGGGATACGGCCAGAGGCTCGAATCGGCCATCTCCCCGATTACCCCCCACTACGCCTCAGAGGTCTGGGAGTACGAATATGATCCGAGTATGGCTCGAGAGGTGTTGGAGCAGGCTGGCTATTCTGAAGGGGACATCTCTTTCGATGCCATAGTTAACAATGGAGATCCCTTCGCCGCAGACACTGCAACTATTCTGCAGGATGCATATGCAGAGGTCGGCATCGACATGAGTGTCCAAACTCTGAACAGTTCCCAGTACGAGGAGCAGTTTTTTGATTCGCAGGCGTTGATAGGGAACTGGCTTTCCTACATTAACCAGCCCCAGTATCACTTTGGCTGGTTGCTGGATTCCGAGGGCGCGGCCAACTTCTCCAACTACGAGAACCCGGAGTTCGACGAGATTGTCCGAACTGCTGAGTTTGAGGATGAGGAAATCCAAGCGGAGCTCTGGAGCGAGGCCCAGGCCATCCTCGCCGAGGATGTCCCCTGGATCTATCTCTATGCCCCTGACGTGACCGTGGCGCACAGCTCGAACCTGAGCGGTTATTACAACTATGTGAGCGTCGTCCCACGCCTCCATGAGCTCTACTACGAGGACTGAGGATAAGACTATGAACACAAAGCTGACCCGGCCAAATAGCCCAGTTCTGAGCGTACGAAATCTATCGGTGTCGTACATTGGCGCCGGCCGCAAGCTCATTCCTGTGGTGGAGAACGTCTCCCTTGATCTGCAACGCGGAAAGATCTGTGGGCTAGTTGGCGAGTCGGGCTGCGGCAAGTCCACCATCTCGCTGGCGCTCATGGGTCTGCTCGACAAGAAGGAAGCCAAGGTGAGTGGAGAAGTCACTTTTCAGGGCAAGGACTACCTTGACTTGCCAAAGAAGCAGCTTCGCTCGCTCCAAGGCTCGGAAATCGCAGTGATCTTTCAGGACCCGATGTCTTCCATGAATCCTTCCTTTACCGTGGGGTTTCAAATCTGCGAGCCGATGCGCATCCACCTCGGTTTGAGCCGCAAGGACGCCCAGGCTAGAGCAATTGCCTTACTCAAGCGCGTAGGGATCTCAAGCCCCGCTAGCTTTCTTGGTCGCTTTCCGTACGAATTGTCGGGAGGTATGCGGCAACGGGCCATGATCGCCATGGCCATGTCATGCCGTCCGAAGGTGCTCATCGCTGACGAGCCCACCACTGCGCTCGACGTGACAATTCAGGCTGAGATTCTCCAACTTATTGTTGAGCTCTGCAAAGAGGAGGGGGCCGCTATACTGTTCATCACTCATGACTTCGGAGTGGTGGCTGAAACCTGCGATGAGATCCTGGTAATGTACGCCGGTCAGGTTGTGGAGCGCAGCAACAATATGCGCCACGTGCTCGATGACCCGCAACATCCTTACACCGTAGCGCTACTGAACTGTCTTCCGGAGAATAACATCGGTTCCGAGGTGCTGCCCACCATCTCGGGTACAGTGCCCCAGCCTGGCACCCATTTTACCGGATGTCGCTTCGCTGACCGATGTCAGGTGGCGCAGGAGGACTGCAGCAGTAATCATATTCCGCTTTACCGTACTAGCGGTGAGCATGCTACCCGATGTCACCGCTTGGCCGACCGTGTTGAGGGAGTGGCCTCAGCATGAATATGCGTGAGAGACAGCGCACAAGGGGCGAGGAAAAGACGCCCCCTCTAATAGTGGAAAACCTTTCGGTCCACTACCCGCTGAGAGGTAGACGCAACGTTGTGGCTATTGACGATGTCTCGTTCTTTATCGAGGCCGGAGAGACAATCGGCCTCGTGGGTGAGTCCGGGTCAGGGAAGTCTACAATCGGCAAGGCTTTGTTAGGTATGGCGCCAGTCACTGAAGGAGCTGTTACCTACGCCTCTGACTCCGATTCGGATACCAAAAAGATTCCCGGCTTACGCCAGATGGTCTTCCAGGACCCCTTCGGGTCCTTCAACCCTCGCTGGAAGATCCGCCGCTCCTTAGCCGAGCCGCTCCGCCCCCACGGACTTGTTCGCGGTGAGATTCGTTCCCGGGTAGAGGAGGCAATCGAGTCGGTGGGGCTGAGCGTGAGCTACCTAGACCGTTTCCCTCACGAGTTCTCGGGTGGTCAACGGCAGAGGATCAGTATAGCGCGCGCGCTGATCAACCGGCCGGAGGTTCTAATAGCCGATGAGGCAGTTTCGGCTCTGGATGTTTCTGTCCAAGCGCAAGTGCTCAATTCTATGAAGCAGTTGCAGCAGGAGCACCAGGTGGCTACTATCTTCATCTCCCATGACCTCTCCGTGGTGCAGTTCATCGCAGACAGGGTGATCGTACTCTACTTCGGCCAGATCATGGAGGAGGCCTCGGCCGCTGGGATCTTCGCCAAGCCCAAACATCCCTATGCGGTCGCTCTACTTGGCGCTTTACCTTCTGTTAAGACAACTACCAAGGACCGTATTCAAGTAAGAGGTGAGCCACCCAGCCAGGAGAACCAAACTAAGGGTTGTCCCTTCGCCAGCCGCTGTCCCTTCGCCTTAGAAACCTGTGTGCAGGAGCGACCAGCCATTCGCATCATGCCCGACGGTGGTAGTGTCGCGTGTCACCGTGTGAACGACGACGGTTCCCGTGACTACGACATTTCCAGTGCTATTGAGCATTTCGAAGACATCAAGGAGTAGACTTTGATGACTTCGCCTGATTTCTATCCGGGACTATTGCCCTGACTGGCTGAGTGCCCAGCTCCAATCTCTCAGGAGAGGGTACGCGAGTTCATTGGTGAGCCCGCTGAGGGACCAACGACAAGGTGCAGGTTGCATCGACCGTCACATGCACCGGTTCATCACGCATTCCCTGTTTCTAACGATGGCGACAGCCAATGTCGATGGTTCTGCAGCCCGTTCGCCACGTGGCGACTACCCCGGTTTCGTCAAAGTCCTGGATCCCTAGTTGGGGAAGATGAGGTCTCTTTCAAGTAGGTCCTCAGTCTCATACACAATCAGCCCGGGTGTCTCACACCAGTCTGGCGGGTAGGGAAGTTCTCCATCGGGGAGATGTTCTGCCAGCCCAGGATCACCCCGAGCCTTCCCGTCTCATGGGCGTGCTGTATATCGGCGGTTTCACGGACGTGAACCAGGTTGTCCTGCTCACGGAACCTGCGGTGCCAGGTGGCGGTCTCGTCGACGGTCTCCGCGAATCCCTCCCAGATCGCGATCGTGGCGTTGACGGCGCTGACCTTGCCCCGCAGCAGACTGCCGACGACGGCAGGCGAGTTCCAGTTGCTCGGGTTGCATCCGTCGATGATGATTCCGTGCTCCAAAGCTTCCCCCTACAGGCCGGTTCATAACTCTGCCCATCCAAGCAGAGCGGCCCCGCATCGGGCTTCCTACAGCTGTTGCAGTGCGGGCGGAGAAGATTCGACGCCGAGCGGTCGCGGACTCTGCTCCCAGGGCCGGAGACTGGACTCGGTCCACTTCTTTCGACGTCTATTCAGGAGCAACGAATGCCGCAGGCCTATTCACACATCGTCGTCGGCGGCGGGACCGTCGGGTCCGCGGCCGCCTATTGGCTCTCCCAGCGCGGCGCGGAGAGAGTGCTGGTGCTGGAGCAGTTCGACCTGCTTCACCCCTTCGGCTCGTTCGGCGATCACTCGCGCATCATTCGCCGTGTCTACCCCTCGGCAGACTACGTGCGCCTCACCGACGCCATGTTCGCCGCGTGGCATCAGGTGGAGCAGGAGAGCGGGCTGCCGCTGATCACCACCACCGGTGGCCTCGACCTCGCGGAGGAAGGCACCCGAGGTGCCCAGTACGTCGCCAACGCCCGGCGCGTCATGGACCAGGCCGGTGTCAGCTATGACTCGTTGAGCGCCGAAGAGCTGCGTGCGCGCTTTCCGCAGTGGCAGGTCTCCGATGAGACATTCGGCCTCTTCCAGCCCGACGCCGGTGTGCTTGACATCCGCCGCACCGTCAGCGCGCATACGTCAGTGGCACAGTCTGCCGGGGTGGAGTTCCGCGGCAACTGCGCGGTCTTCGGCATCGACCTTCAGAACGACGGCGTCGTGGTCAGAACTGCTGACGGTGCGATCCACGCCGAGAACCTGCTGGTGGCCGCCGGGTCCTGGATGGGCGAGCTCATGGAGGATCTGGGCCTGAGCTTCACCCTGACACTGTCCCAGGAACAGGTCAGCTACTTCTCCAGCTCTAAGCTCTCCGAGTTCACCCCGGACAAGCACCCGGTGTGGATCTACCACGGAGCAGAGGACACCTACTACGGCTTCCCCGTCTACGGGGAGGCCGCCACCAAGCTGGGCCGGGATATGCGCAGCCGCTTCATCGCCAGCAAGGACCGGGTTTTCACCGGCGACAGTGTGGAGGGCGAGCTGCTTGCCGACTTCCTCCGTCAGCACCTGCCCGCCTCAGCGGGCCCTGCACTGATGCACCGCACCTGCGTCTACGACATGACACCGGACCGCGGCTTTGTGCTCGACACCCTTCCTGGCCATCCGCATGTGGCGGTGTTCAACGGTGCCGGTCACGCTGCCAAGTTCGGCAGCATCATGGGGCAGATCCTTGCCGACCTCACCACTGCCGGAAGCACTGAGCACGACATCTCGGCCATGAGCTTGAGTCGGCCGGCTGTCTCCGACCCGGAGTACCCGATCACCTTCGCTTTGGAGACCGAGCCCGCCGAATCGGCTGTCGCAGACTAGGTAGAGTGCGGGTATGGCACCGACCGGCACCGTCACGGGCCTCTGCGTTTACCCGATCCGAGGGATGAGCGCCCAACACCTTGAGCAGGTCCGGCTTTCCCCGGAACGCGGGTTTCCCCACGATCGCGCCTGGGCACTGGCACGGCACGGCGGTGAAGCTATCCGACTGCCGGAGAAGCCGTTGAGCTCGTACAACTATCACGGGCCCACCTATGACCCGCGCCTGGCCGGAATCCGCACCCAGTTGAACACCGAGACCCAGCAGCTCGAGGTCTATGTCCGTGAGCACCAGGTGCTCTCCTGCTGCCTGGCGCATGAGGGAGACCGTGCCGAGGCGGAGCAGCTGCTGGCCCGGGTCCTGGACCTCGACCCTCACCACGCCCCCCGCTTGATCCGCCGAACGAGCGAAAACTACAACTACACCTATACGGCAACGATCTCTGCCCGCATGGGACGTGCTGTGCACATAGTGAACCTCGCCTCAGTGCGCGAGCTGGGTGAGCGCGTCGGCGAAGAGATCGACCCGCTGCGCTTCCGCGCCAATATTTACTTCGACGCCGGTGAGGCCTGGGTGGAGCGGAACTGGACCCAGCAGCGGCTCGGTCTGGGAGAAGCCGGGCTCACTGTGGAGATGGGTACACCCCGCTGCGCAGCGACCGAGGTCAACCGGGCCACTGCAGAGCTCGACATTCCCGTGCCGCGCCTGCTCAAACAGCATTACGGGCACACTGAAATGGGCCTCTACGCAACGGTGGAGGCCGCAGGCACGGTCACCTTGGGAGCACCGATCCACATGCTGGGCGCTGACGCCGGGGACGGACGCTGAACTATGGGCGAGCCAGAGCGGATTGACGTCTTCGTCGCCCGGCGCCGGCAGGTGGCCCAGCAGATTGTCGAGTTCCATCTCCAGCGTCCCGACGCCGGCGCGCTGCCGGGGTTCTCTCCCGGAGCGCACTTGGAGGTGGAGACTCCCTCGGGGCTGGGCAGGAACTACTCGCTGACCTCAGTCCCGGAGAAGGCACCGATCAGATACGAGATCGCCGTGGCCCTTGACCCGCACGGCGAGGGCGGGTCGTTCAGCATGCACGCACATGCCGCCGAGGGCACACTGCTGCGAATCTCACCGCCCCAGGGTGAGTACCGGATCGACACTGAGGCCCAGGAGCTGCTGCTCATCGCCGGTGGAGTGGGCATCACACCGATGCTCTCGATCTACAGACACCTGATCGCCAGTCACGGGCCCCCGGCGCGACTGGTCTATCTCACACGTTCGAGGGCTCATGCAGCGTACGTGGAGGAGCTCGACGGGATCGATGTCCTCCTGCACGCCAAGGAGGAGTACGCCGGACGTCGGTTCGACCTGTGGAGCGTGCTGGCTGAGCCGGGGGACCGGCGGATCTTCTGCTGCGGCCCCCAGCCGCTGCTGCAGGAGGTCCGCGCCTTGACGATGCATTGGCGGGCAAAGCACCTGCACTTCGAGGACTTCAGTGGTGTCTCTGCACTGGACCCCCACGCCCAGCCGTTCACCGCGGTGTGGCTGCCCACTGGTGCGCGGATCGATGTCCCGGCCGACCGGAGCCTGCTGGATACGCTGAAGGACCAAGGGGTCGCGGTGAGCAGCTCCTGCCGGTCGGGAACCTGCGGCACCTGCCGGCTGAGGGTCCTCTCCGGGAAAGTCCAGCACCGCGATCTTGCACTCAGCGACCTGGAGCGGCAGGACGTGATGCTGTGCTGCGTCTCCCGGGCTGAGGGTGAGATCGAGCTCGCTCCGCTCTACGGGTACTGAGCTGCTGCGGCTAAGCCTGTCTCACGCGGTGCCGAGTGTCAGCCTGCTCCAGGCCAGATTCGCCAAGCTCGCGGCCTGGACGGCCAGCACACGGTCGTCGAAGAGCACCCTCTCTGAGTGCATCGGAGCGACGTCATCCTCAGCAAGATCCGGTGGCTTCGCTCCCAGGAAGACCATGGCACCGGGCACCTTCTGGAGCACATAGGAGAAGTCCTCGGCAGCCATCGCCGGTTCGGGCATCCGCCGCACTCGCTGCGTGCCGTGAAGTGCGGAAAGGCGGTCCATGAGGAATTCGGTTTCAGCGGCATCGTTGACGGTGGCGGGATAGGAGGGAATGAGCGTGATCTCGGCACGGCAGCGGTGAGCTTCGGCCAGGGCGCGGATCATCCGGGGCAGCTCATCGGTGAACAGTGTGCCCACCTCGTCAGAGAAGTGCCGCATGTTGGTGGACATGGCCACCTCACGGGCCAGCACATTCCCGGCGGCTGAATCACTGGACAGCTTTCCGATGGAGATCACCCCGGCATCAGCCGGATTGAGGCGGCGTGCGGCAAAGCTCTGCACAGCGAGGATGACCTCTGCTGCCACCGGCACCGGATCCACGGCCAGATGCGGGGCCGCAGCATGGCCTCCGGTGCCAATGATGCGGATATCCAGGGCGTTGACCCCGGCCATCAGGGGGCCGGGCCGGGTGATGAAGTGTCCGAACGGCGTCGTGCTGTCCACATGGACGGCGTAGGCTGCGGCCGGGTGCTCCTCGGTGACCTCGAGAACGCCCTCGGCAATCATGAGCTCCCCGCCGCCGTGGCCCTCCTCCCCGGGCTGAAACATGAAAACGACCGTCCCGGGAAGCTCATCCCGGACAGAGCAGAGCAGCCGGGCGGCACCGATCAGCCCGGCCATGTGGAGATCGTGCCCGCAGGCGTGCATCGCCCCATGGGGGCTGGCGTATTCCAGACCGGTGGCCTCTGCGACCGGCAGGGCATCCATATCCCCGCGCAGCAGCACCGTGGTCCCGGGCCTGCCCCCGCGCAGCACCGCTGTGACCGAGCTGAGCCTTTTGCCCAGGGTGATCTCCAACGGC
This sequence comes from Nesterenkonia muleiensis, assembly GCF_003600155.1. Classification (GTDB taxonomy): domain Bacteria; phylum Actinomycetota; class Actinomycetes; order Actinomycetales; family Micrococcaceae; genus Nesterenkonia; species Nesterenkonia muleiensis. The sequence continues at coordinate 230,268 of NZ_QWLD01000016.1, read as the reverse complement.
AGCCCTTCCAGGGCCTGCAGCACGCTTCGTTGTGTCTGTGGAAGATCCAGTCCGACTTCTGCAATGGCGTGAAAGCGGCGTCTGAGCTGCTGGAGTTCGTCCAGCATGTGATCAGCACGTTGCGGGAATGGGTTGTCGGGGCGTGCCAGGAAGGGGCCGGAGATCATATGAACGAGTCAACCACGGTCGAAGGTCATGTTCTCTGGGTGGACGTCGAAAATCTCAGACGGTGACTCATACAGATGTTGAATGGCCTCCTGGAGCGTCTTGTCGCTCGGTCACCGGTATTCCAGCGATGTCGATGTCACACTAAGGTATGGAGAAACTGACCGGGCGGAGGAGGTGACAGGGGTGGATGCGATCACAGACCTAGCCGAGCAGCTGGCTCAGGAGATCAAGCGCAGCGTAGCCGTCGACGACGCCGACCTGCGTCTTCTGGGCTACAGCACTCACTTCGAGGACGCTGACCCCTTGCGGCTGAGCTCGCTGGCCAACCGCCGCATCGAGGGACCTGTTCGTGAGGCGACCTTCGCCGCCGGCTTCCTGCAGTGGCGAGAGCCGCGGCGGGGCAAAGCATTGGGCATCGAGGGCCATGAGTACGACCGGATGGCTTTCCCCCTGCGCTCCCGGTACGGGCTGCTGGGGGTAATGTGGCTGATCCTCACCGACGAACGGGACCTTACCGAGGCTGAGATGAAGAAGTGCCTGGCCGTCGCCCATCAGATGGAGCGCCTCCTCGACCGGCAGGCTCAGGCGGACCTGGATACCGATCGTGAAGTGGAGACACTGCTGTTCACGCTGCTCTCCGATGACGCGGCAGACCGGGAGACCGCCCTCCGCGATCTCGCCGACCTCGGGTATTTCGAGGCCTCCACGCATATCACCGTCCTGGCGGTGTCCATTGAGCAGCCCCCTGCCGCCCGCCCGACCGAGGAGATCGCCGCTGTGCTGCGCCGAGGCCTCAAACAGGCCACCGGAGGCCGTGCAGGACGGCGCTCCATGGCTTTTGCGGTCACCGAGAACCGTGGATTCCTGCTGATCGGCAGCCGCGGCGTGACCGCGGGGGCAGAACTCAGCAAAGTCGCCGAGCGGGCACGTCACGAACTGAGCCGGCTGGATCCGGGTCTGAAGCACAGGATACGCTGCGGCATCGGATCCACCCTCGAGCTGGGGCAGGTGTCGCGCTCCTACGACCATGCCCAGACCGCAGCCAAGATCGCTGCGGAGAAGGACCTGCCGCTGGCGCACTGGAGCGACCATCCGCTGGAGGCTTTGCTGGCGACTGTCATCGCGCCCACCGTTGATCCTGCCGGGCTGCCCCCGGTGCTCAGTGAGGACGTCGGGTCCGTGCCGGAGGAGACTCTGCACACCGTCGCCTGTTTCCTCGATCAGGCCGGCAACGCCGCGAGGACCTCCGAGCTGCTCCACCTGCACCGGACCACCGTCTACTACCGGCTTCGCCAGTTCGAGAAGGAGACTGGGCTCTCACTTGACAGCGGCCGCGACCGACTCCTCCTTCAGCTGTGGCTGGCCATCCGCGACCGTCGCTGAGCCGGGCTCTGCAACAGATGTCGCAAAGCCAGGTGAAAACTTTCACCATTGCCGCGGTGACACCAACGCGATCCTCTGATGGCATGGAACCGGCCCACCGATCTATGGAGTTGAGGAGCTGACACCATGGAAGAGCTCATCCGGCCCACCCGCGGCCAAGGACGCGTGATCGACATTGACGATATTTCGGTCTACCTTGAGGAGCATGGCGAGGGACCTCCTGTGCTTCTCCTGCACGGCGGGCTCATCGACCATCAATCCTGGGGGAACCAGATCCCCGCGCTCGCCGAAATGTTCCGAGTCATCTCGCCGGACACCAGAGCCCACGGCCGCTCCTCAGACTCGGAGAAGCCGCTGAGCTATCAGCGCTTCGCCGACGATGCGGCGGAGCTGCTGGCTGCGCTCGGTGCGGCCAAGGCACATATCGTCGGATTCAGCGATGGGGGCTGCACGGGGCTGCTGCTGGCCCTGCGACATCCCGAACTGGTTGATCGGCTGGTTCTTTTGGGCACTCCCTACCACACGTCCAATTACTGCGAGGGCGTCATCGAGGCATACAAGACCCTTACCCCTGAGGTCTACCGCAGTACTGCCGACCTGCACTCCCACGTGGGTGAGGCCGTCAGCAAGGCGAAGAGGCGTTTTGCGGACGCCCGGGCGTGGGAGCGCTTCTTCATCAAACTGGTCACCCAGGTGTGGCTCACCCAGCCCACTCTTGTGCTGGAGGACCTGAAGCGCATCGAGGCGCCCACCCTGGTGCTCCACGGAGAGAAGGAAGAGTACATCAGTCGTGAAGCCTCCGAAGAGATGGCCCGTACTATTCCAGAGGCATCCCTCCGGTTCATCCCCGGGGCCAGCCACATGTCGGCCCAGGAGAGTCCGGAGGCGGTCAATGCGGCGATTCTGTCCTTCCTACAGCCTGCCTGAGGGCTGTAGAGCATGATGTACGGAAATCGCGACTGGGGCGTCACCAGGATCACCGCGCGGCCTGGAAAGTACGCCTACGGCATGGGCCTCGGCATCATGCTGGTCGACGAGGTCTACCCTGGATTCCCCGGCGATGTGCGCAACGCCAGCGCCTACCCCTTTCCCATCCAGTACGACATCGCCGCCGGTGTCGATATCCAGCAGCTGGTCTACGCCGAGGACAAGTCAGCCTGCCTGGAGCCGATCCTCGCTGCAGCAAGGAGACTCGAACGGATGGGTGTTCGGGCCATTGCCGCCGAATGCGGCTACTTCGCCTACTTCCAGCGTGAGGTCGCCGCCCACGTCGAAGTTCCCGTCTTCATGTCCAGCCTGCTGCAGGTGCCGCTTGCACAGCAGATCATCGGCCCGCAGAAGAAGGTCGGCGTCATCTGCGCCTCTCGGGAGCAGCTCACCGACACCCACCTGCACAGTGTGGGTATAGAGGATGAGGACCGGGTGGCCCTCATCGGCAACCGTGAGGACCACCCGATCGAGGAGTTTGCCAACCTCTGGCTCAGCGACCAGAGGCCTGAGCTGCCCACAGCTGACTACTCCATTGCCGAACGCGAGTTCCTTACGCTCTGCCGCAAAGCCATCGAGCGGCATCCCGACATCGGAGCGTTGGTCTTCGAGTGCACAGGATTCCAGCCTTTCGCCCGTGCAGTGCAGCGTGAGCTCGATCTGCCCCTCTTCAGCTGGAGCACGCTGCTCGATTACGCCTACTCAGTGGTCAACCACCGTGAGCATTACGGCCACGTCTGATCTGTGGTGCTACCACCTTCAGACGTGTTGTGCGTGGCGGCACACCACACGAGTTTCAACATGTGTCGTAAATGATCTGGGCATCTTTCAACGCCTGCGCGATGAACAGCCCCAGACCCCTTGGTTTGATGGACTACACCACACCGCACCGACTGGGAGGAAACCATGACACAGGCATCGAAGCGCGGCCGAAGGCTGGGTGCCGCACTGTGCATCGGGGCGTTGGCCCTGGCAGGCTGCACCACCGAGGACGGAAGCATCGAAGCGGACGGCACCACAGAGGGAAACGGCGACGGCCCGCACACCGACACCATCCGGGGCGCCTGGATCACCGACCCGGTGGGATTCCTGCCGATGACCACCACTGCAACGGACGACTATCGCGCTGCACGGCTGCTCTACGATACAGTGCTGCGCCGTGATATTGACGGCGAACTCATCGGCGGCATCGCCGATGACTACCAGTTGGAGGAATCGGGCTTGACTCTGACCATCGGGGAAGGCCATACCTGTGCCGACGGCACGGAGATCACCCCCACAGTTGTGGCCGACTCGCTCACCTACTTCGCCGACGAGACTGAAAGTGCCGTCCAGCGAGACGGTGTCTTCGGTCCCGGCGAGGCCACCATCACCGCCGACGACGATGCCAGCACAGTGGTCATCGAACTTTCCGAACCCCACTCGGACCTGCCGGCGGGCCTTGCCATCCCGCAGTCGGGTATTGTCTGCCCGGCCGGTCTAGAGGACCCCGAGAGCACGGCCGCTGGGCAGGTTGAGGCCGCCTTCAGCGGCCCCTATGTGCTCAGCGAGGCCAATGACGGGGTCAGCTACGTCTTCGAGCTGCGTGAGGGCTATGACAGCTGGCCTGACTATTCTGAGGAACTCGAGGGCGTGCCCGCGCAGTACCTGGAGTTCTATGTGGGCATTGATGACACCGTCGCGAATCAGCTCCTGACCGATGAGCTCGACGTCGCTCCGGTGACCGATCAGGAACTCGATCGCTTCGAGGACGAGGAAGGCTACGATCAGACCACGGTGACTACAGGAGAGTTCTACATCCTGTTTAACCACGGGGAGCAGAGCCCCTTCCAGGACGAGGAGATGCGTCGGGCGCTGGCCCAGATCGTCGATAGGGAGACACTGGCTGAGATCGTCGATCCCAACGGCGAGCTGATCGCCACACTCGGCGATGAGAACATGCAATGCGCCAATACGGACTTCTCTCTGCTGGAGGACTACGACGCGGAGGCTGCATCCGAGGCCCTCGACGGTGTGCAGGTCAACGTCATCGGCACCAATGCCATCGGTCAGAACGGTGCCGGTGCCATCTACGTTCAGGAGCAGCTGCTCGCCGCGGGAGCTGAGGTCGAGCTGCAGAACCTCGACGTCGGCACCTGGGTCACCGATATCTATGAGGAGCCTGAATGGTGGGATGTGACCGTCTTCGCCACGGTCAACAACATCGGTACGATCTCCTGGGGGCTGGGCACCGTCATCGGTGTTCCCCACACTGAGGGAGGCCGCAACACCAGCGTGTCGAACAACCCGGCGGCTACCGAAGCCCTAGACGCGGCGCTGGCCGCGGGCTCCGAGGAAGAGATGTGCGAGTACTACCAGATTGCCCAGGAGGAGGCACTGGCAGCCGTGGACTTCATCCCGATCTCCATGGATACCAGAACCTTTGTCATCCGTGACGGCTTCACCATCTACGGGCCCGGCGGCAACGAAGACCTGACCAGCCTCCGCATCCTCGACTGACCAGTCCTTCTGAGGCCGCAGTGCCCGCTCGAGTCCTGTCGCTGGGCGGGCACTGCCCCTTAATGTAATCCATGTGTTCCGAACATCTTTGCCCCACAGTTGCTAGAGGTGAACAATGCCCGCCGTTCTGGCCCGGCCCTGGCCGGCATTCCTCCTAAGGAAGGTCTTTGAGTTCGTCTTGGCGCTCCTTGCGCTTGTGGTGCTCACCTTCATCATGGTTCACCTCGTCCCCGGTGATCCGGCCCGGGTGATCGCCGGAATGGACGCCAGCGCCGAGCAAGTGGAGGCCACCCGCGGGAGACTGGGACTGGACCGGCCTGTGCTGGTGCAGTTCTGGGACTATTTCGTCGGTGTGCTGACGCTGGACCTCGGCAACTCGTGGCGCCGTCCCACCACCGAGGTCGCCGACGTCATCGTCGCACGACTTCCCTTTACCGCATCCATTGCCCTGATCGGCATCGCCATCACCGTGCTTGTCTCCCTGGCGTTGGGACTGCTGGTCGCCGGCCTGACCCGCGGCAACCGGAACCAGTGGCTGGACTCCGGCTTCGGCTGGATCACTGCCTCGGCCCTTGCGCTGCCGGTCTATGTCATCGGCGCGATCCTCATTGTGGTCTTCGCGGTCAACTGGGGGCTGCTGCCGGCAGGCGGGGCCAATCAGCTCACCTCCTACATCCTGCCCACCACTGCGATCGCCATCGGGCCCATCTGCTCCATGTCCCGCATGGTGCGCCGGGAGGCCGCCGTCGTCCTGGAGCAGGACTATATGCGCACCGCCCGCGGTTGGAGGATCAGCACCGCGCGGCAGTACTCCAAGCATGCTGTGCCGAATCTGCTGTCCTCAACACTGACGCTCTCCGGCCTGATCCTCGCCGCCATGATCGGCGGTGCCATCATTGTGGAGACGGTCTTCTCCTGGCCCGGGCTCGGACGCACTGTGGTGGAGTCCATCATCGAGCGGGACTTCGGCCTCACTCGGGGCATCATCCTTACTATCGGCGCCCTGGCCATCACCGCCAATGTGATCATCGACATTCTGCTCGCTCTGGTAGACCCGCGGACCCTGCGGGCCGGAAAGGCTCTGACATGACCACTGTGGCAGTTGCCGACGTCCAGACTGGTTCTCACAGCCCGGCCAGGGAGAGACGCCTCAACCCCATGCTGGCCATCGGCTTGGGGCTTGCAATGGCGCTGGTCCTAGTGGCGATTATTTCCCCGATGGTGCTGGGAGAGACCGCCCGTGAGCTGACCGGTGATATGCGTCAAGGGGCTTCCTCCGAGCATTGGCTGGGCACCGATGAGTTCGGCCGTGATCTCTTTGCCCGAGCGTTGGTGGCCACCCGGCTGACGCTTATCCTGACCACGGCGGCCACCGCGATTGCTGTTGTCCTGGGCGTGGTCACCGGAATCCTGGTATGGATGATGCCCGAGCGGATCCGGAACTTTGTGCTCACCGCCAACGCGGTGGCCGTTGCCTTTCCGGGTCTCGTTCTTGCCCTGGTCGTCGCCGCGATTCTGGGACCCGGCGCGTTCTCAGCCACTATTGCAGTCGGCATCGCCGGAATTCCCGCGTTCACCAGGCTCGCTGCCAATATGGCAGCGCCCATCATGGTTCGGGAGTATGTGGGCACGGCCAAGCAGCTCGGTGTACCCCGGCCCATTATTCTGGCCCGTCATGTGCTGCCGAATCTGGGCGAACCGCTGCTGATCCTGGCCGCGAACTCCTATGCGGTGATGCTCACTGAGCTCTCTGGGCTGTCCTTCATCGGCTTGGGCGTGCAGAATCCCGAATACGACTTCGGACGGCTGCTGGCCGATGCGCTCCCGAACGTCTACACACAGCCGGTGCACGTTCTCGGCCCGAGCATCATGATCGTCCTCACCGGTGTCGCAGCGATGTTCATTGGGGACGGTCTGGCTGCACGCAGCAACCCGCGCCTGCGCCGTGCAGTGAAGGGCCGCAGGACCGGCACCCTTCTGCAGGCCAATGAGTCTGCTGCTGCGAAGAGCGCCGCCGAGAACGACGACGCTCTGCTGGTCCGCAACCTCTGTGTCACCAGCGCTGCCGGGCAACAACTGGTCAAAGGGGTCTCTCTACGGGTCAAGAAGGGCGAAATTGTGGGGCTGGTCGGCGAATCCGGATCTGGCAAGTCACTCACCGCGATGTCTGCCGCGGGGCTGGTTCCCGAAGGCGTGACTGCCTCAGCTGATGAGCTGCGGGCCGCAGGCCACGACATGCTCCGGCACCCCAAGTCCGGGGATCTGGCTCGTGACGTGGCTCTGGTCTATCAGGACCCGATGTCCTCCTTCAACCCGGCACTGAAGCTCAACAGCCAGCTCACCGAGGTCTCGCGGGTCCATCTGGGCGCTACCAGGCGCCAGGCTCGTCTGGAGCTGGCGGAGAAGTTCGCACAGCTGAACATCTCCGCACCGGAGCGCCGCGGAGAGCAGCACCCCTACGAGCTTTCAGGAGGCATGCTGCAGCGGGCCATGATTTCCTCGGCTCTGGTCACTGAGGCGAAGCTGATCGTCGCCGATGAGCCCACCACAGCTTTGGATGTGACCGTCCAGGCGGAGGTGCTCCGCCAGTTCGTCGGTGCGGCCGAGCGACTGGGTGCTGGGGTGCTGTTCATCTCCCATGACCTCGGTGTCGTCGAAGCGCTCTGCGACAGGGTGGTGGTGATGCGTCACGGCGAGGTTATCGAGGAGCTCACCTGTGATCAGCTCACCGCTGAAGAGGTTCAGCATCCCTACACGCAGAAGCTGCTGGATGCGGCGAAGTTCACCGATGTCAGCGAGGAGACAGAGGCCAACAATGCCTGAAGCCACTATTGAAGCAGAGGAACTCAGTGTCGTCTTCGGCGCAGGTGCTAGCCAGCATCAGGCCCTCAAAGATGTCTCGCTGCAGATCTGGAAGGGGAAGTCTGTTGGTCTGGTGGGCGAATCCGGCTCGGGGAAGTCCACCCTGGCCAAGGTACTCATCGGGGCCGTGCCCATCACCAGTGGCCAGGTGACAGTGGGGGGGCAGACCTACGGTGCCGGCACCGGACGGCGCCGCCGCACTCCGAAGCAGTTGCAGCTGATTCCGCAGGACCCCTACTCCTCGCTGAACCCACGGCGTACCGCCGGACAGGCACTGGCAGAGGCTCTGGACCCCCTGTGGTCCCGGGTCAGCCGGCACCGGAAGACGATCGCCGAGTGGCTCGACCGGGTGGAACTTCCCCAAGGATCCATCGACAAATACCCCTATGAGTTCTCCGGCGGTCAGCGGCAGCGAATCGCCATCGCAAGAGCTCTGTGCATCCGGCCCGAGGCCGTGATCGCCGATGAGATCACCTCGGCCCTGGACCTTTCTGTACAGGTGGAGGTGCTGAAGCTGCTGGCAGAGCTGCGCGAAGAGCTGGATCTGACCATGCTGTTCATCTCTCACGACCTCTCCGTGGTCCGGCACGTCAGCGACAACGTCGCCGTGCTCAGATCCGGCGAGCTGGTGGAGCACGGTGAGGTCGAACAAGTCTTCACCGCTCCACAAGCCGAGTACACCCGCCAGCTGCTGGACTCCGTGCCCGGCGGACCAGGATTCGCGATCCGTACATAGCATGTCGCTTGTCTCGGCGGCGGGGGAGCAGAAAGGCAGGGAATGGTGAAAGCAGACGCTGTCTTCGTCAACGGGAAGATCTGGACCGGGGATCCTGCCCGACCCTGGGCTCACGCACTCAGTGTGGCATTCGGCAGGGTCGCCGCTCTCGGCGACGACGCGCTCCAGCTCCCCGCAGCCCAGACCGTGGATCTCAGTGGCAGGACTGTGGTCCCCGGCTTCTACGACGCTCATCACCATCTTGCCCTCCGCGGCCAGCGTCTCGCTGCTTTGGACCTAGGCTTCCACGCCGCCCCCAGCCGAGAAAGGCTGCTGGAAGTCATCGCTGGACACGCGCGTATCCTTCCGGAGGATTCCTGGGTCCGCGGCGGAGGCTTCGACCAGAACAAGATCGGCGGATTCCCCACCCGGGAAGAGTTCGACACTGCCGCCGGCGGGCGCCCAGTGTGGATCACTCACGTCTCCGAGCACATGGCAGTGGCCAGCACCTCCGCAATGCATAGGGTGGGCGTCACAGATCTGGCGAACCCACCGACAATGACCGGCGGATTGATCGAGGTCGGTGAGGACGGCCTGGCCACCGGGCTCTTCCTGGAGAACGCCAAGAAGTGGTTCGACAGTCGGCTGAAACCCTATCCGGTCTCAGACATCATCACCTCCCTGGAGACCGGATCGCGTATCGCACTGACCGAGGGCATCACCTCTGTCGCCGACCCCGGCATCGGCGCGACGAACGGCATCGGTATGGGTCCCGCAGATCTCCACGCGTATCAACGGGCACGTGAGCAGCAGCGTCTGCACGTGCGGGTCACGGCCATGCCGTATCTCACCGCGACCCATGGAATCGAGCACTTCGAACCCGGAAGTGACGGCTGGGGGCTAGATCTTGGCCTCCGCAGCGGCTTCGGAGACGAGCACCTGAGCATCGGCGCGGTCAAGGTCCTCAGTGACGGCTCGCTCATCGGCCGCTCCGCCGCCCTGACCTGTGACTACCACGACCACGCCGATGACGGCATGCTGCTGTTCGACCCGGAGGAACTCGGCGCGACGCTGAGCAGCCTGCACCGCAGCGGATGGCAGCTGGCCGTTCACGCCATCGGTGACCGCGCTGTTGAGCACGCCGTCGAGCATCTCCGCAGGGCACAGCAGAGTCACCCACGCCGAGTGCTTCCCCGGCACCGGATTGAGCACTGCGGCATGGCTTCTGACGAATCTGTGCGGCGTATTGCCGAACTCGGCATCATCCCCGTACCGCAGGGCCGGTTCCTCACCGAGCTGGGCGATGGGTTCATTGATGTCCTCGGCACCGAGCGTGCTGACCGCCTCGTCTACCGGATGAAAAGCTTCCTCGACGCCGGAGTCGAGCTGCCCGGCAGCTCCGACACTCCCGTGGTCGAGGCCCATCCCATGAAGGGGATTCACGATATGGTCAACCGCCGTACCGCCGACGGGCAGCCCATCGGTCTCCATGAGGGGGTCACCGTGGAGCAGGCATTCCGCGCCTATACCTACGGCTCGGCCTACGCCTCCCACCAAGAGCACATCAAGGGACGCCTCATGCCTGGGCTGCTGGCCGATATGGCCGTGCTGGGGGCCAATCCCTTTGCTGCGAAACCGGCTGAACTCGGTGACATCGCAGTGCGGGCCACGGTGCTCGGTGGAGAGGTGGTCTTCGGGGCCGAGTCGCTGGGCTGAGCTCAGCGAGAATAGACGAGATCCCCGGCCTGCCAGGTCTGAAGCACTGTGGTCTGGGCGATCTGCTCGGCAGAAACGGTGAAAATGTCCTGGTCGAGCACTACGAAGCTGGCCTCATATCCTTCGGCCAGCCGCCCCAGTCCGGGCAGCGCAGTGACCCTAGCGGCTCGTGCGGTGTAGAGTAGCACCGCCTGCGGAACGGTGATGGCCGCCTGCTGCCCGAAGGCCGCGCCGGTGTGGGTCCGGCGCTGCACCGCCGCCTCGATGGAGACGAAGACATCGTCGGCTTCGCTCCATGCGGTCGCGGGGCAGTCTGAGGACAGCGCCAGAGCCTCCACCGACTCGTAGAGCGAACGCACCGGATAGGCATCTGACACCTGTTCGGGCCGCAGGTTCTTCGCATAGGCCTCGTACTCCGAGTAGAAGAAGATGGTGTGGGTGGCGATGCCGAACCGCATCTTCGCAGCAGCCAGCCGTGCGGTCAGCTCCGGGGACATCAGCGTGGCGTGCTCAATGCGCACCGAGGGAGTGCCTTCCAGCCAGGGCTCCAGGTCTCCGAGCAGATCGACCGTATGCGCGATGGCCCGGTCGCCCATCGCGTGGACCGCCAGTTGCACTCCGTTGCGGCGTGCCCAGTCCGCAGCTGCCAGCAGTTGGTCATCGCTGAGTGTGCGCAGACCATTCTCTTCGGAGTCCGGGTACGGGGAGCAGACCCAGGCGGTGCGGTTGGAGTAGGCACCATCCATGAGCACCTTGACCCCGGCCACTCGCGTGGCTCCGCTGGTCTCTTGCGCCTCGAGGTCGTTGAGGTCATGGGGCCGATTCCAGCCCAGGAAGAGCGCCGTTCGTGGAAATGGTGCCCGCTCAGCAACTGTGCGATATGTCTCCAGGGGGTGGGGAATGGTGGTGGCGAGCAGGTCACAGACACCCACGACCCCCCGGGAGAGCAGTCGCTTGCCCACCGTCTCCAACAGATCTGCCCGCTCGGCCGCTGTGCGCTGCGGCATATGGGCAGTCACCTCACTGATGGCGGAGAACTCCTCCAGCACTCCGTTGAGGGTTCCATCGGGATAGCGGCCGAAACGGCCACTCTCTGGATCTGGGGTAGCGTCGGTCACCCCGGCGATCTCCAGCGCCCGGGTGTTGCACAGCGCGGTATGCCTGTCGGCTCTCCACACCAGTACCGGTTGGCTGCGACTGACCTCGTCGAGGTCAGCGGCGGTGGGGCAACCGTCGGGGTACTTGGTCTCGTCGTATCCGGCGCCGAGGATCCAGGCATCGGCTCCGGTCTGATGGGCGGGGTGTGAGCGCAGCGCCTCCACCAGCCCGGCCACCGACTCCACCCGTGGAGGAAGGCACTCGACGGCATCGGCAGTATCGGCCATCAGCGCAGGGTGGACGTGCATATCCAACAGTCCCGGCAGCACAGTCCGGCCCTCAAGATCTACCGCCCCCGCATACTCTGCGGGGTTGAGGTGCCCGGCATCCCCCACCCAGCTGATCCGACCGTCCTCCACCAGGAAGCCGGAGGCGAAGTCGGTTTCGCTGCGAGCGGTGAAGATCTTCCCGTTGATGAACAGCTGACCCATCAGGCTCCTTCGCGGTCGGTGGTGTTAGAGGTCGAGGACTAGGCGTTCGCTGCTGCTGCGGGAGACGCAGGGATACATCTTTCCCGGTGGTGCGCCGATCAGGTCCCGGTGCTCCGGTTCCCCGGAGAGCACTCTGACCTCACAGGAGCCGCACACACCTTCGCGGCAGCCGGCCGCCAGGGGGCGGTCTGCTCTGGCCAGTGCGCCCATCAGTGATTCATGCTCACCCACAGTGACCTCCATGCCGCTGCGGGCGCATGCGGTGAGGAACTCAGTGTTGACGAATGCGCGCGGCTCGGCGCGGAACCGTTCGGCATGAACCTGGAACTTCTCCTCGGGAAATGCCTCCTCCACCGCGGAGACCATCCGGCTAGGACCGCAGACCGCTATCGCAGTGCCCGCAGGAAGCCGTGCGGCCAGATCGGCGAAGTCCAGCCGCTGATCCTCGTCCTTGGCGGCGATGACCACCTCCGCGTCCTCCGGCAGCTCATCAAGGAAAGGCATGGCGGCTCTGCTGCGTCCTGCGTAGAGGAGCATGGGGCGGAGACCTTGGGCATGGTCGCGCAGAAACATCGCCAACACCGCGGTGATGCCGATACCCCCGGCGATGAACACCGTCCCAGCAGGGGTTCGGTCGGGAAATGTGCTGCGTGGTCCTCGGACCTTCAGGAGCGTTCCCGGACGCAGCAAACGGTGAATGTACTCGGAGCCGCCGCGGCTGAGCTCCTCCAGCCGCACGCCGATGCGGTAGCTGTGCTGGTCGTTGGGGTCTCCGCACAAGGAGTACTGCCGAGTGATCCAGTTGGGCAGCTCCAGGTCAATATGCGCTCCGGGCCTCCAGCTGGGGAGCCTGCGCTGGCTGGCTGAGCGCAGAGTGACAGTGCAGATGTTCTCGGCAGCCGGAGACATATCGTCGACTATGAGCAGTTCAGAGTCAGTGTTCATCAAAGGTGTCAGGTGCCGATCAGTAGAGGTTCTTATAGGCGCTTTCGATGCCTTCATCGACTGCTTCGGCGGTCACATCCTCGCGATGGTACTGGGCTGCGACAATCTCTCCGATGGACGGCACATGCTCGGCCAGTGCGGTGCTGTCCTGATCCCAGAGCCGAGAACGCAGCACCGCCCGTCCGCAATGGATGAACACCTCCTCGACTTCTACGATGATCGCCAGCCTGGGTGCCTTGCCTTCAGCCTCCAGGCGGGTGAGCACGTTGGGATCCTCAGTGAGATAGGCTCTGCCGTTGACCCGCAGAGTCTCGCGATGCCCGGGCACCAGGAACAGAAGCCCGATGCGCGGATCGCTGGCCAGATTCTCGAAAGTGTCGATCCGGTTGTTGCCGATCCGGTCAGGGATGGCCAACGTCTGGTCGTCGAGAACCTTCACGAAGCCCGGGTAGTCACCACGGGGGGAAGAGTCCGCCGTGCCGTCTGCGTGGGCGGTGGCGATGGCCAGAAAAGGTGAGTGCGCGATGAACCGGTAGATGTGCGGGTCTATCCGGTCCTGCACCTTATCGATGGCAGACTGATCCGGCTCACCGATGAGTTCGCGCACCCGTGCATGCGTGAGCGGTGCCGGGCGCGCGATGGTGTTTTGCAGCATGAGTGAGTGTCTCACATGGCTAGAGGGTGTAGTGTCACATGCCTCATACAATCAGATTTCACTGTGTTATTTCACTCCTCAGCTGTTGAAACCTTGAGGCGATGCATTCAACACCTGTCGGATGTCGGGGCGCTGAGATTCAATGACCCCATTTGGGCACGAGACTGCACTTGCACACTCCAAGGTATAGGTTTACCTTATCCAAGTCAGCATTATTCGGGCACGCCATAGTTATCTAAAGAGTGTCCTTCTCTGCCACACTCGGGGTTCGCCCATAAGGAGCGTCAGTGAGCGTTCAGATCGCCCAACACGAGCTGCAGGCCGCCCAGCGGCTCAGCTCGCCCGGGCGCCGTCGTCTGCTGGTGATCCTCATCGGTGCCTCAGCCTTGGCGGCACTGTGCTGGAGCAGCCTGTTCATCGGCTCCGGTGACATCTCGGCCCACCACGTGTCCGAGACACTCACCCGCTGGATTGCCGGTGACCTCCCGCCGGAATCCCGCAGCACCACAGAGCTGCTCATTCTGGAGCGCCGGGTCCCGCGCACGCTGCTGGCTGTACTGGTCGGAGCAGCCCTCGGCGCAGCAGGAGTCCTGATGCAGGCCATGACCCGCAACCCGCTGGCGGACCCCGGACTCCTAGGAGTCAACGCCGGGGCCTACACTGCGGTGGTGCTGGGCTCGACAACACTGGGCACCACCATCGGCGGTGCTCACGTCTGGCTGGCCATGACCGGGGCGCTGGTAGTCGGTGTGGCCGTCTACATCATCGGCACCACTGGGCCCATGGGTGCCAGTCCTGCCAAACTGGTGCTCACCGGAGTGGCCATCGCCGCCCTGCTGACCGGGATCAGCTTTGCGATCACCCTGACTATGCCTCATGTCTTCGACCGGGTCCGCTTCTGGTCAGCCGGCTCCCTGCAGGGCCGCGGCTTCGACGAGCTGGGCGCTGTCCTGCCGTTCATCCTGGCCGGCACAGCGCTGGGGCTGCTGCTGCCCCGTGCTCTGAACGCACTGTCCCTGGGCGACGACGCCGCCGTCGCCCTCGGCGCCCGGCCCGGACTGACCCGGATCACCGGCCTGGCAGCGGTGACGCTGCTGTGCGGGGCGGCCACCGCAGCCGCCGGGCCGCTGTCCTTCATCGGGCTCATGGTCCCCCATGCGCTGCGCATACTGGTGGGCCCGGACCACCGCTGGCTGATCCCGCTGAGCCTGCTGGCCGCACCCATCCTGGTGCTCACCGCAGACGTCCTGGCCCGCGTCGTCGTCAGCGCCGAGCTGCCCGCCGGTGTGGTGACCGCCTTCCTCGGCGCCCCGGTGCTGATCTGGCTGACTCGGCGGAAGGCGGTGAAGAACCTGTGACCGCCACCGCAGAGCTGTTCGGTCCGGGCAGTCGTCCGGTGCGCATCGGTCCGTTCAGTGCTGCTGTGGAACACCGAGCCGTCGTAGTCACCGCCGTTCTGCTGCTGGCTGCGGCAGCAGTGGCCTGGTGGAACATGATCAGCGGATCAGCCATGCTGGGGGCGTCTGAGGTCATCGACAGCCTCCTGGGCCGTGCCGATGACGGCGCCGCCAGAGTCGTGCTCGAATGGCGTGCCCCGCGGGTGGTCTTCACTCTGCTCGGCGGGGCGGCGCTTGCTCTGGCCGGCGCGGTGTTCCAGTCCCAGACCCGCAACCCGCTAGGCAGCCCCGACATCATCGGCTTCTCCACCGGCGCCTACACCGGTGCCCTGCTGGTGGCAGCCGCGGGCTTCACCGGGCTCTGGGCCACCCCGGTCGGTGCCGTCCTGGGCGGCCTGACCACCGGTGCAGCGGTCTATCTGCTGGCCTGGAAGCGCGGCGTGTCCGGGCTGCGGATCATCATCGTGGGCATCGGGGTCAGCATCTTCCTGGGGTCATTCAACACCTATCTGCTCACTGTGCTCAGCCTCGAGGCCGCCATGTCTGTGGCCACCTGGGGTGCGGGCTCGGTCAATGACATCGCCTGGGTCCACGTGCTGCCGCTGCTGGTGATCATCGCTGCAGCCCTACCGGTCATGCTCATCCACGCCAGGGACATGCGTCTGATGGAGATGGGCGACGACGCCGCCGCAGGGCTGGGCATACGGCTGGAACGCGTGCGGATGGTGCAGTTCGTCTGCGGGATCCTGCTGGTCTCGGTGGTCACCGCGGCGGCGGGCCCCATCGCCTTCATCGCGCTGGTGGCCCCGCAGCTGGCCCTTCGGCTGACCGGGGCCTCCTCGGTCCAGCTGATTCCGGCCGCCGCGATGGGAGCGGTGCTGCTGACCGCCTCAGACGCCATCGCCCGGACAGAGATGATCCCGGTCAGCCTGCCGGTGGGCGTGGTCACCCTGGTGCTGGGCGGGGCGTATCTGGTGTGGCTGCTGGTGACCATGGGCCGCAGCCGGAAAGGAGTCTCATGACCACCCTCCACCCTGACCTTGGCACGGCATGTGCGAAGACCGCTGTCCGGCTGGCAGCTCAGGGGCTGACCGCCGGATACGACCAACGCACCGTGCTCAGCGAACTGAACCTGCGGATTCCCGACGGTTCGTTCACCGTGATCATCGGCCCCAACGCCTGCGGAAAATCCACCCTCCTGCGCAGCCTGGCCCGGCTCATCCGTCCGAGCGCCGGAGAGGTGCTGCTCGACGGCTCGGCCATCACCTCGCTGCCCACCAAACAGCTTGCCCGGGCGGTAGGGCTGTTGCCGCAATCATCCGTGGCGCCGGAGGGCATCACCGTCACCGACCTGGTCTCCCGGGGCAGGCATCCCCACCAGAGCCTGCTCAAACGCTGGGGCCGGGAGGACGAGGCTGCTGTCCGCCAGGCGCTGGAGGTCACCGGGACCGCAGAACTGGCCACCCGGTCGGTGGACGAGCTCTCCGGTGGGCAGCGCCAGCGTACCTGGATCGCCATGGCCCTGGCCCAGCAGACCCCCATCCTGCTGCTGGACGAACCCACCACCTACCTGGACATCGCCCATCAGATCGAAGTGCTGGAACTGTGCACCCAGCTCCAGCGTCAAGGGCGCACCCTGGTCGCGGTGCTCCACGACCTCAACCAGGCCCTGCGTTATGCGACCCACCTGGTGGCCATGCGCAGCGGCGAGATCATCGCCCAAGGAACCCCGGAGCAGATCGGCACCGCAGAGCTCGTCCAAGAGGTCTTCGGCGTCGCCGCCCGGGTGATCGATGATCCCGAGACCGGACGCCCCCTGGTCATCCCCCGGGCACCTGCACCGGACTGAGAGCTGCCCCAAGTGAAAGCACCACCTCCGAATTAACCTTCCCTCACCTCTTGAAGGAGACCCATTGAAGAAACCGCTCTTGACCCTCACCGCAGTCTTCACCGCCTCCGCGCTGGCGCTGACCGCCTGCGGTGACAACGGAGACGACGCCGCTGCAGACGACACTGACACCGGCAACGGCACCGCTGAGACGACTGATGCCGCCGCCGACGGTGTCCTGGCCGTGGTCGACCACATGTACGGCCCCACCGAAGTCCTGGCACCCGAGGACGGAGACCTCCGGGTGGTCGCCCTCGGCTGGTCCGATGCGGAGATCGCCCTGGCGCTCGGCGTGGAGCCGGTCGCCGTCCATGACTGGCTGGGTTTCGGCGAGGAGACCCACGGCGTCGGCCCCTGGGCCGCGGACCTGTTCAGCGAGGCCCCAGAGGTGATTCCCCGGGCTGAGGAGATCGACTACGAATTCATCCAGTCGCTGGACCCTGACCTGATCCTCAACGTCAACTCCGGCTATGAGGAGGACGAGTATGATCGGCTCTCCGAGATCGCCCCCACCATCTCAGGGCCTGAGGGCGCGGGGAACTTCAACCCCGGCTGGGACAATCAGACCCAGCTGGTCGCCGATGCGCTCGGGCTCTCAGAGGAGGGCGAGCAGCTGGTCGCCGAGACCCAGGAGAGCATCGACGCAGTGGCTGAGGAACACCCCGAGTTCGAAGGGCTGGAGGCGGTCACCGGCTCCAAATTCGGCGCGGCCTACGGCCTGCACACCGCAGGGGATATGCGCTGGGACCTCATCGAGATGCTGGGCTTCGAGCTCTACGGTCCAGCCGCGGACATCGCTGACCCGGACAATTTCTACGCCGAGGTGGCCGAGGAGCAGGTCGAGGTCTTCGACGCCGATGTCGCTGTGCTGTTCCCGATAGGGTTCACCGCCGATGAGCTGCGTGAGGACCCGCTGATCAGCTCCCTATCAGTGGTCGCGGAGGACCGCGCGGTGATCCTGGAGGACGGTTCCGATCTGGTCCAGGCCTTCAGCGCCGGGTCCCCGCTGAGCATCGAACTGGTGCTCGAAGAGCTGACCCCGCAGTTGGCCGAGGCCGTGGAGAACATCGACTGAATGGCTGAGACTGCACTGCGGCCGGCCACTCGCGCTTACCTGACTCAGGTGGCGCGGGTGGTCAGGCTGTCCCCGCACTTCCTGCGGGTCACTGTCACCGGCGAGGAGCTGGAACACTTCGGGCCGGCGGGCTCGGGGGACTCACCGGCTGCCTGGGACCAGCGCATCAAGCTCTTTCTGCCCCGTGAGGACGGCTCCCTGCCTGAACTGGGTCTCTTTGCCGACCCTCCGGCACCGATGATGCAGTGGTACAACGCCTGGCGGCAGCTCGACGATGACCAGCGCAACCCGATCCGAACCTATACGGTGCGGGCCATCCGGACTCACGTCCGGGAGGTCGACATCGACTTCGTCATCCACGTGGAGCCCGATGGAGGCTCCGGGCCCGCCGCCGGCTGGGCAGTATCGGCCGAACCCGGGGATGAGCTGGTCATCATCGGCCCCGACCGGCGCTCTGAGCAGTCCGGCGGAGGTATCGATTTCACTCCGGGCAGTGCCCATGACCTGCTGCTGGCAGGGGATGAGACCGCCGTCCCTGCGATCTGCGCGATCCTGGAATCACTGCCTGAGCACTACCACGGCGAGGCCTATCTGGAGGTTCCCGCCGCTGAGGACGTGCTCGAGGTGGCCTCTCGCTCCAGCGTGCGCATCCACTGGCTGCCGCGTGATGGCGTGTACCTGGGGGCAGCTCTGCGCTCCTCGGTCCAGGACTGGGGCCAACGTCGGATGAAGATCTTCACCGCTCGCCGTGCCACCTGGGAGCCAGGCGCAGAGCCGGTCGGTGCGCTGGTCGGTACGCCTCAGGAACTGCCGGAGGTCGACGACGCGGGTGTTCTCTGGGAGACCGCGACCCCTGACGGCTTTCGCGAATACGCCTGGCTGGCCGGAGAGGCGGGGCTCATCGCCGGCCTGCGCCGCCACTTGGTCAAAGACGTGGCCCTGTCGCGGAAGCAGGTCAGTTTCATGGGCTACTGGCGCAAAGGAACCCCCGGCGCCTAGCGCGGACCTGCCGCCAGCCCTGCTGAACCGCGGTTCCCCGCATCCCGACCGAATCTGCACAGTCTATTTGCCATCCAGCTGAGGAATCCAGCGATTCCTGGCAATCTGACTGTGCAGATGCAATGGAGCACTGGATTGGTCCGCCCGTGGGAGAATAGGCGGGATGTCTGAAACAACTGGTGCCGAGGCGGCGTCGTCCTCCGTCTCCCGCCCTCAGGTCAAGCCCCGTGCCGAAGGATGGACCCAGGCCGTCGACGCCGAGGGCCGGCCCAAGCTGCAGTTCGCCCAGTCCAAGCGGATCAAGCAGCCGCCCACGCATCTGGCAGATCTGTCCCTGGAGGAGCGCATTGCCAAGGCGAAGGAGCTGGGCCTTCCCGGCTTCCGCGCCAAGCAGCTCAGCGTCCACTACTTCCAGCACTACACCTCCGATCCGGCGCTGATGACCGACCTGCCCGCTGATACCCGCGAGCAGCTGGTGGGGGAGTTCCTCCCACCGCTGCTCACCGAGGTGCGCCGGCTGAGAACCGACGACGGCGCCACGATCAAGTTTCTCTGGCGGCTCTTCGACGGTGCCCTGGTGGAGTCGGTGCTGATGCGTTATAAGTCGCGCATCACCCTGTGCATCTCCAGCCAGTGCGGCTGCGGGATGAACTGCCCCTTCTGCGCCACCGGGCAGAACGGGCTGACCCGGAACATGTCCACCGGGGAGATCGTCGACCAGATCGTGCAGGCCAATCGGGTCATCGCCGCCGGTGAGCTTGACGCTCCCAACGCCAAGGAGCTGGCCGAAGAAGCCGACCACGCAGGGCTCGGCGAGGAGTCGGACTTCGCAGAGCCCGAGACCTCAGCGGTCAAACAGGGGCAGGCCTCCACCGCTGCCGCCTCCGGAGGGAAGGCCGGTCCGCAACGAGTCTCCAACATTGTGTTCATGGGTATGGGGGAGCCGTTGGCGAACTACAAGCGGGTGATGAATGCGGTGCGGCGGATGATCGACCCCGCTCCCGAGGGACTGGGCATGTCCGCCCGCGGGATCACCGTCTCCACGGTCGGGCTGGTGCCGGCCATCAGGAAACTGGCCGATGAGCACCTGCCGATCACCTTCGCGCTGAGCCTGCACGCGCCGGACGACCAACTGCGCGATGAGCTGATTCCGGTGAACTCGCGGTGGAAGGCCGATGAGGCCATCGACGCCGCCCGCTACTACTACGAGACCACCGGCCGTAGGGTCTCGATCGAGTATGCGCTGATCAAGGACATGAACGACCACCCCTGGCGGGCCGACCTGCTGGCGCAGAAGCTCAACGCGCGCGGCCGTGGGTGGGTGCATGTGAACCCGATTCCACTGAACCCGACTCCGAACTCAGTGTGGACCTCCTCGGAGCCTGCGGTGATGCAGGAGTTCATCGACCGGCTCAATTCCGCCGGGGTGCCCACCACGCTGCGTGACACCCGGGGCAAGGAGATCGACGGCGCCTGCGGACAGCTTGCCGCAGAAGGCTGACCAGGACAGGCAGCCCGGAGCGGCTTGCGAGGGAAGTGATGTCCCGCACACTGCAATCCCTGCCGCTGAGGCGCCGCGTAGTACCTGCTATGAACACAAAGACACGCATCACCCTGCTGAACGCTGGACTGCTCATGGCACGTGTCACCGTCGGGCTGATCTTCATCGTCCACGGCTGGCAGAAGCTCACGGTTTTCGGCCATGAGGGTGTGACCGGAATGCTCCAGGGCTTTGGGGTGCCATTCGCCCCGTTGGCCGCGGTGCTGCTCATTGCCCTGGAGTTTGTCGGGGGGATTCTCTTTGGTGTTGGTGCCCTCACCCGGGTGATCGGCGTGCTCTTCATGGTGTCAATGACCGTTGCGCTGTTCACCGCTCATGCTGCTCACGGGTTCTTCCCCGACAACGGTGGTTACGCTTACGTGCTGCTGCTGGGTGTGATGGGACTCGCCTTCGCTTTGACCGGGCCAGGTGACTTCAGCATCGACAGGTTGGCAGCTCAGCGGGTATCGCGCAGAGAAACCGAGAAGCTGAGCGCTTGACACCTCTCTGGGAAAATCTTCTCTCTTGACGCGACGTCGCTGATGCCGATCTCCTTGCTGTGGTAGAGCTGCACCGCAGCAGCGCATGGTTTGGCGGTGTGGTTCATCCATCGCGTCCTCCGAGGACGGTGTGATCATCGATCAGAGGGAGACTCCAGCGGCATAGTGCGCAGATGTTGGTGCCGGGGGTGGTTCCGCCTACAACCACCCCGGAGACGCCCCCGAACCCTCGAACCACACCGGCTGCCCGGAGGACAGATGAGGTCTTTCAGCCGCCTCGCTGGCTGCGGCCGTAGGCGATGGAGATGACCAGGATGGCCACCGCGATCAGCAGCAGCGAGAGGGCCACCGCGGCATCCGGGTCGGTCTCTCGCTGCAGGTAGATCTCCAGCGGCAGTGTGCGGGTGACCCCCTGCCGGTTGCCGGCGAAAGCCAGGGTGGCCCCGAACTCGCCGAGGCTGCGGGCGAAGGCAAGCACCGCTCCGGAGACCAGCCCGGGACCGACCAGCGGCAGCACCATATATCGCAGAATCGCTGTGCGGTGTGCGCCGTCGACGGTAGCGGCTTCCAAGATCTCCGGGTCCACTCCCCGTACCGCGGTCTCCACACTGATGACCAGAAATGGCATCGACACGAACGCCATGGCCAGGACCACCGCGATGGAGGTGTAGGCCACACGGATGCCCAGAAACTCCAGGGCCCCGGAGAGCATCCCCTGACTGCCGAAGGTGTACAGCAGCGCCAAGCCGCCCACCACCGGGGGAAGCACCAGCGGCAGCAGCAGCAGGGAGCGCAGCACCGTCACACCGCGGAACCGGGCATATGCCAGTACCAGTGCCAGGGGCACGCCCAGCACCAGGCACAGCACAGTGGATGTCCCGGCGGTCCACAGCGAGAGCCGCAGTGCGGCCAGCGAGGACGGCGAGGTCAGCAGCGCCGGCAGTTCGGCCCAGCTCAGTCTGGTCATCATGCCGGTCACCGGCAGCAGGATGACCGTTGCGCCCAGCAGGGCGGGGATGAGCACCCACGCCGGCGGTCGGGACAGACTCCGTGTGGCGGCACTCATCGCGGTTCGGTGAAACCTGCGTCCTCAAGGATCTGCCGAGCCTGTTCATCACCTATGACGAAGTCCACGAACTCCTGCCCGGGCCCAGGGGCATCGGCGCTCTCCAGCAGGGCGATCGGATAGAGGTTGGGGTCCTCCTGCGCCCCGTCGATCTCGAAAGTCTCCACCTCATCACCGGCCTGCAGGGCATCGGTGGCGTAGACCAGCCCCGCATCAGCCTCGCCGTTGCGCACCCGCCCGAGCACGTCGGTGACCGAGGTCTCCTCGGAGACGGGACTGATCTGCACACCGGCGGCTGCCGAGATGCGCTGAGTTGCCGCACCGCAGGGAACCTGCTCAGCACAGATCACCACCTGGAGATCTTCGTCATCCAGGTCCTCCAGGCCGCTCACCTGTCCAGGGTTGCCCGCAGGGGTGACGATGACCAGATAGTTCTCAGCGAACAGCTCAGGGTCACCAGATACCAGGCCGGAGCCGGCGGCGGCGTCCATATTGGCCTCATCGGCGGTGGCCAGCACATCTGCGGGGGCTCCGTTCTCCAGCTGCTCCACCAGCCCGGAGGAGCCGGCAAAGGTGAACTCCACTTCCACCCCGGTCTCCTCGGTGTACCGCTCGCCGATCTCCTCGAAGACTTCATGGAGACTCGCTGCGGCGAAGACGGTGATGCCCTCGTCGTCGTTGTCTGCGCAGGCGGTTAGGGCCAGTCCTCCCGCAGCGGCTAGTGCGATGGTGCGTTTCATCGGTCTCCTTCTGGTCTGTCGACGACCACATGGGTGGCCTTGATGGAGGCAGTGGCCAGCACTCCGGGTTTCAGGCCGAGCTCGCGGACAGCCTCGGTGCTCATCAGTGAGACCATGCGGTAGGGGCCGCACTGCAGCTCCACCTGTGACATCACGGTGTCCGAGGTGACCTGGGTGACCAGGCCGGTGAACCGGTTCCTCGCCGAGGAGGTCCCTGACGGAGCGGGCAGGCTGGTGCTGCGTTCGCGGAGGAAGTGAGCCAGGTCGGCGCCGTCGATCACTTTTCGGCCGGTGCTATCGACGCTGGCAGACAGCTCCCCGGCGCTCACCCAGCGCCGGAGGGTGTCGTCGCTGACTCCCAGCAGATGAGCGGCCTCTGATATCCGTATTTGCGACATTATCCAAGTATATATCTCCGCATATGCGGAAAAGGGTGGCACCCTTGGTTTCGCTAGGGTGGAGGAATGAAACCTTCACGGCGTTCCGAGGTCCCTGGCTTCGAAGTGATGAGCATCCTTGCCGAGATCGAGAGGCTGCGCTCTTCGGGGCGGGACATCGTCTCCCTGACCGCCGGCGAGCCCGGCTCTGGTGCCCCGCCGGCGGTCAACGCTGCCGCAGCCCGGGTCCATGCGGAGAACACTGTGCTGAACTACTCGCCGGCCTTCGGCATCGCTGCGCTGCGCCAGGCGCTCGCCGCCCACTACCGCAACTGGTACGGCACCGATGTTCCGGTGGAGCGGATCGCGGTGACCACCGGTTCCTCCGGGGCCTTTGTGCTCAGCTTCCTGGCGGCCTTCGACGCCGGTGACCGGGTGGTGCTTGCCCGCCCCGGATACCCCGCCTACCGTAATATCCTTGCCAGCCTCGGAGTGAAGGTGGTGGAACTGGATTGTGGCCCCGGGGTCCGCTTCCAGCCCACGCCTGAACAGCTCGACGCCGAGGTGGCGGCCAATGGCCCGATCCATGGCGTCATGGTAGCCTCACCGGCCAATCCCACCGGCACCATGGTCGACCGGGAGCAGCTGACCGGCTTGGCGGGGTGGTGCCGGGCCAATGACGCCCAGCTGATCTCCGATGAGATCTACCACGGCATCACCTTCGCCCACCCCGGGGTCAGCGCGCTGGAAGTGGACGACGACGCGGTGGTCATCTCCTCCTTCTCCAAGTACTGGGGGATGCCGGGCTGGCGTCTGGGGTGGATGGTGCTTCCTGAGCATCTGGTGGACCCCGTCTCCAGGTTGGCCGGGAATGTGGCGCTGTGTCCGCCGCATGGCTCACAGATCGCCGCCGTCGAAGCGTTCACCGAGGAGTCCCTGGGCTTTGCCGAGTCACAGCTCGCAGAGTACGCGAGCGCCCGGAACATGGTGCTTGAGGCTCTGCCGGACCTGGGCTGGGGGCAGGCAGCCCCTGCTGACGGGGCCTTCTACGTTTACGCCCACCTCGGTGATCATCTGGCGCGTCACGGTGATTCACCTGCTTACGCCAGGGCGCTGCTGCAGGAGGCATCTGTGGCGATAGTCCCCGGCACGGACTTCGATCCGGTCAACGGCCACGAATGGATCCGGCTCAGCCTGGCCCCAGGGTCTGCCGCGGTGGCCGAAGGCCTGGAACGCATCAGTGGTTTCCACAGCTGAAGCCGGTCACTGGGTCAGTCCCGGTCGGGAACGCTGAGCTCTTTCTGCTGCTGTTTCCGGCGCCGTCTGATCAGCCAGACGGTCCAGAGGTAGCCGCCCACCGCGCCGAAAGCGCCTCCGACCGCCGCGCCGTTGCCGAACGACCCGAAGCGTTCTGCCCAGGCCTCGGTGAACTCGAACTCCAGCAGTCCGCGGCCGGAAGTACTGGTATAGATCATGGCAGCGGAGATCAGCAGCAGGATGATGGTGACCACGACCCCTGAGGCGGCCGAAGCGCCTGCGCGGCCCCGCGCCAGGATATCGAAGGCATCAACCCCGCGTCTCTCCGCGTAGGAGATGGCGATGAGGCTCGGTACAGCTGCCAGCACGATCAGCACAAAGGGCACCAGGATGTGCCCGAACAGGGCAAAGACCAGGGCGGCGGCGAAGCACAGGTACATGCCCGTATGCATCCCGAGGGCACCACCAGCGGTGTAGACAGCGCGCTCGCGCTCGTCGCCGTGGGCGATTTCCGAGCCGAGCAGTTTTTCAGCTCCCATCATGATTCTCTCCTTGTCTTGAGATAGAGCCCGAGCATTGCCGCCCCGTACAGAAGGCCGCATGCGGCGAGCGAGAGCGCGAACCCGTCGGTGCTGCCCATCAGGAGAGGCACCACCGCGACTGCAGCCACCACTGCACCGGCAATCGGCAGCACGATCGAGCCGAGGGAAGAGCTGACCACGGCGTCGTCATCCTTACCCTCCTCAAGCTCCCGCTTCTCGCTGCGCCGGTGGTGCCACACGAGGTACCCCATCCCAAGGACCGAGACCAGAGCGGCCAGGCCCATGCCGAGGATTGCGCCGACGGCCAGGGCGTACTGCAGCTCCTCTCCGACGACCTCGACAGCGATCGAGAAGTCGACCAAGCCCTCACCGTAGTAGGCGCGGTGCACAAGAGCCGCAGAGGTGCCGAAGAGCAGCAGGCCGTAGAAACCGCTCCAGGCCATGGTCTTGGCGACGGGCCCGCGTGCCATCAGCCGGTAGGGTCGGGAGGACGATGAGCGCCAGTGAAGTCAGTACCTGCCCGAAGATTGCCAAGACGAGGGCTGTGAGCCAGCAGGTCAACATGGTGAGCTGCATTCCGAAGGCTTGGGCCTCCAGGTACACCGAGCGCTCCCTCTCATCGGCATAGTTGGCGTTGTCCATGTTGACCAGTTGCTCCGCCGCTGTATCCACTATGCTCCTCCTGCGATTCATGACCGCCCTCCTGAGGTGGTTTTCTGCTGTGGGTCCTGGTCGCCGAAGAGCCCTTCGACGGTGGTCCCCAGTGTTCCTGCGATCCGCAGGGCCAGGAACACCGAGGGGGCATAATCGCCCTGTTCTACGGCAACGATGGTCTGCCGGCTGACGCCCACGGCCTTGCCCAGCTCTGCTTGGGTGAGGCGCTGTGCCTTCCGCAGCGCTCGCACTGGATGCGCCGGCGTCGTCGCGTCTTGGGGAACCATGGAGCCATGACAACTTAACTTGACATAAAATGTCAAGGTGAATTGACTTTTTACCTGGTGGAGGCCTGGTCATCAGCTGAGTGCGGTGTTGTGTTCAGACTGTTACCCTGCGGGTTCGTCTGCAATAAGGAGGTACTGGGAATGTGCACGAGCACCCAGAAGAAGCTGGTGACATCCGTGGCCGCCGCCGCGCTGCTGTTCGGACTCGCCGCATGTGACAACGACGACGCCGAACAGCAGGACGCTGCCGCTGAGCAGAACCAGCAGCCGGATGAAGGCGGCGCGGAGGAGCCGGATGATCTGGAGCAGCCGGAGATGCCAGAGCCTGACCTCGGTGATGTGCCGGATGTCGTAGCAGAGGTCAACGGTGAGGACATCACCGGGGAGGAATTCAGCACCTCCTTTGAGAGCCAGTACATGCAGATGGCCATGCAGGCTCAGATGACCGGCGAAGGCGTTGACGAGGATGCCCTGCAGCAGCAGGTCCTGGACAATCTCATCGGCTTGGAGCTGCTGGACCAGGAGGCTGAGCAATCAGGCTATGAGGTCAGCGAGGAGGAGGTCGACGAGCAGCTCGAACAGCTGGCGGAGATGAACGACCTGGACTCGGTGGATCAGGTCTTTGAGATCGCTGAGGAGCAGGGCCTCAGCGAGGAGGAGTTCCGCGAGGACGTGGAGGCGGAGGTGATCATCGAGCAGATCGTGGCTTCCCTGGAGGTCGATGACCCCACCGATGAAGAGGTGGAGGATGCCTACGAGCAGTTCGCCGCACAGGCCCCTCCCGTGGAGGGGGAGGACGGTGAGGAGTCTGAGACACCGGATCTGGAGGAGCTGCGTCCGCAGATCGAGGAAGAGCTGGCCCAGCAGAAGGAGAGCGAGGCGCTGATGGCCTATGTCGATGATCTGCGTGAGGATGCCGAGGTCGAGATCCACATCTGAGCGGTGAGTGCTCGCCCCGGTAGGGGATAATCCCAGGGTGAGCACAACGCGGCAGAGAGCACCGGCCTGGCAGCACGCAGCGCCGGCGCGTGGAGTCCATGCAAGCATCGCGCTGCTGTGCCTGGCTGGACTGCTCAGTTCGCTCTACCTCGGATGGACCGAGGAGACCAGCCTGCCCGATGGGGTGGGCTACTCCGGAGGGTTCTCCGCCGGGTGGGAGCATATGCTGAACCAGCCGGCCTACTTCACCGTGGTCTCAGCGCTGCTGGTCTGCCTTACCTCTGCGCTGATGGCCCTGCGTACCCGCCGCAGCTCACAGCTGTTCCACAGCCTACGTCTGGCAGGAGTGGTCCAGGTGATCATCACCGGAGTGGTGTTCAACCTCCTGCTCCGCACTGATGTTCCCATGACGGGGGTCTGGCTGTTCAACGACCGTGTGCTGCACGTGATCCTGCCTGTTCTGGTCCCGGTGGTGTGGCTTGG
The DNA here is from genome assembly GCF_003600155.1 of Nesterenkonia muleiensis. Classification (GTDB taxonomy): domain Bacteria; phylum Actinomycetota; class Actinomycetes; order Actinomycetales; family Micrococcaceae; genus Nesterenkonia; species Nesterenkonia muleiensis. The sequence goes on along the minus strand of NZ_QWLD01000016.1, from coordinate 203,005 downwards.
CCTCGGGCCTCACGGGCGGATCAACGGACGAGTGGTTCTCGGCTCCACAGTGATCCCGCTGGCATGGCTTGCGGTGACCCTCATCCGGGGCCCTGTCTTGGACTGGTACCCCTACACCATCCTGGATGTGCCGGGCATGGGCTATGCCGGAGTCAGCGTCTACGTGGTCGCCATCCTGCTGGGGTTCATGGGCCTCGCCTGCCTGCTCTGGCTCATCGACTATGCCCTGTCCCGCTTCCGCCGTGGCCAAGCTCGCGCTTGAGGCTCTCCGTTTTGACCAAGGGTCATTGCTTGCCGCGGGGGTTCCCGCCGGAACGGCGCTTCGGGCCGGCGCGCTCGGTCTTGCCCAGCCGGGCGCCTGAACGGCGGGAGTCCCCGGTGGAGCGCCGGTAGAGTCCTGCCCACTGTTCGGCCTCCAGCTCCTTGGGCAGGGAGGTGCCCCGTATGCCGAGCTCACCCAGCCATTGACCGACCTGCTGCTTGCCGGCTCCGGTGACGTTGCGCAGCACCTGTGCGATCCCGCGGCCGGGACCGGTGAACGCCCGGTGGATGAATCCGGCGTAGTGCCTGCGCTGCTTCCACGGCAGCAGCGGGGAGTCGCGGCGGCTGATGGTCATGATCCCCGCATCCACACCCGGGGCGGGAGTGTAGGCACGGGCGGGAATCCTCCCGGCCAGCCCGAAGTCGTAGTACGGGGACCACTGGGCGGTCATCATCGTGGCACCGCCGAGGCCTGCCCGGCGCCGCGCCACCTCCCACTGGGCGATGAGCACCGCATCAGTCCACTCAGGGCTGTGCAGGAGTTTCCGCAGCATCGCGGTGGTGAGGTGGAAGGGCAGATTACCGACGACGACGCGTGGCCCCTTCGGTATCCGGTAGCGCAGGAAGTCGGCGGTGATCACCTCGGTGTGCTTTGCGGTGCGTGCCGACAGCTTCTTGGCCATGCCGGGATGGATCTCCACGGCGGTGATCGGTCTGCTGAGCCGCTGCATCGGCAGGGTCAGCGCGCCCTGGCCGGGGCCGATCTCCAGAATGGGGCCGGAGGTCTCAGCGACGAGGCTGACGATCCGGCGCGCTGCACGGCGGTCGGTGAGGAAGTTCTGGCCGTGCTCGTGACGGCCGTCGGTATAGGTGTGCAAAGTCCTTCTCCAGGAAGTATGTGATCTTCCTGGGCAGGCACAGAGGTGCAGATACGCAGGGTCCGAATGGACCGGAAAGGGTATTTTGGGTATGAGCCTGTGCCGCCCAGCTGTTCAGACAAGCTGGCGCGGCGCCGGAGAGAATGAGGAAGCTCGACGCCGCGGCGTTACGCCCAGGGGCGTGCCACGACTGAAGTTATTGAACCCATAAAAAAGAAATTTAGCCCATCACACACTACGGAATCGAATCCTGTCCGGCGCTAAGCTGGGTTCGGCTCTCAGAGCAGCTTGGCGGCGGCCCGATCGATCAGATCGATGGGCTCCCAGGCCCCGTCCTCACTGTTGGCGAGCACCACCACGGTCAGATCAAGGCGCGGGTATTTACGCAGAATGCCGCTGGCTCCGGTGTTGATACCGTCCTTGTAGTAGGAGCGGACCTGGCCGGCGCCATCGTACTCGATCTCCAGGCCATAGGCGTGGTGCAGCTCATGGGTCGAGGTTGGTGACTCTGGCTCCTGCACCCTGTGGTGCAGTGCCTGGGAACTCAGGAACCGCGCGGTGGACTCCTCGGAGAGCAGCCTCCCGCTCTCGACGCCGTCCAAGAACCTCACCAGATCCCCAGCGGTGGCATGTGCGCCATCAGCGGGGGAGCCGATGGGCGGATAGGAGAAGATGTTCTGCCGCCATCCGGTGATCTTCCCATCGTCGGTGAGCGGATCCCAGCCCTCGGCAACATCGGGCACCGCCTGGCGCATATTGAAGAAGTCCGAGGAGCACATCCCGGCTCGTGCGAAGACCTCCTCGCGGATGACATCGTGGTAGCTGCGTCCAGTGAGGTTCTCCAGGGCCAGGCCCAGAAGGATGTAGCCCGCATTGTTGTACCTGCAGTCGGTGCCGGCGGGGAAGACCGGCTCCTTGTGCACGAACTGGGGCAGGAAGTCCTTGGTCTCAGTGACCGAGTAGGTGGGCGTCGCCACCCAGAGGGCCTCGTATGATTCTCCGGCCTCCTCATCTGCGTCGTCAGCGATCCCGGAGGTATGGCTGAGCAGGTGATGGATGGTGACATCCTCTGGGATGGCGGTGCCGGCGAGGTTCACATGGGTGTGAACGCGGTCATCTAGGTCCAGGCCGCCGGCGTCGACCTGCTGAAGCACGGCAACAGCGGTGAACAGTTTAGTGATCGAGGCGATGTCGAACCGAGTGGCTGTCTTCACCAGCACATTCCAGCGTCGGGTAGCCACGCCGTGGGCCTGATGAGCGAGCAGCTCACTGCCCTGCCGGATCAGAACGGCACCGGAGAAGCTGTCCTTGGCAGCCAATTGCTCGATCTTGTCCAGGGCTGGTGCTGGGTCGAATCGGGTATGCATCGCCTCAGTCTACGGAATGCGACCCAGGTCACATTCCGGATGAAGATTCATGCCCGGCTTTCTGCTTCTCCATGACCTCAAGTCCGGAGATGATCAGGTCCAGTCCCAGATCGTATTCGGGGTCGATGCCATCCTCCGCTTCGACTACCGGGGAATCATCGGGAATGTAGTTGCCGGATTCCATCACCGGTGCCAGGTGCGGGAATCGTGCAGGCGTGATGACTTCGTTGAGCAGCTGCGCCCCCTCATCGGGGATAGCGACTGCACCTTCAGCTGCCAGATTCTGCTCCAGCTCGACTGAGGCTCCCACATGCTGCGAGATCACCAGGATCACGCCGATCTTCTCGTCATCGGGCAGGGGCAGATCCTTCATCGCGGCTAATCCCAGATCTGCCGCTCGGACATTATTGGGCATCAATACAGCGATCGGTCCGCGCGGGAGATCCAATGTCCAGGGGTGGGCGCGGTAGGCGTCCCGGACTATCCCGGCCCAAGCGCGCAGAGCGTCGCGCCAGTCACCGGGCAGCTTGACCTTCTCCGGAAGAGTAATCGCAGCGTCCTGCATCAGCCGCAGCAGTTCGTCCTTGCTGGAGACGTACCGGTAGAGCGACATAGTGGTGAAGCCCAGTGACTTGGCCACCGCCTGCATAGTGACTGCGGCCAGCCCTTCAGCATCAGCGATCTGGATGGCGGCAGCGACGATCCGCTCATGGCTGAGCCCGCGGTTCGGCCCGCGTTGGGGTGCCTCCTGCATCCCCCAGGCGATGGCAACGGCGCGTGGAAGTCCGGTGTCTGTGGTCTCAGCCATGAGCGTCATTCTCTCATCGGTGTGTGAGAACTCACCGATGCCAAGATGTGTACTCAATACACTGTGTGTGTCATACTCTGTTTATGCGATACGCAGATAAGCCGCTCGTCGAGATATCGGGACTCTCCAAGAGCTATGGCAAACACCACGTCCTGAATGACCTCAGCCTCACCCTAGACCCCGGCATTCACGCGCTGCTGGGCCCCAATGGGGCGGGCAAGACCACCCTGGTCAACATCCTCTCCACCCTGATTCCCTATGACTCCGGAAGCGTTCGGGTCCTCGGGCTGGACCCGCAGCGCCAGCGCAGCCAGCTGCAAGGGCTAATTTCGCTCACCGGGCAGTACGCGGCCGTGGATGGTGCACTCACTGGTATGGAGAACATGCTGATGATGGGTCAGCTCTTCGGGCTCTCCCGCCGGGATTCCAAGCACCGGGCCGATGACCTCCTGGAACGCTTTGAGCTGACTGCAGCCTCCGCCAAGCGGGTGGCCACCTACTCCGGAGGTATGCGGCGGAAGCTGGACATCGCCGCCAGTCTCATCGCCGGCCCGCAGCTGATCTTCCTCGATGAGCCCACCACAGGTCTCGACACCCGGAGCCGGCAGGCGCTGTGGGATGAGATTAATGCGCTCGCCGCCTTGGGCACCTCTATCTTCCTGACCACCCAGTACCTGGAGGAGGCAGATGTGCTCGCCGAGCGGATCATGGTCCTCCACGACGGCCGGATCGTGGCGGATGGCACCGCCAGCCAGCTCAAAGACCGCGTAGGCGGCTCGACCATTCAGGTTCACGACGGCGCCGGTCACATCATCGAGACCCTGCCCACCCAGGGCTCAGCGCAGGAAGTGGCCCACGCCCTCTCCGCTCTCGCCCGGCAGCGCCCGGACGTGGGCATCACCGTCCGCCGCCCCACCCTCGACGAGGTCTTCCTGGAGCTGACAGGAGAACCCGTCACCGATCAGAACGACAAGCAGAAAGAGAACGCCCCGGCATGAGCATCACCTTGACAGAACAGAGTACGACGGCGCCGGCCCACCCCGGAGCTGTGCCGATGCGGGGAGCAGGGGCGATGACCGGACTGCGCATCTTCAGCGCTCGCAGTCTCAAGCACTCCTTCCGTGACGGCGAATCCCTGTTGATGGCCGTGCTACTGCCGCTGATGCTCATGCTGATCTTCACCTTCATCTTCGGCGAATCCATCGCCGCAGGCCAGGGTGGGGGCCGCAGCGACTATCTGGCCTATGTGCTGCCTGCCATCGCACTGACGGCGGCCGGATTCGGCGCCTCCTACACCGCCGTGGTGGTCTCCAATGACATGACGACTGGCTTCATGAACCGACTGCGGACCATGCCCTTCCCCGCGGTCACCGTGCTGCTGGGGCACACAGTGTCCTCGATGGTGCGCAACCTGCTGGCCACCGCTGTGGTGGTCGGAGTTGCCTTTGCGCTGGGATTCAGGACTGATGCCTCGGTGGGCCAGTTCCTGGGTGCGGTCGGGCTCATCTCGCTGTGGATCCTGGTCATCACGGTGGTCTTCGCGGTGCTGGGCATGATCGCCGGCTCCGCCGAGGCCGCCAGCGGCTACGGCTTCATCCTGCTGTTCCTGCCCTATGTGTCCTCCGGCTTCGCCCCGGTGGAGACCATGCCCGGCTGGCTGCGTGGCTTCGCCGGGCACCAGCCGATGACCCCCATCATCGACTCCTCGCGGGCTCTGCTCAACGGCGAAGCGCCCGGCAACGAATGGTGGATCGGCATCCTGTGGTGCGCAGGCTTCATCGCGCTCGCCGTCTGGCTGGCCGCGGTGATCTTCCCCAAGAAAGTCGCCCGCTGAGCAGAAGCAGCGCCTTGGCCCAACTACTCCGCACCCTGGCACGCCTATCTGAGGGCAGGCCTCACTCCTCTGGAGCGAGGTATTCAGATGAGCAATGCGGTGAGATAGTTGACGCGAATCGGTATTGGGCAAATCTAAAATCTGCTGTTGGATTTGCACTCATCATGATTCCTCGGAAAGTCTTGCGGGTCGTATCTCCTCTATGGAGCTCAGCGGCGTCAATGTCGATGAGGCGCAGAGCGCTGGTATCCCAGTCGATGAGCGTTGGCTTCGTGGTGGCTTTCCGGAGTCGCTGCTGGCTTCCGGAGACACAGCGTCACTTCAGTGGCGGCTTGATCTTGTGCGCTCGTATCTCGAACGCAATGTTCCCATGTTTGCACCGCGTATCCCTGCCGAACCGCAAGGGGCGACGAGGCCGATGTGTCGCTCGTCAGAGGTGGTAGGCCCATTGCCGCGATTGAGATCAAACGTTCTACCGCGCCGGTGGTGTCCGCTGGATTCCGCCGCTTCACGTGAGTGAGGCGAAAGCTAGAAGATTCTTGCTGCGTTCCTCCGGGCCGTAGAAGGTGAGGTAGGAAATCGAGGAGACCACAGCGTTCACCTTGGTCCAGGCCAGCATCCGGCTGCGATCGACCCCGACGATCTCAGCCAGCTGACCGGCGCAGGAGGCGATCTCAGCCGGCCCGCCCTCGACCATCGCGAAGTCGACCATATCGAAGCAGGGATCGCCCAGGCACAGCTTCGGGTCGATCGCCACCAGTCCATGTTCATCGCTGGCCAGGACGTTTCCCAGGTGCAGATCCCCGTGGATCACCACTTTCTCTGCGTTGCTGCCCAGCAGCTCACGGCACAGATCCACTGTCTCCGCCCACACGATGTCCGGCACCCGCTCCCGGACGACCGGATTCCGCTGGCGTTGCCCGATCCGCTCGAACATCTCCTCACACCGATCATCGAGCAGGTCGGTCACGCCCTCAGCGGGCGCTGCATGGAGGTCATGGAGTAGGGCTGCCCAATCCTGCACTGTCGGCAGGGGCGCGTCCGCACTGCTGAGGGTGTGCCCTGGCAGAACCCGCTCCAGCAGCACAGCACCGGCGCTGTGCGCGGACCGCAGGACTGCCGGCACACGTGTGGTCGGTGTCAGGTGCCGGAGCATTGTCACCTGACGGGCAAGGAACTCTTGGTCAGGACTGATCTTCAGGACGGCCGGGGTCCCGGCATCATCACTGGCGCTGAGCACAATCGAGGTCGCACCGGCATCAAGGAATTTCTCGATGCTCAGACTCCAGAGATCCGTCAGCTCGGCCACCAGGGAAGGAAGTGCTTGGCCGAACTGATCGGCACGCTCAACGCCGAAGCGGTCGTGCAGCCCGGCACCCTCCCGTATCAAAACCTCATCGGTGACCATCTCCGAACGGTATCCTGCGCCTTCACTGGCCCACAAACCCCTTCGGCGTTCCGGGCGGCCAGGTCTTCCCATGGCCTGTTGCAGAGGGCCAGAATGTGCACGTCCCCATATCTTTCGAAGAAAGGCCCGCCGTGGCATTCGGATTCACCCCCTACCTCATGTTCCCTGGGACCGCCCGCGCGGCGATGACCTACTACGCCGATATCTTCGGAGGCGAGCTCGACCTGCTCACCTACGGCGAGGGCATGGGGGAGGAAGGTGAGACCAAGGACCGGATCATGCACAGCTCGCTCTATCTGGAACGCGGTGCCCACCTCATGGGGGCCGATCTCTTCCCGGGACAGCCGACTAACGGGCTGGGCACCACAGCGCTGAGCGCTAGTGACGATGATCAGGAGGAGAACGCCCGCCTCGCCAGCTGGTGGGAGAAGTTCGCTCCGGACTCAGAGGTCATCGTTCCCTTGGACACTGCTCCCTGGGAACCTGATTCGAAGTACGGCCATCTCAGGGACCGATTCGGCGCGGAGTGGATGTTCATGGTCGGGCCCACCGAGTAGTCCTGCACATTGCGTCTCAGAACTGCCGAAACTCTCCCGGCAATCCTCGGAGTTCCGGCAGTTTCGAGACATGATTTTGACGAGGGCCGGTCTGATCCCGGAATCAGATCACTCCAGCTGCTTGACCACACGCGCCGGATTGCCCACGGCCAGCACATTGGCCGGAATGTCCTTGGTGACCACCGCACCGGCTCCGATCACCGAGTTCTCGCCGATGGTCACCCCGGGACAGACGATGACGCCGCCTCCGAGCCAGACATTGTCCCCGAGAGTGATGGGCCGGGCTGACTCCCACTTCTCCTGCCGGGGACCGGACTCCAGGGAATGGACGGGCGTAAGCAGCTGGACGGTGGCCGAGCTGGCAGTCGGCCCCGATGCGGATCGTCGCCACGTCCTGTCCGAGGTCACCCATCAGCTACCGAAGCAGTGCTGATGCGGCGTCGTAGTCGGCCTGCTGAAAGAGGATGTTGTGCTGGGCAGCCAGCTGCTGGGCGGCTGCGGAGGTCTCGAGCACCTCGGCGTCGGCCTGATACCAGTCTCCGGCGCGCAGCCGCTGCCAGTTGCTCCTGTGGGAAAACACCGACAACCGGCGGTTTAAGTCAGAAGCAACTACGCTCAGCGCGGTGGTGGGGTGCGTGCAGGAGTGAGTGGCTGGCAGGCCGTGCCCAGCACGACGACGCGGTGACGTTGTACCGGACCTACGTGCCGTGTTGCGCGGCGAGGGTAGCGGCGAGCCCGGTGTACTGGTGCGGGGTGAGGTTCTTCAGCCGCTCCTCGGCTTCCGGGGAGAGCCCAAGGCCGGCGACGAATTCCTTGAGCTTCTCAGCGTCCACCCGGCGGCCGCGGGTCAGGTTCTTGAGCCGCTCATAGGGGTTGGCCATGCCTTCTGTTCCCGCGATGGCCTCGGCGCGCATCACCGTCTGGATCGCCTCGCCGAGCACTTCCCAGTTGGTGCCCAGATCAGCGGCGATGACCTCCTCAGCCACGTCCAGCTGCCTGAGTCCTTTGGTGACGTTGGAAAGTGCCAGCACCGAATGCCCCAGTGCGGTGCCGATATTGCGCTGGCCGGAGGAGTCGGTGAGATCCCGCTGCCAGCGGGACTCCACCAGCGTCGCCCCCAGGCTGTCCAGCAGGGCGTTGGAGATCTCCAGATTGGCCTCGGCGTTCTCGAACCGGATCGGGTTGACCTTATGCGGCATGGTCGATGACCCCGTCGCCCCGGCCACCGGGATCTGCCGGAAGAATCCGATGCTGATGTAGCTCCATACGTCCACACAGAGGCCGTGCAGAATCCGGTTGAATCTGGCGATGTCAGCGTAGAGCTCCGCCTGGTAGTCATGGGACTCGATCTGGGTGGTCAGCGGGTTGAAGCTCAGCCCCAGACCCTCCACGAACGACTTGGCCACCGACTGCCAGTCCGCCTCAGGTGCTGCGGCCAGATGCGCGGCATAGGTGCCGGTGGCCCCGTTGATCTTGCCCAGATACTCCTGGGTCTCGACCCGGCGGATCTGCCGGGTCAGCCGGTGGACGAACACCGCGATCTCCTTGCCCAGCGTGGTGGGGGTGGCGGGCTGGCCATGGGTGCGGGAGAGCATCGGGGTCTGGGCGGCCTCCTGCGCCAGGGCGCCCAGCTGTTCGACCATCTGCCGGGCGGCGGGCAGCCAGACCTGGGACACGGCGTCGCGGATGCCCACCGCATAGGCCAGGTTGTTGATGTCCTCGGAGGTGCAAGCGAAGTGCACCAGCTGGGCCAGCCGCTCCAGGCCCAGCGGTGGCAGTCGGCGGACGATGAAGTACTCCACGGCCTTGACGTCATGGACGGTCTCGGCCTCAATGGCGGCGAGTTCGGCGATCTCCTCCGGGCCGAAGGACTCCACGATCCCGCGCAGGCCACCGACCTGCTCCGCGCTCAGCTCCGGCAGACCGGGCAGCACCTGGGACTGGCAGAGATGAATGAACCACTCGACCTCCACATGGACGCGGTTGCGGTTCAGCGCAGCCTCGGAGAGATGGTCTACCAGCGGGGCCACCACAGACCGGTACCGGCCGTCCAGGGCCCCCAGGGCGATGGCAGGTTCAGCAGTCGTCAGCGAAACACGGGTCATAGGTCCCATTCTTCCACGCCGCGCGGCAGAGGCTCAGCCGCAGAATGTTCCCCAGGCGGCAGGTGGCCGCTGGTGACTCGCCGAGTACTCCACAGGAACCGGTGGGGGGCAGCCCAGGGGCGGGGGAGCCTCCATAGGCTCACACCATCCGGGTCCCCATCAATTAGGGCACATACGACAACCCTTCAGGAGAGAACATGTTCATCGGCGCTGACGTGACGGCGGCAGTCACTACCGTTCCGCTGCAGCTCTCACAGGCGGCCGAGGCCTACGACGACGCCGCCTTCAGGCTGCGCGGAGTACTCGCCAAGCTGCCTGAGTACCAGGGTCAGCTGGACCGGGTGGAGGAAGTCCATTGGGACTCCATGGCCAGCGACGCCTTTCGCTCGGTGCTGCAGCTGCTGAGGCTGCCCGCGAAGCTGATGATCGTGGAACTGTCTGCGCTGGCCGCTGAGGCAAGCTCGATCGCCGATGATCTGCGGCACTACGCTCAGCAGGCGCAGAATCTGATCTCCTTGATGCTCTCAGTGACGGCGTCGGTGCCACTTCTGGATATGGCCTGGGGTGCGGCGGCAGAGCAGTTCGAACAGGTCTGGCAGCAGGCCACCTCAGCACTGGGCGGTGACGCAGCCCATTTCGTGGAATTCATCGACCGGCACGGCGGTATCCCCCACATCCTCGAGCAGGGGGTGCGGCAGGCTGTGCTGCCGTGGTGAGAGAGCATAAGGAGAACCACCATGCCCCTGATCAATGTCTGGCGGCCACCGGGCCGCGCCGAGGAGCCTACCTCCGACCCCGAAGACAGCGCTGAGGAGGGAATGAGCGTTCCTGGGTTCACGGTGCGCAGCTCCGGCGGGCCGACCAGGATCAATCTGGAGTGGGCATCGCTGCAGGAGGCCACAGTGCACATCCAGGACGCCGCAGAGAGATTCACTGAGCTCAGAGGCGAGCTGGTCTCCGTCTACGAGGCCTTTTCCGGAGCAGGGTTTGCCCACCTGCATGTCAGCATCCCGGGCTTTCACCTCCGGCTGGGTGCACTGGTGACCTCCACCTCGGCCACCGAGCAGGCCCTTCTGCATGCGAGCACCGGTATTGAGCAGGCCCACCAGGCCTACCGCAGCATGGAGGCCGACGCGCAGGGATACTTCCACCTGGCCCTCAAGATCGCGGAGGCCGAGCTGGCTCTGGAGCATCTGATGCACCCTGAGGGTGATGACACCTACTTCTACAACTGGCTGGTCACCACCGGAGTGGGCGCCGGCGGGGCCGGAATCGACGTCCTGCTGAAGAAGTACCCCAAGGCTGCGGTCATGCTGAGCACCTTGGCAGCGGTGGAGAAGAACGCCGGTCTCACCCCGGCACTGATGGGTCGCAACGAACAGGTGGTGGACCCGCAGGCCTCCCACCGTTTCACCCACCGAGCCGATGGAAGCCTCGCCGGGTACCTGCAGCAGATGGACAGCGTTGCTGATCACGGCGATATCGCCGTCTCAGTGATTCAGCGAGGAACTGTGGATCCGGCCTATGCGGTCCACCTTCCCGGTCTGGACATCGACGGGTTCCACCTCGAACACGGACGCAGCCCGATGAGCCTGGTCGACGGGCTGGCCAACGGTTCGGAGCGGATGACCAGCGCTGTGGAGCAGGCATTGGCCGAGGTGGGTGCCCCGGAGAACGCGGAGGTCTACATGACAGGATTCAGCCTGGGCGGGCTCCATGCCACCAATATGGCCAGGAACAAGGACTTCCAGCAGAAGTTCACACTGCGCACGGTCACCACCATTGCCAGTCCTGTGACCCAAGGGCCCACCGAGGACGGGGTGAAGGTCACCCATTTTGAGGACGCCCGTGACCCGGTGCCGCGTATCACCGGGGACAGGCCGGAGCTCTCCGCCGAGCGGATGGTCATCGAGTACCACCACCACAGCCCGGACGCTGTGGTGGAGAACCTTGCCGGCTCAGCCCACGACTGGGACCACAATGTGGAGGCCATCGAGCTGTTCGAAGCTCATGAGAGTCAGCAGCCCGGTGCCCGGTCCAAGCATCATCTGGACGAATTCCGGGCCCAGCTGTTCCCCGAGGGCGAGATCGAGACCTACGTCTTCGACACCACATGGCAGCAGGCCGAGGTCCCGGAGCACATCCTGCCCTGGGAGGCGGAGAGCCTTGAGGACCTCGAATACCTGCAGGACGCCTTGGAGGACGGGGTCAGGGAGCTGAGGAAGTGGCCGGGCCCGGACACTTCCGCCACACCTGGCACCGTCGACTGGGGTACGGCGAAGAAGACGCTGCCGAAGATCCCGGAGTAGGGGGCAACGAGTCGAGCCGGCGCGGAGACCTCACCGGGGTCTCCGGAGGTCACTGTGTACGTGGGGTGAGCACGAAGTGGTTGAGCAGGGCCGAGACGATCGAGACCACAATCGCGCCCAGCACGGCGTCCCAGAAGAAGCTCTCCACCACAAAGCTGGCCGGGGTCCAGGAGGTCAGCCAGCCGGTGAGCATCAGCATCAGGGCGTTGATGACAATCGCAAACAGCCCCAGGGTCAGGCAGGTGATAGGCAGTGAGAGCACCGACACGATCGGCTTGATGGTCACGTTGATTACGCCGAAGACCGCACCGACAAAGACATAGGCCAGGATGACCGCCCCTGGTCCATCGCCCCAGCCCTCGAGCCTGATGCCCGGGACCAGCAGCGCGGCGGCACCTAGGGCCAGTGCGTTGAGCAGGATCGCCAGTAGGATTCTCACAGGACATATCTTCTCACGCCCACCCGGACAGCGAGGAACGCCACGTGAGCACCACACCAGAGATCCTCCCCCGCGACGCCGTCGCCGGCCTTCCCGCCTACGCCGCCGGCAAGCCGCCGAGGCCCGCAGAAGGGCTGACCCCCTATAAGCTCTCCTCCAATGAGAACCCCCTGGGTCCGGTTCCGGCAGCCGCCCAGGCAGCCGCGGAGGCCCCCGCACTGCACCGCTATCCCCACCCCAGCGCCGAGGCGCTGCGCGAGGCACTGGCCGGTCACCTCGGTGTTCCCTTCGACGACATCGTCGCCGGGGCAGGAAGCCTGGGAGCCCTCACCCAGCTCATCAGCGCCTATGCGGGCACCGGAGCTGATGGCACCGGCGATGAGGTCATCTACGCCTGGCGCTCCTTCGAGGCCTACCCGATTGTGGTGCGCACCGCCGGTGCCCAGGATGTTCCGGTGCCGGTGACCACCGACGGGCGCCACGATCTGCAGGCCATGGCCGCTGCAGTGACCGCCAGGACCAGGGTGATCCTGCTGTGCACACCCAATAATCCCACCGGCCCGGCCCTGTCCCACACCGACGTCGTCCGGTTCCTGGAGCAGGTTCCCCGCGACGTCGTCGTCGTGATCGATGAGGCGTATCTGGAGTTCGTCCGCAGCGCGGATCCGGTCGACGGGCTGGCCCTGTACCGGCAGTACCCGAATGTCGCCCTGCTGCGCACCTTCTCCAAAGCTCATGGGCTGGCCGGACTGCGCGTAGGCTACTCGATCGCCCAGCAGTCGATCACCGCACACCTGCGCAAAGTGGCAGTGCCCTTCGCGGTCAATGCGGTGGCAGAGGCCGCGGCCATCGCCTCCCTGGGCCACATCGACGAGGTTCACCAGCGGGTGGAGGAGATCGTACAGGAACGGCGCAGAGTGACAGCTGCGCTCGCGGAGGCTGGTTGGAATATCCCGGAGACTCAGGCCAACTTTGTCTGGCTGCCGCTGGGGCAAGGCTCCCTGGACTTTGCCGAGGCGGCCGGAGTCCAGGCGCTGGCGGTGCGCCCATTCGCCGGAGAAGGGGTTCGGGTCAGCATCGGAGAACCACCAGCCAATGACCGTTTCATCACATTGTGCACAACCTACAGCGGCCCTCAGGGAGCCGCCTGAAACAATGAGCCCCATGAGAGACGTCGATCACATGAACGACTTCCAGTTGGCTGATCCAGTGCCCGTGCAGCTGTTGCGAGAGGATGGCACCCTCTCCGAGCATCCCCAGTTCAGCAGCTATGTCGAAGACCTCGAGGATGAGGTGCTGCGTGAGCTGTACCGGCATATGGTGGTGGAGAGGCGGTTCGACGCGGAGGCCACCTCACTGCAGCGGCAGGGGCAGTTGGCGTTGTGGGTGCCGGCCCTGGGCCAGGAGGCTGCGCAGATCGGTGTGATTGCTGCACTAAGATCCTCTGACCGGGTGTTTCCGACATACCGGGAGCACGCCATGGCGCTGTACCGGGGGATCAGCCCTGAGGAGCTGATGGGCACTTTCCGTGCCACGCGCCACTCCGGCTGGGATCCGCACACATACGATTTCAACGGATACTCGGTGGTGCTGGCCACCCAGACCCTCCACGCCGCCGGATGGGCCATGGGCATCACACAGGATGTGGCCACCGGCAGCCTGCCCGAGGGCAGAGCAGCTGATGAGGTGGTCCTGGCATGTCTGGGCGATGGTGCCACCAGCCAAGGAGATGCCCATGAGTCAATGGTCTTCGCCAGTTCCTATCAGCTGCCGGTGCTGTACTTCATCCAGAACAACCACTGGGCGATCTCAGTGCCGCAGAAGACGCAGTCGCGCACCCCGCTGGCCCACCGCGCAGCCGGCTACGGGTTCGAGGGCATCCGCGTCGACGGCAATGACGTGCTGGCCACTTACGCCGTGTCCCGATACATGACCGAGCAGATAAGGGCCGGGGGCGGACCAAAGCTGGTGGAGGCGGTGACCTACCGGATGGGCGCGCACACCACCGCTGATGATCCCACCAAGTACCGCAGCCGGGAGGAACTGGAGGAATGGAAGTCCAGAGACCCGATCTCCCGCTACCGCAGTTGGCTGCTGACGGGGTCAAAGGTCGATCAGGAGTACGTGGACCAGGTGGACCAGGAGGCCGCGGATCTCGCCAGTGACCTGCGCACCGCAGTCCTGGCGATGGAGCCGATGGACCTGGAACGGGTCTTCGACACTGTTTACGCTGAGCCGCACCGCCAGGTTGAGGTCGAAAAGTCTTGGCTGAAGGACTATGAGGCGGGCTTCGCCGAGGAGGTGGACCATGAGTAGTGGCATTTCAGATGCGAAGGCCGCCACCACGCCGCAGGAGGACTCTGTGCCGGCTGTGACCACCCTGCCGCTGGCCAAAGCGATAAACCGCGCTCTCAGCGATGAGCTCGCCGCGGAGCCGAAGACCCTCCTCATGGGCGAGGACATCGGTGCGCTGGGCGGAGTCTTCCGGGTCACCGACGGTCTGCAGGCCCGGTTCGGTACCGATCGGGTGATCGACTCCCCGCTGGCGGAGTCAGGGATCATCGGCACCTGCATCGGCTTGGCCATGCGAGGGTATCGGCCGGTGGCTGAGATCCAGTTCGACGGGTTCGTGTTTCCTGCGTTCAACCAGATCACCACCCAGCTGGCCAAGATTCATAATCGTACTGACGGTGCGGTGACTGTTCCAGTGACCATCCGGCTCCCCTATGGCGGGCATATCGGATCCATTGAGCATCACTCGGAGTCTCCGGAGGCGCTGTTCGCCCACACCGCCGGACTGCGTATCCTGGCGCCGTCGAGCCCGCATGACGCCTATTGGATGACCCGTCAGGCCATCGCCAGCGCAGACCCGGTGATCGTGCTGGAGCCTAAACGCCGTTACTGGCTCAAAGGTGAGGTGGACCTGCAGAATCCAGCTCCGGACGCTTTCACCGCACAGGTGCTGCGTGAGGGGACAGAGGCTACACTAGCCACTTACGGTCCGCTGGTGCCGGTGGCTCTGGCCGCCGCTGAGGTCGCTGCCGATCAGGGGCGCAGCGTGGAGGTGGTGGATGTGCGTTCGATCAGCCCCCTGGATGATGAGACGATCGCCCGTTCGGCCGCCAAGACTCAACGGCTAGTGGTTGCCCATGAGGCACCGACGTTCGGGGGTTTCGGGGCCGAGATCGCCGCCCGGGTCTCGGAGCGGGCCTACCACCGGCTGGCCGCCCCTGTGCTGCGGGTCGGTGGCTTTCACATGCCCTATCCGCCCTCCGGGCAGGAGCACCGCTATCTGCCGAATATCGATCGGATGCTCGAAGCCCTGGAGCGCAGTTTCGCCTACGCCACCGCAGGAGGCCGCTGACTATGACCCAGACCTTCAATCTTCCCGACGTCGGCGAAGGCCTGACCGAGGCCGATATCGTGTCGTGGCGAGTGGCGGTGGGAGACACCGTCGAGGTCAACGATGTGATCTGTGAGATAGAGACTGCCAAGTCCCTGGTGGAGCTGCCGGTGCCCTTCGCCGGGACTGTCGAAGAGCTGGTGGCCGGTGAGGGCGAGACCCTCGAGGTCGGCCAACCGCTGATCCGCATCAGCGC
The DNA here is from genome assembly GCF_003600155.1 of Nesterenkonia muleiensis. GTDB lineage: Bacteria > Actinomycetota > Actinomycetes > Actinomycetales > Micrococcaceae > Nesterenkonia > Nesterenkonia muleiensis. The sequence goes on along the minus strand of NZ_QWLD01000016.1, from coordinate 187,440 downwards.
CGAACCCGGGGGTGGAGAGACACCGCCAGCTTCTCGGCCGGCTTCAGCGCCGGCGGCCATCACACCTGACGAGAACTCCAGCGGCGGGGAAACCCGGCAGGAAGGTTCCCCGGATCAGGCAACCACAGAGGACCAGCAGCAGGCCCTGGTCGGATCAGGGCCCAAGGCTGATGCTCCCAAGGCCCGGCGCCGGACCCGCCCTGCAGCACTGGACCTGGTTGATCTCACGGGACTTGAGATGGGTGAGGCTCCCCGGCGGGGCGCCGGTGGGGATTTCGCCGATATCGTGCAGAAGGCGTCCCCACCGGTGCGGGCGCTGGCCAAGCGGCTGGGCGTGGCTGTCTGGGAGCTGGTCGGCTCAGGCAGAAACGGGCAGATCACCCGGGACGATGTCGAGCGACAGGCCCAGCAGAAGAGCGTCTCCCGCGAGTCTGCGGGAGAGACCCCGCCACCCAGTCTCGGGCTGCTCTACGACGGCCCCCGCGAGGAAAAGGTCGATGTTCGTGGGGTGCGCAAGGCAACTGCGCTGAACGTGGCGGCCTCGGCTTCCACCGTGCCGCATGTCTCGGTCTTCAAAGAGGTCGATGTCACCGCCACCATGGAACTGCGGTCGGTGCTGCGCGATGATCCGTCCTACCAGGGTCTGGCGGTCTCCCCGATGCTGTTCGCCGCCAAGGCGATCATCTGGGCTGCGCGCCGTAATCCGCAGGTCAACGCCACCTGGCACGACACCCACTACACCCTGTGCAACTACGTCAACCTCGGGATCGCAGCCGCCACCCCCCGTGGACTGGTGGTCCCGGTGATCCATGAAGCCCATACCTACACCACCAAGGGACTCGCCGCGGCCATCACCGCGTTGACCACCGACGCCAGGGAAGGAAGAACCACCCCCGCTGAGATGCAGGGCGGAACAGTCTCGATCACCAATATCGGTTCGCTGGGCTTGGACTACGGCACACCGATCCTGCCCCCGGGGCAGGCCTCGATTGTGATGCTGGGGGCAGTGCGCACCAAGCCCTGGGTGGTGAAGGGGCAGATCGTGCCGAGGGAAGTCATGACCATCGGCGGTTCCTTCGATCACCGGCTCATCGACGGGGACCTGGCGGGAGCTTTTGTCTCTGATATCGCATCAGTGCTGGAGCAGCCCGGACTGCTCCTCGGCTGAGGTGGTCTCGCCGGCGGACCGTCTCAGTCGAGGCTGTGGATGCTCAACTGACCGGAATCCTCCAGCCCCAGCTGGGCGGCCAAGGGGGATCCATCCAGAAGGATCTCCGCGGTCTGAGCACCGGTGGCAGCCCGCGCGGTGGTCTCGATCTGTTTGAGCATCTGCCAGGACTGGCAGACGCTGGTGCTGGCAGCAGCACCGGTGAGGTTGACGGTCACACTCTCGCCCTCATGGTCGACCCCGGTGACCTGAAGGCTGGAAGATGCCAGCGGATTCAGAAATGCCGGGTTCCCGTGTTGGGTGCGCTCCAGGGAGATCAGATATTCCAAGGCTGCTTCGCCGGGATTGTCAGTGACCACCGGGACGGTCTGGACCAGCGAGATGTAGTCCTGGCAGCCGAACGCCTCCGTTCGCGCCACCTGCTGTCCATGTGGCTGATCCGGGCTGATCCCGTCCGCGGAGTCGTAGATCTCCCAGTCGTAGCCGGCCGGGCTGACCATACCGATGGGCAGAGCGACGGTCTCGTCATCGTCGTACTCCGGCTCCAGCATCGGATTCTCCGGGACATCTGGGGCCTGCTCCTCGACGTCGTCGGTGGCGTCGGCCTCCTCGGGCGCGTCTGCGCCGCAGGCAGAGATGCCGACCAGGACGACTGCAGCAGATACGGACACCGCAGCACGCAGGAAGGAACCGGAAGTCATTGCTCCAGGATACGAGTCGTCACCGGGAGTCCACTAATCGGAACACCCTGGGGAGTGCTGGTGGGAGGCCGTGAACGGGGCGGCCCCCCACCAGCGATTGAGAAGCTCGCCGAGATGCTGCACGGAGGGGTGGGATGATTCGCACCCGGCGACAAGCGCTTCTCCTTCATATTTGAAGGCAACAGGGGGAACGGAAGCCCTGATGCCGACCCATATGGAGATGTGCGGAACAGGCCAAAAGCCTGCTCCGGGGATCGTCCAAGAAATGATCCTTCAAATCTGTAACGACCCCTACGCCTCTATAGTGGTTCCTCTCCGGACCAGTGTCAAGGCATGACTCGGGTAGGCTGAGCCTATGCCTATTCGGAACCGCCGGGCCGCTGCATTGCCGGCCAAACTCTCCCGTTCTTGGCTGCTGATCAATGCTGCCAATGAAGTGGATTTCGCCCCTGGTCTTGCCAGTGAGGCCGACTCTGTGATCTTCGATCTTGAGGCGTCGGTCCCAGACAGCCAGAAGGCTTCTGCCCGGGAGTCTGTGATGAACGCGCTCAATGGTGGAATGACCGCTTGGGTGCGTATCAGCCCCACCACGAGTCCGCACTGGGAGGACGATGTCACCGCCTTGGCACAGGCTGACGGTTTGCGCGGTGTGATGCTCGCAGAGACCGAACGACCGGATCAGGTGACCTATACGGCAATGCGCCTGCGAGCGGGCACTCCGGTGATTGCCCTGGTGGAGTCCGCGCTCGGGGTGGAGAACGCTACTCAGATCGCCTCCGCGCCCGGAACTTTCCGACTGGCTTTCGGCACCAATGATTTCCGCAAGGACGTCGGCGTCTCAGCGGAGCCGATGGCACTGGCCTATGCGCGCTCGCGGCTGGTGGTCGCCTCCCGCGTGGGCGGGCTCCCCGGGGCCATAGACGGGCCCACCGAGGCCAATGCGGAGCCCGGAGCCATCGCCGAAGCCTGCCGTGTGACCGCCTCTCTGGGCATGACCGGCAAGCTCTCCCTCAACCGTGCCCAGGTGGAGTTGGTCAACGAGGGGCTCAGCCCCTCGGATGACGAGGTGTCGTGGGCCCGTGAGCTGATCGAAGCCCACGAACGGGGGGCCTCCATCGGCGACGGCTCCTACCTGCCACGCCTGGCCCGAGCGCAGAAGATCGCCTCCTTGGCCGACTCGTACGGGCTGTGGAATGCTTGATCGTCCACAGCCTGTATGACAAGGGAGCGGCGCGGGGTTCCCTGATTGCCCATGGCAGTCGAGGGTGCGCCGGGAACGGGGCTGTGGAATGCTTGATCGTCCAGCTCACCCGAGAACAAGGAGGTTCCGATGGGTAGGGAGACCTACACCGGAGACGTCGCATTCGAGGTCAGAGGCCATCTTGGTCTGATCACGCTGAACCGGCCGAAGGCGCTGAATTCGCTGACCGAACTGATGTGTGAGTCGATTCGAGTGCAGCTGGAGGACTGGGCCGACGACGCCGCCGTGGCGCAGGTCCTCATTCGCGGTGCGGGGGAGCGCGGCCTCTGCGCAGGAGGAGATGTGGCCAGTATCCATCATGAGATGGTGGAGCTGCAGGAGCGTGACGGGGGAGGGCTGCTGCCCGAAGGCACCCCCGGTTACCAGGCGGACTTCCGCGCCGAGAGCTTCTTCGCCATCGAGTACGGGATGAACCTGTGCATTGCTGAGTACCCCAAGCCCTACATCGCGTTCATGGACGGTGTGGTGCTCGGAGGAGGGGTGGGGGTCTCCGCCCACGGATCCCACCGCATCGTCACCGAGCGCAGCCGGATCGGCATGCCGGAGACCACTATCGGGTTCTCCCCGGATGTGGGCGGCACCTACCTGCTCTCGCGTGCTCCCGGCTACAGCGGCGTCCATGCGGGTATCACTGGCACTCACCTTTCGGGCGCTGATGCCCTCTACCTGGGACTGGCTGATGTCTATGTTCCCTCAGCCTCGCTCGAGCACCTGACCCAGGCGCTGGCGGCTGAGCCGGTGGATGAGGCGCTGCCCCGCTTCACCGCACAGGCCCCGGACTCTGAGTTTGCCGCGGCCGAGTGGATTGATCAGGCATACTCCCACGCCGATCTCAGCGACGTCGTCGCGGAGCTGGAAGAGCGCGGCAAGGATGCTCCGGAGGCAGCCGCAGCCGCTGAGACTCTGCGCAGCAAGTCTCCGACCATGGCCAGTGTGGCCTTCCACGCCATCCAGCGGGCCCGGGAGCTCACCCTGCAGGGTGCGCTGAGCCAGGAGTACACCATCGCCGTTCATGCGCTGAGATCCCACGACTTCCGGGAGGGCATTCGCGCACAGCTCATCGACAAGGACCGAAGCCCTCAGTGGCGTCCGGCATCGCTGGAGGCGGTGGACAAGGATCTGGTGGCCCATTACTTCACCCCCGTTCCCGGAAAACTGCTGCACCTGGGGTGAGCCGTGCCGGCTCCTGCGCGGCAACGCCTTTTTTCTGTATAGACTCTGTGAACAAGCTGTGCTTCAAAAGGGCGCAGATGGCGCCTGAGCCGCTGCAGGAGGACGAATGGAGACCACACGAGGCTCTCCTGTGCTGCGCATCAGCTCGCCGGTGCTGATTCTGGGCGGTCCCTCCCCGGCCAGGAACGAACTCACCCAGCGGCTGCGCAGCATGGACGTCAAAGTCCTGCAGGCCGCCAGCGCGGAGGAGGCCGCTCAGCTGGGTCCAGAGGAGGCCCCCCACCTGCTGGTGATCGATGCCAGGCTGGCCCGGAGAGTCCCCTCTCTGCAGGATGCGGTGGACGATCTGCGTTCCGGCCGGGAAGAAACTGCCGTACTTGCCTGGTTCGACGCGGATGCCCCCCAGGAGGACATCTTGCAGCTGTGCCGTCCGATTGATGACCACATGGTCGGTGGCATCGTCGTCGAGGAGTCTGTGCGCCGGCTGCATTTCATCACCGGCCGGCTTCCGGAGCAGCGCGACGGCGAGCGGCTGATCGTCGGGGATCTGGAACTGGACACCACCACCCGGACAGTGACTCGTGCTGGCGTGGATATAGATCTCTCAGACACAGAGTTTCGTCTGCTCCGGCTGCTGATGCGGCATGCACGCACGGTGCTGCCGAAGTCGCAGATCCTTCATGAGGTGTGGGAGTACGACTTCGCCGGACAGGCCAATATCGTCGAGCTCTACATCAGCTATGTGCGCAAGAAGATCGAGGCGGGGATGCCGCGGATGATCCACACGGTGCGCGGGGCCGGCTATGTGCTGCGACCGGCCCGGGACGCTACCTGATCCGGCGGGAGACCAGCACGGAACCGGCTCCCAGGGCGAGAGTCAGCAGTGCCAGGGCGGCCGCGGCAGAGGCAGCCGCAGCGCCGGTCTCCGCCAGGGCGCCGTCATTGTCCGGCTGATCAGAACCAGCGCTCTGGTTGGGATTCGACGAGGCGTGCGGATTCGGTCCCGGCTCGGAGCCGGGCTGTGTGCGGAACCCGGGAATTGCCAGCTCAGGAAGCTCCGGCATTCCTGGAACCGGCAGGAACACCGAGCCTTCGGGGCTCTCATCGGCAGGTGGTGAGGGAATCCCTGGGGGCGGCGCGGAGATGGTGGTCTGGACCGAGGTGGGCCCAGGTTCAGGGCTCTGCTGAGTGGGAGAAGCCGTCGGTTCGGCCGTCTGAGTGGGCGTTGGGGCCGTGGTGGTGGAAGTGGGAGAAGCCGTCGGTTCGGCCGTCTGGGTGGGTGTTGGCGCCGTGGTGGTGGGAGTGGGAGAAGGGACCGGGCCATTGCTGCCGAGCACGGTGAACGTCACCTGTGTTCTGGCCTCTGTGTCCTCCACCCCGACGGTGAAGGAGTCCGGCACTGTGCCGTGCAGCTCACTGGGTGCGGTGTAGGTCAGCTCGTTGCCGTCCAGCTGGATGCTCCCGCCGATGCTTGAGGACTCGGAGCCCAGGTAGATCGGCAGGCCGGCAGGGACCGTGCTGCAGGTGATTGTGCGGGTCTCTCCCGGGTTCAGGGTGAGGTTGGTGCAGCTGACCGCCTCGGTCGGCGTGGGAGTCGGGGTCGGAGCCGGAGTCGGGGGCTCTGTGTCTGGAGAATCGGTCTCCCCCGGGGTGGGAGTTTCCGCCGGGGTGGGTGTCTCGGTGGGGACCGGAGAGGGATCTGTCGGTGTCGGAGAAGGCTCAGTCGGCGAGGGGGACACATCGGCGGTCTCGGTGGTGTCTTCATCGTCTCCCGGTTCCGTGGGGCTGGGCGAGAGGGTGGCACTGTACTGCGCCGGAGAGGTCGCGTCAGTGGGCTCCGCGCCGTCGTCCTCAACCTCCGGTGCTCTTGTCTCCGGCGGTGCTGTCCCGCCGGGGGCAGTGGTGGAGGAGGCGGGACCGGCAGCACTGAGAAGCAGTCCAGCCGTCAGGGCCAGGACCGCGAAAATGCGCACAGGAGACAGGACGGCTCCCCCCGCCGTTGCAGACACCACGCATCCAAGTCTATGGCACGGCTGCAAATCATCGGCTCAAGCCAGGTGCGGGATGAGGTGGGGTACTACGTCAGCCGCTGCTCCGGAGACGTGGTCAGGGCGGGGTCATCCTGGGACAGATGACCGAGCACTGCGTCGATGGCCTCCATGGTGGAGGAGTCCAGGGTGACACCGGAAGCAGCCACATTGGAGGCGATCTGCTCCGGGCGGGAAGCGCCGACCAGCGCGGAGGCCACATTGGGGTTCTGCAGTACCCAGGCGACGGCCAGCTGGGCCAGGGTCAGTCCGTGGCCGTCAGCTATGGGCTTGAGCTTCTGCACGGCGTCGAGAATATCCTCAGACAGGTACTTCTCGATGAACCTGGCCCCACCGTCGGTGTCAGTGGCGCGTGAGCCTTCGGGGAAGGGCGCCCCGGGAAGGTACTTGCCGGTCAGCACCCCTTGGGCGATGGGCGACCAGACGATCTGGCTGATGCCCAGCTCCTCGGAGGCTGGGATGACCTCGGGCTCGATAACCCGCCAGAGCATGTTGTACTGCGGCTGGTTGGAGATCAGCTGGATGCCCAGCTGCCGCGCCAGGGCGTGACCGGCACGCAGCTGATCGGCAGTCCACTCGGAGACACCGATGTAGAGCGCCTTGCCGGCGCGGACCACATCGGCGAAGGCCTGCATGGTCTCCTCCAGAGGAGTCTCAAAGTCGTAGCGGTGGGCCTGGTAGAGATCGACGTAGTCGGTGCCCAGCCGGGTCAGAGAACCGTTGATGGACTCCATGATGTGCTTGCGTGAGAGTCCGGTGTCGTTATGGCCCTTCGGGCCTGTGGGGAAGTAGACCTTGGTGAAGATCTCCAGCGACTCCCGACGCTGGCCGCGCAGAGCATCGCCGAGCACCTGCTCGGCCACCGTGTTGGCATAGACATCGGCGGTGTCGAAAGTGGTGATGCCGGCCTCGAGGGCGGCGTGCACGCAGGCGGTGGCGGTGTCGTTCTCAATCTGAGAGCCGTGGGTGAGCCAGTTGCCGTAGGTGACCGACGAGATCTTCAGCCCACTGTTGCCAAGGTATCTAAACTCCATGACTCAACCCTATCGGCAGGTGCCGAGGGTGACCAGCACCATAGAATCGCACCATGAGAATCGAAGTGCTGGGCCCGCTCCGGCTCCGGGATGACGACGGGAACACCGTCGAGGTGCCGGAGCGAAAAGTGCGTGCTCTGCTGGCTGCGTTGGCCGCTGCGGGTGGGCAGGCGGTTGCTGCGGAGAAGCTGGTGGACCAGGCCTGGGGAGAGTCGCTGCCGGATCATCCAGTGCGTGTGCTGCAGGCCAAGCTCTCCCAGCTGCGGGCATTACTGGACGCGGCCTCCCCGGGTGCGCGGGAGATGCTGGTCCGCTCGCCCGGCGGGTACAGCCTGCCGGTCACGTCCAAGACGCTAGACGCCGCGGAGTTCCGGGACACGATCCGCAGTGCCTCTGAGCTGCCCACCGACCAGGAACGGGCTGCCATGCTGCAGGACGCCCTGAAGCTCTGGCGCGGCACCCCCTATGCGGAGTTCGCCGATGAGCTGTGGCTCTCCGCCGAGGTCGGCGGACTGCAGGAGATCCGGCTGCAGGCGGTCGAGCGAACCGCTGAGGCGTTGACAGCCATGGGCGCACCCGAGCGGGCCGTGGCGTGCGCCGCTGAGCATCTGGCAGCGCATCCCACCAGGGAGGCGCTGGCGGCCCCGTTGATGCTGGCCCACTACCGGACCCGCCGTCAGCCGGAGGCTCTTGCCGTCTATGACCGGTTGCGCCACCATCTGGCCGAGGAGCTGGGCACTGATCCCAGTCACCAGTTGCAGCAGCTCTACCTGCAGATCCTCAGGCAGGATCCGGCCCTAGACCCGGCGCCTTCCGCCGCGTCCTCCAGCCAGGACCAGAGCCCTGCTCAGCAGGCTGGGCTGCAGCGCCGCCGGCTGCCCGCCTATGCCTCTGACTTTTTGGGGCGCGCTGAGGAGCTCGGTGAGATCCGTCGGCTGATGGGTGCCCACCGCCTGGTGACATTGATGGGCATCGGAGGGATAGGCAAGACGCGGCTGGCGGTCAAAGCGGCGGAGCAGGCAGCTCACGACGACGCCGCCGAGGCCTGGTTCGTCGATCTCACCGAACTCAGTGCACAAGATGCGGAGGACGCTGCCGGATGCCAGCGGCGAGTCGCCAGGGCAGTCGCAGCAGTGCTGGGCCTGCCCACCCCGCGTGATGAGAACGCGGATCTGACCGAGCGCATCGCTGCCTCCCTGCAGAGCCGAGGTGCGCTGCTGGTGCTGGACAACTGTGAGCATGTGCTTGACGGTGTGACGCCCTTCACCGGGCGGCTGCTGTCCAGCGCTGAATCGGTGCGGGTGCTGGCCACCAGTCGTGAGCCGCTGGCCCTGCCCGAGGAACAGCGCTATACGGTCCCTCAGCTGCCGGTCAACGGCGAGTATCTGCATTCGGCAAACGAGCTGGAACAGCCGAGCCCGGCGGTGGAGTTCTTCCTCACCCGCGCCCGGGCGGTACACCCCGGGTTGGAGGCTGACCAGAGCACCATCGATGCTGCGACTGAGCTGTGCCGCCGCTTGGACGGCCTCCCCTTGGCCCTGGAGCTGGCTGCGGCGCGCACCAGTGTGCTGTCCGTCCCGGAGCTGCTGGAGCGGATCACCGACCGGCTGGACCTGCTCGCCCGGCCGGACCGGGCAGCCCCGCGGCGGCAGCAGACCCTGCGGGGGATGCTGGACTGGAGCTGGTCTCTGTTGGGCCACCAGGAACGGATTCTGCTGCGGAGGCTGGCAGTGCATCCGGTCAGCTGGAGGCTTGAGGTGATCGAGGAGATCTGCGCAGGGTCGCCCAGCACCCGGCAGGAGGAGTCCGAACCTCGGGAGCACTGTACTGATCTGCCTCCATATGAGTCCTCGCTGCCCCGCAGCAGTGTGCTGCCGGCGCTGTCCCGCTTGGTGGACCGGAGCCTGATCAGCACGGTGAGGACCAGCAGGGGGCTGCGTTATCGGATGCTGGAGACCGTGCACTCCTATGCGGCCGAAAAGCTCGCCGAGGCAGGGGAGCCGCCAGTGGTCGCCGCCCGGCACCTGGGCTATTTCCGGGACATGGTCGAATGCGCTGAGCAGTATCTCTTCAGCCGGCACGCCAAGGGCTGGGTGGACTGGATGGACGCCGAACGCAGTCATATCTCCTATGCGCTGGCCGAGGCGCTGCGCCGCCAGGACGGGAGAAACGCTGCGTCCCTGGCCCTTTCCACGTTTTGGTTCCGGTGGATGACTGCCCGTTTCGACTCACTGGCTGAGGAGCTTTCAGCAGTGGCCGCATGCCCGTACTCGGACCAGAATCCTGAGGATCAGAATCTCCATGCCCAGGTGCTGGTGCTCGCCCGGACAGTGCAGGAGCTGCACCCGCAGGCCCGGGCAGAGCAGGTGCTCGCCGCCTTGGACACCTTTACCGATGACGATGCCGGAAGGCTGGCCAGAATGCAGGTCCAGTGGTTCGCCGCCACAGGGCTGCTGACCCTGGAGTCTCACCGGGAACTCGGTGAGCATCTGGCCGATGAGGCCATCGAGCACCTGATCGCCGCAGGCGACCTCCCCGGCGCGGCCTTTGCCTCCACCCAGCGCGACTGGTTCCTGCTGGACCACTGGGGGATCCGGCCCCGAGGGCTCCCAGCTGGATACGACGCCGAGACGATCCTTCGTGAGCACGGTGACGCCTACGGGATGACTCAGGTGCTCGGAGTCCAGTACCTGGTGGCTGAGACCGACGGTGTGACCACACGCGCCCGGGCGGTGACCGAGGAGGCCGTGCAGCTGGCGGAGGACCTCGGGCTCAACGGGGAGCTCGCCTACTGGGAGATCATGCGGGCCCTCAACAGCCTGCGCGGTGACGACCTCGGGGCAGCCGAACGTCATCTGCACCGCGCCGGAGAGCTCGCCCGCCGTACCGCCAATGACTTCTGTCTGGTGCACTCCGATGCGGTGGAGGCGGTCCTGGCGCAGCGTCAGGGAGACCAGGCGCGGGCCGAGAGAATCCTTGCGGGGCTGTCTGCCCAGGACCGCGATGTCGCCCACCGGACGCTCAGCCGGGCCCTGGGCGAAGAAGCTCTGCCCGAAGACCTGCAGCTCACCCGAACCTGACCTGCCGGCGCACCAGAACCAACACCACTGCTATCGCAAGGCTGATGCCTGCGAAGGCCCCGTAGCCGGTCTGCGTGGCAATGGTGAAGGCCGCATCGGCTGCTTCCATCAGCTGTGACCCCTGCGCGCCGCCGAGTCCTTCCGCCACTGCTGCAGAGGCGCCGAAGCTCTCCCCGGCGGCATCCAAGGCTTCTTCCGGCAGCTGAGCATCGGCACGGTCGGAGAGCATGCGCCGGTAGAGGGTCAGCACCCCGCCGCCGAGAAAGGCCAGCGAGGAGGCCATGCCCAGACTCGCGGTCACATCCTGCACCGCGGTAGCCGATCCGGTCTTCTCCTCCGGTGCCGCACTGATCAGCAACTGGGAGGCCAGCGTCATAAAGGGCGCACTGACCACAGAGATGACTGTCAGTGCGATGATGAGGCGGACCAGGTTGGCCCCGGGCAGCGTCAGGATGATGACAGCTCCGCCAGCGCCAGTGGTCGCCATGGCTCCGGCCAGTGCCAGGCCTTTCCGCCGGGCGCGGGCGAACAGCGGAGTGAGCATAGTGCCTGCCGTCCCGCCGATGGCCGGTCCTAGCAGCACCAGCCCTGTCTGCAACGGGCTCAGTCCGCGGACGATCTGCAGGAACTGGGGAAGCAGCATATCGGCTGTTGCCATGCCGAAGGCACCGATGAAGATCAGGATGAGCATCAGCCGAAGTGTCTTGTTCCGGAACAGGGCAAGGTCCAGCAAAGGAGCAGACGTGGTTCGCTGGCGTCGCAGGAACATCAGCAGCAGCCCGATTCCGATGGCGGCAGATAACAGCGACAGAGCGCTCAGGTTCCCCGTGGCGATCTCCTGCAGACCGTAGACCAAGGTGAGCACAGCAGCCATGGACAGCGCCACTGAGGGCGCGTCGATGCGCACGCCTCGGTCTGAATGGTTGCGTTCCAGCAGCAAGGGGCCGCCGATCAGCAATATCGCTGCAACGGGAACGTTGATCAGGAAGACAGCGCCCCACCAGAAGTGCTCCAGAATCAGCCCACCCAGTGGGGGCCCGGCTGCCATCCCGCCGGCGAAGGCAGCCATGTAGGCGGCGAAGGCTACGTTGTACTGCTTGGGATTTCGGAAGGTCCGCCGGACGAGGATCATTCCTGCCGGAGTGAAAGCCGCTGCAGCTACACCCAGCAGGGCGCGTCCACCGATCAGCATCTCCGGATTAACGGCATACGCGGCAATCAGCGAGGCCACGCCGTAGGCGGCCACCGCACAGAGCAGCAACCGGCGCGCACCGATGCGTTGAGCTAGCAGGCCGAAGGTGATCATCGTGGCTGCACTGAGAAACTCACCAATATGCAGGATCCACAGAGGCTGGGAGCCCGCCGGCGTCAGATCTGCTGCGATGGCGGGCATCGCCAGATACAGCACGGTGATGTCGGTGGAGAGCATGAACAGCGGGATGACCAGGATGGCCAGCCCCAGCCATTGCCGAGTGCTGGCCTTGGGTGCTGGGGCCGCGGCGTCGTGGTTGCCTCCCACAGTGGGGTTCGGCTGGGTATCCGGGGCACTCATGCTGGGACCTCTCGATCCTTCTCGGTGAAGGTGGGTTCGATGTCGAGCCCTGGGTAGGGGCGTGTGGCGCGGGCCTCGCGCAGCATCGGGGCCCACCACGCCAGCTCGTCCAGCACGGTGGTGGCCGTGGTGCGCAGCCCAGCGGAGTCAACAGGTCTGCCGTCGTGATCGAAGACCGTCCAGAAATTCGGCAGGGAGATGAAGCTCTTGGTGGTGATCGCGGGGAACTCCGGGAAGATACCGCGGAGCTGCTCGACGGCGGTGAGTCCTCCGGTTACCCCGCCGTAGGAGATGAAGGACACCGGACGGAGCACCCATTCGCTGTAAAACCAGTCGATCGCGGTCTTCAGCGAGGCCGGGAAGCTGCGGTTGTACACCGGTGTGATCAGCACGAAGGCATCGGCTTCGGCCAGCCTTCTGCCCAGCGCCGCGACGTCTGCGGGAAGTGCCGCATGGTGGTCATTGCCGGCCAGCTCGACGGGAAGCTCATAGTCGGCCAGGTCAACGAGGTCCACAGTGAAGGACCCGTGAGCCTCGGCTTCTGCGGCGAACCATCCGGCCACGGTGGGACCGAACCGGTCCGGGCGGATGCTGCCGATGATCACAGCCAGGGTGGGAGTCTTGGCGGACATGATGACCGTTCCTTTCAGTCGGTGAAGCTGTCACCACTGATCGTGGAGCCTGCCGCCTCCGGAAGTGTTCCGAAAAAGCTCCGGCGGGAGGGCAGCCGCCGGCTCTGCTACGGTAGAAGCAGCTCGGTGCACTCGATGTGTTTCGGATCGGCGAGGAAGGAGGAGCATCATGACTGTCTTTGTCCTGCCTCCGCATCCTTCACTTGTCAACGAGGTCGCTTCCGCTCTCTGACGTTCGGCGACCTCCTTCGATCCTGGAGTGTCTCCAATGTCTTCTGTGCGTACAGGCACACATTCTTTTGACCCTGATTCTGATGCAGTCCCACGGCAACCTGGTTCTGACCAACGGTGGTCTACCTGGACCGAGGTCATCCCCACCCAGCGCGGACCTCTTCCCCATCCTGAATGGCTGATCACCGCAAGTGGTGCTTTTGATACCGAACTGGGTGTGGTGAAAACTGGAAAAGAAGCCGAGGTCCACCTCATCGAACGTGCGGTTCCCGGCACTGCGGGCTGTCTTCTGGCCGCTAAGCGTTATCTGGGCTCCGATCACAGTGATTTCCACCGGTCCTCTGTGTACACCGAGGGACGCTCGGTCCGAGATTCCCGCGAGGCTCGCGCCATGAAGCGCAAGTCATCCTTTGGTCGCCGTGTGGCAGCAGGGCAGTGGGCCCTCACTGAATTCGATGCCCTCGTCCAGGCATGGAAGGCTGGTATGGCCGTCCCCTATCCGGTGCAGGTCAATGGCACCGAGATCCTGATGGAGTACATCGGCCAGGACCGGGTTGCCGCCCCCAGGCTTGTCCAGAGCAAACGAAGAGGCGCAGAACTTGCTGGAGCCTACGACCAGGTGGTGCGCATCCTGGAGTCCTTCGCTCACATGGGGTATGTCCACGGCGACCTATCGCCGTACAATCTGCTCGATGACGGTGGCAGAATCGTCGTCATCGATCTGCCTCAGGTGATTGATGTGGCGGCGAATCCGCTGAGCCTGGACTTTCTGCACCGGGATGTTGTGAACGTCACCACCTGGTTCAACCGACGTGGCCTGGACGTCGATCCAGAAGCCTTGTTCGCTGATCTCATTGCGCAGATGTGGTGATAGACCTTGCCCGAATCTCCCGTAGTCAGGACATGCGCGGACGGCTACAGTGGGCACTGAGATTGCAGAGTCCGTCCACCGCTACACCTCAGGAGTGTGTCCCCATGGCAAAGCTCACCGGAAAACTGGAAGAGGCGTTCAACGCGCAGGTCACCCTGGAGCTGGAGGCCTCGCTGGTCTACCGGCAGCTGGGCATTGAGATGGACATGCTGGACCTTCCCGGCTTGGCCCACTGGTTCCGCGCGCAGGCCGATGAAGAGGTGGTGCACGCCAATAAGTTCATCGATCATATGACTGACCGTGATGCGCATCCCCGGGTGGGATCCATCGCTGCGGTCTCAGCGACGGCCGGCTCCGTGCTGGAGGCCTTCGAGGCATCGCTGGCGCATGAGGAGAAGGTCTCCGAGGCCATCCGCAGCCTCTACAGGCTCGCGCAGCAGGAGGGAGACATCGACGCCCTTCCGTTGCTGAACTGGTTCATCGACGAGCAGCTGGAGGAGGAGGCGATGGTCTCGGAGCTGATCGGCAAAGTCACCCTGATCAACGACGACGGACCGGGCCTGCTGCGGCTGGACGAGGAGCTGGGCGCCCGGCGCTCCGGCGGCACTGAGGCTGATGCTGACTAGCGTGGTATGACGCTCTACATCGATCCACCGGTCTGGCCGGCGCACGGGACTGTGTTCTCCCATCTGGTCTCTGACGCATCGCTGACGGAATTGCACGACTTTGCCGCTGCAGCGGAGATCAGCCAGCGAGCCTTCGATCGGGATCATTACGATGTGCCGGCGCACCGGTACGCGGCGCTGGTCCGAGGTGGCGCGGTGCCGGTCAGCGGTCACGAGCTTGCCCGAGTTCTGGCAGCCTCCGGGCTTCGAGTGAAGACCCGTGAGCGCCCGGAGAAGCTGCACACCGGGCTGCTGCGGCGCTGGATGCGACTGCGTGAGGGTGATCATGGGCTCGACGCTGCCCACCGCGCCTGGCACGCGGTGGGGGAGGACCTGCTGGAGAGTTGGAGTGAGCCGCACCGGCACTATCACGCACTGCCCCACTTGTCGTCGGTGCTGCGAGTCTCCGGGGCGCTCGAACGTGCTGGGGAGCTGCCCAGCGGGTTGAGGTCGGCGACTCTGCTGGCTGGTTGGTTCCACGACGCCGTCTACCACGGCGCAGCTGGACAGGACGAGGAGCTCTCGGCCCAGCTGGCTGAGCGGCAGCTGGATGTTCTGCTGCCCGATGCTGTGGTGACCGAAGCTGCCCGGCTAGTCAGGCTGACAGCCTCGCACGCGCCGGAGGAGAACGACGTGGCCGGAGCAGTCCTGGTCGACGCTGATTTGGAAGTCCTGGGCCGGGAACCTGCGGCTTATCAGCGATACGTCGCTCAGGTCCGTGCAGACTACGCCCGTGTGACTGATGAACAGTTCCGCATCGGCCGCGCCCAGGTGCTTCGCCGTCTGCTGGAGACCCCGAGACTGTTTCGCACAGGGACTGGTTATCGTCTGTGGGAAGCCCGGGCCCGGCAGAACCTGGAGCATGAGCTCAGCGAGCTTGATCGGGGCGGTTAGCAGTACCTTTCCGGCGTTGGATCTTGCTCTCCAAGCCGTCGAGGAAGAGCTGGAGGCCAAGGTCGAATGTCTCATCCCAGCTGGAGTCGAACGTGTCGTCGCCCAGAGCCGCCATCGCCGGGAACTTTCCTGAGGCCATGGCCCTCTCAAGGGTGGGCAGCTGATGTGTCCAGAACTCTTCGTCGGTCATGCCGCTCTCTGCGGCGGCATTCAGCCACAGCAGCTCCTGCCGGACGGCGCCCAGCACATAGGAGTCCAAGGCGGTGGCCAGGCTCATCTTCTCTCGATCCTTGAGTGGAAGATCCAGCAGTCCCGACATGAACAGCTCCATATCGGCCACGCTGTTAGGGCCCAGCACCGGCCGGGTCCAATTCGCCTGCAGCGTCCAGGGGTGTTCCAAGTAGAGTCGGCGCCCCTCGTGGGCGGTAGTCGTGAGAAACTCCCGCCACCCTCGGTCAGTCGCAGAAAAGCGGCTGGGGGAGGGGCCGACCACAGCGTCCAGCATCAGGTTCAGCAGCTCTGTCTTTGAGGGCACGTAGCGGTACAGTGACATGGTGCCGACGCCCAGGTTCTGTGCAAGTCTGCGCATCGACAACGCCTCCAGGCCCTCGCTGTCGGCCAATTCGATCCCGGCGGCGACGATCTGTTCCAGGCGCAGCTTCGGCTTGGGGCCCTTCTCGGGATCCGGCAGTCCTTCCCACAGCAGTTGAAGGCTCTTGGCCAGCGGGTTCTGATCACTCATCGGGACTCCTGGAATGTATGCACTTGCCTATTGCGGACACTGTACGTTATTGTTTTGCGTGCACCGTACGGCGTACAGCGTACTCACCTGAAAAGGAGACTCCTGGATGACAACTCAACCAGCGGTCCAGGCCCACGGCCTGGTCAAGCGCTATAAGAACAAACTCGCTCTGGACGGGGTTGACCTGATGGTTCCTCGCGGGGCCGTGCACGGGCTCCTCGGCCCCAACGGTGCCGGCAAGACCACCGCTGTGCGCATCCTCACCACATTGACTGATGCCGACGGTGGTGAGGCCCGTGTGGCCGGCTTCGACGTCGGTGCCCAGCCCCGAGAGGTCCGCCGCCGGATCGGCCTGACCGGCCAGCAGACTGCCGTGGACGACCTGATGACCGCCCGGCAGAACCTCACCATGTTCGGCAGGCTCTTCCGGCTGAGCAAAGCCGATGCGCAGCGGCGGGCCGATGAGCTGCTGGAGGTCTTCGGCCTGAGTGAGGCCGCCGGACGCTCGCCCAAGAAGTTCTCCGGCGGTATGCGCCGCCGGCTGGACCTGGCCGCCTCGATGATCCTGGCACCTCAGGTGCTGTTCCTGGACGAACCCACTACCGGCCTGGACCCGGCCGGGCGCCGGGAGGTCTGGGAGGCGGTCCGGAACCTGGCCGCCCAGGGCACCACGGTCCTGCTGACCACCCACTATCTGGATGAGGCCGATAAGCTCTGCGACCGGATCAGCGTCATCGACCATGGGCGGAACTTCATCGAGGACACCCCGGCAGGGCTCAAGAGGCGGATCGGGGACGAGCGTCTGGAAGTCGTGGTCAGTGACCCGGCCGAGCTGAAGAGGCTCGAAGAACTGGTGGCCCGCACCCTCGGCGCAGAGCCGGTCCTCGAGGAGACCGAGGCCCGGCTGAGCGTTCCGGTGCCCGACGGAGTGCTCGCCCTGACCGCCGTGGCCGCCGAGATCAGAGCCCAAGACATCGAGGTGGCCGACATCGGCCTGCGCCGTCCCACCCTCGACGAAGCATTTCTGCACCTCACCTCTGCCGCCGCAGAGCCTACGCCGAAGGAGACCAGATGACGACGACGATGACACCCCATTCCGCTGACGCGGTGACCGCGGAGAGCCCCGGTTCACGGCTGCTGTGGGGGTTCCGTGACTGCTGGACCATTGTGCTGCAGGAGTTCACCCACCTGCTGCGACAGCCCTCGACCTTCGCCTGGCAGATCGGTTTCCCCGTGGTCATGGTGCTGATGTTCGTCTACGTCTTCGGCTCCGCCATGGACGTTGCGGGTCAGGGTGCTGGTGAGGGCTATGTGGACTTCGCGATGCCCGGAATGTTCGCCATGACCATGGCTCTGGGTTTCATGGACACCGCCTACGCCATCACCCACAACAAAGAGAAGGGCTTCATGGACCGCTTCCGGTCGATGCCGATGTCCGGCTCCGCTCCGGTGACCGGGCGAGCACTCTCTGATGTCATCCGCGCCGCCCTTGACCTGGTCATCATCGCCGGCGTCGCGCTGCTCATCGGCTGGCGCTCCGGTGGAAGCCTGGGAGCGACCCTGCTGGCCTTCGTCCTGCTGCTCTGGCTGCGGCTGGCGCTGATCTTCGTGGGAATCTTCTTGGGTCTGTGCATCAAGAACACGGAGACAGCAGGCATGCTGTTCGCCGTGGCGTTCCCGCTGGGTTTCATCTCCTCGGTGTTCACCCCGCCGGAGATGATGCCCGGGTGGCTCGGTGCCATCGCGGCCTGGAACCCGGTCTCCTCGACCGCGACCGCAATCCGTGAGCTGTTCCAGACCCAGGGCATGGAGTACCTGGAGCCGGGCTACTGGATCGACGGCCACGCCCTGACGGCGGCATTCATCTGGCCGGCGGTGATCATGCTCATCTTCGTGCCCCTGGCGGTGCGGCAGTTCAGGAACCTCAGCCGCTGAGCATCGGAGAGCACGGCACCACAGTGGGGCGGAACCCGGTCACCGGGCTCCGCCCCACTGCTGTGACCCAGACGGTGCAGACGCTCAGTCCAGTGCGGCGCAGGGTGCGTCGAGGCTATAGCCTTCAGCGGTGGGGCCGACGGTCAGATCCTGTTCCATGACCGTCCCACCCGGTGACTCCGCGTCCACGGAGTTGATCACGCTGGCCCGGTAGGCAGTCTCGTTCGGATCGCCGACCTTGGTGCCTGCCTCTGCCGGGAGCATGTCCTCATAGTCCACCTCCTCCAGATTCTCGGCGGCGGCGACCAGGTTCTCGCGGGTGATGCCGCCGTCGAGCTCTGCGGCGTGCTCCAGCGCGGCAAGCATGGGATAGCTCCAGACCCAGCCGGCCACATACCCGTCGCTGGGGGAGACATCCCCCAGCGCCTCACGCATTGCCTCATGGCCCGGAGTGTCAGAGGACCAGTTGCCCCAGGCCGAGGCTTGGAAATACATGGCCTCCAGCGCGCCGGCCGCCTCAGACTGCAGCAGACCCGGATTCCAGGTGGGGCTGGAACCCACTGCGGTTCCCTCCCAGCCTTCGGAGGCGGCACCAGCGACGATCGTGGCGGTCTCAGTAGGACCGGCGGTGATGACCAGGAGGTCCGGATCCTCCTGGACCACCCGGGAGACCGCTTCGGCCTGATTGTCCTGGCCCGGCGGAGTGGTGATCTGGGCGTAGTCCAGCCCATTGGCCTCAGCAGCGGCAGCCGCGCCGACTGCGGCATCCTCGCCGAAGTCGGTCGGGTAGCCGATGGCCAGCACGGACTCGATCTCCCCGCGGTTCTCCATTGCCCAGTCCACGCCGTTCATCGCCTCGAAGCAGTAGTTGGCGCCGGACTGGACGATCAGCGGTTCGAAGTTCCAGGCTGAGTTCCAGGATGCCGGAGCTGCGATGACATTGTCGTCGCGCATATCCTCCAAAATCGCCATCACCTGGGAGGAGCCCAGAGCCTGGCCCAGGGCCAGGATATCGGTGCGCATCTCCTGGTAGCGCTGGCTGGTCAGCTGGGGATCGTACTCAGCGTCTGAGATGACGAGTTGGACGTCATAGCCGCCCACACCACCATTCTCATTGACTCGGTCCCAGAAGGCCTCCTGTGCCTCGGTCAGCGGTACCGCCACGGCGGAGAAGGTGTCCGAGAGATCAGAGATGATCCCTAAGGTGATGCAGCCGTTGTCCTCGTTGACCGCCTCCGGACAGGGGTCGGAGCTGACGCCGGGACCCGAGCCCTCGGCGTCGTCGCCCCCACCTCCGCGGCAGCCGGTCAGAACCAGGGCAGCGATCGCAGCACCAGCCATTGTGCGGGGAAGCATTCCTCGGTGTCTCATGGTCATTCCTTGCCTTTCCTCTGTTCTCGTGCGAGCTTCTAATAGGAGAAGGGCCAGCCCTTCCAATAGTTTCGGACCCGTATCCAGATCCCGTAGAGCCCTCGTGGCTCAGCGATCAGGAAGCCGATGATCAACAGCCCATAGAGGATCCCTTCGAGCTGGAAGACGTTGAGCAGTCCGCCGCCTGTCACCGAGGTGCTGACGAACGGAACATAGTGGGCGATTTCGATGGCCATCCGGCCCAGGGCGGTGATGAACAGCGCGCCCATGATGGACCCGGAGATCGTGGACACCCCGCCGATGAGCACCATGGCCAGGAACTGCACACTCAGCAGCAGGTCGAAGGAAGTCGGCTCGATGACCCTGACCACGGTGTAGTACAACGCCCCGCAGATGCCTGCGTAGAACGAGGACAGCGCGAAGGCCAGCAGCTTATACCCGGCGAGGTCCACGCCGATCACCGCGGCGGCCACATCCCGGTCACGGATGGCTGCGAAAGCCCGGCCGACACCGGAGCGGGCAATATTTCGGGCCGCCACGGCGAAGATGATCAGAAAGATCAGGGCGACGACGAACAGCTGCTGGTCACGGGTCCAGTCGAGCCCCGGAAGTCCTCCGGAGACCGAGGCGTTGATGCCGAAGAGCTCCACATCAGGCGCCCGTCGGCCGACGCCGGGCCCGCCGGTGAGGTTGCTCGCCTCACGGAAGATATGCAGCCCCAGGAACACTACACCGAGGGTGACGATCGCCAGGTAGAGTCCGCGCAGCCGAACCGCCAGCGGGCCGATCAGCAGCCCGGCGGCAGCAGTCACCAGGCCCGCGGCGGGAAGCCAGATGTACATCGGCATGCCCAGGCCGAGCAGGCGGCCATCGGTGTCGCCGCCTACCACAGCTGCTGTGTAGGCTCCCAGGCCGATGAAGAAGGCATGCCCCAACGAGACCTGCCCAGCGTATCCGGTCACCAGGTTCAGACCGATGGCGCCGATGGCGGCGAACAGGCCCAGGGTCAACACCTGCAGCAGGTCGTCGGTGAACAGCAGCGGGGCGCAGAACCCGACGATGACCAGGACCAGGGTGGACCAGCGTTTGCCCGGGGTGTTCAGCAGACCCATGTGCTGGGCGTATGAAGTACGCAGCAGCGGCCGGCCCCGGGGCGGCCGTGGTCCGTGCGGCGCGGAGCCGGGGACGGGGGTGGTGGTCATACCCGCTCCACCTCCTTCGTGCCGAAGAGGCCATAGGGTCTGATCAGCAGCACCAGCAGCATCAGCGCGTAGGGAGCCACCAGAGAGAAGTTCGCGCCCAGGAACGGAAGATAGGCGGCCTGATAGACCGCGGTGACCTGCTCCACGATGCCCACCAGCAGTCCGCCGATCACCGCGCCCTGGAGACTGTCCAGCCCGCCGATGATGATCGCCGGCAGCGCCTTGAGCGCAATGATCCACGTGTCCTGCTCGATGCCTCCGGAGCCGGTGGCGATGAAGGTGCCGGCAATGGCGGCCAGCCCGCCAGCGATCGCCCAGGCCAGGGCGAACATCGCGCCCACCCGGACGCCCTGAGCCAGTGCGGTCTCCTGGTCCAGTGCGGTGGCCCGCACCGCCAGGCCCGCCTTGGCATAGCGGAAGAACAGCGCCAGTGAGACCACGGTGATGACCGTGACCGCGATGATGGTGACCTGCCGGTGGCTCAGGGCCAGCCCCAGAAGCTCATAGCGCTCGCCACCGCCGGGATAGCGCAGTGCGCGCGAGTCGGCGCCGATGTAACGGTTGGCCAGCACCCGCAGCACCACATCGACACCGATGGTGATGATCGCCAGGGTGAACACCGGCTTGCCCACCATCGGGCGCAGCGCCAGCCGTTC
Organism: Nesterenkonia muleiensis; assembly: GCF_003600155.1. Classification (GTDB taxonomy): domain Bacteria; phylum Actinomycetota; class Actinomycetes; order Actinomycetales; family Micrococcaceae; genus Nesterenkonia; species Nesterenkonia muleiensis. The sequence continues at coordinate 166,224 of NZ_QWLD01000016.1, read as the reverse complement.
GATCACCATCCCCAGGGCCGCGCCCAGCAGGATCGCGATGAACAGGGAGGGCCAGAACGGCCAGCCCAGCACCGCCGAGAAGTGGTAGCTGAACAGCCCGCCGCAGACCATCAGTGCCGGCTGGGCGAAGCTGATGACATGGGTGGCCTTGTAGATGATGACGAAGCCCAGAGCCAGCAGCGCGTAGATGGCCCCCTGTGCGGTGCCGGAGAGTATCGCTTGAGCGAAAGTGGTCATGATGCCGCCGTTTCCGGGGTTCGTTCGCCGTACATCTGGGCGATCGTGGAGGCGAACTGTTCGGTGATCGCTGTCCGCTTCACCTTCTGGGTGGCGGTCAGCTCGCCCTCGTCGTGGTCCAGTTCCTTGGGCATCAGGCTGAACCTCTTGATGGTCTCCACCTGTGCGAACTTCTCATTGGTCTCATCGACGACCTCCTGGATGAGCTCCTGGACCTCAGGCTTGGCGGAGAGGTCCCGGTAGGTGGTGAATGCCAGGCGCCTGCGCTGGGCCCACTCGCCGACGGTGTCCAATTCGATGCCGATCAGGGCGGTGAGGAACTTACGGCCGTCCCCGATGACGACGGCCTCCTTGACATAGGGGGAGGCCTTCAGGCTGTTCTCCAGCTCCGAGGGCGAGACGTTCTTCCCACCTGCTGTGATGATGATGTCCTTGATCCGGTCAGTGATCTTCAGGTGCGTGCCCCGGGCCCACTCGCCGACATCTCCGGTGTGCAGCCACCCTTCGGCGTCGAGAGTCTCGGCCGTGGCGTCCGGGCGCTTCCAGTAACCGACGAAATTGCCGCGATGGCGGGTCAGAATCTCTCCGGTGCCCTCATCGACGGTGATCTCCACACCAGGGTGAGGTTCGCCGACGGTGCCCAGCAGGACTCTGCCGGGAAGGTTCGCCGTTCCCATCGCGGAATTCTCGGTCATGCCGTAGACCTCATGCATCTGCACCCCGATGCCCATGAAGAACTTCAGCACCTCAGGGGCGATGGGAGCTGCACCTGAGGCGGCGTACCGGGTGTGCCGCAGACCCAGCCGCTCACGCAGCGCCCGGAAGCAGACCACCCAGCAGACCAGGTACACCAGCCGGGTGGCGACAGTGTGACGGCCTCTGTTCTTCACCAGGCAGTCGCCGATCCAATCGGCAAGTCTCATGAACCCGGCGAAGACCCTTCGCTTGAACCAGCTGGCTCCGCTCATCCGGATATGGATGCCGGCGACGATCTTCTCCCAGATCCGTGGCACACCGAAGACCACCGTGGGCTGGACCTCCCGGAGCGCGGTGGTGACCGTCTCGATGGACTCAGCAAAGTTCACCTGAGTGCCGACTCCGGCGTTGAGCCAGGTGGTGAAGCAGCGCTCGGCCACATGGCACAGCGGGAGGTAGGAGACCAGCAGATCCTTGCTGGTGGCCGGAGGGTCGAAGAAGGCGCCCTCCTGGCTGACCCGCTCGATGGCGAACTCGATATTGTCGATGGTCAGCATCGCGCCCTTGGGCGGCCCAGTGGTGCCTGAGGTGTAGATCAAAGTGGCCAGATCGCCGGGCTTAGCAGCCTCGGCCAGATCGGTCACAGCATCAGGATGTGCTCGGGCGTGCTCGGCGCCGCGGGCCAGGAACTCCGGCCAGCTCATCAGGCGTTCATCGGTGTAGTGCCCGGCGATGCCGCGCGGTTCGATGTAGACGATATGCCGCAGCCGGGGAAGCTCCTCGAGGATCTCGAAGGCCTTGTCCACCTGTTCCTGGTCCTCAGCGATCAGCACGCTGGAGCCGGAATCACGCAGCAGGTGCAGCACCTCATGGGCCGGGTTGGTGGGATAGACCCCTACCGTGGCGGCGCGGACGGCTACGGTGCCGATGTCGCTGAAGAGCCATTCGCGGCGGTTCTCACTGTGAATGGCCACCCGGTCGCCGACGCCGATGCCCAGCGAGAGCAGGGCATGGCCGACCTGGACCGAGGTGTCCCAGTACTCCCGCCAGGTCACCTGCTCCCAGAGCCCAAAGTTCTTGTCTCGCATGGCCACAGCCTCAGGGGTTCTCCGGGCGTGTTCGCGGATGCGCAGGGCCAGTGTCTCAGCAGTGCTCATCGGTCCTCCTTACGGCGCCTCGTCGGTGACATCGGTGATGGTCTTTTCACTGACTGGGCCCAGGTAGGCGCGAATCACATCCGGGTGGTTCTGGACCTCCTCCGGGGTTCCGGTGACCAGCGGGGTGCCGAAGTCCATGGCCATCACCCGGTCTGCTAAGTCCATGACCAGGCCCATATCGTGCTCGACCAGAATCATCGGGATCTTCAGCTCCGACCTGATCTCCAGGATGAACCGGGCCATGTCCTCGGTCTCCTCTGCGTTCATGCCGGCCACCGGCTCGTCCAGCAGCAGCAGCTTCGGCTCCATGGCCAGCGCCCGCCCCAGCTCGATTCGTTTCTGGATGCCGTAGGGCAGCATGCCCACCGGCAGGTCCCGGTACCCCTCGATCTCCAGGAAATCGATGATCTCCTCGACCCTGCGCCGGTTGGCCAGCTCGCTGCTGCGGGTGCGTCCCCACCAGATGATGGATTCAAACCACTGGTAGTTCAGGTGATGGTGCCTGCCCAGCATCAGGTTGTCCACCACTGTCAGGTTCTCGAACAGCTCGATGTTCTGGAAGGTGCGGGCCATGCCTCGGCGCGCTATTCGGTGGGGTTTGGTGCCCAGGATGGACTCCGCGCCGAAGGTGACCGATCCCTTCTGCGGCCGGTAGACCCCGGAGAGCACGTTGAAGATGGAGGTCTTTCCCGCGCCGTTGGGGCCGATGACGGCGAACAGCTCTGCCTCGCGGATGCTGAGGCTGACTCCGTTGAGGGCCTTGACCCTGCCGAAGCTCAGCTCGACATTCTCGACTGCGCAGATCTCCTGTGCTGTCACGAAAGCCACCTCTTCCTGCGCTTGTAATGCTTGAGATTGCGGTAGGAGGTGGACAGCTCGCCCCGGCCCAGGTAGAAGTCCCGGATGTCCTCATTGTTCAGGAGGTTCTGGGCCTCGTCGTCCATCACGATCTTGCCCTGCTCCATGACATAGCCGTGGCTGGCGATTGACAGGGCCATCATGGCGTTCTGCTCCACCAGCAGCACGGTGGTGCCGCGCTCCTGGTTGACCCGCACCACCAGGTCCTTGACCTGTTGGACCATTCGTGGGGCCAGTCCCAGGCTGGGCTCATCGAGCAGAATCACCTCCGGATGCGCCACCAGAGCCCGTCCCATGGCCAGCATCTGCTGCTCACCGCCGGAGAGGTAGCCGGCGGTGCGACGGCGCCGCTCAGCCAGCACAGGGAAGAGCTCGTAGATCTCGTCGATGGATTCGCTGAGTCCTCCACGGCGGGTGTGCCCGCCGATCCGCAGGTTCTCCTCGACGGTGAACTCGGCGAAGACTCTGCGGCCCTCCAGCACCTGTCCCAGTCCCGCGGAGACGATCTTCGGCGCGTTCCAGGTGTGGATGGCCTGCTCGCCCAGCCGAATCTCGCCTTTGGTGACCTTTCCGTCATGAATGTCCAGCAGGCCTGAGAGCGCTCGCAGCAACGTGGTCTTTCCGGCACCGTTGGCGCCGAGCAGGGCGGTGATGCGTCCCTGTTCGGCAGTGAGGCTCACCCCGCGCAGCACCTGGATGACGTCGTTGTAGACGACTTCGACATTGCTGACCCTCAGCACGTGGGCTCCCGGCAGAGGCTGGCACTCAGCACACAGCTTTGCATGTGTCCTCCCTCACATTTCGGACTGTTGAGGGTAAAACATAGCACCACATGTGAGTCAGGTCACAAAAAGTTACCGAATCGTCACTAGCTTTCCGTTAAGCGGAAGCATGCGGGCTCTGCGTGTCAGGGAGTGTGCCCGGGAATCAGGCGGTTGAGGGGTCGGCTGCGGCGGCCTTGATCAGTGTGCGTAGGGCCTGCTGGCGGGCGTCGAAGCGGCTCATCTTCGCCTCGGCGGGTATGAAGTAGACGGCGTAGAGCATGGCCCAGACCGAGTTGCTGATCCACTCCACGCTCAGCTCTGGGTCGATGCTGCCGTCCTGGTGGCCGCGTCGCAGCATCGCCGCAATCTGCTGGTCGGTCTCATCCTCGTCCTGATACTCCGCGGGGGCATCCTCTGAGCCGGCGATGCTCATCCACCAGACCAGGGCGGGCAGGTGGTCCATGAGCTCCGCGCAGAGCCGGCGGTAGGCCTCAAGGCCGGTGCCCTCGCCGAGTCTCGCGCGCTGCACGGCAGCCGCCCAGTCTTCGACGGCCAGCTCATTGGCCGCCTTCTTCAGGGCGCTGCGGTCGGAGAAGTACCGGTGGAAGGTGCTGCGCGAGACCCCTGCTGCGGCGGCCACCTCCGCCAGGGGTGCCCCAGGGTTGGAGGCAAGCACCTCGATCCCCGCTTCCAGGATCGCTCGACGAGTGCGCTCGGCGGCAGGTGTGGTCTCCGGCATTGTTTGCTCGCTCCCCTTCTCGTCGCGGCGCGCTGAGCCGAGCTCCGGCTCACCTGACGTGTACAGAGTACAAGACTTTTCAGGCGCACAGTGACTTATTGGTTGACAATAATGAGACAAATATGTCTCAATAGTGACCATGAGCGATCCAATAAGCGTCTCATCCACCTCTCAACGCCTGAGCATCCTGTGGTCCTTCGCGCGTCCCTATCTCCACGTCCTGATGCTCGGGCTTGTGCTCTCACTGGCAGTTTCGGCCATGGGTCTGGCCAGCCCGATGGTGACCAAATGGATCCTCGACACCCTGGCCCTGGGAGGCTCCATGCGTGATCCAGTCCTGGTGCTCCTCGGTCTGCTGGTTCTGGGTGCGGTCGTCGGCTGGTTCCAATGGATCCTGCTGGGAAGACTGGCTGAGGATATCGTTTTCGACGCCCGGAAGCGGATGATCCTGCGCTACCTCGGGGCGCGGGTCTTCGCCCTGCTCTCCCGCGGTCCCGGTGAACTGGTCACCCGGGTCACCTCAGACACCGTACTGCTCAACCAGGCGGCGTCGAACTCGATCATCGGGCTGATCAACGGCACCATCATGATCATTGGCTCGCTGGTGCTGATGGCCCGGCTGGACCTTGTTCTGCTGGGGGCCACCCTGACTGCGGTGGCGGTGGTGTTCCTCGCCTTCGTGGTGCTTATGCCGCAGATCTCCAAGGTCGAGGAGAAAGCGCAGGCGGCTCTCAGTGATCTGGGGTCTGAGCTGGAAGGAACCGTGCGTGCCATCAAGACGGTGAAATCCTCCTCAGCGGAACCTCGGCGTTTCGACGCACTGATGCACCATGTCTCCGAGTCCCGTCGCTTCAGCCTGAAGTCGGTGCGCATCCAGGCTGGTGCCTGGACCACTGCCTGGACGGGGGTCGAAGGTGCTGTGATCATGGTGCTGATCTTCGGCGCCTACCGGGTCTCGATCGGTGAGCTCACGGTTTCCGCGCTGATTGCCTTCCTGCTCTACGTCTGGGGGCTGATGGGGCCGGTGTCCGAGCTGACCCAGAACCTGACCACACTGCAGTCCGGAATGGCTGCTGCTGGCCGGATCGCCCAGATTGAGACGATGGAGGTTGAGTCCCGGGATGCCGATGTCAGGATCCTTGCCGAGCGGCGCGACGGCGCTGACCTGCAGGCCGCCGAGGCCAAGCTGAGCGACGTCGGATCCATTGGAGCCACGCAGAGCAGCATCGACTACGCCAGCACCGCAGGGGAGCTGCCGTTGATCGAGTTCGACGCCGTCACCGCTCGTTACTCAGAGGACGCGACGTCCGCGGTGGAGCAGGTCAGTCTCGGTGTCCCGCATCGCGGCCACCTTGCGCTGGTGGGCTCATCTGGGGCCGGCAAGACCACCATGCTTTCGCTCATGATGCGTTTCCTGGAGCCTGAGTCCGGAGAGATTCGGCTGGCCGGAGTGCCCTACGGGCAGCTCGACCACGCGCAGGTGCGGGCAGCCTTCGCCTATGTGGAGCAGGAGACCCCCGTGGTGCCGGGGAGCATCCGGCAGAACCTGCTGTTCTCCCGCCCGGAGGCCACTGAGTCCGAGGTGCAGGAGGTGCTTCAGCGGCTCCGGCTGGCGGAGAAGATCTCCGAGCTGCCTGAGGGTCTGGACACCCCGCTGACCGAGACCAATGTCTCCGGAGGTCAGCGTCAGCGTATTGCCCTGGCCCGCGCCCTGCTGGCTCGGCCGCGGATCCTGCTGCTGGACGAGGCGACCGCCCAGGTGGACGGCATCACCGAGTCCGCGGTGCAGCAGGCGATTGCGGAGATCTCGCAGGAGTCTGCGGTGGTGACCATTGCCCACCGGCTCTCCACGGTGATCGAGGCGGACCAGATCCTGGTGATGGACTCCGGCCGCATCATCGGCCGTGGAACCCACCAAGAGCTGCTGCGGAGCACCGAGTTCTACCGGGATCTGGTGGCTGCGCTGAAGATCGAGGCCCGGGTGTGAATCCCAAGCTACCGAGTAGTAGTAACCTGGTCCTATGCACGTGATCTTCCGCACCCTGCTGATTCTGCTCAAGGCACGACGACGCCCCCGCATCTCCCCCTGGGAGGCCGCCGAGATCACCCTGCGGGCCTTGCCCACCGATGTGGACATCCTGATGCACATCAACAATGGGCAGTACTTCAGCCTCTTCGACCTGGGCCGCTATGACATGATGGCCCGTTCCGGGCTCTGGGAGGGCGCCAAGAAGCGCGGCTGGCACCCGGTGGTGCAGGCTGAGCAGATCACCTTCCGCAAATCGGTGAACTTCTGGACCAAGTTCCAGATCTACACCAAGCTGATCGGGGTGGACGAGCGGTGCTTCTACATCGAGCACCGTGTGGTGGTTGACGGCGAAATCTACGTCCGGGCCCACGTGGCCGGACGGCTGATCGGCACAAACGGTCCGGCCACCATCGAGGAGATCCTGGAGATGGCTGCCGAAAGCGGCCACCCGGCGCCGGAGAATTTCGAGGTCAGTGAGGATCTCAAGGCATGGCGCCGCGACTTCGCCCTGCCGGCCTCCCGCAAGCCCGCCCCGCATCTAAACTTCTGAGCTGCCCGCCGGATAAAGTGACACTATGGAGCTGAGCATCAGGTCGATCCGGCGGTACCCGGTGAAATCCATGGGCGGGGAGTCGCTGAGCACTGTAGAGGTGGACCCGCGTGGGTTGGCTGGCGACCGCTGGTACGCGGTGACTGACCAGGACGGGAAACTCGCCTCGGGAAAGAACGGCACCAGGTTTCGCCGCCATGACGCCGTCTTCGGTTACAGTGCCTCCACGTATGGGACCTCAGTGCAGATCACCGGTGCTGGGTGCACCTGGGCCGTGGGCGAGCCCGAGCTGAACGACGAGCTCTCGGGAGTCTTCGGCGTTCCGGTGACGGTGAGGGCGGAATCCGCAGTCCCGCACTATGACGGAGGAGCGGTCTCCCTCATCGGCAGCGCGACACTGGACTGGATGGTTGAGCGGTGGGGCGTCAATGCCGACCCCAGGCGCCTGAGGGTGAACCTGGTGTTGGCCACTGAAGAGCCCTTCGTGGAGGAGACCTGGGCCGGCTGCGAACTGGCAGTGGGGGAGGTCCGCCTGGAGGTCGAACGCCGGATTCCGCGCTGCCGCATGATCGATATCAACCAGGACGGTGCTGAGGCGGAGGGCGCATTGCTGAAGCTACTCGGCGAGCACAGGGAGCTGTGCGCCGCAGTTTACGCTGGTGTCGTCGCCCCGGGGAGCATCTCTTCCGGCGATCCGGTCGTCTTGTGCTGATGGCTCATTCATCGGGGTAGTGGAACAGGTGATCCAGCGGTGTGTCCAGGACGCGTGAGATCTGGAATGCCATCTCCAGGGATGGGGAGTACTTACCCTTCTCGATGGCGATCAGCGTCTGACGGGTGACCCCGATGCGTGCGGCGAGTTCGATCTGGGTCAGACCTGCTGAGGTGCGGAACTCTCGGATGGAGTTGGTGACACGGGTGGGTTTGGTCACTACTGGAAACCTCGTCGATAGGCGATAAGGCGCGCGATCCCGCCGACCACGGCAAAGAGGAAGAGCCCGGCGAAGAGGGTATTGCCGATCCAGAACCAGTCAGCACGGACCATGGCAAGGATCAGGGCGCCGAGGCTTCCGGCAAGGAGAAACGCCTGCCCGATGCGGTTGCCGAACCGGTCGATCTCTAGGTCGCGCAGATCGGCTCGGTGCTCGGTGTCCGAGTTGATCATCCCTGCGACGATACCAATGCCGATGCTCAGCAGGATGGCGGCCACGATGGTGGCACCGATGGTCCACAGCATCGGTTGCACCCACTGAACCTCGTGCGTCGCCTGGATGCGCAGCCGCCGAACCAGAACGGCGGCATAGACAGCCGCTGCGATGATGCTGGTGATCACCTGGGCCCATGTGTTGCGTTCTGCGTACCCCATCACGTTGCCTCACTTCACAGTCTTGCTGTAAAAAATTATTGACATATCGCTGGACTGAGTCTACTTTGAATGTGAAAAATATTTTACACCTCAGGAGGACTCATGTCTCCGGATGTTCGCATTGCGCGGTGGACAGGAACCGCATATCTCGCTCTCGCCTTGTTCGGAGTGGTGGGCTTCCTGGTCATTCGTCCTCGGCTGCACAGCGAGGAAGATCCTGCGGCAACCTCTATCAACCTCGTGGAGCAGGCCTGGCTCGGACATCTCGGAATCGCCTTCGAGCTGCTGATCGTCATTGCACAGGCCGCCGCCGCCCTCGGCCTCTACGCACTGTTCCGTGCTGAACGGCCTGTTGCAGCCTATGCCGTGGCGGCTTTTGGCATGACCAATGCGGTCACGATTCTCGGCAGCGCTGCATTCCTGATTTTGGCCTCGCAGGTGGCGGCTGACCCCGGGCTGGCTCCGGGCAACGACGCTGCGGCGGCCGTCGCGCTCGGTTTCAGTGCTGCCGATGCGTTCTGGGCCGTCGGTTCAGTATTCTTCGGCCTATGGCTGATGCCCATGGGATGGTTCATGGTCTCCACCCGGCGAATGCCGCCGGTGCTCGGCTGGATACTGATGGCGGGCGGCATCGGCTATGTGCTCAACGCCCTGCTTTCCGCTGCCGCTCCAGGGCTTCCCGCACCGCTGCTCGATATGCTGACTATCCCCGCCACGATCGGCGAGTTCTGGACCATCGGCTATCTGCTCATTCGAGGCATCCGGGCGCCCCGCGCCGACTGAGGGAGGGATGAGTTCTGTCTCCTCGGGATGCTGCTCCAGGGCAGCTGCGGTTTCTAGGCGCCTGAGTTGGCGCGAAGGATATCCAGGAAGTCGGAGACGAGCTGGTCGGGGGTGCGGGCCTCGCCCCGTTTGCCCAGATGCCCGGTGAGCGTGAGCTCGATGGCGCCATGGGTGACCGCACGCAGCAGATCGGCCTGGCGCTCCACAGGCCCGGCTGGCAGCAGCCCCACCTGCTGGGCCGGTGCGATGAGAGCGTCGAGGACTCTCGTGGCCAGTGCGGCCGCCTGGGCAAGCTCCTCGGACTCGGTGTTCCACCTCCGGTAGACCAGGCGGAAGCGTTCCGGATAGGCTAGTGCGCGTTCCACATAGTGCTGCAGCGCTTCATCGAGGGCCGGTGCGGCACCGGAGGCGAGGGTGAGCAGGCCTGAATAGACGCCCAGTTCCTCAGCAGCCACAGCCGCCAGCAGCGCCTCTTTGTGCTGGAAGTGCTTATACGGAGCGTTGTGCGAGACCCCTGCGCGCCGTCCGACCTCCCGCAGGGTGACGGCTTCCGCGCCCCCGGCGTCGATCAGTTCCGTTGCGGCGGTGACGAGAGCTTCGCGAGTACTCGGCATTCTGTGATCCTATCCAACGGAGCGCTGCTCGATGCAGTTGACAACGTCAACCAAACAGCTTTAGGTTGACAGTGTCAACAATGCATTGCTGATTCTGGAGGATTACATGCCGCGTCGTCGTACAGTACTCATCATCGGTTCCGCCTTAGCGCTTTCCCTCGGCGCAGGAGCGTGGTGGTTCCTCACGCCCCCACTGAGCCCGCTCAGCTATCCGGGCGAGCGGCCCGCATTGCAGCAGGAAGGGTATGTCTCCACCACGCATTTGGTGTTCATCGACACAGCGCCGGAGACGGTCTACACCTGGGCCAATGATCCTTCGCTCAACCTGGAGGACTTGGTCGAATTCGAGGACGGAACTCCCGCCGTGGTTGGCACGCAGCCCCTGATGGGGAGTGAACAGATTGGTGAGCGCGCAGGGTTCCGACGTCGCGTGGAGTTCGAAGACGGTCACTACCTGGCTGAGGAGATGCTGGTAGACAGCCCAGAGCGGTTCCAGTACATGATCTGGGGCTTCACCCGACCCACCCAGCGGGTGGCTGTAGATCACGGAGTGGCTGAGTTTAGGTATCTTCCCGAAGGGGATGGCACCCGGCTCAGCTGGACCTACTCGCTGATGCCCACCACCGGCCTGCTGCGCTCCGCGGTGGAGTCCTTTGTGGAGCAGACCATGGACCCGATGATGGAGGCCACCCTTGAAGCCATCCGAGAAGGCGCGGAGTCCAGCTGAAGCACACGCTGCAGCGGCTGCGGAGCCGGCTCAGACGCGGTTGATCTCCCGGCGGTGGAAGCCGATCAGTCCGAGGACGATGCCGGCCATGCAGATCAGGCTCAGCCAGAGAATGGGTGTCCATTCAATGTCCTGCACGGGGTACTCGGCCAGGTGGCCGAAGACATTGAGCTCGGCAAGGGCATCTGGGATGTCCAAAAGCCCTCCGAAAGCCGTCATCACCCCGCCGAATCCGATGATCACCCAGCCCACGGCGGTGGCGGCGCGCGGCAGCCAGCCGAACAGGGCAGTCACGATGCCGATCACCGCGAGCACCGCCGGGGCCTGGAGCGCTCCGGCCAGGAAGAGCTGACCGAAGTACTGACCGCCGTCCTGCTCCAAGGTGGCCGCAGCCCCCACGCCCATGCCCAGGCCCACCAGGCAGAGAATCAGCAGCAGACTGACCACCAGGACCAGCAGATGCGATCCCAGCCAGCGGAGCCGGCTCACCGGAGCGGACATGCCGTACTCAGCACGCCCCTTTGTCTCCTCACCGCGCAACTGACCGAGCCCGCTGACGCCCGCGGCGGCGATGAAGACGGCCATGAACACCGCCATATACGCCAGGTAGCCGAGCATCATATCTTCCCCGGCGAATATCTGGGAGATCTCCGGGGGCAGGCTGTCAGCGGCGTCGAGGATCGTCTGCGCGTAGCTGCCGAACATCAGCCCGGCCAGCAGAAGGGCGATGCCCCAGCCGCGCAGCCCGCCCTTCAGTGTTCTGAACGCCATGCCCGCCGGGGTGCCCAAGGACGGCTTGGCTTCAGCCCGGCCCAGCCTGCCGGGCAGCAGCGAGGCGTCAATGTCGCGCTTGGTGGAGAGCCAGTAGCCGGCCGCGATGAACACCGCTCCGCTGCCGATCAGCAGCAGCAGCGGCCACCAGCGGTCAAGCACGAAGGGTGCAGTCTGCTGGGACCAGCCCAGTGGTGAGGCCCAGGACAGCCCCGAACCGCCGACCTCGGCCGCGTCCCCTCCCATGCGCACCAGATAGGCCACCGCCAACAGGCCGCCGGCCAAAGCGGAGGCACCCCGCGAGGACTCACTGAGCTGGGCGGTGACCGCTGTGGCCCCGGCGAAGAAGAGACCCACTGCCAGCCCAGAGGCCGCGACCAGAGTCGAGCCGGCGGCGTCGTAGTCAGCGCTCACCCCAGCCACCAGGACCAGGCCGGCAGCAAGCGCATTGGCCGTGAGGGTGAGGATCAGGGCTGCGGTAAGAGTGGCGTGGCGCCCCACGACATTGGCCCGGACCAGCTCGGCCCGTCCGGCCTGCTCCTCGGCGCGAGAGTGCCGGACCACGGTGAAGATGCTGAACAGGGCGATGAGAACGTAGATGAACAACGCGTAGCCGCTGGCGTAGAAGCGCTCATAGGTGGGGGCATCCATACCGAACCCGGGCCCCACCATCATCCGGCCTACCGGGTCGGCGTAGAGCGAGGCCAGGCTGACCAGATCCTCCTCAGTCTCGGCGACCACGCTGACTGCATGGGCGAAGTAGAAGCCCGCCAGGGTGATGCCCAGCACCCAGGCAGTGGTGCGGATCCGGTCGCGACGCAGCATGAACCCCAGTAGCGTGCCGGTGCCGGCGAATGTGGCCTGCTCAGAGGCTGTGCTGGGCGCGCGCCGGGCTTCAGAGGAGAGCGCGGGAGCAGACATCTACGACACCTTCTTCGTCCGCGTCGTGGCCCGCACAGACGCATCCGCGTCTGCACGGGTCCCTGACGTCGCGGCTCCTGTGCCGCTGCTGACCCCGCGCTGGGAGAGGTCATCGCCGTAGTGCCGCATCAGCAGCTGCTCGAGAGTCGGCGGGTGGGCCACGATGGAGCGGATGCCCAGATCGGCGAGCAGGCTCATGACCTCCCCCACATGGTCGCCGTCCACTTCGAACACCGTGCGCTCGGCCTCGGTGTGGACATCGTGCACAAAGCTGAGCCCTGCGACGGACTCAGCGGAGCGGTCGGTCTCCACCTCGATGGTGGTCCGGGTCATATGCCGCAGCTCGGAGAGCGTGCCGGACTCTACAATATGACCGGCGCGGATGATGGAGATCCGGTCGGAGAGCGCCTCCACCTGGGCCAGGATATGGCTGGAGAGCAGCACTGAGCGGCCCTGGTCCTTCAGCTCCTTGACGACCTCCTGAAAGACCGCTTCCATCAGGGGGTCGAGCCCTGCGGTCGGCTCATCGAGCAGCAGCAGATCCACGTCGGCCGCCAGTGCGGCGATCAGCGCGACCTTCTGCCGGTTGCCCTTGGAGTAGGTGCGGGTCTTCTTCCGCGGGTCCAAGCCGAAGCGCTCGACCAGCTCATCGCGGCGGACCTTGTCATAGGGCCCGCGCAGCCGCAGGAAGAGATCGATGACCTCGCCGCCGGTGAGATTGGGCCAGAGCTCGACGTCGCCGGGCACATAGGCCAGGCGCTCGTGCAAGGAGACCGCGTCGCGCCATGGGTCACGGCCGAAGACTTCCACGCTGCCGGAGTCCGGGCGCAGCAGTCCCAGCAGTATGCGCATGGTGACCGACTTCCCGGCCCCGTTGGGGCCCAGATAGCCGTGTACCTCACCTGGGGCGATGCTCAGACTCAGATGGTCCAGCGCACGGACCGGGCCGAACTCCTTGACCAGGTCTTGGGTGCGGATGACCGGTGGCGATTCGCTCATGAGTCAGGTCCTCTCTGTGAGGTCTGTGGTGGTGCAGAGGGCGCTTCGGACGGGGCGGTGATCTGGCTCAGCGCATGGTCATAGGCGCCAGGTGTGAAGACACCGTGGGCGTAGATGTCGAAGACGGTGAGGATGTATGGCCCCCACTCCTCTGGCGGGTCGTCCATGGGGCTGGTGCCGATCAGCCGCTTCATCTGGCGGTGCAGCATCATCGCCCCGAGCCCTTGGAGCAGGAGCATGGCCGCCCGGTGCCGCTCGTTCGGACTGGGTCTGACCAGGCCCTGCTCCACTGCATCGGTGGTATAGGCCACCGCATCGTCTACAAGCTGATCCATGAGCGCATCGACCTCCTCGCCTCCGGCCATCAGGGCCTGGGTCAGGTAGCGCAGGAGCGGACGATGAGCGGCGGACTGCCGCAGCATCGCTTCGAACGTGAACTGCTCTCCCATGGCCACCGCCATGGTCTTGTATGCGTATATCCGGCGGGCAGCCTCCTGGTCACAGGCGGTGCGCAGCCCTGACGTGGAACCGAAGTGGTGGATCACCAGCGGGGCGGAGACCTCGGCCAGTGCTGCGATCTGCTTGAGGGTGACCGCGCCGAGGCCGTGTTCTGCGTAGAGCTCGATGGCGGCATCGATGATGCGCTGCTTGGCCTCGCGTTTCGCAGCTGAGGCGCCTCGGGCACCGCCGTAGTGATAAACCAACGTTGTCACCTCACCCCGAGACCGCAGATCTGTGGCTGAACAGGCATTCAGCCTCTGGATCACGACGTTAGCTGAACGACTGTTCAGACCTCAACACCGCTGAACGCCGGCGATGTCGCGTTCAGCGGGCAGGTGCCCTCCCGCTGCGGAGGGGCACCCGCCCTGGCTGCCGGTTCAGACCAGCTCAACCCCGGTGGACTGCCGCACCTGAGCCTCACTGATACCGGGGGCGGTCTCCACCAGGCGCAGCCTGGGCTCCTCCGGGGAGCCGGTGACCTCGATGACGGCCAGGTCGGTGATGATCTGGTCCACCACTGCCCGGCCGGTCAGCGGCAGCGTGCATCGGGGAAGGATCTTGGCCGAACCGTCTTTGGCGAGATGGTCCATCAGCACGATGACCTTCTTGGCACCGTGCACCAAGTCCATCGCCCCGCCCATCCCTTTGACCATCTTGCCCGGGACCATCCAGTTGGCGAGGTCTCCGTTGGCCGCCACCTGCATCCCGCCCAGTACCGCGATGTCGATCTTGCCGCCGCGGATCATGCCGAAGCTCAGCGCTGAGTCGAAGAACGCGGCACCGGGGTTGACGGTGACCGTCTCTTTGCCGGCATTGATCAGGTCGGGATCGACGTTGTTCTCTGTGGGATAGGGCCCCACGCCGAGTATTCCGTTCTCTGACTGCAGCACCACGGTGCGTCCTGCCGGAATGTGATTGGGGATCAGGGTGGGCATGCCGATGCCTAGGTTGACGTAGGATCCGTCCACCAGCTCCTGGGCTGCGCGTGCGGCCATCTGGTCCCTGGTCCAGCCTTGGGAAGTTGTCGTCTCCATGGTGTTCCTCCTTCTGCGGCTCAGGCCTGCTCTGCGGACTCGGTGGTGGTCACCGTGCGCCGTTCAATCGGTTTGTCGATCTCGGAGCCCACTTCGACGATGCGGTGGACGAACACCCCAGGAAGATGCACCTGGTCGGGATCGATCTGTCCCGGTTCCACCAGTTCCTCCACCTGGGCGATGCAGACCCGTCCTGACATCGCCGCAGCCGGGGAGAACTGCCTGGCGGACTTGTTGAACACCAGGTTGCCGTGGCGGTCCCCGCGCAGGGCGTGCACCAGAGAGTAGTCGGTGACGATGGACTCTTCCAGGACGTACTCCAGCTCCTCTCCCTCATGGGTGCGGAAGCGGCGTACCTCCTTCGGTGCGGACTCCTCGACCACGTTGCCTGCGGCGTCGTACCTGACTGGTATTCCGCCATCGGCGACCTGGGTGCCGACTCCGGTGCGGGTGTAGAAACCCGGTATTCCCGCCCCGCCGGCGTGCATCTTCTCCGCCAGTGTGCCCTGTGGGACCAGTTCCAGCTCCAGCTCTCCTTCAAGGTACTGGCGGGCGAATTCGCGGTTCTCCCCCACATAGGAGGAGGTCATCTTCGTGATCCGCTCGGCGGCGAGCAGCACACCCAGCCCCCAGCCGTCGACCCCGCAGTTGTTGGAGACGACGGAGAGGTCTGAGGCGCCCTGTTCCAACAGGGCTTCGATCAGCTGGATCGGGTTTCCGCTGAGGCCGAACCCGCCGACTGCCAGCGAGGCTCCGTGGTGTATGTCGGCAACCGCCTCGGCTGCGCTTGCCATGGTCTTATCGAAACTCAACGTATCCTCCTGTGAATGCGTTCGATCTGAGGTGGTGTGGGGGTCTGATTCAGCTTGCGCTCCAGCCGCCGTCCATGGTGTAGGAGGCTCCGGTCACCATACCGGCGGCGTCTGAGGCGAGCCAGAGCGCCAGTGAAGCGACCTCTTCGGGTTCGACCATCCGTTTCACAGCAGCCTCGGTGAGCATGATCTTCTCCACCACCTCACTTTCCGCGATGCCGTGGATCCGGGCCTGGTCGGCGATCTGCTTCTCCACCAAGGGAGTGCGGACATAGGCGGGGTTGATGCAGTTGGAGGTCACTCCGTGCTGTGCGCCCTCCAATGCGGTGACCTTGGAGAGCCCTTCCAGAGCATGCTTGGCCGCCACATAGGCTGATTTGAAGGCGCTGGCACGCAGTCCGTGGACCGATGAGAGGTTGATGATCCGGCCGAATCCCCGCTGGTACATCCCTGGAAGCGCCGCCCGGGTCAGCAGGAACGGGGACTCGACCATCAGCCGGTGGATCAGCCGCCAGGCTTCGGGATCGAACTCTTCGATGGCGGAGACCCGTTGAATTCCGGCGTTGTGGACCAGAATGTCGATGTCCAGGCTGAGCTCGTCCAGGGCGGTGGTGTCCGCGAGGTCAACCGCCCAGGCCTCACCTCCGGTTTCTGCGGCCACCCGGCGTGCTGCCTCGCCGTCCAGGTCGGCGACGGTCACCGTGGCACCGGCTTCGGCGAAAGCCCTGACGCAGGCGGCTCCGATGCCGGAGGCTCCGCCGGTGACCAGAGCGCGGCGGCCTTGCAGCGTGTGTGCGGAAAAGATAGAGGTGGGGTTCGAGGTCATCGTTTCTCCTTGAGTGGTGTGGGGTGATCCGGCGCAGGGCTGCTGAATCCTGGATCAGAAGCTTCCGACGGCGGTGACCAGCCCGCCCAGGATCAGCACAGTCAGCACCGGGGCCCCGATGGTCACGATGCCCAGGTCCTTATAGGCCTGCCGGTGGGTGAGTCCGCAGACGATCAGCAGGGTGACCACGGCACCTGAGTGGGGGAGGGTGTCGAGTCCGCCGGCGGCCATCGCGGTGAGCCTGTGCATGGCTTCCAGGCTGACTCCATCATTGACCGCCAGTTCCCGGAGGTCCTCACCCAAGGCGTTGAGGGCGATGGTCATGCCTCCTGATGAGGACCCGGTCAGGCCAGCGGTGATGGAGACGGTCATCACCGAGGTCCACAGGGCGTTGAGGCCCATGTTGAACACTGAGTCACGCACTACCGCGAATGCTGCGACCGAGGCGACCACCGCGCCGTAGCCGACCTCGGAGGCGGTGCTGAAGATCGGCAGCATGGAGCGTTTCACGCCGTCGGTGAAGCCGATGCGCAGTTCGTTCAGGTTCCGGAAGTTCAGGGCGAGGATCAGCAGAATCGCAGAGACGATGCCCAGCAGCACCGCCCACAGCCCGGCCCGTGAGTCCATCACGATTCCGCCGAACTGGTCTTCCTGCAGGTAGCTCCAGTCCAGCCGGGGGAAGATCACCAGGGTGCAGGCAAAGTTGACTGCGAAGACGGTCAGAAGCGGCAGGAACGGGACCAGCTGGTGAGGCGGTGCCAGGGTCTTGACCTCGCCGGCTGCGCCGTCGTCAGAGGGGCCGCCGATGATCTGCCGGCTCTGCGGGCTGTCAAAGCGCTCCTCCTTCTTCATCAGGGCATGCCGCCGGTACTCCAGCCAGGTCATCCCGAGTCCGAAGATCATCAGACCCCCGAGCAGGCCGATGCCTGGGGCTGCGAAGGACCCGGTGTCGAAGAACTGGCCGGGGATGATGTTCTGCACCTGGGGACTGCCGGGAAGGGCTGTCATGGTGAAGGTGAAGATGCCCAGCGCGATGGTGGCGGGAATGAGCCGGCGTGGGATATCGGCCACGCGGAACAGCTCCCGTGCCAGGGGGTACATCACAAAGGCGACCACGAACAAGCTGATGCCGCCGTAGGTCATCAGAGCCGAGGTGACCACGGTGGCAGCGATGGCGCTCCGGGCGCCGACCAGCTGGGTGACTGTGCGGGCGATGCTCTCCGCGTAGCCGGTGATGGTCATCAGCACACCGAAGATCGCGCCGGTGAGGAACACCGGGAACCAGCTGCCGACGAAGTCAGCCATCGCGGGCATGAAGATTTCGGTGTAGGAGGCGAGAATGGGCGCTCCTGAGAACACCACAGCAACGACGGATGCTATCGGGGCGGCGATGATCACAGGAACCCCTCGATAGGCCAGGGTGATCAGCAGCACCAATGAGGCAATGATGCCGATAATGGCCACGGTCATGGGTTCTCCTCGGAGGGTAGTGGGCGTCAGGACGCCAGCAGAACAGAATGCGGTTGCGGAACCGATCAGCGTCGACAGTGTGATCGGGATCTCATTAACGTTCAGCATGCTGCCAATGAGGCGTGCGGCGCTACATCTGTGCGTTCAATGGTCAGTGCAGAATTTTGTAGCTGGCTACGAATGGGGAGGGTGGTTGTTCCCAGTTCCAGCGCGTGCAGCCAGGGCCCACGACAGTTCCACCAAGGTGTCGACGTCACCGAGATCAGCACCGACCAACGCTCTGAACCGCTCCAGGCGGTAGCGCAGCGTGTTGACGTGCACCGGGATGCTCTGGGCCGCTGCCGGGATGTTCATCCGATGGCGCAGGTAGGCCTGCACTGCTTCGAGCATGTTCTCCCCGAAGGCTCCTTGGTCCTCCAATGGCTGCAGATACTGCTCGCAGAGCATGGAGGTGACTTCCGGAGTGGTATGAACGGCCAGGCGCCAGGAGAGCCGCTCCACGTCCACCGCGCCGGTCTGCCCTGTGCATTCAGCACCCTTGAGCGCCAGCGAGGCCGCTTCGAACGACTTGGGCAGTGACTCCAGGGTCACCAGATGACCGATGCCCACGGTGATGCCCTTGGGTTGGACAGAAGGCACAGGAGTGCCCAGCATGATCCCGACCAGAGAGCCGGCGCGCACGGCGGTCAGCAGCTCCGTCCCGGTCGAGTCCGCCCATCGGTGCAGCCGCTGCCGGCTCTGCTCGGCGGTGGAGTTGACGACGACGGCGCACACCGGCTCTGTGGTGGGCACGTTGTAGAGAGCCGCCCCGCGCAGCAGTTCTGCCGGATCCATCTGGGTGGCCACCACATTGCCGATCCATTCGGTCCGGCGGGAGGAGTCTGCCAGCATCCGTGAGACTTCCCGCTCCTGGTACACCACTCCTGCGCGTGAGGAGAAGGCATCACCCAAGGACCATAAGAGGATCGAGGAGTCCAGCACCTGATCGGTGGGAATCCCGGCCAACGGTGCACGGTGCACCAGCTTGTCCAGGATTCCGGACATGCAGATCCGGAACCCAGCGAGCATACTGCCGATCGGCACACCCTGGGCGTGCCGCTCCGCGGCCAAGGAATCGGCTTCGTCGACATCCTCAGGACGGGGTTGGGCGCCGGTGCGAATCGTGCGGATGCTCAGCGCGAGGTTTCTGCGCACTGAGGCCTGGAGTGCCTCGGTGGGAACATCGTCGTATCCAGGAACGGTCGCGCGGATCCTCCGCACGGTCTGCTCCAGAATGGAGTCGTCATGGGCCAGCTCATCGAGCAGTCTGTCCCACGGCCCATCCCCGAAGTGCGGGCGCGTGGCCTGGGATGGCACGCCGGTCACCCCTATACCTTGGCCTTCGGCGCAGCACCCTGGCTGTGGCTCAGCCTGTCCAGCGCCTCCTGCATATGCGACTCCACCGCCTCGACCATGCCTTCTGCATCCGCGGAGGCGATGGCCTCGGCGATCCGGCGGTGCTCGGCCACCTGATCCTCCGGGTCGCGGTATGTGCCTTGGAGCGCGGTCAGGCACATCCGGGTCTCCACCATCAGGGTCTGGTGCATCCGGTGCAGCCGCGGGCTGCCGGCGCTGGCGACCAGCACCTCGTGGAAATGCAGGTCCGCATCGGAGAGCTCCTCCAGGTCGCCTTTCTCCGCCGCGGTCTGCATGGCCTCGTAGGCGGCCCGCAGTGCGGTCACGGCCTCTTGCCGCTGCTCACGGATGATGCTGCGTCCGGCGGCAGTCTCAATGGCGATCCGTGCAGCGTAGAGATCCTTGATCTCGTGGTCGTTGAGCTCCTTGACGAACAGTCCCCGGTTGGGTTCAGCGTGGACCAGCCCTTCCTGGACCAGACGCTGGGTGGCCTCACGCAGCGGCCCCCGGCTCACCCCGAACTGGGCCGCCAGGGCAGCCTCGGAGAGCTGGGCCCCGGGAGCCAGCCTGCCGTACATGATCGCCTCACGGAGCTGACGGGTGATCAGACCGGCGGTGGATTCGCGGTTGACCCGTGTGAACGGCTGGGGACTGGACATGGACGCTCCGATTCAGGGATTGTTGACAATCAAATTTTAGGCGGTGTCTTCTTCGGCGGCGCCCTCGGCGCTGAACAGCGAGCCCAGTCTGGGAAGCTGCGGCTGGGCGACCCCGGCGGTCCGCATGCCCTCCCAGATGGTGACTTGGTTGGCGGTCAGCACCGGCTTGCCCAACGCCTGTTCGAGCGATTCGATCCACAGCAGGGAGTGCATGGCAGTGTCCGGCACCAGCACTGCCTCGGCCTCCGGCACGTCCACCGCCTGGACCATGGTCATGATCTCCTTGCCTCCCATCCGGCCCACGGCGTGGGCGGTGAAGACCCCATGGGCGGCAAAGGCTACCACCTCGATCCGGCCTGCCCGCAGGAACTTACGGAAATAGGAGGCCAGCTCCTCCGGGTACGACGCCGCCACCGCCACGGTGGAGACGCCGAGAGCCTCCAGGGCGCGCGCGAAGGCCAGTGACGTCGAGGAGGCCGGAAGGCCCGATGCCTCTGACAACTGTTGGGCCTGCTGATGAGCACCTTCCCACCCGTAGACGAAGCTCCCGGAGGTGCAGGCCCACATCATCGAGTCGACCGGCTGTTCTTGCAGGAGTCGGCCGGCGCCCTCGGCGAGCCGGGCAGCGGAGCCGGTCTCCAGGAGCGCCTCAGGGGTGTGCTCATCCACCCCGATAGTGGTGATGCTGACCGGCAGGTGGACAGCGGGTGGGGCGCGGTGGGCCTCCAGGACGGCTTCGAAGGCAGGATAGTCATCCTCGGCGGCATGGCCGGGGTAGAGGATGCCGACGGTGACGGGGTTGTTCATGGGTGTGCTGCTCCTTGGGAGTCGAATGACCGGGCGGCCGCACAGGCCGTGTCCGGACCGGCTCCGCGGGCGTTCTCACCCAGGCATGCTCGGCGCAGCGCTGCGCCAGGGCCGAAGTACTCCCGGCCGGCCTGCCGCAGCGCAGCCCATACCGTGGCCTGATTGGCCGAGATGACCGGTTTGCCGAGGTCCTGCTCCAGCTGATCAAGCACCTCGTAGGTGGGAAGGTTGGTGCAGGAGATCAGCACCGCATCGGCGTCAGGGGAGTCGGCGCGGCGGACTAACTCGTAGGTGTCCTCCCAGGGGACAGTCCAGATCCTGCCGCTGAGCCCCAGATTCGCAGTGTGCACCAGTTCCACCTCGGCCTCGGCGAAGAACCGTCCGAAGAGAGCACCGACCGCCTGGTCGTAAGGGGTGGCCGCAGCGACACTTCGCGCTCCTAGGGCGTGGACAGCCTCCAACAGCGCCCCGGAGGTGGTGAGGGCGGCCGGCGGCTGGGAGGGATCGGGCGCGGGGGAGGGCGACTCATAGGCGCCGGCGGTGTCCACGGCGAACGCGGCGGCCGAAGCCGCTTCCCTGCCTGCTTCGGAGATCGCCTCGGTCAACCGGCGCTCGCCGGCCAGTCCGCGCACGAAGCTGCCTGAGGTGCAGCCGTAGATATAGCCGGCCGGGGCTGCGGCGGAGACCGCACGCACTGCAGCGGTGATCAGCTCGGGCCGGGAGATCTCCCGCGCCTGTTCGACGGTCACCGCCAGCGGTTCGAACGGAGTGCGGGTGAACAGCAGGTCCAACTGCTCGAACCCGTAGCGGTCCCGCGAGAACTGCCGAAGTTCCCGGTCCAGGGCCATGTCGTAGGGCACAACGGTGCCCACTGGCACTGCCAGCGGAGTGTCTGTGCCGCCGGGATGTGTGCTGTGGAAGTGCGTCACAGTGGACCCCTCACGTGTGGCGGGAACATGTGCTGCAGGATTGTTGACAATCTGCAGATTGAGTTCCTAATGTAGCACCCATGTCAGAGTCTCGTCCGGTCATCACGGTGCTTCGTCCCTCCGACCCGGACTCGCCGCACCGGACCCCTCCCGGGCTCGACAGGATCGCTGACCGCTCTGACATCCGCTATACCGACGCCGAGCACCTTGCTGAGGACATTGCCGGCTCCGACGCCCTGTTCCTCTGGGACTTCTTCTCCGGGGCGCTGCAGAAGGCATGGCCGGCGGCCGACCGGCTGAAGTGGATCCATGTCGCGGCCGCAGGGGTAGACACCCTGATCTTTGATGACCTGCGTGATTCAGAGGTCGTGGTGACCAATGCGCAGGGAGTCTTCGACCGGCCCATCGCCGAATGGGTGCTGGGGGCTGTGCTGGCCGAGGCCAAAGACTTCGCCGGCAATTACCGCCACAAGGCCGCCGCCACCTGGTACCACCGTGAGACCAAGCGAGTTCAAGGGGCTAAGGCCCTGGTGATCGGCACCGGAGCCATCGGCCGGGAGATCGCCCGGCTGCTCAGGGCAGTGGGCATCGAGGTGACCGGGGCAGGCCGCACCGCGCGGGACGAGGACCAGGACTTCGGCGTCGTCGTGCTCTCCGAAACCCTGCAGGAGCACGTGGGGGAGTTCGACATCATCGTCAACGCCGCCCCCCTGACTGCTGCCACCACCGGGCTGATCGGTCCGGTCACCCTTGCCGCGGTGAAGCCCGGGGCGCATCTGATCAACATTGGCCGCGGCGCCTCAGTGGATGAGCAGGCGCTGGTCGAGGCCCTGCGGGAGGGGCCGTTGGGGTTCGCCTCCCTGGACGTGTTCGCCCAGGAGCCGCTGCCGGCTGAGTCTGCGCTCTGGGGTCTGGACAATGTGATGATCGCAGCCCATATGTCCGGCGATGTGCACGGCTGGCGGGATACCCTGGCGGAGCTGTTCCTCAGCAACGCTGAGCGCTGGCTGGACGGAGAGGGCCTGGTCAACGTGGTGGACAAGTCCAAGGGATATGTGCCCCGGCCCTCCACATGATGGGCGTGGCCCTATAGTTCTGACTGAGGCTCTGACAGCCGATCAACACCATAAAGATACGTCCACGCAATACGGAGTGAGGGAGGAACTGACCCATGGAGACCACGCCGACAGATCTCGCGGATCTGACTGCTGCAGAGCTGGTGGAGGGCTACGCCGCCGGGGAGTTCACTCCCGTGGATGCCGCCGAGGCGGCCCTGGACCGGATCGAGGAGCGCGACGGCGACCTCAACGCCTTTGTGCTGGTGGACCGGGAGTCAGCCCTCGCCTCAGCCGAGGAATCGGCCGCCCGCTGGAAATCAGGAGAGACCCTGGGCATCGGCGATGGTGTCCCGACCTCGATCAAGGATATCTTCATCACCAAGGGGTGGCCCACTCTGCGCGGTTCCACCCTGATCGATGACGCTGGGCCGTGGGACGCTGACGCTCCCTGTGTAGCCCGGCTGCGTGGGACCGGTGCAGTGCTGCTGGGCAAGGTCACCACCCCCGAATTCGCCTGGAAGGGCACCACCGACAGCATCCGCTACGGGCCGACCAGCAACCCCTGGAACCCGGCCACCACCGCCGGTGGATCCTCGGGAGGCTCTTCCGCGGCAGTCGGTGCCGGGATGGGGGCGTGGTCAGTGGGTACTGATGCGGGCGGATCAGTGCGCATCCCTGCTTCCTTCACCGGTACCTTTGCGCTGAAGCCGACCTTCGGCACAGTGCCGATGTTCCCGGCCTCCCCCTTCGGCACTTTGGCTCACGCAGGCCCGATGACCCGTACGGTGAAGGACGCGGCGATGCTGATGGACGTCATCACCGGCTTCGACTCCCGGGACTGGCATGCGCTGCCCACGCCCAGTGGTTCGTACAGTGCTGGGCTCGAGGATGGCGTGGAGGGACTGCGCATCGCGTTCTCCCCGACACTCGGATTCGGCGAGAATGCCCCCGAGGTGGAGCGCCTGGTGCGTGAGGCGGTGAAGGTCCTGGAGGCTGCCGGTGCCGTCATCGAGGAGGTCGACCCGGGGTTCGAGGACCCGGTGGAGCCCTTCCACGTGCTCTGGTTCACCGGCGCAGCGAAAGTGGTGGCTGCCTACGGCCCAGATGCGCTCAGCAAAGTGGACCCTGATCTCAGAGCCGGCATCGAGCAGTATGCCGACTCCACAGCGCTGGATTTCCTGGAGGCCACTGCGGTGCGCATGGACCTTGGGGTGCTGATGGGCGCCTTCCATGAGAAGTACGACCTGCTGGTCACCCCCACCATGCCGATCACGGCGTTCGACTGCACCCGCCAGGCGCCTCTAGGGTGGAAGTCGGACCTGTGGACCTCCTGGACCCCTTATACCTACCCCTTCAATATGACCCAGCAGCCGGCGGCCTCAGTGCCCTGTGGTGTGGCCTCTGACGGGCTGCCGGTGGGACTGCAGTTCGTAGGTGCCCGTACTCAGGACCAGCTGGTGCTGCGCGCGGCCCGTGCCTATGAAAAAGCCTCTGGAGAGGCCTTCGCCCGGCCCGTGCCGCCCCACGCCGCCTCGGCGGCGGGCTGAGAACGGCGGTGTCAGTGGCACGGTACCTCACCATCACGCTGGAGAAGCGCGGGGTCACCGCCCTGGCCGTACTGCTCGACGACGCCGCCCCGCGCACCTGCGCCGCCGTCTGGGAGGCCCTGCCGCAGTCTGGGCAGGTCTATCACGGCAAGTACGCGCGCAATGAGATCTATCACCTGGTGCCCGCCTTCGCCTCGGTTGAACCTGGCAAGGAGAACACCACGGTGACTCCGATCCCCGGGGACGTCTGCTACTTCTCCTTCGACTCCGATGATCTGGGCAATCCCGCCTACGGCTACGAGCAGGAAGCTGATGTGCGGGCTCCCGAGCCGGCCGGCGCCAAAGCGATCATCGATCTGGCGGTGTTCTACGGGCGGAACAATCTGCTGATCAACGGTGATCAGGGCTGGGTGCCAGGCAATGTCTTCGCCACCATCGTGGAGGGACTGGATGAGCTGGCCCAGGCCTGTCAGTCCATCTGGATGGACGGGGCTCGCGGCGAGAAGCTCACCTTCGCCCGCTCGCACCAGGACTGAAACCCGCCAGCAGGTCCTTCACAGGGTGCCTGTTCACCCGGTGCGGGATGGTGGAAGATCATGGGACCAATTGCCTGCGCCTCTGCCCCCGGCTTAGCCGGCTATGCGGGCGGCGAGCTCCCTGACCCGGGCGTGGATATCGTCGCGGACCAGCTCCATGCGTTCGCGGCCGTCAATGCCGCGCAGCGAGGGCTCGTCGGTCTCCCAGCGTTCGACGGTCACGCCATAAACGTCTGGCACCTGCGCCTCCGCACCCAGCACGACGACGAGCCCGGCGTCCCGCATCGCCTCCTCGGTGAGCTGGGTCGGCCTTCGGCCAGAGATATTCACTCCTAGCTCGGCAAGCACCTCGGCGGAGAGCGCGTTGATGGTGGTGCCTGCCTGGGTCCCCGCCGAACTCACCCGGACGGCGTCGGGCCTCCCCGCCTCTGCGAGCTCCCTCTCGAACAGGCCGGCTGCCATCTGCGACTTACCCCGGTTCTTCACGCACACGAAGAGCACTCCGGTCATCAGCAGCAGGCCTCCTTCTGTGCGGAGGCGCCGGAGTCCATCATGCCGCCGAGGGCAGATTCGGCGCAGAGGCTCTGGCACAAGTTCTTGAGCGTGCCCGGGACCACCGAGTAGTAGGACCAGGTGCCGCGCTTCTCCCTGGTGAGGAAACCCGCGTCTACCAAGATCTTCAGGTGATGCGAGACAGTCGGCTGGCCCAGGCCCAGCGGTTCGGTGAGGTCGCAGACGCATGCCTCGGAGGTATCGCCGGCAGCGATGGTGGCCAGCAGCAGCAGGCGGTTCGGGTCGCCGAGGGCCTTGAACCGGGTAGCCAGCTCCACCGCGGTGTCGTCGTCCAATGAGGTCTGTGCAGGTGGTGGCGAGCAGCAGGTTGTCGGGGGCGTGGCCGTCTCAGTCATGGGCGCCTTTCTGTGGAACGCTCAATAGATTGACAACTATCGATATATTTGACGATACTCAGCATATCGAAGTTTGTCGATGCTTAAGGCAGTCCGCTACCAACCTCTGAGGTGCCCGTGACCCATCGCCCTGATTTGCCCCCATCGGATGCCGGTGTGGTGCTGAAGCGACTTTCCGTGCTGGACAGGTTTCTGCCGGTCTGGATCCTGGGCGCGATGGGGCTGGGACTATTGATCGCCGTCGTCGCCCCCGGCGTGAGCCAGGTGCTGCACGCGGTGGAGATTGCCGGGGTCTCGGTACCGATCGCCATCGGACTGCTGGTCATGATGTACCCGGTGTTGGCCAAGGTCCGCTACAACGAGACCGGACAGGTGGTCAGTGACAAGAAGCTGCTGGTCACCTCCCTGGTCATCAACTGGCTGCTGGCCCCGGCGTTCATGTTTGCTCTGGCCTGGCTCTTCCTGCCGGATCTGCCGGAGTACCGCACCGGACTGATCATCGTGGGGCTCGCCCGGTGCATCGCCATGGTGCTGATCTGGAACGACTTAGCCTGCGGGGACCGGGAGGCCGCCGCGGTGCTGGTGGCGGTCAACTCCGTCTTCCAAGTCTTCATGTTCGGGGTGCTGGGCTGGTTCTACCTGCAGCTGCTGCCGGGCTGGCTCGGCCTGGAGACCACTTCCGCGGAGTTCTCCGTCTGGGCGATCACGGTCTCGGTGCTGGTGTTCCTGGGTATCCCGCTGGCTGCCGGCTTGATCACCCGCACTGTCGGCGAAGCCCGAATGGGCAGGGCTGCCTACGAGTCGAGACTGCTTCCCAGGATCGGGCCTTGGGCGCTCTACGGGCTGCTGTTCACCATCGTGCTGCTCTTCGCGCTACAGGGCCAGCAGGTGCTGAGCAGTCCCTTCGACGTCGCCCGGATCGCGGTGCCTCTGCTGATCTACTTCGTGGTGACCTTCGGTGCCTCCATGCTGATCGGCTGGCTGCTGCGGCTGGGCTACGAACGCTCCACCACGCTGAGCTTCACCGCAGCGGGCAATAACTTCGAGCTGGCCATCGCGGTGTCCATCGCCACGTTCGGTGCTGCCAGCGGCCAGGCTCTGGCGGGAGTGGTCGGCCCGCTCATCGAAGTCCCCGTCTTGGTGGGACTAGTCTACGTGGCCCTCTGGGCCCGCCGCTTCTTCCCCCAGACCGCAGTGCCGCCGCAGACTCAATCTGTCCGCCCTGTCGCCAAGAGTTCCACCCCCGACGCCTACCTCAGGAGAACGCCATGATCCCCCCAGCCGACACCGCACAGCAGCCTCACCTGCCCACTGTGACCTTCGTCTGCGTGCACAACGCTGGGCGCTCGCAGATGGCCGCCGCGTTCCTGCGCGAACTCGGCGGCGACCACGTCCAGGTTTACTCCGGCGGCACCCAGCCGGCCGATCAGATCAATCCCGTTGCCGCCGAGGCCATGGCCGAGCTCGGCATCGACATCACCGGGCGCAGCACCAACGAGCTCTCAGCAGACATGCTTCAGGAGTCCGACGCGGTCATCACCATGGGCTGCGGGGATGACTGTCCCTACTATCCCGGCAAGCGCTATGAGGATTGGACACTGGAGGATCCCGCCGGAAAGGATCTGGCTGCCGTGCGGCGGATCCGCGATGACATCAAGGGGAGGGTCGAGGAATTGGCGCGTTCACTCGGGGTGGAGAACCCAGGGCCGGTGGATCCGCGCTCTCTGTCCGAGGCCTACAGCCAGTAAGCCACCGCGAGCTGTTCTTTCCCTGGCAGTGCACTATCGATGACGCCTCCCGCCGACTCCTGGAAATCACCGGTTGGGCTCACAGGGAACGGTGCATGAGCACGGTGCTCAGGGTGCGTCCATGCGTGACGCCGATCCTGTTGAGCAGCCCGATCGTGACGAAACTCAGCTTCTGAGGCTGGACACTGCGCACCTTGACACCATGGTTGAGGTGTGTGGGATCAGCTATGGAGGGGAGTATCCTGACTTTGCGTCATCGTCGTTGCTCCGGCTATAGTTGTCTTTCGTCTGCTTGGCTGTGCTGTGCCTGTTTATGGGTTCGGCGCCGGAAAACAGCTCAAGCGCCGCCAAAACTTTGCACCGTCCACGCGGTCTCCGCGTGTCCGTAGGCAACTTCGGTTGGATCTCACCCAGCCTGGTCGTCCTCGTACCGGTGTCAGTGAAATGGTCCGCGCCTGCGGGCCTTTAACCGCATCTATGTACTGAAACTCAAGAGGAGTGATCATGGCAGCACGTTGCCAGGTGACGGGAGTGGGGCCGCAGTTCGGCCACCAGATCTCGCACTCGCACCGCCGCACCAAGCGCCGGTTCGACCCGAACATCCAGAAGAAGACCTACTGGGTTCCTTCCCTGGGCCGCAAAGTGACACTGAACCTGTCCGTCAAGGGCATCAAGACTATCGATGTACGCGGCATTGACGCGGTCGTCGCTGATCTGCTGAAGCGAGGTGAGAAGCTCTAGTGGCCAAGGACAAGGACGTACGTCCCATCATCAAGCTGAAGTCGACTGCCGGGACGGGCTTCACCTATGTGACCCGCAAGAACCGCCGCAACAACCCTGACCGCATCGTGCTGAAGAAGTACGATCCGGTCGTCCGTCAGCACGTCGACTTCCGAGAGGAGCGCTGATCATGGCTAAGAAGTCCAAGATCGCAAAGAACGAGCAGCGCAAGGTCATCGTTGATCGCTATGCCGAGAAGCGCGCCCAGCTGAAGAAGACCCTCATCGACGCAGGAGCCTCAGATGAGGACCGCGAGGCTGCTCGGGTGGGCCTGCAGAAGCTTCCCCGCGACGCCTCCCCGGTGCGCGTGCGCAACCGCGACTCGATCGACGGCCGCCCGCGCGGGACTTTCCAGAAGTTCGGTATCTCCCGTATCCGCTTCCGCGATATGGCCCACCGCGGCGAACTGCCAGGAATCACCAAGTCCTCTTGGTGACCCGATTGGTCCACTGATCTTCGCTAAAAGTGGGGGCTCCCTTCTTGGGAGGCCCCACTTTTTTGTGCGCAGCCTTTCGCCTGTGCGAGCAACAAGAGCTGCATCTGCACAGTGAGATTGCCAGAACCTGCCTGATCTGGCCGGAAAATGGCAATCTGAGGGTGCAAGTCCGCGCGGGATCAAGACGGCGAGGCCGGGCAGGATGGTGGCTGGGACGCTCTGCGGCCCCGGTATTTCAGTACGCTCAGAGGGAAAAGTCCTGGAAACACGCCCAAAACTGACGTTTCGCACGGAGTTCGACGTTTCTGCGTGGTAAGTTGCCAGACTGGAAGCCCAGAACGGCCGCTGATCCGCGGAATCATGCGGAAGTTCGGCCCGCTGGGACAACAGATGAATCAGTCCAGGAGGACAAACACATGGCACTGAACCGCAGCGAACTCGTCGCAGCAGTCGCAGAGAAGTCCGGCAATTCCCAGGCAGCCGTCAACGGCGTGCTCGATTCCGTCTTCGAGGTCTTCACCGAGCAGGTTTCCAAGGGCGAGAAGGTCTCCATTCCTGGTTGGCTCTCTGTGGAGCGCACCGAGCGTGCCGCCCGCACCGGCCGCAACCCGCAGACCGGTGAGACCATCCAGATTCCGGCCGGCTACTCCGTGAAGCTGTCCGCTGGCTCCAAGCTGAAGGCTGCTGCCTCGGGCAAGTGAGCACTGCCTGAGCAGCGCGATGCGCTTTCAGGCCACGAAAACGGTCCCCGCCTCTTCACAAGAGGCGGGGACCGTCGTCTATTTCGACGCATTGTAGAATTCTCTTATGTCCTCGGTCCTGATCCAGCAGCTGCTCGCAGCGTCTGACCTTCAGGTCGATGCTCCGGGCTGGGCACCCCTTGTCTTCGCCGCCGGTGCCTTTGCCGTGGTGGCAGTGGTGCTGGTTCTCATGTGGAAGAAGCTCAAACAGTCCGAGCAGTGGCGCAGCGACGACGATCCGCAGGATGACCACGATCAGAACTGACAGCTCCAGCGCGGCGAAGACCGGCACCGGCAGCAGGGGCTCCGCCAGCGGCCCATGGGCCGCACCGCTTCCGATCACCGCCGTGGTGCTGACGGTGGGCCTTCTTGCCCTGATCATTGCCGGAGTGCTGACCGGTGTTGGTCAGTCAGGAGCCATCTCCGATCCCGGTGCGCTCACCAGGTGGGGGCTTCCCGCGGCCCGTTATATCCACCACATCGCGATGGCCACCGCCATCGGCGCGGCGATTCTGGCCGCGGTGGCCGTGCCCTTCCGCAGCGGCCCCCGCAACAGGCAGGACCGCAGTTCCGGCGAGGAGCATCCTCTCTACTGCCGAACCCTGCAGATCGCCATGGCAGCATCCGTGGTCTGGACGGTGGCGGCGATCGCGGTGCTGGTGCTCACGTTCTCCTCACTTGCCGGCCTTCCGGTCTCGGCGGACCCCAGTTTCTCTGAGGGCTTCTTCGACTATGCGCTGAACATCCCCACCGGGCAGGCGTGGCTGGCGGTGGTCCTCATCGCCGCGGTCTGCGCCACCCTGCTGGCAGCAGTCCGGCATCCGGCCGGAATAGGTTTCATCGGGATCCTGGGGCTGTGTGCCATCGTCCCCATGGCCATGGTGGGCCATTCGGCCTCCGGAGATGACCACATGGCCGCGGTGAACTCGCTGGGCCTGCATCTGCTGGGCGTAGTGATCTGGGTCGGAGGACTCATCGTACTGGCCCTGCTGTCCCCGGAGATCGCACGCACCGCCCGGACGCTCACAGCCCGGGACCAGGGCGGACCTGAGATTCTCGGCACCCTGCTGCGTCGTTACTCGGTCCTGGCCGGTCTGGCGCTGGTCACGGTGGCGGCCTCCGGCCTGATCAATGCGGACCTGCGGATCGGCAGCCCCGGTGACCTGTTCGGCACAGACTACGGTCTGATGCTGGTGGCGAAAACCGCAGGCACCCTGACTCTGGCAGCCATCGGCTTCGCTCACCGCAGCTGGCTGATCCCGCGGATGACCGCCTCATCCTCCCTCTCCACCACGCGGGTGCTCTGGCAGCTGATCCTGGTCGAGGTCGCCATCATGACCACGGTGATCGGGATCAGCGCCGTGCTGGGCCGCACCCCGCCCCCGGTACCGGAACATCACTCGTCTGATGCGAATGCCGCACGGATGCTCACCGGTTACGACCTGCCGCCGGAGCCGGGTCTGGCCCACTTCTTCACCCTCTGGCGCTTCGACTGGCTCTGGGTGGCTGTGGTCCTGTTCCTGGGGCTGTGGTACCTCCGTGCGGTGATTCAGGTCCGCCGCCGCGGGATCAGCTGGCCGATCATGCGCGCCGTCTCCTGGATCTTCGGGCTGGGGGTGCTGTTCTGGATTACCTCCGGCGGTCCCGCCGTCTACGGAATGGTGACCTTCTCCGGACATATGATCCAGCACATGACCCTGACCATGGTCGCACCCATCTTCTTGGTTCTGGGCTCTCCGGTGACTCTGGCTATGCGCTCACTGCCGGTCCGGAGCGACGGCACCCGCGGAGCGCGCGAATGGATCCTCTGGCTGGTGCATTCGACCTGGTCCAAGATCGTCACCCACCCGATCGTCGCCGCGGCGAACTTCGCCGGCTCGATCCTGCTGTTCTACTACACACCGGTCTTCGGCTGGGCGCTGGAGTACCACCTGGGACATATCTTCATGACGGTGCACTTCCTGCTCACCGGCTACATCTTTGCCCTGGTGCTCATTGGCCGTGACCCGCTGCCGAACCGCCCGCCGCATTTCCTGCGGGTGATCATCCTGCTGGCCACCATGGTCTTCCACGCGTTCTTCGCGGTGGCCCTGATGTCGGCTGAGCAGCTGATCCAGCCCGACTGGTTCGGCAATATGGGTCACGGCTGGTTCCCGGCCATCGATGACCAGCACACCGGCGGGGAGCTGATGTGGGGGCTCGGTGAGATTCCCGCAGTGCTGCTGGGGGTGATCGTCTGTATCCAATGGGCCACAGATGACAAGCGGGAGATGAAGCGGCTGGACCGCGAGGCCGACCGCACCGGCGACGCCGAGCTGGAGGCCTACAATCAGATGTTCGAGCAGATGGCCGAACGGGGAAAGCCGCCCAGGTGAGGTTCAGGCGCAGGTCACACGGGGTCATACACACAGCAGGCGGGCCCGGAACAGATTTAGGCTGAGCCTGGTTGACGCAAGAAGATCACGACGACGTCCGCGGCCGCCAGAGCGCGCCGCCAGCCCGCCAGGAGGAGCCCATCGATGACTGAGACGATTCAGCGCAGCTCGCGAGTGCGCGCCTCGGAGCTGCTGGGCCGCAATTGGCTCAACACCGGAGGCGAGCAGCTGAGTCTGCAGCAGCTGCGCGGGAAGATCGTCATCCTGGACTTCTGGACCTTCTGCTGCATCAACTGCCTGCATGTGCTCGACGAGCTC
Organism: Nesterenkonia muleiensis; assembly: GCF_003600155.1. Taxonomy (GTDB): domain Bacteria; phylum Actinomycetota; class Actinomycetes; order Actinomycetales; family Micrococcaceae; genus Nesterenkonia; species Nesterenkonia muleiensis. The sequence continues at coordinate 134,134 of NZ_QWLD01000016.1, read as the reverse complement.
CGCCCGCTGGAGGAGCAGTACGCCGATGTGCTGGTCACTGTGGGGGTCCACTCACCCAAGTTCGAGCATGAGGCCGATCCGGAGGCGATCGCCGCTGCGGTCGAACGCTACGAGATCGAGCATCCGGTGCTCGACGACCCGGAGCTGATCACCTGGCAGGCCTATTCCGCCCGGGCCTGGCCCACTCTGGTGGTCATCGACCCGGAGGGTTACATCGCCGCCAGTCTCTCCGGAGAGGGGCATGTGGCCGGGCTGAGCTCGCTGGTGGAGGAGCTGGTCGCCGAGCACGGGGCCAAGGGCACCCTGCACCGGGGCGACGGTCCCTATGTGGCCCCCGAGCCGGTCAGCCGGACCTTGCGCTTCCCCGGCAAGGCAGTGTCAGTGAGCCGTCCCCTGGGGAGCGACGCGGCCGTCGGCACCTTCTTGGTGGCCGACACCGGCCATCACCGGATCGTCCAGCTCGCCGCAGATCTGGAGACAGTGCTCCAGGCCTGGGGTACCGGCGAGAAGGGCTATGCCGATGGGGGCGCGGGATCAGCACAGTTCAACGAACCTCAGGGGCTGACTCTCCTGCCGGCAGAGCTGGCAGAGCAGGTGGGCTATGACATCGTCGTCGCCGACACCGTCAACCACCGGCTGCGCGGCATCAACATCACCACCGGCGAGGTGACGACTCTGGCCGGCAACGGGGTGCAGCGCCTGCTGGACGCCGAGCGCACCCGTGAAGGTGCGGTGGTGGTAGGTAGTCTGGGCACCGACCCGCTGGAGGTCTCGCTGTCCTCACCCTGGGATGTGCTCTGGTCGGAGACGGTGGGCGGGGTCGTGGTCGCGATGGCCGGAAGCCATCAGATTTTCAGCTTCGACCCGGCCACCGGCGAGCTGGCGGTCTACTCCGGCACCGGCATCGAAGGACTGGTCGACGGGGCACCCGGTGAGGCCTGGTACGCCCAGAGCTCGGGGCTGGCCCAGGACGCAGCTGGTGACATCTGGATCGCCGACTCCGAGACCTCCTCGCTGCGCGTACTGCGCACCTCGCAGAGTGCTGAGGCCCCGGCGGTGGAGACTGTCATCGGCGAAGGGCTCTACGACTTCGGGTTCCGCGACGGTGACCCGGGGCAGGCCAGGCTGCAGCACCCGCTGGGCGTGACCGCCCTGCCGGACGGCTCCGTGCTGGTGGCCGATACCTATAACGGGGCCATCCGCCGGTACCGGGCCGAGCACACCGCTGCCGACGGCAGCCTGGTCCCGGCCGGGGTCTCCACCGTGGCCCGTGGGCTCAAGGAGCCCTCAGATGTGCTGCTGGGCGGTGACATCGACGGCGGCGAGTCCCTGCTGGTAGTGGAGACCAATGCCCACCAGCTGGTGCGCATCGCGGTGCCTGAGGAGTTCCTCACCGTCGACGAGGGAGCGACCCAGACTCAGCGGCCGCGCACCCCGGTGGCCCCGGGTGAGTTCGGACTCAGCGTCAGCTTCTCCGCCCCCACCGATCAGAAGCTGGACGACCGCTGGGGCGACCCCACCCAGCTGCAGGTCAGCTCCACCCCGCCGGAGCTCATCTCCGGCGGCGCAGGCACCACTGAGGGGCTGAACCGGACCCTGACCCTGAACCCTGACATCTCTGAGGGGGTTCTGCACATCACCGCACGGGCAGCGGCCTGCGACGGTGCCCCCGGTGAGGACATCCCCATGCACGCGGCCTGCCACCTCTACCAGCAGGACTGGGGGATCCCGGTGGTTCTCGACCCGGGTGGGGACACGGCGCTTAACCTCGATCTGCGCGGGGTGAAGTAACAGGTGGAGAATGAGGACCAGCGGCCACGTCGCTTCCCACCCTTCTGGACCTCATTCCTCAGCGCAGTCACTCTGGCCTTTCTGGCCGACGTATGGGCCTCACAGGGAAACCTGGGGCTCCGCGTTCTGATCTACCTGGCGCTGGCAGGGCCCTGTGCATATATGATTCTCCGGCATCTGGCGGCCCAGCAGGGTGCCGAGAATCTCAAGGCTCTTGCCCTGTGCTGAGTCTGTGCTCTGTCATCTGAGAACAGATAGACCGTGCGCTGGGTCTCTCAGCTCAGCGATTCACCACCAGGTGCCGGCTGAAGTTCGTCAGCGCCTCATCCCAGCCGTCGTAGACGAAGCCATCGCCCGGTGCGCCGTCGTATCCGCGCAGATGGAATACGAGTTCAGTGCGTTCGCCCTGTGCGGTGAAGGTCAGCGTGATGACCGGCGCGGCCTCGACTGGGGCACCAGGCTCTCCCCAGGTGAAGACCAAGCGGCTGAGAGGCTCCACCTCGAGGAAGACACCGCCGGTGGGGAACTTCTCTCCGGTCTCGTCGTTGGTCATGGTGTAGGTGTAGTGGCCGCCGACACGCACGTCGAAGGACACCGAATCGGTGGTGACGCCGAAGGGGCGCAGCCACTGGGCGAGTTCGGCCTCCTTAGTCCACGCCCGCCACACCAATCCACGCGGGGCGTCGAAGACTCGGGTGATCGTGAACTCCGGGGTTGTTGCATCTGAGGCGCTCATGGTTTTGTCTCCTTGGAGTCTTGTGGGTTCGATATGTCCTTTTTCATGCTTCCGAGGTGCTCATCAAGGGCGTCGAGGTGCAGGTTCCATGTGCGGCGCTGCTCCTCCATCCAGGCTGAGGCCTCGTCGAGAGGTTCAGCTCGCATAGACAGTGTCCGCCACTGTGCCTGCACGGTGCGGGTGATGAGCCCGGCGCGTTCGAGCACCTTGAGATGCTGGGAGACCGCAGGGGCGCTCATGTCAAACCTCGAGGCCACCTCGCCGACGCTGGCGGAGCCCTGGGACAGCTGTGCCAGGATCTCCCGCCGGGTCTGATCTGCGAGCGCGGCGAACACTCGGCTCAGTCGGTCGTCCGCCCTCATTAAACAATCTCCTTAATTAGGTGATTGCTTAAATGTAAAACTCGGCGAACAGAGATGTCAAGCAGTAGTGCTGGAACGTGCCCTGTTTCAGCCCGAGGACTTCAGGGCTGCGGAGAGTCTGACGCGTTGGCCCATCTGCAACAGCGAGCGGCTGTAGATCTTCGCCGCCAGAGCCATCACCAGGGCGGTGGTCAGCAGCAGGATGCCCATGGAGACCACCGGCTCGAACCAGGCGACGTCGCCGTCGAAGAGCCGCAGGGACATCGCCACCGGAGCGCTAAAGGGCACATAGGAGGCGATGGTGATCACCAGGTCGTTGTTGAGCATGAAGATCACCACGAAGTACGGCAGCATCACCATCATCATCGCCGGAGTCATCACACTTCCGGAGTCCTCCTGGCGTGAGACCAGCGAGGCCGAGGCCGCGAACACAGAGGCCACCAGAACAAAGCCAGGGATGAAGAACACCACGAACCACAGCATCGGCCAGGACAGCATCTCCAAATAGTCCAGCTGCCCGGTGACTGCCAGGCCCAGTGCAGCCGAGGCCGCCATCACCACCGCCTGACCGAGCGCGACAATGGAATTGCCGACGATTTTGCCTGCCAGCAGAGCCCGTGCCGAGATGGCCGACAGCAGAATCTCCACGATCCTGTTCTGCTTTTCCATAATGGTGTTCTGCAGAATCATCATGCCGGAGCCCATGGCCACGATCATGAACACCAGGCCAAAGCCCATGGCGGCGATGTAGCGCAGCCCCTCGTCTGCTGCATCGCCGTCCAGGACGTCCATAGTGGGCATCACCGAGAGCAGCTGGGCCTCTTCCATGGGGATGCTGTCCAAACCGATCAGCTGCAGACCCAAGGGGGAGTCGGGATCTGCAGTGACGATCACATCGACTTCGCCCTCGCGCAGCAGCTCCTCTGCCTCCTGGATAGAAGAGGTGTCGGATACATCAAAGCCAGCGGTCTCCAGGTGGGCTTGGCCCTCGGTGACGACATCGACTGTGGCCGCGGTGAACTGATCATCGTCGTTGCCGGTGAAGAAGTCCAGAGCGATGATGCCGCCGACGATGATCACCACGGTGACCAGAGTCGAGATGATGAAGGACTTGGACTTCACCTGTGTGCTGACTTCGCGTTCGGCGACCAGCCGTGTGGCCGCAGCGGTGCCCAGCGGGCTGGTCGGGGCGGACGTCTGGTTCGCAGCACTCATACTGGACTCTCCTGCTGGGTCTTGTCGGCGGTGAACTCTCGGAAAATCTCACTGAGATTCGGAAGCACCGGTCTGAAGCTCTGCACGGTGCCCCGCTGCACGGCCTCGGCCAGCAATGATTGAGCCGCGGGAGGTTCGGCCCGGAAGAGGACTTTGGCTGGAGCCGCTTCATCGACCTCCACACCCGGACGGCTCCTGACCCAGGTCAGGTCGGTCTCTGAGGTGAGTTCGTAACGCAGGGTTCCGTGGCGGCGCCGCAGGTCCTCGCGGTCTCCTGAGTCTAGGATTCTGCCGTCACCGATGATCACCAGATCGTTGCAGAGCCGCTCCACCACATCGAGCTGATGTGAGCTGAACAGCACCACAGAGCCGGCCTCGGCGCGTTCGGTCAGTACTGCGAGGATCTGGTCGACCGCCAAGGGATCGAGACCGGAGAACGGCTCGTCCAGGATCAGCACATCCGGGTCGTGGACTAGTGCGGCGGCGATCTGCACCCGTTGCTGGTTGCCGGTGGACAGGGTCTCCAGGGGGTCCTTCATCCGGTCGGCCAGCCCCAGGCTCTCCAGGAGTCTTTCCGCGCGGGAGATGGCCTCATCCTTGGAGAAGCCGTGCAGCCGGGTCAGATAGGTGATCTGCTCGGCGATCTTCATCTTCGGGTACAGGCCGCGCTCGGCGGGCATATACCCGAAGCGTGACCTGGAGGTGCTGGTCAGCGGCGACCCGTCCAGAACAATGGTGCCCGAGTCGGCGGCGAGCACGCCCAGGATGATCCGCATCGTCGTGGTCTTGCCAGCACCGTTGCCGCCGACGAACCCGGTCAGCTGGCCCCGGTCAGCGGTGAAGCTGACGTCGTGGAGCACCTGCTTGCCGGAGAACGACCGGCACATGTCATGAAGTTCCAGCATGTGTTCCGATCCCCCTAATGTGTGTGAGCCCTGATGAACCATTTCCGCACTGCACTCTATCTGCGGCATCCTGCGGGGGACATCATCCTCAGGAGGTATCCGCAGACACCATCGTGACGGCCGGGAGTCCATGAGCACGAACGGCGTCAGAATTGGATAGGCTCGTAGACATAGCTCTGCACCCAGGCGAAAGGCGCGTGAACCTATGACCACCATGGTCGTTGTGGCGAGCAAGCATGGCTCCACTGCTGAGATCGGCGAGCGCATCGCCTCGACATTGTCTGCCCGTGGGGTCAAGGCACATGTCAAAGAGGTGGGGGAGGCCGGGCAGTGGCTGTATGAGACCACGAATGTGGTGATGGGCATCCCGGTGTACCGGCAGAAGCTGCTGGGCGAGGCCACACTGTTTTTGGAGGCGCATAGGACGGAACTCGCAGGAAAGCCGCTGTTCCTCTTCGCCGTGGGCGGCGGGCCGAGCCTGAATGAGAAGCTGGTGGCGACTCTGCGGCGGTTCCCGCACCGCGACCTCGTCTACTTCCGCGGTGCCATGGATGCCGAAAAGCTCAGCTTCTTCGAGAAGCTCCAGCTCAAAGTCGCCAAGGCGCCCAGCGACGCGGACTTCCGCGACTGGCCGGCCATCGAAGACTGGGCACACGGGCTGCTGGCCTACGGGGTGAACTGAGCGCCGCGGCCCATGAGCGTGTTCGACCTGGAGAGCTTCCGCGGCTGCTTCCCCTCCCTGGAGTCCGGAGTCGTGTTCCTGGACGCACCCGGAGGCACCCAGAGCCCGCGGCCGGTGGGCGAAGCCGTGGCCGCCACACTGACGGGGCCTCTGTCCAACAGGGGTCTTCAGTCAGTCTCTGAGCTCAACGCGGAGAATGCTGTGGGGCAGTTCCGCCGCGCCTACGCCGACCTGCTGGGTGCCGACCCCCGCGGAGTGGTCTACGGCCGCAGCGCCACCCAGCTCACCTATGACTTCTCCCGGCACCTGTCCAGAACCTGGGGTGTTGGAGATGAGGTGGTGGTCACCCGGCTGGACCACGACGCCAATGTGCGGCCCTGGGTGCAGGCCGCCGAGCGGACCGGGGCCACGGTCAGGTGGATCGACCTGGACCCGTCCACCGGTGGGCTGGACTTCTCTGAGGCGGACACCCTCATCAATGCGCGCACACGCCTGGTGGCGGTGACTGCGGCCTCGAACCTGATTGGCACCATTGTTGATGTGGCGTTCTTGGCGGAGCAGGCGCACCGGGCAGGGGCACTGGTCTACGTGGACGGGGTGCACTACACCGCACATTCTCTGGTCGACATCTCTGCGCTGGGCGCGGACTTCTTCGTCTGCTCCCCGTATAAGTTTCTGGGGCCGCACTGCGCGGTGCTCGCGGCCGACCCTGACCTGCTGGAGAGCATCATCCCGGATAAGCTCCTGCCCTCTCCGAATCAGGTTCCGGAACGGTTCGAGCTGGGTACCCTCCCGTATGAGCTGATGGCCGGTGCCACCGCGGCAGTAGATTTCCTTGCCGAAGCCGGCTCAGGATCCGGGAGCCGACGCGAGAGTCTGCGGCTCGCCCATGCGATGATTAGTCAGCATGAGCAGCAGCTGGCACACCGGATTCTGACCACAATTCAGGAGGAGTTGGGGGACCAGGTGGTGGTGCACTCGCGGGCGGCCCAGCGCACACCTACGCTGTTCCTCACCTTCCCCGGCAGGAGCTCGAAGGAGGTCTCCCGAACGCTGCATGCCCAGGGTATCCATGCCCCAGCGGGCTCTTTTTACGCCTATGAGACCTTCGGTCGGCTCGGCGTGGAGGATGAGGCCGGACTGCGCATCGGGATTGCTCCCTACACCAGCGACGACGACGCCGACAGGTTCCTCGCTGCCCTGATGGATCACCTGAAAGCCGGCTCCTGACGGGTGATGGTGTCTGAGGCGCCTGCGCTTATCCGGCGGGGAGTTTCTTCAGGATCTTGGTGACGGTGTTCCAGGTCCTGGTAGTGATCCCGTTGCTGAAGGTACGTTCCAGCCAGGACATGTAGTCCGGGGTCTTGATGCCGGTGGTGTCGACGACGGCCAGGACAGCGCGAGTCGCGGCGTCGTAGCCCTGTATCCGCACCTGGTCTGTATCGGGTACCGGAAACGGCGCAGGAGCAGGGTCAAGGGGCTCTTTGAGGAAGGTGACCGTCAGATAGGTCTGCTTGCTGTGCCCGAGTCCGCCAAAGGGCTCTCTTGCAACGAGCGTCTCGAGCTCAGCCCGGCTGCGCAGGATCGTCCCGCCGCCGATGCCCAGCTCATGATGCAGCGCGGACTGGATGCGGTCCTCCAGCTCAGGCGCGGCGGTGCCGTCTTCGGTGCTGAAGAGGATATTGCCGCTGGAGAGTACTGAGGCGACATCGGCGAAGCCGAGATGCTCGAAGACCTCCCGCAGCCGGTCATTGCGCATGTTCGGGTTGCCGGGGCCTATGCCCCGCAGCAATGCGCAGTAGGACGTCATGAGATGAGCGTATCCACCCCGGTGGCATTGGGAAAGTGAAGACCGGTCGAATGCCTCACCAGGTGCAGCTCAGCTCAGCTGCTCATCGCCTGCTCACCCCCGCCTGGAGCGTAAGGCGGTCAGCTGGGCTATGGAAGCATCCTCGCTGAGCCGGCGGTAGTCGTCACTGCCCAGCGGTATGAGCGCGACGCGGCTCCGCGCGTCGTGATGGATGCCCCAGCCGTAGCGCTTCGCCAGGGGTGAGGAGCGCAGGCAGGCCTGGGGCTTGGCGAAAAGCGCTTCACGCTCCGCATCGAGATTCTCGGTGAGTCCTTTGCGTGCGGCGTGGACCGCGAAGAGTACATCGTCGGAGGTGTGGGCGTAGGGTTCATTCCCGATCAACTCGTACTGCTGCTGCGCCACCGTCTGTGATGCCCCCCGAGCCGGTGGCACCTCCGCCTGCTCCACCGGGCAGTCGACGGCAACCTGAATGAAAGTCTCGCGGTAGTTCGTCGTGGTCATGCACACCATGATCAAGGGTTCTGTCCTATTACTCTTGAAGAAATCCGACAAACAGAGGGCTCATCATGGAGGCTCAGGCCGAGCGCCCAATCCGGGGTGACGAGCAGACCGGCGTGCTGCATCCGGACAATCTGAACCGCTATGACGCGCACTGGATCGAGCCAGCGCCTGCTGTCCGGGACGTAGTGGACCAGTACTGGTATGTCCGATGGCATATGGGCGAGGGCGAAGCCATCGAGCAGGCGATCATCGACTTTCCCGCCGTTACTCTCACCGTTGAACAGGGAGAGGTGCCAGCTGGACTCGTTGTCACCGGGCTGCACCGTCAGGCATGGCATCGCCGGATCGTCGGCACAGGTGAGGTTTTCGCTATCCGCCTCAGGCCAGCAGGGCTAGCCGTGCTCAGCGCCCTGGGCCCTGCCTCGCTCAGGGACGCCACAGTGCCGCTGACGCCGCATCTCGACGGCGAGCTCTATCGCCTCATGACCGGCATCGCCGATCGGACATCACCGGCTGAACGTGCCCAGGCCGCTGATGAGCTCATCGCAGCCCGGCTTCAGCTCAGGCCCCCGCGCCCCACGCATCTGCTGGCCAACCGGATCGTCGACGAACTACGGTCGGGGCCCGCAGCCAGCACGGGGCGGCCGCTGGCCGCGCGCTTCGGGGTGAGCGACCGTACGATCCAACGTGCGCTGGCCGCGACATTGGGAAGCGGGCCGAAGCAGGTGGCTCGCCGTATGCGGCTGCAGCAGGCTGCCCAAGCCATCGCGTTCCGTGATGAAGAGGATCTCGCCGCGATTGCCGCAGAACTCGGTTATGCCGATCAGGCGCATCTCACCACTGACTTCCGTACTGCAGCAGGAACCAGCCCGGGTGCCTACCGGCGAGCCCTGCACCAGTTGGCTGCAGGGTGAGATCTCGGCCGTCCTGGTAGGTCAGACGGTGCCAATGGATGGCTGGTGGCATCAGGCGTCAGAGTCGCGAAGTCAGCCAAGTCCCCACACGCGGTGCGAACGTCGGCGATGACGGTTTCAACACCGAGCCGGTGATACTCCCCGGCTTCAACAGCGGCGTCGAAGTCGAACGATTCGAGCTGTGGGAGGTCTTCTTCGAGGACGCGTTGAATACGGGCGTTCTAGGGCTGGTACGGGGAATAGCCTCAATTTTCGTAGGGCTTTCGACTTGTCGTAGGGCTATAGAGCTACGCAAAGCCGAAAGCCCTACGACAAGTGCCGGCCTCCGGGGTTCAGACCGGAACCAGCGTCTTTAGGCGTGATGGCCAGCGTCAGCTGGCCGAGAGCCGAGCGGGGTCTCCCCGCCGGCGGAACCAGCGCCGAAGCGGGCGGGGATCGTTGCGCTCCAGGCTTCCTTGAGCTCGTCCAGGCCGATGCCGAAGCTTCCGCCGTCGAAGTCTCCGGCCACCTCGATGCCGCCGGAGACCGCATCCACCACCCCCAGCCGCAGGGCGGGGAAGCCCCGGGCGGTGGTCATATCGGTGAACCGCAGCTCCTCCGAACGCGGCAGCGCCACCAGCGCACGGGCCTGAGACTCGCTGAACAGGGCGGTGAAGACATCCACGCCGTCGCGCTCGCACAGCGCATCCACCGATATCCGGGAGCCGACGCCGAAACGCAGGCTCATCTCCGCCAGCCCGGCAACCAGCCCGCCCTCGGAGAGGTCGTGGGCGGCGTCGATCATGCCGTCCCGGGAGGCGTTGATCAGGATCTCGCCCAGGGTCTTCTCCGCAGCCAGGTCCACCTGCGGCGGATGGCCCCCCAGGTGTCCGCGCAGCCGGGCGAACTCTGAGCCGTCCAGTTCATCGCGTGTGGTGCCCAGCAGGTAGATCGCCTGCCCGTCGGCCCACCGCTGGAAGCCGGAGGGAGTGCGGCGGGCGACGTCGTCGAACCTGCCCAGCACCCCGACCACCGGAGTGGGATGGATGGCCCGGCCGGCGGTCTGGTTGTAGAGACTCACATTCCCGCCGGTGACCGGGATCCCTAGGGTCTGGCAGCCGTCTGCCAGACCACGGATGGCCTCGGCGAACTGCCACATGATCTCCGGGTCCTCCGGGGAGCCGAAGTTCAGACAGTCGCTGACCGCCATCGGCACCGCTCCGGCGGTGGCCACATTCCGGTAGGCCTCAGCCAGGGCAAGCTGGGCACCGGCGTAGGGATCCAGGTAGGCGTAGCGGGCGTTGCAGTCGGTGGCCAGGCCCACACCGAGTCCGGTCTCCTCATCCACACGGATCACACCGGAGTCATCAGGTGCCGACAGCGCGGTGTTGCCGCCGACGAACCGGTCGTACTGGTCGGTGATCCAGGACTTATCCGCCATATTCGGGCTCGACATGAGTTCGACGACGGCCCCGCCCAGCTCCTCAGCGGTGGAGGGCAGGTGCTGACCTTCCTCGGAGGCGCGGAAGGAGTCGGCCTGCAGGTCGTCCTGCCAGGCCGGCCGGTGGTAGGGACGCTCGTAGACCGGCCCGTCATGGGCCACGGTGCGGGGGTCGACGTCCACAATGGTCTCGCCGTCCCACTCGATGATCAGCCGTCCGGTGCCGGTGACCTCGCCGAGCCAGGAATACTCGACGTCCCATTTGCTCATCACGGCTTCGAAGGCCTCAGCGTTCTGCGGGGTGACCACGGCCATCATGCGTTCCTGGGACTCTGACATGAGGATCTCCCCAGGAGTCAGCGTGGGGTCACGCAGCAGCACATTTGTCAGCTCCACATGCATGCCGCCCTCGCCGTTGGAGGCCAGTTCACTGGTGGCACAGCTGATGCCGGCCGCACCGAGGTCCTGGATGCCTTCTACCAGCTCGGAACCGAAAAGCTCCAGGCAGCACTCGATGAGCACCTTCTCCGCGAAGGGGTCGCCGACCTGGACTGCGGGCCGCTTGGAGGGCTTGGTGTCGTCGAAGGACTCCGAGGCCAGCACGGAGGCCCCGCCGATGCCGTCGCCGCCGGTGCGGGCGCCGAAGAGCACCACTTTGTTGCCGACACCGTCAGCCCTGGCCAGGCGCAGGTCCTCATGTTTGAGCACCCCGACCGCCAACGCGTTGACCAGCGGGTTCTGCTGGTAGACGGAGTCGAAGACCACTTCGCCGCCGATGTTCGGCAGTCCCAGGGAGTTGCCGTAGCCTCCGATGCCGGAGACCACTCCGGGGAGTACCCGCTGGGTGTCCGGGTGGTCGATGTCGCCGAAGCGCAGCGGGTCCATCACCGCGACCGGCCGGGCACCCATGGAGATGATGTCGCGGACGATGCCGCCGATCCCGGTGGCCGCGCCCTGGTAGGGCTCCACATAGCTGGGATGGTTATGCGACTCGATCTTGAAGGTCACCGCCCAGCCGTCACCCAGATCGGTGACACCGGCGTTCTCGCCGATGCCGACCATCAGGTCTTTCGTCATCTCCTCGGTGACCTTCTCGCCGAACTGGCGCAGATGCACTTTCGACGACTTGTAGGAGCAGTGCTCGGACCACATCACCGAGTACATGGCCAGCTCTGCTGCGGTGGGCCGGCGGCCAAGAATCTCCACGATCCGGGAGTACTCGTCCTGTTTCAGGCCCAGCTCCGCCCAGGGGAGTTCGGTGTCCGGGGTGGTGGAGGCGTTCTCCACGGTGTCGATGTTGAAAGTGCTCATGCTGCCCCTCCTGCCAGTGATGAGATCACCGAGGTGAAGACGGTCAGCCCATCGGTGCCCTCGCGCAGACCGGTGGCGTCGTCGGGCCCGTAGCCGGCCTCCACCGCGTGCTCGGGGTGCGGCATCAGGCCCACCACATTGCCGCGCTCGTTGCTGATCCCGGCGATGTTGTTGCGTGAGCCGTTGGGGCTCTCGCCCACATAGCGGAAGACCACCCGGCCCTCATCCTCGAGCGTCTGGAGAGTGGCGCTGTCGGCGACGTACTGGCCGTCCTGGTTCTTCATGGGGACGGTGATCAGCTCATCATCTGTGAACTGGCTGGTCCAGGCGGTGCTGGTGTTCTCCACCCGCAGCACCTGGTCGGTGCAGATGAACTTCAGGTGGTCGTTCTTGATCATCGAGCCGGGCAGCAGGTGGGCTTCGGTGAGGATCTGGAAGCCGTTGCAGATACCCAGCACCGGCAGGGCAGAGGACGACGCCGCTCCGGGGCCTGAGGAGCCAGCACCGGCGGCCCTGACGATCGTGTCCATCACCGGAGCGAAACGGGCGATGGCACCGGCGCGCAGATAGTCACCGTAGCTGAACCCGCCGGGCAGGATGACCGCATCCACCCCGCGCAGGGACCTCTCGTCGTGCCACAGCGGGACCGGGGTTCCGCCGCCGAGCCTGACCGCGCGGGCGGCGTCGCGGTCATCCAGTGTGCCGGGGAAGGTGACCACGCCGATGCGGGCGCCGTCGAGCGGTTGTGCTGGTGTGGCGCTGATATCGCCGATGAGAGGGGTTTCGGTGCTCATCGCCGCTTACAGGTCCTCGGCCACGGTCACCGAGACCACGTCTTCGATCACCGGATTGGAGAGCATCTCCGCGGCGGCGGTGCGGGCGGAGTCGAGGATCTCCTCGGTGACCTCGCCCTCGACGGTCAGTTCAAAGCGCTTGCCCTGGCGGACTCCGGAGAAGCCGGTGAAGCCGAGGTGGGGCAGTGCGTTGGCGATGGCCTTGCCCTGCGGGTCGAGGATCTCGGGCTTGGGCATGACCTCGACGAGGATCGTAGGCACGTATGTCTCCTGGGGCTGATGTTCAGTTCGGACCGGTTCACAATCCTACCTGGACCACCTCTTCCGCGCCGTTATGGGTTTTCAGGGCATTGTTGGGCTATCAGCACCCCATGGAGACCGGATCACCCAACGCGGGCCTGATGGCTGAACCGCAATGGAGCGAACCAGTGGATACTGGTGTTCATGGAGTGGAGCCTGTACCTCAGTTTTGTGGCGGTTGCGATTGCTGTGGCGCTGACGCCCGGAGCGGATACAGCCGTGGTGCTGAAGAATTCGCTGATGGGCGGGCGGCGTGGCGGGCTTGCCACCGCAATGGGAGTGTTTTTCGCCGGAAGCACACAGGCTGTGCTCGCCGCCGTGGGACTCGGGATCATCGTGGCGCAGTCGCAGACCGCACTGCAGGTCATCCGCTGGGTCGGGGCGGTGTATCTTGCCTGGCTGGCTTTCCAGTCGCTGCGCTCGGCGTGGAAGGGCGAGTATGCGCGGCCGGCGCTGCCACCGGCTGCGATGAAGAGGCGAGGTTTCCTGCAGGGGTATCTGACGAATCTCACCAATCCCCAGGTGCTGATGTTCTTCCTTGCGCTGTTCCCGCAGTTCATGACGCCGGGGATGGACTTCTGGGCGCTGGTGCTGCTGACGATGACCCTGCCGGTGTTGGGCACTCTGCCGCTGCTGGTTATCGCCGTGCTGGTGGATCAGGCAGCGGCCTGGTGGCAGCGCCGTTCGGTACGGCGCACGCTCGACGCCGTCACCGGCGCGGTATTGGGATTCCTCAGCGTCCGGGTCGCTGCCGATGCCTTCCATGAGGCGGCATAGCTGGGGGCGTTGACCGGATCAAGAGCATCTCGGTGGTCATGGATCCAGACGGTGGTAGCCGTAGAGGTCCTGCTGGCTCTCATTGACGGTGAGGATGCCGCCGTCAGGCTGGGTGATGTTCAGTGTCCGGCCGTAGGCCTCATCGATGAGGGAGACCTCGACTCCGCGGGGCTGAAGCTCGGCCATGTACTTCTCGACGTCGCCGGTCTCTGCAAAGAGGCTGATGACTGGCTGGTAGGGCGCATCGTTGTCCACGGTCCTGAGTGTGCCCTCGTGGAAGGCGAACACGCCGTGGCCGATCAGGTCAGTCCAGCCGCCATTGTTGCTGGCGATCCTCGGTGTCAGCCCATAGGGTGCCAGTGCATGGGCTCCAATGGTGACAGTCTCAGCAGGGGTGTAGAGCAGGGCGCCGATGCTGAGCCCGGTGGGGTCGAACCGTGCGGTCCCGGCGCTGACAGCGGACTCTCCGATGTGAACCCTGCCCTGCGGGAGGTCCACGGCAATGGTGTTGCGATCATGGGTGAGCTCGACGCGGTTCACCTCAGTGCCGGCGGCTTCCAACGCCGAAGCGTAGACATCGAGGTCGTCAACGGTGAACTCCACAAGACGGATCCCGTTGAGATGGCTGTCCTCAGGAACCTCGCCGAGCATCAGCTGGCCGGAATCAGCCGCCAGGATGGTGGTCATGGGGTCATCGGCTTCTGTCTCGCGCAGTCCGAGCTGCAGGTAGAACTGCTTCCATGTGACGTATTCGGAGGTGAAATGGATCGGTTGGACGGTGAGAGTGGGGACCGGCGTCTTTGTCATTTTTTCTCCTCCTTGCTCGCGGACTCTATGTAGTCGGTGAGGATGCGCTCCACAAACGCGGAGAGGGACAGCCCTTCGTCGATGCAGCGGTGCTTGACCGCCCGGACCAGCTCCGGGGGGAGGTAGACATTGAACTGGGTCTTCTTCTCGCTCATGCGAGTATGCTAGCAAATTAGCGACCGAATGCAAGTCTCCGCAACGATCCGGCGAATATCGTCGTTATCCAGGCCGGCTGGGGCGGTGTAGCGCCGAGATTTGACGGATGAACTGACGGTGCGCGACCAGCCTGGAGCAAGGGATCGCGGGGCGAGTGGAGCAGGGTGCGGACTGGAGTGGCATTGACCACAGCGGGTCATCGCTGGGAAGAGGTAGGAGCAAAGCAGCGTTGCAGGGGTTGGTAATTCAAATTTGAAACACGCAGCGAAAGGGGATCCTCGTGACCCAGCAGCTCAGCATCGGCATTCTGGGAGCCGGACGTGTCGGCACAGCTGTCGGCAGGCAGGCCGTCCGTGCCGGGCATAGAGTGCGGATCGCCACTGACAAGCCGGCTGATGAGATCAAGTTGCTCACCGAGGTCATCGTCCCCGGCGCAGAAGCCGTGGACAAGGATCAGCTGCGTGGCTCGGACATCATCGTGGTCGCCGTACCGCTGCACAAATACCGCAGCATCGACACCGAGGTTCTTCAGGGCCACGTAGTCATCGACACCATGAACTACTGGGCGCCGGTGGACGGGGTGATGCAGGAGTTCGAGTCTGGCCGCTCAACCTCGGAGGTCGTGGCAGACTTCTTCGGTGATGTGCGCCTGGTCAAGACCCTGAACCACATTGGCTACGGGGATCTGGAGGTCGACTCCCACCCGGCGGGTACCCCGGGACGGCGTGCGCTGGCATTGGCCGCAGATGACGACGACGCCAAGCAGCTGGTGGCCGCCTTCATCGACTCGCTCGGCTACGATGCCGTGGACGCCGGAGCGCTCTCAGCAGGCAAGGCTTTTGAGAACGGAACTGAGATCTTCAACGGTCGCCACACCGCTGAGCAGATGACAGGACTGCTGGAGCAGTGCCAGCGGGTGCTGGCCGGCGTCTGAGACGTGAACTCCATGGCGGCCAGTGCGCTGGGCTCCCCTCCCCGGTATCCTGGATCCGCTATGTCTGCGCCTGCTGCCCCGACCCTGATCTCCGCGGAGGAGCACGGTGAGCGAGCCGCCGCGCACCACCGGGCGGTTCGCGCCTACACGGAGGGCTTTCTGGAGCGGCGCCACGCCGGGGTGAAGCACCCGGTGGAGGACTTTCTCTTCACCTACTACTCCTTCACACCTGGCCGGCTGGCGCGCTGGCATCCCGGTGCAGGATACGTTCTGCAGGGCATGGGTGCATCGGACTGGGTCGGCAGGAGGTTCTACGTCACTGTGCCCGACGGCAGCCCAGCAGGTGGGGCAGCGGTGGATGTGGATCGATTCCGCACGGAGCGGGCCCCGATCATCGGCTTTGCGCGCCGCTTGCTCAGTGCCACCGCCGCGCGTCCGGCTCAGCTGGGCTGTTTCGGGCTGCACGAATGGGCCATGGTCTACCGCGCAGCTGACCACGGACAGCGTCACGATCAAGTTCCGCTGCGTCTGGGCCCTGAGGGAACTGACGAGGTGGTCGACTCGCTGAACATCCGGTGCACTCACTTCGATGCGTTTCGGTTCTATACGCCTTCGGCGCGGCAGCTCAACTCTCTGCAGCCCAGCCGTGAGACGCAGGCTGAGCTGGAGCAGCCGGGATGCCTGCACGCCAATATGGATCTCTACAAATGGGCCTACAAACTGGTGCCTGTTGTGGGCAGTGACCTGCTGCTGGAGTGCTTTGACCTCGCCTGGCGGATCCGTGAGCTGGATATGCGTGCTTCACCGTATGATCTGCGCCAGTGGGGGTATGAGCCGGTGCGGATCGAGAGTCCTGCCGGCCGTGCGCAGTATGCACGGGCTCAGCGCGGCTTCGCAGAAGAGGCCAATGCCCTCCGGGGGCGGATTCTTGCCGAACTCGACCGCATCGAGGACGTTGCCTTCGCGTACGGCCAGTGCTCAGACTTGATGCCAAACCCTGGAAACAGCTGACGTTTCGCTGATGGGACGCTACACTGAAAAGTGTTGACTCGCACCTGAAACTGAGGGCGGCAGGAGTCCCCCGACCGGGAGCCTGTCGCCCTCAGTCGTTGCTGAGGGTGCCGGCAACCTCGCTGAGTGCGGCTGTTCCTTCGCAGAAGAGGCCCACAATCGACCGTTTAAGCCAGGAACAGCAGCATTCAGCGCATCGGGGGTTAGCGACCGGTGCCGGCGTAGACCTTCGCCTCTTCGTCCGAGTCCAGGTCGAAGGCGGTGTGGATGGCCTGCACCGCCTTGTCCAGCAGCTCCACGTCGGTGATGACCGAGACCCGGATCTCCGAGGTGGAAATCAGCCCGATGTTGATGCCGGCATCGCGCAGCGCGGTGAAGAACCGTGCGGAGACACCGGGGTGGTTGCGCATACCGCCGCCGACCAGGGAGACTTTGCCCACCTGGGGCACGAAGTCCAGTCCGGTGAACCCGATGACGTCCTTATGCTCCAGCAGGATGCGCTGGGCCTTGTCGCCGTCGGAGCCGGGCAGGGTGAACGAGATGTTGGTGGTCTTGGTCTCCAGGGAGACGTCCTGGACGATCATGTCGATGTTGATGCCGGCCTCGGCAATGTGGTTGAAGATCTCGGCGGCCTTGCCGGGGACATCCGGAACACCGGTGATGGTCAGTTTGCCTTCGGAGGCGTCGTGGGCGATGCCGGAGATGATGGGCTGTTCCAAGGGTTCGCCTTCCTTGATGGTGATTTTGTCGGAGTCGTCGGGGATGACCCAGGTGCCGGCCTGGTCGGAGAAGGAGGAGCGCACATGGAGTTTCACGCCGAAGCGCCTGGCGTACTCCACGCTGCGAAGGTGGAGCACTTTGGTGCCGGCGGCAGCCATCTCCAGCATGTCCTCACTGGAGATGGTGTCGATCTTCCGGGCGGTGCGCACGACCCGCGGATCGGCGGTGAAGACCCCGTCCACATCGGTGTAGATCTCGCAGACATCAGCGCCCAAGGCCGCAGCCAGGGCCACAGCGGTGGTGTCGGAGCCGCCGCGGCCCATGGTGGTGATGTCCTTGGACTCCCGGCTCATGCCCTGGAAACCGGCGACGATGCCCACATGTCCCTCATCGACAGCCTCTTGGACCCGTTGGGGGGAGACCTCAATGATGCGGGCTTTGCCGTGGATGGCGTCAGTGATCATCCCAGCCTGGGAGCCGGTGAAGGACTGGGCTGTTTCGCCGAGTTCGTGGATGGCCATGGCCAGCAGCGCCATGGACATCCGCTCACCGGAGGAGAGCAGGATGTCCATCTCACGCAGCGGCGGGGCTGAGGAGATATCGGCGGCGAGGTCCAGCAGATCGTCGGTGGTATCGCCCATGGCGGAGACCACCACCACTACTTGGTTGCCGGCCTTCTTGGTGTCCACAATGCGCCGGGCGACGCGTTTGATGGATTCGGCGTCCTGGACGGAGGATCCGCCGTACTTCTGAACGATCAGGCTCATAGGTGTCGTTGCTCATTCCTCAGTGAGATTGGGCAGTGCGGACAAAGGCAGCGCAGTTAGCATCAGCTAGTGTACGCGGTGGCGGGATATGGTTCCGTGGACGGCTCAGTCGCCGAGCACGGCTCCGAGGAACTTCTTGGTGCGTTCCTGATCCGGGTTGGTGAAGATCTTCTCCGGGCGGCCTTCTTCGATCACATGCCCGCCGTCGAACATCATGACTTTGTGGCTGACATCGCGGGCAAAGCCCATCTCATGGGTCACGATCAGCATGGTCACGTTGGTGGTGTCGGCGACTTCCCGCAGGATGTTGAGCACATCGTCGACCACCTCGGGGTCCAGGGCGGAGGTCACCTCGTCCAGCAGCAGAATCTCCGGGTCCATGGCCAGGGCGCGGGCGATCGCCACCCGCTGTTGCTGACCGCCGGAGAGGGAGGTGGGGTGGGCGTTGGCCTTATCCGGCAGTCCCACCTGCTCCAGCAGCGAGTGTGCTTTGGCCACCGCATCCTTCTTGGGCCGGCCCAGGACGTGGACGGGGGCCTCGATGATGTTCTCCAGCACCGTCATATTGGGGAAGAGGTTGAACTGCTGGAAGACCATGCCGATCCGGGTGCGCAGTGACTTCTGCTGCTTCTTGGACACCGGCACCCGCTTGCCGTCGCGATTCTCATGGGTCAGCGGTTGGCCGTCGATGTAGATATACCCCCCGGTGAGCTCCTCCAGGGTCATCACCAGGCGCAGGATAGTGGTCTTTCCCGAGCCTGAGGGCCCGATGAGGGTCACCCGCTCTCCCCGTGCCACCTGGAAGTTGAGGTCCTTGAGCACGATGTTGTCGCCGAAGCGCTTCTCGACGTCGACGAATTCGATCACCGGGTTCGAGGGTGATGACGACGACGGGGCAGGGGCCGGCTGAGTGCCGGCAGCGTCAGTGGGCGTAGGCAAGACGCTTCTCCAATCGGTTGACGAGAACGGCTGTGGGGTAGCTGGCGGCCAAGAAGATGAGGCCCGCAATGGTGAACACCTCGGTGTAGCGGAATGTTGGGGCACCGATCTCACCGGCGACGGTCACCATTTCTGCCACGGAGATGACCAGGAGAAACGGCGTGTCCTTGAACATGGAGATGGCGTAGTTGCCCAGTGAGGGGACGGTGGAGCGCAGCGCTTGGGGGATGACCACCTTCCGCCAGGTGCGCACTGCCGACATCGACAGGGCAGTGGTGGCCTCCCACTGCCCCTTGGGGACTGAGTCGATGCCGGCCCGATAGACCTCGGACATATAGGTGGCGTAGTGCACCCCGAAGACAATGATGCCCACAGTCAGTGCGTCCATCCACAGGAAGGTCCAGAAGACGAAGATCAGCTGGACCACCAGGGGCGTCATGCGGATGAAGTTGGCCACCCAGCGAACAATCCAGGCCAGTGGTTTGGGAAGTATCCGCAGCAGAATGGCGATGACCAGACCCAGCACTGCGGCGATGATGGTGCCGAGAACGGTGACCAGCAGAGTGACCTGCAAAAAAGCCATGAACATCTCAGGGAAGGCCTCGAAGGCGAACTCCCAGTCCCAGAAGGGGCTCTGGCGCACTTCCTCTTCGTCAACGAGGGTCGGGTCGTCAATGGTCTCAGCGAGGAGCGTTCCGGAGACGGTGGTGATCATCGGGCACCTCCAGGATGAGCCCCAGCGCCGGAGGCCGGTTGCTTCGGCCCGCCTCCAGGCCCGGTCATGTCTTTGGGATCAGGGAGTGAGGCGTCCGGTGGGGTGGTTTTGGGGTCCGGCGAGAAAATCTCGCGCAGTGAGGGGCCGCGGCCAAGTTTGTTTTTGGCCCGTGCCTCAAGCACCTGCATGAACAGGGTGAGGATGAGGGCGAGGATGAAGTAGACCACCAGCCCAATGAAGGCATGGGAGAACCAGATGTCGGTGGGTCGGCGGAGATTGTTGAGTTCGAAGGTGAAGTCGTTGACGAAGGGAATGATATAAGCGATTGCGCTGCCTTTGAGCAGGTGCACCCAGAGATTCGTCAGAGAGGGCAGCATCAGAGCCCAGGCCTGGGGAAAGATGACCCGCCGGATCTTATGCGGCCAGGACATGGACAAGGCGGTAGTGGCCTCCCACTGGCTCTTGGGGACAGTGGTCAGTGAGGCACGGACAGCTTCGGCGCCGTAGGCTCCGTAGTTAATGCCGAGAGCTATGACCGCGAGCAGGAAAGTGTTTCTCACCAGGCCTTCGAACGGAAGGTCCGGGTTCCGCATCCACAGCTGCGGCAGCACATACAGCAGAAGGAACAGCAGCACCACCAGGGAGATCCCGCGGAAGAACTCAATGATGACTCGGGCGGGCCCGCGCAGCCACAGGCTGGATGACCCTGCCAGGAGTCCCAGCACAATGGCGATGACGAAGGCCAGTGCTCCGCCGAATATCGTCAGCTGGATCGTCGTCCAGAGACCCTCGAGGAGTCGGTCTGACCAGTTGATCACCACCTCGAAGTAATCTGGCCAGTCTTCGAAGAAGTCCATGGGCCCCTCTCGGATCAGTGCGGTGAGAGACTCTGCGACCGATCCCGTAGGGAAGCGGCCGCAGAGTCTCTAGTGGTTTGCGAGGATCAGTCGTCGAGGCCGTATTCTGCGGCCACCTCGTCAGCGTCCTGCTCGCAGAGCTCCTGAGCGGTCAGCTCGATGGGCGGGATCTGATCCTCGGTGAATCCGAACTCACCGACGATGTCCAGGTACTCGCCAGACTCCATGAGGTCGGCGAGTTCCTCATTGAACTCATCGATCAGATCCTGATCCTCAGTGCGGAACGTGTGTGCGCCCACGGAGAATTCATGGGTGAAAGGATCAGTGACCTCTAGGCCGGGGCTGTCCCCTGCCATCGCCTGCAGTGAGGCGGCTGTCAGGGCGAAGACATCTGCGCGACCGCCTTCGACGAAGTCAATGCCGTCCTGGGCGTTGTCGACGGTGTCATGGTCGACACCGACTTCCCCCAGCCAGGGAGACTCAACGCCTCCGCTGAGGGCTACGACGTCGAGGTCGGCATCGATCAGATCCTCGAACGTATGGACATCGGCGGGATTGCCCTCCTCAAGCAGGAACGCGGTCTGATAGATGAGTTCGGGCTCACCGAAGGCAGCCTCTGCACAGCGCTCGGCGTTGATGGACATGCCGGCCGAGACCACATCCCAGTGGCCGGCGTTGAGCCCAGTAATGAGGTTGCCCCAGTCAGTCTGTTCGACCTCAAGGTCGTAGCCGAGACGGTTGCTGAAGATCTCCTCAGCCACGGCAATGGTTGCTCCGGTGGGTTCACCGCTTTCGTCGAGCCAGGAGTAGGGCTCCTCGCCGAACAGGGCGAGAGTCAGGGTATCGCCCTCGGCAGTGGCCTCGCCGTTGTCGCCGTTCTCTTCAGCGGCACCGTTGTCGTCATCGGGCTCGTCTCCGTTGTCGTCGCCGTTGCCGCAGGCGGTCAGGGCGAGCAGGGCGGCAGCGCTGAATGCACCAGCGCGCAGTGCGTGAGTCTTAAAGCTCATCAGTTGGTACCTCTTGTTTCCTCGTATGGGTTATGCGAGAGGATGCGCCTCACCTTACGTAAGGTTGTCAACAATCCTACGACCGTCGATCAGCAACATCTACCCCTACGCTAAGGTTTTACAGAGCTTTTACAAGCTGGATTCTTTCGCTCAGTGGAAGAAATGACACGCAAGCGTCCCGCCTGGAGATGTTATGGGGTTTTCCCCGCCCGAGCTCGCATCCCCGCGATGTATGGCAAGTGGGGCAGTGGCATGTACCAGACAGAAACCTATCCACCGGTCCCAGATCACAAGTCGATAAATATTTCACCGATGCCTCCGTTGTGACGCCGATCGCATGATTCTCGGCAGCAGCGCTCAGGCTAAGGCGATGCAGGGCGGTCCCACTGCTGCCACTTCCCGGCAGAGTGTGGTGGAGCTCAGCCCACTGAGGTGCGGCCCTCGAAGGCCCGGCCGAGGGTGACATCGTCGGCGTATTCCAGGTCACCGCCCACCGGCAGTCCCGAGGCGAGCCGAGTGATCCGAATGCCCAGTGAGCCGAGCATCCGCACCAAGTAGGTCGCTGTGGCTTCGCCCTCCAGGTTGGGATCCGTGGCGAGGATGACCTCCTGGATCGACTCATCGGAGAGTCGGTTCAGCAGCTCCCGGATCCGCAGCTGGTCGGGCCCGACGCCGGCGATCGGGTTAATGGCCCCGCCGAGCACGTGATAGCGGCCCCGGTAGCTGCGCGTTCGTTCGATGGCCATCACATCCTTGGACTCCTCGACCACGCACAGCACCGAGCCGTCGCGGCGGGTGTCCAGGCAGATCCGGCACTGGGCTTCCTCAGAGACGTTGAAGCAGGTGTCGCAGAACTGCACCTTGTCCTTCACGGTGCGGATCGCCTCGGCCAGCCGGCGCATATCGTCGGCATCGGCCTCCAAGATGTGAAAGGCCACCCTCTGAGCCGATTTGGGGCCGATGCCGGGTAGCCGGCCGAGCTCATCGATCAGGTCTTGGACTACGCCTTCATACACAATCGCCCAGTCTACGGTGAAGGGGCGTCCAGGCGGTGTTCCTCGATCAGCACGCCGTCGAGGATCCGCTCAATCGCCTTGCGGCCGAAGACGCCTGAGTGCTCGAGGTCGGCGTCGTCCTCGCTGGCCACATCATCGGACTCTGCGGTCGGCGGCTGAGCTTCAGCCCAGTCCGGCGGGGGAGAGGCGTCGTATTCCTGGTCGGTGGACTGCGCCGGGCTCGTTGAGGTGTCCCAGGGGGCGGCGGCACCGCGCGAGGCCAGGCGGTTGCGGATCGCCGCCCCTGCCCCGTTAAACGGCGACGGTGCACTGCCCCGAGCGGGTGCCGGGTCACCGGCAGGCGCCGAGCCTGTCTGCGGCGAACCCCCCGCCCGCCGTGCGAACGCAGGCACCACAGGTTTGTCGGGTACTCGCCGGGCCGCCTCGGGAGGGCTCTGCGGCCCGGTACGGTGTTCGGCGGGCGTGTCCTGTTCTGACCTCGGCGACGGGCCAGGGGCCTCATCGTGCCGTGGGCCCGGGGGGAGATCAGGCGGAGGGAGGTCCGGCGGCTCCTCCGTAGGCGGCACCCAGCCGTCGTCAGGCGGCGTCGGGATGGAGAGCGACTCAGGGGAATGCTGCGGCGTCCCTGCGGTGCTCGGCTGAGCAGCGGACGTCGACCGGGGCTGGGCCGGAGCTGATGCCTCAGCCCGGCCCTCAGCTTTTGGGGGAGGCCCACCTCCTGGGGGCGCTGCGGGCTGCTGAGGCTGTCCGTCCTGTCCGATGAGATGGAACCGGACCTGGATGCCGACGACCTCCTGAATGGAATCCGCCAGCGCCTTGTCGCCGCCGCGGTTGGTGAACGTGGCGTGTGCGCCCTCGTTGCTGAAGGACAGCGTCAGAGTCTGCCCGTCGAATCCGGTGACCTGCACATTGCCCTTGACCAGCATCCAGAGCATGCGAGACCGGGACTTCATCGCCTCGACCACATCCGGCCAGGCCTGCTGCATACGTTCGGTCTGGCCGCCTCCGGCAGGGGGAGTGGCCGTCCTGGCAGGCGGCACGGTGGGTGAGGGTTCGGGGTGAGCAGTCTGCTGGGAGCGTGGACCGCGGGGGTTCGTGGCTGAGTCGGCGTCTGAGGTCGCTGGAGGCTGCTGTTCAGCGGGCCGCGGGCTGCTGACTCCTGGGGCGCTCCAGTGCTCCTGGGCCCCCGTGCCGCTGGACTCCTGCGGCGCAGCGGGTTCGGCGGGCGCCGTCGGTGCTTGCTGGGCCTGCGATCCGCGCGGTGCTTCCCCGGCAGGTGTGGTGCCGGCCCCTGAGGTGAAGTCCAGGCGCCGTTCCAGGCGCTCCAGCCGGGCGGCGATGCTGGCGTGTCCGGACTCGGCGTGGGGCAGCAGCAGCCTGGCCATCAGCAGTTCCAGGTGCAGCCGCGGACTGGTGGCGCCGACCATCTCGGTCAGCGCGGTGGCGGTGATGTCAGCGGCCCGGGAAAGCTCCGCGGCGCCGATGGTTCCGGCCTGGTTCTGCATGACGCGGATCTGGTCCTCCGGCACCCCGCGCAGGATGGCCTGCGGGGACTCGGGGACGGATTTGACGATGATCAAGTCCCGCAGCCGCTCCAGCAGATCCTCGACGAACCGGCGGGGGTCCTGCCCGGACTGCACCACGCGGTCGACCACCTGGAACGCGGTGGCCCCGTCCAGTGCGGCCACGGCGTCGACCACCTGGTCCAGCAGCGCGGTGTGGGTGAATCCCAGCAGGGCGACCGCCCGGTCGTAGTCGAGCCCATCGGAACCGGCACCAGCGATGAGCTGGTCGAGCACGCTGAGGGTGTCGCGGACCGAGCCGCCGCCGGCGCGCAGCACAAGCTGCAGCACCCCGGGGGCCACCTGCACGTTCTCCGCGCCGCAGAGCCGCTCCAGATAGTCCAGCAGCGGCTCCGGGGGAACCAGCCGGAAAGGGTAGTGGTGGGTCCGGGAACGGATGGTGCCGATGACCTTGTCCGGCTCTGTGGTGGCGAAGATGAACTTGATGTGCTCCGGGGGTTCCTCCACGATCTTCAGCAGGGCGTTGAAGCCTGCGGCTGTGACCATATGGGCCTCATCGATGATGAAGATCTTGTACCGGTCCCGCACCGGGGCGAAGGTGGCGCGCTCGCGCAGGTCGCGGGCGTCGTCGACACCGCCGTGGGAGGCGGCGTCGATCTCAATGACGTCCAGTGAGCCCGACCCCCCGGTGGCCAGGTCCCGGCAGGATGCGCACTGTTCGCAGGGGCTGCCGGTGGGACCATGCTCACAGTTCAGGCAGCGGGCCAGAATCCGTGCGGAGGTGGTCTTTCCGCACCCGCGCGGCCCGGAGAAGAGATAGGCGTGTGAGACCGCATCCTTGCCCAGCGCGGTGGCCAGCGGGCCGGTGACATGCTCCTGGCCGATGACGTCGGTGAAGGTGTCAGGGCGGTAGCGGCGGTACAGGGCGGTGCTCACCCATAAGACTTTACCGCGTGGGTCCGAAGGCGGCAGCAACACCCCGTTTTCGTCACTCGTTGCCTTCAAAGCGATGAACGTTCGATGAACAGCACATGAAATTCCCCCAGTTGCGGGATATGCAAGTGAAATTCCCTCTAGCGTGTGGCTCGTGCTCATCACTGATCTGGTCAAAGCGCGCGGCCACCGACTCACCGAGACGGACCGAAAGCTCACTGCAGTGCTTCAGTCTCGGCCTGCAGAAGCCGCATTCTGGCGTGCGCAGGAGCTGACTTCTCCGTTGGGACTTCACCAGTCATCGGCCACCCGCCTAGCCCAGCGGCTCGGGTTCTCCGGATACCCTGAGCTGCGCGAAACCCTGCGCCAGGACTATCTGGGCTCCGACGGGCCCTCCCAGCGGATTCGTGGTCACCTGGACCGCAGCGAGGAGGGGCACGAGCTCCAGGAACTGGTCCACGGCGAGATCAAGGCGCTGGAAGAGCTTCCACGGCATGTGGCCCAGGGTGACCTGGACTCATTGGCTGCCCGGATCGTCGCTGCGGATGTGGTCTATCTCTTCGGCCAGGGCAACTCCATTGTGCTGGTCGAGCAGCTCGCCAGGCGCCTCAACCGTTTCGGCATCCGCTCCACCCAGCTCATCGGCTCTCGGCGTGATGTGGCAGAGCGGATTGCACCCATGCGCAGCGGTGATGCCCTGTTGGCCTTCGCCTTTCGCAGGATGCCCGATTCGCTGTCACAGGTCCTGGAGATGACAGTCAAGGAGGACATTCACTCGACAGTGCTCACCGACAACCTGCTGACCATGCGGCCGGACCCGGACTCCATCATCGCCGCACCCCGTGGACGCAGCAGCGAGTTCCTCTCACTGACAGTGCCGATGGCGATCTGCAATGCCTTGGTGCTCACCATCGCCCGGCGTCACCCGGACATAGCTCTGGGATCCCTTGACCGACTGGGCGGGATCCTTGAGCACTTCGAGGCCTGACCCGAAGAAACCGCAACCATGCCCACACCCTTTCACGAAGGAGAACCGTCATGAACACCACCCTGAAACTGAGCTGTGCGACGCTCACTTTGCTGGCCTTGGCCGCCTGCGCAGGCGCCTCTGAAGCCGATGCAGACAGTGAGAGCATTGACGCCGACCAGGCCCATCCAGAGTTCGACGAGATGACTCACGAGCAGCTCGTGGCCGCCGCCGAGGAGGATGGCGAAGTCGTGGTCTACTCCTTCACCTCCCGCATCGCCACGGTGGCCGAGGAGTTCCGGGCCCAGTACCCCGGCATCGACATCGTGGAGCACGATGTCTCCTCCACCGAACTGATCGAACGTCTCCGCTCCGAGCATCAAGCCGGTGCCGACACCGCCGATGTCGCCTATGTCTCCGACGCCCCGGTGGTATGGAACGAGCTCCTGCAACAGGAGGTCCTGCTGCGCTACATCCCTGAACGCGTAGAGGACCTGCTCGACGAGCAGTACAAGGAGCCGCTGCTGACCAACCGGCTCTCCACGAAGGTGCTCATGTACAACGAGGAGGCTCACCCCGACGGTGCCCCGGTGGACTACCTGTGGGAACTCACCGAACCTCAGTGGCAGTCCCAGGTGGTGATGGTCGACCCCACCGGCCGCGGAGACTACCTGGACCTGATGACTGAGATCGTGCTGCGCGCCGATGAGATGGAGACCACCTACCAGGAGTACTTCGGCGAGCCCATAGAGCTTGATGAGGGCGTCGAGAACGCCGGGTACCAGTTCATCGCCGATCTCTACGCCAACGATGCGATCCTGGTGTCCTCCACTGACGACGTCAACGAAGCCGTGGGCGCAGTCGGTCAGCAGGATCCGCCCATCGGATTCGCCACCTACTCCGACCGGCGGGACAACGAGGACGAAGGCTGGGCGCTGCAGGTGGCCAACGACGTCGCCCCCGGTCCCGGCATCATCTTCCCGGCCATGCTCGGGATCACCGCTGAGGCGCAGAACCCGGCAGCGGCCCGGTTGCTCATCGACTTCATGATGGGTGATGACTCCTCCGACGGCGGCCCCGCCTACGCGCCGTTCTACGTTCCCGGTGACTATCCCACCCGCAGCGATCTCGCCACTCCTGAGGAGGCACTGCCGCTGGAGGAGTTCAACGCCTGGCTGCTCGCCCCAGAAGAGTCTGCTGCGGTTCGCGGTGAGGTCAACGACTTCATCCTCACCGTCGAATGAGGCAGACAATCCTGCGGAGACTGACCCGCCCCGTGACTGTCCTGACAGGGTTGGTCCTAGCCGTGCTCGGCATACTGGTGGCCGCGCCGCTGGTCTCGCTGGTCTCCGCCACCATCCCGGCGGACGGGGACTTCGCCGGCAGCTCCTGGCCAGATGTGGTCACCAGCCCCATGGCCGTGAACCTGTTCTGGACCCCCTTGCAGAACTCTTTGCTGGTGGCGCTGGGAACAGCGGTCCTCTCCACGGTGCTCGGCGCCTTCCTGGCCTGGGTGGTGGTCCTCTCCGATGCCCCCGGCCGGAAGATCATCGCGGTGCTGGCCACCATCCCCTTCGCTCTGCCCAGCTTCGCCATTGCTCTGGCCTGGTCCTCGGTCTTCCGCAACGGCAGAGTGGGAGGATCACCGGGAATCCTGGCAGGGATGGGTGTCGAGGTGCCCGACTGGCTGGCGTGGGGTGCGCTGCCGGTGACTCTGGCCCTGGTGGCCCACTACTTCAGCCTGAGCTTCATCATCATCGCCGCTGCCCTGGCTGGCCTCGGCGGGGATCTGCTCGCGGCGGCTGAACTGACCGGAGCCTCCAAGCTGCGGGTGGCAGCCAGCATCGCGATTCCCGCCGTCAGTCCTGCGCTGCTCTCCAGCTTCCTTCTGGCCTTTGCCGAGGGCGTGTCCAATTTCGCCTCACCAGCTCTGCTGGGCTTGCCGGTGCGGTTCCAGACACTGTCCACCCGGCTCTACGGATCCATCTCCACCGGAAACGTGGAGCGCGGATATGTGCTGGCTATCCTCCTGGTCATCGTGGCAGCTGCCGTGCTCTACGTGGGCAACCGGGTCACCGCCGGGCGCAGCTTCGCGGTCATCACCGGCAAGGCCACCCGCCCGCGTACCGTCAGACTCGGCGCAGCCGCATGGCCGGTGTTCACGCTGGCCTCGGGGCTGGTGGCCGCCACCACGATCCTGCCGCTGGCCGTTCTGGCGTTGACCACCTTCAGCCGGCGCTCCCACCGGTTCGACGACGGCTTCACCCTCCACTACTGGGTCGGAGAGTCTGATCCGGGCGTCTCCCACGGTATGGCCGGGGTCTTCCGCAACGACAGGCTGATGGACGCCACCGGCACGACCATTGCCTATGGCCTTGCAGTCGCTGCAGGTGCCGTGGTGCTGGGCATGCTGGCGGCCTATGCGGTACGCCGCAGTGGCTCCACCGCGGTGATCGGCAGCATCAGCTTCCTCAGCTATGTGCCGTTCCTCATCCCGGGAATCGCCTTGGGCGCGGCGTTCATCGCGCTCTTCGGCTCGGCATCCAGTCCGCTGCCCAATCTCTACGGCACCTTTTGGATCCTGGTGCTCGCCGGCATCGCAGCCTCTGTCCCGTACGCCTTCCAGACCTCAAAGTCTGCTCTGGGCCAGGTCAGCGGTGAGCTGGAGGAGGCCGCCGTCGTGGTCGGCGCCGGTACCGGCCGGAGGATCACCCGCATCCTGCTGCCGCTCTCGGCACGCGGGGTGACAGGCGGGGCGATGCTGGTGTTCGTCACCACCGTCCGTGACCTCTCGCTGGTGGTGCTGCTGGTCACCCCGGCCACGCCGTTGCTGGCGGTGGAGACGTTCCGTTACGCGGAGGAGGGGTTCACCCAGCACGCCAATGCGATCACGCTCATCATTGCCGCGGTCTCGGTGACCGCCACCCTCCTGGCCCGGCGGCTCCAAGGGGCGGATCAGCCCTGGAACAGATGAATGGCTCGGAATCGGGGCTCCTCGCGGCCCGAAGAATCTAGGGAGAGACGTATGACAGAGACCACGACGCCGGATGTGGGCCGGGGTGCTTCGATCACCGTGGACAGGCTGGTGAAGTCCTTCGGGGATCAGCGTGCCGTCAATGAGGTGTCCATGGACCTCCCGGCAGGGGCACTGCTGGTCCTGCTGGGGCCCTCAGGCTGCGGCAAGACCACCACCCTGCGCATGATCGCCGGCCTGGAGGACCCCAGCGGCGGGCGGATCCGGTTCGGGGACAAGACCATGGCCGACGGCGACTCCGGAGCCGCAGTGCCTGCTGAGAAGCGCGGCATCGGCATGGTGTTCCAGTCCTACGCACTGTGGCCGCATATGACCGTACGCGCCAACGTTGAGTGGCCGCTGAAGGTGGCTGGATGGGGCACTGCTGAGCGTAGGAGACGTTCGGCGGAAGTGCTGGGCATGCTGGGCATCGACCACCTGGCCGAGCGCTATCCCGGTCAGCTCTCCGGCGGTCAGCAGCAGCGGGTGGCGATCGCCCGGACTGTGGCGCCGCGGCCTCAGGTGCTGCTGTTCGACGAGCCGCTGAGCAATCTGGACGCCCGGCTGCGTGTGGACACACGAGCTGAGCTGGTGGAGGTCCACCGCAGGTCCGGGGCCACCAGCGTCTACGTCACCCATGATCAGATCGAAGCGCTGGCCATGGCCACCCACATCGCGGTGCTCAAGGAAGGCAGGCTGGAACAGTTCGGCACCCCGGACGAGCTGCTGGAGAACCCGCAGACGGCCTTCGTGGCCGAGTTTTTGGGCAGTCCGGCCGCTGTGCTCATCGAGGGCACGGTCGCCTCCGGGGAGCTGATGCATGAAGGTATTGCTCTGGCGGCAGCTGTGCCGCTTCCTGACGGAGAGACACTGTCGGCCATGTACCGACCGGAGGCGATCAGCCTGGCTGAGCAGGATGGCACCGGCGTGGACATCACCGTGCTGGAGTCGACGCCGAGCGCAGGACGTTTTGTGGTCACCGTCCGAAGGGGAGCCAAGCGCATCGCGGTGGTCAGTGAAACCCGCTATCCAGTGGGCGCTCGCCTGAGGCTGGTGCTTCCCGAAGAGCCTGCAGCACTGTTCGACGCTGAGGGCCGCCGCTGGGACCACCTGGCATGAGTGAGCTGACCCGGCTGCTGCTGGTTCGGCACGGCCAGACCCCCTGGACGGTTGAGCACAGGCTCCAGGGCCAGACCGACATCCCGCTCAATGGGACTGGCAGGGAGCAGGCCGCAGCGCTGCGTCCCTCTGTGCAGGAGTTCGCCCCAGAGTCAGTCCTCTCCTCACCTGCCCAGCGCGCTGCCCAGACCGCGCAGATACTGAGTCCGCTTGAGCCGGTCTATGACGACCGCCTCAAGGAAGCCGATCTGGGACAGTGGGAGGGACGAACCGCTGAGGAGATCGGTGCTGACTACCTGGCTTGGCGGGCAGGGACTGTCCTGCCGCCTGGCGCTGAGCCGCGGGAGACCGTCGTCGACCGTGTCAAGTCCTTCTTACAGGACGCGGCAGCGGTTCCGGGGAACGTGCTGATCGTGACCCATGGCGGGGTGATCCGGGCCGCCCTTCACGCGCTGGTAGGTTTGCGCATCGATCAGATCGTTCCAGTGGCCGCAGCCAGCCTGACTGTGCTCGACCTCGTCACCGAAGATCTCAGCCAAGCCCGGCTGCGCCACTACAACCTGAGTCCGAGCACTGTCCCAGGACAGTCTGGCTCCGCCCCACCTCGCCTCCGTAGCAGCTGACTCAGCCGGTCTGCTGATGGTCGCGGCGCGCTCGCTGATGGAGCATCAGACCCAGCAGCAGGAGAAGAAGAGCACTGGCGCCGAATGCCACTGCTGTGCTGCCGGTGTGTGCCAAGCCGTTGCCGGTGCCGCCGGCCTCGGCCGTTTGAGCGGCTGACGGTGACTCACCCTCGGCAGGGACGAGGGATGAGGACGCACCAGGGCTCTGGCTGCTCGTGCTTTCCCCGTCAGCCGACGCTGAGGGATCCGTTGGACTCGGCTCGTCAGTGGGTCCCGGCTGTGTGTCGTCCTCGTCTTCGCCGTCACCTTCGAACGCGCCGTCGAAGTCGAGTACGTAGTCATGGCTGATGAACTTCATCAGTTCGGGGTCAAGAGCCTGTGCCTCCAGGTCGTTGCCGTAGATGTCCACGGTGCCGGCGTCCTGCAGCACGCGCACCGCGGTGCCGTCCTCCAGGTTGGGCACCAGCGGCAGCGACTCGTAGGATCCGGTCCATCCCTCCAGATTCAGCGGGTTCTGAGACTGCACCGGAGCGTCCTCAGGGTCACCGCTCCAGCCGAAGATCGCGAAGTCGCCCGCGTCATCGGCGGAACCGCCCTGGATGGCGTAGTGGCCGTCTTCCGTATTGGTCATCGCGCGGATCGCCCGGCCGTCCAGGTCCAGGGTGTGCCAGTCAGTGATTTCGATCTCTGCATCGTCGACCACCACGTTGTAGATGTCTCCGATCTCGATGATCAGCGCGTGATCACCTTCGGAGCCCGGCTCATCATTGCTGCCGACACCGGTGCCGGGGTCGACCAGAGGGGAGCGGAAGCCCAACCACAGCGACTCACCATCAGGGGCGATCGCCGCACCTTCAACGTTGAGGCTGTTGGGTCCCTCTGCCGAGTAGCCCTCCTCGACGGCGCGTGCGAATTCGAGCGCGCCAGCGCCCAGACCGTGACCGTCCGCTGCATCCCAGTCGACCAGCGCCTGCTGGAACCCGCGGGCGTAGCCGAGAGTCTCCAGCTCAGTGCCGGCACCCTCCCCGGTGACCCGGGTGGCCGCGATGGTTTCGCGGTCCGGCCGCAGATTGCCGGAGCGGGAGTTGCCCTGAGAGCCGATCCAGAAGATCGTGTCATCGATGCGGGCAGACGCTTCGGTGTCCCAGGTCTCGCCGGGTTGACGCTCATAGGAGATCAGCTCGTGGTCCTCACCCTGGATGGGAAAGAAGTTGATCGGAACATCGAAGCTGGGGCCGTAGAGCCTGATACCGAGGCTGTCATCATCCGCAGTCAGGAAGTGACCATCCCCGACATCCTGAGCAGTTGAGGCATCCGACATGCCCACATGGGCGTAGGCGGACTCAGCCTCGAGCGCGGCGGAGACCCAGTAGGTCAAGTCAGCGGCGGCAATCGTCTCGCCGTCCAGCTGGGCGCTGATGCTGAGCTCCGTGGTGCCGGTGCCGACCGGAGTGGCGGAGAGCGTGTACTGGCCGTCGTCGCGCGGTTCGATGCTCACCGCCTCAGCAGTGATCACCTCGGTGTTGGCCGAGGCGATCTCGAACTCGACGCCGTCGAACCCGGGGATCTCGGCACTGCTGAGCCCAAAGACTGCCTGCGGGTTGGTCTCGGCACCGATCACAGCCGAAAGCGCGTCTCCGCTGCCGTAAGGCACCTGGGACACCCATTCGATCTCTGCGGGGAACTGTTCGGGTTGTTCGACCTCGATGCCACCGCCGGGCTCGAACTCCGGTGCGAACGCGACGCCGCGGAAGGCATAGTTCTCCTCGGCGGTGGCGATGACGCTCTCCTCAGCCTCAGCCAGCTCACCGGTGTCGAGCAGCTGGACCAGCTCGTTGCCGAAGCCGGATCCGCGGGTAGCGTAGATCGCCACGCCTCCGTCAGCCACAGCGGCCTCCACACCCCAGAACTCACCGGGGTAGGCATCGACTGCCTCCCAGGCGCCGTTGGTCTGGGCGTAGCGGACCAAGGCCGGCTCGTCGCCGTCGGTGAAGGCGACGTAGAGGTGGTCTCCGGCGAACGCGAAATCGTGCGGGGTGTCCCTTCCTTCGGGGGTGGGTGCGACCACCACGAAGCCGTCCTCGTCAATGGTCTCAGTCGGGGCGCCTTCGCCGACTTTGACGATGCCGCTGTAGTTCGACCGGTCCGAACTGACGTAGAGCTGACCCTCGTGGAAGCCAGGCACGCGGTGGTTGCGCAGCTGCCCCGAGTTGCCGGGAACGACGACGCTCGGATCGTCTCCGCCGACCTCCACGGTCAGGACACCGGCGGCATAGGGTTCCTGGGCGTCGCTGTTGCCGTGACCACCGGCCCAGAAACGAGTGGCGTCCAGCGCGGCGACCCCACGAATGTGGCTGCCGCTGAACGCCCCGGCCAGGCTGGTGGAGACATCCACGGAGCCGTCGGCGGAAATCGCGGCGATCACCCGTTCAGTGCCCAGTTCGGTCAGTGCGGAGTTGGTGTTCGCGCCGGGGTCGGCGTCATAGCCGCCGATCACCAATGTGGACTCATCCTCAGAAAGCCGCAGCGCCGCGGCCTGGTCACGGTCGGCACCGACCACGAACCTGTGCTGACCCTCCTCATCGCCGGCGTAGGGGATCCCGGTGATCCCGTTGTGCGTGCCGTCGGCGTCGAAGAGGTGGATGCTCACCGGCACACCTTCATCTGCGGTGCGCACCCCATCGCCCACCACCGACACCGCCAGCTGGGGAACATCCGGCAGGGGCGGCTCAGGCCCGGTGCCGGCTGTGACCGGGGCAGTGCCGAGGCCCAGCAGGGCACCGATCAGGCCGAAACCCGTGAGGGTTCGTAAGGCACGACTCCGGGGTGATGACATCAAGGGAGAGTTTTCAGTGTTCATCTGTTCCTCATCGAGTGACTGCAGCTAAAGCATCGGTATCCGCATCAGTCCGCTGAGGTCTGAATTGCTGGACCGATCCTCTGCAGTCGATCAGGGTGAGTTGAACCTGTGGTGACGTGCCGGCAAACCCCGGGTCACGGGGCGGGAAACGAGTCGCTCAGCTCCGTGAGCGCTGCCTCCGCCGCTCAGCAGTCGCCGCTCTCCTCCCAGGGACCCCATGGGTCTCCGGGCTCCTGGTTCCGTGTCCACCACTTGGCGGTGTAGACGGTGCTGTCATGGACTACGGTCTCCCCACCGGTGAACTTGGTGCTGGCCGCCCAGGCGGGGTAGGTCACGGAGTCGCATTCGGTGGGCGCGCCGATCTCCGACCAGGCGCTCCACGGGGAGGCGCCGGGCTCCTGGTTCTGGGTCCACCACAGGGCCTCGAAGAGGCGGCCGTCATACTCCACGGCCTCCCCGCCGGTATAGACCGCGCTGGGATCCCACTGCTGGTGCTCAGGCTCTTCCGGGTCGGTGGAGCCGTCGGAGAGCGCGATGTCGCTGATCACCGGGTCATGGTCCGAGGAGCGCCAGTAGCCGTTCAAGGGTCCGCCGCTGGTCTCGAGGCTGTCATTGAGCCCGGGGGTGCCGGTGGAGTTGAAGCGGGTGTACTCCAGGGCGATCGGCTCCGGAGAGTTGATCTGCCACTTCACGGTGTTCAGCACCGTGTCAACCGCGCCGGGGGAGGCGAACAGGTGGTCAATGGAGCCGGATTCGCCGCCGAACACATAGGAGGTTCCGGCCTCCTTGCCCAGGTTGGTGTACCCGGCGTTCTCAATGGTCACCGCCGGGTCCTCGGCGGCGTAGGAGTTGAAGTCCCCGGTCAGGTAGAACTTGTCCAGACCGTAGAACTCCTCCAGGGCAAGAGTGAAGGCGACCATGGCCTCAGCCTGCAGAGTGCGGGTGTAGTTGTAGCTGCCTGCGCCGTCCCCCTGGTCCTCGTCACCGGGGTTGACCACATTCCCGTCGTCGCGCTTGGACTTCAGGTGGTTGACGATCACGGCGAACTGGTCGTCCTCGGTCCCCTCCAGCGGCTGGAAGAGTGCGGCGAAGGGCTCCCGGGCGTTCGAGTAGACCTGGTCGATATCGCCGATCTCATCGAAGTAGCTGAGGTCCAGGTGATCGATGCCGTCCTCGAAGAGGATCATGGCGTCGACCACCTCGAGCTGATCGGTGCGGTAGAGGTAGCCGTTGCGGATGACATCTTCGTTCTGGGGGTGCTCACGGCCCTCAGGCAGGGCCACATAGTCCCATACATCGGTGTCCGCTGCGGAGTTCACCGCATCCACCAGCTGCTGGTGCGCCCAATCGCGGTCTTGGCCGAATGCCAAGGAGTTCTCAATCTCTTGCAGGGCGATCAGGTCAGCGTCCATGCCCAGAATCGCCTCCACCACTTTGGCCTCGCCGTATTCGAAGAGCTCCTGGCTCCAGGCGCCGCGGCTGGTGCAGCCGTTGAGGGTGGTCGGGTTGCCGTCGATGTCGGTGTAGGTCATGCTCTCCGAGCAGGTCGGGTCCAGCTCGCCGTAGTGCGGGAAGTAGTTGAGCACGTTGAAGCTGGCCATTCGCAGATCACCCTCACGCTGCGGCAGGCTGACCTGCTCGCGGGTGTTCTCGAAGTCTGCTGGCTCGGCTTCGGGGTTGCCGATCACGGTGGACAGCGGCTCGAACATCCAATGCTCCAGCCGGTGGTCCAGGACCACGGCGTCGGTGAAGTCTACCCCGGCACCCACACGCAGCGGGGAGTCCGGACGGAGGTAGGGCAGCGGCCGGTCAGCTTCGGCCCAGTTGGTCCACCGGGTCTGCCCGCCGTGGCCCAGGGTGATCATCCGCTCCTGGTTGGAGGCAGCCAGCGAGGCGCGCTCCTCAGACTGCGGGTGATGCAGGGAGGTGGGCAGCAGCAACGGATCGGGGCCGTCGGTCAGGGTGACCCAGCCGCCGATCGAATTGGGGTTGCTGTGCATCAGGCCGTAGTTGTCGGTGACCGTCCAGTCGCCCTGGGGCTCGACGACCATGCCCAGCAGGGCCGTGCGTTCCTCGGTGCGGAAGTCGCCTGAGTAGGGGAAGGCCACGACCTCGGCGTAGTGCTGGTCGATGATCTCCTGGTCCTCGACCAGCTCGGTGAAGCCGTCCAGCTGTAGGTGCCCGTTGAACTGGGTCACCTCGCCGGTGATCTCCACGAAGTCACCGGTGCTGAACTGATGGCCTCCGGCGGCCCCGCCCCAGCTGCCGCTGTAGACGAAGATCGCGCAGGAGACCTCGGGAACGCCCTCGAACTCCTCCTCACCACAGGCACCGGGATCCTGGAGGTAGTAGCCGTCGTAGCCGCGGCCTTCAGTGGAACCGCGGAAATAGGAACCGGTGATGACACCGCGTACGACGACGTCCTCGCCGTAGAGGTCCGCATCGGCCGGGTCCAGGCTGGGCTCACCCCGGATCTCAGCCACAGTGACCAGCTCCGGGTCCTCCGGCTCGCCGGGCTCCTCGTCATCGTCGTTCTCGGCTGCGCTGCCGCCGGTGTAGCGGGGGCTGGGGTCACCGGCGGCGAAGTCGGCTGAGTTGACCCCGGTGGAGTCCACCCGGTGCAGGGTCGCCGGCGGGTTCGGGGAGCTGGCGGTCTCCCCCATGCTGATCGCCGCTGAACCCCAGCCCAGGGCGTCCACCACCTCGGGGAGCTCGGTGACATCGCCGGTGACGCTCACCGGCTCCGGGGAGGAGAACAGCACCACCGAGGAGTTGGCGCCGGCGTAGTTGAACACTCCGCCGAGGTCGATGTCGTAGCTGAGCTCCTGCTGGCCGGCGGCGCCGTTGCCGACGGCCAGGTAGTGTCCGCCGGCGGGGATAGAGCCGGTCAGCTGCGGGTTGCCGGAGTAGGGGTTGCCGTTGGCCTGGTAGCCCTGCAGCGACCATTCGGAGAGGTCGACGTCGGTCTCGCAGCTGTTCTCCAGCTCCACGTAGCGCTGGAACGGCGCGGCTCCGCTGCCGCCGCGGGTGTTGACCTCGCTGATCGCCAGGCACTTGGCATCCGGGTGCTGCTCGGAATCCCCTGGATCCTCGTCGTCCTCGTCCTGAACCACTGCGTCACCGCCGGTGTAGCGCGGGGTGTGCTCCCCGGTGGTGAAGTCGGCGGCGTTGTCCCCGGTGTTGCCGGTGCGAAGCAGGGACAGCGCGGTGGTTGGGGCGGAGGCTGGTGAGCCGAGGCCCACGGTGCCGGAGCCCCAGGCCACGGCGTCGGCCACCTCCTCCACTCCGGAGACGTCTCCGGAGACCTCGACGGGCTCGGTGGTGAAGAGCACCACTGAGGCGTTGGCTCCTGCGACGTTGATCGCATTGCCGGCATGGTGGTCGTAGTTCAGCTCGGCCTGGCCGGTGACCCCCGACCCGGTGATGAGATAGCTGCCCTCAGCGGGGATGGATCCGCTCAGCTGCGGTGTGCCGCCGCTGTAGGGGGTGCCGTTGGCCTGATACCCCTGAACCGACCAGCCGGTGATGTCTACATCGTCGTCGCAGCTGTTCTCCAGCTCCACATAGCGCTGGTAGGGGGAGGCGCCGCTGCCGCCGCGGGTGTTGACCTCGGAGATCACCACACAATCGTCAGCCTCGGCCGTCACTGGTGGTGCGGTCTCGGCTGAGGCGGGTGCGAGGGAGGCTGTGAGGAGCGCCCCGATCAGGCTGAGGCCGGCGATAGTCTTCGCCAGGCGGGGTGGGGGCAGGGGCAGGGAGCGCCGGGAGGCATCGGTCTGAGCAGGCATGTGGGAACTCTCTTCGGCCAAAGTGCGACAAGGGTGATCTGTGACTTATCTAACCATTGGTATGTAAACGGCACGCTACGGCGGCCTGAACTTCTGGCGACCGCTCCGGTCAGCGGAGAGAGGCGGGGCGGTGCTCTCCAGCTAAGCTGAAAGCCGCGCTGCTGCGAGAGGTGGTTCAGCATTCCCCGGAGGACTTCGGTGCAGACTATGGCGCCTACCGGTATGACGTGATCTTCTGCATGGACCGCAACGCGAATGAGGTCTTCGGTCAGATTCCTGTGCGTCCTGATATTGACTCCGCATGGGAGGGGCGGGGCGTTGTCTATTACCGCCATCCGGCGCTGTCGAGCCAAAACGCAGGGAGGAGCCGCTTCAGCAAAATCGTCGGTCAACCGGTCTACGCAACGCTGACGATCCGCAATCTGAAGTCAACGCTGAAGCTGCTGGAGCTGCTCGACAAGGCGCAGAGCAGCTGAGCATTGACTTGCTGGTGTTTGAGTGAAAGAACCCCGCCTGAACTAGAAAACTCATAGTCAGGCAGGGACTTGAATGGGCGGAGGCGGGGGGATTTGAACCCCCGATCCCCGATTAAGAGGATCCTTCATTAGCAGTGAAGTCCGTTCGGCCGCTCCGGCACGCCTCCTTCGGGTCGAGAACGACCCTTGCACGTCACAGGCAGTTTTCGCTGTTGACGCGCCTATCCAGGGTAGCGGTCCCAGGCTCTCAGATCAAAGCAGCACACCAGCACGCGCACTGCCGCCAGCCGGTAGTGTGGAGCGGGTGAGCAATGAGCATGAATACGTCATCGCTGTGATCGGTGCGGGGCCGCGGGGGACCTCTTTCATGGAACGCCTGCTCGCTCGGGTGGAGCGCAGCAGCCCGGGTAAGCGCCGCAAGCTGCGGGTGATGGTCTTCGACCCTGCTCCGCACGGACCAGGCCGGGTCTGGGACCCGGAGCAGTCCAGGCTCTACCTCATGAACACCCCTGCCTCCTACCCCACTGCCGCGCCCTCTGCGGGCACTCAGGGGACGCTGCCGGCGTCGTCGTGCTCTGTCAGCTTTCTGGAGTACTGCCGCACCCACGGGCTGAAGGACGAGGACGCGGCCTACCCAGCTCGCAGCGACTACGGGACCTATCTCACCTGGCTCAGCAAAGAGGTGTCAGCGCATCTTCGCGGACGCGGGGTCACCGTGGACCACATCTGCTCCGAAGTCACCGGTCTGCGGCACGAGGGCCACAGGTATTCCGTGACCACTTCCCTTACCAAGAACAGGGCCGATGCGGTCATCCTCGCAGTAGGCCATCTGGAGGCTGAGCTGGCCTCCGGCCCAGCGCATCTGGCCGACCAGGCAGAACAGTTGGGACTGCATTATCAGGGCCCGGCGATTCCCACAGCAGTGGACTACCGGAGCCTCGGAGCGCAGGAGACAGTCCTGGTCCGGGGTATGGGGCTGAACTTCTTCGACCTGATGATCCAGGTCAGCGCCGGCCGGGGCGGTGAATTCCGGGTCAATGAGGATGCTGAGCCCGGGCATCGCTACAGCTACCTCCCGTCCGGGGACGAGCCGCGGCTGATCGCCGGGTCCCGGCGCGGCACGCCCTACCGGTCCAAGACCGTTGCCCCCGGGTTCGTGCCCCAGGGGATCGAGCTGGTGCATCTGAGCGATGAGGCCATCCACAGGCTGGTTCAGCAGCACGCAGGTGGTCAGCTGCCGGGGCTGGACTTCAGCTCCCACCTCTGGCCGCTCGTCGAACAGGACGTCGCCGCCACCTATGCGCAGTTCGGCGGAGAGGATGAGTTCGACATCAGGGCCTTCGCCCGGCCCTTCCAGGGCAGGTACTGGAGCTCACCCGCTAAGTACCAGGAGGCTATGCTCGCTTGGCTGGAGCACGATGCCGCCGCCTCAGCCGCAGGCGCCAGCTCGCCGGAGAAGATGGCGGTCAATGCGCTGCACGCAGCCCGGTTGAAGATCAAGCGCCTGGTCACGGAGAAACTGATCCGCCCGGAATCCGTGCTGCGCGATGTGGAGGGCTGGTTCGAACCCCTGGTGGAGGGGCTGGCCTCAGGCCCGCCGCTGCAGCGGATCGAGGAGTTGGCCGCTCTGGCACGCGCCGGTGTCGTCGAATTCCTGGGCCCCGAGCCGGCCTTCGGGGTCGATGGTGCTCGCGAGGCGTTCATCGCTGACTCCGCCGCAGTGCAGGGCGCCAGGTACCGCGCCGAACATCTCCTTGAGGCCATGATGCCGCCGAACCGGGTGACCCAGGCGCGTTCGCCGCTGCTGCGCGGGCTGCTGGAGGAGGGGCTGGCCGTGCCGGCAACGATCGAGTCAGGCGGTCAGGCGCATGTGCACAAGGGTTTCGAGGTCACAGAGCAGCCGCACCGGCTGGTCACTGCCGATGGATCAGCGGGCCGGATCTACGTGCTGGGTCTGCAGCTGTCCTCGGTGCAGTGGGGAACGGCCATCGCCGCCGAGGCTGGCGGTGATCACCAGGGGACGGCGCGCACGCTGGCCGATGCCGATGCTGCCGCAGCAGAGGTGCTGGCCGCAGCGGGCCTCAGCAG
Source organism: Nesterenkonia muleiensis (assembly GCF_003600155.1). Taxonomy (GTDB): domain Bacteria; phylum Actinomycetota; class Actinomycetes; order Actinomycetales; family Micrococcaceae; genus Nesterenkonia; species Nesterenkonia muleiensis. The sequence continues at coordinate 94,297 of NZ_QWLD01000016.1, read as the reverse complement.
CTGACTCTGCTGCTTCGCGCCTCGAGTCGCTGGTTCATGAAACCGGTGCGGCCAGCACTTTGCCGGGGTTCATGATGCCGGACGGGTCCAATGAGTCCTTGATGGCTCGCATGACCGCCAGCGCGGAGGCGTGCTCCTGAGCCATGGACGCGACTTTGCCGATCCCGACCCCGTGCTCACCGGTGCAGGTCCCGCCGCAGGCCAGGGCGCGGTCCACCAGCCTCTGGCTGAGCTGCGTGGCCTTGGTCCATGCCGCCGGGTCATCCGGGGGCAGCAGGATCGCCAGATGGAAGTTGCCGTCGCCCACGTGGCCGACGATGGGAGCGAGCAGGCCTGTGGCCTCAAGATCTGCCTTGGTGTCCAGGATGCATCGGGGGAGTTGGGAGACCGGCACGCAGACGTCAGTGGCCAGCGGCCGCGAGCCTGGCACCAGGGCGACTGCCGCTGGCAGGGCGTCGTGGCGGGCCTGCCAGATACGGGCTGACTCGGCCGGGTCGGTGGTGGCGGCGTATTCGGCGGCGTCGTAGGCGGCGGCCAGTTCGGCGAACTGTGCGTAGTTGGTCTGGACCTCGGGAGCATTGCCCACGAACTCGATCATCAGGGTCTCGGTCACCGCGGCGGTGTAGCCGTTGTACTTCTGCAGCGCCTCGATGGTGATCTCATCCAGCAGTTCGACCCGGGCCAGCGGCAGTGAGGCACGCAGCGAAGCCAGCACCAGCTGCACAGCGGCCTCCAGTGACGGCAGGGACCAGACTCCTACCTTGGCCGCCTTAGGCAGCGGATGGAGTCTCAGCGTGACCTCGGTGATCACGCCCAGGGTGCCTTCTGAGCCGACGAAGAGATGGGTGAGGTCATACCCAGAGGAGCTTTTCTTGGTGGTGGATCCGGTGGTGATTACCGTGCCGTCGGCCAGCACCACGGTCAGTGCCAGGGTGTTCTCCTTGAGCGTGCCGTAGTGGACTGCGGTGGTGCCGCTTGCTGAGGTCGCAGCCATACCCCCTACGCTGGCATCGACGCCGGGGCCTGCGGCAAAGTGCAGGCCGTGGTTCTTCAGCGCCGCATTCAGTTGAGACTTCATCACGCCTGCTTCAGCGGTGGCGTAGAGATCATCAGCAGCGATGGTGGTGATCTTCGTCATCCTGGAGAGGTCGAGGCAGATGCTGCCCGTGCTGGTGTTGGCGCCGCCTTCGAGTCCGGTTCCCGATCCTCGCGGAACCACCGGTGTCTGGTGCTTGTGGCAGATTCTCAGAGCGGTGGAGACATCGTCGGTGCTGGTGGCCTGTACCAGGCTAAGGGGAGACTCCCACCGGTGGTAGGAGCGGTCATGCGCGTTGCTGCTCAGCAGCTCCGGCTCAGTGATGATCTTCTCGCCCAGTGCGGCGATGAGCTCCTCGAGGACTGGGGCTGAGTGGTCAGTGGTGGCGCTGTGTGGCATGGGGCTGGCCTCGTTCCTCAGAGTCAGGCGCTGGTGGCGGCGCGGCGGATGGTCAGTGTCTGGGTCAGAGTGCCGACGGGGCCGTGCTCATCGTGCAGAACGGTCTGGGTGAGCCCGATGCCGCCGGGCCCGGCAGACTGGGTGGTGTCCAGTCCGACCCATTCGCCCCGAGGCTGACGGACGAGGGAGACTGTGGAGTCCACGTTGGGGAATGCGGCTGTGCGCGGATCCACGGCAAGCGAGAGTCCGTTGGCGACGTCGACGACTCCGATGTAGCGGGCCAGCGGGCTGACCTCCTGGCTGCTGACCAGTTTGGCCTCCGGGCGCAGCCACGCCTGGGCGCGGCCAGGGCCCAAGACCCTGCGGTAGCTTTCGAAGCTTCGGATGAATCCGCCCGGCCAGGTCTCGCCCGGACTCCAGGGGTCCATGGCGTCCCGGGGTGGGAGCTCCGGCAGCGGGGAGATCTCCAGATCAGAAGTGTCAAAGGCTGCCAGCGACCAGGCCCGCAGCACTGCGACCGACCTGTGATTGTGGCTCAGTGTGGCTTCGCTGAGCTCGATGGTGCGTCCGGGGCGCAGCACGCTGGTGGAGATCTCCACCTCGCCGATCGGCACTGTGCCGTAGATGTCAAAGGACAGGCGCGCGAGTTGGAGATTCCCAGGTTCAGGGCGTTGCTCCAGGGAATGGACCAGCAGGCCCAAGGTGGGAGCGATGTGCTGCTCCTGCGGGTTCCACGCTCCGCCGGTGACCTCGGTCGCTTCATACCGGCCCTCGCCGAGGGGGTGAAAGTATGCCTTATCGGGGGTGATGCTGCTCATATCAGCCAACTTATCAGGGGATAAGAACACTTACTTACCGAATGGTCGGTAATTCTGTTACAGTTTCCGTCATGGTGATGCGTATCACAGCATTGCCTGCACAGAGAAGGCACCGAATCACTATCTGTTCTGAAGACAGTATCCGTGGAGGAATAATGAGCCAGCAGGCATACCTCAGCAAAGAGGGCCATGAAATGACCCGCGAAGAGAAGAAGGTTCTCGCGGGGACCCTGGTGGGAACCACTATCGAGTGGTATGACTTTTTCATCTATGCGCAAGCCGCAGGTTTCGTGCTGGCAGTGCTCTACTTTGAGCCTCTGGGGGAGGAGAACCAGGCCCTGGCGCAGCTGGTCGCCTGGGCTTCCATCGGAATCTCGTTCCTCTTCCGCCCGCTGGGTGCCATCCTTGCCGGCTGGCTGGGCGATCGGTTCGGACGCAAGATCGTCCTGGTGATCACTCTGATGGGTATGGGTGGTGCCACGTTCCTCATCGGTGTCCTGCCCACCTTCGCCACCATGGGCATTGCCGCGCCGGTGCTGCTGATCTGTCTGCGTATCATCCAAGGTCTCTCCGCAGGTGGTGAGTGGGGCGGAGCCGCACTGCTGTCCGTGGAGCACGCACCCCGGCATAAGCGCGGACTGTTCGGCATGTACCCGCAGATCGGGGTGCCGCTGGGCATGCTGCTGGCCACAGTCTTCATGTTCGGCCTCAACGCCTTGCTCACCGAGGAACAGTTCCTGGAGTGGGGCTGGCGCATACCGTTCATCTTCTCCTTTGTGCTGATCATCGTGGCGTTCGAAATCCGGCGCAGAGTTGAGGAGTCCCCGGTCTTCACTGAGATGAAGGAGCGGAAGCGCGAGTCCTCAGCACCGCTGAAAGAACTGGTCACCACGCATAAGAAGTACACCTTCCTGGCCGCTCTGATCTTCGCCGCGAACAACGCCGCCGGCTACCTGGTGATCGCGTTCTTCGCCGCCTACGGTGCTGCCGAACTGGGCATGACCCGCACCCAGACTCTGAGCGCATCGCTGATCGGCGGCGTGGGCTGGTTCATCTTCACCATGTTCGGCGGCTGGATCTCCGACCGGATCGGACGGGTGCTGACCTTCCAGATCGGCTACGGCATCATCATCGTCTGGGCGATCCCCATGTGGTTCCTGCTCGACACCGGAGTGGTGTGGATATTCGCCCTGGCCATCGTCATTCTCACCATGGGTCTCGGCCCCTCTTACGGTCCGCAGTCAGCGCTCTACGCAGAGATGTTCCCGGTCTCCATCCGGTTCTCCGGGGTCTCCATCGGCTATGCCTTCGGTTCGATCATCGGCGGCGCATTCGCCCCCTTGATCGCTCAAGCGATCCTCGACGGCACCGGCCAGTCGTGGCTGATCGGGGTCTACATCTCCGGACTGGCTATTATGTCGTTCATCGCCGTCTCCTTGGTGCCGAAGAAGCTGCAGGGCATCAATCTTCACGATGACAGTGATCGTGAGGAGCTCCAGATAACCCCAAAGCTGAAGTCCGACTGATCACGCACTGACTGTGCACTGACCGTGTTTGTGAGGAGAATGATGTTCACTGTGAGGACGCCCAGGACGATCGCGGCGACCGCAGCAGCTGCGGCTCTGCTGCTGACCGCCTGCAACGGAAATGGGGATGACGGAAACGGCGACGGCGAGGACGCCAACGGCGACGCTGGGGAGGCTGCGGAGAGCTATTCCATCGGCATCACCCAGATCGTCTCGCACCCAGCGCTGGACAACGCCCGTGAAGGGTTCAAGGAAGCCTTCGACGACGCCGGCATAGAGGTCGACTGGGATGAGCAGAACGCTCAGAACGAGCAGGAGACGGCGTCTAACATCGCCGGGACCTTCGCCACCGCGGGGCTGGATCTGGTCCATTCCATCGCCACCCCCACCTCCCAGGCCGCAGCCCAGCAGATCACCGATATCCCGATCGTCTTCTCCTCGGTCACTGATCCCGAGGATGCTGGTCTGGTCGGTTCCTGGGATGAGCCGGGCGGTAACGTCACGGGTGCTTCGGACATGAACCCGGTGGCTGAGCAGCTTGAGCTGCTGCTGGAGATCGTCCCGGATGTAGAGACCGTCGGTGTGGTCTACTCCTCGGGAGAGGCCAACTCCGAGGTCCAGGTGGACCTGCTCAACGAGGCCGCGGCTGAGCTGGGCATCGAGGTTCAGGAAGCCACCATCTCCGCTTCGGCCGAGGTGCAGCAGGGTGTTGAGTCCCTCAACGCCGATGCCATCTATGTCCCGACGGACAATGCGGTGGTCTCCGCCCTGGAGTCGGTCATCCAGTACGGGCAGCAGAACGAGGTGCCCGTGCTCGCCGCCGAGGCCGACTCGGTGGTCCGCGGCGCGGTGGCCACCTACGGCATCGACTACCAGCAGCTGGGCTACCAAGCCGGGGAGATGGCCGTCCGCATCCTGGTCGGCGGTGAGGACCCGGCAACGATGCCGGTGGAGACCCAGTCCGAGCTGGAGCTCACCGTCAACCCTGAGGCGGCTGAAGCCATGGGGATCGAGCTGCCCGAAGATGTCCTGGGCCGCGCCGATGTGGTCGTCGGCGAGGACGTGGACCCCGAGGACCCGGCTGAAGCCGGGGAGGATGACGACGACGACGAATGATCACTGCGGTTGAACTGGGCCTGATCTATGCGATCGTGGCACTCGGGGTGTACCTCACGTTCAGGATCCTGAACTTCCCGGACCTGACTGTGGACGGTTCCTTCACCTCGGGTGCCGCGACCGCGGCGATCCTGATCGTCAACGAGGTCAACCCCTTTCTGGCGACCGCTGCGGCCTTCGTCGTCGGCGCTGTCGCAGGTTTAATCACCGGCCTGCTGCATACCAAAGGCAATATCAACGGCCTGCTGGCCGGTATTCTGACGATGATCGGACTCTATTCGATCAATCTGAGGATTATGGGCGGGGCAAACGTTCCGCTTCTGGGCGAAGACACGGTCATCTCCGCGCTGCGCGGTGTGGCTGGCACCGGGTGGAACTCGGTGCTGGTGCTGGTCGCCGTCGCTCTGGTCTTCAAACTGCTGCTTGACTGGTTCCTGCACACTGACTCAGGGCTGGCCCTGCAGGCCACTGGTGACAACGAGCAGATGATCCGTTCCTTCGCCGTCTCCACCGACCGGATGAAGATCATCGGCCTGATGCTCTCCAACGGCCTGGTGGGTCTGGCCGGAGCGGTCGTGGCCCAATTCCAGGGGTTCGCGGACATCGGCATGGGCATCGGGCTGATCCTGGTGGGCCTTGCCTCGGTGATCGTGGGGCAGGCCATCTTCGGCACCCGTGTGGTCATTCAGGCCACCATGGCTGTGGTCCTGGGGGCGGTGATCTACCGGCTGGCCATCCAGTTCGCGCTCAACGCCGGGCTGAACCCCAATGACATGAAGCTGATGTCGGCGCTGCTGGTGATCGCCGCCCTGTTGCTTCCGCAGTGGAAGGGCTTCCGCCGGATCGCCCAGTGGCGTAAGGGCCGGTCGGCTCTGGACGCTGCGGCTGAGGCCACGCTGACATCAGAGGCAAACGTCCCGGGTAAGAAGGTGGGCTGAGCAGTGCTGCGTATCTCTGATGTCTCCAAGACGTTCTTCCCGGGCACCGTCAACGAGCGCCGTGCTCTAGTGGAGGTGAATCTCGGCCTGGCTGCTGGGGATTTCGTGACCGTCATCGGCTCCAACGGTGCGGGGAAGTCCACGGTGCTGAACACCGTGGCCGGGCGTATCGGGCAGGATGAGGGGAAAGTTGAACTTGACGGTCGTGACGTCTCGAAGCTGAAGGAGCACCAGCGGGCGGCGCAGGTGGGGCGGGTCTTTCAGGACCCCATGGCCGGCACCAGTCCCCATCTCACCATTGAGGAGAACCTTTCGCTGGCCGACAAGCGGGGCCGTCCCCGCGGGCTGGCTCTGGGGGTGACCAAGGCCAAGCGTGAGCGTTTCGCTGAGGCGCTGAAGGTCCTGGAACTCGGGCTGGAGGACCGGCTGAAGACCAAGGTCGGACTGCTTTCGGGCGGCCAGCGCCAGGCGCTGAGCCTGCTGATGGCTACGTTCTCGCAGCCGAAGATTCTCCTTCTGGATGAGCACACAGCCGCCTTGGATCCCCAGCGTGCGGAATTGGTCACCCGGCTGACCAAGAAGGTCGTGGAGGAACAGCAGCTGACAACCCTGATGGTGACCCACAATATGGCTCAGGCACTGGAAGTCGGCAACCGGCTGATCATGATGCACGAAGGACGGATCATTCTGGAGGTCCCTGAGGGGGAGAAGTCCAAGCTGGCCCCCGAGGATCTCCTGGCAGAGTTCGCCAAGATCAAAGGTGCAGTCATCGACGATAAGACGATGCTTCAGTAACACCGCGGGTCTTGGACAACAGTGCGGATTGTGGTCTGCGCAGTTGTTCAGGAGCTACACAGTTTCGGCGCGCGGTGAGGTGCTGGGGCCGTCGTCGGGATAGTGAAACGAGTCACGACAATCCATTGCATCACGCTTATAAAAGATATACGATCTCAAATATGATTAACCCCGGAAAGATCATCGCGGTACACATCAGCTATGAGTCCCGCGCGGCTGAGCGCGGCCGGCGGCCCGAGGCGCCGTCGTACTTCTTCAAGCCGGCCAGCTCCGTGGCTGCCTCAGGCGATGTGGTCGAGCGCCCGGCTGGCACCGAGCTGCTGGCCTTCGAAGGGGAGGTCGCCCTGATCATCGGCACTGAGGCTCGGGGAGTTCCGCTGGAACAGGCCTGGGAGCACGTCCACGCGGTCACCGCCTCCAACGACTGGGGGATCTACGACCTCCGCAGCGCGGATAAAGGCTCCAACGTCCGCAACAAAGGGCGCGACGGCTACACCCCGATGGGCCCGGAAACTCTCGATGCGGCCCAGCTGGACCCCGGATCTCTGCGCCTGCGCACCTGGAAGAACGGAGAGCTGGTCCAGGAGGACACCACCGCCGGGATGATCTTCCCCTTCGCCCAGCTGATCGCCGACCTCTCCCAGCACCTGACCCTGCAGCCCGGCGATGTGATCCTCACCGGCACCCCCGCCGGGGCCTCCGTGGCCGAGCCCGGAGACACCATCGAGGTCGAAGTCGACGCCCCGGAGCAGGGCCTGAGCACCGGCCGGCTGGTCTCCACCGTCATGGAGAGCCCTGACACCTTCGACCCGAAGCTGGGCAGCCTGCCCGCAGCAGACGACAAACAGCGTGAAGAGGCCTGGGGCTCCGCGGAGAAAGCGGGGCTCGCTCCCCAGGTCTCAGCACTCACGCCTGAGCTGAAAGCCACACTGCATCAGGTGCCGGTGGCCGGGATCTCCCAGCAGCTGCGCCAGCGCGGGCTCAACAACGTCTCCATCGACGGGGTCCGCCCCACTCGCCCCGGGACCAAACTCGTGGGCACCGCAAAGACCCTGCGGTTCGTGCCCAACCGGGAAGACCTGTTCACCTCTCACGGAGGCGGGTTCAACGCCCAGAAACGCGCCTTCGACGCCGTCAACGAGGACGAGGTCATCGTCATCGAAGCCCGCGGCGAGACCGGCTCCGGCACACTCGGCGACATTCTCGCCCTGCGCGCAGCAGCCCGCAAAGCCGCAGGAGTCGTCACTGACGGCGGCGTGCGCGACTACGCCACTGTCGCAGAGATCGACCTGCCGGTCTTCACCGTCGGTGCCCACCCCGCAGTGCTCGGGCGCAAACACGTGCCCTGGGACACCGACCTGACCATTGCCTGCGGCGGAGCCACGGTCCAGCCCGGTGATGTGATCGTCGGCGACGACGACGGCGTCGTCGTCATCCCCCCGCACCTGGCAGAGGAGGTGGCCGAGGCCGCCCTGGCCAAAGAGAGTGAGGACGCCTGGGTCGCCGAACGGGTCAAAGAGGGTGGAGCCGTGGAGGAGCTGTTCCCCATGAACAAGCAGTGGCGCGCCCGCTACCAGGGCGAGCAGGCAGGACAGTGACTCTGATGCCCACACAGACCACAGAGCGCACCAGCAAATCCCAGCGCACCTACGATTGGATCCGTGAACGTATTCTCAGGCGAGAATTCAACCCCGGCTACCGCCTGGTCCTCAGCAGTATCGCCAGTGAGCTCGAGGTGAGTACGGTTCCGGTGCGAGAGGCCATCCGGCGCCTCGAGGCTGAGGGTCTTGTCGAGTTCGAACGCAATGTCGGCGCACGGGTCGCCATGGTCAATGAGGGCGAGTACGCCGAGACGATGCAGACCCTTGGTTTCTTAGAGGGAGCCGCGACTGTCTTGTCCCTGCCTCATATCACCGGCGAGGACATCGCCCGAGCCCAGGCGATCAACGATCAGATGCGCGCCATGCTCAGCGACTTCGACCCGGTGGTCTTCACCACGCTGAATGAAAAGTTCCACCGCATGATCTTCGGCCGCTGCCCCAACGCCCACCTCTCCGCGCTGGTGGACCGCGGCTGGGAGCGGATGGCCGGGCTGCGCAGCTCCACCTTCAGCTTCGTGCCCGAGAGGGCACCACGCTCCGTGGACGAGCATGACGAGATCCTGCGCCTTATCCGCGACGCAGCAGACCCCACCGAGATCGAGATGACCGTGCGGCATCACAAATGGCGCACCGTCCAGGCTTTCAAGGAGATCCCCAGATGACACCGCACCAGACGACACAGTACGACGCTCCCATCCCGGCCAAGCTGCCCGAACGGATCCAGCACTACATCGACGGCGAGTTCGTCGACTCCGCCGACGGTGAGACCTTCGAAGTGCTCAACCCGGTGACCAACGAGGCCTATATCGAAGTATCCGCCGGCAAGACAGAAGACATCGACCGTGCTGCAGCCACCGCACAGCGCACCTTCGACTCCGGTGTATGGGCCAACGCACTGCCCCGTGAACGCTCCCGGGTGCTGCACAAGATCGCAGACATCGTCGAAGAGCGCGGGGCACGGCTGGCCGAGCTGGAGACCTTCGACACTGGTCTGCCCATCACCCAGGCACGCAGCCAGGGCAAACGAGCCGCTGAGAACTTCCGCTTCTTCGCCGACCTGATCGTCGCCCAGCACGACGACGCCTTCAAAGTCCCCGGCCGCCAGGCCAACTACGTCAACCGCAAGCCCATCGGCGTCGCCGGACTCATCACCCCCTGGAACACCCCCTTCATGCTGGAGAGCTGGAAGCTGGCCCCGGCGCTCGCCACCGGCAACTCGGTGGTGCTCAAGCCCGCCGAGTTCACCCCGCTCTCAGCCGCGCTCTGGGCCGGCATCTTCGAGGAGGCCGGACTCCCCAAAGGTGTGTTCAACCTGGTCAACGGCATCGGCGAGCAGGCCGGCGACGCCCTGGTCAAACACCCGGGAGTCCCGCTGATCTCCTTCACCGGGGAATCCAGCACCGGGCAGCTGATCTTCGCAAACGCCGCCCCGCACCTCAAGGGACTCTCCATGGAGCTGGGCGGCAAGTCCCCGGCCATCGTGTTCGCCGACGCTGACCTGGAAGCTGCCGTGAACGCCACCATCTTCGGGGTCTTCAGCCTCAACGGCGAGCGCTGCACAGCCGGCTCCCGCATCCTGGTGGAACGGACCATCTACGACGAGTTCGTGGAGCGCTACGCCGCCCAGGCCAAACGGGTCAAAGTCGGCTTCCCGCATGAGCCTGCCACTGAGGTGGGCGCCTTGGTGCACCCCGAGCACTTCGAGAAGGTGCTCAGCTATGTGGAGATCGGCAAGACCGAGGGCCGGCTGGTCGCCGGCGGGGGACGCCCCGAAGGCTTCGAGACCGGAAACTTCATCGAACCCACCGTCTTTGCCGATGTACCGCCAACCGCCCGGATCTTCCAGGAGGAGATCTTCGGGCCAGTCGTCGCCATCACCGCCTTCGACACCGAGGAGGAGGCCCTGGCCCTGGCGAACAACACCAAGTACGGGCTGGCCGCCTATGTGTGGACCAATGACCTGAAGCGCTCGCACAACTTCGCCCAGGCGGTCGACGCCGGCATGGTCTGGCTGAACTCCAATAACGTCCGCGACCTGCGCACCCCCTTCGGCGGGGTCAAAGCCTCCGGACTCGGCCATGAGGGCGGCTACCGCTCCATTGACTTCTACACCGACCAGCAGGCGGTGCACATCAACCTCGGCGAGGTCCACAACCCCGTCTTCGGCAAAGCCGACTGAACCCTCCCGACTCTCCCCGCAGAGCAGACAGAGCAAGGACGCCTGACATGACAGAGAAACGCATCCCCACCCCCAGCGTGCCGGCACCGGACATTCTCCGCTGTGCCTATATGGAGCTGGTGGTCACCGACCTGGCCCGCTCCCGGGACTTCTATGTGGACGTGCTCAATCTGGTGGTCACCGCTGAGGACGACGACTCCATCTACCTGCGCTCCATGGAGGAGTTCATCCACCACAACCTGGTGCTTCGCCAAGGCGAGCAGCCCGCTGTCGCCGCCTTCAGCTACCGGGTGCGCAGCCCGCAGGAACTGGACAAAGCCGAGGCCTTCTACACTGAGCTGGGCTGCGAAGTCCGCCGCAGCAAGGAAGGCTTCGTCAGAGGTATCGGCGAATCTGTGCGCGTCCAGGACCCGCTGGGCTTCCCCCTGGAGTTCTTCTACGAGGTCGACCACGTCGAACGCCTGGCCTGGCGTTACGACCTCTACAGCCCCGGTGCTCTGGTGCGCCTGGATCACTTCAACCAGGTCTTCCCCGATGTGCCCAAGGCGGTGGCCCATATGGAGGACCTCGGCTTCCGGGTCACCGAAGACATCCAGGATGATCAAGGCACCACCTACGCCGCCTGGATGCGCCGCAAACCCACCGTGCATGACACCGCGATGACCGGCGGAGCTGGTCCCCGGATGCATCACGTGGCCTTCGCCACCCACGAGAAGCACAACATCCTGGCCATCTGCGACAAGCTTGGCGCCCTTCGGCTCTCCGACAGGATTGAACGCGGCCCCGGACGCCACGGAGTCTCCAACGCCTTCTACCTCTACCTGCGCGACCCCGACGGCCACCGGGTGGAGATCTACACCCAGGACTACTACACCGGAGACCCCGACAACCCGGTGGTGACCTGGGATGTGCACGACAACCAGCGCCGTGACTGGTGGGGCAACCCGGTTGTGCCCTCCTGGTACACCGAAGCCTCCACTGTGCTGGACCTCGAGGGCAACCCTGTGCCCACCACCGACCGCACTGACAGTTCGGAGATGGACGTCACCATCGGCGCCGACGGGTTTTCCTACACCCGCAAGGGCGACGACGATTCCATGCCCGAGTGGAAACAGGGCGAGTACAAGCTTGGCAATCAGCTGTAAGGACCCATCATGCTCTCCCAAGACACTATTACCGGCATCGCAGATGAACTGGCTGAGGCGGAGAAGACCCGTTCCACCGTCCCGCTGCTGACCGCCCGCCACCCGGAGATGACCATTGAGGACTCCTACGCGGTGCAGAACGAATGGCGCCGTCGCGGCATTGGGGCCGGACGAAGGCCAGTGGGCCGTAAGATCGGGCTGACCTCCAAGGTCATGCAGGCTGCCACCGGCATCACCGAACCCGACTATGGGGCCATCTTCGCCGATATGGTCTACGAGAACGGAGCGGCTCTGGAGCACAGCCGGTTCTCCAATGTGCGCATCGAGGTGGAGTTGGCCTTCGTCCTGGGCAAGGACCTCACCGGCCCAGACGTCACCGTTTTCGACGTGATGGCCGCCACCGATTACGTGATCCCAGCCCTGGAGATCCTCTCCTCGCGGATCGAAATGGCCGGCCGCACCATTGTAGACACCATCAGCGACAACGCCGCGATGGGTGCGATGGTCTACGGGGGCAACCCGGTCAAACCCCATGAGATCGACTTGCGCTGGGTCTCCGCACTGCTCTACCGCAACGAGACCATCGAAGAGTCCGGAGTCGCCGCCGCAGTGCTCAATCACCCGGCCAACGGGGTGGTCTGGCTGGCCAATAAGCTCAGCCAGCACGGCGATGCCCTCTCTGCCGGAGAGATCATCCTGGCCGGCTCTTTCACCCGCCCCATGTGGGTGGAGCCGGGCGACACTGTACTGTGCGACTACGGACAGATGGGAACGGTCACATGCCGCTTCGACTAGAGCCCAGCTTCGGACAACGGCTTGCCGAGGCAGAGCGCACGCTCTACGGCGGGTGGATCTGCTCCGGATCACCGGTGGCCGCTGAGATCATGGCAGGGGCGGGGCTGGACTGGTTGCTCATCGATATGGAGCATGCCCCCAACGGACTGGAATCTGTACTAGCCCAACTGCACGCGGTCTCCGGCTATCCCTCCGCCCCGGTGGTGCGGGTCCCGGCCGGGGAGACGGTGATCATCAAGCAGGTGCTGGACCTCGGTGCCCAGAACATCCTGGTGCCGATGGTCTCCACCGCTGACCAGGCCCGTGAGATCGTCGCGATGACCCAGTACCCTCCGGCCGGCATCCGCGGCGTCGGCAGCGCACTGGCCCGCTCGGGGCGCTGGAATCGCGTGGAGGGTTATCTGCAGAACGGTGCTGATCACGTCTCGGTCTTCGTACAGATCGAAACCGCAGAAGGCATCGTCAACGCTGCGGAGATCGCCGCAGTCGAAGGGATCGACGGCGTCTTCCTGGGCCCCAGCGACCTGGCAGCCTCCATGGGGCTGATCGGCCAGCAGACCCACCCTGACGTCGTCGCGTCCGTCACAACCGCCTTCACAGCCATTACCGAGTCTGGTAAGCCCGCAGGTGTCAACGCCTTCGACCCCACCGCAGCCAGAGACTACGTCGATGCTGGGGCATCATGGGTGCTGGTGGGCGCTGACGTCGCGCTGCTGGCCCGCGGTTCAGAGAAGCTTGCCGCGGATTTCATCGGCACGGACAGCACCCCTGTGAACACCCACGGCAAGGAGCGATGATGCACTTCCACCACCACGGCTATGTCACTGCTGACCCGCGCATCCAATCCCCGGCCGGCATCGGGCTGAACAGGCCTGAGGAACTGCCCGATCAGATGGATGTGCTCATTGTCGGCACCGGTCCTGCGGGGATGATCGCTGCCGCACAGCTGGCTCAGTACCCGCAGGTGCATACCCGCATCATCGAGCAGCGCTCCGGACGTCTGGAGGTCGGCCAGGCCGATGGCATCCAAGCGCGCAGTGTCGAGACCTTCCAGGCCTTCGGGTTCGCCGATGAAATCAGCAATGAGGCCTATCACATCACCGAGATGGCCTTCTGGAAGCCGGACCCGCAGAACCCGGATAACATTATGCGTACCTCCCGGCCCCTGGACGATGAGCACGGGATCAGCGAGTTCCCGCACCTGATCGTCAACCAGGCTCGTGTCCTTGATTACTTCGCTGAGTCGATGGAGCGCTCCCCCTCACGGCTGCGGCCCGACTACGGCGTCGAGTTTCTCGACCTCAAGGTCACCGACCACGCTGAATACCCGGTGGAGGTCACCGTCCGTCACCTCACCGGTGAGCGTGAGGGTCAGCAACGGACAGTGCGGGCCAAGTACGTGCTCGGCGCTGATGGGGCACGCAGCCGGGTCCGCCGCAGCATCGGCCGCAGCCTCAAAGGAGACACCGCAAAGCACGCCTGGGGCGTGATGGACGTCCTGGCGGAGACTGATTTCCCCGATATCCGCCTCAAATGCGCCATCCAGTCCCGCTCCGGCGGCAACATCCTCCTCATTCCGCGCGAAGGTGGCCATCTGTTCAGAATGTATGTGGATCTGGGCGAAGTCGCCGACGGCGACGCCGGCCAGGTCCGGCAGACCAGCCTGGAACAGATCACCGCCAAGGCCAACGCGATCCTGACCCCCTACACCCTGGAGGTCAGGCATGTGGCCTGGCACAGCGTCTACGAGGTCGGCCACCGCGTCACCGACAAATTCGACGAGGTCCCGGAGGAGCTGACCGGCCGCCGCCCGCCGCGGGTGTTCATCGCCGGCGACGCCTGCCACACCCACAGCGCCAAGGCCGGGCAAGGAATGAATGTCTCTATGCAGGATGGGTTCAATCTCGCCTGGAAGCTGGGTCAGGTGGTCACCGGTCGCAGTCCCGAATCTCTGCTGGACACCTACTCGGAAGAGCGCCAGGTGGTCGCACAGAACCTCATCGACTTCGACAAGGAGTGGTCTACGCTGATGGCCAAGAAGCCCGAGGAGATGGAAGACCCCTCGGTGCTGGAGGACTTCTACGTCAAGACCTTTGAGTTCCCCGCAGGGTTCATGACCGAGTACCAGCCCTCGATGATCACCGGCACCGGCGCACACCAGGAGCTGGCGGAGGGCTTCACCGTCGGCAAGCGCTTCAAATCTGCTCGGGTCTCCCGGGTCTGCGACGGAAACCCGCTGCATCTGGGACATCTGGCCACCGCCGATGGTCGGTGGCGGATCTACGCCTTCGCCGATCAGCCCGCTGCCGGGGAGGAGTCCCAGCTCAGCCGCTGGGCCGAATGGTTCAAGACCTCACCAGACTCGCCGTTGGTGCGGTTCACCCCTGCCGACGGCGACGACGACGCGGTCTTCGACACCAAGGTGATTTACCAGCAGCGGCACCCGGAAGTCGACATCAATGCTGTCCCTGATGCGTTCACACCGAAGGTGGGGCCGTTCCGGCTGACCTACTACAACGACGTCTTCGGCATTCACCCGCACCAGGACATCTTTGACCAGCGCAGTATCAGCCGTTGGGGTGCCGTCGTCGTTGTCCGTCCCGACCAGTATGTGGCCCAGGTGCTGCCGCTGACCGCCACCGAGGAACTGGCCGAGTTCTTCTCCGGCATCTTCCTGCCCATCAGAAACTGAACGCATAGGAGCCAGCAGCCTTCACAAAGAGTTCTTGCTCGATCTCCGCGGTATCGGATGGGACGGAGATCTCGACGCGCTGCGTGCGGAGGACGATCCGTGGGCGGAGGAATGATCCTCGTGGACACCTCGGTGTGGGTAGAGTATCTCCGCGACACCAGTGATGCGTCTGTGGAGCGGCTGACTCGCCTGATCGAAGGCGAGGCCGAGCTAGCAGTGACGGAGCCGATCATGATGGAGCTGCTTGCAGGAGCCAGCACTGCGAGGTTGGAACGCGATATCAGCACGCTTGTCGACGGGCTGACAATGCTCGCTGTTGATTCTCGGCTTGACTACCGTGCCTCAGCGAAATTGTTCGTGGCATCCAGGCGGAACGGCCATCCGATGCGCAGTCTCGTTGACTGCCTCATCGCAGCGGTGGCCCTGAGGCGCGGTGTGCCGTTGCTTCACAGGAATCGTGATTTCGGCTATCTCGCTGAAATCAGCCCGCTCCAGATCCAGTGAGCCAGCACCTTTGCGGCGATGCAGGTGGCCAGCCCAGATCTACTCGTAGGTGTAAAAGCCTCTGCCGGTCTTACGGCCCAGCTCCCCGCGGCTGACCATATCGCGCATCAGCTGCGGGGGCGCGAACCGCTCACCCAGGGTGGAGTGCAGGTACTCGGCTATTCCTAGGCGCACATCCAGGCCCACGATGTCAGTCAGCGCCAGGGGACCGATGGGGAACTTATAGCCCAGCACCATGGCATTGTCGATGTCCTCAGCGCTGGCGACCCCCTCCTCCAGCATGCGGATGGCCTCCAGGCCGATGGCTACGCCCAGCCGGGAGGAGGCGAAGCCGGGAGCGTCCTTGACCGCTACCGGGGTCTTGCCCAGAGCCTCCACCCAGCCGGGTGCTAGGGCTTTGAGCTCGGATCCGGTCTGTTCGGCGAGGACGACCTCGACCAGTGTGGAGGCCGGCACCGGGTTGAAGAAGTGCAGACCGCAGAACTGCTCGGGACGCTGCAGGTTCTTCGCGAGGTCGGTGACGGCGATCGATGAGGTGTTCGTCGCCAGATAGGCGTCTGTGCCCAATTGCTGCTCCACCCGGGTCAGGGCAGCGACTTTGAGGCCCTGATCCTCAGGCACGGCCTCAATGACCAGTCCGCAGCGGGAGAAATCTGCGTAGTCGGTGCTCATAGTCAGCTTGCCGGACCACTCGGTGAGCTCTCCAGAGATCTTGCCCCGGTCCAGGGAAGCTTGCACGTCAGCGGTGATGCGCTCACGTGCGGCCTCTGCGGCGTCGTCGTTGACTTCGACGACGACCACCTCGGCGGCACCTGAGATCAGCAACGCGTGGGCGATCCCGCCGCCCATACGTCCGCCGCCCAGAACACCGGCATGTGATGGAAGTGAAGCGGTCATGCTGTGGACTCCTCGGAGGATGTTTCTTTGCGTTCAGTCTTCTGGCGGTCAGAGTTGGTGCCGCCGGTGTTCTTCCGATCGAGGAATGCCTGCATGCGGTCGAACTTGGCCTGAGACTCAAACAGGATGGCCTGGGCCAGGTCATCCACATGCGGATGGGCCTCCCGGGGCATGGCGAAAACCCGCTTGGAGACTTGGACAGCCAGCGGGTCCTGATCAGCGATGCGGTCTGCCAGAGCGTCTGCGGCCTCGAGCAGATCGTCGGGCTCGTGCACTGAGCTGACCAGACCGTGGGCCAGCGCCTCGTCGGCGCTGAGGATGAGGCCTGCGAACAGAATCTCCTTGGCCAAAGACTCACCGGAGAGCTCCTTGAGTCGCCACAGGGCCCCTGCAGCGGGAATGATGCCCAGGCCGGTCTCCGGCTGGCCGACTTTGACCCGAGAAGTGGCGACCCGGAAATCAGCGGCCCAGGCCAGTTCTGCCCCGCCGCCCAGGGCATAGCCGTCGATGGCGGCGATCACTGGCATGGGAAGCTTAGCCAGCCGGTCAAAGCAGGCAGAGTTGATACCCCGCAGGGCATCGGCGCGACGGCGTTCGCGCAACTGACCGATATCAGCCCCGGAGGCGAAGATCCCCTTGCCGTTGACCTCAGTGCCCGAAAGGACCAGGATCTTCGGCTGTTCCTCCAGATAGGCGCAGAGCGTGTGCAGCTCCGCGATCATCTCTGAGTCGATGGCATTGCGCTTGGCGGGCCGTTCCAACCGGGCATAGACCCGGTCTGCGGACTCATTGAGCTGCAGCGTGGAGAAGCTCTCGGGTTCCAGCACAGTCATGGTCACACCCTTTCCAGCAGCATGGCCGAGCCCTGACCGACTCCCACGCACATGGTGGCCAGCCCCCGGGTCAGGCCATCGTCCTCCATCCGCCGCAGCAGAGTCAGGGCGATCCGTGAACCTGAGGACCCCAGCGGGTGGCCCAGGGCGATGGCACCGCCGTCAGCGTTGACGATCTCCTCATCCAGGCCCAGCCGGCGGATGCAGGCCAGAGACTGGGTGGCGAAGGCCTCATTGAGCTCAACGGCCTGCAGATCCTCCAACTGCCAGCCGGCACGTTCCAAGACTCTCTGGGTGGCCGGCACCGGGCCAATGCCCATGACTTCGGGAGGAACACCGGCGTTGGCAGAGCCGACCACACGGGCTCGCGGAGTCAGCCCGTACTTCTGCACCGCACGCTCGGAAGCGACGATGACGGCCGAGGCGCCGTCATTCAGCGATGAAGAGTTCCCGGCGGTGACCACAGCTCCGCCGGCCACCACCGGTCGCAGCCCGGCCAGCGCTTCCGCGGTCGTCTCAGGACGCGGCCCTTCGTCGGTGTCGACCACGGTGACCGAGCCCCTACGGCCGGGGACCTGGACCGGAGTGATCTCACGGCGCAGGTGTCCGGCTTCCTGCGCGGCGCAGGCGCGCCGTTGGGAGCGCAGGGCAAAGGCGTCGGCCTCCTCCCGAGAGATTCCGTCCACCCGAGCGACCTCCTCGGCGGTCTCCGGCATAGAAAAGGTGCGTTTGTCATGTTTGAGGTGCTCAGAGTTGATGAACCGCCAGCCGATGGAGGTGTCTACCAGCTCACCGGGCTTGGCGAAGGGCTTCTCCGGCTTCGCCAGCACCCACGGTGCCCGCGACATCGACTCGACCCCGCCGGTGACGACGATATCGGCAGCCCCGGCGGCGATCATCTGCTGGGCGGCGGCGATGGCGGAGAGCCCGGAGGCGCACAGTCGGTTGACCGTGATCCCCGGCACTGAGTCCTCGAAGCCGGCCAGCAGCCAGGCCATCCGGGCGACATTGCGGTTCTCCTCGCCTGCCCCGTTGGCATTGCCGAGGATCACCTCGTCGACCTCCGCCGAAGGCACCCCGGAGTCTTCTACCACCTGGCGGATCACCAGGGCGGCGAGGTCATCGGGCCGCACCGAAGAGAGCGCGCCGCCGTAGCGGCCCACCGGCGTGCGGGTCCCTGACACCAGAAAAGCAGCGTGAGTCACGGTGAGAACCTCCGATTTACTGACCGACCGTTCACTAATACCTTGTCATGAGCTGACTATGGCGTCAATCACACGGCTCTGCAGCCTGGCCGTGATGCCTGGAGTGCAAGCAGCTGACGGGATGCTCACAGATCTGTCAATGCGGCAGCGGGGTTCTCCATGCAGGTGGCCACGAAATCCAGGAACCCGCCTGCTGCCCCGCCGTCGCAGACGCGGTGGTCAAAGGCCAGGGTCAAGGTGGTCACCTTGCGCACAGCAAGCTGACCGTCCACCGCCCAAGGCCGGTCCATAATGCGGCCGATGCCCAGGATCGCGGCCTCCGGATGGTTGATGATGGGGGTGGCTCCGTCGGAGCCGAAGACCCCATAATTGTTCACCGTGAACGTACCGCCGGAGAGCTCTGTGCCGGAGAGTGTGCCTTCCCGGCCGGCCTCAGCCAGCCGGCGAATCTCGGTATGCAGCACCCGGGCGGAGTGCTGCTCCGCGTGACGCAGCACCGGAACCAGCAGCCCCTTAGGCGTCTGTGCGGCGAAGCCCAGGTTCACCCCTTGGAACTGGGTGATGGTCTCACCAGTCCCATCGGAGTCGATCCGGGAGTTCAGCTCAGGGTGGCGCTGCAGCCCGGCGATCACGAACCGGGAGAGGAACGCCAGCACCGAGGGCGCCCCCTGATCCGAGGCCTTCAGCCGTGTGCGGAGGTCCAGCAGCGCGGTGACATCGATGTCCTGCCAAACGGTGGCCTCCGGGATCTCGGCCCGTGACTGCGAAAGCTTGGTGGCGATCGCCTTGCGGATCCCGGTCACCGGGGTCTGCTCACGCACGGCCAATCCTGTGGCCGGGTCGGTATCAGCCGACGACGACGCCCCAGCGGCCCGGGCTGCGACAGGCTCACTTGGAGAGCCGGCCACCCCGTCGGCGGAAGCGCCAGCGGCAGTGAGCACGTCCTGGCGCATGATCAGCCCGTCCGGCCCACTGCCGGGCAGCGAGTCCAGGGCCACGCCCTGCTCCCGAGCCAGTTTGCGCACCAGGGGAGAGGAGACCCGGGGCGCCTTGGCCGAACCGGAGGGCGTGGCCTCCACGGGTGGAGTCTGAGTAGGGGTGGCCTCCACCAGCTGGGGTTCGCCCGGGGCAGTCTCGCCCGGTGCGGCCTGCGTGGGCACCTGCCGTCTGCGGCGGCGTCGTCGTCCGTTGCTGGATGCTGAGGTGCCGTAACCGATCAGCACGTTCCCGGAGCCTTCCGATTCAGCTTCCTCAGGCGCGGCGGTGCCTGCGCGCTCCTCCTCACGGTAGGACAAGGCACCTGCGCCTTTGTCAGCGGCAGCTGATGGTGCGTCGTCGCCCTTTGTCGTGACCGTGATCAGCGGTTTGTCCACCTCGAGAGTCTCTCCGACCTCGCCGTGCAGGGTCTGGACCGTACCGGCATAGGGGGAAGGTACCTCAATGGCGGATTTGGCAGTCTCCACCTCTGCGATGGGCTGGTCCACCTCCACGGGATCCCCCTCGGTCACCAGCCAGTTCAGCAGCACGGCCTCGGTGAGGCCCTCGCCCAGATCGGGCAGATTGAAAGTGGTCATGCTCAGTCCTCCCACTGGAGTTCGTCGAGGGCATCGAGGATCCGGTCCACACTGGGAAGGTGGTGCTCCTCCAGCTTCGGCGCCGGATAGGGAATATCGAAGCCGGTGACCCGGAGCACCGGAGAGGCCAGGGAATGGAAGCAGCGCTCCTGGATCCGGGCGGTGATCTCGCTGGCCACTGAGACGAAGCCCTGGGCCTCGGCCACCACCACGGCGCGGCCGGTCTTCTCCACAGTGGACACCAGGGCCTCCTCATCGAAGGGCACCACGGAACGCAGGTCCAGCACCTCGGCGGAGATCCCGTCCTCAGCGGCGGCTTCAGCAGCCTTCAGCACAGTGGAGACCGAGGGCCCGTAGCTGATGATCGAGACATCGGTGCCCTCACGGACCACCTTGGCATTGCCGGTGGGTCCCACCCGCGGACTCTCGGCTCCGGCGGTATCCGCGGAGGATTCGTACTGCTGGCGCAGCGCGGAGAGGTCCTCGCCGGCCTTGGACCAGTAGAGCTTCTTAGGCTCGAAGAACACCACCGGATCCTCGGTGTCGATGGCCTCGCGCAGCATCAGGTAAGCATCGGCCACGGTGGCTGGGGTGAAGACCTTCAGTCCGGCGGTGTGTGCGTAGTAGGCCTCGGAGGAGTCGCAGTGGTGCTCCACCCCGCCCACTCCGCCGCCGTAGGGAATGCGGATGACGATCGGCAGGCGGACCCGTCCCCGGGTGCGGTTGGCCATCTTGGCGATATGGCTGAAGACCTGTTCCAGGGCCGGGTAGGCGAAGGCGTCGAACTGCATCTCGATCACCGGGCGCATCCCGTTGATGGCCATGCCCACCGCAGTTCCGGCGATTCCGGACTCGGCCAGCGGGGTGTCGAAGCAGCGGTTCTCCCCGAAGCGTGTGGTCAGCCCGTCGGTGATCCGGAAGACCCCGCCCAGGGTGCCGACGTCCTCGCCGAAGACCACCACGGAGTCATCTTCCTCCATGGCGTCAGACATCGCGGTGTTCAGGGCGGAGGCGAAGGTGGTGGCTTCCGTTGCTGTCGCGGTGCTCATCAGCGGGTGCCCTCCTCGGCGTCGACGCCTGCCAGTTCATCGGCCAGCTGTGACCGCTGGGCGCTCAGCTGGGCAGTGGGTTCGGTGTAGACGTGGTCGAAGATCTCCAGCGGATCCTCCTCCGGCTCGGCGGACATCGCCTGGCGCAGTGAGGCGGCCACCTCCTCGGCGGCTGCGGCGATCTGGGTCTCGGCGGCCTCGTCCAGCAGCCCCTTGGCGGTGAGGAGCTTCTGCATGCGCAGCAGCGGATCCTTGCGCTTCCACTGCTCCACTTCCTCCCGGTCGCGGTAGCGGGTCTCATCATCGGCGTTGGTGTGGGCCTGCATCCGGTAGGTGACGGCTTCCAGCAGCAGCGGCATGGAGTTCTCCCGGGCCAGGTGCACTGCCCGGCGCAGGGTGGCCAGCACGGCCACCATGTCATTGCCGTCCACCTGCTCCCCGGCGAGCCCGTAGCCGATGGCCTTATGCGCCAGGGAGGGGGCGGCGGACTGATTGGACAGCGGCACCGAGATGGCATAGCCGTTGTTCTGCACAAAGAACACCACCGGCACCTCGAAGACGGCGGCGAAGTTCAGCGCCTCGTGGAAGTCGCCCTCGGAAGTGGCCCCGTCGCCGCACATGGCAAGCACCACGGTGTCCTCACCGCGCAGCTTGGCGGCATGGGCCACACCGACCGCGTGCAGCAGCTGGGTGGTCAGCGGGGTGGACATCGCTCCCACCCGGTAGGCCTTGGGATCGTAGCCGCAGTGCCAGTCCCCGCGGAAGGAGACCATCACGTCCAGCGGGTCCACTCCGCGGGAGATCACGGCTACTGAGTCGCGGTAGGTGGGAAACATCCAGTCGCCCTCGCCCAGGCACAGTGCGGCGCCCACCTGGCAGGCTTCCTGGCCGTGCGAGGAGGGGTAGACAGCCATCCGGCCCTGCCGGACCAAGGCGTAGTTCTGATCATTGATGCGGCGGCCGGCCACCAGGGAGGTGTATGCCTTCAGCAGCACATCGTCCTCCGGGATCGGGTATTCGTGCCCGGGGCCGGTGCCCTGCTGCTCCTCGGGAACCAGGCTGCCGTCCGGGTCCAGCATCCGGATCTGCTGCTGCGCCGGAAGCATGTACTGCTCCGCAGTGATGCCGAAGCTCCGGCTGGCTTCCAGAATCCTGGAGGCGTGCTCGGCCTTCTCGTGACCGGCAGCGGGAGAGACCAGGCTGTGTGGCCCGGAGTCTACGGCCGTCGGCGAGGTGTCGGCCCTGTTGTCCGCCGAGGGTGGTGATGCGTGGGGTGTCGTGTTGTCGGTCATCTCGCCCTCTCGTCTGCATATGTGACCTGACTCATAGCTGTTTTTAAGTGTGGGTGATCGATCAGAGTGTCCGCCACCATTTGGGCGAATAGCAGACTTCTTCTTCTACCAGGTGGATAAATCTGGACGAAATGATTCGATCAGGTGGTCCTGTGCTGATAGTGTCCAAAACTATGAATGGCATGCTGGACAGCAAGGCGACCTCGTTGCCGACTAGCACAGGCTCGGCGAAGACGAGGCGGGACCTGGACGCCACCGACCATGCGATCCTCACTGCGCTGAGCAGGGATGCGCGAAAGTCTGTGACAAGCATCGCCCAGGAGCTGCATCTCTCCCGGGCCAGCGCCTATGAGCGGATCGCGGGTCTGCGCTCGGCCGGGGTGCTGCAGGGGTATACGGCGGTGATCGACCCCCGTGCCGCCGGATTGGAGACGGCGGCTTATGTCTTCGTGACGTTGAAGCAGGACGATTGGGAGGTTCTCCGCAGTGCACTGGCAGAAGATCCGGCTGTGCGCCATGTGGCCTTGGTCGGCGGACAGTATGACGCCGTTCTCCTGGTCCGCACTCGGACAGTGGAGGATCTGCGCCGGGTCATCTTTGAGCGGATACAGTCCTTGCAGTGTGTGCAGAGCACTCAGACGGCGCTGATCTTCGACGACCACTTCCAGCATGTCCATACTGGTCCGAACCCTCTTCCCTCCTGATCTGCTCAGTCTCATTCGAAATGTGACAGAGGGCACGGTAAGATGCCATAAATACTGACCGATTGGTCGGTATCGCGTAGTGCCGAGAGCCGTAAGAGTGGAATGAGGACATACATGACCGTCGACAGTTCAGCGCGAGCAAACAGTTCAGTGTCGGAGAGCTTGCGAGTCCTCCCCAGTTACATCGCCGGCAGCTGGTGGGTCCCGGAAGAACCGCAGCGGGTCACAGAAGTCCTTGATGCCTCCACAGGTGAGCTGGTCAGCCGTGTCTCCACAGACGGACTGAGCACCTCATCGGCGGTGGAGTACGCCCGTTCGGTGGGTCAGCGTGGTCTGGGGGAGCTGACCTTCCACCAGCGCGCACTGCTGCTGAAGCAACTGGCCCTTCACCTCGGTGAGCACAAGGATCTGCTCTATGACCTCTCGGACAAGACCGGTGCGACCCGAAAAGATCATCTGGTCGATGTCGACGGCGGCATCGGAACGCTCTTCGCCTACTCATCCAAGGCGCGGAAGGAACTCCCCAACTCCAATGTGATCATCGACGGGAACGTTGAGCAGCTCTCCCGCGACGGCAGCTTCATCGGCGAGCATATCTACACCCGGCTCACCGGGGTGGCCGTACAGATCAACGCCTTCAACTTCCCGGTCTGGGGCATGCTGGAGAAACTCGCCCCCAGTCTCATCGCCGGAGTGCCCACTATCGTCAAGCCGGCCAGCCAGACCGCCTATGTGACAGAGGCCTGTGTCCGGATCATGCTGGACTCCGGACTGCTGCCCCAGGGGGCACTGCAGCTGATCTCCGGGTCTGCCCGTGATCTGCTGGACCACCTGGACTACCGTGATCACGTGGCCTTCACCGGGTCGGCGGGCACGGCCAACGTTCTGCGCTCGCATCCGAATGTGCAGGATGAGGGCGTACGCTTCACCGCCGAGACCGATTCCCTCAACGCGGCTATCCTCGGTCCCGATGCTGGGCCGGGCACCCCGGAGTTTGAGGCCTTCATCAAGGCGGTGGTGCAGGAAATGACAGTCAAGGCTGGCCAGAAGTGCACGGCGATCCGGCGCACCATCGTGCCCAGCGAGCACGTCGACGCCGTCGTGACCGCGCTGCGCACCCGGGTGGAGTCCCGGGCGGTGCTCGGTGACCCGCGTGATGCTGCCACCACTGTGGGAGCCCTGGCGTCGAAGGATCAGCAGCAGGAAGTCTCACAGGCGGTGAAGCGTCTGGTCGGGGCTGGGGGAGAGGTCTGTTTCGGTGGGCCGGAGGCCACTGGTCAATACCCCGCGGAGGGGGCCTTCTATCCGGTCACCACCCTGAGGTTCAGTGATGCCCGTACCCCTGAGGTGCATCAGGTGGAGGCCTTCGGGCCGGTCACCTCGGTGCTGGGGTACACCGATATCGACGACGCCGTGGAGCTGGCTGCCCTGGGCGGTGGTTCCCTGGTGGCCACGGTGTGCACCCATGATCCGGAGATCGCCGGGCGGTTCGTCCGTGGCATCGGCTCCCACCACGGCAGGGTTCACCTGCTGGACCGCGATGACGCCAAGACCTCCACAGGGCATGGCTCCCCTCTCCCGCATCTGGTGCATGGTGGTCCTGGCCGCGCCGGCGGTGGGGAGGAGCTTGGCGGAATGCGCGGAGTCAAGCACTACATGCAGCGCACTGCTCTCCAGGGCACCCCGGATCTGCTCACCGGCATTACCGGGGTCTGGCACCGGGGTGCCGAAGCGCGCACCGTCACACCGGCGACTGTGGCCGACGGCAGTGCTGTGCACCCGTTCCGCAAACCGCTCTCTGAGCTGCGCATCGGTGACCAGTTCGCCTCCGGGCTGCGTGAGGTCCGGCTGGAGGACATCAACGCTTTCGCTGAGTTCACCGGGGATACGTTCTATGCCCACACCAATGAGGAGGCGGCCACGGCGAACCCGTTCTTCCCCCGCCGGGTGGCCCACGGCTACCTGCTAGTCTCCTGGGCCGCAGGGCTGTTCGTGGAGCCCGCCCCGGGTCCGGTGCTGGCCAACACCGGACTGGAGAATCTCAGCTTCCTCACCCCGGTGACCTACGACGACGCTATCCGTGTCACCTTGACTGCTAAACAGATCACCCCGCGGGAGACCGACGACTACGGAGAGGTCCGGTGGGACACGGTGCTGCACAACCAGAACGACGAGATCGTGGCCACCTACGATGTGCTCACCCGAGTTGCCAAGGAGACTCCTGGCTGGGCTCAATGACGCCGCGGCTCCGAAGGCTCGTCCAGGACGCTGTCACGGTACTCCGTCGGCGTCGTTCCGTAGGCGCTTCTGAACGAACGGGCGAAACTTGAGGCATCAGCGTATCCCCAGCGGGCTGCGATGGCGCTGACTGGTCGAGACCGTTGACCGGCGTCGCTGAGCTCCACGCGGCAGTGCTCCAGGCGCCGCCGCCGCACCCACTCACTGAATGTGGTGCCTTCATCGGCAAAGACCATCTGGAGGTAGCGGATCGAGACATGCAGTGAGTGGGCCACTGAGCTGACAGAGAGCCCCGGATCTCTCAAATGCTTGTCGATGTAGCTGACTGCCTCGAGATAGACCACGTCTCGAGTCGGCACCCCTGGGGTGGGCCGCACAGATGCCAATAATGTTGCCTGAACCAGCTGCAGCACTGCCGCCGCAGCTCGTGGGTCCGCGGCCATCTCCTCCTTCTCAAGCTGCTGACTGAGACTGGTCAGCAACGAAGAGGTCAGTGCTCCGAGTCCTTCTCCGCCGGGAATTCTCTGAGCCATGAGTGCGCCGGCCTGCTCCTGGCTCAATCCCAGATTCTCGTGCGGAATCTGGACCACGAACATGCTGTAGTGGCCGCCGAAGGTGAGGTCGTAAGGACGAGTCGTGTCATAGACGACCAGGTCTCCGGGGGTCAGCAGTGCCTCGCGCTGGCCTTGGCGCACCAAGCAGGTCCCGGTACGCTGCAGGGCAAACTTGTACACTCCGGGATTGCCCGCAGCGATGCTTTGGCGGTTCCGCTTCACGTACACCGGGTCACCGCCGACTTCGGTGACCGCCACCAGGCCCAGCGCCTGACCCCGGAGGTAACCGTCAAACGACTCGGGATCCTGGGCGGCGGCTTTCAGCGGCACGAAAGCGGAGCTGACCGCACTCTGCCATGCATCGAACCGCTCGGCGGGGGCCAGGGAGGTGCTGGTGAATGATGACGGTGCGAGCGATGCGGTCCCCATGGTGAATTGACCTTTCTCCGACGTTACTGCTCTGCCCATCATTCCATGCTCTGTGATGCGCAACACATAAATGCGTCTTGAGCACAGTTCTGTGCGCCAGGTGTCGAGAATAAGACCTTCATGTCGGACAGTCTGAGAGTGATCACCAGAACAGACACCGCTGTTAGGAGCCCGATTCATGAGTGCGCAGACTGCTGACTTTCAAGACCTGTTCAGACGTGTCCAGCCGGCCGAGGGCGGCCGTGAGGTCTTTGATCCGGCCACCGGGGAATCGGTGGGGCGCGCACCTGAGGCCTCTGTCGAGGATCTTGATGCCGCTGTGGCACGGGCCAAGGCGGCTCAGCCGGGATGGGCGGCCCGCAGTGACCAGCAGCGTTCTCAGCTCCTTCACTCTGCTGCTGATGCCATCGAGACCCATGCTGAGGGGCTGGCCCGTCTGCTCTCCCAGGAGCAGGGCAAGCCGCTCAACGGCCCCAACGCCCGGTTTGAGGTGGGTGCATGTGTGGCCTGGCTGCGTGCTACTGCGGAGTTCACCCTGGAGCCTGAGGTCCTGGTCGATGACGATTCCGGTAAGGCTGTTCTGCATTGGCGCCCCTTGGGCGTGGTGGGTGCCATCGGGCCATGGAACTGGCCGATGATGATCTCGATCTGGCAGCTCGCCCCGTCGTTGCGTCAGGGCAACACCGTGGTGATCAAGCCCTCCGGCTACACCCCGCTGAGTGTGCTGGCCCTGGTGGAGGTGCTCAACACCGCACTGCCGCAGGAGGTGCTCATCGCCGTACCCGGCCGAGGAGAGGTGGGAGACCGGCTTAGCCGGCACCCTGATGTTGCCAAGATCATGTTCACCGGCTCCACTGCAACTGGTAGGAGCATCATCAAGGCCGCCGCTGATACGGTGAAGCGGCTGACTATGGAACTGGGCGGCAATGATGCCGGGATCGTGCTGGAGGATGCCGACCCCGAGGCCATCGCCGAAGACCTGTTCTGGGGAGCGTTCATCAACACCGGTCAGACCTGTGCCGCGCTGAAACGCCTCTATGTCCCCGAGCCGCTCTATGACCAGGTCTGCCAGGCGCTGGTGGAGGTCGCCAAGAATATGCCCATGGGGGTGGGGCTGGAGGAACAGAACGTCCTGGGCCCGCTGCAGAACAAAGCCCAGTGGGAGATCGTCGACCGTCTGGTCACCGCCGCCAAGGACTCCGGGGCGCGGGTGCTGATCGGCGCAGAGCCAGAGCGCAACACCGCCGGTTATTTCTATCCCACCACACTGATCGCTGATATTGACCCGCAGAACCCGCTGGTGGTCGAGGAGCAGTTCGGCCCGGCTCTGCCGATCATCAAATACACCGACCTCGACCAGGCCATTGAATGGGCCAACTCCCTGACCGAGGCCCTGGGCTCCTCGGTCTGGTCCTCCAACCCTGACCGGGCTGAGGAAGTGGCTTCCCGCTTGGTGGCTGGCACCACCTGGATCAACAAACACGGCGCCATCGACCCCCGGGTGCCCTTCGGCGGAGCCCGCGAATCCGGCTTCGGCCTCGAATTCGGCCTCGAAGGCCTCAAAGAAGTCAGCCAACCCCACATCATCAGCCAGTAGCCACCGTTCACGTTCGAAAGGGACTCTCCATGGACACCCATACTGATTTTCTGATCATCGGTGCAGGATCGGCCGGTTGTGTGCTGGCCCGGCGGCTCCTAGACGCCGGACACAGCGTCCGGATGGTTGAAGCTGGCGGTGAAGACAGCAATCCTGATATCGATGACGTATCACGACTGGGGATGCTGTGGGGCGCACCTGAGGATTGGAACTACTTCACCGAGCCTGAGCCAGAGCTCAACGGCCGCCAAGTGCACATCCCCCGGGGCAAGGTGCTGGGAGGTTCACACGCGCTGAATGCCACCATATGGGTTCGTGGTGACCGGTGGGACTATGACGCGTGGGCAGAATCTGGCTGCACCGGCTGGTCCTGGGATGAGGTGTTGCCCTACTTCAAGGCCATCGAGTCTTTCGTAGACGGAGATCCCCAGGTGCGAGGGCGCCATGGGTTGCTGGACGTCACCACTGACTATCCCCGTCACCCGATCCAGAAGGCGATGTACGAAGCCACCGTCCAGGAGGGCATCCCAGAGAACCGCGATTACAATGCCGGTTCGGTTGACGGTGTGGGCTGGATGCAGCTCAATATTCGAGATGGCATCAGGTTCAATACCTGGCGCGCTTACCTCAAGCCGGTGCTGGATCACCCCAGGCTGAGCGTGAACCCTCGAACTCGAGCGCGGAAGCTGCTGATCAGCGACGGCGCTGTGACTGGTGCCGAGTTCGACAAGGACGGTCAGGTTTTCACCTACACCGCTGATGAGGTGGTGCTGAGCGCTGGAGCCATTGGCTCTCCTGAGCTTCTGCTGCGGTCCGGGATCGGACCAGCAGAACACCTGCAGGAGGTGGGCATAGAAAGTGCCGTGGAGTCGCCCGGAGTCGGACAAAACCTCCATGATCACCTGCTCACCCCTGTGGTGTGCACTACTGAGAAGCAACTTCCGCCCCCTGAGGTCGCGGCTGCCCAAGTCCATTACTGGGACAGGTCCAGCGCTGAGAAACCAGTACCGGATACGCAGCCGATCTTCTTCTCTGTGCCGATGTACACCAACACCGCCGGAACCCTGATGGAGGGTCCGGAAGAAGGGTTCTCGCTTCTGGCGGGGATTGTGCGCCCGGTCTCCCGCGGCTCTCTGACGCTGTCAGGGCCAGATCCCGACGATCCGATACAGATCCGGCTGGGTGCTTACACCGAGTCCCAGGACTTGGAGGCGATGCTCTACTCGTTGCGCCAGTGCCGGTCCATCGCGTCTCAGCCGGCCTTGGGCGAATGGGAAGCGCGGGAGATCTTCCCGGGCCCCGATGTCGGCGACTCCGACGATGAGCTGATCGACTATATCCGCAACACCACGACGACCTATCACCACCAGGTAGGGACCTGCGCCATGGGTACCAGCGAAATGTCTGTGATTGACCCGGAAACACTGCGAGTACAGGGAGTGAAGGGACTGCGAGTCGCTGATGCTTCCATCATGCCGCAGGTGACCTCCGGAAATACCAATGCGCCATCGGTGCTCATCGGCGAGAAAGCCGCTGCGGCGATCACCGGCACGACTCCCTTCTAGAATCCTCGGCCCCGAGTCTGGGCTGGAGAACATCAGAGTTCTTCACTCTGGTAGATCTACGATGATTCCCGCACCGTGCATCAGCAGGGGGTCTGCAGGTTCTCGGCGGTTCTGGTGTCAGCCTCCTGACCCGCCCGTCGATCTCGAAGGGCCTGGTGAGCCCCCAGACTTTCGGCTGCTCGACACTTGCTGGGCGCCAACGACGGCAGAAAGCCTTATAATTCCTCAGCTTTGATGTCGGAGGGATGCTGGGCCAAGGGGGTGACGCGGATAGCCATATACCGGAACAGCGGAAGCCCCTGCAGTATCTGGTGCAGCTCGTCGTGTCCGCCGACGTCAAAGATCGAATAGTTGGAGTATTCACCGACTACTCGCCAGATTCCTGGTCATTTTCCCTGATGCTGAAGCTGCTGGGAGTACTCCTTCTCCCTGGCGACGATCTCGCTGCGTTCCTGGGCGGGCAATTCTCGGGGAATGTCGACATTCATCTGTACTAGGTACTTCATCGGAGTTCTCCTCACACACTCGGGACGGGGATCGGTTCAGTCTGTTCTATAGTGCTGAAGTTTGTCTTCATCAATGGCGTTTCCCACGCCGGGGGTCTCCCGGATCAAGATCGAGCCATTCACGATCGTCAACGGTTCGGCAATGAGGTCGTTTTCCATATCGAGGAAGTTGGCCAGCTCTGCAGCACGTCGAGACCTTGACGCGAAAGCTGCGCCGAAAGCGACCGAGGCCGCGCTGCCGACTCGGATGTCGATCTGGTTGCCGATGTAGAGTTCCACTCCCAGCCCATCTCTGCCAACCCCACGATTCGACTGGAATCGGTGAAGCCGGTGCGGGCGGTCTTGATCGTCAAGAGATCAGCCCCGGCGGTGGTTAATTCGCGGGCTGCTGAGGCGAGGTCGGGAGCTGATTCGTCAGCGGCGATGGGGATTGCCGCACGTGAGGTCACCCAGCGGCGTCCCAGATGTTGGGCGGCGTCGTTCGGTTCCTCCAAAAAACTGAATGTCCAGCTCTGTGATCTGTTCCAGCACCCGCCCAGTCTCGGCTGCGGTCCATCCCCGGTTGGCGTCCATGTACAGATCAACCTTGTCACCGAAGAAACCCCTCAGGGCTCGGGCGGCCTCCACATCGCGGGCGACGGGCCTCCGTCCAACCTTGAGCTTAAAGGTCGAGATGCCATAGCTTTCGCGCATCTGCACCGCTTCGTCCACCAGCTCATCGGCTGCTTTGAAGCCCAGCATGTGGGAGACTGCCAGTCGGTCGGTGAAGCCACCCAGCATCTGGCTGACTGGAATCTGGAGAATTTTGCCGAGAATATCCCACAGGGCAATGTCCAGCGAGCCTTTTGCTGTGGCGTTGTTGAGGGTGCGTGCCATCACTGATCGAGCTTTCTCCCGATCGAGGGGGTTCATCCCGACAAGTTGTGGGGCGAAGATGTCCTGGATCACTGAGATCACAGAACCCTGAGTCTCGCCGTAGGTAAACGGACGCGGAGGGGTGTCCGATACTCCGCTGATGCCGGTGTCGGTGTGGATCTTCACCAACACATGATTAGCTTCGGTGACTTCTCCCGATGCGAACCTCAACGGCCGGGTGGACGGAATCGTGTAGGGAACTGATTCGATAGCGGTGATCTTCATCGCTGGCTCTCACTGTCATTGTTGAAGGGGGTTGCTGCCTCGGCCGCCCCGTGGGGTGACGCAAGACTGCGGGTCGGAGACGAATGGGCCGATTCTGCATGCTGCACGGAGGCCCGGATGACATCGATCAGCGCTTCGAGCAGCGGGCGCCGGTCTCCACTGCGCCAGGCGACGGCGAGATCGACGCTCGGACTGCCCCTGATTCTGCGGAAGACCACACCGGGTGTGCCCAGTGCGGAAACAGGTTGAGGAACCACCGCCACACAACTGCCGCCGGCAACCAGCGATATCAGGGTGGAGGTTTCACTAACCACCTGCAGCACCTTGGGCTTGAACCACGCCGCGCGGCAGAGCTCATGAGTGATCATCGCGACCGCCGAGTCACTGGGGTAGGACACCATCGGCTCCCCGCGCAGGCTCTCCACAGAGACGTCGTCCTGTTCGGCTAAGCGGTGCTCCGCAGGCAGTGCGATGTGCAGCTCAGCCTCAGGCTGTCTCAGTAGTGCAGGATCAGCAAGGAGCTATCTTCCGTGGAACTGAGGTGCGCGTTTAGACTGGAAGGCGTCGAAGCCCTCGGCATAGTCGGCAGAGGAGCAGAGCGCGGCCTGGGCGCGGTTCTCCTCGTCCAGGGACTCCCACAGGCCGATGCGCTCATCGCGGATCCGGGCGACCAGCTTCTTGGACTCCCGGAAGGCCAGGGTTGCCCCTTCAGCGGCTGTACGGGCCTTCTGGCGGGTGAACTCCACCAGCTGATCGGCCGGCACGGCCCGTGAGAACAGTCCGGAGGCCACCGCTTCGGCCCCGGAGATCAGTTCTGCGGTGTAGATCAGGTCCAAGGTGCGGTGGGCGCCGAGGCGCTCCACGAACAGGGCGTGCCCCCCGGAGTCCAGGGTGGCCCCCAGGGAGGCGAACGGCGAGCCGATTCTGGCGTCCTCGGCCACATAGACAACATCAGTGGCAATCGCCAGGCCCAGTCCCACCCCCAGGCAGGGCCCGTGGACTGCGGCAAAGGTCGGAGCCTCAAAGGTCGCCATCCTGCGCAGCAGCGGGGTGACTTTCTCGCCCAGGTAGCCCTGGACGTCGTCGTCGGCCGGGGTGACACCAGAGATGTCCCGACCGGCGCAGAAGCCGCGGCCCTCACCACGCAGCAGCAGTGCGCGCACGCCGGAGGCCTCGGCCTCCCGGTAGGCGGCGTCGAGTTCGGCCAAGGCCTGTTCATCCAACGAGTTCAGCTTCTTCGGGGCGTTGAGCACCACTTCGGCCACACCGTGGTCAATATTCAGGTCAATCATCAGTTGCTCCCCTTGTGTGCTGGGAATCCGGCGGCGGTCATGCGTCGTAGTTGACCACAAGCTTTTCGGAGGTGGGCCGGGTCTGACAGGTCAACACGTATCCGGCTTCCACCTCATCAGACTCCAGTGCGTAGTTCTCCTGCATCTCGAAGTCCCCGGAGACCACCTTGGCCCGGCAGGTGCCGCAGACGCCACCCGCGCAGGCGAACGGCACATCGGAACGGGACCGCAGCGCCGCGTTGAGCACAGTCTCCTGCGCGCTGGCCGGGGTCTCCACCTGCCCGGTGAGCCCGTCCAGGGTGAATTCGATCTCCACCGTCTTCCCGCCGGGGTCAGCCTGCACCCTGCGGCCCTGCTGTCCGCCGGGCCGGTCGGGGCGGCCGGTGGTGAACAGCTCGAACCGCACTTTGTCCGCTGGCACTTCCCTGGCCTCAAGCTCGTCCCGGACCAGCTGCACCAGTTCGAAGGGGCCGCAGAGGAACCACTCGTCGGTGGTGCCGGTCTGCAGCACATGCTCCAGCAGGGCACCGAGCTTCTCATGATCGATCCGTCCGGTCAGCAGTGGGTTCAGCCGCTGCTCGCGGGACAGGACGTGGTGGACGGCGAACCGGGAGGGGTAGCGGTCCTTGAGGTCGCCGATCTCCTCGGCGAACATCACCTCGGAGGCCGACCGGTTGGCGTAGACCAGCTCAAAGGTGGACGAGGGCGAAGCGCGCAGCACCGCCCGGGCGATGGCCATGATGGGAGTGATCCCGGAGCCGGCGGCGAAGGCCACCAGGCGGGCGTCGTGACGCCGGGCCACCGCATCCTCGGCCAGCTCCTCGGGGTGGTTCATCGAGGTGATCGCCGTTTTGGAGACGAATGCCCCGGAGGGGTTCATGACCTCCAGGGTATGACCGGGGGTCAGCTGCTCATTGACCCAGGTGGAGAAGATCCCGCCGATGTCGCGCTTGACCGCGACCCGGATCTCGCCCGGTTCCGGCTCGGTGCAGATTGAATAGGAACGGCGCACCTCTTTGCCGTCGATCTCGGCCCGCAGGGCCACGTACTGGCCCGGGGCGTAGTCGAAATCCTCCTGTAGGTGTTCGGGCACCTCAAAGCTGACCTCCACCGAGTCGGCGGTCAGCCGCCGCACCTCCCGGACGCGAAGGGTGTTGAAGGTCGCCCGGCGGCGGGTTCCGGCGGCTGCCTCAGCAGCGGGGGTGTCTACTGTCATCACAGCACCTTGAAGTAGTCGAAGGGTTCCAGGCAGCCGCGGCACTGGTACAGCGCCTTGCAGGCGGTGGAGCCGAAGCGGGAGAGCTCACGGGTGTCCAGTGAGTCGCAGCGCGGGCATTTCACGCTCAGGGTCACCTTCACCGGTGAGTCCCGCACCGGGGCTGAGCCGCTGGGCGGGGATATCCCGTACTCGCGCAGTTTGTGCCGCCCCTGCTGGGTCATCCAGTCGGTGGTCCAGGCCGGCTTCAGCACAGTCTCCACCTTCACGGGCGCATAGCCGGCCCGCTGCAGAGCTGTGCGGAGATCAGAGGTGATCGTCTCCATGGCCGGACAGCCCGAGTAGGTGGGGGTGATGACCACGATGGCGCCGTCGTCGTCGGTGGCTGCAGCTGCCCGGAGAATGCCGAGGTCGGCAATGGTCAGCACCGGGATCTCAGGATCGGTGACCTGCGCGGCAGCATCCCAGACAGCGGCATCGGCTGCAGCGGTGGGCCGTACACCGTCGGGAGCGAGCTTGGGGGTTTCGGAGATGGTCATCGCTGCTCCTCTCACCATGTGGCACCGGGGTGACGCCGGGCCAGGACCTGCATCTCAGTCAGGATATGACCGCGCTGTTCAGAGAACCGGCCGGTCCGGTCTGCGCCGAAGGCTGCCTTGACATCGGGCATCTCCAGCCCGGCCTGATCGATGAGGTGTCGCAGACCGTTCATCACGTTCTCACGGAGGGAGGAGGGCAGAACGGCCACGCCGGTGCCGGCAAGCTCCGCGGTAGGCTCCACATCGGCGAAGAGCTCCTCCACATAAGCCCAGACGGCTTCCAGCCCGGCCTGCATGCGCTGCCGGGACTCGTCGGTGCCCCCGGCCAGCCGCAGCAGCCACTGCCCGGCGTGATCCTGGTGGTAGGCGACCTCTTTGAGGGCTTTGTCAGCGATCGCGGCCAGGGTCTGGTCCGAGGAATCCACCAGGCGCCGGTAGAGCTCGTGGGCGTAAAAGCTGAAGACCAGCTGCCGGGCAATGGTCTTGGCGAAGTCGCCGTTGTCCTGCTCCACCAGCCGGGCTGAGCGGAACTCGTCTTCTTCACGGAAATAGGCCAGGTCGTCTTCGGTCTTGCCCCAGGCGGTGCCGGCGTAGGTCAGGAAGAACCGGGCGTGTCCCAACAGGTCCAGGGCGATGTTGCCCAGCGCGATGTCCTCCTCCAGCTCAGGGGCTCGGGAGATCCAGTGCCCCAGGCGCTGCGCCAGAATGAGCGAGTCGTCGCCGAGGATGAGGGCGTAGCGGGCGGTGTCCTCATCGGCCTGTGCTCCTGCGGAGCGCAGTTCCTCCGGGGTGATGGCCTCACCGGCGGAGATCCGGGTGGCGGAGTCAGCAGCGGTGAATCCCAACGCCTCGCTCATAGGTGCGGCACCCCCTCGGACTGGGTGTAGTAGGTCGCGTGGCGGTAGCTCTTGCCCTGCGCAGATTCGAAATACCCACCCTTGGCGTCCGGATCTGAGGCAGTGATCTCGGCGGCCGGAACTACCCAGAGGGAGGTGCCCTCATTGCGGCGGGTGTAGAGATCGCGTGCGTTGCGCAGCGCCATGGCCGGGTCTGGAGCGTGCAGCGAGCCTGCGTGGACGTGGGACAGTCCGCGCGACGATCGGACAAAGACCTCCCAGAGCGGCCAGACGCTGTGGTCAGCCGGATCCTCGGCGACGACGCCGCCGTCGGGGACCTGGTCTGTGGTCGGCTTGGACATCAATAGTCTCTCCTTGGGTGCGTGGGGTGATCACAGCAGGCTTCGGGTGCGCTCGGTCTCAGGCGCGCTCGGTTTCAGGCGCGGAGCAGGGCGCTGCCGCGGTCGGCTTCGGCCTGTTTCGCCGCATAGGCCGCAGCCGCTTCACGCACCCAGGCGCCGTCGTCGCGTGCGGCCCGGTAGTGGGCCAGCCGCTGGTGGCTCAGCGGGCCTGTGCCCTTGACCACGCTGAAGAACTCCTCCCAGTCCAGGTCGCCGTAGTCGTAGTGGCCGCGCTTCTGGTTCCACTTCAGGTCCGGGTCTGGGAGGGTCAGGCCCAGCGCCTCGGCCTGGGGGACGATCATATCCACGAACCGCTGGCGCAGGTCATCATTGGAGAACCGCTTGATCTTCCAGGCCATGGACTGCTGGGAGTTTGGCGACTCATCATCCGGCGGGCCGAACATCTGCAGTGCGGGGCCGTAGAAACGGTCTACTGCGTTCTGGGCCATCTGCTTCTGCTCTTCGGTGCCGTGGGAGAGGGTGTAGAGGATCTCCCAGCCCTGCCGCTGGTGGAAGGACTCCTCCTTGCAGATGCGGACCATGGCCCGTCCGTAGGGGCCGTAGGAGGCGCGGCACAGCGGGACCTGGTTGGTGATGGCCGCTCCGTCGACCAGCCATCCGATGGCGCCGATGTCTGCCCAGGTGCGGGCGGGGTAGTTGAAGATGGAGGAGTACTTCGCCTGTCCGGTGTAGAGCTGCTGGTACATCTGATCCCGGGAGGTGCCGAGGGTCTCTGCCGCGGAGTAGAGATAGAGCCCATGGCCGGCCTCATCCTGCACCTTGGCCATCAGAACGGCCTTGCGCTTCAGCGAGGGTGCGCGGGTGATCCAGTTGCCCTCCGGCTGCATGCCGATGATCTCGGAGTGGGCATGCTGAGAGACCTGCCGGACAAGAGTCTTCCGGTAGTTGTTGGGCATCCAGTCACGCGGCTCGACGCGCTTGTCCTGTTCGATGAGCTCCTGGAAGCGCTCCCAGCCCAGGCGGGCGTCGTCGGCGGCCCGCTGAGCCTCTGCGGTGATCTGCTCACCCGGCGCATCGACTGCGTGCAGCTGTGGTGTGTGAGTTGCCATTGCCATACCTCCCGAATTACTGACCGTTCGTTCAGTATAACAGGGGGTGTGAGATATACAACAAGCACGCACGACGATCTGGCTGAGTGTGCAGAAACGCCCCGGTGGTGTTCCCGGACGACGCAGGCTGCTAGCGGGGGCTTTCGAAGCCTGGCTACGGTGTCTCGTCGTCGCGGGTCAGGGTTTCGAACTCGTCGTTCCAGGTGTCGCTGTCGTGGTCACCGCCCTGTTCGGCAATGGCTTTGGCCTGTTCCACATAGGCTTTGGTGAGTTTGTCGACCCGGCTCTCATTCTCCTTCAGGAGACGTTGATGGGTTTCGACTTTGACCCGGTGTGAGGTCTTCTCCTCGATCAGCTGTGTATAGCGCTGATGGACGAACTGCCATTCCTGGTCGGTGAGCTCATCGGCGAACGGGCCCTGGTGAAAGCCCTCATGGAAGGTGAGCTTCTTCCAGTCCCCGCTCTGGTTCAGCCGTGAGTCACGGTTCAGCACATCGATGACAGAAATGGGCTGATCAGTGCTCTTGAGGTGCTTTGCCTGTTCGATGCGCTTGCTCGTGCCGTGATGAGCAATGTCCACGTTGTGCTCTGCCAAAGTGTCCAGGCTGCTCTCCAGCGCCTTGCGCCTGCTCCTGGGTTTGCCCACATGCTTGTCATAGAAGTGCCACCCCACCACCGCAAGCGTCACAGCCAGCACCACCAGGACCGCCATCAACCAGTCGTGCATTGCTTGAACCCGCCTTACTGCGCCTGCTGCTGATGCTCATGCCTCTGCCGCCAGGTCGCGGATCTCGTGTGTCAGGATACCCAGGGTTCCGACCAGTTTAGCGGCAGGGCCGGCTCTTTCAGGGACGGGGTGCGCGTAAGCCGCCCAGCAGCAGGTGGACCACTGTCTCTGCCACCGGGCTGCCGGGGTCCACGCGCTCGGGACGGTACCAGTCCACGATCGAGTTGACCATGCCCATGGCAAGCCGGGAGGCGGTCCGGGCGTCGATATCACTGCGCAGGGCGCCGTCCTGCTGAGCCTGCCTGATGAGGGCTGCGATGCGCAGAGTGATCTCCCTGCGCCGGCGCAGGGCGGCGGTCTCCAGCTCGGAGTTGCCGCGCAGCCGCAGCAGAAGGGTGACATAGGGCAGCGAGCGGGTGAGCACATTGACCGATTCGCGGATGATGGTCTCCAGCTCTGCCACGGGATCGGCGTTGAGGGCCTCCGCTTCGGCCACTACGCGCTCCAGTTCGCTCAGTGAGTGGCTCAGTGCAGTGTCGAGGATCTCTTCCTTGGACTTCACATGGTGATAGATGGCTGATTTGGAGATGCCGAGCTCTTCAGCGAGCACACCCATGGAAGTGCCCTCGTACCCATGTCGGTTGAAGACTTCTACGCATACCCGCAGCAGGGTCTCCCGGTCGTAGCCAGGGCGGCCGCGTCTGGTCGAGTTGCCGTTCTTCCGGGTCGTGCTGGTGGACGGTGCTGTCGGGGACAGGGGGTCCAATGGGGCTCCTTATCGGGCTTTCCTGGTCGTCACACGGTCAGCACCAAGGGTAGCCCCTGAGTGAGGGTCACCGTGGGCGCTTGTCATAGATGCGCCGCAGTTTGCCGGAGGACCGTGCCAGGGTTTCGGGCTCGGCCACGGCCACTCGGGTGCTGCAGCCGACCTTGACTTTGATCTGCCGGGCCAGCTCTGCTCCTGCGGCCTCAGCCTCCTGGCGGGGAGTCTCCGGCCGCCGCTCGATGTGGACAGTCATCTGGTCCATATGGTCCGGCCGGACCAGCTCCAGCTGGAAGTGCGGGGACAGCCCCTCGATGCCCAGGGCGATCTCTTCGATCTGCGTGGGGAACAGATTGACCCCGCGCAGGATGATCATATCGTCGCTGCGCCCGGTGATCCGGCCCATTCGGCGGTGGCCAGGTCGGTCGGTGCCGGGGAGCAGCCGGGTCAGATCGTGGGTGCGGTACCGGATGATCGGCAGCGCCTCCTTGGTCAGGGTGGTGAAGACCAGCTCGCCGTGATGGCCCAGGGGCAGGACCTCCTCGGTGATCGGGTCGATGATCTCCGGGCGGAAATGATCCTCCCAGATCGTGGAGCCGTCCTGCCTCTGG
This sequence comes from Nesterenkonia muleiensis, assembly GCF_003600155.1. Taxonomy (GTDB): domain Bacteria; phylum Actinomycetota; class Actinomycetes; order Actinomycetales; family Micrococcaceae; genus Nesterenkonia; species Nesterenkonia muleiensis. Next base: position 55,715 of record NZ_QWLD01000016.1, on the reverse strand, counting down.
GCAGATTCGCCCGCCACACCCGGGCCCATGACCTCGGAGAGGCCGTAGATGTCGCAGGCGGTGATGTCGAAGGCCTTTTCGATCTCCTGGCGCATCTCCTCGGTCCACGGCTCAGCGCCGAGCACGCCGATCTCCAGGGAGCTCTCCCGGGGGTCCAGGCCGGCGCTGCGGAAGGCATCGGCCAGGGTCAGCAGATAGGTGGGGGTGCACAGGATGACCCGCGGGCGGAAGTCCTGGATGAGCTGGATCTGCTTCTCGGTCTGACCGCCGGACATCGGGATGACGGTGCCGCCGACCTTCTCGATGCCGTAGTGGGCACCCAGGCCGCCGGTGAAGAGGCCGTACCCATAGGCGTTGTGGACGATGTCGCCGGGCCGGACCCCGGAGAACCGCAGGCAGCGGGCCAGCAGCGTGGCCCAACGGTCAATGTCGCCTTCGGTGTATCCCACTACGGTGGGGCGCCCCGTGGTTCCGGACGAAGCGTGAATCCGGCGTATGCGGTCCATCGGCACGGCGAAGGACTTGAAGGGGTAGGCCGCACGGAGAAACTCTTTGTCCGTGAAGGGGAAGTTCGCCAGATCCTCCAGGGTCTGCAGGTCGGAGGGCTTGACACCGTGTGCGTCGTAGAGCTTTCGGTAGGCGGCGATGTTGTCGTAGGCGTGCCGCACAGTGGCCTGCAGCCGGGTCAGCTGCAGCTGATCGAGCTGCTCTCGACTGAGCGTCTCCTCGGGGTCAGCCTCACCGGCAGGCGTCGGTGTGCCGGCAGTGGATGCCAATGCAGTCGCGACGGCGTTCGTCGCGGCGTCGGTCTGGTAGCTGCGCGACTCAGGGGCTGGTGCGATGCTCATGGGTGAGTGGCCTTTCCTCAGGAGTGGGGGACGGTGCGGGAGCGCCCGCGGAAGACGGCGATGGTGTCCTCACCGCGGCTGACGATCACGTCGTACACCCCGCTGCGGCCGGACTGGGCCACCCGAGTCGCCTCTGCGGTGAGCGTGTCGCCCAGCCATGCGGTCTTCAGGAAGTTGATGTCGGCTCCGGAGGCCACGGTGATGCTGCCCTGGGCTCCGTCAGGGTGGTTGCAGGCCATGGCGAAGCAGGTGTCGGCCAGGGTGAAGATCATTCCCCCATGGACGATGTCGAAGCCGTTGGTCATCTCCGGGCGTACGGTCATCCGGAGTTTGGCGTGATGCTCCTCGGCCAGCAGCACCTCGGCGCCGAGCCAGCCGGTGCACCTGTCGGTCTCCAGCATCTTGTGGTGCGGCCCTCCCGGTGGCATGTGCACGCCTTGAGAAATCGTCTCGGCCGTGGCGCTGGCATCGGGCATCGGAGGCTCCTTGAGGACAGTGCGATTAATTCCAGACCAATCGGTCAGTAAGTCAACTCAAGCACTGATCTCACTGTGATGTCAAGCACACCGCAAACTGCTGGGCCTTCTGCTGATCTCTCAGGGCCCTTGTTGAAGGGTCAGCCTCCCAGGTGCTCTGGGTAGAGATCTTGGATGATTGTCTCCCACTGCTCGTGGTCTTCCGGGCAGATGTATTGCATCCCATAGATCATGGTGCTTGCGAGGTCCGCCTCGAATCCCTCACGTTCCTGCGTCGAAGCGTCTGGGGGAATGACTTGGTTAAAGATCGGAGAGCTCTCAATATGCATAAGCACCGTCTCCTGATCGGCATCGTGGAAAGCAAGGATCGCGTTCTCGCAGGCGTCCAAACTCAGCGCGAGGGTGAGAGTCTCTGCTTCTGCATTCCAGGTGCCGCCCTGGGATTCGACATGCTCCCGCTGAGACGTGATGAACTCCTTCTGCTCGGGCGTTGTCGCCTCGAGGGGTGACCCGTCCAGTGGTAGTTGCTGGTCTTCTAAGAACTGGTCGCGCTCCTGAAGGGCATCGGCAAATTCGCCCTCATCCTCTTCGGTGCCGGGCCCTTCGGTGCTGCCTTCTGGGTCTTCGGCTGCCCCCTCGTCGATGTCTGTCTCTGCCTCTGCAGGCGGCGAGGTCATCTCCGAAGGTGTAGGCGAGGATTCCGCTGAATCCGAAGGGTCGGACGAGTCGCTGCAGGCGGTGAGGAACAGGGCTGTGCACACCCCGACAGTCGTTAGCAAGGAATAGCGGCTCATGGATTCAGTCTGCCACGGCCAGGAACCCGGGTATAAACGCTTATTAGACGAAGGCGGACGTCCCGGTCAGATCCCGGCCAGCGATGAGCATGTTGATGGTGTGTGTGCCCTCGTAGGTGTAGAGCGCCTCGACGTCCGCGGCCACCTTCGCCGCCTCATGGGTGCTGAGAATGCCGTTGCCGCCGAGGATCTCCCGGGCTGTGGCAGCGGACTCGCGCGCCAGGCGGGTGAGCGTGGCCTTCGCCAGGCTGGCGCGGAGCATGGTGAGCCTTCCCTCCTCCTGCAGCCGGGAGAGCTCTCCCATGAGGGCGGTGGAGACCGCCAGGTTCCCGGCAACAGTGGCAAGGCCGGCCTGGATGAGCTGGAACGAGGCCAGGGGAGCGCCGAACTGCTCCCGCTGCAGCGCATAGCCGCGGGCAATGTCCAGCAGTGCCTGCTGGGCGCCGACTGCCTGCCACCCCACCCAGGCCCGTGAGGACATCAGCAGCTCGTTGGTGGCGGAGAACGACGTCGCACCCGGCAGTGCCGCGGATTCGGGCAGTGTGACATCGATGTCGACGTCTGCGTTCTGCATAATGCGCAGACCGGTTTTGTGGGAAATCTTGCTGGCCCGGTACCCGGGGGTGTCTGTGGGGACCACAAAACCCCTGATCTGCTGGTCGGCAGTGTCCCGGGCCCAGACCAGCGCGATATCGGCGATGGTGCCGGCGCCGATCCACCGCTTGGACCCGCGGATTCGCCATTGACCGTGCTCAAGGGTCGCGGAGGTGGCCAGGCCCCCGGCGATGTCTGAGCCGTGCTCGGGCTCGGTGAGGCAGAACGCCCCGAGGGCCTCCAGCCTGCGCAGCTTCGGCAGCCAGGTCTGTTTCTGCTGCTCGGAGCCCAGCTTCTGGATGGTGCCTACGATCAGCTCGTTGTGGATTCCCAGCAATGCCGACAGCGAGACGTCGGCCCGGGCGAGGGCGCAGTGGGCCAAGCCCTGAAACAGAGGGGAGGAGCCGTCGGCGAAGGTCTCGCCCAGGCCCAGCTCGGCAAGACCCGGCAGCAGGTGGTGAGGGAACTCTTCGGCGTTCCACGGCTCGATCGCGGCGGGGCGAACCGTCTGCTGGAGATGCTCACTGATGCGGTCCAGCCGCTGGCGCTCAGCGCTGCTGAGGTGGCGGGCCAGCTCCAGCAGGTCCGTGTGCTCCTCGGTGGGGCGGTTTGCGGCTGGTGTTCCTGCGGTTGCCGGGGTGGTCTGCGTGGTGGTCATGAGGTCTCCTTGTCCCGCGAGCCCACCAGGAGTGCCCAGGGGGTTGCGGGGATAGTGCCACTCTTGGGTGCAAGTGCTTTACCAACTATAGGACTTCCAAGTATATTCTATGAGTGACTGGAATCACACCTCGACCAGGAGGAGAAGAAGATGACCGTGACTGAAGAGTTCCGTGCCGCCCGGGACCACCTTGTCAGCGTGCAGGAAGACTGGAACCGGGCCCGTGCGGAGTTCCAGTGGCCGCGATTCTCCACCTTCAACTTCGGTTTCGACTGGTTTGACCAGATCGCCTCCAGCCCCGACCGGGCCCAGCAGGATGCCCTGGTGATCGTGGAGGAGGACGGCTCTACGCTCACCAGGACGTTCGCCCAGCTGAGCGCGGACTCCAACCGGGTGGCCAATTGGCTGCGCAGCATAGGTGTCCAGCGCGGGGATCGGATCATCCTGGTGCTGGGAAATCAGGTTGAGCTCTGGGAGACGATGCTCGCGGCGATCAAGCTCGGCGCAGTGCTGGTCCCCACCACCACGCAGATGGGCGCCTATGACCTGCAGGACCGGGTCAGCCGAGCTGAGGCGAAATGGGCGGTCGGCGGCACCGAGACGCTCCGGAAGTTCGCTGAGGTCGAGGGTGACTACGCCCTGATCCACGTGCCCGGGGTGTATGCGAGACAGGATCAGCAGCAGACACCCCAGGTCTCCGGCCGCAGCGTTCATTCCTACCCTGAAGCCTATGGAGCTTCCCCGAACCTGACCCCGACCGAGCCCACCGGCGTCGATGAGACCATGCTGCTGTACTTCACCTCCGGCACAACCTCCAAGCCGAAGCTGGTGGAGCACACCCACACCTCCTATCCGGTGGGCCACCTCTCCACCCTCTACTGGATCGGTCTGCAGCCCGGGGACGTCCATCTCAACGTGTCCTCACCGGGTTGGGCCAAACATGCCTGGTCGAACTTCTTTGCCCCGTGGATCGCTGAGGCGACCATCTACCTCTACAACTTCAGCGCCTTCGACGCCGCAGCACTGATGCGGAACATGGACCAGGCTCGGGTCACCAGCTTCTGTGCTCCGCCGACGGTATGGAGGATGCTCATCAAGGCGGACCTCGCCCAGCTGAGGAACCCTCCCCGAGTGGCGGTCTCCGCCGGGGAGCCGCTCAACGCTGAGGTGATCGAACAGGTCCAGCGGGCCTGGGGGTGCACCATCAGGGACGGATTCGGTCAGACCGAATCCAGCCTCCAGGTGGCCAACACGCCGGGCAGGCAGGTGAAATTCGGAGCCATGGGTCTGCCGCTTCCAGGCTTCGACGTCGTGCTCATCGACCCGGTCACCGGCGAAGAGGCGATGGAGGGAGAGATCTGTCTGCGGCTGGACAGTGACCTCTATGGGCGCCCGGTGGGGCTGATGAAGGGCTACTACGGCGATGACCAGAAGAACGCCGAGGTGTTCCGCGACGGCTTCTACCACACCGGGGACATCGCCTCTCGGGACGAGAACGGGGTGATCACCTATGTGGGCAGGGCCGACGACGTCTTCAAGTCCAGTGACTACAAGGTCTCGCCCTTCGAACTTGAGTCGGTGCTCGTGGAGCACCCTGCAGTGGTCGAGGCGGCCATCGTGCCGGCTCCCGATGAGATTCGGCTAGCCATCCCCAAGGCCTATGTGGCATTGGCCCCGGGGTGGGAGCCCGATGCGAAGTCGGCAGCAGAGATTCTCCAGCACTGTCTGGACAAGCTGCCGCCGTATAAACGGATCCGGCGTATTGAGTTCACCGAGCTGCCGAAGACCATTTCAGGCAAGATCCGCCGGGTGCAGCTGCGCAAAGCCGAAGCGGAACGAGCGGAGACTGGACAGGCTCCGCAGGGCTCGGGCGTGGAGTACCGGGAGGAGGATCTTGGTCTCAAGCCTCAGCGCTGAACAGGCCGTTGTCCCTACAATGGTCGGAATTCACCTGAAGTCCCTAAGGAGAGCCCCATGCACCCCCCGCTGGCGAAGGACCCTATTGCCGAGATCCAGAAGAACTGGCAGCGGCAGGGGTGGCACGCGGCGGCGGCGCCTGCTGCGGCGGTGACGGCGATTATGAGGACTCAGCAGATCCTGCTGGGCAGGGCGCAGGAGATCCTCAAGCCCTTCAACCTGACCTTCGCCCGGTACGAGGTGATCTCACTGCTCAGCTTCTCCCGTGAGAAACGCATGCCGATGAACAAGGCGAGCAAGCTGCTGCAGGTGCATCCGACCTCGATCACCAATGCCGTGGACCGCTTAGAGGCGGCCGGGCTGGTGCAGCGCCAGCCCCACGACTCCGATCGGCGCGCCATGCTCCTGGCTCTGACCCCGGAGGGAAAGCGAGTTGCCGAGCAGGCCACCCAGGCGCTGAACGAGCAGCTGTTCGAGCGCAGCGGCTTTGGGGACCAGGAAATCATGGACCTCAACGCGATTCTGGCGAACTTCCGCCAGCGGGCTGGAGATTTCACCCCGTAGCACGGAGTCTGCTGGCACCCGGCCCTCTATTGAATCCCCCACCAGCGCCACAGGTGTGATGACAGGAGAGAAAGCGGATGCGTACTGCAGTGGAGAATGAAGTAACGGCGCCACACCCAGGGAGACGTGTTGCCGCTGTCCTCGCAGCGGGTGCGGCTGCCGTACTGGGCCTTTCAGGCTGTATGTTCTTCGGCTCCGAGCCCGATGTCACTCCTGAAGGACAAGCAGCCTATGCCTGTTCTCTGGCTGAAAGCGCCATCGAGGGTAGCGGCGATGTCACCGACTGGGACGCGCCCGTCGGTGAAAATGCTGACAACGCAGCCTCACAAGCACTGGCGGCAGGCAGCCTCGTCGGCGGCTCGGCCGGTTATGCATTGCCCGACCATCCTGAACTCTCGGAGGCGGGCCGTGAAATCTTCTCTGCCTTTCACAGATTCGATCTCGAAGCGCTGGCTGATTCCCTGGAGGACATGGTGGCCGCCTGCGACGGTGTCGATGCGTCTGGCTCGCAGGACGTGTCAGTTGACGGTCAGGCCGAGTATGGGTGTGCTCTGGCTGACTATGTTGTGGATGAGCACGGCCCGTCAGACACCTGGGGTTCGCTCGGGGAAGAACCCGCGTTTCACCTGGTGTCCTCGGTCGGTGCGCTCTTCGGAGGGCTCAACGCATCCGCACTGCCAGGCAGCGGAGAGCAGCGCGAGGGGGCCAGTGCTGTGATCGAAGGACTCCAGCGTTTCGATACCGAGGCTATCGACGACGGACTGCAGGATGTGGTGGAAAACTGCCGCAGCTGACGCGGATCTGCCATGCGCAGGCGGGGAGATAATCTCCTGGGCTGCCGGTCAGTGGTGCCGCAGAGATGCTGAACCTCAGCGGTGGGTCCAGGAAGGGTCACGCTTCTCTGCGAAGGCGCTCATGCCCTCTGCCTGGTCCTCCATGGAGAACCGTGAATGGAATAGCCGGCGCTCAAAGAGCAGACCCTGATGAAGGGTGGTCTCAAAGGCAGAGGCGACCGCCTCCTTGGCCATCTGGGCCGCAGGCTTGGACTTCGAGGCGATCAGCTCAGCAACCTTTGTGGCCTCCGCGACGGTCTGCTCATCCGGCACCACCCGTGAGACCAGGCCGATGCGCTCGGCCTCTGCGGCATCAATGTGCCGTCCGGTGAGCACCATATCCATCGCCTTGGCCTTGCCGACAGAGCGAGTCAGCCGCTGGGAGCCGCCCATCCCGGGAATGACGCCCAGATTGATCTCCGGCTGACCGAACTTCGCGCCTTCGCCGGCGATGATCACATCGGTCATCATCGCCAGCTCGCAGCCGCCGCCCAGGGCATAGCCGTTGACCGCAGCCACGATCGGGGTGCGCAGCCGGGCGAAGTCGTCCCAGCGCCGGAAGTAGTCGGCAGAGTACATCGCAGGGTAGTCATGCTCGTTCATCTGCTTGATATCGGCACCTGCGGCGAAGGCCTTCTCGCTTCCGGTGAGCAGAATCGCTCCGATGTCTGGATCGGCGTCGAAGCCCGTTGCTGCGGAGACCACTTCCGCCATGGTCGTCTCATTCAGCGCGTTCAGCGCCTCGGGCCGATTCAGGCCGATGACGCCGACCCGCTGGGAGGCTGAGACCACGATGGTTGAGTACTCGCTCATGCTGGGGCTCCTTGATGGCTGGAATCGTCGCGAATGGTGTTGATGATGGCAGAGAAGTCCTGGCCCGCGCCGTCGCCGGCTGCGAATTCAGAGTAGATGGCGGTGGCCAGCCTGCCCAGCTGCGCCTCCACCCCCTGCTCATCCAGGGCATTGGTGGCGAGGTTGAGGTCTTTGGCCATCAGCGCCCCGGCGAATCCCGGTCGGTAGTCGCGATTGGCCGGTGAGTTCGGCACCGGGCCCGGTACCGGGCAGTTGGTGGTCAGTGCCCAGCATTGGCCTGAGGCCTTGGAGACGACGTCATAGAGGGCCTGATGGGTCAGCCCCAGCTTCTCGCCCAGGACGAAGGCCTCCCCGACCGCGATCTGGCTGACGCCCAGGATCATGTTGTTGCAGATCTTCGCCGCCTGGCCCAGGCCGTTGCCGCCGCAGTGGACCACCCGAGCGCCCATGATGTCCAACAACGGGTGGATCTGCTCGAAGACCTCTCCGGCTGCTCCGACCATGAAGGCCAGTGTGCCGGCCTCGGCGCCGACCACGCCGCCGGAGACCGGAGCATCGGCGGCGCGGAAGCCGGCCTGCTGGGCCAGCTGGGCCGCCTGCTGGGCCTCGGAGATGTTGATGGTCGAACAGTCCAGGAAGATGGTGTCGGGCTTGGCCGCAGACAGCAGCCCGGGGGAGTCTTGGTAGGCAGAGATCACATGCTGGCCCGAGGGCAGCATAGTGAGGACCACATCGGCCTCGGCCACTGCCTCCAGTGGATCGGTGACCACCTCGACGCCGTGGCCCCGGGCGGTGTCCAGGGCCTGCGGCATCACATCGTGGCCGAAGACCTGGACCCCGGCGGCGACCAGATTGGCGGCCATCGGTCCCCCCATATTGCCCAGCCCGATAAAGGCCACAGTGCTGGTCCCGCCGGTGGGGAGACCCCGTTCGGCTCTCGGCTGGTTCGCACCAGCCTTCACACCTGAAGTCGGCTTGCTCGCTGCGCTGTGAGCCTCACCGGTTGCCGCGTCTTCTTCTGCCACGGGACTCAGCTCCCTTCGGGCATGATGAAGCTGGCGCCCTCTTTGGTGCCGGAGGGCCAGCGGGTGCTGACACTCTTGGTCTTGGTGTAGAACCTCAGACCATCGGTGCCGTGCTGGTTCAGATCCCCGAAGCCTGAGGCCTTCCAGCCGCCGAAGGTGTAATAGGCGATCGGCACCGGGATGGGCACGTTGACTCCCACCATGCCGACCTCCACCCGGGAGGTGAAGTCCCGGGCGGTGTCCCCGTCGCGGGTGAAGATCGCCACTCCGTTGCCGAACTCGTGCTCAGTGGGAAGCCGCAGCGCCTCCTCGTAGTCGGCGGCGCGCACCATGGTCAGCACCGGGCCGAAGATCTCTTCGGTGTAGATGCGCATAGCCGGGGTGACGTGGTCGAAGAGCGTGGCCCCGACCCAGTAGCCGTGGGGATGGCCCTCCACGGCGGCACCGCGGCCGTCGACCACCAGCTCGGCGCCCTCATCCACGCCGATTCCGATGTAGTTCTCGATCCGCTCCTTGGCGTCTGCCCCCACGACGGGTCCGAAGTCGCTGCTCGGGTCCAAGGAGGGGCCCAGGGTGAGTGCGCCGATGCGCTCCACGAGCTTCTCCCGGAGGGCCTCAGCGGTGGCCTCTCCCACCGGCACCGCCACCGAGATGGCCATGCAGCGCTCCCCGGCAGAGCCGTAACCGGCTCCGATGAGGGCATCAGCGGCCTGGTCCAAGTCGGCATCGGGCATGATCACCATGTGGTTCTTGGCCCCGCCGAAGCACTGTGCCCGTTTGCCCGCCGCGGCTGCTGAGGAGTAGATCGACTGGGCGATCGGGGTGGAGCCCACAAACCCGACGGCCTTGACCCGGGGGTCCTCGATGAGCGCATCCACCGCTTCCTTGTCCCCGTTGACCACATTCAGCGTCCCCGGCGGCATTCCGGCCTCGAGAGCCAGTTCGGCCAGGCGCAGGGGCACCGAGGGGTCGCGCTCAGAAGGTTTGAGAACGAAGGTGTTGCCCGCCGCTAAGGCAATACCGGCCTTCCACAGCGGAATCATCGCCGGAAAGTTGAACGGGGTGATCCCAGCGACCACGCCCAGGGGCTGGCGGAGACTGTGCACATCCATCCCTGTGGCCACATTGTGGGAGAACTCTCCTTTGAGCAGGTGCGGTGCGCCGGCACCGAACTCCACGACCTCCACGCCGCGCTGAATGTCTCCCTTGGCGTCGTCGAAGGTTTTACCGTGCTCATTGGACAGAGTCTCGGCCAGCTCGTCGCGGTGGGTGTTGATCAGGTCCACCCATTTCAGCAGGATCCGGCCCCGCCGCTGCGGATTCAGCGCTGACCACTCGGAGAAGGCCCGTTGCGCGGAGTCCACTGCTGCGGCGACCTCGTCGCCGGAGGCCAGTGGGACATGTGAGGCGACCTCGCCGCGCACCGGATTGAACACCTCCCGGGTGCGTCCTGAGGTTCCGTGGACGTGCTCTCCGTGGATAAAATGAGTGAGTTCAGGCATAGCTGGTGCTCCTTTGCACACGGAACGTGATCTATCTCTCATGTGCTAGCCTAAACGCGAGTCGTTGGACGTGCAACTAATCGTGCCAGCATGCAGTAAGTGGACAAGCCGCAGTCAAGCAAACACAGTGAGGTGTCATGGCGGAAACAGTGATGGTGGCCGGTGCTCGTACTCCGATGGGGCGGCTGTTGGGAGGGCTCTCCTCCCTGTCGGCTGCCCAGCTCGGAGCTGTGGCGATCCAGGGTGCCCTGGACCGGGCGGGGCTCAGCGGTGACTCGGTGGACTATGTGGTGATGGGTCAGGTCATCCAAGCCGGCGCCGGACAGAACCCCGCCAGGACTGCGGCGATCGGCGGCGGCATCCCCACCTCCACCCCCTCGATCACCATCAACAAGGTCTGCCTCTCCGGTCTCAACGCCGTGGCCACAGCCGATCAGCTGATCAGGGCGGGGGAGTGCGAGATCGTCGTCGCCGGTGGTATGGAGTCGATGTCCCAGGCCCCACACCTGCTGCCGAGATCGCGCACCGGGATCAAGTACGGCGATGGCACCATCGTTGACTCCATGGCCTACGACGCCTTGTTCGACCAGGCCACGCAGCAGTCCATGGGCGCGTTGACCGAGTCCTGCAACACCGCGGAGGCTGAGGCCAGCCGTGAGGAGCAGGACCGGATCGCCGCCGAATCCCACCAGCGGGCGGCCCGGGCGGCACAGAAGGGCATCTTCGCCGAGGAGATCGTGCCGGTGCGCATCCCTCAGCGGCGCGGGGACGACGTCGTCGTCGACTCGGACGAAGGCATTCGCACCGATGCCACCGCGGAGGGCCTGGGGAAGCTGCGCCCGGCCTTCAGCGCCGACGGCACGGTGACCGCAGGGTCGGCCTCACAGATCTCCGACGGCGCCTGCGCCCTGGTGGTGATGTCCAAGGCCAAGGCCCGTGAGCTGGGGCTGGAGTGGATCGCCGAGATCGGTGCCCACGGCATGGTGGCGGGTCCCGACTCAAGTCTGCAGCTGCAGCCTGCCCGTGCCATTGAGGCGGCCTGCGCCAAGGCCGGGACGGCACCGGGAGAGTTGGATCTGATCGAGATCAACGAGGCTTTCGCCGCGGTGTCCGCCGCGTCGGTGCGTCAGCTGGGAGTCAGCGAGGAGATCGTCAACGTCAACGGGGGTGCCATCGCTCTCGGTCACCCAGTTGGCATGTCCGGGGCGCGCCTGCTGCTCCACCTGGCCCTGGAGCTGGGCCGGCGCGGGGGAGGCACCGGTGCCGCAGCCCTGTGCGGCGGCGGCGGGCAGGGCGATGCCCTGATTCTGCACGTGTGAGAAGTGAACCCGGTCAAGGAGGACCCCGATGAATCTGACCCAGGCCAGCGCAGTCGTCACCGGAGGAGCCTCCGGACTCGGCCACGCCACAGCCAAGGCGCTCACTGAGGCCGGTGCACAGGTGGTGGTCGTGGATCTCCCCGATGCCGCAGGATCCACGGCCCGCGCCGATGCCGTCTCCGAGCTGGGTGAGAACGCACACTTCCACCCCGGGGACGTCACCGATCCGCAGACCAGCGCCGACGCCGTGGCAGCCGCAGTGAGGCTGGCACCGCTGCGCGCGGCCATCAGCTGCGCCGGCATCGCCACCCCGGGCAAGCTGCTGAGCCGTAAAGGCCCGCTGCGGGCTGAGCAGTTCATGAAAGTGCTCGCCATCAACACCGGAGGCACAGTCAGCCTGATGACAGCAGCGGCCGCGGCCATGCAGGACAACGACCCCGCAGACGGCGACCGCGGAGTGCTGATCAATACGGCGTCCGTGGCGGCCTTCGACGGCCAGATAGGCCAGATCGCCTACGTTGCGTCCAAAGGCGCAGTGGCCTCGCTCACCCTGCCGGCCGCCCGCGAGCTCGCCCGCCATGCCATCCGGGTGGTCACCATTGCGCCGGGCCTGTTCGAGACTCCGATGATGGCCGGACTGCCCGACGCCGCTCGGGAGTCGCTGCGCGCGAAAACCCTGCACCCCCCACGGTTGGGACGCCCAGAAGACTACGCCACGACCGTGATACAGATCATCGCCAACCCCATGCTCAACGGCGAGACGATCCGGCTCGACGGAGCAGTGCGGCTGGATCCGCAGTGAGACTGTGCGCCACAGGGACTACCAAGAAGGCTATGATGTTAGCAGACCCCACAACACCTGAGCTACTGGCGTGTTACATTTTTGCCGGATAAGGGTGTCGCGCCGCAAGATCACGCGGAAGGGCAGACACCCTGCTGGGCAAAGGTTCGCCCTCACCTCGTGAGCTTGTAGGTGACTGCGGAGTTCTTGGGATGATGGGGTTGGTCGGTGCAGTTCATTCACGCGGCACGACGATGCTCTACTGGGATGACCCACCTTTGCTGCGATTCAGGTCTCACCCCCAGCGATTGCGTGAGGTGGCATCGAACTCTTCATGCCGAACCAGTTCCGCCAGCACTAAGCCGAGGTAGAGCGAGGTCCGGCGCCAGCCGTCGTCAAGGGCGTCGCCTATCTGGGTGCGGCAGCGGTCTAGCCGGTAGTACAGGGTGGACCGGTGAATCTTCAGCTCGGTGCAGGAGCGCTGCACGTCCCCGCCGAGCCGTAGCAGGGTCAGCAGAGTCTCGGTGTTGACGTGGCCGCTGTGACTGTCCTGGCCTGTCAGAGCGGTGGCTTCCGGACTGACCAGCGTCACTGAGGACTCGGTCCAGGCAAGGTGGCGGAACAACACCAGCGAACCGAGCTGATCATAGCGGCTGTGCCGGGGCGCTTCTGGCACCAGTCCGGCCACCCGCGCCGCATAGGCCGCCTGCAAGTATGTCTCCCGTAGGCCGTTGCGCCAGTCGCGGGTAAGGGAGACCCCGGAGGCGCGCAGTTGGTGGGGATTCGCCGGTCCTGAGCGCAGCACTGCCCGCTCGACTTGTTTCGGAACCTGCTCCCAGGTGGGACGGGCTGAGACCACCACCAGCGCGCCGTCGATGATCCCGAAAAGATCGCTGTCCTTTAATGCGGTCAGCGTCGAGCTGATTACTCTGCTGAAGTCATGGCGTTCGGCTGGGGAGGGTGCTGGGTTCTGTTCGGAGTCCTCGGGCACCTCCGGGTTCTGCATCAACGGCATCACCGTGATCGCGATGGCGGTGCGCTCGGCTAGTTGATGCCTCGCAGCCCATTCGGCGATAGCGTAGCTCGCGGTGATGGAATCCGCGTGGATCAGCCGCTGTAGGCGACGGCTGTCATCGACCACGGCGTCCACCGTGGGATCGGAAGTCTGTTGGATCAGCACGGCGGTGACCTGCGCGGCCGCCGCCCGGGCGTGGGAGTACTCCTCAGGGTTCAGTTGGGCTCCAGCCTCCATGACGATCCAGAGGAAAGCGATGTTGCGCCGCTCGACCTGGATGGGAATGCACAGGCGCGGCTGCAGGCCCGGCAAGAAGGACTCGGAGAGCACGAAGGGATCGGAGCGTTCTAGGTAGCCCTGGGCGCGCAGGCTGTTGACCACCTCAGGAGGCGTGCGGCGGGTCAGGATGCTCCTGATCCTGTACTCATCCACTCCGGAACCATGGGCTGAGGCGGCCACCAGGTTCAGGTCGAAATCGTTCAGCGCCACCGGCTTGTGCAGTCGATCTGCCAACTCCGACACAGTGTTTTGAAGACTTGCCATGATTCCGTCTGCTTTCCGTTGAATCGGGGGCTGCCACCGTTGTTCTTCCGACAATTGTTGGAAAAACTCTGGACGCAAGACCGATGATTGTGATCTAAGACACAGATAGCGTACCTATACATGACCCCCGCGAAGGTGAGGATGACGTGAACGTTTCAATGGAAAAGCAGCCCCGAATGACAGAGACGGTGCAGTCAGCACCGCGGGGGCAGGAGGCCGCCGAGCAACCGGCGGTGCAGGTGTCGAACCTCGGCAAATCTTTCGGTGCTGTTGAGGTACTGCGGGACATCGAACTCGAGATCAGCACCGGAGAGGTCATCACCCTGATCGGCCCCAGCGGATCAGGCAAGAGTACGCTGATCCGCTGCATGAACCTGCTGGAAACACCGTCGTCCGGCACTCTGCAGGTGATGGGCGAGACCTTGGTGCAGGACGGCAAAATACTGCCCAAGCGATCCCAGCTGCAGGAGTTCCGGGCGAAGGTGGGTATGGTCTTCCAGTCATTCAACCTGTTTCCTCATCTGTCTGCGCTGGAGAACATCAGCCTGGCCCAGGTGCACACCCTGGGACGTCGTCGTGCCGAAGCCGATGAGCGCTCCGCGCAGCTGCTGGATTCGGTGGGTCTGGGGCAGAGGATGAACCATATGCCGGCGCACCTCTCCGGCGGTCAGCAGCAGCGCGTGGCCATCGCGCGCGCTCTGGCCATGGATCCGGATGTGATGCTCTTCGACGAGCCCACCAGCGCCATCGACCCGGAGCTGCGGGTCGAGGTGCTCAAAGTGATGCGGGACCTGGCCCAGTCTGGGATGACTATGGCGATCGTCACCCACGAGCTGAAGTTCGCGCGGATGATCTCCGACCAGGTGCTGTTCTTGGCCGATGGCACCATTGTGGAGCGCGGCACCCCGGACGAGCTCTTCGGTGCACCCCAGCACGAGCGCACCCACCAGTTCCTCGCCGCGATCGAGGAGACCAAGTTATGATCTGGCTGACGGATGTGCTCGCAGTCATTCCCATTTCGCTGTTCATCTGGGCCGTCTCCTTGGTGCTCGGTGCTGTTGTCGCGGTGCCCACCGCCGGGGCGCGGATGAGCCAGCTCAGGCCGGTGCGGATCCTGGCCGCCGTGTACATCGAGATCTTCCGCGGCATCCCCACCCTGGTGTGGCTGTTTGTGATCTTCTTTGGGCTGCGCACCTTCGGCCTCAGCCCGACCGCGCTGGTCTCGGCCATCCTGACCTTAGGCATCGCTTCCTCTGCTTATATTGCCGAAACGTATCGATCGGGCCTGTCCTCGGTGCCGATACAGCAGCGAGAGGCGACCACCGCGCTTGGGCTGTCCCCGCGACTGTCCCTGATCAAGATCGTGCTGCCGCAGGCTAAGCCCATCATCTTCGCCGGGCTGGGCTCCTATGCTATCCACCTGCTCAAGGAAACTGCGCTAACCTCGCTGATCGGCGTCGTCGAGATGATGACGGTGGCCAACTACCTGGTGGAGCGCGGCGCAAATGGCCTGACGGTGTTCTTCGTGACCGGGGTGATCTACATGCTGCTCTGCCTACCTATCGCAGGCGCAGTCCGCCTGCTGGGTCGTTCCCGCCGGCAGAATCGTCCCGCCGGTCCTGACTCTCTGACACCGCTGAGCACTCCGACGGCTCCCCCGGAATGCGCAGCACCTTGGCACGGAATGAGGTGGCATGAATGCAATTCATCCTCGACCTGATGCCCGGGCTGGCCACTACCTTCGGGCTGTGGCTGCTGATCCTGCTGATCGGTCTACCCGGAGGACTCGCACTAGGCTATCTCCTGGGGCTCGGATCCCGGACCCTGCGGGTGCTCGGCCTCGTGATCGTCAATATTGCCCGCGGCTTTCCGGGCTTGGTGACCTTGTACTTCGTCTATTCGGGCTTGCCGGAGCTGGGCGTGTTCCTGACCAACTTCCAGGCGGTGGTCGCCGCCTTCGCGTTCACCACCATGGGGTACACCGCCGAGATCTTCCATTCGGCTATCCACTCGGTGCCGCGAGCTCAGACCGAGGCAGCCACCGCGCTTGGGCTGAAGGCCTGGAAGATCCAGGTCAAGGTGGTGCTCCCGCAAGCCATCCGCTCCGTGGTGCCCACACTGCTGGGATTCACCGTGATTGTGCTGCAGGCTACCGCGCTGGGGTACTCGGTGGGTGTGCGCGAACTCACTGGACTGAGCTACAACCTCGGTTCCATCAGCTTCCAGGCGCTGTCCTACATGCTGGCCGCCGGGCTGATCTACCTCGTGCTGTGCGTGGTGATTTCCCAGCTGGCCGACTGGATGCAGTCCCGGTCCGCCGGGAAACGGGTTAAGAGGGTGAAGCATTCCCCGCGAAAATCTCATCCCACGACGACGCCGACCCCGGTCGCCTGAACCGGTGATGTCGGAAACCCACGCCACGTTCCTGAATCTTGTCACCCTTGATTCCTATTTTTTCCTTTATTAGTTCTTGATCAACCCGCATTATCGGAGGACCCCATGACCACCACACCATCACGACATGTTCTCGCCTTACTCTGCGTGGGTGCCACCGCGCTCGCCCTGTCTGCCTGCGCCGGTGACGATGCTACTGGCGGGCAGGACGAAGTGAGCGCGGACTGTGAGCCGGTCGCCGAGTTCGACACGGCTATCGACAGCACCCTGACTGTGGCCGCTATCCAGCAGTTGCCGGGGATCGACGTCGATGTCAACACCGGCGAGCTCTCCGGCCTGGACTCGGTGTTGTTGACCCGCTTCGCCGAGGAGAACTGCCTGGAACTCGACGCCCAGCCATTACCCGGTGCCGCCGCCACGGCGGCGATGACCGAGGGCCGTGCAGATATCGGCGGAGGCGGCTGGTACAAGACGGAGCCCCGGGGAGAAATCCTCGGCCAGTCCGAAACGCTCTGGTACGACCAGGTTGGCATCGTCTCGATGGACGGACTGGATTCGATCGATGCCCTGGACAGCAAGCGGGTCGGCGTCGTCGGTGGGTCGCTGTTCGAGGAGCCGCTGGCAGAGACCCTGGGCAGTAACAATGTGGTCTCCTACCAGTCGATCGACGCCATCTTCAACGATCTGGAGTCGGGCCGCCTGGACGCAGCGATGGGTGCCGGTGCCACGCTGACGATCCAGGTGGCCGATCGTGGAAATGACGATCTGCAAGTTGAGGTGCTGGACCCGGATCCGGACCACGAGGTCCTCACCACCCCCGGTGAGCCGAACTACCCCTATACCAAGGATAACGAGGAACTCGGAGCGGCCCTGGACGACTTCATCGTCCGAGCCAAGGACGAAGGGCTGATCCGAGACGCCCTGGCCGAATACGGCGTCATTTCCGAAGCCGCTCTGGAAGGGCCCGAACAGTGACCATCACAGTACCTTCGGCATTCACCGTTGACGACGTCCTGAAGGACAGGGTCGCCCTGGTCACCGGTGCCGGCAAAGGCATTGGAGCCGGAGTGGCCGAACAGCTGGCCCGTGCCGGTGCGACGGTGATCGTCAATGACTCCGACCTGGTTGCGGCTGAGTACCTGACGGCGGAGCTGACCGGTGCCGGGCTGCGCGCCACCTCCCTGAGCGGCGACATCACTCGTCAGGACACCCTCGACGAGGTGGTGGAATTCGGGACCGGCCTGGGCGGGATCGACGTGCTGGTCAACAACGCTGGCATCACCGGGAAGAAGCACCTCAGCGATCTGGACGTGGAGACCTGGAACCGGGTGCTCGACGTCAACCTGACCGCCCCGTTCCGCCTGGCGGCAGCGGTTCTACCCCAGATGCGGCGCAAGGGCCACGGCCGGATCATCAACATCGCCTCGATCGCCGGGATTCGGGTCAGCGTGCTCGGTGGTGCGGCGTACACGGCGTCGAAATCCGGAGTGCTCGGGCTGACCCGGCACCTTTCCAGCGAACTGGCCGTGGATGGCATCACCGCCAACGCGATCCTGCCCGGAGTGACTTTGACGCCGCTGGTGGAACAGGTCACCGATGAGGACGAGCGGGTGCGGATGGCCGCCTCCGTGCCGCTGGGCCGGATGGGGCGTCCTGCGGACGTCGGGCGATTGGCGGTTTACCTGGCCAGCGAGGCGGCCGGCTTCATCACCGGGGTGTCCATTCCCATCGACGGTGGCATGACCGTGCTGCCGGGGGACTACACCGAATATCGCACCACCCGGAGGGAGGATCCTGTATGGACGGCCACCGCATGATGGCGTGCACGGCCTGCCTTTTCCGCTCCGCCTCCTGGGTATCCATCTGCCCGCGCTGCGGTGCTGGGGTGGAGCGGCGACGGCTTCCCTGCACTGGCACGGTGTGGTCCCACACCCGGGTGCACCTGCCCTTCGGCGAACACTCCAACGGATACCGGCTGTCCTACGTGGACCTCGACGACGGCCCCCGCGTGCTCTGTCGGACCGAGGCTGAGTACCCCGAGATCATCATCGGGGACCGGGTGCGAGTGCTGCCCCTGACTCCGTCCGACAACCTCGTCGATGCTGCCCCGGAACCGGCGGCCGAGGCACTGACTCTGGAGGTGATTGCATGAAGCGCCGGGAACCGATCATGCTCGGTGCCGGCTCCAGCGACTTCGGCAAGCAATCCCTGAACGCCGAGCAGCTGGTGACCAGCGCGGTGGCTGAGGCCTTGGAAGCGGCGAACCTGACAGCCTGGCAGGTCGACGCTATATACCTGGGTACCGTCTTCCCCTATGCCGGAACCGCTCATCGGGCGATGCGCGCCGCAGGGTTCGCCGCCACCCCGCTGTTCACCGTGGAGAACGCCTGCGCCTCCGGCACTCTGGCCTTCCACCTGGGTTCCCAGGCAGTGCGGCTGGGAGAGTATTCGACGGTGCTCATTGTCGGATTCGAGAAGATGTCGTCCTTCATCAAAGGTGCCATCCCCACGGATCCGGGCGATCTGGAAGCGCTGCAGAGCATGCAGTTGCCTTCCATGTACGCGCTGACGGCCACCCGGTACATGCACCAGTACGGGGTCACTCCCGAGCAGCTGGCCCAGGTGTCGGTGAAGAACCATGCCCACGCGCTGCACAACCCGCGCGCCCAGTACCGCGGTCAGTACACCGTCGAGGAGGTGCTGTCCTCGCGCCCGATCTCCGATCCGCTGACCCTGCTGCAGTGCAGCCCGATCTCCGACGGTGCCGCCGCCGCTGTGCTGCGTGCCCGGGAGATGGTCGACGACGACGCGGGGGGAGTGCGTGTGCTGGCCAGCCACTTCGAGAGCGGCGCGCTTTGGCCCGACCCGGACCATGATCAGGTGTGGAACTGGGAACTAATCCACCGCACCACCGCGCAGGCGATGGCCGCAGCTGGGCTGCGCCACGGGGACATCGATCTCTGCGAGGTGCACGACGCCTTCACCATTGGCGAGCTCGTCACCATCGAGGCCATGGGCTTCTGCCCCGAAGGTCAGGGTGCAGCCTTCACCGAGGACGGTCAGACCACTTACGGCGGGTCCATCCCGGTCAACCCTTCCGGCGGGCTGCTCTCTCGCGGGCACCCGCTGGGTGCCACCGGTGTGGCCCAGGTCGCTGAGATGTACTGGCAGCTCACTGGGATCGCCGGACCCCGCCAGGTGCCCGACGCCTCGCGCGGACTGGTGGAGACGATGGGTGGCAGCGCGAGCGGACTGAGCGGCAACGGCTGCGTGGTTGCGGCTTTCGAGACCTTCAACCAGAAAGTGACAACGACGTGATGACCACTGTGAATCCCTCGACCAGCATGACCATGAACGCGGTCGATGATCCCTGGGCGCTCTACGCTAAGGCCCTGGCCGATCACGCCGAGCAGATCGCCCTCGTCGTCCCTGGCCGGGCCGAGATCAGCTACCGCCAGCTCGGCGATGCTGTAGAAGAGCTGTCTCGGTGCCTTAGCGTGATTACTGAGACCCAGTCATCCGTGGTGGTGCTGCTGGGCATGCTGCCCGAGTTCGTCGTCGCCGAATTGGCCATACTACACTCCGGGATGGTGAAGGTCCCGCTTAACCCCATGCTCTCCGGCACGGAAATGGCCTATATCGCTCAGCACTCTTCCAGCACGGTGCTGCTGACCTCCTCCGCCCTCGGTGCGGAACACCAGCACAAGATTGCCGAGATTCGTCGGGAGAACCCGGATCTGGTGGTGCTCGACGTCAGCCTCGAGGGGCCCAACAGCTTGTTGGACGCAGAATCGGCATCAGCTGGGCCCGCTGCGGTGCGCGGTCATCATCGGGCGGCGATCTATTACACCGGCGGCACCACGGGACGGCCCAAGGGTGTGGTGCACTCGCGGGCTTCGGTGGCGATGAACATCACGGCCCACGCGCTGGAAGCCGAGATCACCTCCCGGGACGTGCTGCTCCTCTCTACCTCGCTCTCGCACTCGGCGGGTTCCTTTGCGGCCGCGGGGGTCTGCCGGGGCGCGCAGACCGTGCTGCTGGACAGATTCACCCCGCAGGCTTTCTGCGAGACGGCTACGGTCCACCAGGTCACCTTCGCGATGGTGGTGCCCACCATGCTCTACCGGCTGCTTGACCACGCTGCCTCTGGTGCGGAACTGCCGCCGCTGCAGACCTTGGTCTACGGTTCGGCACCGATTACCCCCGCGCGGTTGGAGGAGGCGATCCGCGCTTTCGGCCCCATCCTGATCCAGCTTTTCGGGCAGACCGAATGCCCGAACTGGGGCACCGTGCTGGGTAAGCGCGACCACGCCCGGGCGTTGGAGGCTCCCTCGATCCTGTCCAGCTGCGGGCAGCGCGCGTTTTTCGCCAACGTCGCCGTGGTTGATGACAATGGCGAGACCCTGGGCCCGGGTCAGATTGGAGAGATTCGTTTGACCGCTCCCTACATCATGGACGAATATCTCGATAATCCTGAGGCCACGGCGAAGACCAAGCGCGATGGCTGGATCCACACTGGAGACATCGGTGAATGGGATGAAAGCGGATATTTATACGTTAAAGACCGCAATAATGATATAGTAATAACCGGTGGATATAATGTTTATTCTTCGGAAGTCGAGGCCGAATTGCAAAAGATCCAGGGGGTAGGACAGGTCGCGGTCATTGGCATTCCAGATCCTGATTGGGGTGAGGTCGTCTGCGCCGTCATCGTGCCCGACACTAGTCCAGAGGCAGCCAAGCTGACCGAGGAAAGTGTGTTGGCCAAGGCCCGGGACTTTTTGGGCAGCTACAAGCGGCCCAAGAGCGTGCAGTTCCTGAAAGCCCTGCCGCTAACGCCCTTCGGCAAGGCGGATAAGAAAATATTGCGGGCACCTTATTGGGCTGGCCGAGAGCGGGCGATCTGAAGATGATCAGCCATCAGCAAGTCACCACCGCCAGAGGATCCTGCGCGATCTTATGCGATTCCATTTCCTTTGTTACCGAAAACGATGCTGGGGAATACATTGTCTGTGCCTCACACGGTGGTGTGAGTTCAGGGGAGTACGCTGCTCGTTTCCCTCTTGGCCTGGTGATTTTCAACGATGCCGGAATCGGTAAAGACAGTGCTGGTATCCAAGCTTTAGGCACCTTGCAAGATCGCGGTATCGCCGCCTGTGCGGTCAGTCACCAAACGGCGCGGATCGGCGATGCCGAAGATCACTGGTGGAACGGCGTGATCTCTCACGTGAACCCCAATGCTAGCCAGGAAATATCGGTAGGAATGAGCGTCCAGCGGGCAGTGGAGGTTTGGGACCAGTCTGTTTCCTCATCTATTCACTAACCTCGATTCTTCTATTGGGGCGGTATCGCGGTGTGTGATGTCTCTAGAATGGTGTGAATGTCCGCAGGCAGATATGCGCCCAGCCCTTCCGGTGACCTGCATCTGGGGAATCTGCGCACCGCGATCCTGGCCTGGCTCTTCGCCCGTGCCTCAGGCCGTGAGCTGCTGCTGCGCTACGAAGACGTGGACACCTCCCGCACTGTGCCCGGCTCGGCTGAGCGCCAGCGTGCTGACCTAGAGGCGCTGGGAGTCACGTTCGACCGTGCGGCGATCTTCCAATCCCACCGGCGGCAGATCTACGACGACGCCGTCGGGCAGTTGACTGCCCGGGACCTCGTCTACGAGTGCTTCTGCACTCGGCGGGAGATCCAGGACGCGCCCCGCGCCCCGCATGCGCCGCCGGGAGCATACCCGGGCACCTGCCGGGAGTTGACAGCACAGCAGCTGCGGCGCCGTCGTACTGAACGTCCCCCAGCGTTGCGCCTGCGGGCCGGTACCGCGCAGGCCAGCGTCCAGGACAGTCTGCTGGGTGTCCTTACAGCTGCCGTCGACGATTTTGTGCTGGTGCGCAATGACGGGGTGGCGGCGTACAACCTGGCGGTGGTGGTCGATGATCAGCTCACCGGTGTGGACCAGGTGGTCCGGGCCGATGACCTGGCGGATTCGGCACCGCGTCAGGACTATCTGCGTGAGCTGCTGTACCGGGAGGAGGCCGCGGCGGTGGACTACGCCCACGTGCCGCTGGTGGTCACTCAGCAGGGCAGGCGCCTGGCCAAGCGCGACGGCGCGGTGACGCTGGCCGAACTGGCGGAGCGGGGAGTTTCCCCTGATCGGGTTCGGGATGCTCTGCTGGAGTCGCTGAATCTTCCTGCCGGTCCCTTGGAGAACGTCCTGGAGGTCTTCGACCCTGCCGCCCTTCCCCGCGAGCCCTGGGTGTGGGAGCCATCGCGCTGACGAGCGTGTGGAAACTGGGCGGTGCACAGCCTGTGCCGCATTCACATGTCGAAACATGGCGCAGCAACTTGCGTCAGAGGATGACTTTCAGCACACTTGATGTCTAGGTCAAGAGTGCCACTGCAAAACCCCGGTTTGGTGGCCGGCAACCCTCCAGTTCGCGGTGGGGTGCCCCGGGTGACGACCTGGCCGGACGGAAAACCCCGTCCCGGCAAGCGCGGACCTCACTGGTCTCCAGTGCAGGTCTAGAAATGACCACTGGAGCATCATGACCGAGACCCACACCACCGGCCAGCCCAAGTTCGAGACCCTGCAGATCCACGCCGGGGTGCAGCCCGATCCGGGATCCGGGGCGCGCGCACTGCCGATCCAGCAGACCACCAGCTTCGTCTTCCCTGGGACCGAGGCCGCGGCCAAGCGGTTCGGCCTGGAGGAGATCGCTCCGATCTACTCACGCATCGGCAATCCCACCGTTGAAGCGGTGGAGAACAAGATCGCGGCCCTGGAAGGCGGTGTCGGCGCGCTCGCGGTCGGCTCCGGGCAGGCCGCAACCTCGCTGGCACTGCTGAACATCGCTGAGGCGGGGGGCCATATCGTCGCCTCACCTTCGCTCTACGGAGGCACCCAGAACCTGTTCAAGCACACGCTGCCGAAGTTCGGCGTAGAGGTCAGCTTTGTGGAGGATCCGGATGACCCGGAGTCCTGGCGGGCGGAGATCAAGGAGAATACGGTGGCGTTCTTCGCCGAGACCGTCGCCAACCCCCGCACCGATGTGCTCGACATCGACACCGTTGCCGGCATCGCCCATGAGTTCGGGGCTCCGCTGATCGTGGACAACACCCTGCCGACTCCCTACCTGCTGCGGCCCATCGAATTCGGTGCTGACGTGGTGGTCCACTCGGCCACCAAGTTCCTGGGCGGACACGGCACAGCCATCGCCGGGGTGATCGTCGACTCCGGCACCTTCGACTACGGCGCCTACCCGGAGCGCTTCCCTGGCTTCAGCCAGCCCGACGAGAGCTACCACGGACTGGTGTTCGGCCGTGACCTGGGACCCGAAGGCATCTTCGGGGTCAACCTCTCCTACATCCTCAAGGCTCGGGTGCAGCTGCTGCGCGATCTGGGCCCTGCACTGTCACCGCATAACGCCTTCGAGATCAACCTGGGCCTGGAGACCCTGAGCCTGCGCGTTCAGCGCCACGTGGCCAACGCCCAAGCGGTGGCCGAGTACCTTGAAGCCCACGACGCCGTCCGGCGGGTCTTCTACTCCGGGCTTGTCTCCAGCCCCTGCTACGAACGGGGCCAGAAGTATCTGCCGCAGGGGATCGGAGCGGTGCTGAGCTTCGAAGTCTACGGAAGCACCGCCGAGGCTCAGGCCGAAGCCGGTAGACAGTTGGTCGACGCTCTTGAGCTGCACTCCCTGGTGGCCAATGTCGGGGACGTGCGCTCGCTGGTCATCCATCCGGCCTCTACTACTCACCGCCAGCTGTCCCCGGAGGATCAGCGTGCTGCCGGCGTCAAGCCGGGACTGGTGCGGCTATCGGTGGGCTTGGAACATATCGACGACATCCTCGCGGACCTGGAACAGGGGCTCAGCAGGATCGCAGCAGGATAGGGCGCATTCGTGACCGCTACACCGGAGATCACCCGCACAGGGGGCCTGGAGAACGACTACGGCACCCGCCCCGAGGGCGTGCTGACCACCTACGATGCCGGCAGCTTCACCTTCGAAACCGGTGCGCAGCTGCCTGCGGTGACCCTGGCCTATGAGACCTGGGGCCAGCTCAACGCCGCAGGCGACAACGCGGTGCTGGTGGCCCACGCGCTGACCGGCGATACCCATGTGGCGTCCTCGGAGAAAGACCCGGGGCTGGGCTGGTGGGAAGGCCTGCTTGGTCCGGACCGTCCGATCAGCCCGGAGAAATGGTTCGTCATCGCCCCAGCCATGGTCGGCGGGTGTTATGGGTCCACCGGCCCTGGCTCCGCCGATCCAGAAGGCGTGCCCTGGGGCTCGCGGTTCCCGTTCGTGACCATCAGGGATTCGGTCCATCTGGAGAAACGCCTGCTCGATCACCTGGGCGTCACCCGGCTGCACACAGTGATCGGCGGATCCATGGGCGGAGCCCGAGCCCTCGAGTGGGCTGTCAGCTATCCGGACTTTGTGCGCGGGCTCGCGGTCTTCTCCTGTGGTGCGGCTTCCACGGCCGAGCAGATCGCCTTCGGCCAGGCTCAGGTGCTGGGCATTCGCAATGATCCGAACTTCAACGGCGGCGACTACTACTCCGGCCCCCGGCCCGAGGCCGGCCTGGGCCTGGCCCGCCGAATCGCCCATGTGACCTACCGCACTGAGGCTGAGCTTCAGCTGCGCTTCAGCCGCGCCCCGCAGGGTGCCGAGGACCCCTTCGGCGGCTCTGAGCTGGCCGGGCAGAACCGGCGCACCGGCCGGTACCAGGTGGAGTCCTACCTGGACCACCAGGCGGCCAAGCTGGTGGGCCGTTTCGACCCCAACGCCTACATCACTTTGGCTGAGGCGCTGATCAGCCATGACGTGGGCCGCGGCCGCGGGGGAGTGGAGGCTGCCTTGGGACAGGTGAAGGCGACTCCGTTCCTGGCCGCCGTGGACACCGACCGGCTCTACTTCCCCGAACAGTCTCAGGAGATCGCCGATCTGATTCCCGGTGAACACGAGGTCAGCCTCATCACCTCCCACATCGGGCATGACGGCTTTCTCACCTCCGCCGAACAGCTCGGCGATGTCATGCGTTCCACCCTCGACCTATAAGGTTGAGCCTGTGACACTCATCCTTCAGCCCGGAGAGGCACTCCCGGACCACACCGCCCATTACCTCTCCGCTGAGCTGGAGCACATCTTCTGGGGCCGTCTGCCCTGCGGTACGGACTCTCCTGTGCTGAGCATCGACCCGGGGGAGTCGGTGGTGATCGACACGATCTCCCACGAGGGAATCCTTGAGGATCAGGGACGTGACCCTCGCCGGTACTTCGCTAGCCACGGGGTGGAGCCCGAACAGGTGCTCGAAGACGCCGTCGCGCTCGCCGCCAGCGACCATCCCCGGGACCCGTCCGCTGATGGTCCGCATGTGACCACCGGTCCTCTCTACATTGACGGTGCCAGGCCCGGCGATCTGCTTAAGGTCACCATCGGTGAGCTCCAGCGGCGGGTGCCCTACGGGGTGATCTCCAACCGTCACGGCAAAGGTGCCCTTCCGGAATTCCCACGCGGGGGGCACAACGTGTCCATCTTCGCCGCGGTCGAAGAGCACGACGGCGCCGTCGCCGGCTCACTTGCCCCGCACGCAGGCGGTGAGCCCAGCATCCGGTTCGACTTGGCCCCGTTCTTCGGCACGATCGGGGTGGCTGTCGCCGGGGACTCTCGTCCGCACTCGGTGCCGCCCGGTGCCCACGGCGGGAACATCGACATCAAGCTGCTCACCGAGGGGGCTGCCCTCTACCTGCCGGTGCAGGTCCCCGGAGCGCTGGCCTATGTGGGGGATCCGCACTTCGCCCAGGGCGACGGGGAGGTTGCCCTGACCGCGATGGAGGCGAGCCTGCGTGGGAGGCTGCAGTTCGACGTGGTGGCCGGTGAGGACGCTGTCCGGCTCTTCGGCGAGCAGGTCGGACCCATCGCCGAGACGGCCGAACACCTTGTTCCCACCGGGATGGATGAGGATCTCGACCTGGCGGTGCAGAACTGTGTGCGCAACGCTATTGCCCTGCTGCAGGCCCGTTGGGGGCTCGACCCCGAGCACGCCTACGCTTACCTTTCGGCAGCCACCGACTTCCACATCTCCCAGGTGGTGGACATCGTCAAGGGGGTCCACGCCGCCGTGCGCAAAGCCGACTTCAGGAGTCTGACATGACAGAGACCACCCAAGCCGGGGCCTCCGTATGGCGGATCAAGGGCGCCCCGCTCATTGCCGGCTCAGGAAGTGGCCCCCTGCATGGTCAGAGCGTGGCGGTCAAGGACCTCTTCGCCGTGGCGGGGGAACCGATCGGCGCCGGAAATCCGGTGCGCCTGTCGGAGCAAGCCCCCCAGCCTCGGAATGCCGCAGCGGTCCAGAGGCTGCTCAGCGCAGGGGCAGAGGTCACCGGAATCGCCCAGACTGACGAGTTCGCGCTCTCCCTGGCAGGCACCAACGCCCATTATGGGACCCCGCCGAACCCTGCGGCGCCGGGGCGCATCTCCGGGGGGTCCTCCAACGGGTCCGCCTCCGCTGTGGCACTTGGGGAGGTGAGCATCGGACTGGGCACTGACACCGGGGGCTCCATTCGAGTGCCGGCGGCCTACCAGGGGCTCTGGGGCATCCGCACCAGCCATGGCTTGGTCCCGCTGACCGGAACACAGCCGCTGGCCCAGAGCTTCGACACCGTCGGCTGGCTGACCCGCACCCCTGAGCTGCTGGCTGCTGTGGCCGAGGTGCTGGTCCCCGAGCCTGGCAAGACGGTGCCCTCGGCCCCCTCCGCGCTGGGCGGAATGGGCACCACCGGGTCCATCCCCGCTGTGCCGAAGGGTCCAGTGGCCTGGGAGTCCAGCCGCGAGCTGGGCGAGCTGAAGGTCATGGAGGGGCTTTTCGACCTGGCCGAACCCGGCGTCGCCGCTGCGTGCCGGGACCTGGTGGCCGGGCTCGGAGAGGTCACCGGCCGCGGTGCGGTGACGATCAGCGGATCGGGAGCCGAGGCGCTGGCGGAGTGGAAGCAGACTTTCACCGTGATCCAGTTACGGGAGGCGTGGACCAACCACGGCAGTTGGGTGTCGGCCCACTGGGAGGATATGGCGGCCGATGTGGGAGCCAGGTTCCGGGCTGCAGGCGAGTTCACCCAGGAGGAGGAGACAGCGGCCCGAAAGCGGCATTCGGCCATTCGCGAGACCGTCCGAAGCTGGGTCGGCGACGGCGTGCTCGCCCTGCCCTCGGCCGCCTCGGCGGCACCGCGGCTGGATGAGGTGGGCGTCGGCACCGCGGAGGCCGACGACCTGCGTCAGCGCACGCTCATGCTCACCACCATCGGGTCCTTGGCAGGTCTGCCGGTGGTCAACGTCCCGACCGCCACCCCTGAAGGGCTGCCCACTGGCCTGAGCCTGATCGGGCCCTGCGGAAGTGACAAGGCATTGATCGCCTACGCCGGAAAACTCCGTGAGTCCCGGTGGCGGACATGCGAACGTGAAGCGACCGACAACCCCTACCAGTGATGAGGAGGGCTGTGATGCAGCTGGAAGGCTTCAACACCGGAGACGCTGATGAGTTGCGCGAGGAACTCGGCGCCTGCGCGCCGATCGCTTCGTGGAGCTCTGGGCTGCTGGCCCGCAGACCCTATCGGTCTCGGGATGAGCTGCTGGCGACTGCGGCTGAGCTGGCGGAGGGGTGGACCGACCAGGAGGTGGACGCTGCCCTGGCCCACCACCCCCGGATCGGTGAGAAGGTGGCCGGAGAATCCGCTGAGGCCCGTGCCTCGCGAGCCGAGCAGGGAGACCTCAGCGAGGACCAGGCTGCCCGGGATGAATGGACGGCGGCCAATAAGGTCTACGAGCAGAAGTTCGACCGCATCTTCCTGATCCGCGCCAAGGGCCGCGGCCCCGAGGAGATGATGTCCCAGCTGCTCCAGCGGCTGGAGAACGACGCCGCCGCCGAGGCCCAGATCCGCCGCGAACAGCTGGCCGAGATCGCTGTGCTGCGTCTAGGAGACGCCGTCTCCTCTTGAGCGGTCAGAAGGCTCAGGATAGGTCGAGGACCTCGGACAAGGCGCGATCTACTGCTTGAAGCTCGAAAGCGCTCAGTCGGCCTGCGAAGTTCCCCAAACGCCCAGGGTCTACTGCGCGCGTCTGTTCGAGGAGAACTCTGACAGTCTGTCCGTCCATCTCGATTTCTGGTCTGAAAGAGGCAGGGTTGCCTCGGGATGTTGTAGGAGCTACGAGGAGAGTAGAGAGGTTCAGCAGATCAGACTGGACTACGACCGCGTAACGATGGCCGCGCTGTTCATGCCCTCGCGCATCCGGAGGAGCTTTGAGAGCATAGATGTCACCACGCACTGATCTCATCCATCTCGCGCATGACTTGCTGCATCTCTGCCCGGTCCTCTGGGTCGTTTCGAAGTGTCTCAGCTTCAGCGCGCAGGCGGGCACGCCGTTGTTCCCGCTGATAGGCCAGCAGAGCTTCCCGTGTCACCTCCGACCGTGAACGTCCTTCACGGGTCAGCTCAGTCAGTGCCTCTTCTACGGAGGAATCAGTGCGAATTTGTAGTACACCCATGCACCTATTATGTCTTGCATATGCATAATTCGCTAGGCGGGCGTCAGTGCCGTTAGCCAGCTATATCCAAAAGGGTGGAAAGGACGTCGAAGGAGGGCTGGCGACCGACTTCAATATGGGAGTAGGTCAAAGTCTCGGTCAGGCGCGGGTTGCCGCTGCGCACGGCATCAACAATCGAGCGGTGCTCGCGACAGGCGACCTCGTGGTCCCGCTGCGAGGTGAGGTGGAATAGCCAGGCCATCCGCCCGGCGATGGAGCCCATGAGCCGGTCAGTCAGCGGGTTGCCGGCCATGGCGACCAGCGCCTGGTGGAAGGTGACGTTGGCCTCAGCGAAGGTCAGGTCATCCCCACCGGTCATTTCCTCCTCTGACTGGTGTAGAGCGACCTCCAATGCGGAGGTGTCCGCGCCCTCCCCGGCGCGCTGGGCGGCTTTGTTCGCCGCAGTGCTCTCGATGGCCAGCCGGGCGTCAAAGAGGTGATGTACGTCTTGGGTGGTCCAGGTGGTCACGATGGCGCCGCGGCGGGGCCGCAGCTCCACGAATCCCTCGGCGTCCAGCCTGGAGAGAGCCTCTCGCATGGGAATGCGGGAGGTCTCGAGCTCGTCAGCGAGCTTCTGCTCAGGCAGCCGTGCGCCCTGGGGAATCTCGCCAAGGATGATCCGGCTCCTGATCTGGTCATAGATCCGCTGCGCTGAGGACGCTGAGAGCGGCTGATCAGCCGTTTCCGCCAGTGTCATGATCATGCACCTCCAGACAGAAATGGTATATCGATTTTACGCGCGATCGCTTATGTATACCGTTTAACTGCTTGAGTCACCAGAAGAAGTCAACGCATCTCGGTGATGATCTCACCGATAAGTTGAGTAATTCCTTGCAATATCGGGAAACTTGCGGGTTTATCTGTTTACGAGACGTTTACGCTCTGCAACATCGACGAAACATTGAAAGGGCAAACTGTATACCGTTCAGTTGTTCGATGCACAGTATCAACTGATCGGCCACCCACTCGCACACTGACGAAAGGCCCATGATGGGAAGTGCAAGAGAATTTCCATACCGCCTCAGCGCGGCAGCTCTACTCACCGGCTCACTTGCCTTGCTCACGGCATGCGGGACAGGCGGTGAAGAGGCAGACGGTGAGGGGGTGACGCTCACTCTGGGGAACTCGCAGTGGTTGGACGCCAACCGAGGCGAAGGCCTCTGGGAGGCGGTCTCGGGATTCGATCACGCCAGTGAGCATTCCGTGGAGCGGGTTGAGTATCCCAGTGGCGATATTGCCACGACGCTGACCACGGAGCTCGGCGCTGGCGAAGGGCCGGACGTGATGTTCATCCAGGACAACGTCTTCGAGAGTTTTGTAGACGCGGACTTCCTCGAGCCCCTCGAAGATGCCGTTGAAGGAGCCAACCTCAACAACACGAATGAGGGGGGCGTCAAGGACGGAACACGCTATGGCGTGGCATGGCAGCGTGCTCCATTCGCTCTTTTGTACAACTCGGGTCTGCTGGATGAGGCAGGGGTTGAGGTGCCGACCACTCCCGAGGAACTCATTGAAAGCGCCGATATCCTCACAGAGGAACTGGGGGTTCAAGGCTTCGGTGATCCATCACCATTGGTCGATGACGGGCGGTGGCTCCAACACATCAACATCTGGACCTACGGCCACGGAGGCTCCTGGGCCGACGAGGACGGAAACATCACTGTTGACACGCCCGAGAACATCGAGGGCGTCGAAGTGGTCAAAGATCTCTACGATGCAGGAATCTTCTCTGACGAGGATCTCCACACGAACCGGGCCGCCTTCGCGCAGGGCCAGGTGGGAATGGTCGACGAGATTGGCGGCGGTGCACTCGTGGCGTCGCTGGAGGGCGGCATGGACCCTCAGGACATTCATGTCGCCGACCAGCCGACCCCGGAGCCCGGCTACCACCAGCAGCTCTACGTAGTCGTCAATGCCAACAGCCCCCATGTTGAGGAAGCCAAAGAGTTTGTCAGTTGGCTCGTGACTGAGGAAGGTCAAGAGATGCTGCGGGAAGCCTCCGGCGCTGACCCACTCGCCACTGATGTCCCGGTAACCGAGGAGTTCGCCGCAGAGAATCCATGGGCTGAAGGGTTCCTTGAGGTGGGTTCGCACACTCAGAGCACGTTGATTCCCGGGCATGAACTTCAGACCACGGAGATCATGACCCTCATCATGGATCACGTTCAGGAAGTGCTCGTCAATGATATTCCGGCCGAGGAGGCTTTGGCAGCAGCCCAAGGAGATGTCGATAACCTGGTGGGAAGCGGTGACTGACTGCCATGAGCACAAAGACGATGACCGCACGAGCCGATGCCAAGGAACCACTCCGACTGCGGCTCGTGCGGTCGGCGCGCAACGGCATGACGCCCGTCATGCTGCTGGCTGGCCCGTTCATATTCCTCGGCGTAATGATCATCTGGCCACTGATCGAACAGGTGTGGATCAGTCTGACCGATGCGCGTCTGACGAATCCTTCAGCCGGGGAGTTCGTTGGACTGCAGAACTACGCAACAGCCTTGTCGGGGTCCGCGCTTCCGCGCGTGTTGTTGAACACGATGGTCTACACGGTGGGCACCACAGTGATCGCCCTGGTCATCGGGGTACTGGCGGCAGTAGTGGTCAATATGAAGTTCGCCGGGAACTCGGTGGTCAAGGCTATTCTGGCCACTCCTTGGGCCATCCCGAGCGTGGCCGCCGCGCTGATCTGGCTCTGGATGTTCAGTCAGTCCCGGGGTGTCATCAACCGTGGGCTCGAGGCGCTTGGCCAAGACGGCATCGCCTGGCTCACCTCGGAGCCCTGGGCGATGGTTGCTGTCATTGCGGTGACCGCCTGGCAGGCAGTGCCTTTCGTCATGCTCGTCACGCTGGCTGCGCTGAAATCTGTTCCGCAAGAAACGGCCGAAGCCTCCCGCATCGACGGGGCACCCAGATTGGGCACATTCCAGTGGGTGATCTGGCCACACATTCTCCCGACGGTTCGCCTGTTGGCCATCCTGCAAGTCATTGAGGCGCTTCGTAAATGGGACATCATCGCGGTGCTGACCCAGGGCGGGCCGGTCAACTCCACGAACACCTTGGTCATCGCGATTCAGCGGCAGGCCTTCGAGTACCAGCAGCTGGGCATGGGAGCGACCTACGCCATCATCGGCATCACGATCGCGATCGTCTTCACTCTGGCCTACCTCCTGCTGGAACGACGAGAAGAGAAGAAGAACACACGATGAGTACTACGGCACCTCACCGACGTCGCAGCCGCAGGCCGCGCCTTGTCTATCTCTCAGCAGCACTGTTAGTCCTTCTTATGGGGTTTCCCACGTACTGGATGATCAACACTGCCCTAAGCAGCCGGCAGCAGTTGTTCACCGAGCCGCAGAGCCTGTGGCTCCAATTCACCAACTGGTCAGAGCTCAGCAGGGATCTCGACGGCGTGCCGGTGGTGTCCATGCTGACCAACTCCGCCTTCATCGCGATCGGCACCACAGTCCTGACGATCCTGCTGAGCGTGCTGTGCGCCTACGCACTCAGCCGTTACAAGTTCCATGGCCGCGGTGCGGCAGCCTTTCTGTTGTTCAGCACCCAGATGGTGCCGCAGGGTGTCTTCCTGATCCCGATCTACACCCTCTTCCTGGGCCTCGGCCTGGTCAACAATCTCTGGGGTCTTGTGCTGGTCAATGCTGCCTTCTCGCTGCCTATCTCCACCTTCATCATCAAAGCAGCCATTGACGGCATCCCCTACGAGTTGGAGGAGGCCGCTCGGGTGGACAACAGCCCTCCGCTGTCCACACTGACCGTAGTGATCTTGCCGCTCATCCTGCCCAGCATCGCCGCTGCAGCAGTCCTCGCCTTCTTCGCCGGATGGGGAGAACTGATGTACGCCACCACGTTCATCACCGACCGGGCAGAGTGGCCGGCGTCTGTGGGCCTGTCTGTCCTGGTTTCCCAACCGGGTGTCTCAATGCCCGCAGTGATGGCAGTGTCCGTGATGTTCGCAGCCCCGGCCGTTGCATTCTTCCTGTTCGTCCAACGTCATATCGTCTCCGGTCTCACCGCCGGAGCGGTGAAGGGATAACACCATGCCTCGTATTACTTTCGACGGAATCTCCAAGTCCTTCGGCGACACCCAGGTGCTGGATCCGTTCGACGCAGACATTGCCGACGGCGAATTCCTTGTGCTGCTGGGGCCATCGGGTTGCGGCAAGTCCACGCTGCTCAGGATGATCGCTGGCCTGACGGACATCACCTCGGGGACACTTCTGTTCGACGACGTCCCGGTCAATCACGCCGACGTGCGCAAACGAGACATCGCCTTCGTCTTCCAGTCCTATGCGCTGTATCCCCAGATGACAGTCCGCCAGAACATTGCGTTCCCCCTGCTGATGGACCGGATGAGCGGATGGCAGCATCTGCCGATACTGAGCACGCTCATCAGGGCGCGCCTGATGAGGGATGAACGCGTGAGGTCTCAGGTCAACGGGCTGGCTGAACAGCTGGGCCTCACGGCATACCTGGATCGTCGCCCTGGGGCGCTGTCAGGTGGCCAAAGGCAGCGTGTGGCCTTGGCGCGCTCCCTTGTGCGGGACCCATCGCTCTATCTTCTGGATGAGCCGCTCTCCAATCTGGACGCCAAACTGCGCATCCAGATGCGCACGGACATCGCAGCCCTGCACCGGGAGGTGGGGAAGACCTTCGTCTATGTCACCCACGATCAGATCGAAGCCATGACGATGGCGACCAAGATCATCGTGATGGACGGCGGAAAGATTCAGCAGATCGGCACCCCAGACGACATCTATGACCGCCCCGCGAATACCACCGTCGCGCGATTCGTTGGATCCCCGCCGATGAACCTGGTGGATCTCAGCAGTGGTGACCAGCAGTGGCGGCAGAGTCTGCGCCGTTCATACGGGGACGGCACTGTGGTGGGCTTTAGGCCGGAGAACGTCCGCATTGTGCCGTCCGGTGCGGGGATCATGCCGGGCACTGTGGAAACGGTTGAACGTACAGGGCCAGAATCTATCGTGGCGATCACTCTCGATGGTCACGCGGACTCCCGGACCTATGCGCGGGTGCCTAATGACATGACACCTTCACCGGCCGAGCGGGTGAGTCTGGACATTGACATGTCCAGCTCGTCGTTCTTCGACTCTGTCACGGGGGAGCGCACCGAGCTCCCCGTCACCGCGTAATCTCCACTGTCTGAAAGGACGGGACATGACAGACACCATACGTGTGACCGCCACGGGCCGAGCCCCAGGGTACATGCCTGAGTTTGTGGCCAGAGAGTTCGGCTACTTTGAAGCCGAGAATCTTGACGTCGAAACGGTCGTCCCCCATGACTGGGAAGCTGTGCTGCCGGGTATCGAGAGCGGAGACTGGGACCTGGCTCTTGGTGGCATTTGGGTGCCCTCGATGTTCCTGGGCAAGGGCAAAGACTTTGTGGTGACCGGACAGCTGTGCCACCGGGCCGGCTTCTGCGTCGTCTCACGCGAACCGCTCAGCGACGCGTGGGAGCGTGGCCTGGCCGGTCGCAGCGTGCTGGTCCCCGGGCGAGGCGGTGCAAGCCTGACCATGTTTCTCGAGATGTACCTCAAAGAACAAGGTGCGGAGCCTGGAGACTCCCGCATCGCCCATGACCTCACCGGTGCCATGATGACTGAGCTCTACGCCGGTGGTGTGGGAGATGCCCTGATGACTGAGCGAATCCACGCCCTGCGGTTTCACGCACAGGGCCATCACCTCGCTGGGGACCTCCTGACAGACGGAGGTGACATCCCCTGGAGCGTCTATTACACAACTCCCCGGACGTTGCTGGCCAAGGAGTCTGCCATTCGCCGCTTCAATCATGCGTTGAACCAAGCGATGACGTTCATGAACGAGAATCCAGCCTCCGTCTACGTTCCACAGATCGCCCCGTGGTACCCGGCATTCTCGGCCGAAGAGCTCACCAGCCACACCGAGGCGATGCGCCGAGCCGGCATGTGGAACGGGACTCAGCTGACCAGGTCGTCGTACCTGAGATGGCAGTTGGGCATCGTCCAGGGCGGGCTCCTGGAGAGACCGGTCCAGCCCGAGAAGCTCATCGCCTCCTTCGCATGGGAAGGCTGATGCCGGTGAACATCATTATCCTCAACTGCAACACCAACTCCACGCTCACTGAGGCGCTGAGGGCGATTGCCGCCGCGGCGGCCGGGCCGCATACCGAGATTGTCGCACTGACCCCGCCCTTCGGGCCGGAGTCGGCCGAGGGCTACTACGAGAGCTTCATCTCTGCGGCTGCGATGTTCGCTGCGCTCGAGGAGCACCAAGAGCCCTTCGACGCTGTGGTGCTGGCCGGGTTCGGAGAACACGGCAGGGAGGGACTGCGCCAGCGCTGGGCCGTGCCCGTCGTGGACATCACCGAGGCCGGACCCATGTTCGCCAATCTCGTGGCTCACCGCTATGGGGTGGTCACCACGCTCAGCAGCACAGTCCCGGTGATCTGGGAGAGCCTGCGCAACGCGGGGTTGCACACACGATGCATAGGGGTCGAGGCCAGTGAGATCGCGGTCTCCTCCATTCATGCCGACATCGCAGAGGTCGCGGCCGCCCTGGAGACCCGCGCCCGTGAACTCATCACGCGCGGTGCAGAGGCGATAGTGCTGGGCTGTGCCGGTTTCGCCGGACTCGACGCCGAGCTCAGCCACCGGCTCGGCATTCCCGTGATCGACGGAGTTCCCGCCGCTGTGCGATTGGCAGAGACGCTGGTCGGGTCAGGTATGAAGACGTCGAAGGCCCAGGCCTTCCAGCCGGTCAACCCAGCCAAGGAATGGAAGGGGTGGCCCCCGGTGGCAAACCCGGTGGCCTGAGCCGGGTGAAGAATGCCAGCGTGTTTCTTTGATGAAACATACGTTTCACTAGGATGGAGGCTATGAATCTCTCCGCATCGGACTACCCCCAGATCCACCCGCCGCAGCGGCTGCTGATGGGCCCCGGGCCGGTCAATGCCGACCCGCGGGTGCTGCGGGCCATGTCCGCCCCGCTGATCGGTCAGTATGACCCGGCCATGACCGGTTATATGAACGAGGTCATGGAGCTCTACCGCGGAGTCTTCGCGACCTCGAACGAGGCCACGCTGTTGATCGACGGCACCTCGCGGGCCGGAATCGAAGCTGCCATCGTCTCCCTGGTCGAGCCCGGCGAGAAAGTGCTGGTACCCATCTTCGGACGGTTCGGCCACCTGCTGAAGGAGATCGCTGAACGAGTCGGAGCCGAGGTCGTCGTGCTCGAAAAGCAGTGGGGGCAGGTCTTCACCCTGGCAGAGATCGACCGGGCACTGAGGAATGAGAAGCCCAAGGTCCTGGCCCTGGTCCAGGGCGACACCTCCACCACCATGAACCAACCCCTGGACGGGGTCGGCGAGCTGTGTGAGAAGCATGGGACGCTGTTCTACACCGATGCCACCGCCTCACTGGGCGGAAACCCCTTCCACGCCGACAGCTGGAAGGTCGACGCCGCCACCGCCGGGCTGCAGAAATGCCTGGGCGGACCCTCCGGCTCGGCACCGATCACCCTGAGCGACCGTGCTGTGGAGGTTATCCGCTCCCGCCGCCACGTGGAGGCCGGGATCGACGACGGCAGCACACCCCAGGGACGGCGGATCAGTTCCAACTACTTCGATGTGGCGATGATTCTGGACTACTGGGGACCGCAGCGGCTGAACCATCACACCGAGGCCACTTCCATGCTCTACGGCGCCCGCGAATGCGCCCGCCTGCTGCTGGCAGAGGGAATAGACAACGCGGTGGCGCGCCACCGGCTGCACGGTGCGGCCATGGCTGCTGGGCTCACCGGCCTCGGGCTGAGAATCTTCGGCGACCAGAGCCACCGGATGAACAACGTGGTGGCCGTGCACATCCCCGACGGTGTCGACGGCGAAGCAGTGCGCACCGGACTGCTGGAGGACTACGGCATTGAGATCGGCACCAGCTTCGGACCCCTGCACGGGGTGGTGTGGCGCATCGGCACCATGGGCTACAACGCCAGGAAGGACGCGGTGATGCTGACTCTTGCCGCACTGGAGCAGGTGCTCCGCCGCAGCGGGGCGCAGGTCACCGCCGGAGGAGGCGTGGGCGCAGCAGCAGAGCAGTACAGTTCCGGTGCCGGGGACCGTCTGGGCCGGTCTGAGCCTGTCATCACCCCCGAAGCGGAGGCCACCGGATGACCGCGGCCGAACGCATCATGCACCGCTGCGACGAACTCGCGGCCGTCTCCGCCCTGGAGGACGGGATCCTGCGTGCCTACCTGACCGAGGAGCACCGGCGGCACAATGACCTGGCCGCCCAATGGATGGAACAGGCCGGTCGACGGGCCGCCACTTCCTACTGGGTGTGGCAGGACGCCGCAGGAAATCAGTGCCTGCGGATCGAGGGACGGGAGCCCGGGCTGCCTGGCCTGCTGATCGCCTCCCACCTGGACACCGTGCCGCACGCCGGCCGCTATGACGGCATCCTCGGGGTGCTCGCCGGCATCGAGATCGCCGATCGCCTGGGACCGCATGCGGCGAAGCTGCCCTTCGCACTGGAGGTCGCGGCCTTCGCGGATGAGGAAGGAACCCGGTTCGGCGCCACCCTGCTCGGCTCCCGGGCCCTGGCCGGCAGCTGGGACCCGGACTGGTTAGCCCTCACCGACAGCGACGGTATCAGCATGGAGCAGGCGTTCAGAGACTTCGGTCTGGACCCGGCCCGGATCGGCGAGGCCGCGCGCAGGCCTGAGCAGCTGGTCGGCTACCTGGAGGCCCATATCGAGCAGGGCCCCTATCTGGAGGCCGCTGGCCGAGCGCTGGGGGTGGTGACCTCCATCGCCGGTGCCAGGCGCTTCCACATCACTGTCCATGGTGAGGCCAGGCATGCCGGCGGGACGCCGTATGAGCGGCGTCAGGACGCCCTGGTCGGTGCCAGCCAAGCGGTTCTGGACATCGAGAGGATCGGCAGGGAGAGGCAGGCGGTCGCCACTGTCGGACAGATGAACGCGCACCCAGGTGCGGTCAACGTGGTACCCGGCCGCGCCGATTTCTCCTTGGACGTCCGGGCTGAGACCGATGTGCTCAGGGACCAGGCATGGGACGCGATCGAAGCCGCTCTTGCCGCCTCCTGCACCCAGCGGAGCCTGAGCTTTGAAGTCGAGGAGATCCACTCTGCGCCCACCGTCTTCGCCGACGGCCAGCTGATGAATGCCGTCGCCGCCGGCATACGCGCCACCGGAGACCCAGAGCCGATGCCGCTGTTCTCCCGGGCCGGGCACGATGCGATGGCAGTCGCCGAGATCGCACCTGTGGGCATGCTGTTCACCCGCTGCCACGACGGCATCAGCCATCACCCGGACGAATCCATCACCGTCGACGACGTCGCCTACACCCTGGACGCACTGGAACAGGCGGTCTGGCACCTGGCTGAACACAGTGGACAGACAGGAGAGCCGCGGTGACCGAGCTGATCGCCACGCCCACCGCGGAGATCCCCAACGCGCGGATCGATGCGCGGATCGATGAGAGGTACGGTGACCTTCCGCCCCAGGAGCGGCGGGTGGCTGACTTCCTGGTCGATCACCTGGGCGATCTGGCCGTGTTTTCCGCCGCAGACATCAGCAGGCGCACCGGGGTCTCCAAGGCCACCGTCTCCCGACTGTTCCGCAAGCTGGGGTTCGAGGACTTCAAAGAGGTCCGCGACCACGCGCTGGCTCTGCGCGCCTCCGGACAGCCCACCGCCTCCCCGGTGCGTTCCGGCGACAGCAGCGAGACCACCGGCATTCAACGGCATGTCCAGCACGAGCAGCAGAACTTCACCAAGCTGGCTGAGATCCTCGCCGATGGTCGGCTGCATCAGGCAGTGGAGATGATCCGCGACGCCGGCCAGGTGATCATCATCGGGATGCGCAACAGCTATCCTCCGGCCGCCCACCTGCACCACCAGCTGATCCAGGTCCGCGGAAAGGTCCGGTTGGCCCCTCAGCCCGGCCAGAGCCTGGGTGAGGAGCTGACCGGACTGGCTGCCGGCGACCTGGTGGTGGTCTTCGGGTTCCGCCGTCGTCCGCGCGGCTTCGGCGATCTCATCCGCCACGCGGCCAACTCACCGGCACAGCTGCTGTGCATCGGTGATGCCACCTCCCGCACCTACGCGAAACACGCTGAGACCTGGATCGAATGCCCGCTCGACGCCGACGGCGCCTTCGACTCTTATGCCGCACCCATGTCAGTGGTCGCACTGCTGGCCAACGGTGCGCTCAATGCCTCTCTGGCGGCCGGTCGCCGCCGGATCTCCCACGTCGCCTCCACCTACGAAGAGCTGAAGGAGCTGGACACCTCATGAGCCTGGTCACCACCCACATACTCGATAATGCCGATGGCGACCCCGCCTCAGGCGTCGTCGTGACCCTGAGCGACAGTACCGGACAGCAGATCGCCTCCGGGACCACCGACGACGACGGCCGGGTCGCTGATCTGGGACCCGAGACGCTGCCCCCGGGCACCTACCGGCTGCACTTCCAGACCGGTG
This sequence comes from Nesterenkonia muleiensis, assembly GCF_003600155.1. Lineage (GTDB taxonomy): Bacteria > Actinomycetota > Actinomycetes > Actinomycetales > Micrococcaceae > Nesterenkonia > Nesterenkonia muleiensis. Next base: position 16,549 of record NZ_QWLD01000016.1, on the reverse strand, counting down.
CGTACTTCAGCGCCAAGGGGGTGACCACGTTCTTCCCCGAGGTCACCATCAGCTTCACCGTCAGCGAGGCCGCCCACTACCACGTGCCCCTGCTGCTGAGCCCCTATGCCTTCTCCACCTACCGCGGAAGCTGATGGCCGCCTCTGCCTGGCGGGTCCCCGCCCCTGGGTGCGGTGTTCGGCCTGTGGACAACGACATAGGACCTGAACACAGAGTCAACATCCCTGAAATGTCCTCAGCCTAGGCTTAGGCAGCATGACAGTGCGTCACCTGATCGCCGACCAAGTCCTCCTCGAGGGGGACGTGGTCCCTGCGCATCTGGAGATCGACCACAGCGGAGCGATCCGGCGAATCACCCGGCTGGCGGCCGGACAGGTGTCTCGTCAGGCCGCGGTGGTGCGTGCCCGGGACGTCTCCGGCGGAGCGGGGATGCTGGTGGTGCGCCCCGGGCAGATCGTGCTGCCGGGAAATGTGGACACCCACGTGCATATCAACGAACCCGGCCGCACCAGCTGGGAGGGCTTCACCACCGGGACCATGGCTGCCGCCCTTGGCGGGGCCACCACCATCGTGGACATGCCGCTGAACTCTGTCCCGCCGACCGTTGATGTCCCCAGCCTGGAGTTCAAGCGGGAGGCTGCCCAGGGACAGACCTATGTGGACGTCGGGTTCTGGGGCGGAATCGTGCCGGGCAACGCCGAGGATCTTGAACCGTTGTGGGAGGCGGGGGTCTTCGGCTTCAAGTGTTTTCTGCTGGATTCAGGGGTCCCCGAGTTCCCCCCGGTCACACCTGCGCAGCTGCGTGAGGCCATGCACCGGGTCAAGACGTTCGATGGTCTGGTGATCGTCCACGCCGAGGACGCCAAGACCATCGACACCGCCACCACAGCCCTTGGTCTGCGCCGCAGGGTCACACGGTACGCACACTGGGCGGCCACCCGGCCGGCGGAGGCTGAGGTGACAGCCATTGAGGGGCTGCTCGACGCCGTGCGTGAAACCGGCTGCCGGACCCATATCCTGCACCTGGCCGCCGCCGGCGCCCTGGAGAGCATCCAGCAGGCCCGTGATGAGGGACTGCCGGTCACGGTGGAGACCTGCCCGCACTACCTGTGCTTCGAGGCTGAGGCGGTTCCCGACGGCGCCGCAGAGTTCAAATGCTGCCCGCCCATCCGTGACCGCGGCAACCGCGAGGCGCTCTGGCAGGGCTTGCAGGAGGGACTGATCGACATGGTGGTCACTGACCACTCCCCGGCCACCGGGGAGGAGAAGTACCGAGGGGCTCCTGACCTTTCGCAGGCCTGGGGCGGAGTCTCCGGGCTTCAGGTGGGATTCGCCGCGGTGGCCTCTGCCGCCCGTGACCGCGGCATCGGCCTGGAACAGGTCAGCCGGTGGATGGCTGCCAGCACCGCAGACCTGGTGGGTCTGTCGCGCAAGGGGCGCATCGCCGCCGGGCACGACGCTGACTTTCTCCTTTACGACCCGGCAGAGACCCATGTGGTCTCTGCCGCCGGACTGGCGCACAAGAACCCGATCAGCGCCTATGATGGCCACGAGATCCGCGGCACCGTGGTCGGGTCCATCCTGCGCGGCACCCAGCTCTTCAGCGCGCAGGACTCCTCGGCCATGCTGCTCAGCGCCGGGACGCTGCTCAGCGGCTCCGGCCCGGCAGCCAGGACCCCGCTGAACGATCACGCGGTGAGTGCCTCATGAGTGAGGCCTCAAGGGGCGGGGTGCAGTCGGTGGCACGTGCCTTCGACCTGGTGGAAGTTATCGCTGCACGAGGAGGTACGGCCAGCCTCAGCGAACTGGCCACCGTCACTGGGCTGCCTGCCGCCACCGCCCACCGGCTGCTGCGCACACTCATCACCTGCGGCTATCTGGTCCAGCTGCAGGACCGGCGCTATGGGCTCAGCCAGAAACTGGTCCCGATCGGTGCCGCCGCGGCCCGGCGGACCGGCCGGTGATCGCCACCGTCATTCTGGCCGCAGGAGAGGGACGGCGCCTGGGCGGAGACTCCAAACCGCTGATCAAGGTGGCCGGAGAAACCCTGGCAGCACGCTCCCTGGGTGCAGCTCTGGCCGCTGGGACGGCCCCGGTGCTGGTGCTCAGCTACCAGGCCGAGGAGGTGGTGCGGATGTTAGAGCGCGAATGCGCGGAGCGTCTGAGAAGCTCCCAGCTGGTGACCGTCAGGGGCAGTGGTCAGGGCACCCCCGAGATGGCGGCGTCGTTCCGAGCCGGGGTGCAGCGGGCCGCAGACCTCGGGGCAGCGCAGATCGCGGTGCTGCTGGTGGACCAGCCCGGCATCGGCGCCCCGGCGCTTAGGGCTGTGCTGGAAGCACACGACCCGGGCAGGGTCACCCGCGGCGCAGTGTTTGGCCGTGCCTCTCACCCAGTGGTCTTCGACACCGACGACGCGCTCGCCGCTGCTGGTCAGGCCGAGGGCGATGAGGGTGCACGGCGGTATCTGCGGGCGCATGAAGAGAGGGTCTGCGTCGTCGACCTCACCGGTGTTGCCCGGGACGCCGATCTTGATACTCCGCAGGACCTGGCGGCCTGGAGTGCAGAGCCGCATAGATCCGGTCCTTGGTGAACGGAGTCTCGGTCAGCCGCACTCCCACCGCATCGCGGATAGCGTTGCCCAGCGCCGGGGCCACCGGGTTGAACGGTGACTCCGACATGGACTTCGCCCCCATCGGGCCTATGGGGTCCTCGGTGGCCGCGAAGTGCACCTCGGTACGCGGCAGATCTGCCATTTGGGGGATGTGGTAGCTGCGCAGGATATCGGTGGTGACCCTGCCGGTGTGGTCGATGACGACCTTCTCGAACAGGGCAGCGCCGATCGCCTGTGCCGTTCCTCCCTCGACCTGGCCGCGGCATTGGGCCTCGTTGAGCACCACCCCGGCGTCGGCGGCCTGGACCGACTGCAGGATCACCAGTGTGCCGGAGGCGGCGTCGAGCCCGATGCGGAAGCCATGGACGTTGAACGCCGCAGTCCGCGGGGACCCTCCCCAGTGGCCGGTGCCGATGACCGTGTGCGGGTCCGCACCGGTGGGCAGGGAGTTCAGCTGGGTGAGCAGGTCCTTGGCCGCCAGGAAGGAGGCTTTGACGCCGACGGTGATTCCGGTGGAGGCGAAGGCACCGGTGTCATGGTCGACCAGATCGGTGTCGGATTGGCGCAGCAGAATTTTCTCCGCGGTGGTGCCCAGCACCTCCGCGACCACCTGCCGGTGCACGGTGGAGGTGCCGTTGCCGAACTCTGCGGTGCCGACTCTCAGCTCGTAGCGTCCGCCGCCGGGCTCATCGGGCCGGCCCAGCGGCCGCACACTGGCATGGGAGTGATGGCCGTTGGGCGGGGCGGTGTCGATCATGGTGACCGCAGTGCCGATGCCCAGCCGCCAGTCTCCGGTCGGCGCCGAATAGCCGTGGCTCTCCTCGTCGAGCCGCCGCTGGCACTGCGCCAGCTCCGCGGCGCTCAGCGGACCCCTGCGCAGTTCGCCGGACATGATCGACAGGCACTGGTGCAGCCCGTCGGCATCGACCTGGACATCGGCGTCCTGGCCGAACAGCTCCTCGCCGACGCTGACGATGTTCTCGGTCTTGAACTCCAGGGGATCGCGGCCCAGCTGATGGGCGAACTCGTCCATGGCGCAGTCCACGGCGAACAGCGTCTGGGAGAGCCCGTATCCGCGGAACGCCCCGGCGGGCGGATTGTTCGTGTAGACGACCTCCGCCGAGACCTGCTTGTTGGGGGCCGAATAGAGCTGCATCGCTTCGTGTGCGGAGTGGAACATCACCCCCGGACCGTGGTTGCCGTAGGCACCGGTGTCGGAGAGCACCCCCATGGTCTGCGCGGTGAGCCTGCCCTGCTGGTCTGCGGCCAGGGCCACCTCGACCCGGAAGGGGTGGCGGGTGGTGGTCGCGGTCAGCGCCTCAGACCGGGTCAGCTCCCAGGAGACCGGCTTCCGGAGGCCTCGCTCGGCAAGTTTCACCAGCACCAGCAGCACCAGGTCCTCGGTCAGCACCTCCTGTTTGGACCCGAAGCCGCCGCCGACCCGCCCGGTGAAAACTCGCAAGGTCCGGGACTCCAGGCCGAAGATCCGCTGCAGAGTCCGCTTGGCCAGGAACGGCACCTGGGTGGAGCTGCGCAGGGTGTAGCGGCCCAACTCATCGATCCAGCCCAGCGTGCCATGGGTTTCCAGGGACGTGTGTGATGTCCGGTGGGTGGTGAAGCTCATCCGGAGCGCGTGCGGGGACTCCGCCAGTGCTGCTTCGGCATTGCCTGCGGCTGCTGCTACGGTGGCCAGTCGGTTGTGCTGCGGATCCAGGATCGGGAAATAGGCGCTGCCCACCGCATCGGTGCGTTCGCCGTCTTCGGGGTGCAGTACCGGGGCACCGGGTTCGGCAGCGGTTGCGGGATCGAAGACCGCCTCCAGCACCTCGTAGTCCACATCCACCAGCCGGGCGGCACGGGCTGCCAGACGGCGTGACTCGGCGACCACCACTGCCACTCGCTGACCGACGTGCCGGACGGTGCTGTCCAGCAGCCGGGTGTCGGCGGGATCGTCCTCGGCCAGTTCATGCTGGGCGGAGGAGTACCGGACCGCCGCAGGCACATCCTCATGGGTGAGCACGGCGACGACGCCGGGGGAGTTCAGCGCCGGTGCGGCATCAATGCCTCGGATCCGGGCATGCGCATGGGGGGAACGCACAACGACAATATGAAGCGGCGGCTCGGCCGGAAACTCATCCCCGCCGGTGACGCTAGCCTCAGGCGTGATGGCTGCGGTCTCTGCGTGCGGCCGAGAGCTGAGCGGGCTTCGCCCGTCAGTGGAACAAGGACTGTCGAAGGTGTAGTCCACCGTGCCGGTCACCACCCCCGGTCCGGCCGGCGGCAGAGGGCTCTTTCCCGGGCCGTCGTCGGTGCTGGCTCGGGGCACCTGGGACAGCGCGTCCTTGATGGAGCAGTAGCCGGTGCAGCGGCACAGATTCCCTTTGAACCGCCGGTCGGTCTGCTCGGTTTCCCCGCCGGCGGGACTGGCTTCAGGTGTGATGGCCGTGGCCTCTGGATGCGGCCGAGAGCCGTGCGGGGTTTCCCCGCCGGCGGGACTGGCACCGTACGGTCCCTGTGCCGCGGCGGTCATGATGAACCCGGCAGTGCAGTAGCCGCACTGAAATCCGTGCGAGTTCAGGAAGTCCCGCTGCGTGGGGTGCAGCTGCTCAAGCAGTGTGGAGTGTGCGGGCCGGCCCTGCGCCTGAACCACGGTCTGGGTGGCTTCCGGGCTCAGTCCGCGTAAGGTGGTGACCGTCTTCCCGGCGGCCCGCTGGGCACCGGTGATGCAGGAGTGCACCGCGGTGCCGTCGAGGTGGACGGTGCAGGCCCCGCAGTCCCCGGCGTCACAACCGCGTTTGACCGCATCTGCACCTGCCGCGTCCCGCAGCCAGGTGCGCAGGCACTGCCCGGGCTGGTGCACCAGGGGCACATCCTTGCCGTCGACCCGCACACTCCCGGCATCCGGCCCTTGGTGCGAGGAGGCATCAGCGAGATCGGTCGGCCCCGGGAACACTGGTGGGAGGGCGCCCTGCGGCAGGGCACCTTCGACGGCGGGTCTCCGGTCTGCCAACGCTGCCGCCAACTCTGCCGCCAGCCGGTGGGTGGTCCGGCGCCGCCAGTCCGGAGAGCCGTGCACATCATCGACCCAGAGGCTGTCCGGCAGAGTTTCCGCGGCGGCGCGTGCGTCATCGGGGCCGAGGCCGGTGTCCAGGACCACCGGCCGTGAGGTGCTGGCGGTGACGGTCAGCCGGAGGCTGCTCTCATCGACTCGCTGGCCGATCAGCAGGCAAGCCGAACGCCCGTAACGGGTCAGCGACTCCCGCGCCATCACCGCGGGTCGTGCCAGATGGGCAGCTGGGATGAAGAACGCCCGGATCAGCTCGCCATGGTCCAGTGCCGTCTTCCCGTCACCGATGACGAGGTCAGTGACCGGCAGCTCCCGGCTGCCGCCGGGGGTGAGCAGCAGAGCAGTGGCCCCCATCCCGGCCAGCCAGGAGGTCATCGGACCGGCGGGCAGGGCCGTGGCCACGTTGCCCCCGACGGTTGCGCTGTTCCAGACCTTCCAGGAGGCCACGAAGGCCTCGGCGGCTGGTTTCATCAGACTCAGTCCGGGGTAGCGGTCTGCGGTGATCCCGTGTTGCTCCAGGGTCTCGGTGGCGGCGAAGAACGCCGCGACGGTGCAGGTCGCGCCGATTTCCAGGCCGAGGCCTTCATGCCAGGTCAGCGGCGCCCAGGGGGCGGTGCTGATGTCCAGCAGCCGGCTCGGGGCGCTGGTCCGGAAGTCCCTGCCGTAGGAGTAGAGCACTGACCCGCCGGCCACCCAGGTGTCTCCAGGCCGGCTCTCCTCGGGGTTCCAGGTGGTGATCACCTGGTCAGCAGTGGTGATATCCATCAGCTGACCACATCTGCCGGAGACTGGACTGTGCCTGCCGGTGATACCGGCAGGCGGCGCAGTATCGACGACTGCCGGGGGCGGCTGTGATGGATGGGACCGGTACCGCGGCTGAGCGGGACTCCGATGCTGGACATGTGGTCTGTGTTTCTGGCGCTGATCAGCTGGGAGAACACTGATACCGCACTTTCAGCAGGTGTGCTGGCGGCGATGTCCAGTCCCAGAGGGCCGTGGATGAGCTCAAGCGCGGCCGGTTGGTGACCTCGCTGTCTGAGTTCGGCGCGCCGTCGTTGTTGGGAGGCTCGCGACCCCAGAGCGCCCATGAAGTCTACGGTCGTTTCGGCGCGCAGGAGTGCATCCAGGACCGGCACATCCAGGTCTGGGTGGTGGGTCATCACGCAGGCCGCCGTCCAGCCGGCATCGGTGCGGGCGGCAAGCCGGCTGGCGGCCGAAGCCGGGTCTTCGAGGCTCATGTGAGCTCCCTCTGGGACACGGTCAGCGCATCCGAAGGCGGGGCGGTGGTCCACCAGCTCCACCTGCCAGCCGACGCTCAGGGCGATCCTGGCCAGATGCACCGCATAGTCCTGGACGCCGAACAGCAGCAGACGCGGGGCCGGCTCCCGGCTTTCGGTGACGATCAGGCATTCTGAATCCAGCTCGACTCTCCGGGTCAGCTCAGCGGGCTCTTCGGCCTGGCCCGCAGCCAACGCCCGGGCGTCGTCGTACTCTTTCATATGTGCCAGCGGTTGGATCAGCACCTGGATTTCCCCGCCGCAGGTCAGCGGGACCTCGCCGAGCAGGCCGCCACCGGGGCCGAAACTCTCCAGCCTCGGCCGGCCCGTCTCGAGGCACTGCTGGGCCAGGGAGGCGGTGGTGGACTCCACACAGCCTCCGGAGAGCGAGCCGATGATCTGCAGGTCCGCGGAGACCGCCATCGATGTCCCCACCGGGGCGGGGGAGGAGCCTGCAGTGCTGACCACCGTGGCCACAGCCCAGCGTCGGGGCTCCTCGAAGCAGCGGCGATACTGCCTGATTCTGTCCAGCACGTCGGCCTCCTCAGCGGTGGTGATGACCAGTGGTGCACCGGCTTCGAAGAACCCGGTGAAACGTTCGTCTCATCACCAGAGACTAGCGAGAACTCTGTTACAGCCTTGTGACAGGGAACATTTCCACTCGCGGTTTACCTGGTTGTAATACTCAAGTGAGTGCGACGAAACAAACGTTTCATACCGTGGGCGGTGCTGATACTCGCACAGTTCAGAGAGGCCCATGCTGGTGACAACCACACCTGCCGTCGAGACGCTGATCACCAACGCCTATGTGGTGCTGCAGTCTCAAAAAGCCTCAGCGGCCGAACAAGCCGCTGGGGTCACGGATGTCGAATCTGCTCAGTCCGCCGGCCGGGAGGTCGACGGCGGATGGCTGGCCATCCAGGACGGCAGGGTGCATAGTGCAGGCAGGATGGGGCAGCCGATGCCTGAGGCCCAGCGCAGGCTCGATGCCGGTGGACGGCTGCTCACCCCCGGTCTGATCAATACCCACCATCACATGTACCAGAACCTCACCCGGGCCTACGCCCCGGCGGTGAACGGAACGCTGTTCCAGTGGCTGACCACGCTCTACCCCAAATGGGCTGGGCTCCATGAGGAGTCGGTCTACCTCTCCACCTATGTGGCCGCTGCCGAACTGCTCACCGGAGGGTGCACCACCAGCTCGGACCATATGTACGTTCACCCCGTCCCGAGGCTTATCGACGCCCAGATCCAGGCGGTCACAGAGGTCGGGTTCCGGTTCATGGCCAACCGCGGCTCCATGACCCGCTCGGTGGAGGACGGTGGACTGCCGCCCAAGGAGGTGGTCCAGGACGAGGACACCATCCTGAGCGACTCAGAGCGGCTGATCCAGACCTACCACGATCCCGCACCGGGAGCGATGACCCGGGTGGCCCTGGCCCCCTGCTCGATGTTCTCAGTCAGCGAGTCCATCATGCGATCCACCGCTGAGCTGGCGGAGAAGTACGACGTACGCCTCCACACCCATCTGGCGGAGGACACCGACGAGGACGACTACGCGCTTGAAGTCTACGGCCGGCGTCCGGTGGAGTACTTCGAGGACTGCGGTTGGGCCACGCCCCGGTCCTGGGTGGCCCACTACGTCTACGGCTCGGATCAGGAGAACCGGCGGCTGGCCGAAGCCGGCGTGGGCGCTACGCAGTGCCCGAGCTCGAACATGATCATCTGCGGCGACGCCGCCGACGCCAAGACCCTGCGGTCAATGGGCATGGCAGTGGGAATCGGCTGCGACGGATCCGCCTCGGCAGACTCCGCCGACCTGTGGCAGGAAACCCGAACCGCGTTGCTGCTGGGCCGTTTCCGGCACGGACCGGACTCCTTCACCGCCCGGGAGGCGCTGAATATGGCCACCGAGGGCTCAGCAGCCACTCTCGGCTGGGCCGATGAGATCGGCCATCTGAACCCCGGAGCCTGCGCCGACCTGGTCATCTGGGATTCGGCCCGGCTGTCGCAGACAGGCGTGCTCACCGATCCGGTGGAGGGCTGGCTGCGCTCCGGACCTGCCCGGGCGCACACCGTCTTCGTCAACGGCGGCGAGCGGCTCACCCAGGGGCAGCTGCAGCTCCCGGGCCTGGAGGACGTCGTCGCCCGCCACCGCACTGCCGCCGAGGCGATGCAGAGATGATTTTTTCACCACTCGCACTGTTCGCACCACCTGAGAGAGAGATCACCATGAACACCAAGACCACTGTCACCACGACCAAGCTCACCGCTGCCGCTGCTGTGGGCGCACTGGCACTGACCAGCTGCGGCAACGGGGACAACGGCGGGGATTCCGACGGCGACTTCGGCTCCGTCGAGGTCCCGCTCTCGTGGATCATGACCGCAGAGTTCGCCGGCATGTACTACGGAGTGGATGAAGGCTACTACGAGGAGGAGGGCTTCGAGGAGGTCGAGCTGATCACCGGCGGTCCCGCCGCCACCCCCTCGGTGACCCAGATCGCCACTGGCACCGGACTGGCAGGGCTCTCCAACCCGATCGACGTGGGGTCCTTCTACGACAGTGAAGGTGATGATGCCGGAGTCAAGGTCATCGGCTCAGTGTTCCAGCGCAACGCCTTCGCGATCTTCTCACTGGGGGACAACCCCGCCACAGAACCGGAGGACCTCATCGGGATGAGCGTGGGTGTGGCGCCGAATAATGAGGGGGTCTACTACGCCTTCCTCGACGTCAACGGCATCGACCCCGACGATGTGGAGATGGTCTCCACCGGTGGCACCGCAGAGCCGCTCTCCAACGGCGAGGTGGACGCCTATATCGGCTATGCCACCAACCAGGCCATCGATGTGGAGCTGGACGGCCACGACGTCGAGTACCTCTACTTCTACGAGCACGGCCTGCCGTTCGCCGCCGGGTCCATCATCGCCACCGAAGAGACTATCGAGAGCAGCCGTGAGGAGCTGAAGGCCCTGCTGGCCGGAACCATCCGCGGCTGGCACACCGCCTTGGAGGACCACGACGATGCCGCCCAGGTCACCGTGGAGGACTGGGCCGCCGACCAAGGGCTGGATATGGAGCACCAGCTGCTCACCGCCGAGCGTCAGGCTCCGCTGATCTCCGATGAGTGGACTGAGGAGAACGGCCTGCTGACCATGAGCGATGAGCTGGTGGCCGACACCCTGGAGGCCATCGAGGTCGTGGGCTATGACGTACCGGATGACCTGTTCGACCTCACCCTTCTGGAAGAGGTCTACGAAGAGAACCCAGACCTGATCGAACCCTGATCCTGCACGGGAGAGGAAGGAGAAGTCCATGACTATCGCCACTGAGAACCCCGCCACTGGTTCCACCCCGCTTCTGAGCGGGGAGGGGATCAACATCACCGGACTCGGCAAGATCTTCGGCTCCGGCAAGAAGCAGGTCAGCGCGCTGGAAGACGTCAGCCTCGCCACCGGACAGGGAACCTTCCTCTCCCTGCTAGGTCCCTCCGGCTGCGGCAAGTCCACGGTGCTGCGCATGCTGGCCGGGTTGGAGGAGCCCAGCGCAGGAAGCCTGCTGGTGGACGGGCAGACTCCGGACCAGCTGCGCTCGGCCAACCAGCTGGGCATCGCCTTCCAGGACTCGGCGCTGCTGCCCTGGCGCAGCGTCTACTCCAATATCAGGCTCCCGCTGGAAGTCGCCGGAATCAAGCCTGCGCCCGGCCTGATCGATGAGCTCATCGAGCTGGTGGGCCTCTCCGGGTTCGAGCATTCCCGCCCCGGCCAGCTCTCCGGCGGTATGCGCCAGCGGGTCTCGATCGCCCGGGCACTGGTGGTCAAGCCTTCGGTGCTGCTGCTGGATGAGCCGTTCGGCGCACTCGACGATATGACCCGCCAGCGGATGAACATCGAACTGATGCGTATCCTGGAGGAGAAACCGGCCACCACGCTGATGGTTACCCACGGCATCTCCGAGGCGATCTTCCTCTCCGACGTGGTCGCGGTGATGAGCGCGCGCCCGGGCCGGGTCAAAGAGGTGTTCGAGGTCGATCTGCCACGCCCACGCACCCCGGAGCTGCAGCGCACCCCGGAGTTCCACGCCCTGGTTGACCACGCCTCCGATCTGCTCTTCGGCACCAGCGAACCAGGAGGGCACTGAGATGACCACTCTCGCTGTACCCGGTACAGGCACTGCCGGCCGGAGGCTGCGTGTTCCCAGCTGGGTTCCTGGCGCAGTGGGACTGGGCGCGTTCATCCTGCTCTGGTGGCTGGTGGGTGCTTTCGGCACCATCGGTACCGCCGCTGGAGGCGCCTCCGCGATTCCCACCCCGTTCGCGGTGGCCGCGCAGATGCTCGACGACGGCTTCTCCTTCTACTGGCGCAACATCTCAGTGACGCTCACCGCGGCCGCCACCGGCTTCGCGGTCGGCAACCTGCTCGCGGTGCTCACCGCATCCCTGGTGCTGATCGCCCCGTGGCTGGAGAACATCGCCACCCAGCTGGCGGTCATCACCTACTGTCTGCCGCTGATCGCCATCGGCCCTGTGGTCTATGCCGTCGGAGGCCAGCCGATGACGGCCAATGTGCTGGCTGGGCTCTCGGTCTACTTCGTCACCGTGGTCACCACCATCCAGGGACTGAAGTCAGCGGATAAGGCCGGGCTGGATGTGATCACCGTGGCCGGGGGAAACCGGTTCGACCAGCTGCGCAAAGTCCAGCTCATCGGCGCGATTCCCTATGTGCTCACCGCGCTGAAGATCGCCGCACCGGCATCGGTGCTGGGTGCGATTCTCGGCGAGTACGTCGGCGGCATCACCCGCGGCCTGGGTCCGGCGATGGTCGCCGCCCAGGGCAATAATGTCGAGCGGCTCTGGGCCCTGGCCATCGTTGGGGTGATCGTGGCAGGCATCGCCTATGCCGTCATCGCCGTAGTCGGCCGCTACGCGACCCCGTGGACCAGGAGGTAATGCGCCCATGAATCCGATCCTGCGCGCTGTGCTGATTCCCCTGGTCAGACTGGCTGCCTCGCTGGCGGTGATCACTGCTGTCTGGGTGGGTGCCCTCTGGTTCTTCGACGTCAGCCCGATCATCGGCAAGAATCCCGCAGACGTCTACCAGTATCTGTTCACCCACCCTGAGTCCGCCGCGCACCGTGAGGTGGTCTTCGCCGACTTCTGGATCACCATGCTGGACACGCTCATCGGATTCGGGGTGGGCATGTTCGTCGCCGCGCTGACAGCCATGGCTTTCCAGATTTCCAAAGGGTTCGAAGCCGCGGTCATGCCGCTGGCGATGATCTGCCGATCGGTGCCGCTGGTGGCGATGGCCCCGATCATCGTGCTGATCTTCGGCCGGGACTGGGCCTCGGTGGCAGCCATGGGCACTATTGTGGTGATCTTCCCCGCCCTGGTGACCATCGTGGAAGGGCTGCGTTCAGCCTCCCCGGCGATGACGGAGGTCGTTCAGGTCTACGGCGGGAACCGGGCCACCGTGCTGCAGAAGGTCGGGATGCCGGCCTCACTGCCCAGCTTCTTCACCGCCGCACGGGTCTCCATCCCCGGGGCGCTGACCGGGGCGATGCTGGCTGAGTGGCTGGCCACCGGCGACGGGATGGGCTACGGCATCATCCAGGCTGTGACCCAGACCGACTATGACCGGCTCTGGGCCTCAGTGCTCATCGTCACGCTGGCCTCATTGGTGGTGTACTCGTTCATCGGGGTCGCCGAGCGGCTGGTGGCCCGCAGCACCGGCATCGGCCTGGCCGCCTGAAGCGGCCGATCAGCCTCCGGCAAACGGCGGGAGGACGTCGACGGTGTCGCCCGGGCTGACCTGTGCTGAGCCCACCTCTGCGCGGGTGCCGTTGATCAGGTAGCTGGACTGGGCGCAGACCCGCCGCAGGCCGACGCCGCCGCTGCCGGGGTCTGGGCTGGCCTGGGTGAGCTGGTCGACCAGATCCCGCAGCAGCAGCGGATCTTCCCTGACCTGGATGCTGACCTGATGGGCACCGGCAGCCTCCGCGGCTGCGGCGTAGAGCCGAACCGTCACGTCACCCATCTCAACCTCCGATCGCCGACATCGACCGCTCTGGCCTGGTAAACCCGGGCAGCTCGAAGCCGGGCCTGTCGGTCCCGTGGGCGGCGGGCTTGGCCCACATGGCCTCCGCCCACCGCCGGGCGAGCTCGGTGTCGGTGGCGCCACCGCGCAGCAGGTCCATCAGGTCCACCTCTTCCTGGGAGAACAGGCAGCTCATCACCCGGCCCTCTGCGGTGATTCTGGTGCGAGTGCAGGCGGCACAGAACGGCTCGGTGACACTGGCGATGATCCCCACGGTCCCTAGCGGCGAGGAGAAGGCCCCGGCATCCTTTTCCCACACGGTGAACCGCTCAGCCGGGGCGCCGCCGCGATCCTCCTCTGCGGGCTCTATCCGATACTGATGGCTGAGCAGACTGCGGGTCTCAGCTGCGGTGACAGTGGCCTCCCGCTTCCAGGTCCTATCGGCCTCCAGCGGCATCTGCTCGATGAACCTCAGCTCGAAGCCGTGGGCCAGCGACCAGCTCAGCAGGTCAGCGGCCTGGTGGTCGTTGGCCCCGCGGACCAGCACCGCGTTGATCTTCAACGGTGTCAGTCCGGCAGAAGCGGCAGCCGATACCCCGGTCAGCACCTTGTCCAGGGAGTCCCGGCGGGTCAGCTGGGCGAAGGTCTCCCGGTGCACCGAGTCTAGGGAGATGTTCACCCTGCTCAGCCCGGCGTTGCGCAGCCCAGCGGCCCTGCGGTCCAGGCCGATGGCATTGGTGGTCAGCGCAATCGGAAGCTCTGGGTGGTCCGCACGGATCCCGGCAATGATCTCCTCGAGATCCTGACGGACCAGGGGTTCGCCGCCGGTCAGCCGCAGCTCGCGGATGCCCAGTTGCTGCACCCCGATGCGGACCAGCCGGCGGACCTCATCGCCGGTGAGCAGCTGCTCGCGCTTCAACCAGGGCAGGCCCTCGGCAGGCATGCAGTAGCTGCAGCGCAGGTTGCACTTGTCAATCAGTGAGAGCCTGAGGTCTGAGGCTCGCCGTCCGAACCGGTCGATCAGGCCCTCCTCCAGGCCGTGGGGGCTCGGGCCCGGGCTGTTGGACTCGTGGTCGGCGGGATCCCGTTCGGGGCGGTCTTGGGACGTGGGCACCCTCGGCATGCCGAGCGCTACCCTAGGTGTCATGGCTTCCCATTCTACGTCCAGGGCTCCCGTCCTGTCCGCCCGGCACGGCCGCGTCAGCGTGGAGGACCACATCGCCCGGCTTCGCGAGGTCCTGGAGACCGCACTGAGGCACCGGAGAGCCGAGGCCCTCCCGATGAGCGCTGCGGGGCTTTCCGGCCGGTTCAGCGCAGCTGAGGTGACCGCTGCCGCCCAGCTTCCCGGGTTCGACAACTCCCAGATGGACGGTTTCGCTCTGCGCAGCGGTGATCTGACAGCATACGACGACGCCGGGCCCGCCCTCCCGCTGGCAGGCACTGTCGCTGCCGGTTCACCGGCACCGGAGCTCCGGCCGGGGCAGTGCCTGGCAGTGATGACCGGCGCGCCGATTCCTGCAGGCGCTGACCTGGTCATACCCGTGGAGAAGACCGCGGAGGGATTCGCCGTCCTCGAGGCACTGTCTGGCGGGGGGCAAGCGGAGGTGAGTTTCGCCTCACTGGCGGAGGCAGACCGCGAACCCGGACGGTTTATCCGTCGAGCCGGTTCGGATGTGGCGGCCGGAGAGACAGTACTCAACGCCGGTGAGGTTCTGACTCCGGGCAGGCTGGGGCTGCTGGCGGCCTGCGGGGTCGCGGAGATCAGCGTGCTGGAGCCGCTCCGAACACTGGTGATCACCACCGGTGAGGAGATCCGCGCCCCCGGGGAGCCGCTTGAGCCCGGGCAGCTCTACGACGCTAACGGGCCCTTGATCCGCGCAGTCTGCGAGGGGCTCGGCCACCAGGTGACCGTGGCACAGGTGGCCAGCGATGCGCCGTCGGCCTTCACCGCGCGGTTGGATGCTCTGCTGGCTGACCACCGCCCCCACCTGGTCATCACTGCCGGCGGGATCAGTGCTGGTGCCTATGAGGTGGTCCGTCAGGCGCTGACCGGCCGCGGGGTGAGCTTCGGTTCGGTGGCCCAGCAGCCCGGAGGCCCGCAAGGGTGGGGGACGTTGGACAGTGTCGATGGCCCGGCGGCGCTGATTGCGCTGCCCGGCAATCCGGTCAGCTGTGCGGTCAGCATGGAGACCCTGCTGCGTCCGGCGCTGGCGGAACTGGACCCCGGGTGTCCGCCGCAGCGCAGAGTCCAGGTACAGGTGGGGCAGCGATTCAGCTCTCCGCCGGGACTGCGGCAGTTCCGCCGCGTAGAGTTGAGGCAGGACGACGGCTCGGCCACTGCAGTGCCGGTCGGGGGCTCCAGCTCTCACCTGATCGGGCATCTGGCCCGGGCGCACGCCTTGCTGGAGCTCCACGAAGACGACACTGATGTCCCCGCCGGGACCCTACGGGAGGCGATTCTGCTGTGACTGAGCTGGGCAAAGACCAAGCGCTGAGCAAAGGCCAGACTCTCACCCATGTGCGTCCAGACGGCAGTGCTCAGATGGTCGATGTCTCCGGCAAACCCGTCAGCTCCCGCACTGCCCGGGCTGTCTCCACTGTGGTGACCACCCAAAAGGTGACTGGGCTGCTGGCCGCGCACGGGTTGGTCAAGGGGGATGCACTGGGCACCGCCCGGATTGCCGGCATCATGGCGGCCAAGAGGACCTCCGAGCTGGTGCCGCTGTGCCATCCGCTGCCGATCGCCAAGGTGACGGTGGATCTGGAGTCTGACACTCCGGAGCCAGGCAGTGTGCAGATCACCGCCGAAGTGAAGACCACCGGTCAGACCGGAGTGGAGATGGAGGCCCTGACCGCGGCCTCGGTGGCTGCGCTGACCCTCTACGACATGATCAAGGGCGTGGACCGTGCCGCAGTGATCACCGAGACCAAAGTGGTGTCCAAATCCGGGGGAGCCTCCGGTGACTGGAGTCGGTCATGACCGTGGTCCACTCATCGATTTCCGCCGAACCGCTCAGTCCGGCTCGGGCCGAGGCTGAGGTGTGGTCCGCCGACTGCGGCGGCGTCGTGGTCTTCTCCGGCATCGTGCGGGATCACGACGGCGGCCGGTCGGTGACAGCCCTGAACTACACTGCCCACCCCAGTGCGGACCAGGTCCTTGCGCAGGCTTGTGCCGGCATCGCCAGCGAGTACACCCAGGTCCAGATATGGGCATCGCACCGAGTCGGGGGCCTGCAGATTGGCGATTATGCGCTGGTAGCCGCCTGTGCTGCCGCTCACCGGACAGAGGCGTTCGCCGCCTGCGCCGAGCTGGTGGAGCGAATCAAAGCCATCGTGCCGATCTGGAAGGAACAGTTCTACACTGACGGCACCAAAGACTGGGTGGGGGTCAGCTGAGCTGAGTCAATATTTTGAAGGTCTTGGTCGGGGCCGAATGAATAGATCGTAGGGGTATAGTACCTGGCCTCGATCTAGTATTACTAGCGCAGCCCATTTTTTCTTAGAGCGTGCGCCAGTAGGTGGTGTGTCGGTGAGCTAAGACAGGCACGGGTCCCGGTAAAG
>NZ_QWLD01000021.1 GCF_003600155.1 Nesterenkonia muleiensis | reverse complement strand
GACCTCCTGGTCCTCCGGGGCATCCTTGTAGTACTCGACCCCCTGAACCAGGGAAGCAGCACAGTTACCAATACCGACCAGGGCAACACGGATAGGATTGTCTGTCATAATGATCATCTTTCTATATGGATTAACTGTTTGGTTGTCAGAGTTTTATGCGGCGTCCGCGGGTGCCGATCAAAGCGATAACTGCACCAGCTGCGGTGCCTAGGGCAATCCCAGCAACTGTGCTGGCCCATGGGGGAAGATCCGTGGCAGCAGCTGGTACATAGCCGAGTCCGATCAGCCACCAGGACCAGAGAAACCCGCCGATGACTGCCAGGCCGATCAGCCGGGCCCAGCTCATGCGCATCATTCCGGCAGTGGCCATAGCTGCTGAGCGGCCAAACGGCATCGCGTAGACCAGCAGTAGACCGAACCAGGTGGAGATCCCGCCGGTGTGCAATGAGATATGAAGGATCTTGCGGTGCAGTTTGCGGCCCCATTTCCATCGCAGAAATAGGCGCATTAATTTGTATCTGAAAAGTGCATATAAACCGATGTCTCCGATCAAACATCCAACGAACGTTGCCATGAATGCCCCAGAGAGGGGCAAGACCCCTTCGGCGGCCATGGCACCAGAAGCGATGACCATGAACTCCGCAGGCAATGGCGGCACCAGAGCGGTCAGAGCCACAGCAATCCCCTGCACCAAGAAAAACCAGAAACCCCACTCTGTGTAGAAGTCGGAGAAGTCGAGAGCAGACACAGAAACAGCTTCACTGCAACCTGAGACCCGCTTCAACGTATTGAACGCAATCACCACATTGGTCAGCTTGCCGGTCGTGGGTCTGGATCACGCTGAACGGCTGAACGATGGTCCTTGTTCTGTTCAGTGCGTTGTTCGTTGGAAAAACTGGCGGCTACTTTTGGTGTCATGGCGCTGACTAAACGTTCAGACAGCGCCAGGTGCTGAAGATGGGAGGCGGACATGGCTGCGTATATCTATCGTGGCCCTCGTCGGGAGCCATCTGATGAGACCGTTCCCGCGGATCAACGCATTATCGATGCGGCGATTGATCTGTATGGGGATAGAGGCTTCACAGCAGTGAGCCTCAGGACTATTGCGACTCAGGCGGAGGTTTCGGCACCGTTGATCATCCATCATTTCGGTTCCAAGGACGGTCTGCGCCGGGCTTGTGACCGTTATGCCGCAGAGATAGTCAACCACTTCAAAACAGAGGCCGTGGCTTCAGGACATGACTTCACACTGGAAATGATGCTCGGCCGAGTCGAGGAGGTTCAGCCGATCCTGCGCTATATTATCCAGTCGCTGGTCATCGGCGGACCGGAAATCGACACGATCATGGACGTCTTCGTCGATCACGCCGTCACCTACGTGGCAGAAGCGGTGGAAAGCGGCTTAGTCAAGCCGGCAACAGATGAGCGTCGCCGAGCGGTGGTGCTGCTACTGCAGGGGCTTGGCGCCATCATGCTCCACCGGCAGATGAAGCGTCTACTAGGCGTGAACCCTTTGGACGATTCGCCCTCACATTTCGGTACCTATTTAAGTGCCGTCATGGAGATCTACACCCAGGGTGTCTTTGAGCCCGATGCTTTCGGCGACCTGCGTGTGCATCTTGACTCCTCAATCGACCCTGAACCGCACGACGCCGCAGCATAACGCCTGCTCATTCAACAGGCCTCACAACGAAAGGAACTCACGATGAACGGAACGACTCCCGTCATCTACGCCCAGGATCTGGTCAAGGAATTCGGGCCGGTCCGGGCGCTGGACAACCTGAACCTGAACATCGCTCCCGGAGAGGTGCACGGATATCTGGGCCCCAACGGGGCCGGGAAATCGGTCACCATGCGAGTGTTGCTGGGGCTGCTACGCCCGGACTCCGGGACCATCCGACTCTTCGGCCAGGATCCGTGGAAGGACGCGGTCGAACTCCACCGGCGCCTGGCCTATGTCCCCGGGGATGTGGAACTCTGGCCCAATCTCACCGGCGGTGAGGTCATCGACATGTTCCTGCGGCTACGCTCCAACGCCGGTGAGGCAAACTTCAGCCCAAAGAAACGCGACGAGCTGATCGAACGCTTCGACCTGGACCCGCGGAAAAAGACCCGCACCTACTCCAAGGGCAACCGGCAGAAAGTGGCACTGATCTCTGCGCTGGCCGCCGATGTCGACCTGTTGCTGCTTGACGAACCCACCGCCGGTCTTGACCCGCTGATGGAAGTGGTCTTCCAAGAAGTCATCACTGAGGCGAAAACAGAGGGCAAGTCTGTGCTGCTTTCCAGCCATATCCTGGCCCAGGTGGAGGCACTCTCCGACCGGCTATCCATCATCCGCGCTGGCCATATTGTCGAATCCGGCACGCTCTCGGAGCTGCGGCATATGACCCGGACCACCATCGAGGTCGAGACTGCTCAGCCAACTACGCCACTGCATGGTCTGAGCTTTATCCACGATATGCACGCCGAAGGGGAGCGCACCGTCTTCGAGGTGGACGGCGATCACGTCGGTGAAGTCATGGACTCGCTGTCCGGACTTGGTATCCGCTCGATTGTCGCCCACCCTCCCACGCTCGAGCAGCTGCTGATGCGCCACTACGGTGATGACCTCAGCAGCCGTGGCGTGAGCGCTTCAACTACGAAGAAGGTGTCCTGAATGACGGCAACAGTGAACGCTCCACGGCATGCACCGAGTCCGGCGTCGGCCAGGCAGTCATCGTTGGCCGGGATGTGGACCCTGCTGCGGTTTATGCTTCGCCGGGATCGGATCCGCACCAGCGCCTGGGTTCTGGCCGTGGGACTCTCGGGTTTCATGTTTGCCACAGCTATGACCAGCGTCTATGAGACACAAGAGGACATCGAAGGCATCGCCACCATGTTGGGCGATCCCGTCATGCGCATGCTGGTGGGCCCGATCTTCGGAATGGATGCACCGACCCACGAGCGCGTGTTCTCTGCCGCCTATGTGCTCTTCATCTACATCCCGATCGCGCTGTTCAGTATCTTCACCGTGGTCCGGCACACCCGCGCTGAGGAACAGAGCCGACGGGCTGAACTGATCCGGGCGAACGTGGTTGGCCGTCACGCCACCCTGACAGCCACCGTCCTTTTGACCACCGCCGCCAATCTGATCATCGCCGCCCTGTTGTACGTGGGTGTGCTCGCCGCAGAATTTGGCTCGGAAGGGTCCGCGTTGATTGCCGCAGGCGGTTTCGTCCTTGGCATGTTCTTCACCGGGGTCGCGGCCGTGACGGTGCAGCTGAGTCAATCAGCCCGCGCGGCCTCGGCCATGGCTGGTGCCGTTCTCGGTCTGGCCTATCTGGTGCGCATGGGCGGAGACATGGCAGAAGAAGGCGGTTCTGCACTGTCCTGGTTCTCTCCGCTGGCCTGGTCTCAACAGACTGCTCCGTTTGTCGAAGACCGCTGGTGGCCCTTGCTGATCTCAGCAGGCTTTGCCGCAGTCCTGATCTGGTTGGGCTTCTTCCTCTCCACCAAACGCGATGTCGAGGCCAGCATGTTCTCCACCCGGCTCGGGCGAGCCGAGGCGAAGCCTTCCCTGGGGACACCAGTAGGCATGGCAGGCAGGACTCTGTGGGGCGGCCTGCGCGGCTGGGGCGTTGCGCTGATCCTCACCGGACTGATGTTCGGCAGCTTCGCCCAGGCCATGATGGATGCCGCCGACGACCTTCCAGCGGAGATGGCGCAGATGTTCTCGGGAGACGACATCATGCTCGGCTACCTGGCCTTCATGGGGGTGTTCATCGCCATCTTCGCTGGCGCTGCTGGAGTAAGCGGACTGCAACAGCTGCGTGGGGAGGAGCACCAAGGACGTGCCGAATATGCCATGTCAGCTCCTATCGGCCGCACCACCTGGCTGGGCTCCCATCTGACTGTGCTGATGATCGGTGTCGCTGTCATTTTGGCATTGGCTGGACTCGGCATGGGTCTCGGAGCTGCAGTGTCCCTGGATGAGGACGGAGGGGAGTACATCGGGCAACTGCTGTTAGCCACCGTCCTCCAGATCGCACCAGTCTTAGCCATCATCGGCATTGTCACTACTCTGTTCGGGTGGATACCCAGACTCGCCAACGCAGTCGGTTGGCTCCTAATCGGCTTCAGCGGCTTCGTCACCACATTCAGCGGCATGCTTGACCTGCCAGATGGGCTGATACAGCTCAGTGTCTTCTCCCACTTGGCCGAATACCCCGTAGAAGACATCGAGTGGGCACCGGTCCTCTGGCTGTCTGTCATCGGGATCATTGGCCTCGTTCTTGGCCTGATCGGCTGGAACCGCCGGGAAGTCAACCGGGTCTGATAGTGCTCCACAATGCGTCTGTGCAGACGGCAGAACCCACCGCTGATGAAGCGATCAAGCTCTACGTCGAAGCCGCTGCCGAGCAGCTATCTCCCGATCATGAGATCACCGAGATTCTTGAATCAAGCTATCGAGAGATCTCGGTACAAGTGCCGATTCGCCGCGATGACGGAAGCCTCCTGGTCGTCAAGGGGTACCGTGTTCAACATAACGGGGGCCGCGGCAAAGGGCAGCCGGATTACCATGATGCTGACCAGTTTGGCGTCGTCGCGGGCTGGGCGATCATCCACCAGGCGCTTGCGGTGAATGAGTGGACCGGTATGAGGCTCATCGTGATGAGCAGCGCCATCGTCTCTGTCTGCGGATTCCGCATACGGGCTCCCACGCGTGGACAGGCTGCTCCAGACTATGGTCGATAGACCGAGAGCAGACGGCAAAGCTACAGCTCAAGAGCTGTGGTGTTCCGACTGACCAAGGGGAGGCCGCGGGCGGGGGCGGGTGTTGAAGGGAGTCACCCGCTGTTAGCTCGGTGAGTGACGCAAGCCTTCGACGAACACCGCGACCATCCGGTGATTGTAGTCCTCACTGATATCGGCTGCCGGAACAGGCTGGCAGAGCAGGCCGATGGCGTAGAGCAGCTCGCGCGCGTCGAGCTCGGCGGCCATCTCCTCAACGGCACGCGCGTCGGCGATCAGCTCGGCGACCACCGGCTCCAGGCGCTGGGCGACGTCGTCGCGCAGACCCTCGAAGGCCTGATCCCCGGAGTGCAGCGCCTCAGCCAGTCCGCGCTTGGTGCCCACCAGCTCCACGTAGCGGTTCACCCACTGACGCAGCGCCTCGTAGGGGGCATGCTGAGCGCGCATCGCTGAGGCGGCCTCAGCACAAGCATCGATCTCATGCCGCAAGACGGCGACCACCAGATCCGCCCGGCGCGGGAAGTGGCGGTACAGCGTCCCGACGCCGAGTCCAGCGGCGTCAGTGATCTCCTTGGCCGGGGCATGGACGCCTGAGGTGGCGAACACGGTCTTGGCTGAATCCAGCAGCGCACTCAGGTTCCGCTCGGCGTCGGCGCGTTTGCGCCTGCCTCGGCCCTCCGTTGGCGGCTGCCCGGCCGTCTTGTCGATCGATGTCACCACACCAGTATGCCTTGAACCCTTGCGAAACGGAAAGTTATTCCGTATTGTTCCGGAAAGGCGTTCCGCTTACGCGTCGTCTCTGCCATCTCAACAAGGAGTTCCATGAAATACCGCACTCTCGGCCACACAGGCATCCGGGTCAGCCCCTACGCCCTGGGCACTTTGATGTTCGCCACCGCCATGGGCAACGAGCCCGAGGAATCCGGACGGATCATCAACAAGGCACTCGATGCCGGGATCAACCTCCTCGACTGCGCCGACCGGTACGGCGACGCCGAGGACGTCCTCGGCAAGGCCATCAAGGGCCGTCGCGACGAGGTGGTTCTGGCCACCAAAGTCGGCATGCCCATGGGGGAGGACCCTAACCATCAGGGCGGGTCACGGCGCTGGATCACCACCGCCGTCGAAGACTCCCTGCGGCGGTTGGGCACCGACTACATCGATATCTACCAGCTCCACCGGCCCGATCCGAACACTGACCTGGAGGAGACCCTCTCGGTGCTGACCGACCTGGTCCAGGCCGGGAAGATCCGCGCCATCGGGTCCTCCACCACGCCGGCCTCGATGATGGTCGAGGCCCAGTGGGTCGCCGAGCGGCGCGGGCTGCAGCGGTTCCGGACCGAGCAGCCGCCGTACTCCATCCTCAACCGCGGGGTGGAACGGGAGGTGCTTCCCATCGCCCAGCAGTACGGGATGGGAACCCTGGTGTGGGGCCCGTTCGGCCAGGGCCTGCTCACCGGTCGTGTCCGCAAGGGCGGCACCAATGACCTCAAACGCGCCCAGTTCTCCCGCCACCTGACCGACGAACGGCGCCTGGACGTGGTCGAGCAGCTCATCCCCATCGCCGAAGAAGCCGGAATGCCCATGACCCACCTGGCCATGGCGTTCACCATCGCCCACCCCGGGGTCACCAGCGCACTGCTGGGGCCGCGCACCATGGCCCACCTGGACGACCTGCTGGCCGGGGCGGAGACCGTACTCTCTGACGAGATCCTCGACACCATCGACCAGATCGTGCCGCCCGGCACCGATGTCAGCGCCCTCGACCAGGAGTACCAGCCCCCAGCCATCCAGACCCCTCACCTGCGCCGGCGCCCGGCTGCCGAGCGATCCGCCGCCTGACCGTCAGGAGACACTGCGCCCGCAAACGTGCCGCCGGCACGTCACGCCCCCACGGCAAGCAGCCCGCTGAGTCCCCTCTTTCCTGTGAACTCAGCGGGCTGCTGTGTGCCGTTGGAGGATTCGCAGTCCGTGGTGAGGCCCCTTATACACTCAACGGATGATCACCATCCATCTGCGCTACCAGATCGATCCGGACAAGACTGAGGACTTCGCCGAGTATGGGCGGCGCTGGATTCGGCTGGTCAACAGGTTCGGCGGCACCCATCACGGCTACTTCCTCCCCAGTGAGGGCGACAGCGACGAGGCGTTCGCGCTGTTCACCTTCGACTCTCTGGCTGCCTATGAGCAGTACCGGATCGCCGCTGCCGAAGATGAAGTATGCCGTGAGGCCTACCGGTTCTCCCAGGAGACTCAGTGCATCCGCCGCTATGAGCGTCGGTTCCTCTCCCCGCTCTTCGGGGACACATAACCCACAGGCGGCCCCGAAGAGCGCGTAGTCTGGGATCATGCTTCAGCGACCCTCCACTGACCGGGCAGCCCTGGTGCTTGTTGATGTGCAGAAGGCCTTCGACGACGCCGCCTATTGGGGCAAGCGGAATAATCCCGAGTGTGAGAGCAATATCGCCGCGCTGCTCGAGCACTGGCAGGCTCAAGCCCGCCCCGTGGTCTTCATCCGCCACGACTCCACCAATCCGGATTCGCCGCTGCACCCTAGCCGCCCAGGCAATGAGCTCAGGGACTTCCTCACCGGAACCCCGGATCTGCTGGTGACCAAGAGCGTGAACTCCAGCTTCCACGGGACCCCGGATCTGCATGCCTGGCTGCAGCAGAACGGTATTGAGGAACTGGTCATCTGCGGAGTCACCACCAACCACTGCTGCGAGACCACCGCCCGGGTCGGCGGCAACCTCGGGTACCAGGTGTTCTTCGCCCTGGATGCCACCCACAGCTTCGACCGGACAGGGCCGGACGGTGAGACGATTCCCGCGGACCTGATCGCCCAGGTCACCGCCGCCAACCTTCACGGGGAGTTCGCCACTGTCACCACCACCGAGGCACTCCTTGAGCGCTGAGGCGCAATTCAGCACACCGTTGACTTTGACTTCAGCACACTTTTCCGGGCAATGAGCACATGCGACCGCTAGCACGTAGGCACAGGGATGCCCCGCGCGTGGCTGGCGTACTCTGAGAAACGTCAAAGGGAGGAGAATTCTGAGATGCCTGAGATTCGCGCCGCGCTGTTCGACTTCGACGGAGTCATCCGGCGCTTCGATCCTGAGTTCATCTCCGGTGTGGAGCATCGCTACGGGCTGGCCGCGGGCACTATCAACGCGGCAGCTTTCGCCCAGCCGCTGATCACCGAGCTGACCACCGGCACGATTCCGCGCCGTGAATGGATCCGCAGGGTCGGGGAGCAGATCGGCTCGCCCGAGGCAGCAGAGGCGTGGGGAAATCAACCGACCTACGCCGATCAGGACCTGTTGGCCGTTGTG
The DNA here is from genome assembly GCF_003600155.1 of Nesterenkonia muleiensis. GTDB lineage: Bacteria > Actinomycetota > Actinomycetes > Actinomycetales > Micrococcaceae > Nesterenkonia > Nesterenkonia muleiensis. The sequence goes on along the minus strand of NZ_QWLD01000021.1, from coordinate 38,217 downwards.
GATGAGCTGCGGGCTGAGGGACTGACCACTGCGGTGTTGACCAACGGGACCGATGAAGTCCGCGCAGAGGCTGCGGAACTCGGCGTCCTGCAGCACTTCGACGCCTTCTTTAATTCTGCAGAGATCGGCTTCATCAAGCCGGACCCGCGAGCATTCCAGCACGTGCTGGACGAGCTCTCGCTCACCGCAGCCGAGGTCCTCTTCACTGACGATTCGCAGAAGAAACTCCCCGGTGCGGTCGAACTCGGCATGACCGTCCACCACTACACCTCGGTGGCCAATCTCCGCAAAGTACTCCGAAGCGCCCTATAGCCCGGCACTCAGCATCAACACTGAGGGTGTTCAAGGCCCCCGGATGTTCTAGAATGTGAGGCATGAAGCGCTAAGTCACCGTCCCGCCTGCGCCTGCGGCGTACCGCCCGGCAGGGGTCCGAACTGATTTCTGCGAGGATATCTGTGACTTACCCCAACCCCCATTCTGCTTCTGCACACCTGCGCGCCGACGGCATCTCCGTGGCCTTCGCCGGCCGCCGGGTACTCACCGACATCTCGTTCACCGTCTCATCCAGGGAGCGGGCGGCACTGATCGGAGAGAACGGCTCCGGGAAGTCCACGCTCCTCCGGGTGCTGGCCGGGCTCCTGGAACCCGATGCCGGCACGGTCCAGGCCACCGCTTTAGGAACCATGACGCCGCGGATCGGCCTGCTTCACCAGGTGCCTCCCTTCGCCTCCGGGCATACCGTCGCTCAGGCGCTGGAAGCAGCGGTGGCTCCGGTTCGTGCGGCCGAAAGAGCGCTCGCCCAGGCAGCCGACGAGGTTGCTGAACAGCCTGAGAGCGCACGCTCCAGCAGCAACTACTCCCGTGCGCTGGAGACAGCAGAGCGGCTCGGCATCTGGGAGATCGATGCCCGCATCGACGCCGCGGTAGACGGACTCGGCCTGGGCCGCATCCCGCGCAGCCGTGAGACCGGCTCTCTCTCCGGAGGCCAGCAGGCCAGGCTCTCCCTGGCCTGGCTGCTGCTGAACAACCCCGAGTTCCTGCTGCTGGATGAGCCGACCAACCATCTGGACGATGACGCCGTCGCCTACCTCCGTGCCACGCTGCGGGACTGGCGCGGACCGGTGCTCTTCGCCAGTCACGACCGGGCATTCCTGGACGAGTCCGCCACCACCCTGATCGACCTAGACCCTTCGCCGCTGCCGCAGGCTGTGGCTGGGCCGCTGGTGGCCGACGGGATCGGCAGCGGAATCGGAGTCACCCGCTTCACCGGTAGCTACACGGAGTACCTGCAGGCACGGTTCGACGCCCGTGACCGGTGGTGGCAGCAGCACCGGGACGAACAGGCCGAGCTGAAACGGCTGCGGGCTGCGGTGCGGGACAGCCATACGGTGGGACACCACGACTGGACGCCCCGCAGCGAGGGCCGGGCTGCGCAGAAGTTCTATGCCGATCGCAACGCCAAGGTCGTCTCACGGCGAGTCAACGATGCCCAGCGCCGGCTCGAGGAACTAGAACAGCAGCAGATCCGCAAACCTCCGCGTGAACTGTCCTTTGGCGGACTGACCGCAGGAGGGAACGGTGCTGGACGGGCGCGGTCCGGGCCGATTCTCAGCACCTCCGCAGTCACAGTCGAAGGGCGGCTGCAGGAAACCTCACTCAGCATTGCCGCAGGGGAGAAATGGTTGGTCACCGGCCCCAACGGGTCAGGGAAGTCCACACTGCTGGAACTGCTCGCCGGTGCTCTGGCGCCCAGCAGCGGAGCAGTCCACCGGCCGCGGAGTCTGAGGATCGGGGTGCTGACCCAGGACCATGAGCTGCCTGATCCGCAGCGCCGCGGGCCTGGGCGTACCGCGAAGCAGACCTATGAGGATCTGGTGGGGATCACCGCAGCGCAGAGAGTTCCGCTGGGCACCTTCGGCCTCATTGCGGGCCGGGATGAGAACCGCCCTGTCGCTGAGCTCAGCGTCGGCCAGCAGCGCAGGCTCGCACTGGCCGCCGTGCTCGCCGAGCCGCCTGATCTGTTGCTGCTGGATGAGCCGACCAACCATTTCTCCCTTCTGCTGGCCACCCAGCTGGAGGCGGCGATCCCGGACTACCCCGGCACCGTCGTCGTCGCCTCTCACGACCGCTGGCTACGCCGCACATGGCAAAGTCGCCGGTTGGTGCTGACCACCTCATGAACATGTACTGGCCGGTTGATGGTTGTTGTTGTCGGAGCTCAGCGCCTCCGTCTCATGTGCATTATGTCCTCTCAAAAGCGTGTAAAAGGTCCAATGAAAAGGTGAGCTGGTGGAGATTTCTGACGTGAGAAACGGCTCATCCATGAGCCCTCTGGAGAACTACATCGACGCCTGGGTTGCCGGTGATCCCGATCGGATCGCAAGTGCGGTGACTGAGGACTGCGAGATCATTGAGTGCTACGGACCGGTTTATCGCGGACGCGACCGGGTGCATCAATGGGCGGCCGCGTGGTTCGGTGCCGGGGGAGTGGTCCACCGCTGGAAGATCACAGACAGCTTCCGGGCTGGTGAGCATGAGGCGGCCCAGTGGGTCTTCGACTTCACCTGGCGGGGACGACGGCGCTCCTTCGACGGGTCGACCATCACCACCAGCTACGACGGCCGCATCCATACCCTGCGCGAATACCGGACCACAGCCGAGCTCTATGAGTGGACAGGGGAGTGGAGGTAGCGTGGCTGCGATCAGTCGACCCTGTAGAGCGCAGCCATGTAGGCCCACGGCATCTGCTGAGGAGGTATCAGGCAGTGCGCGATTCCGGCATGAAAGGGTGACTCAGCTGAATCTGATCACTGCGCTGTCCAGCAGGTATTTCACCTCGTCGAGAGAGACGATGTCCATGGGCGTGACGATGCCGCTGAACCTGGCCGGCCGGTCCAGAACCAGGCGTGTCAGGACCGCGACCACGCAGGCAGTGGCCTTGTAATCACTGAGGACTTCAACACTTCGGTGCCGAGTCGTCTGCGTTCCATCGACGGTGCCGGTTGCCTCGACCCTCAGATGCGCGATTTCGGGTTTGGCCGGATTGTGCCGCGGTGTCAGCCGGAGTCGGCTCTGCACCACTCGGCGCAGAATCCCGGACCGGTTGAGCGCGGCGATCATCAGAGTGAACGGCGTGCTTGACCAGGCCGTGTAATAGGCGACCTCGGCGGTGGCGAACTTCTCCTTTAGGGCGCTGGCCTCGTCGTGGTGCATGCGGCGTAGGTTCACCCGGCGTGGTCCAAAGCTCATAGGTCGCTTCTGAGCAAAGCCGGGCCGCAGCCCTTGTGGGGTCCGGACGGGCAGGGTGAGCATGCTCAGCATATCTTTGACCCCAGTGGCCCCCACTGAGGCGTTGGTGCTCTGGAGCAGCCCCACATGCAGCTCGTGCAGCTCATCCAGGCCTGAGGTTGTGTCTGTGGCCATCAGACCGCTGAGGCCGGGGTGGAACCCGCACATTGTCACCAGGGGCGAGGTGGCGTTGCGGAGCGTGTCCTGTTCTGTCCGGCGCAGCTCATCTGTGGGGGCGACGTCGATGCAGGGCAGGTCCCGGGAGGCGCAGGCCTGCTGAACCAGCGGATCCGTCTGCGGAACGGCGACGATCACCGCCGAGTAGTCGTCAGCGTCCAACGTGGCAGAGATGCTGCTGCGGTCTTGGGCATCGAGCTGGACTTCGCTGCTGTTCCCGTCTGGTCTGCGTGTTCCGGTGACGACGTCGAACTCTCCGGTGATCTCCAACGCTGAGCGGATACGCACGCCCAGGGTGCCACCCCCACCTATCACCAGCACTCGACGCGTCATGCCCACAATCCTAGGGTGAGGGATCGAAGGACTGATCCGGGACGGCGGGCCTATGGCTTCTCGCTGCTGCCGCAGGTGGAAGGTTCATTCGCGTTGGGCCCGTATCACCGCATGCGGTCTGGTGCCCGGATCTCTGGTGGCCGCCGTGCTCTCGATGGTGAAGCCGGCGTGTTCAATCCGAGCCGCAAGCTCATTCACCGGCCAGCGGTAAGCGGTGACGACCTTGTGGTCGAAGGAGCTGAGTTGGGGCCATTCGAAGAAGCCGACCAACAGCCCGCCGCCCGGGCGCAGAGCTCGAGCGCATTCCTTCAGCGGATGGTCGATCTCCTCGGGATCGGTATGGATCAGTGAGTACCAGGCCAGAATCCCGCCGATGCCGCCCGTGTCACAGCCGAGGTCTTCAGCGGCAGCGACACGGAATCTTGTGCGCGGGAACCTTGACTGCGCGATCGAGACGAACTCCGGCACCGGGTCAAGGCCCTCGATATCGCGACCCTGTCGGCGCAGGTAATCGGTGATGTGCCCAGGGCCGCAGCCGACGTCGAGAATTGTGCTTGTGCACGACCCCGCCCAGTCGCTGATCAGCGGACGGTACTCAGCCGGCACACTCTCGATGCTCCCGAGCTTCTCGGCATATTCAGTGGCGCGGGCGGCATAGGCCGTGATGGCAGGGGAACTCGGCACAGAAGCAGTGTAGTCATCACATAGCGTGGATAGGGTAGATCTGTGCCGACGTCAGACCCGAGTGATGCCTCTGCCCATCCAGCACTGTCTGCCCTCTTCGGCAGGCAGCGGGAACTTCTTGATTCCTGGCTTTCCGAGCTCGACGTCGAGGAGGACATGAGTTGGGGGCTGGTGGACACCACAGTCCTGAAAGCGCGCACGCCCGGTGGACACATGGTTGTTAAGGCAGGCGGTCCTGATAACCACCACATCGGCCGGGAGATCGGTGCTCACCGGGAGTGGACTGCGCCCTTGGCTCGGAAGTGCCGCACCTCGCGTCTGCTGCACGCCGATGAGCCTGCCGATCTCCTGGTCACCACGTATCTGCCTGGAAGGCTCGCAACTGGTTGGTTGACGCGGACGGCACCATTCGAGGCATCGACTTCGGACGTGCCGCACTGCGGCCTGCGGCCAAGGACTTTGAGCGGTTGGCGGCCCAGGAGTTTCGGTGGCATCCGGGATCGGAGGGGGCCTTCCTCTGCGGGTACGGGGCTGATCCCCGTGAGCCTGCTGCCTGGTTCCGCCAGCGTGTCCGAGCTGCCATCGGCACAGCTGTGTGGGCATTCCAGGTCGGCGATGAAGACTTCGAAGCCCAGGGCCACCGAATGATCAAAGACGTGCTAACCGGGGCCTAGATGGCGAAGGAGCGGAGGCGGCCCGGAGAGGCTCTTGATCAGCTGCCCTCTGGGCTATGTGGATAGGGCCTGTGCCAGGCATATTTCTCCATCACACAGAGCTGTTCAGACTCGCCTTTCCCGCGGACCCATAACATTACCGTCCGCTTGCCAAGCACACAGGGTAAAGCTCCGGCAAGAGGGGTACTGCTCACACCTCGAAAACCGATGTCGCTGCTGAAGCATTGAAGTATGAGGGTTACCTGCTGACTCTTTGCTCAACGCCGTGGCCATGTCAACGGGGATATCAATGTCGCTACCTTCGTGTGCGTTGCCGCGTACTTTGCTAAGAGCGCTTGAAACTCATCGTGGCGCGCGTCGAGAAGCTCGCGGAGAGCGAGTGTCTCGGGTGTCTCGACGGTCGTAGGCATGTTCAAAGGGCGCCGGGGTCTGATCACGCGCCAGAATTCTGCTGTCCAGAGCTGGTGAGCCCTCAATACGACCACCTCGGAACGCCAAGGTGCCCAGTTGTCCTTGCTTCGGCTCCAGCACCCAACTACTGCTCTCAAAATATACCCCATAGGGGTATGTGGTATGGTGTCGGAAAACACCGAGAGAGGAGTCCCGGCAATGGCAGACCACGACCATCCGCATCACGTGCATGACAGTTCCGGACATGACAGGCATAGCGGCGGCACCGCTGTCGATCATCACCCAGGGCACGAGCAGCACAGTGGGGTTGCCGGTCATGGGCACGGGCAGGACCACACGGGTGAGAACGGCCATCATGAGCATGGCGGTCATGCCGGGCACTCGGGCCACGGGGACCACAGTGATCACGTCGGCCAGTTCCGCAGACTGTTCTGGATCATGCTGGTCTTGGCGGTGCCGGTGGTGGGGTTCAACGAGATGTTCGCCCATCTGGTCGGCTACCACCTGCCCGAGGCCGAATGGGTGTGGTGGGTCTCCCCGGTGTTGGGCACAGTCATCTATTTCTGGGGCGGCTGGCCGTTTCTGACCGGTGCGGTCAGTGAGATCCGCTCCCGCAAGCCGGGGATGATGTTGCTGATCGGTCTGGCGATCACCGTGGCGTTCATCGCCTCCTGGGGTGCCAGCCTGCACCTCCTGGACCATGAGCTGAACTTCTGGTGGGAACTGGCCCTGCTGGTGGTGATCATGCTGGCCGGCCACTGGATCGAGATGCGCTCGCTGGCCCAGACCACCTCCGCCCTGGACTCGCTGGCCGCTCTGCTGCCCGATGAGGCGGAGAAGGTCGACGGCGACACCGTCGTCAAGGTCGCCCCCGCTGATCTGGGCCTCGGTGATGTGGTCATCGTCCGCCCGGGCTCTTCGGTACCGGCCGATGGGACCATTGTCGACGGCAGCGCCAGCATGGACGAGTCCATGGTCACTGGTGAGTCCAAGCCTGTGCGCCGCGAAACCGGCGAACAGGTGGTGGCCGGCACCGTGGCGACTGATTCAGGGCTGCGCGTGGAGGTCTCCGCCATCGGAGACGACACTGCGCTGGCAGGGATTCAGAAACTGGTCTCCGATGCCCAGGCCTCCTCTTCCCGTGCCCAGCGGATCGCTGACACCGCAGCCGGCTGGCTGTTCTGGTTCGCCCTCGGCGCGGCCCTGGTCACCGCCCTGACCTGGGCGCTGCTGGGCATGCCCGATGCCGCGGTGGTGCGCACCATCACCGTGTTGGTCATCGCCTGCCCCCACGCCCTGGGACTGGCGATTCCGCTGGTGGTCTCCATCGCCACCGAACGCGCCGCCCGCGGCGGCGTGCTGGTCAAAGACCGGCTCGCCCTGGAATCAATGCGCACGGTGGACTCGGTGCTCTTCGACAAGACGGGCACGCTGACCAAAGGCGAGCCGACGGTGACCGGAGTTGACCCGGTGGGCGACCGCACTGAGCACGAGGTGCTGGCGCTGGCGGCTGCCGCCGAGTCCGACAGTGAGCACCCGCTGGCCCGGGCGATCGTGGGCGCCGCCAACACCCGTGAACTCCAGGTGCCCAGAGCCACAGACTTCTCGTCCTCCCCGGCGGTCGGAGTCAAAGCCACCGTCGAGGGCGCGGTCATCGAGGTCGGAGGCCCCTACCTGCTCGAACAACAGAGTCAGGACGAACTGGCCATCGCCGACCAGTGGCGCGAAGAAGGAGCGATCATCCTCCACGTCCTCGCCGACGGCGGGGTCATCGGAGCGCTCAAGCTTGCCGATGAGATCCGGCCCGAATCCCATGACGCCGTTGAGGCACTGCATGCGTCCGGTTCACAGGTGGTAATGATCACCGGCGACGCCCAAGCAGTAGCCGATACCGTTGCCAAAGATCTCGGCATCGACCGGGTCTTCGCCGGCGTGCGTCCGGAGGACAAAGCCGCGAAAGTCGCCGAGCTCCACAACGAAGGCCGAAAGGTCGCTATGGTCGGCGACGGTGTCAACGACGCACCCGCCCTGGCTCAGGCTGATGTGGGCATCGCCATCGGCGCCGGTACTGATGTGGCCATCGGTTCGGCCGGGGTGATCCTGGCCAGTTCCGACCCTCGCTCAGTGCTCTCGGTCATCGAGCTTTCCCAAGCGTCGTACCGGAAGATGAAGCAGAACCTGTGGTGGGCCGCCGGCTACAACCTCGCCGCCGTACCCCTGGCCGCAGGTGTGCTGGCACCTGCCGGGTTCGTACTGCCGATGAGCATCGGCGCGATCCTGATGTCTGTCTCAACGGTCGTCGTCGCCCTCAACGCCCAGCTGCTGCGTCGGCTCGACCTGCGCCCAGAGGCCAGCACAGACAAGCTGCGCAACAGGGCCCGATGACTGCGCTACTGGCCTGATGGAGGCCGGCGCATCTCCAACCGGTTCTCCTCGCCGATGGTGAAGTAGGCGGCGGGTCCACCGCCGCGCAGGAGCGGACCAGCTGCGGCAGTCTGGTAGATGCCGTCCTTCAGCAGAGCCCGGTCGATGTGGACCCCGACCACTTCGCCGAAGACCACTGTGGTCACTGTGGGCGCACCCGCAGCACTGCGCAGCGGCACGATGTCGCTGGTGCGGCACTCGAAGACCGCACGGGCCCCGGCCACATGCGGAGTGCTGACAGTGCGGGACTGTGCCGGGGTCAGCCCAGCCAGGGCGAACTCATCGACCCCGGCGGGCACCTCTGCAGAGGTGGTGTTCATCGCCTCAGCCAGATCACCGGTGACCAGGTTCCAACAGAACTCCCCGGTGGCCTCGGCATTGGCCAGGCTGTCCTTGGCACCGTTGCTGGCGAACCCGATGATCGGCGGGACGTAGTTGAACGCGTTGAAGAAGCTATAAGGCGCCAGATTCAGCACCCCGCCCGGGCTGCGGGTGGAAATCCATCCGATCGGACGCGGGGCGATGATCGCATTGAACGGCGAGTGCGGCAGTCCATGGCCTGCTCGGGGCTCGTAGAAGTGAAAGTCTGAGTCAGTCATGCTGTGCTCCACATTACCGCTGCGAGCTGGGTCTTTCGACGGGGATCGCTCCGGCAGTGCGTTGGGCCGAAGACCGCTCATAGCAGATTCATAGGCTCGCCAAAGCTCCACCATGGCCAAGCCCCTCATGCTTTCAGCATCCCAAGAAGCTGGAACAAGAGAGGAACCACCCCATGGCACGCTTTCCCGATGTCACCCACACCCCGCAGGGACCCGCATATGAGGGCCGGCTGCTCCACCGCACCGACGAGGAGGTCGTCGATCAGGGCGCACCCTTCGACATCCAGACCCTGATCACCCGGCGCGGTGTCATAGGACTGGTCGGGGTCGGCGTCGGCACAGCTACCCTGGCCGCATGTGCCCCCGCTGACAGCTCCGGAAGCTCCGCCGCTGCCTCGGCGGGCCAGTCCAGCAGCAGCTCTGCCTCCAGCAGTTCTGCCAGTGCCGATTCGGGCGCGTCGGTGAGTACCGAGGACCTGCCCGACGGCGAGATCCCCGAAGAGACCGCAGGCCCCTACCCCGGGGACGGGTCCAATGGGCCCGACGTGCTGGAACAGTCCGGCATAGTCCGTGAGGACATCCGCTCCAGCATCGACGGCGGAGGCACCGCCGAAGGAGTTGCGCTGACCTTCAGCTTCACCGTCCTGGACATGGCCAACGGCGATACCCCCTTCGAGGGCGTGGCCGTCTATGCCTGGCACTGCGACGCACAGGGCGGCTACTCCATGTACTCCGAAGGTCTGGAGGATGAGTCCTACCTGCGCGGTGTCCAGGTCGCCGACGCCGATGGCATCGTCACCTTCACCTCGATCTTCCCCGGGTGCTATACCGGCCGCTGGCCGCATATCCACTTCGAGGTCTACCCGGACGTCGAATCCATCGATGACTACACCAATGCCATCGCCACCTCTCAGCTGGCTTTCCCCGAAGAAGTCTGCCAAGACGTCTATGAACTCTCCGAATACTCCGGATCGGCCCAGAACCTCTCCCAGATCACTGTGGAGACCGACAACGTCTTCGGCGAGGACGGCGGTGAGCTGCAGATGGCGACCGTCAGCGGAGACCTCTCCACCGGATACACCGCTTCACTGGTGGTCCGTGTGGACACCACGACGGCGCCCTCCGCCGGCGGAGGAGCCCCAGGTGGGGAAACACCCCCGGGAGGCGAACAGGCTCCTGGCGGGCCCGGACCCGGCGACGCCGGCCCAGGAGGTGGCTCCGGAGGTCCCAACCGCTGAGCGGACGCTCCGACCCTGAGCAGCCACCGCGTTGCCACGCACACCCATCACCTCACCACTGAGAAGGAGAAGAACCATCATGCTGCAGAACCTCACAGGCTGGCACGCCCTGATCGTCCTGGCCATCGTCTTTTTGCTCTTCGGAGCGACCAAACTGCCCGCACTGGCCAAAAGCGTCGGCCAGTCGGTGCGGATCCTGAAGTCCGAGGTCGAAGAGACCGCTGACCCTGCCCCCACGATGACGACCCCGGCCGTCAGCTCCGTTCCGGAGGCTGCTCCGGCTGAGTCGCAGACCAGCCATCAGAACGGCTACGTGTCATGACCTCAGCCACCGCCGCCGGGGCAATGCCCCTGGCAGAGCATCTGCTGGAGGCCAGACGCCGAGCAGTCCGTGCGGCGGTGGCTCTGGTGGTTGCAGCGATCATCGGGTACATCCTCTCTGACAATGTCCTCGATGTGCTCAGGGCGCCCATCGCCGAACTCGCCCAGTCGCGTGAGGCCAGCCTGAACTACGACAGCATCACCAGCGCGTTCAACCTGCGGATCAGGATCGCCCTGTTCGCCGGCGTCGTCCTCTCCAGCCCGGTGTGGCTGGGCGAGCTGTTCGGTTTTCTCAACCCTGGCCTGACCAGGAGAGAACGGCGCTACACACTGGGATTCGTGGCAGCGGCGCTGCCGCTGTTCTTCGCCGGAGCCTTCACCGGGCTGACCCTGTTCCCCCATATGGTGGAGGTGCTGGCCAGCTTCGGCTCTGATCAGGACAGCACCCTGCTCCAGGCCTCCTACTACTTCGACTTCGTGATGAAGATCGTGATCGCCACGGGTCTGGCCTTCGTCCTGCCGGCGGTGATCGTGGTGCTGAACCTGCTGGGAGTCCTCCCGGCCCGATCCATCGCCAAAAGCTGGAGGATCAGTGTGGTGGTGATCGTGACCTTCAGCGCTCTGGCCACCCCGGCCGCTGATGTGCTGTCCATGGTCCTGGTCGCACTGCCCATGACCGGCCTGTTCGTCACCGCGTGGGGTATCGCATGGCTGCATGACCGCACTGCAGCCAGACGCCAGCTCAAAGCCCTCTCCGATCGACCCAAGGAGCTCGCATGCTCGGCCTGACATTCGACAAACTGCTGATCATCGGGGTGCTCGCCGCGGTCCTGGTCGGTCCGCAGCGGCTGCCGTACTACACGAAAAGACTCACTGAGACACTGCGGGCCTTCCGATCTTTTATGGAGTCTGCTCGCAAGCGGGCTGAGACCCATACGGGCGTGCCACTGAACGAGTGGGAGTCCTGGGACCTGAGGCAGTACGATCCGCGGCGGATCGTCCGCGAGGCACTGGACAGCGCCCCCACCGCTGCCGCGGATAGAGACACTGCCGCCGAACCTGAGTCGGAGGATCCTGCGGCGGAGCCCCTCATCCCCGACCTGGAGGCTGAGAGCTCCGCTGGAGCCGCCTGCGAGCATCATCCGCCGGTGGTGGCGGAGAAGCCTCGATACATCGTCACCGGATCGTCAGGTCACCCCCGCCGGGTACTGGTGAACCCGCAGGCATCACCGGCTGCGCAGACCTCAGCTGCGCAACCCGCAGAGGAGCCTATGGTGCCCGCGGAGGACTCACAGGCTCTGGCTGCAGCGGCAGAATCACAGTGATCCGGGTCATCCCAGGCGAACTGTCCAGCTCGACCTGCCCCCGGTGGGCCCTGACGATCGCATCGACGATCGCCATCCCCAGGCCCGTGCTTCCGGCTGAGCGGGAACGGGAGTCATCACCGCGGACGAACCGGTCGAAGATGCGCCCTTGGAGCTCTTCGGGGATCCCGGGCCCGTTGTCCTCGACCTCGATCACCGCCTCAGAGGTCCCCCTGGTGCTCAGACGCACAGTGATTGCAGTGCCTGCCGGAGTATGGTCCCTGGCATTGTTCAATAGGTTCGTCATCACCTGGTGCAGCCGGTCAGCATCGCCGTCAACAGTTATCCCGGCGGCGTCGTCGTCCAGTTCGATCACCCACTGGTGTTTGGGCCCAGTGACCTGGGCATCGCTGCACGCGTCCACTACGACGCCTGCCAGAGCCACCGGCTCCTCATGAAGGGCGGCCCCGGAGTCCAGCCGGGCCAGCAGCAACAGGTCTTCGACCATCCCGGTCATCCGTACCGACTCCGAGCCGATGCGCCCCAATGCGCGGCCCACCGAATCCGGCAGCTGATCGCTGCTGCGCGAGGCGAGGTCTGCATAGCCCCTGATCGAGGCCAGCGGAGTGCGCAGCTCGTGGCTGGCGTCGGCGATGAACCGGCGCAGCTGCTCCTCTCCGTCATGCCTGGCCTGCAGTGAGCTCTCCAGGTGGTCCAGCATGGTGTTGAAAGCCTGCCCGACCTCGCCGATTTCGGTGCCGGGGCTCGCATCCGCACGGGGCACTCTCTCACTGAGCGTCACAGCACCGGAGGACAGGGGCGTGCGGCTGACTTTCGAGGCCACGCCCACCAGCCGGTTCAGCGGCCTCAGGCCGAGCCGGATGAGCCACAGTGCGATCAGCAGGGTCACGGTGATGGTGGCGACTGCCACAAGGATGAAGACCAGTATCTGATCCCGCACAGTCCGGGTGACCTCTGCCAACGACTGTCCGGCGATCACCGTAGCGCTGTGCTCGGGGCCGGTGATGTGCTCGGCGGCCACCCTGTAGCCGCCGGTGCCTACCAGCTCGACCTGGGAAGGGTCAGCGGCAGTGCCGGCCTCTGCCTCGAGTTGGGCGATCTGGTCCTCCGTCAGCTCGACGACGGCCCCTGTGCTTTCGTCCACGGTTCGGGCAACCAGCGGCTCGCCGTTGAGGATCACTACGGAGAGCGATCCGAGCTGCGGCCTTGGGCCGACCTCGCCGGGCGGGAATCCGCCCGGATCCGGCTGGTCTGCTTCAGAGGGCGGAGTCTCAGCGCCATTCGGAGGAGGAGCCGCACCGCCAAGCAGTCCTTGAGACTGGGCATCGACCACGGTGATCGTGTTGAGGTCCAAGGCGATCCTCAACTGGTCGTCCAGACGGTTGAGCAGACTCTGGTGCTGGGTGCCCACACTGATGCTGCCGATGACGACTACGGCGACGATCATGAGAGCAACCATGGCAGCGGCCAGTTGCCGTTTCAGAGGCCACCGCCTGATGGCCGGTGCGCCGCCGGTACCGCGGGCCGGCTGAGAGCCCGATGGGCTGAGATCACTCATCGGCGGGCCTGATCGAATAGCCGACGCCGCGGAAGGTATGGATCATCCGCGGTCCCAGAGCCTCGAGCTTCTTGCGCAGGTAGGAGATGTAGAGCTCGACCACGCTGGCCCTGCCGCCGAAGTCGTACTCCCAGACGCGGTCCAGGATCTGGGACTTGCTCAGAACTGCCCTGGGATTCTCCATCAGGTACCTCAGGAGGGAGAACTCGGTGGCAGTCAGGTCCAGAGGCGTCCCTGCGCGGGTGACCTCATAGGTCTGCTCGTTGAGCATCAGATCACCGACGATCAGCACAGGGTCGGCCACTGAGGCGACCAGTACGTTCCGGCGAATCATGCCGCGCAGGCGGACGATGACCTCTTCGAGGCTGAAGGGCTTGGTCACATAGTCGTCCCCGCCGGCGCTGAGCCCTGTGATTCTGTCGGAGACATCGTCTTTGGCCGTGAGGAACAGCACCGGCACATCGTTGTCACGCGCGCGCAGCCGGGAGACCACTTCGATGCCGTCGATCCCAGGCATCATGACGTCGAGCACGATGAGATCCGGTGCGACGTCGCGGACAAGGGCGAGAGCGCCTTGGCCGTCGGATGCCGTATGCGGTTCCCAGCCTTCGGCCCTGACCGCCATGGTCAGAAGCTCTCTGAGCAGCGGTTCATCGTCGACGATGAGGACCCGGATGGGGGAGCCATCTAGATGCACCAGCGGTGTGCGTTCCATGCCGAACAATCTAACGGTCCTCAGCCGTGTCCTCGCTGCGAACTGCCGCAGCCGGCATAAACTGCCCGCCGCCCAGGGCCTTCTGGCGGGTGAGAGGACGGTGTAGAGGACCTTGTCCGTGCAGTAGTCACCCAGTGGACACCGTGCCGGAGCTGCGCCGAACTGCTGATACAGATTTCAGGGAACGGATGGGGCCACCTGGCGCGTACGGACGGACAGCTGGGGCGCAGGAGGCTGTGAGCTGTGCATCTATCCAGGCGCATACTCAGGCGGGACCATGGCCGGCACCAGGATGATGGTGAACAGTGCGGCAAAGGCGACCAGCAGCAGGACGCAGACAATGTGGAGTCTCGGCCGGTCTCGAACCACCGCGATGAACTCCCGCAGCAGAGCGCTGGGCAGGAAGTACCAGGCGGTGCGGGCCCCGACCACATGCGCTCTCATGCCCAGCGAGCGGGTCAGCAGTGCGGCGCGGAAAGCATGATAACTGCTGGTGACCACTACCATAGGGCTGCTGGGCCCTGAGAGCAGCTCCGCGGAGAACCGCAGGTTTTCGACGGTATTGCGGGACTGGGTCTCGGCTGCCACCCGCTCAGGCGGTGCCCCCTGCTCAATCAGGTAATTACGCATCGCCGTGCCCTCCGCCACCGGCTCATCGGGACCCTGACCCCCACTGGTGATGATCAGCGGGGTTCCTCCGAACATCTGCTGAACCTGTAAGCCCCTTTTCAGCCGGCCCGCCAGCAGCGGAGGCACCTGACCGCCGATGAGCCCGGCCCCAAGCACGACGATTGCCTCAGGCGTAGCCCTGCTGGGCCGCCACCTGTAGAGCAGTGAGGCGATGATGAACGCCGCGAAGGCGAAACCGACGTACGCCACCACCAGCGCCACAGCGAAATGCACCCCGTACCTGATCATGTAGGCAGGGTCATCCTGCACCGTGCCCTGGGGCTCGAGCAGCCGCAGGGTGGCCGTCAGGGCGATCAGGCTGATCCCCGCAAGGAGAGCCAATGCATTACCCAGAGTGCGGCTTTCTCTGCGCAGAACGGTGAGGCCACTCCAGAGGAGGAAAACCACCAAGAGAGGGTAGCCCAGGATGTTGCCCAGAACCAGGACTATCAGGGCTGTGATGCCGACCCCCAAGAGCAGTGCTGGGTGACCCCGTTCGAACAGCAGAAACCCCAAGGAGAACACTGCAGCGGCGAATCCCAGAATGGCGTAGACCACGGTGCTGATCCGTCTTCCGTCACGGATGATGCCAACGATGCCGATCACCGCGACGGCCAGGCTGAACGTTATCACTGAGACTAAAATCCAGGTCAAGAGCATCCTCGAGCTCCCTTTCACAGACTGTAAGAGGTGGGAAGTCTATGGTGCAGACTGTGGTCTTAGCTGATGAGGCAGTGCCCAGCGGCGTGGCGGGACCACGCTATCAGCGCTCATCGGCCCAGGAGGTGGTGGAGTGCTTCGGGCAGAGCGGGGTGCCGAAACGCGTAGCCGGCGCCCAATGCCTTCTCGGCACTGACACGCTGATCTGCCTGGGCCAGTTCCTTGGCCCCCTGCTTGCCCAACAGCAGCTGGGGGCCGAAGGCCGGAACCGGGATGGCCGATGGCCGGCGCAGCACCGCCGCGAGGGTCCGGGCGTACTCTTTGGCGGTGACAGGTTCGGGGGCCACACCGTTGACAGGGCCCTCGGCACCGGGGCTCAGCGCCAGGTGGACGATCAGCGAGGCGATGTCGTCAATGCTGATCCAGCTCTGGTACTGGTCATCTCCCAGCGGCCCTCCGGCACCGACGGCGAAGAGGGGAAGCATCTGGGCCAGCACTCCGCCCAAGGGCGACTGGACGATGCCGGTGCGGATCAGGGCTGTGCGCACTCCGGCCTCCTGGGCCGGGGAGGTCGCCTCCTCCCACTGCCTGCAGACATCGGCCAGGAAATCAGTGCCAGGACCGTGCTCCTCGGTCAGAATCTGGTGGCCGTGCTCACGGTGCTCAGCGGATGCGCCGTAGAATCCGATCGCGGAGCCGCTGACCAGCGCACGGCCGCGGGAATCCTCCCGCTCCAGCGCGGCCAAGGCTTCAGCGATCAGTGTGGTCCCCTCCACCCGGGAGTCCAGCACCGCTTTCTTGTGCTTGTCGGTGAAGCGCCCCATCAGAGGATGGCCCGCCAGGTGAATCACCGCATCCACCTCGCGCAGATCTGCCGGATCAAGCCTGCCGGCATCCGGGTCCCAGCTGATCTTCCCGCGCGCGGAATCTGCGGCCCCGGATGTGCTGCGCACCAGTGTGCGGACCTCGATCCCTGCCCCGCCGAGCAGTGCACACACCTGCCTGCCGATCATCCCCGATGCCCCGGAGACGGCGACGACGCCCAGGCCAGCAGCCGCAGTGCCGCTGCCCTTCTGCTGTGAGTCCAGTCCGTGATGACTCTGGTGGAACGCCAGGTCAGCGGTGGTCTGCCGGGTGCGGAAGTCGAAGATGCGCCTCAGCTCCGTCTCGAACTGCCGGTGGATGACGTCCTGTCCCGCCCCGGGCAGCCGTCCGGTGACCGGCAGCTGGTAGGTGAGCGTCTCCCGGAGCACCGTGCCGGCGCCGTCGTCCTCGAAGTGCCGTTCGTGGCGCCAAGACTTCGCAGGACCGGAGAGCATCTCGTCAGTCATTGAGCGGCCGGGCTGGTAGTCGGTGTGCCGGGCTCGCCACCTGACCCAGCTGCGCAGCGGAAGTGAGGTGGCATTGCCCAGCAGATCAGCGATGGCACTGAGACTGGTGCCCAGCAGACCGGGAAGATTGATGCCCAGGGTGGACTCTGAGCCGGGCTTCAGGCCATCTGTGGGCTCATCGACCACCCTTCCGGCGAATGGAGGATGGAGCCGGACCAGCGCACCGGGCCGCTCATACCAGCTGAAGACGTCCTCTCGGGCAAAGGGCAGGTGAGACTCGTAGCTGAGGACTGGCATGATGCCTCCATGAGTTTGCGGGCGAGATGGTCGGAGCGATGATCAGCGGGGCACACTCAGATTCGGCCGGGGGCCCTCCAGGCGCGCTACCGCGATCTTCACTTCGGTCACCTCGCCCCGCAGCCCATCGATACGCTCGTTGACCTTGTCGAACCGTTCATCAACCTTGTCAAACCGTCCGTCAACCTTGTCGAACCCCGCGTTGACACTCTCGAACCGCGCGTCGACGCCGTGGAATCGCGCGTTGACGCTGTCATTGAACGCGTCGAACCGGTCGTCCATTCGCCGGATCACCCAGGCGAAGCCAGCAAAGAAACCGCCGCCGAGTGTCACCAGCAAACTGGCGGCAGCGATCACGATCGCTATCACTTCAGCCGACATGTACATGCCTCCATTCTGCCCTAACTCTCAATGCCTATGCCACAGAATCTACGGCACGTCTCCCTGGTCTGGAAGAGGGCCCCGCATCCTGTGGATAACCCGGCAATCGCGGTTCTGGACATCACACCCTCCTCTGAGAGATCAGAGCACGGGGCGCTGCCTGCCTGTCATCGGTGTGGACGAGGATGTCGCGGGTGCTGTGACCGCGGAGCGTGGGATTCGGCGTCCCTCTGCTCCAGCTCGATGACCGCACCCATGTTCTTGTCATGGAAGCGTACGACGACGCTGGCTCCGGTGAATTCCAGCAGCCGGTTCCGGGCATTGCCGCGGTTATCGAAGTCCAGGTGCCGGTGGCGGCGTCGGAAACTCTGAATGCCGGTGCGCACCACGAACTGCAGGTGCCTGATGCCCTCACCCTCGGTGCCGGTCTTCGGTTGAGGCAGTTCGACGAAGCTCGGAGCCCAGCCGTCGGTCTCCAGGGATCTGCGGAGCTCGAAGACGGCGATCAGCCGGCCGTTGACCTCGCTCTCACAGATCAGCTCACCCCATGCGGCCAGCTCCTCCTTGACCTGGGTATAGCGGTCATTGCTCGGCACCTGCAGGCAGACGGTGTCGTTGTGCAGCACGTCTTTGTGCACCCCGAGCTGCTCCAGAAGCGCGGCGGAGCTGCGGAGATACCTGCTGTAGAGCCCTCGAAGGTCGATCATCGGTTGAACCTATCAGGGGCCGGTGCGCCGTCGTCGTTCTGCCGCACAGCTGCGGGTACTCTTCAGAGCGATGAATGGGCTGATGGAGTATGCGGCGGGAATGAAGAAGCAGTTCACGGCCACCGGCTATGTGGTCAACCGGGACCGGAGCCGGATGCTGATGATCTTCCACAACACGCTGGGCCTCTGGCTGCCGCCGGGCGGCCACGTCGATCCCGATGAGTTCCCCGGTGACACCGCAGTGCGCGAGGTCCGGGAGGAGACCGGGCTGGATGCCCAGCATGCCGGGGCGCATACGCTGGACCTAGGGCTTGACACCCAGACCGAGGCGCAGCTGCCTACACCCTTCGCCATGGCGGCGCAGCTCATCCCTGAATCGCAGAAGGACGTCGAGCACATTCACATGGACCTGATGTACCTGCTGGTGGGGGACGACGGCGCCGGGCTCACCGCACTCGAGGCCGAAGTCCAGGCAGCCCGCTGGTTCACCAAGGAGGAAATCCTCCACGGCCTCCACACCCCCGACAGTGTCCGCGCCTTCGCCCGGCAGCAGTTGGCTGAGGGTTCGGCATGAAAGGCTTGCCAGATGAACATCGCAGAGCTGACAGAGCGCGTAGAGAAGATCTCCCACGGATATGCCGAGCAGTTCGGGATCGACCGGACTGATGAGTGGTTCATCCTCAAACTCCAGGAGGAGATGGGCGAGCTGGTGCAGGCGTTCATCGACCTCAAGGGGATGGGCCGGGAGCGCGGCCTGAGCGCTCAGCAGAAAGAAGCTGCGCTGGCCACCGAATGCGCCGATGTGCTGGGCATGCTCCTGCTCCTCGCCCGCAACGAGGGCGTCGACCTGGGCCGGGCCATGCAGGAGAAATGGCTCCAGTACGAGGCGCTATGAGCGCCTAACCATACCCGGTCGCAGCAGAGGAACTTAGCACCGCATCAGCTCAGGTCCAGCACAGCGTGAGTAGGGTAGAGCTGTGTCCCAGTCTGTGGAAGAGGTCGAGCATCAGCTGTTGAGCGCCGACTACCTGCGGAACGGGTACCGGCGCCAACGGTCGGCCGCCGAGACACTTGACCAGCTTGGCGTTGACAGTCTCCTAGGCGTCGAGGAATGGGCGCTGGCGGGCACAGTGCCGCTGAACGTTGACCTCCCGGGATCTGACCTGGACGTTCTGGTCCACACGGTCAACCCGGAAGCAGTACGCGACGAGCTCTACGCCAGGTTCTCAGAGATGCCCCGATTCAAGGTATGGGAGCACAGCACAGAGCCCGGCGCGTGGTGTGTGGCCTTCGATACCCAGCAGTATCCGGTGGAGTTCTTCATCCAAGCAGTACCACTGCGCCAACAGCGCGCATTCCGGCACCTGGTGGCCGAGTACCTGCTCCTGCAGTGCCACGGCGGAGACCTCCGCCAGCAGATCAAGGTTCTCAAAGCCTCAGGCCTGAAGACCGAACCCGCGTTCGCCAAAGCACTGGGGCTCTCCGGCGACCCCTACCTGACCCTGCTGGACCCTACGTTCTTCCTGCACGTCAAGTCTAATGAGTGTTGAAAGTTATCAACACTTAATGCTGAAAGTTATCAACATTAGGTGTTGAAAGTTATCAACATGTTGTGGTGCACTTGAAGCATGTATATTGAGCGGTCTCTGCAACACAGAATCGTTGAGTCGATGGGTGCTATGCCGGTGGTTGTGCTGCACGGTGCACGTTCAGTGGGCAAGACCAGTCTTATCCAGCGACTCAAGGAACAAGGAGTTCTCGCGGCAGCTGTGAGTCTCGCGGACACGGACGTCTTACACCTGGCGCGGCAAGACGTCCTCGGCTGGCTGCGGGCGCTTCCCCAACCGTTTGCCGTTGATGAGGCCCAGCTCCTTCCTGAGCTTCCGCTAGCGTTGAAGAACTATCTCGACGAGACCGGCGACGGCGTGCAGGCGCTGTTGACCGGTTCAGCGCAGATAGGCCGAAGCGGGCTTGGCGGCTCTGATCCGCTGGCGGGCCGGACCATGACCTTTACCCTCCCGCCGTTGACGGAGGCTGAGCTGCTGAGCTCGAACCCGAAGGGCTGGTCGGTAGTCGATCAGATGTTTCGTTCACAGCCTCGTCTGGGTCATCGTGCCGAGGAGGCGTTTTGGTGGCATGACGCAGTCCTGTACGGGGGGCTGCCGCGCACCCGTACCATGAAGCTCAGCCGCGCACTGCTGCGGGACCAACTGGCTGCGGCGATGGATGCCATACTGACCGACCACGTGTTGCCCGATGAGCGTTTCGACGTCGGCAACGCGCGGCGGGTTCTTGACTATGTGCTCCGGCATCCTGCTGGTGAGCTGAAAGTCCAAGTCATCGGCAGGGAGGTCGGACTCGACCCGCGGACTGTGGACCGGTACCTCGATGTGCTGGAACGTCGATTCCTCATCACAGAGCTGCAGAACCTGCGCCCGCCTGCGAAGAAGACACCCCGGACCACCGCAAAGGCCTATCCAGGAGATATCGCGTTCTCCGCACGCGCCCACAATGTCTCAGATGTGGGGCAGCAGCCTGACCGGGTGCGCGGCGGACTGTTCGAGGCGTTTGTGGCTCAACAGCTGACCTCGCACTGTATGTGGGCAGAGACCCGATCCACGCTCTGGCATTGGCGGCAGGTCAAAAGCGGTCGTGCAATCGAAGTCGACCTCGTTCTCGAAGACACCGGCGGCAATCTCCTCGGTATTGAGGTGAAATCCGGATCATCGGTGCGCGCAGACGCGGCCAAAGGCCTCAGGGCGCTAAGAGATCAGTACGGCGACCGCGTCGTCGGCGGGTATGTCATCACCAGCAATGCCCAGACGATGCCGATGGGCAACGGCTGGTGGGCAATTCCAGCGGATGCCCTGCGTGATCACACAGCCTGGCAATAGCCACTCATCACGTTCTCAAGCAGTCGCGTGATCGGTGAGCGCCTCGGCGGTGTCGCGCATGCGGGTGAGTGCGCGCATGGCGGCGGCCTCGCTCATCTCCGCAGGCAGGTGCCGGTGAGCTGTCCCATAGGGGGTGACCGTAAAAGCAGACAACGACGACGCCGGCATCCCCAGCCGTTGCCAGGGGCCGGTAATGCGTGCGGTCAGCTGAGAGACCTCCGGCAGCACAGCACCTCCAGCCGGACCCGCACCTGGTCGCAGCAGTCCCGCCAGCAACTGCGCCCCGGACTCGACAAGCTCCGCGGCGCGCTCCCAGTCCGGAGTTCCGGCCCGGTGCACCGTCAGGGCGAACCCGTCCACCGTGCTGCCGCTGTGCCCGCGGAAGTCCTCCACATGTTCCGGCTCCATCGGAGAGCCCAGGTCGAGGAGAACCTCATCGACACCGGCCTGCCGTGCCGCGGTAATCACCGTACCGAGCAGCTGACGGGACTCATCCCGTGGCAGCGACCGGATGGTCTGATAGCCGCTGACGGTGGGGACCTCGCCGGTGCGAACGCGCAGATAGTCCGGCTCGAGCAGCGCAACGGTCAGTGAAGAGGGCTGCACCGACCGGCGCACATGCCGCAGATGCTCGGCCAGGCCGGCTGCCAGAGATTCGGCCAGATCCCGGCGCGCACCGTGGTCGATGAGGACTTTCTCACCGGTGGGCAGATGCAGCTGCGCGGCCAGGCTCACCGGCCCCAGAACCTCCAGGGTGAGAGGCGCGGGCGCGTCGTCGTGGTCCAGTCCGGCCTGCTCCCCGCGCACATCGGCCAGGGTGTCCACATCGGCGCCCAGCAGTGTGGCGGCACGCAGATGATCCGCTCCGGGACGCTGCACCAGCCGCCAGCCGTAGGAGGTCAGCTCGGCATAGAGCTCACTCAACCGTGCGACCGACCGGCCCAGCAGCGAGCCGCGATGTCCGCGCCCGGGCAGCTCCAGCAGCGCCGAATGATGCGGTGCGGTGAGCTCGGACTCCATCAACTCCGCTGCGCGCCGAAAATCCCGCCCGGGAAACACCCCGGGGGCTGCGAAACGAACAGTCACAGCGCCCTGCTCGGCAAACCCGGTGATGAGCCGGTGGAGAGAGGGCCCGAAGAGCGGTGCAGCGGAGACCGGCCACCGGCCATCGGCCCGGTCATTTCTGCGAAGCCCAGTCGAAGGGAGCATCTGGATCCGTGGGGGTGGGAGCGGCGGTCTCCGAGATGGCCTGGTGGTGGCGGATGACCTCCTCAATGATGAAGTTCAGGAACTTTTCGGCGAATTCCGGATCCAGATGCGCATCGGCGGCAAGACGCTTGAGCCGCACAATCTGTGCCTTCTCGCGGCCAGGATCTGCCGGCGGGAGCTTGTGCTTGGCCTTGAGCACCCCGACCCGCTGAGTCGCTTTGAAACGCTCCGCCAGAAGGTGCACCAGCGCGGCGTCGATATTGTCGATGGAGGAACGCATTGCCAGCAGTTCTGCCATCAGATCGGGATCTACGTACTTGGCGGCATCCCCTGCCCGCGGATCAGTACTCATGAGACCAGCTTACTGAACACAACAGCCGTGTGCGTGGGTCAGTGGGCAGCTGGTGTGGGGCACCCGCTCTGCTCACTGGCCGAGTATGTCGCTAATTCTCAACAATTCCGGGTGAATTATGCGCATAATCGGCCAGTCGATTCCCGGGCGCTGCGTGTGGATGAACAGACAGCGGGCCGTCGGTGAACGCTGCTGCAGTCGGAGGCTCAGAGGGGCTGGTAGTTCCTGGACCGGGCCGTGGCAATAGTGGCCTGCCCCAGCACCCGAGTGTCCTGGTACATCACCGCGGTCTGCCCGGGGGCCACCCCTTTGAGCGGTTCAGCAAGCTCGACGATCAATTGAGGCGGGTGGGGACCGGGCATGCTCGAAACTTCGGAGCCGGTTGAAGATGGTGACGACGGAGTCGGAACAACCGCCTGGCCGGCGTCGTCGGACTCTTCTACCCGGGCTCGGGCAGGCACCGGGTCGGCGTGGGCGCGGATCTGCAGCTCGATGCCGAACCACTCCCCGGTGGCTGCCTCAGCCACCGGCCTCCCTGCCCAGGAGAGCCGGACACCGGTGATCCGGTCGATCTCCAGCAGCTCCTGCGAGCCTGCCACCACCGTGTTCTCCTTAGGACGAATCTCCAGCACGAACCGCGGCTTGCCATCGGGGGCCGGCCGGCCCAGCTTCAAGCCCCGCCGCTGGCCCACCGTGTAGGCCTGGGCGCCGCTGTGCTCACCGATCTGGGTTCCCGTCGCGTCCAGGATGGGCCCGGGCTCCATCTCGATCTGCTCGGCCAGCCAGCCCCGGGTGTCGCCGTCGGGGATGAAGCAGATGTCATGAGAATCCGGCTTGCTGGCCACCGACAGCCCGCGCTCAGCGGCCTCGGCGCGCACCAGCTCCTTGGACGGGGTGTCGCCCAGCGGGAACATGCAATGCGCCAGCTGGTGCTCATTGAGCACACCGAGCACATAGGACTGGTCCTTGGTCCAGGTGGCTGCGCGGTGCAGCTGGCGGCTGCCGTCGTCGCCCTCGATGATCTTGGCGTAGTGGCCGGTGGCCACGGCGTCGAACCCCAGCGCGATCGCCTTGTCCAGCAGGGCCTCGAACTTGATCTTCTCATTGCAGCGCATGCACGGATTCGGCGTCCGGCCGGCCGCATACTCGGCGATGAAGTCGTCCACCACATCGGCCTTGAACCGCTCGGAGAAGTCCCAGACATAGAACGGGATGCCCAGCACCTCGCAGGCCCGCCACGCGTCAGAGGAATCCTCGATGGTGCAGCAGCCTCGGGAGCCGGTGCGCAGGGTCCCGGGCATACGCGAGAGCGCCAGGTGAACGCCCACCACCTCATGACCGGCCTCCACAGCGCGCGCTGCGGCCACGGCGGAGTCGACGCCGCCGGACATCGCTGCAAGAACCTTCATGGACACCTACGGTACGGAAGTCAGGGAGCACAGGACAACAAGGGAAGGTGCTAGGGGAGGGCACCAGCCGGGTATAACGACGTCGCCCGCGCTGGCATTCCTGCCCCATCCCCGTCCTCCTCCCGTTGACTGGCCGCGTATGACGCTAATTCGGGCTCTCACCGAGTGAATTAGCGTCATACGCGGCCAGTGGATGCTGGTGGTGTGGCGTGAGCTGGGAGAGCACGACGACGCGCCGCCGCGGGCAGCACGCACAGCCTGGTGAGGAGGAGCGCCTGCCGCCTCAGAGCTTGCCGGTGGCTTTGAGCCTGATGTAGCAGTCGGCCAGGGCGGCCGGCAGCTGATCCGGCACCGCCTGGACCACGTCGACTCCCATGGCGCCCAGCTCGGCCGCCGCCGCCTCAGCTTCGATGATGGACCGTTCGGCAGCCGCTGCGGCGTAGACCCCGCTGACGGTCCTCCGGTCTGCCGCTTGCTCGACCAGCTCGGGGCTGCGGACCGAAGCCACCACGACCCGGTGCTTGGCAGTCAGCGCCGGCAGCACAGGCAGCAGGCCCTCATGCAGCGAGGGCGAGTCCACAGCGGTGAGAATGACCACCAGGGACTTATGAGCAGTGATGGCCGAGACTTCACCGGGAAGCTGGGAGAAGTCTGCCTCCACCAGCGCCGGCTCCACCCTGGAGACCGCAGTGCTGAGCACATTGAGGAAGATGCCACGTTCGGAGGACGAAGCCCGGGCGGTCACCTCCCGGGCGAAGGACAGGAACTCCACCCGGTCACCGGCGTGGGAGGCCAGCGCACCCAGCAGCAGGGAGGCTTCGATCCCCGCGTCCAGTCTCGGCTCGTCGGCGATCCGGGCAGCAGAGGTCCGTGAGGCGTCCAGGCAGAGGATCACCCGCCGGTCACGCTCCGGCCGCCAGGTGCGCACCACCAGATGCTGACCTGCCGCGTCCTGGCGGCGGGCGGTGGCGCGCCAATCGATGGAGCGCACATCGTCGCCACGCACATAGTCGCGCAGCGAATCGAACTCGGTCCCAGCACCGGGCAGCTGTACCGCGGTGGCGCCATCGAGCTCCCTCAGCCGCCTGAGCTTGGAAGGCAGATGCTTGCGGGAGGCGAACTCCGGCAGCACCTGCAGGGTATGCGGTACCCGGTGCACCACCTGCCGGCCGGCCAGGCCCAGCGGCCCCACTGAGCGTATGCTCAGGTGTTCGCTGCGAAGCTGACCACGGCGCTGCGGCACCAGCTGCACCTGCATCAGCTCGGAACCTTCAGGGCCGATCCGCAGCCGCTGCAGCCCGTTGCGGGCCCCTGCGGTGGGCTGCCAGCCATCCTTCGCCCAGCCGCGCAGCGCCCGGGCCCCCAGATTCTCCAGCCGGGTCACTGCCGTGGCCTGCTCACCGATCCGGGTCGGCCGGGTCTCCTCACGCACCACCTGCACTTTCCGGGGGGAGGCGCAGGCGAAAAAGTCGACTAAGACGGCAGCCGCCAGCAGGCCCAACCATACCCAGAACCACCCGGGGACGAGCACCACGAGCACGGCCATCGCCAGGGCCGCCCACAAGGTCCGGTAGGTCAGCACGGCGCTTACCTGGGCACGGTGGTGGAGGTCAGGATGCCCTGCAGCACGTCATCGGCCCCGGCACCGTCCATGGAGGCCTCCGGGGTCAGGGCCACCCGGTGCCGCAGGGCCGGCAGAGCCAGCGCTTTGACATCGTCGGGGGTCACATAGTCCTTGCCCGAGAGCCACGCCCAGGCCTTGGCCGAATTCATCAGGGCGGTGGCGCCGCGGGGAGAGACCCCCAGCTGGAAGCTGGGCGCCGATCGGGTGGCCCGGGCGATGTCCACGATGTAGCCGATGACCTCTGGGGCGATCTGCACAGTGCTCACCGACTTCCGGGCGGCCAGCACATCGGCCAGGTCAGCCACCGGGCTGACTCCTGCGGCAGCCAGATCGGAGGGATTGAACCCTTCTGCGTGCCGACGGATCACCTCGATCTCCTGGTCGCGTTCAGGCAGGGCCAGCTCGACCTTGAGCAGGAACCGGTCCAGCTGAGCCTCCGGCAGGGGGTAGGTGCCTTCGTACTCCACGGGGTTCTGGGTGGCTGCCACCAGAAACGGGTCAGGCAGGGCCCGTGCCGCGCCGTCCACCGAGACCTGCCGCTCCTCCATGGCCTCCAGCAGCGAGGCCTGGGTCTTGGGCGGAGTGCGGTTGATCTCATCGGCCAACAGCAGATTCGTGAACACCGGCCCCTCACGGAAGGTGAAGTCCCCGGTGGTGGAGTCATAGACCAAGGAACCGGTGACATCCCCGGGCATCAGGTCCGGGGTGAACTGCACGCGGGCGGTGTCCAGCCCCAGGGAGGCGGAAATGGAGCGCACCAACAGTGTCTTGGCCACCCCCGGCACACCTTCGAGCAGCACATGACCGCGGACCAGCAGTGCGATGATCACACTGGAGACGGCAGCATCCTGCCCCACCACTGCCTTGGCGACCTCATCGCGCACCCTGGCCAGCCGGCCGCGCAGCTCATCAGCGGAGGCCGCACCCTGCGGAGGATCAGCCGCGGGTTCAGAGTGTTCAGGCGGGTGTCCGGTCATTCAGAACTCCTTTGCATTCGTACTGCTCGGGTGACCTTATCCTCCAGACCTGCCAGGGTCTGGGCAAAGGTCACCAGATCATCATGGGTGGAGACTCGCGCAGGCTCCGCCACCACACTCGCGTCCTCGCCGGTGGTCCGCGCGGCAGCCTCAGCGATCTGGCCAGCTTCCGCGCCGCGGCCCAGGCGAAGCAGCCTGCTCAGCCGCAGCAGGTGAGCGCTGCGCAGCACTTCGGCGGTCTCGGCCACCGCATTGGCCCGCTGATACAGCCGGCCCCTTCCGACGGTGGCCTCAGCGGCGGGCACCACCACGGGCACCGGTTCGCTGACCACCGGTCCGTACCGTCTGCCGGCGGCCAGAAGCGCCACCGCAGCGCAGAGGAGCAGCCACCAGAGCAGCGGCCAGAACCATCCGGGCAGGTAGTCCAGCGGGGAGCCCCACTGGTCCGCACCCACCGTGTCGGCACCCGACGGGGTGTACCAGATCACGCTGTCAGCATCCGCTGAGCCAGTCCCCGCCCCCAGCAGGCCCAGTGCCAGGGCCGCATTGCCCTGCTCGGTGATGTTCTGGTTGGTGAAAGCCTCCGGGGCGGTGAACATCAGCCCGTGCGAGGTCTCCGAGAGCACGAACGCATCCTCGCCCACCGGGAAGCAGCCGGAGCCGGTGTGCAGCGAGCCCCCCGAGGCGCGGAGGCTCTCAGCGGTCTGCGCCGCCGGGTGCTCGCAGCCGGTCCCGGCCTCCACGGTCTCTTCTGTTCCGGCCGGCCCCGCCGGGAGGCGCGGCCCGGCGCTGACCTCGCCGTCCAGCACTTCGGTGAGCAGCCAGGTCTGCTCGCTGATCCACAGCACCTCGCGGCCGTCTTCCCACTCAGCGGCCAGTTCCTCGGTGAACCGGTCCTCCGGCAGGAACCCGCGGAGCAGAACGACGACGCCTGCATCAGGCTCACGGACCATCAGCTCCCTGGCTGCCTGTGCTGAGTAGGTGCGCTGGATCTCCAGGCCGTGGTCCTCCAGCACAGTGCTCAGGGCCGCATAGCCGTCCAGGTCGGTGTTCTCGGTGCCGTAGGTCTCGCTGTCGCCGGTCTCGATCAGCTGAGTCACCAGGGCCACCACCAGCCCGAGGCCCAGTAGCAGGATCCAGAACTGCCACCTGGAGGCTGCTCTGCGCACGGCTGCAGGCGCTGAGGCCGCGGTGGGGGCGCTCACCGCGGCACCGCCGGGGCAGGATCGTTCGCTGTACCTGCTGAACCAGGAGCGGCTGTCTGCAGATGCACATCCAGCCGACTCACATAGTGGTAGTCGGACTCGGTCAGACGCGCAGAGCCGTAGGCCGAACGGTTGAACTTCTCGGCAGCCTGCTGAAGCTCCTCGGCGTGCAGGGTGTAGGAGGTGCTGAGGGCCTTGGCGATCTCTGTGGCGGTGCGCCCCTTCTGCACAGGCACCACGCCCCGCTCCTCGGCATCGCGCACCAGAGCCCGGAAAGCATCTTTGGCTGCAGCGTTGAAGTTCCCGGCCTGGGCGTGCTCCCAAGCACGGCTGCGCAGCAGCTCTGCCTCCACCTGCGGATCGATGTCCACCACCTCCTCCACACCAGAGGCACGCTGGAGGCGCGGGCGGACCACCAGGATGGTGATCACTATTGCGGCGACCACCGCAGCCAGCACCAGCAGCGGCCCGTAGGGCACCTCGAAGCCGCCGATGGAGAAGACACGGTCGCCCAGCCAGGCGAACGCCTCGTCGATCGCCTCGCGCAGCGGACCGGTGAAGGGGCGCTGATAGGCACCGTCTCGCAGCTCCTCTTCCAGCAGCCGTCGGGCGCCGTCACGGTCGTAGAGTTCAGCGGTGAGGGAACCGGGGCTCATCGGGGCTCCTCGGTCCGGCCGTGCCGCAGATGAGCGCTGAAGTGCTCGGGGGAGGCCGGCAGCTCGGTAGGTGTTCCGGCAGCGTCCAGCAGCATCACGTCCAGCGCCTCTCGGCGGAATCGGGCGTTGAGGTACATCAGGCTGATCAAGGTGCCCACAAGGGCTATGAGCAGCGTGTTGAGCACCATGTCGTAGAGCTGGGTCAGGCCCAGCAGCGCCAGCATCAGCACCCCGTCCTGACCCTGGGGGGACTGCCAGGCGATCTCACCGCCCACACCTGTGACCACCCCTACGGGCAGGGCTGTCACGAGCATCACCACGCCCAGCATCAGGTACACCAGTGCGACGGCACCGATATGCCGCCACCACAGCCCTCGGTTGAGGGCGAAGGAGCGGGCGACGGCGCTGAAGGCGTTGCGCCGCTCCACGACCACCAGCAAGGGCCCGAACATGAATCCGGCCGTCAGCCAGCACATCAGCAGGAACAGCATCGGCAGCACCACGATCAGCCCAATGCCCATGGTGATCACGATCAGCAGCACCGAGGCTGCCATCGCCAGCGCCCCCGCCACGCCTGCGCCCACCATCAGCAACACCAGGTGCAGCACAAGCCAGCCCAGCCGGCCGGCGCGCATGCCCACCGTCTGCCGCAGCGTCGTCGGCAGGCCGTAGGCCGCACGCAGGGCAGGTACGGCCAACAGCCCCAGCGAGATTGCCATGACCAGGATGCCGACGAAGGAGCTGGCCATCATCATCACCACCACCCCGCCTTCGGTGAACATCGCCAGCGCCAGCTCCTGGTTCTCGAACGCTGCCGGATCGGTGAGCATCCTCAGATAGGCGTCGGATGGCATCACCATCAGAAGCAGCAGGGAGACTAAAAAGCTCAGCGCCGACGCCAGGAAAGGCAGCCCCAGAGCAGCCCTGGGATTGCGGCGGATCACGGAGAAAGCACCCATGAAGACCTCATCCTGGGCCAGCGGCCGCAGCGGATAGACCGCACCTGGACGGGCAGAAGCGACCGCGGACGGCGTCGTCGTCGTGCTCATGCCACCCCGCTTCTCCACGATCTCACCCATGTCCGGGTACAACTCTACTGCCTCATATATCCTGGGAGATCAATGGGTGCGCGCGGGTCTTCGGCGGCGCACTCTCCCGGGTCAGCAGGAGCAAGGAGGACCAGCCTATGAAGGCCAAGATACTAGTGGTCGACGACGATGAGGCATTGTCCGAGATGATCGGCATTGTGCTGCGCAATGACGGTTTCGAACCCACCTTCTGCGCCACCGGCGACGGCGCGCTGGAGGCCTTCCGGGCCGCTGACCCCGACCTTGTGCTGCTGGACCTGATGCTTCCGGGCAAAGACGGCATCGAGGTCTGCCGGGAGCTCCGGGACGAGGCCGACACCCCCATCGTGATGCTCACCGCCAAGTCCGATACCGCCGATGTGGTCCGCGGCCTCGAGGCCGGCGCCGATGACTATGTGCCCAAACCGTTCAAGCCTGCTGAGCTGGTGGCCAGGGTGCGGGCGCGGCTGCGCACCCCCGAACCTGTCGCCCGCCCCGACGGGGAGACGTTGACCATAGGAGACCTCTCCATTGACGTGGCTGGCCATGAGGTGCGCCGCGGTGACACCAAGATCTCGCTGACTCCGTTGGAGTTCGACCTGCTCTCCACATTGGCCAAGAAGCCCTGGCAGGTGTGGAACCGGGAGATGCTGCTGGAGGAGGTCTGGGGGTACCGGCACCAGGCGGACACCCGGCTGGTGAATGTCCACGTCCAGCGCCTGCGTTCGAAGGTGGAGAAGGATCCGGAGAACCCGGAGATCATCCAGACGGTGCGGGGTATTGGCTACAAGGCCGGTGGTTGAGGAGTACCGCACCATTACTGACCAGAGCACAGAGTCCGCTGCGGGCCAGCCGGCAGACGATGCCCACGACACTGCTACCGCTGCCGTTCCGCAGATCACCTTCGGGCGGCGAGTAGGCAGGCTGTCGAAGTTCTGGGCGCGCTCGCTGATGATGCGGGCGGTCTTCTTCACCGGTGTGATCACGCTGGTCGGTTCCGGGCTGATCGCCTACTTTCTGGTTCAGCAGGTCACCACCGGCCTCTACCAGGAGCGCATGGACCAGGTGCAGGCAGAGGCCACGGCCGAGCTCGACGAGGCCCGCAGGTCATTCGAGGTGATCGAAACCTCCGAATCGGCCAGCGTGGAGGAGGAGGTGCGGGAGATCTTCGACAACGTGGGCGGGTCCTCGGCCCTGCGCCGCGATATCGTCTTTATGCCCCTGGAGGAGGGCGTTGAGCATCTTCCGGTGATGCCGGTGACCACTCAGCGGATTTCCCAGGACGTGATCAGCCCGGAGCTGCGCAATGCGGTGCTGGCCAGTGGGGCGGAGCGGCTGAACTGGCAGCCTGTGGGCATCCAGACTGAAGAAAACGCAGTGCTGCCCGGGGTGGCCTTCGGCGTCAGCATCCAGATGCCCGCCGGCCCGCTCTATGGGATTTTCCTGGTCTACGACTTCTCATCGGTGCAGGACAACGTCAACCTCGCGTTCCGGGTCTTCGCCATCGCCGCGGCGGCCATCCTGATCATGAACATGCTCATCGCCGCATGGGTGGCGCGGTCGGTGGTCAGACCGGTCTCCCAGGCGGCGGAAGTCTCCGAGCGGATCGCTGACGGTCAGCTGGATCAGCGGCTGGCGGTGGTCGGCGAGGACGAGATTGCCAGGCTGGGCCTCTCCTTCAACCGGATGGCCTCCACCCTGCAGGAGCAGATCACCCAGCTGGCCCACCTCTCCCAGATGCAGCAGCGCTTCGTCTCAGATGTCTCCCATGAGCTGCGCACCCCGCTGACCACGGTCAGCATGGCCGCCAGCACGCTGTATGAGTCTCGAGAGGGGTTCGACCCCATCAGCCAGCGGTCCACCGAACTGCTGCACCACCAGGTGGAGCGCTTCGAGGCGCTTCTGGCCGACCTGCTGGAGATGTCCCGCTTCGACGCTGGGGCAGCGGAGCTGGCGCTCTCCGAGGTCGACCTCTGGGCCCTGGCCGAGGATGTGCTGACCGCCGCGGTACCGCTTGCCGAGCGGGCCGGGGTCGCACTCCACATGGTGGTGCCGGAGGACAGCAGCGACTTCATCGCCGACGTTGACCGCCGCCGCGTTGACCGGATTCTGCGCAACCTGGTCAACAACGCCATCGAGCACTCTGAGGGGCAGCCGGTGGACCTGATCCTGAAATCCAGTGACACTGCGGTGGCGGTCGCTGTGCGGGACTATGGTGTGGGGATGTCTCCCGATCAGGTGGCCCATGTCTTTGACCGTTTCTGGCGCGCGGATCCTGCCCGTGCCCGCAGCACCGGTGGTTCCGGGCTTGGCCTGGCCATCGCCACAGAGGACACCCGGCTGCACCAGGGAAGTCTCGACGCCTGGGGCCAGCAGGGTCAGGGGTCGTGCTTCCGGCTGGTGCTGCCGCGCCGCCAGGAGGTTCCCTATGGAACCTCCCCGTTGCCGCTTCCGCCCAGCTACGGGGTCCATCAGCGCAACCAGATCAGCGCAGAGGCAGAGTTCATCACCGGGGAGATCGCCCACGACAGGGTCACCGAGCAGGCTCTCTACCGAAACGGTGGCCACTGATGCGGGACCGCGTGTGGCGCTTCCTCGGTGTACTGGTGACATCTGTCCTGGTGCTCACTGCCTGCGCGCCCACCCTGCCCATTGACGGTGAGGTGGGCTCTGCCGAGGTGTCAGAACGTGAGGCCCCTGACTACGGCCCGGATCCGCAGCCCCCGCAGCCCGGTGCGTCTCCTGAGGACATCATCGAAGGGTTCATCGACGCAGGAGCAGGGGCCGCCGATGATCACGCGGTGGCCAGGGAGTACCTCACCGAGGAGTTCGCCGGCCAATGGGACCCGCGGAACCAGACACTGGTCTACTCCGAGGGGAACATCAGCATCGACGCTGCCGGTGAGTATGTGTACAACGTGCAGCTGAATGTGGACGCGAGAGTAGACGGCAGCGGCAGCATCATCCGGTCGAACGACCCCACCAGTGAGACCTTTGAGGTCGAAGAGGTTGACGGTGAATGGCGGATCAGCAACGCCCCCGATGCCAAGATCCTCGACGAGGTGGCCTTCGATATGGTGTACAGCGAGTTCACGCTGTATTTCTACGATCCGCAGCGGCGCTACGCAGTCCCGGATGTGCGCTGGTTGCCCAACCTGCCCAGCCAGTCCACGGAGCTGGTCAACCGAGTGCTCACAGGCCCCGTGCCGTGGCTGGCGCCTGGAGTCATCTCCGCCTTCGGCGAGCCTGAGGAGGAGAACGGCGGGGTGGGCGCATCCTCGGTGACGGTGAACGAGAATGTCGCCACAGTCGAACTGGACTCGTCGTTGACCGCTGGAGTCAGCGACGACGAGCTGGCGCTGATGCACCACCAGCTGAGCATGGCGCTGCACCAGCTGAGCGCAGTGCACCGGGTGGAGCTGACCGTGGGCGGGGATCCACTCGACGTTCCGGAGAGCGAGCAGATTGCACAGATCCAGAGTGACCCCAGCGCCTTGGAGCGGCAGATTGGAGTGCAGGGTGACCAGCTGATCTGGCAGCTGAGCACAGACACCTCCACTGTGCCGGGAATGCCCGACCTCAGCGGGATCCAACCCAGGTTCCCTGCGGTGTCCACCGAGGCTGAGGGTGAGGTGGTCGCTGTGATGTCCGGCGATCTCGACGCGCTCTACCACGTGCGCACCGACGCCTCTGAGCCCGAGCTGCTGGTGGAGTCTGAGACGATGACCAGACCGTCTATGGACAACTTCGGCTGGACCTGGACGGTGACCCACGATGAAGACGGAGAGCCGACCATCCGGGCTTTCAACTATGAGGATCCTGAGGAAGGCTCCGTGGCAGTGACCGCAGACTTCATCGCGGGCAGGGAGGTCACCTCCCTGCGGATCTCCCAGGACGGTACGCGCGCAGCACTGGTGGTGGACGATGCCGGGGTGCGCAACCTCTATATTGCTCCAGTGCAGCGGGAGGGTTCCGCCGGCGCTCCCTGGAGCTTGGGCCAGCACCACCGTCTTCACCCCGACGACGCGGTAGAGATCGGTGAGGTCCGCTGGTCGAATAACGATGAGGTGTTCGTCTGGAGGCCGCAGGACTCGGACGACGAGGTGGAGCCCAGGTACATGCAACGGATCAATGTCTCCGGCAGTGCAGAACCGCCATATGAAGCGGTCACGGGGGTGCTGAATGTCTCCGTGGGAGAGGGGCGGGATTCGGTGTACCTGGAGCAGCAGGACTACGGCATCCTGCAGTTCGTCGGGGACTCACCTCATCAGCAGGAGATAGACGACGACGTCCGGGACCTGAGCTACTCGGGCTAGCACGTTTTCCACAGGCTTGGGCCGGGGCTGGCGGCTGCTGACCCGCCTCCGTCATGCTGAGGGGATGGCCGAACGTGGGAATCGACTGCTGAGCGGGCTGGACCGGCTCTGGTTCTCCGGAGCAGGCGCTGCTCTGCGCAGCGCTGCCCATCAGACAGCGGACCTGGTGGCTCCCACATGGTGCGTGGGCTGCCGGGCCTCCGGCACTGACCTGTGCGGAGACTGTCACCATGATCTTCGGCTGCTGATGCGCCGGCCTTTCCGCGCCGAGGGCGGGGCTCAGGCGCTGCCCGTCCTGGAGGCGGACCGCACTGGTGTGGATGTGCTGCCGGTGATCAGCGCTGCACGTTACCGGACACTGGTGGCCGACGTCGTCGTCGCTTTCAAGGATCACGAGCGGGTCCGTCTGTCCCGTGTTCTGGCGCCGGCGCTGGCAGGGGCTGTCTGCGCGGCAGCAGGTGCGGTGCTCCCGAGGCCGGAGGCGCTGCTGATCTGGCCCCCGGCCTCGCCGCGGGCACGGCTGCGGCGGGGGCGGAGCCCTCTGCAGGAGCTTCTCGGCGAGGCGGAGACCGGTCAGGTGCTTCCGGCCGGAATCACGCCGGCGGGTCATCTGCTGCGGCATACCGGGAGCGTTCTGGAGGCCCTGCCAGGACGCTCGGGGCAGAAGGGCCGTTCCAAAGTCCTGAGGCGGAAGGCCATGTCACAGTTCGGCCTGGCCCCGGGGAGCCAGCCGCGGCTGCAGGGAGCTGATGTGCTTCTGGTTGATGATGTGCTCACCACAGGAGCCACACTTCACGGGCTCTATGGTCTGCTGGCCGCCGCCGGGGCTGCGGTCCATGGCGCTGCGGTGCTGGCCGCGGCTCCTCAGGCTGAACCTATTTGGGGAGTCACGTCAGCTCAGCGACGAATTGAGGACCGGGACTTCCGAAATCGGCGGTGACGGAATACGGTGAAGTATGGGTGCATAGAATAGAGACCCATCGCAGCGACGGTGGGCTCAGCGCAGAGTCCTCGAGCCGTTGTTGTGACAACCGCAGGACGGACGCCAAGGAGGACCATCATGACTCTGCAGACCACCTACACCGGCCGCAACATCACCATCCCCTCAGCGTTCAAAGAACATATTGAGTCCAAACTCGACAAGGTCGAGCAGCTCTCGGACAAGGGACAGCGGATGGAGGTCAAGGTCTCCAGCAGCAAGGCTCACCGCCGCTCCGACACCACGATCACCGTGGAGCTCACCGTCATCGGCCGTGGAAAGATCATCCGTTCAGAGGCTCAGTCCGAGGACAAGTTCGCTGCCTTCGAAATCGCCTGGGACAAGCTCTGTGAGCGGCTTCGCCGCACCCGGGACAAGAAGAAGTCTAAAGCCCGCGGCAACGGCACCCTCGGTCAGCCCGCCCAGTCGGTGGGCCAGGCCCTGGCCGGGCTGACGCCGGTGGACCCCGACCGCCCCCTCTACGAGCAGGTCCTCGATGCCGAGGCAGCCGACGATCTCCCTCCGGAGACCGATGACTGGGAGGAGCCCATCCGCATCCGGCGAAAGGTGTTCCCTGCCGAACCGATGACCGTCGACGCCGCCGTGGACGCCATGGAGCTGCTCGGGCACGACTTCTACCTCTACATGGACGCAGAAACCCGCCAGCCCTCTGCTGTGTACCGCCGCCGCGGGTGGACCTACGGGGTGATCTCGCTGGATCCGGAGCGGCAGGCGGAGAGCTCTGAGACCGAGGAGCGTCCCTACCGAGCTTCCAACGGGACCACGCTGTCCCACGTGAAGGTCGGTTAGAGTCCTGTCTCACCAGCGGGGCACACTCTGTCGAAGTGCCCCGCTGGTGGGTCACAGGTTAGCCCAGACGGGCTTACGGGCATACACTGGCATGTTGACGATGTAGACACTCTCACGGAGACGCCGCCTTTATGCCCACTCTGCTCGAAAAAGTCCTCAAGACCGGGGAGAAGAAGATCCTCAAGCGGCTGCGCGGTTATGCCGATGCGGTCAACCTGCTAGAGGATGAGTTCAAGGAACTCTCTGACGCCGAACTGCGTCAGGAGACCGAGCGCTTCAAGGAGAGACTGGCCGAGGGCGAATCTCTGGACTCACTGCTGCCAGAGACTTTCGCCGCAGTCCGGGAGGCTGCCGACCGAACTCTGGGGCAGCGCCACTACGATGTGCAGATCATGGGTGGCGCGGCCCTGCATCTGGGCAACATCGCTGAGATGGGCACCGGTGAGGGCAAGACGCTGGTGGCCACGGCTCCGGCGTACCTCAACGCGCTCTCCGGCAAAGGCGTGCATGTGGTCACGGTCAACGACTATCTGGCCAAGTACCAGGCCGACCTGATGGGCCGCGTCTATCGGTTCCTGGGGCTGACCACCGGGGTCATCGTGAACAACCTCAAACCCGTTCAGCGGCGTGAGGCCTACGCCGCGGACATCACCTACGGGACCAACAATGAGTTCGGCTTTGACTTTCTGCGGGACAATATGGCCGCCTCGCTGGACGATCTGGTGCAGAGAGGGCATCACTACGCGATTATCGATGAGATTGACTCCATCCTCATCGATGAGGCCCGTACCCCGCTGATCATCTCTGGTGCGGCCAGCGGTGATATCTCCCGCTGGTACACCGATTTCGCGAAACTGGTCCAGACCCTGAAGAAGGGGGAGGACTACGAGGTCGATGAGAAGAAGCGCACCGTCGGGGTGTTGGAGACCGGGATCGACAAGGTCGAGGACTATTTGGGCATCGAGAATCTCTACGAGACCCAGAACACCACGCTGATTCAGTACTTGAACAATTCCATCCGCGCTAAGGAGCTGTACAAGCGCGACACCGACTACGTGGTGGTTGACAACGAAGTTCACATCGTTGATGAGCACACCGGACGTATCCTCAAAGGCCGCCGCTACAATGAGGGCCTGCACCAGGCGATCGAGGCCAAGGAAGAGGTGCGCATCAAGCCGGAGAACCAGACCAGGGCTACCGTGACCCTGCAGAACTACTTCCGGCAGTATGCAAAGATCTCCGGCATGACAGGTACCGCCGAAACAGAGGCGGCTGAGTTCATGTCCACCTACAAGCTGGGCGTCGTCCCGATCCCGCCGAACCGGTCCCGGCAGCGGCTGGACCACAACGATGTGGTCTACCGCAATGAGGTCGTCAAGTTCGATGCGGTGGTCAAGGACATTCTCGAACGGCACCGCAAGGGCCAGCCGATGTTGGTTGGCACAGAGTCGGTGGAGAAGTCCGAGTACCTCTCCAAGCTGCTGGCCAAGCAGGGCATCCGCCACGAGGTGCTCAATGCGAAGAACCACGAGCGTGAGGCTGCGATCGTGGCGCAGGCAGGACGCAAGGGCGCGGTCACCGTGGCCACCAATATGGCCGGCCGGGGTACCGACATCATGCTCGGCGGCAACGCTGAGTTCAAGGCCGTCCACGAGATGGAGAAGCTCGGCCTCGATCCTGAGGAGCAGGCCGAGGAGTATGAGGCGAAATGGGATGAGGTCTTCGCCCGTGCGAAGGCTGAGACCGAGGACGAGGCTGAGGAGGTCCGGGCATCCGGGGGTCTCTATGTGCTGGGGACCGAGCGCCATCAGTCCCGCCGTATAGACAACCAGCTGCGCGGCCGTTCCGGGCGCCAGGGCGACCCCGGAGAGTCCAGGTTCTACATTTCCTTGACCGATAACCTCATGCGCCTGTTCAACCAGCAGGCTGCCCAGCGGCTGATGCAGTCTTCGGTGCTCGACGACGATGTGCCGGTGGAGCACAAAATGGTCTCCGGCGCCATCGCCTCGGCCCAGCAGCAGCGGGAGTCTCAGAACACCGAGCAGCGCAAGAACGTGCTGAAGTACGACGACGTGATGAACCGCCAGCGGGAGGCCATCTACTCCGACCGCCGCCGGATCCTTGAGGGCGACGACGTCCATGAGAAGGTCCAGTACTTTATTGAGGACGCGATCTCACTGATGATCGATGAGAAGACGATCGCCTCATCCTCTGAGGATTGGGACCTGGAGGGCCTCTGGGAGGAATTGGCTGACCTCTATCCCATCACTCTTGAGATTGAGGATCTCATTGAGGAGGCCGGCGGGATCGACCAGCTCTCCGCGAAGCTGCTCAAGAGAGAGATCATCTCCGACGCCAAGATCGCCTACGAGGCCAAGGAAGCAGAGGTTGGCGCTGAACCGTTGCGTCAGCTTGAGCGCCGTGTACTGCTGTCGGTGATCGACCAGAAGTGGCAGGACCACCTCTACGAGATGGATTATCTCAAGTCCGGGATCGGTCTGCGCTCAATGGCTCAGCGTGACCCGCTGGTGGAGTACCAGCGAGAAGGCTATCTGCTTTTCCAGGCTATGGCTGAGGAGATCCGTGAGGATTCGGTGCGCAAGCTCTTTCAGGCGGAGATCAAGGCGATTACCCCGCAGGGTGAAGCCCCCGCCCTGCCAGGTATCAAGGATGGCCGGGTGGCCGCAGCGGGAAAGTCTATTCAGGTCCCCGGACTGAAAGACTCCTGAGGAACCTGACGGTTTCAGCGCCGTAGGCGCGACACCACCTTCAGGCATGAAGGCGAGCGCCAGCTCGCCGAGGCGGCCCCTGACCTCCGGGACACGCGCAGACGCTGGAGCGGTTGTGCGGGCCAGGTCAGGGACTGAGCGGGCTTGGCCCGCCAGCGGGACCCACTTCAGGCGTGATGGCGGGCGTGAGCTCGCCG
>NZ_QWLD01000023.1 GCF_003600155.1 Nesterenkonia muleiensis | reverse complement strand
TACATCATCGGTAGAGTTTAGAAGACCACGACTGATCCTGAAAGGAAATGAATGGAAAAAAGAGCATGTCGTAGCAATATAAATTTCGGAGAATATTTCATTCTTACCAAATTGGTACAAAATTCTATTTGAATTCTTGAAAGGGAACGAAATGAATTAAAGGTTGGGTCGATTGAATAAATGGATCGAGCCCTATGGTTCAAATTCTGGGGAAAGAAAGAACAACGAGTTTATCTTCATAATTTGAATGATTTCCCGATCTAATTAGACGTTAAAATAAATTAGTGACTGATGTGGGAAAGGATTCTACCACGAGTAGATACTTTGTTTTTTATAGTGAATCCTAACTATTCAATTATCCGTTCTCCATAAGAGGATGGAAATGAATGTGTAGAAGAAATAGTATATTGATAAACTACTTTATTCCAAAATCAAAAGAGCGATTGGGTTGAAAAAATAAAGGATTTCTAACCATCTTCTTTTTTTATCTTATAACAAAATAAAAACCAATTAGATGGAAAAAAAAGAGAGAGTCCGCTGATGAATTTACCCATCTCCGAAGTATCTATTATTTCATAATAAAATACTTTGTTTTGACTGTATCGCACTATGTATCATTTGATAACCCAAGAAACCCTCTATTTTTACTTTTGTTTTCGGTCTAAATTGAAATGGAAGAATTCCAAGGACATATAGAACTAGATAGGTCTTGGCAACATAACTTTTTCTATCCACTTATTTTTCAGGAATATATTTATGCATTTGCATATGATCATGGTTTAAATAAATCGATTTTGTTGGAAAATTCGGGTGACAAGAAATACAGTTTACTAATTGTAAAGCGTTTAATTACTCGAATGTCTCAACAGAAGGTATCAAGGAAAATCAATTCTGGCTTCAAAAGGTACATTTTTTCTGATGCATAAATGGAAATATTACATTATCTATTTCTGGCAATGTAATTTTTCTGTGTGGTCTCAACCAAGAAAAATCTATATCAATCGATTATCAAACCATTCCCTTGACTTTATGGGTTTTTTTTCAAGTGTGCGACTAAATTCTTCAGTAATACGGAGTCAATTGTTAGAAAATTCATTTCTAATAGAGAATATTATTAAAAAATTCGATACCATAGTTCCAATTATTCCTCTGGTTGGATCCTTGGCTAAAGCGAAATTTTGTAACGTATTAGGACATCCCGTTAGTAAGTCGGTCTGGGCCGATTTATCCGATTCGGATATTATTGATCGATTTGGACGTATATGCAGAAATCTTTCTCATTATTATAGTGGCTCTTCAAGAAAAAAAAGTTTGTATCGAATAAAGTATATACTTCGACTTTCTTGTGCTAGAACTTTGTCTCGTAAACACAAAAGTACTGTACGTTCTTTTTTGAAAAGATTAGGTTCAGAATTTTTAGAAGAATTTTTTACGGAGGAAGAAAAAGTTCTTTCTTTGATCTTACCAAGGGATTCTTCTACTTCATGGGGATTGTATAAAAGGCGTATTTGGTATTTGGATATTAT
>NZ_QWLD01000055.1 GCF_003600155.1 Nesterenkonia muleiensis | reverse complement strand
ACAACCCACCGATGGGACACCCGCCCAGCCCGCCGACCATGACCTACCGGCGCACGCTCTAAGGATCCGAAACATCAGAGAACGAGGGGTCCGAAATCGCCTGAAAGCATGCAAGGCATCGTTTGCCACCTTCGGGTCCTCTTGACTTCGGAGAAAAACTCCCCTTTACTTTACTGTACCGATATGTAAAGTAAAGGGGAGTTGATGCGGGTAGACAGAAGGAAGAAAGAAAGTTCGAGTTCCCAGGGAAGTCGGGCCAAGTGATGACCCTGGCCGACAAAACATATGCACTGGGTGCCGCAGAAATTGCTGGGGATCGCCGCACACTTCTAGCTCAGCGACATGGCAGGATAATTGACCTTGGAGCCTATTCAGCTGATCAGTCAAACTGCATCCCGTCCGAGGTTAGGGACTGTTTTCGCGCCGAGGATCTAAGTATGCTCCTGGGGGCGGGCCCTGAGACTTGGCAGGCGGCCCACTTTGTAGCTTTGACGGCGTTGGCAGACAAAAACGCGAGCGAAGTCCAACCGGGCTTCAAGGTGCTTTTCCCATTTCGTATGGCAGATTACGTCGACTTTTACGCTTCACGTGAGCATGCAGAGAATGTCGGACGCATATTTCGTCCCCACAATCCTGAGCTGCCCAAGGCGTGGCACGCGCTACCTATTGGCTATCATGGACGGTCAAGTAGCATCGTGCAAAGCGGTACACCTATTCGTCGCCCTTCTGGTCTCATTCAGGATAAAGACGGAATCAAGTTTCGCCCATCGCAGAAGCTCGACCTTGAGGCAGAGGTAGGTTTCGTCGTAGGCACGCCTAGTCGCCTTGGAGAATCTGTTTCCATTGATGAGTTTGATCGGTATGTGTTTGGCGTGTGTCTAGTCAACGATTGGTCAGCGCGAGATATTCAGCAGTTCGAATATGTGCCGCTTGGGCCATTTCTTGGGAAGTCATTTGCCACAACTATTTCACCCTGGATTACGCCACTAAGTTGCTTAAATCATGCAAGGAATGAAGTGCCAAGCGCGTCTGACCCTGAATTGGCTAGCTATCTAAAAGGTGGTGAACATTGGGGTCTCAACATAGACCTGGAAGTAGTGATCAATGGAAAAATTGTGAGTCGCCCACCCTATTCCTTAATGCACTGGTCACCAGCGCAAATGCTTGCACACACAACGGTTAATGGTGCACCGCTGAGCACGGGCGACTTTTTTGCCTCGGGCACCGTCAGCGGCCCTGATCCAACTACGGCTGGCTCTCTTCTTGAAATAACAAGCGATGCAACAGAGATGATTGCGACGCCTAATGGCCCGCGAGGCTATCTAGAGGATGGGGACACTGTCAGCATTTGTGGGTTTGTTAAGTACCTTGATGGTTCAAGTGCGTTACTTGGTAGCGCCGAAGGTACGGTGTTTCCTGCGGCCGAATATAATACTTAAATATTATAGATAATGTAGATAAATTGTTTTCGATAAATATTCGGTAATTTAATTATTAAATGCCAATTTTAGAGGAGTATTATGAAGATTAAGCCAGTTCGCGTCGTGGTAACAGAAGAAGGTGCAGACGGCATTGCTCGTGTTTCCTCTGACACGTTGGCAGAGCGGATTTTCCATCGTGATCATCGGCCGGTGGCCATGACTGACCTCTGGCAGATCTCCAAAGTGCCCGCCAGTATCATCGAGGACGGTCAACAGAACCCGGACGAGACGTTCACCCTCAAGCCTGATTCAGGGGGTGTAAAGTTCCGCGTCGTTCAATTTGATCCGGAGCCCGTGCAAACAGTGAAACGAATAGATGGCAGGGATGTTTTTGCCGAGATGGGTGCCGAGAGTGAACATGCGACAGGTGCTAGACATCCCTATATGCATAAAACGCAAACGGTGGATTTCGGCATTGTTCTGGAGGGAAGCATTACAATGCTGCTCGATGAAGACGACATACAGGTGAGCGCTGGCGATATGATCATTCAGCGGGGGACAAATCATGCCTGGTCGAATAGGACCAATGAACCATGCCTTGTGGCTTTTGTCCTCGCTGACGCCGACGCTGAAAACCAATTTCAGTGACCCTGCTGATTCGTGGACGTTAATGACCTTTACGATTCCTAATAGATAAGGTTGCACCATTATGTCGGACACCTTTGAAACTGGCTATCAAACGCCAGGCGTGACAACCACTAGGTCATCTACTGAGAACACTTACGTTGGTCGACGGGTGACGGGTATGAACAACTCGGTTCTTGCTGCTGGGCGGGGGGTATTTCTGGACGATATTAGTCCGCCAGATACTCGCACCCTCGCTATATTACGTTCCCCACACGCATCGGCCTCCATTACGCAAATAGATACCTCGACTGCGCGTTCACTGCCGGGCGTCGAACTGATTATAACTGGTGAGGACACCGTAGAACATAGTCTAAAGATTGGGCCGACAGGTGCCTTCGAATTTCTGACGGTTAAGCAGTCGGACCGTTACCCGCTCGCGGTCGATTCCGTGCGTTATGTGGGTGAACCAGTAGTTGCAATTGTGGCCAAGGATGCACGGGTAGCGGCGCGTGCCATCGACGTGATTGAAGTGAAATATCTCGTACGCACTCCAGTTGTTTCAGTCCATGAAGCGCTCGCACCAAACGCGCCATTAGTTGAGTCTGGCTGGAATGACAATTTGATGGTCGACTGGGAGTTTGAGCGCGGTAGCATTAATCTAAATGCCGTCGGAGAGATCCAGGGAACGACTTCAGCCCCTCTGACGTCCCATGGTCGCCTCGAATGTGGTCGCATTGTCCCGACGTCACTTGAACCACGGGGGACCATTGCTCAGTGGGACCGCTGGACTAGATCTTTGACCGTTTGGGCGTCTACTCAAAGTCCGCATGTGCTCAAAACGCAGTTGGGCGGGGTTCTCGGGCTGGATGACTCAAGAATTAGAGTCATCCAGCCGAACGTAGGTGGGGCATTTGGCGGAAAAATTCCCATATTTCCTGAAGATATCCTCACGGCGTGGGCGGCTATATGGCTTGGTTGCACTGTGAAGTTTGTTGAGGAACGCCATGAAGCACTACCTGCAGCCGGTCACTCACGGCATATTGCCTGTGAATATGGAGTCTCTTTTAACGATGACGGAATCATCGAGTCGCTCGATGTCCAACTTGAAGCTAACCTTGGCGCCCCACAAACATTCGCCGGCTACCTCATGGCGATAGTCACAGCGGGATGTATCCCCGGATCTTACGACATCCCTAATGTGCACGTCCATCTACGTGGAGCAGTCACCAATTTGGGACCATGGCAGGCATACCGGGGCTATGGCAAAGAAGCAGCAACCTATTTTCTGGAGCGGATAATTGATGAGGTTTCAAATATCAGTGGCATCTCTGGTGCTGATGTACGGCGTCGAAATTTCATTACCTCGGACCAATTTCCCTACCAACTGCCGTGTGGGTGGATCATGGACTCGGGAGATTACCATGGCACCCTAGATCATGTGCTCAATTTAATTGGAAATGAGACCTTTGAAGAGCGGAGAATGAAAGCTGCAAATGCGGGCCGTGTTATTGGGTTAGGTATTGCCCATGAACTCACACCAGAAGGGTCCTCACGGCCGGGAAGCCTCATGGGAGGAACAGACAGTACTACGGTACGTATAAGCCCTCGCGGATTCACGACCGTGCTTACGGGCGTGACCTCCCCTGGCGGCGGTAATGAGACTGGTCTGGCTCAGATAGTAGCCGACGCGCTCGGTACTGATATCGACCACATAATGGTCGTGCAAGGCGATACTCTATCCTGCCCACATGGTAATGGCAATTATAGCTCTCGTAGCGTTACGATTGGGGGGACGTCGGCTCGTTTGGCAGCTTCGGATTGCCGGGTCAAACTAGATACTGTGGCGGCGCGCCTTCTAGAAGTGTCGGAGAGCAGTCTCACCTTTTCTCGTGGTTTGATCAGTTCCTATGAAACAAGTAGGACGACAACTATCGCCGAAGTTTCTGCTGAGATCTACCGGAATCCTCATGGTCCCCTGATGGAGGGAATAGAGCCGAATCTCGAATCAACCAGATCGTTCAAGATGAAGAATGTCCACCATCAGCCTGATCGAACTGGTCTTTATAATCAGTATCCCACTTGGTCTTTTGGTGCCGCGGCATGTGTCGTCGAGGTTGATCCCGCTACAGGCGGAGTTGAGATACTGGATTTCGCATTTGTGCATGACTGTGGGGAAGTGATTAATCCGACACTAGCTGAAGCGCAGCTTCATGGAGCAGTAATGCAAGGTGTTGGGGCGGCTCTGTATGAGGAATATCGGTATGATGACCATGGAAATCCCGCGTGCCCAAGTCTCCGTGAGTATACCATTCCGTCCGCACGGGAATGGTTTCCAATTACTCTCGGACATTGTTCGACGCCCTCGCCTTTCACTGAAGGAGGAGTCAAGGGGGTAGGGGAATCTGGCATTAGCGCTCCGTCCCCGGCGATTGCAGCCGCGATCGAGGATGCACTTGCCGGGTACGCCCCGGAGAGGGATGTTCGACTCACGACCGTTCCGTTTACACC
Source organism: Nesterenkonia muleiensis (assembly GCF_003600155.1). Lineage (GTDB taxonomy): Bacteria > Actinomycetota > Actinomycetes > Actinomycetales > Micrococcaceae > Nesterenkonia > Nesterenkonia muleiensis. The sequence goes on along the minus strand of NZ_QWLD01000055.1, from coordinate 4,197 downwards.
TGCAAGGGTATGGAGCGCTTTTGAAAGTGAAAATACATGATTATCTCAAATGCCAAAGAGGGAAGTACCGAGATCGACTTCTACCGGCCCCTCCGGCTACAGGATGTCGACAGCATCATGCAGCACTCCGCCTCGGATGCCCTCTTTTTAGCTGGCGGTATGACTGCTATGCCTTATTTGAATCGCAGGGAATGGAGCACTTCTTGCATCGTATCCTTGGGTCGCGTCGAAGAGCTTCAGGGCATACATCTGAAGGACGACTACATAGTTATAGGTGCAAGCGCCACTCATACAGAGATCGCTGAAAGTCACCACGTGAACACTCACTGTCCTGTTCTGTCGGCTTCTGCTCGCGGGGTCGGTGACATGCAGGTGCGAAATCGCGGAACGATGGGCGGGGTAGTAGCATTCGCAAATTCGGGTGCCGACTACTTGTCAGTTCTTACTGCAGTTGACGCCCTAGTAGTGCTTTGGCGTGCAGGTCGGCGACGGCGCATTCCAATCCGAAGTTTCATAACAGGTGAACGTGCCACGCTCCTGGAACGTTGTGAAGTCATTGAAGCAGTAGAGATCTCCCGAGACGAGACTCGGCGTGCGCATTTCCTGCGTCTTACCCGCGTGCAGGGTGCTCCGCCAATTCTCACTATAGCGGGATCAGTTTGTGCTGATGAGCGAGTCCTTTGTATTGGTGGAGCCACCCCGAGTCCTAATCTCTTGGGTGAAGAGTTGTTCGACGCAGATGCAGCTGCAGTCAGACGACTTGTCCTTGCGTCGATATCGAGTCCTTTCGGTGACGCGCATGCGCCTGGCGCATATAGGCGAAACATGGCTGCGGAATACGCAGTCCGAATTCTTAAAGAATTAACTGATAATTTCAAGGATGTTCTAGGATGACACACAATATTTCCCTTAGGGTCAATGGAGAGCAGCAGGAGGCAGTCCTGGATGCCGGAACGCCTCTTGTTGACTATCTGCGGCATGGGCTTGGGCTGACCGGCACGCATGTGGGTTGTCGGAGTGCAAGTTGCGGAGCCTGTACGGTACTCCTAGATGGACAAACCGTAAAGTCGTGTTGTGTTCTCGCAATCGAGGCGGATGGAGCTGACATAGAGACTGTTGAAAGCGGCGGCGAGACACTCGATGAGGTACAGCAGGCATTCGTGGATTCTCAGGCAATGCAATGTGGATTTTGCACTCCAGGTATGGTTTTGTCTGTCAGAGCCCTCCTTGCGAAGAATCTTGAACCCAGCGAAAGTGAAGTTCAAGTCGCAATAGGTGGAAACCTTTGCAGATGCACAGGATATAATAACATTATTAGGGCTGTTATGAATATTTCTAATGATCACAAAACTCGATAATTTAATTCGTGTTAATTCTACATAGAGGTATTAAAGTCGAAAGGGCCGCGCGTATGGACCGTAGTCCAGGATCGCGGAGGACTACTGAAGCTTGCAGTATCCCCGTTCTTGTCTTCAGTGAAAAAGTGTCCATAATCGTCAAGGCGAGAAATTGATTCAAATTAGAACGAAAGGCAAGTTCTATGGTTCGATTGCTGAACGCTAGTGTGGACAAAATATTGTCAGTTTTAGCCGCATCCGCCATGGTTGGAATGATGTTACATGTGATGCTGCATGCAACCCTACGTTCCGCATTCGACACACCTCTTTATGGTGCGAACGAAATTATTACCTATTGGTACTTGCCAGCTATTGTTCTCTTGGGTATTCCCGCCGCTCAGGTGAAGAATCAACACATAAGTGTTTCGTTGTTGGTAGGGACCTTGGATCAGAAAATCCAGGCAATATTCTACGTTTTTGCATACCTGCTAGGTGCGGTGGTTAGTGTCGGCTTCGCGTGGTTCGGTTTCCAGAGGGCGAAAGACAACATGGCAATTAGAAGCACAGCAGGTGTTACTGACATTGTGACCTGGCCTGTGTATTTTTTAGTCCCACTGATTTTTAGCATACTCGCGATCCTCTACATAGTAGAGATTCTTGCCACTGTTAGGGCGGGAGCGGCGCGCCTTGATGAACGAATTCAAGAGGAGGATTAGAAAAGTGCAACGATGTAGTTTAGGGAATTCATAAGCTTCATAATCGAGTCGTTTTATGTAACCAGGCTGGGTCGATATAGCCCATTTGTTCTCTATAAAGGATCTAAAGTAATGTCAATTATAAGTTCCGTGAACGATAGTGACCCGAGTCCTGCTCAGAACGGAAATACGGCGGAGAGTCGTGAGAAGCTAGGCGTCGGGACGTCATCAGGGCGGGCGTCAAGCGCGATGTTCCCACCAGGAGTGAAACGTAAGCCCGGAAGGATAGCCCTTTTTGCGTGTGCCTTGCTTCTAGTCGTTTGTCTTGCTGGGCTCTTTACCAGTCCGTCCGGTCCTGTTGCCGGCATGTGGAGTGTCGCGATGATGGTCGTTCTGATGTTTATGTCCGTGCCCGTAGGATTTTCGTTGGCAATTCCAAGCGTTGTTGGCGTGTACGCCCTGTCGGGCATCCCGGCTATGATGAATATCTTATCGACAGCGCCATTTAACGCGGTATCCTCTTGGACATATTCGGTGTTGCCGATGTTTATTTTCATGGGAATGTTGTTGTCGCATTCGGGTATGGCAGCGAGTATTTACAGGGCTACGGACCGTTGGTTCTCCTGGATGCCAGGGGGTATCGGTGTCGGGACTACTGCAGCCGGTGCCGGATTGGCGTCCGTGTCTGGTTCCACGATCGGTATGACCTACACTCTTGCTCGAGCTGGAATCCCTGAGATGCTTAAGGCAGGATATGACAAGCGCCTAGCGTTAGGCACCGTAATGGTAGCGGGAATGCCGGGAAGCCTCATTCCTCCATCGATTCTCCTTGTCGTCTATGCGGGTATTGCGTCAGTGCCGGTGGGTCCTCAACTGATGGCCGGGGTCATTCCTGGGCTGCTCATTGCGGTTACACTCGCCGTCTTCATCGTCTTTCTGGCAATTATCGCCCCAAGACTTTTCGGACGAGACGAGGGGTCGATCGGAAGGCGGGAGAGAGTCACCTGGGGACTTCGATTTAAGTCCCTCTCGGGAATCTGGGGTTTTCCTCTGATTATATTTGTTCTATTCGGTGGTATGTTCTCCGGCGCATTCACTCCTACGGAGGCAGGGGCTGCCGCCGCGTTTACTGCGATGTTGCTGACCGTATGGTATACACGAAAGAGCAATCCGGTGCGCACGGTCTCCCGTGCAGCGGTTGCGACGGCCTCTTCGACTGCCTCAATCTTTTTCCTAATTATCGGTGCCGAAATGCTGACAAGACTATTGTCAATTACGGGTTTGGCAACTGCTATCACTGAATGTATAACAGGACTTGGTCTCAGCCGACTCAATTTTCTGTGTCTTCTCATCGTTTTATACTTAGTTATGGGAATGTTTTTTGACACTCTCTCTATGATGTTGCTTACTATCCCGATCCTGTTACCAACGCTCGTAGAGATGGATGTCAACCCCCTCTGGTTCGGAGTATTTATTGTTTTGCTTGGTGAAATCGGAATGCTTACTCCTCCAGTAGGTATTTTGTCGTTCATTATTCACAACATTACAAAGGATCCTGAAGTCAATCTTGGTCAGACTATTAGCCTCAGAGATGTGTTCGGTTCCCTGTTGTGGTTTCTGCCTGTTGCATTCCTGTTCCTGATCTTTATGATCGCGGTGCCCGAGGTCGTGGAGTGGCTACCCAACTTCCTCGAGAGTGTGGCCAGTAGCGGTGTTGCTCAATGACTAATACATGGCATGGAGGAGATGCGTATGGGTGTTGATGTCGCGCGTCATACTTTATGGGGCTCTTTACAATCCAGGGTGTAGTTGTGGTCTGAATCCTCCGCTTTCGAGTAGGGATCGGGCGATGTAGTTGGTGAGGTTCCGGAACCTCAGGGTTGAGCCTCGTAGGTGTTCCAGCTGCCCATTGATTGCTTCAGTCGGACCATTCGAGGTTCTTGGGTGATCGAAATAGGCCAGTATGTCGGGGGCCTGGTTCTTCAGGGTGCGCCCGAGTGTGGTCAGCTCTGTCAGGGCCTTGGGCACAGCGCGGGAGAGCTTGGTGATGACGTTGTTCATCATCTTCTTGCCCTGGGCCCGGTCGGGTTCGCGGTAGGTGGGGGTCTGCTGACGGTTTAGTTGACCTCGGGGTTTACGCCGCCAGAGCGACGGTTGTTCTGTAA